>CAVVNL010000016.1:0-713878 GCA_963749565.1 uncultured Acidobacteriota bacterium | reverse complement strand
GCTGGTGGTGAACCTCCGGACAAAGCAGGGCCGCGTCGAGGGCGGGCGCGTGCAGACTTTGATCACCCCAACCGGCGCCTCGCGGAAGCCGTGAGCATGGGCCGGTGACGATGGACATACCGGTCGATCGCAGCGGCAAAGCTGAACGGTCGTCCTGGCCACTCGCCGACCTGATGCGTCGCTTTCGATGGGCGAAGGGGGAAGCAGCATCTGCCGAAGAGCAGCCCGCAGAGGCCGGCATGGAGGCTCAGAACGACAAGTACTCGGGTGAGGATTGGCTGGTTGCGCGCGGCCTGCGGCGCGCCTTCAAGGGCCGCGTCGTCGTGGAGGACGTGTCGCTGCAGCTCCGCCGCGGCGAGGCCGTCGGCCTGCTCGGCCCGAACGGCGCCGGCAAGACGACGGTGTTCTACATGATCACCGGCCTGATCCGCCCCGACGGCGGCCGCATCGAGCTCGACGGCCACGACATCACCCACCTGCCGATGTACCAGCGCGCGCGCCTCGGCATCGGCTACCTGCCGCAGGAGGCCTCGATCTTCCGCGGCCTGTCGGTGGAGGACAACATCCGCGCCGTGCTGGAGATCGTCGAGCCGGACCGCGCCCGCCGCGAGGACGACCTCGACGCGCTGCTCGAGGAGTTCCACATCGCGCATCTGCGCAAATCGCCGGCGATCGCGCTTTCCGGCGGCGAGCGGCGGCGCTGCGAGATCGCCCGCGCGCTCGCGAGCCGCCCCACCTTCATGCTGCTCGACGAGCCCTTCGCCGGCATCGACCCGATCGCGGTCGGCGAGATCCAGGCGCTCGTCCGCCACCTCACGCGGCGCGGCATCGGCGTGCTCATCACCGACCACAATGTGCGCGAGACGCTGCGCCTGATCGACCGCGCCTACATCATCCATTCCGGCCGCGTCATGACCGAGGGCAGCCCCTACGACATCGTCGCCGATCCCAACGTGCGGCGTGTTTACCTGGGCGAGCAGTTCAGGCTTTGACTCCGCCCCGGGCCGGCTAAGTTTGCAGCGCAATATGACGGGCGGGTGAACGGGCCGGGGAAGCCCGCCGGCGCTTGGGGGCAGTGCGTCATGGCGCTTTCGGCCAAGCTTCAGGTCCGGCAGACACAGTCGCTCGTCATCACGCCGCAGCTGATGCAGGCGATCCGCCTGCTGCAGATGTCGGGCCTGGAGCTGGAGCGCTTCATCGCCGCCGAGGTCGAGCAGAACCCGCTGCTCGAGCAGGACGAGCCGGCCGAGCCCACGACGACGCCGGCGACGACGCTGCCGCGCGGAACGCCGACGCGGTCGCCGACATCGACGCCGAGCCGGCCGACGTCTTTCCGGAGCAGGTGGGCTCCGACGCCGGCTGGACGCCCAGCGCCGCCGCTCGCGCGCAGCGGCAGCGGCGCGGCGCAGTGTCGACGAGTTCGGCCCCGACCAGAACCTCGCCGGCGACCGAAAGCCTCGCCGAGCTTCTGAAGCGCCAGATCGAGCCGGCCTTCGCCGCCGCGCCGGCCGACCGGCTGATCGCTGTCGCCCTGCTCGCCGGGCTCGACGAGGCCGGCTACCTGACGTGCCCGTCGGCGCGCTTGCCGCGCAGCTCGGCGCCGCCGCCGGCGACGGTGGAGCGCGTGCTGCGCGCTGCCAGGAGCTGGCGCCGACCGGCATTTTCGCCCGCTCGCTGGCGGAATGCCTGGCGCTGCAGCTTGCCGAGCGCAACCGGCTCGACCCCGCCATGCAGGCGCTGCTCGCCAACCTGCGAGCGCCTCGCCGCCGGCGACCGCGCGGGCCTCGCCTCCTCTGCGGCGTCGATCGCGCGGACCTCGAGGAGATGATCGCCGAGATCCGCGCGCTCGATCCGAAGCCCGGCCTCGCTTACGCGCACGAGCCCGTGCGCGGCGCTCGTGCCCGACGTTTTCGTGCGGCCGGCGCCGGGCGGCGGCTGGACGGTGGAGCTGAACGAGGCGGCGCTGCCGCGGCTCATCGTCGACCGCGTCTATTTCGCGCACGTGTCCGCGCGCGCCTCGGGCGATGCCGACAAGCGCTATCTGACCGATTGCCTGCAGAAGGCGAGCTGGCTGGAGAAGAGCCTCGACCAGCGCGCCCGCACGGTGCTGAAGGTCGCCTCCGAGATCGTGCGCCACCAGGAAGGCTTCCTCGCCGACGGCGTCGCCATGCTGCGGCCGCTCAATCTGCGCATGGTGGCGGACGCGATCGGCATCCACGAATCGACGGTCAGCCGCGCGGCCGCCAACAAGACGATCGCCACGCCGCGGGGCATCTTCGAGTTCCGCTATTTCTTCACCGGCGCAATCGCCGCGACCAGCGGCGGCGAGGCGCATTCCGCCGAGGCCGTGAAGCACCGGATCCGCAGGATGATCATGGAGGAGGCGCCCGATGCCGTGCTTTCCGATGACGCCATCGTGGCAGCTTTCGCGCGAGGGCATCGAGATCGCCCGCCGCACGGTCGCCAAATATCGCGAGATCATGCGCATCGGCTCCTCCGTCGAGCGCCGCCGCGAGCGGCTGCGCGCCGCCTCCTGAAGATCAGCCGGCTTCATCTGCGGCTCCCCCGATTGGGTTTGACTTGCGCCCCTGAGGGGCCTACAGGTCCGCCCCGCACGGCGGCCCGGCCATCGGAAGCACGCCTCAGTGCGACGCGGACCTGAAGTTCGGACCAATCGGCGGCCGATGCCGAGTCGCCGCGCAACGAGCGCAGTGCAGGGGAGGACCGGATGAGACTTGTTGTTTCCGCCGCAGCCGTCATCACCATCTCGGTCAATGCGGCGTACGCACAGAACGCGCCGATCACAAAATGCGATCGCGCCGGGATCGGATCTGTACGGCTGATCGCCGACGGTCCGACCGTAACAATCTTGGACGTATCCAGCGAAGTCGCGGGGACAGACGCGGCTGCCGTGCCGTACTGCCTGGTGAAAAGTGCTCGTTCCGCAGGCGATCAATTTGTGGGTCGGTCTTCCGACGGACGGTAAATGGAACGGGAAGCTCCAGTCGATGGGGTGGCGGCTATGCGGGCGCTGTCGTCACGCCGACCGCAGCCATTCTTGGCGGGTTCGTGGGGGTATCGACCGACACTGGACACACGGCCCAAGCGGGCGGATCGTTTGGCATGCTACCCGGGCAGCCGAACACGCCCCTCCAGATTGATTTTGCGTACCGATCGGAACACATGATGGCCGTCATCGGCCGGCAGCTCACACAGGCGTTCTACGGCAAGCCTCCCTCCTACTGGTACTGGAACAGGCTGCTCAACCGGCGGACGTCAAGGACTGATGATGGCGCAGCGTTACCCGGGACTACGACGGCGTCGTCGCTGGCGCGCCAGCCATCCATTGGGATCGGTTTCAGGCGGCGCAGATCTGGCCGCAGATGGTCATGCTGCAGCGAGAATGGTGGGGCGATTCTCGACGGCAAAGTTGACGATGGCGACCAGCGCCGCGATCGCCGCCTGGATGCGGGCGATGGCGTCAGGACAACGTCCTCGACGATCCCCGTACCTGCCGCTCGATGCGCGCGCACTCGTCTGTCAGGCGTCCGGCTGGCAGCCCAGACGTGCCTGACTCAGTCAGAAGCGGCGGCGATCAACAAGATTTGGGAAGGTCCGTCGTGGATGGGAACGACTCTGGTGGGGGCCTCGCCCCGGCGCCGCGCTGAGCGGTCTCGCAGGTCCGGAACCTTTCCGTATTTCCGTCGATCGGCCGCGGTATTGGGTCTATTACGATCCGACATGGAATTGGCGGACGTTGAACTATGCGAATTATGAAGAATTTTTCGATCTGACCGTGAAGCGAGTGGGTCCGATCATGGCTACCGACGATCCGGAATTGTCACGATTCAGGGACCGCGGCGGCAAGCTGATCGCCTGGCACTGGGTCGGTCGGACCATCTCATCATGCCCGACGGCACCATCGATTACTACGATGCCGTCACCAAGAAACTGGGCGGCGGGTATGAGCAAACACGAAACTTCGCCCGTCTGTTCATGGCGCCCGGCGTTGCTCACTGCAGTAGGGGTGAGGGGCCAGACCTCAGGGCCTTTTCGAGGCGGTGATGAACTGGGTCAAGCGCGGCCAGGCGCCTTCGACGCTGACAGGTCTTCAATCGTTTCCCGACGGGACAACTGGTCCGCGGCCACTGTGTCCCTACCCGGAAGTCGCAGTCTGGAACGGCATGGCAGCACGGACGTGGCATCCAACTTCACGTGCAGGCCATCACGGTGAGTCATGGATCCAGCCGTTCAAGCTACTTCAGCACGACGCGATCGGCCAAGGTGTCGCGCTGAACGGCGACGTGCTGTCGAACTTCCGGACCACAGATCCGGGCTGGAGCCCGCACCGGGCGCAGCGGTTTGATTAGTCGCGTAGTCCCGCCACGAGTTGAAACGCTGGAGCGTCAGATAATTCCACGTTTCCCCCCTTGAGATGCTGTCAGAGGCGGCGCGGGTGAAGGCTGGCGGCCGATAGGCCTCTTCCGTTAACCCGGGACACCCCGTTAATGTTGCCTATCGTCCTGCCGGGCGTCCACTTGCCGCGCTTGTGATGCAACTCGCCTCAGACGGCGAAATCGACGAACGTTTTATGCCACCGTCTACGTCCTTTGCGAAGATTACAGCGGCGGCATGTTCCGTTCACCCGAATCCTCGTGTCTTCGTGGCTGGACTCAGGGCGCCTGGGGGCTTCGGAGGTGGGACGCGAGCACCTCGTCGATCAGGAAGATGTCGGTGAGCAGGGCCCTGACGTGAATCGAGGCGTTCAGGTTGTCGATGAGCTGCGAGCTGATCGCGGGCTGGGCGAGCACGAGTTGGAAGGCGGCCAGGCTGTCGAGCGCGTCGCGATCGAGGACCGCGAGGAACGACCGATACGGGGCGGCGGGTTCGAGGTCGGCCTCGGCCACCGCCGCGGCAAAGGTATCGGCGAGTCCGACGAGTGCCTCCTCCGCACGCGCCACAGGGTGCGCGTATCCGCGTTCGGGCTGCCCGCCTCGCCGGCCACGCCTTGCGCCGCGTACAGAGCATGAACTCGTAGCACTCCTCGATGGCGTCGCAGCGTTCTCTGACGGAGAGGCCCATGTATGTCGGGGGCGATAGTCTTTGGCGCGCCGGCCGCCGACGATAGTCGTCATGGCCGCGAGCCGCCGTGTCCCGGTGCGTTTCGTTTCGGCGTTGTCGATGAACTCGAACGAGCCTTCCCGCATTTCGAGGACGGTCACGTCAGCCTCGGCGCCGGCGCGGAGCGTGCCGAGGTCCTTGAACGCCGGGAACACACGCGCGGCGTTGGCCGTCGCTCTCGCGATCACCTGATCGAGCGGCATCCCCAGCAGCAGAAACTTCGAGAGCACGTTTGGAAAGTCTACGACGTGCGCCTCGCGACCCGCGTCGGTCCAGTCCGACGAGATCGTGTCCGGAAGAAAACGCGCGGCGATGGCGCGCCAGAGGCCGAGCGCGTGTTTCTGGCCATCGGCGGCGATGCCCAGCGCCACAATGAGGCAGTGATCGCCGACATGCACGCCGTCGATCAGCAGCGCAACGAGGTCGAGGCCGTCGAGCGGCGCACTCTGCCAGGCCGCGAGCTGCGCCGTCGTGCGGGCAACGAAGCGACGGCTGACGGCGCTCTTACTGGTGCCCCGGCTCGCCATGGCCGGGCCGAGCGGCTCCAGGCTTCGCGCGTACTGCCGCGTCGCTACCCCCCCACCAGCATCTGCTCGACGAAGCGGCGGTCGAGCGGATCGGTCGCGGCCATCGCCTGAAACGTGGGCAGCGCGACATCGCCGGCCGCGGTTCGGACGCGCGGGCGCTGGATCGTTCACACTCATCGCTGTCCGTCCCAATCCACGACCTCCTCAGAGGTCGTAAGCTTAGGGGGACATTTCTAACGAGTCGGGATGGGGACACTCTCACCGAGTCACAACACAACACCGGGCGATCACAACATCGGGCATCTCATCGGGCGGTGACTCGCGGAGCCCCCGCCGCATCATGGAGCTGGTTCGCCCAGGACATTGACCAAGAACGTGAAAGGATTCAATGTCTGCAAGCCGATTCTGAACTCCACAGTCACGGATTCGCCCGGAGACAAGAGCCGGTCATCGCCCACATCAGGAGTGAGCGTCGCACCCACTCCACCTGCTTGACCGTCAGCATTGATCAGCACGTTCCCGCCCGAAAGCTCCGCGACCTGGAAGAACGGCTTTCGTAGCGGCGTGGTGCTCGAGTTGGTGAAAGTCACCGTCACGACGAACGTCCCGGCGGCGCCGTTTGGCGTCGGTGTCGTATTCAAGGAAGTCGCTGGCTCGGAAGTCTGCGATATGGACGTGTTCACGACCGTTGGTGCAACCGCCCCGAATTCAAACGCTCCAACGTCGCAATCAGCCAGGGTGTCATCGCTGAAATTCACGGGCCTGGTTCGACCGCGCTGGTCCGTTGCGGGGCAGTGAAGAACGTGGCGCTGGTAACACCCGTACCTTGTCCAATGGCCGGACTGCCGGCCAACAGGGCATGCGTCAGTGTCGGACCGCCGTTGTTGGACAGAGTTCCAAGTAGGGGATTGAGCGGACTGGCTGCGGAACCCACCATATCGAAGGCGGTATTCCCGAATATCGTGTCCCGCATGTTGCAGTTCGAGTTGATCACCCCAACCAGATTGCCGCGGTACAACGTGAAGGTCCCGTTGAGATCGTCGCGGCTGAGACAGTCCGGTGAGAACAACGGATCAGTGGCAATGCGGTTGTCCATATTGCGAGCCACGATCGAATTGCCGATGGATACGGTGCCGAAATTCAGGATGCCCCCGCCGGTCGTGCGTTCTTCCGGTTCGTCGGGCGCACCAAGATTCGCGACGTTCTGGGTAATCGTCGTGAAAGCAATGAAAATCGTGCCGCTTGCAAACACTGGTGGCGTGACCGTGACGTTTCGAATGCCACCGCCGCCGGCGAAGACCATGTTACCGCTGACCGTGCTGTTGATGATTTCGACGTGGCCCAGGTTGTCGATGCCGCCACCTCGCGTGGCCTGGTTCCCGCTGATAGTGCTTCTGTTAATCGTTGTGGTCGCACCAGCGTCAGTGAAAATGCCGCCGCCGACAGCGGTCACGCCGCCACCAGTGGTCAATCCGGTAATCATGTTGTCCCGTATGGTGCTGTTCACGATGGACAAGAACCCTAGGTTCCTGATCCCGGCACCGAAGACCCCACTCCTGTTGCCGCTGACGATGCTGTTGGTCAACGACAGGGATACTCCACCGAAGATCAGGATGCCTGCGCCCCCAGAAAAATCGGCTGGTTGTCCGTTTTTGATGTGCACCCTGTCGATGTTCACGATCGGATTGCTTCCCGTGTTGAGGAGCATAAACACCCGGAACACGCTGTTGCCGTCGACGATGGTAGTTACCGGATCCTGACCTCTCAGTGACACACTGTCGGAAATCGAGAGCGCACCGAGCGTGAGCCCGTAAGTGCCCGGTGGCAGATCGATTTGCGCTGGCGGGAAACCGGGAACTGCGTTGCTCTCGTCGATGGCGGCGCGCAGCGTGCACACGCCGTTTCCGGGAACCGTTTCGCACTGACCGTCACCTGGCGCCCCATCCGCTGCATCGATGGTGCTATTCACCATGAAGGTCGCAGCGGACGCGATACCCGGCATCGCGAGTATGGCTGCGACGGACAAGATCGAAACCGTTCGAATCCTGGCAGAGCAATCACCTCGAGAGAGCGTCATCGCGATGAAATGTCTCATACCTCTCCTCCGAGACCCGCGGTCTCATTTTGACACCGCAAGACGTCCGCTGCCACCCCGTTTTGGAACAACCCGACAGAGTCGAACGAGATAGTAAAGAAACCAGAGCCGCAGGCGGCCGCGATCGACCGTATCCTCCGAGATCTCGCCCTGCCGACGACGATCCCCGCGGCGCGTCCCGCGCGAGCGCCGCCGCCGCTTCCCGTGGGGGTTCCCGATGCGACGGGGGTGGGACGACGACACCTTGGCGCTCGACCCCTGTTCCTGACTCTACCTGAGCGACGGCTCCGCACGTCGGCGGGCCGGAGGTGTGCCCCGTGACCGTGGCCAGGCACCAACAGAAGCCGCTCCCGCGTGACAAATCCTGCGGTCGGCGTCCGAATCGACGCGTCATCGGGTGCGAATCTGCGCTGTCAGAGGCGGCGCGGGTGAAGGCTGGCGGCCGATAAGGGCTCTTCCGTTAACCCGGAACACCCCGTTAATGTTGCCTATCGTCGAGCCGGGCGTCCACTTGCCGCGCTTCTGATGCAACTCGCCAAGGTTCGAGCGCCGAGTCCTCGTGTGTTCGTGGCTGGACTCAGGGCGCCTGGGCGCTTCGGAGGCGAGACGCGAGCACCTCGTCGATCAGGAAGATGTCCGTGAGCAGGGCCCTGACGTGAATCGAGGCGTTCAGGTTGTCGATGAGCTGCGAGCTGATCGCGGGCTGGGCGAGCACGAGTTGGAAGGCGGCCAGGCTGTCGAGCGCGTCGCGATCGAGGACCGCGAGGAACGACCGATACGGGGCGGCAGGTTCGAGGTCGGCCTCGGCCACCGCCGCGGCAAAGGTATCGGCGAGCCCGACGAGTGCCTCCTCCGCACGCGCCAGCAGGGTGCGCAGTTGATCCGCGTTCGGGCTGCCCGCCTCGCCGGCCACGCCTTGCGCCGCGTACGCGAGCATGAACTCGTAGCACTCCTCGATGGCGTCGCAGCGTTCTCTGACGGAGAGGCTCATGTGCGTGGGGGCGATCGTCTCAGGCGCGCCTGCCGCCGATGATAGTCGTCACGGCCGCGAGCCGCCGTGTCCCGGTGCGTTTCGTTTCGGCGTTGTCGATGAACTCGAACGAGCCTTCCCGCATCTCGAGGACGGTCACGTCGGCCTCGGCGCCGGCGCGAAGCGTGCCGAGGTCCTTGAACGCCGGGAACACACGCGCGGCGTTGGCGGTCGCTCTCGCGATCACCTGATCGAGCGGCATCCCCAGCAGCAGAAACTTCGAGAGCACGTTGGGAAAGTCCACGACGTGCGCCTCGCGACCCGCGTCGGTCCAGTCCGACGAGATCGTGTCCGGAAGAAAACGCGCGGCGATGGCGCGCTCGGCCATGTCCCATGTGATGTGCCCGGTGCGGCCGTTGCCGATGTCGAACCAGATACCTCGCTCCCTGGCGGCTGCGACCGCGGGGAACAGTTGCCCGCGGTCGTCGAAGATGCCGTTTGGCGGTGGCGCGTAAACGTGGGTGACGATGTCGCCCCGCTTCAGAAGCGCGAGGATGGCGGACAGTGGCGAGGCCGTCTGACCGACGTGCACCATCACGGGCAGGTCGAACGGCTCGACGGCGGCCCGTCGCGCGACGCACCGCCTCGAGAATCCTGATCGCCGACGACGGACCGCGAGAGACGCGCTTTCACGCCGACGATGACATCGCGGTGACGGGCGATTGCCGCGCGAGCCGCGGCGACGTCGGCGCGGCTCATGTCCATGAGCTCGCCGTCGCCGAGGATGCCGGTCCTGGCGAGATTGAGGAGCACGCGGACACGGTTCGGCGCACCCTTGGCGACCGACACCACCTCGTCGATGCGGTCGGCGCCCTGCGAGCCGGCGTCGACGAGCGAGGTGACGCCTTGCGAGAGGCAAATCCCCGGCATGTCGGGCGTGCGGGCGTGCGCGTGGATGTCGATGAGGCCGGGCACGACCAGCTTACCCGTGGCATCGATGACCGACCGGGCGCCCGAGGCGGCGATGCCGGCCTGCACGGCCGCGATGCGGCTCCCGCGGATGGCGACGTCGGCGACGTCCGCCGATCGAACCCTCGCGACGGGTCGATCACCCGTCCGCCCTTAATCAGGATGTCGTAGGACTGCGCCGAGAGGTCCGAGCTGTCCGCAAGCCCCACCAGGCCGGCGGCCGTCGTCGTGCGCAGAAAATCCCGTCGCGTCAACATGTGGGGCTGTCTCGACGGCCGTCGAGCTCTATGTCCTCTTACCGCCCTAACCGCCGTTACCGCGCGATCCACCGCTCCGGGTCGTGATGCTCGAGATACTGTCGCCTGGTGATCCAGCCGACCAGCATCGACTTGGTGATCCACCATTTCTCGGGCCGCACGGCGAAGTACACGTGCGCCATCACGAGGCCCACGAGGCTCACGCCTGCCAGTCCGTGCACGACGTAGGTGAAGCCCCATGCCGTGTCGCTCAGCACGTACGGGTTGCGGGTGAAGAACGGCGTGCGCACCCGCACCATCATGAAGAGGCCGCTCGCCACGACGGCCAGCCCGGCGAGGACGATGGCCGAGTGGTAGAGGCGGTTGCCGAGCGGGTATTTGCCTGGCTTGGGTCCGTCCACTTCGTGGCCCATTTCACGCATCAGCTCCGCCTTGAGCTCGGGAAGATCTTTTGGACCGACCCAGATGGACCAGAAGTCCATCCAGAACGTGGCGTGGATGACGTGGAAGAGGATCGAGGCCGTGAGGACGATCCCGGCCATCCAGTGCCACGTGACCCACGCGAACTGCACGCCGGCGATCGGGAGGAAGGCCGTGAAGAGCAGCACGAACATCGCGGCGGCCATGATCCAGTGAAAGAGACGTGCAGCGAGCGAGTGCCGGCCGATACGCGTGGGCAGATCGCGCCTGGCGGCCTCGAGCGCGTCGGTCTCGGCAGGCTCGCGCTTCCGGTGCTTCGAGAGCACCACGTAGCTGGCGTGCGCGACGAGAAACGCCGCGCCCGCAAAGAACGAGGCCCACAGAAGGTCCCACGAGATGTGCGTGAGGATCCACTCGCCCCAGGGGCTGCGACCCCACGTCAACAGGTCCATCTACGAATCCTCGCTCCCGCGGATCGCGCGCCTTACCAGGTTGCGGAGCAGGGGGATTTTGTAACCGTTGTGGTGGAGCGGCACGGCACCTTCAATGGCGGCGCTGCCAGCGGCCGCAGCCGTCTCCTCGTTGGCTGCGCGGCCCCGGACAACGTTCTCGACCGCGACAAGCCGGCGCGGCCGCGCGGCCACGCCGTTGGCGGCGATGCGCACGGACTGGATGGTCCCGCCGGCAAGGACCATCGCCGAGGCGACGTTGACCAGCGGAAAATCCCACACGTTCCGATCGGCGATCTTCTCGAAGTGAAAACGCGCGCCCGCAAACGTGCCGGGGATGCGAATGGCCACGAGCAGTTCGCCAGGGCGGAGCACGGTCATGCGCGTGATGTCGATGTCGGGGCCGATGAAATAGTCTTCGGCGGAGACGACGCGCTCGCCGTTCGAGCGGCGGATGACCATCTGGGCGTCGAGCGCAATGAGAGCCGGCGCGGTGTCGGACGGGTTCACGGCCACGCAGCGATCGGCGTCGAAGATGGCGTGCTCGCGGTTGAGGGCTTCGGGCGTATCGGCGTAGCAGATATTGCCGCCGGCGCGATAGCACGGCCAGCCGGCGCGGTAATACCAGCAGCGTGTGTCCTGGGTGACGTTGCCGCCTAGCGTCCCCTGATTGCGAATCTGAGGCGAGGCCGCGGCTTCGGCGGCCTGGAGCAGAATGGAGAAGCGCTCGCGGACCACCGGGTGCCGCACGACCTCGGTGAGCGTCGTCATCGCGCCAATCTCCAGCCCGTCGCCCTGCGGGCGCACACCCCTGAGCTCGGCGACGCCACTCAGGTCCACCACGACGCTCGGACGCTTGATGCGATCCTTCAGCCAGTCGAAGCTGTCGAGACCGCCGGCGAGCACCCACGCGTCCGCGTGCCGGTCGAGCAGGGCCAGCGCATCGGCAATCGATGCCGGCTGAAACAGCTCGAACGCCGGCATCACGTCTCGGATTACAGCCATAGCTTTGCTTCCCGAACCGGGCAGGTCTGAAGACCTGCGCTACTTCCGACTTCTCCCCAGCCCCTAACCCCTAGTCCCTAACCTCCAACCTCCAACCTCTAACCTCTACTCTAGATATGGGCCTGCAGCGGCTCGTGCATCCGCCGCTCGTGTTCGAGCGACATCAGGACGATGTCCGCCGTGACCGGCGCGCGGCGGAAGACGTCCACGCCCACCGCGTCGGCAATCGCGTTCATCACCGCGCCGTAACCCGCGCCCACGGGCGGCTCGCCGACGCCGCGTGCGCCCACCGGTGTTTCAGGATCCGCCATGTCGAGGGCGAGGGTCGGCATGCTCGAGGGGATATCGAGAATCGTCAGCGGCTTGGTGTTATGGAAGCGACGCGCGAGCATGAGGCCGTATTGCGGATCGATGACCCACTTCTGACAGAGCGCGTGGGCGATGCCGAGGCACACGCCGCCGTTCAACTGCCCGTGCAGGCTGCGCGGGTTCACCACTGTCCCGACGTCGCCGACGGACAGAAAGTCCACGAGCTCGACCTTCCCGGTCTCGACGTCCACTTCGACTTCGGCAAAGCCGACGACGAACGAGTAGGTGTCGCCGTCGCGTGGGTGTGTGTCCTTCGCGACCCCCATCAGCCCGAGGCCGACAAGGGCCGCGGCTGACGTCTTCGTCATGACGTTCAGGTTTTCGGGCACCGTGTGGCCGTCGAACGTGCCGCCAAGCGTGATTGCCCGCTGCGCCGCCTGGGCGTAAGTCAGTCCTCGCGCGGGGCTGCCTCGCCGGTACACCCGCTCACCACCGAGCTCGTAGTCGTCCGGCGACCCGCCGAGGTCCATCGCCGCGATCTCCTGCAGCTTGCGTTTCGCGTCCATCGCGCCGGCGTAGTTGGCACGCGTCATCGCGTGCGTGGTCTGGCTGCCCACCGACAAGCACGTGAACGGCAGATGGTTGCCGGTGTTGCCCCAGATGACTTCGACCTTCTCCCACGGCATCGCCAGGATGTCGGCCGCAACCCGCGCAAGGTCGATCACCGAGTGCGTGCCGAGATTGCCGACACCGGACTGGACGTACAGCTTGCCGTCCGGCCGGATGGTCATGATGCTGTCGAAGCCCACGGAGCCCGCCCCATGTGGCCCGACGGCGACACCGACTCCACGCACCTTCGATCCGCGCCGCTGGCCGCTGGCGGCCTTCCGTTCGTCCCACCTGAACGCCTCCTGGCCGCGGTCGAGCGCGTCTTTCACGAACGCGCTCGTAACATGGCGGCGCTGGCCGTTGGGGAGTGGCGCGGCGTAGACAGCTTTCCCCTCGGGCGAATTGAGACGGCGGATGGCCACCTGGTCGATGCCAAGCAGTTTGGCGGCCTTCGTGATGACCGGTTCCATGATGCCGTTGGCTTGCATCGGCCCGGGAGAACGCTGCTGCGTGCGCGGCGGCGTGTTGGTGATGACGTTGATCGCCCGCAGCCGCATCGCGCCTGGCTGGTAGATCAGCGACGCGGCGTTGGCGCCCGATCGGAAGTCGCCCATCGGCCCGTAGGCGCCCGAGTCCTGGACGATGAAGAGATCGAGCGCCGTGATGCGGCCGTCCTTGGCGAAGCCGACCTTGGCGCGCCCCGTCATGTTCGTCCGTGCGCGCCCGATGTAGCTCTCCTCCTCGCGGCTGATGCGCATCATCACGGGCGCGTTGGCCTTCTTCGAGAGCAGCGCCGGGATGGCCATCGAGACGGCGCCCGCGCCCTTGCTGCCGAAGCCGCCGCCCGTGTACTCGCAAACGAGCACCACGTCCGAGACCGGCACACCGACCCAGTTCGCGATGAGGCCGACCGTGGCGGCGACGCTCTGCGTGGAGCCGTGCAGATAGAGCTTGCCGTTCTGCCAGTAGGCCATCGCGCTCCGCGTCTCCATCGGGTGGTGCCCGGTGGACTGGACGACGAATGTCTCGTCGAGGACGAGCGCGGCCTCCTTCAGACCCGCGTCGAGGTCGCCGACCGACCACTCCTCGAGCGTCCTGCCCATCGGGAGCTGATCGGGCCCGGCCGCGGCGAAATCCTCGGCGGTCCACTTCACCGTCTCCCGGGCCGCCGGAGCAGGTGGTCCGGGCGGCGCGCCGGGCGTCGGCGGACGCGGGGCGCTCCACACGTTGCCGTCGAGTCGCGCGCTCGGAGTGCCCGGCCGCAGGCTCTCCAGCGGATCGATGATGAAGGGCAGTGGCTCGAGGTCCACGACGATGCGTTCGATGGCGTCGGCGGCGGTGACCTCGTCGACGGCCGCCACCGCGAGGATCGGTTCGCCGGCATAGAAGGGCTCGTTCGTCAGCGCCTTCTCGCCGGGCTGATTGGGCACGTCGTCGGCCGTGATGATCGCCCGAACGCCCGGCATGGCCAGGGCCGCGCTGGTGTCGATGCTCCTGACGCGGGCATGCGGCATCGGGCTGAGGAGGAGCTTGGCAAAGAGCATCCCCTCGGCGCGGAAGTCCTCGGCGTACTTGGCGCGTCCGGTCACCTTGGCGACGTGATCGGCTGGAACGTAGTTGGCGCCGACGAGCTTTTCGCCAGCCATTACACGTCCCTCCGCATGTGCTCGGCGCCCTTCATGAGGGCCGTGAGAATCTTGTCGTAGTCCTGGCACCGACAGAGGTTGCCCGAGACGCCGTGCGCCATCTCGTCGCGCGTGGGGTTGGGGTTCGTCTTGAGGAAGCCAACGGCCGACATCACGAAGCCCGGCATGCAGAACGCGCACTGAAAGCCCTGCTCGTCGACCACGCCCCGCTGCATGGGATGGAGCTCGCCCGACGGGCTCGCGAGACCTTCGATCGTCACGACCGACCGCGTCCGCACGGTGTGTGTGAGTACCGAGCACGAGTAGTGCGGCACATCGTCGAGGAGCACCGTGCAGGCGCCGCACTCTGCTCGATCGCACCCGAGCTTGGTTCCCGTGAGGCCCAGCTTGTAGCGGAGCGTCGTCGCCAGCGTCTCTTGCTTCATGACGTCGACGCGGCGCGCCTGCCCGTTCACGGTGAGCGTGATGAGCCGCTCCACCGAGCCTGGCGCGGACGTTTGGCCGAGCAGGTTCCCGGGTCCTCGGAAGAGATACGCGGCCGAGGAGGTGGCCGCGCCGGCCGCAATCACGCCCTTTATGAAGTTACGTCGGGTGACTGGATCCATGGTGGATATGTCCGGACTTTAGCCTATTTGTCGGCCCTGGCCCATGCCTTTTCGAGGCGCGCTGTGACCTCGGCGGCTTCCTGCGTTTTCTTCTGCCGCTCGAGGCTTTCCTGCAGGCCCGACAGCGACCAGCCGTTCTCGGGGAACTTCTTCATGTCGTCGCGGAACGCCGTCTCGGCTTCGGCCAGCGCGTCCCAGTTCCAGCAGCGCGGCGCCCTGCAGCTGCCGAACGGGAATCGGCCAGTCGGGCGGCTCCATGTACGTGAGCCCGTCCTCGAGCGCTACCGCCTGCGCGTAATGCTTCGCGGCCCGGGCGGCGTTCTTCTGCTTGGCCGCGATCTCGCCGGACAGCACTTCGTACGCGATCGCCACGACGCTCGCGCCGGTGTTCGACGCTGGAGACGTAGAGTGTCTTGAGCGCCGGGTCATCCTTGAGCGCCGCCAGCGCGGTCCGCTCGGCCTCCGCCTCCTTCAGGCGGCCCTGCGCCGCATGCGCGAGGCCGCGCGCCGCGTGCCACATCGCGCGCATGTAGGGCAGATCGTCGGCCGGCGCAGGCTCGGCGAGCACCTGATCCCAGAGGCTGAAGCGCACCTTCGCGTAGAGCGGCGTGAGGTGCATGTGCTGCATCATGCCGCCCATCGCCGGATCGCGCATCATGTCCGCGTGCACTTTCGCGCGGACGTCGTCGGCCGCCTTCAACGCGTCGGCGCGCCGTCCTTCGAGCGACGCGGACGCGACGAAGAAGTGGATGTTGTGCGGGTAGTAGCCGACCTGATACGTCATGTTGCCCGCCACCGCATCGCCGGCGAAGTACGCCTCGTCGGCCTTGATGGCGTCGACGTTGGCCATCGACGCGTCGTTGTAGCGGCCGGTTCTCAGGTAGATGTGGCCCGGCATGTGCACGAGGTGGCCGGCGCCAGGCACGAGCGCGGCCAGCTTGTCGGCGTACTTCTCGGCGCGGCCCGGGTTGGGCGACGCCTCGACGGCGTGAATGTACAGATGAATCGCGCCGGCATGGTCGTCCTTGCGCGCGAGCACCGACTCGAGCGACGCGATCACCTCGTTCGTGAACTGGCGCGGGCTGCCGTCCTGCTCCCAGTAGTTCCACGGCGACGTATCCATCAGCGACTGCGCGAACAGCGTGGCGGCGTCGAGGTCGTCCGGGAACCGCTTGACGACCTCGCGCATCGCGTCGGCGTAGGCGCGATCGAGCGGCGCCCGCTCGGCCTTCGGATCGGCGACGTAGCGCTTCGCGAGCGCGTCGATGTACGCGCGTTCCGTTGTCCGTCGCGCCGGCTGCATGCGTGCGCGCCTGCCCGATCGCCTGCAAACGCCTCCTTCGCGGCGTCCTCGGTGATCGGCGCGTTGATGTTCGGCCCCAACGCGAACGCCACGCCCCAGTAGCACATCGCGCACTCGGGATCGAGCGCGATGGCCTGCTTGAACGCCCGAATCGCTTCGGCGTGATTGAACGCGTATGAAAGCGTCAGGCCCTGATCGAAATACTTCTGCGCGTCCGGGGAATCGGTCGTGATGGTGTGGTGATAGGCGCCGAGGTTGTCGTACAGGGGCGCCGCCGGCGCCGTCGACTCCGGCGTGGGCGTCGAAGAGCAGGCAGCAACGGTGACGGCCGCCACGAACGGCAGAATTCTGAACCGGCGGAACATAGCGAATCTCCTCGAGCCGCAGGGCGGGTCCAAAAAGCACCCGCCCTACGTACGAAAGCCGGGCCTGAGAAGGCCCGGCCCACGTACGGTCGTTGTCGTAGTGTCCGGCTTCAGCCGGACCGTGAGTTGTGTTACCTCGCCAGCGGGTCGGGCCGCATCTGGAAGTGGACGACCTTGCTGGTCGTGCCTCTTCCGGTTTCCATATGGAATGGCGCCCTCGTCGAAACCGTGGCCCAGAGCCCGCGGCCTTTCCATCCGCCGTTTGGATCGTCGATTCGTCCGTCCAGCCACTTGGTGTAGAACCCGGTCGGATACGGCACGCGCAGCACGACCCACTTGCCGTCCTTGAGGGCAAGCAACCCTTCCGAGTGGTTGCCGGTGTTGATCGGCGTGTTGGCGCCGAGACCGGACGTGTTGAACTGGTCCACCCAGGTGTAGTAGCTCGATTCGGCGCTGCCGCTGGTCGAGACGCCTTTCATCTGCGGCAACGGCTCGGTGTAGAACGTCCACCCTTCCGCGCAGTGCTGCCCGGTCGCGTTCGGTCCGTTCAGCGGCCCCTTGCACTTACGCCGATCGAAGCTCGCCATGTGCCCGCTGGCCATGGCGACCCAGGCCACGCCGTTCCTGTCGACGTCCATGCCGCGAGGCGAGAATCCCTCGACCGGAACAGTCACCTTTCATCGGCGGCTCGTAGACTTCCGCCATCGCGGTTTCCGGCGGGTTCGCGCCTGGATTCAGGCGGATCGACCGCGCCGGGGTAACCGAGCTGCGATCCCCAGACCGATCCGTCAGGCGCCGGCGACACGGCATAGAACGCCCCGCCTTGCCGTTTGTCCTTCGCTGGATCGAGCGGCTGATCCGGCTCGACGTACGCGTCCCGTTTTCCGTTGCCGTTCGTGTCGAGGATGAGCGCGGTCCAGCCCTGGGATCGCACTTCGTCGCCGGTCTCTTCGAACATCTTTCGATTGAGCCACCCGACCACCTGGCCGCCGCCGCTCGTCCAGAGCGTATTGTTCGCATCCTCCGCGAACATCAGGTGATGCGTGCCGAAGCAGGTGCTGATGTGTGTCAGCTTCTTCGTCGTGGGGTCGTACATTGCGAGGTGGCGTCCGGCGTTCGCGATCGGGAAGAGCTTCGCCGACGGATGCGTCGATCCCTCCTTGCAGTAGTCGGGGTTCGCCGACGGACGCACGGCCGACGTAATCCACACCCGGCCCTTTTCGTCGAGCATCGGGTTGTGGACGTTGTTCTTGCTCGTCCAGATCACTTCGTCATCCCAGTAGGGCGACGGCTGCGGCATCTTCGGGTTCGTGGCCGGCGTGTTCGGATCGCGCACGGTCAGCGGCACGCGGCTGATCGAATTGGTCTTCGGATCGAGAACGGGGAGGTAATCGGCGCTCACCTCGAGCGCTCCGTACATCGGCCCGTACGCGTTCACGGTCGGGTTCCGCCGGTCGGTCGTCACGACGTCGTGCAGATACGCCTTCGGATCGGCCCAGTCCCACATCGTGACGACGACGTTGCGCTCCTGTCCCTGCGGACGCGGCGGCGCCGGCGGCACTGCGCCCGCGGCGATGCGATCGGTCCAGTCGGCGAACATCTTCAGCGCGCGCGGCCGGCCCATCTGATCGAGGCCGCCGCTCATGCCGGCGCCTGCCTGGCCCGATTGAACTCGCCGATCCCAGGCGGCGATAGACGTCGGGAAGCGACCCAGGCTTTCCGGAATCTCGCGGATGCCGAGGCTGCCCAGCTGATGGCAGGCCATGCAGCCGCCGCTCTTGGTGCGCTGGAGCCACTCGGCCTGGCGTCCTGATATTCGGCGAGATGCCGTTCCCCTCGGGTCCGGTGCCCGGAAATTCCTTCGCGTCCGGCACCTGCATCATCGAGAACCAGTAACCGGCCGGATAGTAATGGGCCGCGGCGATGGCGCTCGGCGCCACGGTTGCCGTCAGGTTGAGGCTCTTGCCGGGCGTCGTCTGAACCTTCCGTGAATCGACCAGCCCGTAGCCGCGAACCCAGACGTTGTAGTTCCCCTTCGGCAGATCCGGCAGGAGATAGCGGCCCTGATCGTCGGTGACGACGATCTTCGCGAACTTGGTTGGCAGGTCGGCGGTTTCAGCGATGACCCAGACGCCGGCTTCCGGTCCCTTCGGACCGGTGACCACGCCGCCGAGGTCGTCGGCGTCGACGGTGATGGCCGGCGCAGCGGCCTGCTGCGCGCGCACGCTGACCCGAGGAGCGATGGCGAACACGACGAGCGCAAGGCCGAGAGCGACTAAGGCTAAGCGTCTGGTTGTCATAGTTATCCTCACTAATGCGACTAATGCGGCGAATCGGTGGATTATACGCCCGACAATCGGTTCGTGGCACGAGGACCGTGGTACGTTTGAGAGATGCCCCCGGTGGTCTTGTCGCTCTGATCACGCTGGATCACGTCTCGATTGCCTTTGGCCATCTGCCGCTGCTTGACGAGGCGGCGCTGCAGGTCGAGCCCAGAGAACGGGTTGCGGTCATCGGGCGGAACGGCACCGGCAAGTCCACGCTCTTGAAGCTCATCGGCGGCGAGCTGCCGCCCGATGCCGGCACGATCTGGCGGCAGCCCGGGCTGCGGGTCGCGCGGCTCGAGCAGGACGTGCCGCTGTCGGCCCAACGCTCGGTGTTCGACGTGGTGGCCGAAGGGCACACCCATCGCGCCGGGGAAGACGAGGTCTGGCTGAAGGAGCACCACGTCGACGTGGTGCTGTCCAGGCTGTCGCTGCCGGCCGATGCGATTGTCGATACGTTGTCGGGCGGTTGGCGCCGCCGGGTACTCCTGGCGCGAACGCTGGTCGGCCAGCCGGATCTGCTGCTGCTCGACGAGCCGACGAACCACCTGGACATCGACGCCATCATCTGGCTGGAGGACTTTCTCGCCAGCTATGACGGCGCCGTCATGTTCGTCACCCACGACCGCGCCTTCCTGCAGCGCCTCGCCACGCGCATCGTCGAGCTCGATCGCGGCAAGCTGACATCGTGGCCGGGCGACTACGCCACGTATCTGCGCCGGAAGGAAGAAGCGCTCTCGAATGAAGCGGGGGAGCAGGCGCGCTTCGACAAGAAGCTCGCGGAGGAAGAGGTCTGGCTGCGGCAGGGTGTCAAGGCGCGGCGGACGCGGAACGAAGGGCGCGTCAAGCGCCCTCGAGGCGATGCGCGCGGAACGCGCGGCGCGGCGCGAGCTGCTCGGCGACGTCCGCATGCAAGTGGAGCGGGCTGACTCCTCGGGGAAGATGGTCTTCGAAGCCAAGCATGTCAGCAAGTCATATGCCCCTGCATCGGTAGGGGACGCCCTTCAGGGCGTCCCTGTCATCCGGGCGGCCGTCCCTGTGATTCGTGACTTTTCGACCCGTATCATGCGCGGCGACCGCATCGGCCTGATAGGACAAAACGGCGCCGGCAAGACGACGCTGCTGCGGGTCCTGCTGGGAGAGTTGCCGCCGGACAAAGGGGAAGTGCGCCAGGGCGCCAACGTCCAGATTGCGTACTACGACCAGCAGCGCGAGCAGCTCGATCCCGAGCGAACGGTGTTCGATACGATCGGCGAAGGCAACGACACGGTCACGGCCAATGGCCGCACGCGTCACGTGAACGCGTACCTCGCCGACTTTCTGTTCTCCAAGGAACGCGCCGGCTCGCCGGTCAAGGCGCTGTCGGGCGGCGAGCGCAACCGCCTGCTGCTGGCGCGCCTGTTCACGCGCCCGGCCAACGTCCTGGTGCTCGACGAACCGACCAACGACCTGGATCTGGAAACGCTGGAGCTGCTCGAAGAGGAGCTGGTCGAATGGCCCGGGACGCTGCTTCTGGTCAGCCACGACCGTTCGTTTCTCGATAACGTGGTCACGAGCACGATCGTTTTCGAAGGGGAAGGGCGTGTGCAGGAGTACGTCGGCGGGTATGAGGACTGGTTGCGGCAGCGCGACAGCGCGAAGACGAGTCGGGCGGTCTGAAGACCCGCCCGCTACCGAACAAATCTGCCGGGGACGCTCCGATTCCGATCCGTAGGGAACCGCCTTCAGGCAGTTCCGAAAGGCACGGCGGGTCTAAAGACCCGCCCTACATCTGCACAAAAAAAGCTCTCATACAAGGAGCAGCGCGAGCTGGACGGCGCTGCCGCCGCGCATCGAAGTCGCTCGAGACCGAGCAGCGCGATCTCCAGCGCGCATTGCCGGACCGAACTTCTACAAATCATCGCGCGCCGACATCGACGCCGCGCTCGCGCGCGTCCAGGCACTGGAGCAGGAGCTCGCCGACGCCTACGCGCGGTGGCACGCCCTCGAATCGCGCAAGCCCTAAGCCCCCAGCCCCTATTCCCTAACCTCCCTAACCTCTAACCTCTAACCTCTAACCTCTAACCTCTAACCTCTAACCTCCAACCTCCACTCCTACCGACACCCCGGATGATGGCAGTCGCAGTGGAGCTCGATCTGATCACCTCTTTTCCTTGCAGCTTTCGCTGCAGTACTTGCCCCATTCGCCGCCCTTGGCGACCATGCATTCGCAGGCCGGATGCGCGCACTTTGCGGTTTCCGACATCGCAAACCTCCCGATTCAAATGTATGTCCCGGCGTCGCGCCTCGCAAGTCATCAATATCGTCGAGCTTGAGATCGCTGGTAGGATGCCGCGCCATGCGAGTCATCAACCGGACGGCGTCAGCATCGTCGGGGCGCAGCCGTACGTCGACTGGACGAGAAGAACGATGCCGATGCCGACAAAGGCATGCTGACCGTTGTCCGCGCCAGGCCGTACGGCACCGCATATCTGCTGCCCGAGCTCGAGCTGGAGGAAGACGTTCAGGAATGGGTCGAAGACAACGCCGGCTGGATGTTCGAGTTTGCGCTGTCGGCGTGGACTGAAGACGAATCCACCTGGCCGAAACGCGAGATGTCAAGACCTTCCGCGAGTGGTTTCGCGTCGACATCCACAGCGTGGTGGTTGATGTGGGCGACGATGAAATCGAGGGCGAAGAACTGTAGACTTGCGCCGTGTTCGACCCCGTGCAAAGTGCCCGGTGGAATGGAGGCAGTGATGCAAAGACTGATGGCTCTTGTCGTCGGCGCCGCGATAGTCGTGGGATCGGCCGCGTGCAGCAAGCCCGCGGGCACGCTCGAAGCCGCCGAGGAAACCCTGGGCGAGGCCAACGTGCAGTCGATCGAATACTCGGGGACGGGAAAATGGTTCCAGTTCGGCCAGGCGCCGAATCCCACATTGCCGTGGCCCCCTTTCGACGTGAGCAGCTTCAAGGCAGCGGTCAACTACACGACGCCGGCCGCGCAAGTTGAAATGGTCCGGAAGCAGACGCTCGAGCCGCCGCGCGTGCGGCCTGCGCCCGTCGAGCAACGCCCCGTGCAGGTCGTCAGCGGGACGTTTGCCTGGAACCTGGCGGCGCCGGCAGGCGCAGCCGCCGGCACGCCGCCAGCCGCGCAGGCGCAGCCTGCCGCGGTCGCGGAACGCACGATGGAAATCTGGGCGACGCCGCACGGGTTCCTCAAAGCGGCGCGCGCCAACAGCGCCACGTCCGAGGCCGCAAACGGCGGCTCGACTGTTTCATTCACAGTCGGCGGGAAGGACAAGTACGTCGGCACGATCAACGCCCAGAATCAGGTGGAGAAAGTGCAGACCTGGATCGACAACCCGGTGCTGGGCGATACGCTGGTCGAGACGACCTACTCCGACTACAGGGACTTCGGCGGCGTGATGTTCCCCGGGCACATCGTACGGACGCAGGGCGGGCATCCGGTGCTGGATATCAACGTCTCGGAGGTAAGGCTGAATCCGCCGGTCGATATTCCGGTACCCGAGAACGTGCGCAACTTCACGCCCCCGCCGGTCCAGGTCAACGTCGAGAAGCTTGCGGACGGCGTCTACTACATGACGGGCGCCAACGCCCACAGCATCGCCATCGACCAGAGCGATCACATCGTCGTGGTCGAAGGGCCCGCCAACGAGGCGCGCTCCGAGGCGGTCATCGCGAAGGTCAAGGAAACGATCCCGAACAAGCCGATCCGCTACGTGATCAACAGCCACGTGCACTTCGATCACTCAGGCGGCCTCCGCACCTACGTGGACGAGGGGGCGACCGTCGTGACGCACCAGATGAATCAGGCCATACTTCGAGCGGGCCTGGGCGGCGCCGCGGACGCTCAACCCGGATCGTCTGGCCAAGTCGGGGAAGACGGCCATGTTCGAGACGGTCACGGACAAGCACGTGCTGACGGACAGAAACAGGAACATCGAGATCCATTCGATCGAGGGCAGTGGGCACAACGACGCGTATCTCATGATCTATCTGCCGAAGGAGAAGATCCTGATGCAGGGCGATTCGTTCACCCCGCCCGCCGCCAACGCGCCTCCGCCGGCCGTGCCGAGCCCGTACACCGTGGTCCTGAACGAGAACATCGAGCGTCTGAAGCTCGACGTGCAGCGGCACGCGGCGCTGCACGGCCCGCGCGTTGCCACGATGGCGGACCTGCGCGCGGCCCTGGGTAAGGCGGATTCGAATTAAGAGTCCGGCTTCAGCCGGACCGTTCTTCCCAGATGCGACAGAGGTGGACGATCACCTCTGTCGCCTTTTCCATGTCCTGGGCCGACACCCACTCCAGTCGCGAGTGGAAATTCTGCTCCCCCGCAAAAATATTCGGCGTCGGCAATCCCATGAACGACAGCCGCGAGCCGTCCGTGCCGCCCCGGATCGGGCGCTCGTGGACCATCAAGCCGGCGCGCCTCACCGCTTCGCGCGCGTGCTCGGCCACTTCGGGATGGCGATCGAGGACCTCCCGCATGTTCCGATACTGCTCCTCGACGACGAGATCGAGGCGCGCTCCAGGGAAATCGGCTGCCGCCTCGCGGGCGAGGTGCTCGATCAGCAGTTCCTTGTCCTTCAGTCCCGCCGTCTCGAAATCCCGGACGATGAGCTTCACCGACGTGGTGTCGACGCCGGCGTTCACGATATAGGGGTGCACGAACCCGTCGCGTCCGCCGGTTGTCTCCGGCGACAGCGTGTCGCGCGGCAGCAGATGAATGAAATCGGCGGCGACCTTGATGGCGTTGATCAGCCGTCCCTTGCCGTAACCCGGATGCGTGTTGAACCCGTGGAACGTGACCGTGACGGCGTCGGCCGAGAAGCTCTCTGTTTCGACCTCGCCGCGGCTGCCCCCGTCCATCGTGTAGGCGCAGCGCGCGCCGAACCGTTCGACGTCGAAGAACTTCGTCCCGCGCCCGATTTCCTCGTCAGGCGTGAACGCGATCCGGATCGGTCCGTGGGGAATCTCCGGATGGGCGATGAGATGGGCGGCCGCGGTCACGATCTCCGCGACGCCGGCCTTGTTATCGGCCCCCAGCAGGGTCGTTCCCGAGGCGGTGACGATGTCGTGGCCGATTTGTTCTGCGAGCGCGGGACAGTCGGCGAGACGGAGCACAGCCGACGGATCGTCAGGCAGCACGAGATCGCGCCCATCGTAGCCGCGATGGACGATCGGCTTGACGCCCGTGCCGCTCATCTCGGGCGACGTGTCGACGTGCGCGATGAAACCGATGACTGGCGTCTGCGGCTTCGACGAGGTTGCCGGCACCGTCGCCGTCACGTAGCCAAATCGATCGACGGCGGCGTCGGCGAGGCCGAGCGCCTGCAGTTCGGCGGCCAGATCGCGCAGCAGCACGAGCTGCCCGGGGGTGCTGGGGTACGTGTCCGAGGTCTCGTCGGATTGCGTGTCGTAGGTGACGTAACGGAGGAAGCGATCGAGGACTGAGGACATAGGGGTTTGGGGTGGAGGTTGGAGGTTAGAGGTTAGAGGTTAGGAGGTTAGAGGTTAGGGATTAGGGATTACCGCAATACGTTAGTATCCGGCTTTCAGCCGGACTGTGATTCGATGAAGGTCGCGTGCAGCAGCCTGACCGCATCATGGAGGCGTGCGCGATCGACCATCCAGGTAATCCTGAACGACGACGTCGCGACGTGCTCGGCGACGATGCCCGCGGCAGCGAGCGCGTCCGTGCCGCGCCGGAGGTTCTGGAACGAGGCGTTGATGCCGGCGCCGATCGCGCTGACCGCGCCAAGCGTGTCGAGCAGGCGGACCTTGTCACCGAATCGGGCCACCAGGTCGGCGCGCAGACGGCCCTCATCGTGGAGGTTCTCGCGGGAGATGACGAGTGTCAGCGAGTCGCCGACACGATGGAGCTGCTTGCCGGCGACGTGGTACTGGTCGAGGAGCGCGAGAAGATCATGATGTAGGGCGGGTCCCGGCCTGCTTTTCATATCGGCGTGCAGCACGAGGATATCGCGCTCGCTGGCGACGCCCACCACCGCCCCCGCCGGCCGCACCGCGTCGCGGCGGACCACGGTGCCGTCTTCCGACGGGTCGGCTCCCGGCAGCGGCGACGCTGTCGCGCGGGCGTAGATCGCGATGCCCTTCTCTTTCGCGAACTCCACCGCCTGCGCGTTCAAAACCTTCGCACCCGACTCGGCCAGCTCCTGCGTTTCTTCGTACGACAGCATCCCGATCCGCTGCGCGTCGGCGACAACGCGCGGGTCCGCCGTGTACACGCCATCCACGTCCGAACAGATCTCGCAGTATTCCGCGCCGAGCGCCGCCGCCATGGCGACGGCCGTCGTGTCGCTCCCGCCGCGACCGAGCGTGGTGACTTCGCGCCGATACGACACGCCTTGATAGCCCGCGATCACGACGATTCGGCCGCGCGCCAGCTCGTCCTGGACCCGATAGGGCCGCACCTCGATGATCCGCGCGTCCACGTGGCGGTCGTTGGTGATGATGCCGGACTGGCTGCCGGTGAAGCTGATCGCCTCGCCGCCCAGCTCGCGGATGGCGATCGACAGCAGCGCCATCGAAATGCGCTCGCCCGCCGTGAGCAGCATGTCCAGCTCGCGGCGGTCCGGGTTCGCCGACACCTGCTTGGCCAGCGCGAGAAGCTCGTCGGTCGTGTCGCCCATCGCGGAAACCACGACGACCACGTCGTGGCCCTGACCGCGTGTCCGCATCACGCGCTCCGCGACCTTCTTCATGCGGGTCACGTCCGCGACGCTCGAACCGCCGTACTTCTGAACTACGATCGCCACGGCTTCATCCTCGACTGCCACGAAGTCACGAAATCACGAAGATCAGAATTCTTAGTAAGCTCTTCGTGCTCTTCGTGTCTTCGTGGTTTGCAGGCGCCGCTAAGAAAACGTCGCCATCACCGGCGCGTGGTCGCTCGTCCCGACGTCCTTCTGCACCGGGCACGCGGTGACCGTCGATGCAAGGGCTGTGCTCGCGAAGACATAGTCCAGCCGCCAGCCGATGTTGCGTTCCCGCATGTTCCGCCACGGCGCCCACCATGTGAACAGGCCGTCGTTGTCGGGGTCGAGCGCGCGGCCCACGTCCACCAGCCCGCGCCCGATGATCCGCTCGAGGAGCGCCCGCTCTTCGGGAAGCTGGCCGATCGCGCGCGGCTTGCGCTCCTTCGGATGCACGTCCCTTTCCGTGAGGGCCACGTTCATGTCGCCGCAAAGCACCAGCCGCCGGCCGCCCGCCTGAAACGACGTCGCGTACTCGTCCATGGCCCCCAGGAACTTCATCTTGGCGGGGAAGTCCCTGCCCCCGTTGGGCACGTAGACGGAGGCGACGGTGAGATCGCCCTCAGGCGTCTTCAGATCGACGGCCGCGATCCGGTTCTCGTAGTTGAACTCGGGATGCGAAAAGGCGGGCCGCTCGGGAGCGATCGACTTGCTGACGTGGAGGGCGATGCCGGAATACCCTTTGCCACCATGCCAGTAACACCAGTAGCCCTCCATCTCACAGAGCGCTTCGGGCACTTGATCGGATGTGGCTTTGATCTCCTGCAGGCACACGACATCCGGGCGCTCGCGCTCGATCCATTCCTGAACCTGCGCCTGTCGCGCCCGGATGCCGTTAACGTTCCAGGTGGCTATCCGCATTGCAGATTTCAGATTGCAGATTTCAGATTGAAATCAGGCGTTCAATCTGCAATCTGCAATCTGCAATCGACAATCTGCAATCTCAGGAAAAGTTGGGGTGCGCCGCCGCCCGCTCGGCCGCCGGAACGGCCATGATGTCCGGCCGCGCCGCGACGTGCGCCCTCACGATCTCTTCGGCCTTGGCCATCGCGTCGGCGTCCCCGAGACGGTAGATCGCGTTGGCCTCGATCAGATCCTTCTGGTGCGACGGCGTCGCGTCGATGCTCTCGTAGATGGCGGCCACGGGACACGCGGGCACGCACGCGCCGCAGTCGATGCATTCCTCCGGGTGGATGTAGAGCATCGTCGCTTCCGCGAACTGCGGCTCGTCCTTGCGCGGATGGATACAGTCGACGGGGCACACGTCCACGCAAGCCGTGTCCTTGGTTTCAATGCAGGGGTCGGTGATGATGAACGGCATGCTCGGGCTTCTCCGTATACTCGAAAGTCCTTGGGGCATCCGTCGTTCGCCAGAAGCTACGACGGATCGGGCCCGCCTACTGCAGAGCCGATGAATTATACCTTACTGGAGGTAGAGGCTAGAGGCTAGGGGTTAGAGGTTGGGGACTAGGGTAGGCGGCCCAAGCCGCCTTAACCTCCAACCCTAACCTCCCTAACCTCTAACCTCCAACCTCTAGCGAAGCCATCATCATCGGGTTCGTCCGCACCCGGTAGCCGAGCGACTCGTAGAGCGGCTGGCCGTCGGCGCTGCTGTTCAGGGCGGCTGTCGTAATCCCTGCTTCCAGGCACCAGGCGTGAATCGCCTCCATGACCATCCGGGCCAGGCCGCGGCGGCGATGGGCGGGCTCCGTATAGACGTTGTAGACGAAGGCGAGGGTGTCGCCGGCCATCGCCGGCCCGGGCGGCCAGGGCAGGATGGTGATGCCCGCGCCGGCGACGATTTCGCCGGACGGCGTTTCGACGAGCCATCCCCGGAAGGTGCCCGCCGGCAGCATTCGTGTCACCCAGCGCCGGAACGCCATGGCCACGGCGCCGGCGTCCATCGGCGTCCCCATGTCGGTGAACATCGCGATCCGGTGATGCACCAGCGCATCGACGTCCACCTGATCGAGCGTCGCGGCACGGATTCGGTAGTCAGGCATAGTTGCGATACGATTCTAACGGGGACACCAGCCGTGAGCACACCAGCAGCACAAACCCGACGAGGGCCCGAGCCGCCAGACATCAGCGAGCGGGGCGGGATGAAGGATGGCCAGCCGCAGCGTTCGGATGTCCGCCTGTTCATGCAGTTCATGGCGTTCGGCGGGTGTCCGGACGTGCGTCCGCTGGCGGCGCAGCTCGCCGAATCCGACGTGGCGGGCGTGCTGTACGAGGACGTCAACGACCCGCGCGGCATCGGGCTCCTCACCTTCGATCAGGATCCCGCCTATTTCGTGGATCGCGTGCGGCCGCTCGTCAACAGCGGGCCGTTCGCGGTGCTCGCGCAGAAACCCGAGTACACGATGCTCGGGCGCTCGTATTCATTGGGCTACGAACCGGATCTCGTGGATGTCCTGATGCATCGGCCCCGGCGCACGGTGCTGAACAAGGACTGGCCGTGGGCAGTGTGGTATCCGCTGCGGCGCAGCGGCCGGTTCGCGCAGCTCCCCGTGGAAGAGCAGCGGACCATCCTCGCCGAACACGGCGCCATCGGCATGTCCTACGGGGCGGGCGACTTCGCCCACGACGTGCGCCTCGCGTGCCACGGCCTCGACAAGGACGACAACGACTTCGTCGTCGGGCTCATCGGCAAGGATCTGTATCCGCTGTCGTCTATCGTGCAGACGATGAGGAAAACGCAGCAGACCGCGCTGTACCTCGAGCGCCTCGGCCCGTTTTTTGTCGGCCGGGCTGTCTGGCAATCGCAGCTCTAGCGGCGAACATTCCAGCCACAAGACACAAGAAAACATTCAAAGACAACGATCAACGCAGAGAACGCGGAGCACGCAGAGAAAACATTGCTCTGCGATCTCTGCGAGCTCTGCGTTCAACGTTGTGAGCAGCTGGGCCGTCGGCGCGAAGGTTGGCGGGCGGCGATGTTTCGTTGCCTGCTCGAAGGCGTACGCGAGCTTGATCAGCGTCGGCTCGCTCCAGGCGCGGCCGAAGAACGAAATCCCCACGGGCAGTCCGCGGGAGTAGCCGGCCGGCACGGTGATGTGGGGGTAGCCCGCGACGGCGGCAATCCCGGAGGGTCCCGGGGACGTACCCGCTGTCGCCATTCACCAGATCGATGAGCCATGCCGGCCCACCCGTGGGCCCGACCAGCGCGTCGAGCCGATAGTTCGCCATCACCGCGTCGATGCCGAGCTCCCGCGCGGAATGGCGCGACGAAGCGAGCGCGGCCGTGTACTCCGCGCTCGTCAGTGGCCCCTTCGCCTCAGCCATCGTCAGCAGCTCCTGGCCGAAGTACGCGAGCTCCTCGCTTTTGCGAGCCTCGTTGAACGCGATGAGGTCCTTCAGCGAACGCACCGGCGAGGCGGGCCCCAGCCAGGCGAGGTACTTGTTCAGGCCCGCCTTGAACTCGTAGAGGAGCACCTCGATCTCCGCGTCCTTGAAGGAATTGAGCGTCGGGATGTCCGCCGGATCGACGAGGACGGCCCCTTGCGCTTTCATCACGGCGATGGCCGCTTCGGCAAGGCGATCCGTTTCGACGTGGTTGCCGAACAGACCCTTGCGAACGACTCCGATGCGCGCGCCACGCAGGCCGTCAGGGTCGAGAGCCGTCGAGTAGTCGGGCACGCCCTTCTGCGCGGTCGTGACCTCGTCGGCCGGATCGGGCCCCGCCAGCGCACCGAGCAGGGCGGCGGCGTCCGCGACCGTCCGCGCCATGGGGCCGGCGGTGTCCTGGCTGTGGGAAATCGGCACGATGCCCGATCGGCTGAGAAGGCCGACTGTCGGCTTGATGCCGACGAGCGCATTGGTCTGTGCCGGCGACACGATCGACCCGTCCGTCTCCGTGCCGACGGCTGCGGCCGCCAGATTCGACGCGACGGCGACCGCCGACCCCGAGCTCGAGCCGGAGGGATTGCGATCCAGCGCGTACGGGTTCCGCGTCTGACCGCCGCGGGCACTCCAGCCGCTCGAGGAGTGCGACGATCGGAAATTGGCCCACTCGCTCAGATTCGTCTTCCCGAGGATGACGGCGCCAGCGTCTCTGAGCCGCGTGACGATGAACGCGTCCGCGGGCGGCCTGACTCCCTCGAGCGCGAGCGAGCCGGCCGTGGTCATCATCCGGTCCGCGGTCGCGATGTTGTCCTTGATCACGATTGGGATGCCGTGAAGCGGGCCTCGCGGTCCGCGGCTGGCGCGTTCAGCGTCGAGCTGGTCGGCGATGGTCAGGGCGTCGGGATTGATTTCGATGATGCTGCGGAGCGCCGGGCCTTGCCGATCGACGGCCTCAATGCGCGCAAGATACTTCTCGGCGAGCGATCGGGCGGTGTCGCGACCAGCCGCCATGCGGTCCTGCAGGCTGACGATCGTCGCTTCGTCGAGATCGAACGCAGGCGCCGGTTGAGCCGCCGGCTGCAGCGCCGCGCCGCAGGCCGCGAGAACAACGACGCAGACGCCACCGCGTAGGAGACGGAAGCGAACGGAGGGCACGCGTCAGGATAATCCCGAAGCATCAATCCTGAACCAGGAACCTGAACCAGGAACCTTGACCCGCAAAAATAGCCACCACAGAGGACACGGAGGAATCGGAGACGCTCCTTACGTCTTTGGTCTCCGTGTCCTCCGCGTCCTCCGTGGTGGAGCGCTCTCAGTGAGGCGTCGCCTGAACCGCCTGGTCGACGAACGCCTCGATGTCCGCCGCGGGACGTGCGCCGCTCGTGCGCGCGACTTCGCGGCCGTTCGCGAAAACGGCGAGAGTGGGGATGGACCGGATCCCGAAGCGGTCGCCGAGTTCTCCGACCGCGTCGGTATTGACCTTGACGATCAACATGCGGCCCGCCTGGCGCGCCGCCACTTTCTGCAGCTCGGGCGCCACCATCTTGCAGGGCCCGCACCACGGCGCCCAGAAATCAACCACCACGGGCACCGACGCGCGGGCGACGACACGATCGAAGTCGGCAGGCTGGGCGATCTCGACCGGCTCGGCCGGCGGGCTCATCTCGTGCTTGCACGTTCCGCATCGGACCGGTTGGCTCAATCGCTCGTAGGCGATCCGGTTCCTCTGTCCGCACTTCGGGCACGGGAGAATCACACCACGGTCGTCGAGTTCGGCGTGGGCATCAGCTCAGTTGTCAACGCTCAAGGTCTGCAACCTTCAAGTCACTTGATACGTTGAGCCTTGAGACTTGAAAGTTGAGAGTCTACGGTATCCGGTTGGAGAGCAGGGCGACGCTGACGGCGTAGGAGTGCGCGCAGTTGTAATCGAGCAGCGCGTCGTAGTTGTCATAGACGAGGAAGTGTCGGGTCGTGCCCGAGACGAGCGAGGCGGTGAACTCGGTCTTGGGCAGCGCGGCCCCGCCGGTCAGGCGGACGCCCAGCTCCTGCCAGCGGGCCATCGGCAGCGCCGCCGTCATGTCGCGCCGCGCGACACAGGAGCCGTCTCGCCGGGCGACGTCGTTGGCGATCAGCCGGGCGGCCTCGCGCGAGACCGTCACCTCGCGTCCCCAGGTCTGTCCGGTCTTCCAGCCGTGCGCCTGCAGGTAGTTCGCGATCGACGCGAACACGTCTGACTGCGTCGACCAGATGTCGCGGCGGCCGTCGCCGTCGAAATCCTCCGCCCACTTCAAATAGCTCGAGGGCATGAACTGCGGCTGGCCCATCGCGCCCGCCCACGAGCCGCGCATCCGAGCCACGTCGATATCTCCGCGATCGAGAATCTCCATCGCGCTGAGCAGCTCGCCACGGAAGAAGGTCGAACGCCGCGGGTCCCACGCAAGCGTGGCCAGGGCGCCGATGGTCGGCCGGACGCCGGTGAACCTGCCGAAGTTCGATTCGAGCCCCCAGATGCTGACGATGAGACGCGGGGACACACCGTAGCGCGTGCCGATCTCGTCGAGCACGGTTCGATGGCGGGTGAACATCTGACGCGCCGTGCGGATGACGGTGGGCCTCAGCTGGCGGTCGAGGTACGTTTCGAGCGTGAGGATGGTTTCGGCCTGTGTCCGATCGCGCTCGATGACCGTCGGCTCCGGTTCCTCCACGGTCGCGAGCGCCTGGTCGACGATCTCCGGTCGAATTCCGCGCGCAAGCGCGTCAGCGCGAACGCCCTCGAGCCATTCGGAAAACGAGGGACGCGTTGGGGCGGGGGATGGCTCCTGGGCGGACAAGACTCCAATGCCACAGAGGCACGCGGCACCCAGAGCGGCCCATCTCGACGTCACCGCTTCAGTCTACACCCGGGGGAGACAGAGGGCAGACGCGACTCTCAGCACTTCGCAGCAAGCAGTCTGAGCGCTCACCACATGCTGTGACCTCACAATCCTTCGCCTGGCGCCTCACGCGGCCGCAGTTGATTCAGGGCGCGATCACGTGGCAATCCCGCCACCGCCTGCACGGCTGACTCTGGCGCGGGCTTTGCTCTCGATTTGTGAAGAATGGTCCGCCCGCGACGGGCAACGTCACGAGGCAATCAGGGAGTGATGACATGCGCAGACTGAATGGAAGACACGTTGGTGTGGGGATGGCCCTTGCGTTGGTGCTCGGCGCAAGCTCGCTTGCACAAGCCCAGACCCCAGATCCCGAATCCACATGGAGCGCTGAGTTCGGAATCGGCTGGGACAACAGCATCAGCGGCAACATCAACTCGAGCGCCATCGGCAGCATCAACAACACGGCCGTCGTGATCACCAAGAACACCTACGACGACGTCTACAACAAGGGCCTCCATATGCGGTTCGGAGGTGGTTACATGCTGAATGAAGACCTGGAGGCGCGCGTCACCTTTACGTTTCAGTCGGCCGATGCCGAACTGGCGCGGATGGGTGACTACGGGGCCTCGAACCTGTACGGCCAGTACTCCGACTACCAGACCTTCGGGCTCGACCTCGGACTTCGCAAGTACATGACAGTGTCGCCGATGTTCCGCGTCTACGGCGAAGGGACGATCGGGCCCGGATTTGTCGACAAGATCGACGTGACGCTCGTGGCGCCGGCGGCCAATCTGTTCCGCGACGCCACTGACTTCTATGACCAGACGGTTTCGTTCGCAGTCGCTGGCAACGGGGGCGTGCTCTTCAGGACCGGCGAGCGGAGCGACTTCTTCGCGCAAGTCGGGCTCCGCTGGGTGAGCGGAATGGGCGATGTCGATAGCCTCCTGGGCACCAGTCTCGAAACGATCAACGACAACAGCGCGCGCTGGACGATGCCGTTCCTCGTCGGTGTCCGGTTTCGATTTTGACCAGAGCTATCAACCGGCGTCGTTTTGTGCGACGCCGATCGGTCTCCGAAACAGGACTCTCCTCGTGCCCTCGCCGTGCCGCGAGTCCACGCTGACGCTTCGACCTTATCCTCCGCCCCCCGCCCTACATATGTCACCATCACCTCATGCGCGCGCTGGTCGTCGAGGACGATGCCTCGATCGCGGACTTCGTCGTTCGCGGACTGAAGGAGGCAGGCTTCGCGGTCGATCATGCGGCGGACGGCGAGGCCGGGTTGACGGCTGCCCTCGAACAGCCGTACGACGTCGCGATTGTGGACGTGATGCTCCCCAGGCGCGACGGCCTCTCGCTGATCGAGGAGCTCAGGCGCCGCGGTGTCGCCACGCCCGTGCTGATCCTCAGCGCGCGCCGCTCCGTGGACGACCGGGTTCGCGGTCTCCAGGCCGGCGGCGACGACTACCTGACGAAGCCCTTCGCCTTCGCGGAGCTTCTCGCCCGCGTCCAGGCGCTGGTCCGCCGCGCCACCCGTGCCCCCGAACCGACGACGCTGACCGTGGACGATCTGGTGCTGGACCTGCTGTCGCGTCGGGTCACGCGGGCGGGCACGGCGCTGGACCTGCGGCCGCGCGAGTTCGCGCTGCTGGAGTATCTGATGCGCAACGTCGGCCGCGTCGTGTCGAAGACGATGATCCTGTCCCACGTGTGGGACTACAGCTTCGACCCCCAGACCAACGTCGTGGACGTGCTGGTGAGCCGCCTGCGGGAGAAGATCGACCGGCCGTTCGAGAAAAAGCTGCTGCACACGGTCCGCGGGGTGGGGTATGTCCTCCGGCCGTGAAAAGGGGACGGGTCTGAGTCCATGTTTCACTAACCATGGCCAGAACCGGTGGCCAGTGACCGGTGAAAAAGACTCCCGTCCCCTGTTTCACCCGCGCGTTCGGGCTGCGCATTGCGCTCTGGTACGCGACGTTGTTCATTGCCGGCTCGATGGCCATCGTGCTCCTGACGTACGTGCTGACCGCCACGTCGCTGGCGCAGCGCGATCGGCAACTGCTCAACGCGAAGCTGGGCGACTACGCCGCCGCCTACCAGCGGGGCGGGATCAACCAGCTGGCCGACACCGTGCGCGCGGAGCAGCAGACGGCGCCGGAGCGCCTGTTCGTGCGCGTGGTCGATCGCGGCAGGGAAGCGGTCGTCCTGAGCAATCCCGAAGGGTGGGATCCGGAGCAGCTCGAGACCGCGACGCTGCGCCTGATCGACGGCACGCTGGTGCAGGTCGGCAAGAGCACGGAAGCGCGCGAAGATCTGCTGGCGCGGTTCCGGGCGGTGCTCGGGATCGTCACGCTCTCCATCGTCGCCATCGCGCTCACCGGCGGCTTCCTGGTGACGCGCTCGGCCGTGGTGCCGATCCGGCAGCTGACCCACGCGGTGCGCCGCATCATCCGCACCGGCCGCACCGACCAGCGCGTGCCGCTCCCGAGCGGGCCGAGCGGTCCCGAGCGGTGACGACGCGATCGACGAGCTGACCACGCTGTTCAACGCGATGCTCGACAAGATCGAGGGGCTGGTGACGGCGATGCGCGGATCGCTCGACAACGTGTCTCACGATTTGCGCACGCCGCTGACGCACCTTCGCGGGGCGGCGGAGATGGCGCTCGCCGGGCCGCCCGACGTCGATCGCTACCGCGAGGCGCTCGCCGACTGCGTCGAGGAAGCCGATCGCGTGCTGGTGATGCTCAACACGCTGATGGACATCTCGGAGGCCGAGAGCGGGGCGATGCAGCTTCAGCGCGAGCCGGTTCGGCTGGGAGACGTCGTGGCCCGCGCCGTCGAGCTCTATCGCGACGTCGCCGAGGCGAAGGGCGTCACACTCGAAGTCCGGCTGAAGCCGGACACCACGACTGCGACATCTGGCTCGGACGTGCGATCTGGCGCACGTACGTCGGCGTATCCGGCGCAGACGTGGGATCCGGCTTTAGCCGGATTGCGGACGACGTCGTCGTCATGGGGGATCGCACCCGGCTCGAACAGGTGGCCGCGAACCTGATCGACAACGCCGTCAAATACACGCCTCCGGGCGGGCGCGTGGAGGTCGACCGTGCGGCGCGCAGGATGGCCGTGCCGTGCTTGTCGGTCCGCGACACCGGGCCGGGCATCCCGCCCGATGAGCTGCCGCGCATCTGGGATCGGCTGTTCCGGGGCGACGCCAGCCGCACGGAGCGAGGGCTCGGGCTCGGTCTCAGCCTGGTCCGGCCATCGTCGAGGCCCACGGCGGAACGGTCGAGGTCGACAGCGAGCCGGGCGCGGGGCACTCGGTTCAGCCGTACATCTGGTCATCTAGTCATCTGGTTATCTGGTCATTGATTGAGGGATTGAGCGCCCATTCAATCCCCCAATCAATGACCAGATGACTAGATGACCAGATGACCAAATTCACCTTTCACATTTGTAATGTTCCTGTAACGGCCCAGCAAGGCGGTGTCCCGTCTAATGGATAAAGCCGAATGAATTGAAGCGGCTAATTCCGGAAAGGAACACTATCCATGAGCTCACTTCACGCTTCAGTCTCAGCCAATGGGCCAGCCCGCACGGGCGTCGCCGTCGGGACGGCCGTCGTCCTGCTGACGGGCGCCGCCTGGCAGCATGTCTGCGGAGACGCTCGTCCACAGCGGTCCGCGGAGCCGGCAGCGGCTGCCACCGCCCAGATTACCCGGGCGATTGCCGGCGGCCGCGATTCGTACGCCGACATCGTCAAGAGTCGTCGCGCCGGCAGTCGTCACGATTCGCGTACGAAGGAAAGGCGAGCGCCGCGCCCGCCCAGTTCCAGATGCCGAACGACGACTTCTTCCGCCGGTTTTTCGGCGATCCCGACGACCAGCCAGGGCCGCAGCGCCAGCCGCGCATCCCGCGGCAGCAGCGGGCTCGGTTCCGGCGTCATCGTCAGCACCGATGGCTACATCCTGACGAACAATCACGTCGTCGAAGACGCGGATGAAATCCGCGTCGAGACGACGGACGGCCGGAGCGTCGTCGCGAAGCTGGTCGGCACGGACAAGCCGAGCGACCTCGCGCTTCTGAAGATCAACTCGACCGGTCTGCATGCGATGGCCCTCGGCAACTCCGACGGCGTGCAGGTGGGCGACGTCGTGCTGGCGGTCGGCAATCCGCTCGGCGTCGGACAGACGGTGACGATGGGGATCGTCAGCGCGAAGGGCCGTTCGACGGGCAGCGCCAGGGGAAGCGTCAGCTACGAGGACTTCCTGCAGACCGACGCGCCCATCAACCACGGCAACTCGGGCGGCGCGCTCGTGAACACCAAGGGCGAGCTCGTCGGCATCAACTCGCAGATCCTGTCGGAATCGGGCGGCGGCAACATCGGCATCGGCTTCGCGATTCCGTCGAACATGGCGAAGAACGTGATGGACGAGCTCCGGACGAACGGCAAGGTCACGCGCGCGCAGCTTGGCGTCAGCGTCCAGGGTGTGACGTCGGACCTTGCGGAGAGCCTTGGCCTGAAGGATGTCGGCGGCGCGCTGATCGGCTCGGTCACCCCTGGCAGCGCGGCGGATCGCGCCGGGCTGAAGCGCGGGGACGTCATCAAGGCGTTCAACGGCCAGGCGGTGCGCGACACGAACACGCTGCGCAACCGCGTGGCGGAAGCGGAACCCGGGTCGACCGTCGACGTGACGATCATTCGTGACGGCGACGAGAAGAAGATCAGCGTGAAGCTCGATGAAGCGGCGGGCGACAAGGTCGCGGCGGGCGGCTCCGAGCCGGGCAGGGCGGACCAGACGGCGCTCGGCATCTCGGTCGCGCCGCTGACGCCGGAACTGGCCTCGCGCTACCGGCTGCCGAGAGGCACGCGGGGCCTCGTCGTCGAGAACGTCGATCCGGACGGGCGCGCGGCCGGCGCCGGCATCCAGGCGGGCGACGTCATCGAAGAAGTGAATCGCCAGCCGGTGGAATCGGTGGACGACCTCCGCGCGGCGATGCGGAGGACCACGGATCGTCCGGCGCTGCTGCTCGTCAATCGGCAGGGCAGCCAGCTGTTCATGACGGTTCGACCGAACAACGGATAAGTCGACGCGACGATCAACGCAGAACACGCGGAGCACGCAGAGCAAATCAATTCTCTGCGAGCTCTGCGGTTTCTGCGTTGAATGTTGTACGGACCTATTCGACCACGACGAGGCGATTGAAGTCGCCCTTCTTCAATTTCGAAAAGTCGGGATCGCGATCGCGTGGCAGGCTGAGGAAGTATTCGACCATCGGACGGTCGTCAGTGAGCAGCGGCCCTGGACCGACAAACTCGCGGAGCTCTTCGGCCCCGGTGGTATAGAACCGTGCGAGCTTCTCGAAGCTGTCCGCTCCGAGGTCTCTCGCGCCCTGCGCCCGGCCGGCCACCTGAAGCTTCCACTCGAAGTCCTCCCGGCTCAGACGCAGCGGCTCGACGGTGCCAATCAGCACGCCGCCTTCCCTCCAGACGGTCGTATTCGGGAAGACGCTCAGGAATGTCCTGGCGATCAAGTTGTACTCCGCTTCAGTCCCTGCCACCCACTGCACGACCATCCCGCCGGGCTTCAACACGCTCCTGGCGATTCGGAAGTATTCCTGTGAATACAGGTTTCCGGCTCCCGCGAAAATCGGCAGGATGACATCGGCGGTCACCACGTCGTACTTGCGCCGCGAAAGCAGCATGAAATTCCGGCCGTCGTCGATGTGAAGGTGCACGTTCGGCCGGCTGAGCACGTTGTAGTTGATGCTGTCGAGGAAGCGCGCGCCGCGTGCCACGGAGCCCGCGAGCTCGACGGCGTCCACGTCCACACCGTCGTGGATGCTGACGGCGCCGGCGGTGGCGCCGCCGCCCAGGCCGATCACGAGGGCGTCGCGGGCCTCGGGATGGAGCATCATCGGCAGATGGCCGATGGCGCGATGCACGAATGTCATGACCGGTCCCGTGCTCGCCTGGTGGTTGCCGTTGACGGTCAGCGACACTTCACCCGATCCCGATACGACGACGGCCGATGTCGCTTCCACGCCCTCCTCGTGCCAGATCAGGCGCTGGCCGCGGTAGCGCTGGGCCAGGAACTCCTCGAACGGATCGTCCGATGCCGTCACACAGCCGGCGAAAACAAGTGACGCAATCAGGCCCAATGCCACCTGCGTCGGCCGTCGCAACTCGGAGACGGCCAGCAGCAACAGCCCGCCGGCGAAACTGATCGATCCGAGCGCAACGAGCGACGATCGGCTCCCGAGCAACGGCAACAGGACGAATCCCGCGGCGATCGCGCCGATAATCCCTCCACCCACGTTCAACGAATAGAACGTGCCGAGTCGAGTGGCAAACGTGCGCGTGCCGGCGGTGCCGCTGGCGGTCCACAAACGCAGGCCGATCGGAAAGGCGAGGCCCATCAGCAGCGCGGTGGGAAAAATTGCCAGCAGGCTGCCGACGGCGGGGTAAACGAGCCACTCGGCCATCAGATGCGAGAGCGCCGGCGTCAGGCTCGCCGCGAGAGGACCCATCTGCGCGAGCGGGCCGAACGAAAGAACGGCGGCGATCCCAATCGCAATCTCGAGGCCCGCGAGGATCGCGATCCACTTCCGCCGCCGGTCGAGAAACGGCGTCACGATGTAGCTGCCGATCGCAATGCCGGCGAGGATGGCGGCGAGCATCAGGGCGAAGCCGTACACGGTCGGACGGAGAAACAGCGTCAGCACCCGCGTCCACACCACCTCGAGCGCGAGCGACGTGAAGCCCGAAACGGCGAAGATCCACAGAATCAGCTGCGCGCGGCCCGGGCCCAGGGATTCAACGATGCCAGGCGGGGCGGGCACGACCAACGCGTCCGTCGAGGTGACGGCGTTACTCGCGGCCCAGGGCGCGATCACCACCCTGCCGGCGGCCACTGCGCAGAGGCCGACGAGCGCGTTCAGGCTCGCCGCGACGAGGAACGTGCCTTGAATGCCACGATCCGGAATCAGGTACAGTCCCGCGGCCAGCGCGCCGACGATGGCTCCCGTGGTGTTCATGCCGTAAAGGAGCGCCATGCGCTCGCCGAGCCGGGTGCTCCGGACAACCGATGACTTGATCACGAGCGGGAGTGTCGCCCCCATCAACGCGGTCGGCACGATCAGCAGCGCGAAGGCGATTGCGAGCCGCGCGAGCGTCATCATCAGAAGCGAGTCGGGGAGCGACGGATAGAGGCGTACGTAGATTTGCTGCAGAACGCCGAGCCCGAACGGCGTCGCGAGCGCGGTGGCGCCGATCAGCAGCTCGCAGACGCCGAACCAGATAAGGGGCCGCCGCACGCGGTCGGCGACTCTGCCGGCGACCAGGCTTCCGAGGGCGAGCCCGGCCATGAAGCTCGCCCAGACGGTACTGGCCGCGTAGGTGGTGACCCCGAATACTAATCCGAGCAGGCGGAGCCACAGTACCTGATAGATGAGGGCGCAGATGCCCGACGCGAAAAACAAGATCGCCAGCGTCGGCAGCAGCCACGCTTGACGAGAACTGGGTTGAGCGGAGGATTCTGGAGGAATAACGCGAAAAGTCTATCACGCGATGGCGCTGCGCTGGCTTACCACGAAGGACACCAAGGACACGAAGGCCAGAAACATGAATGGCACGTGGTCGCGTTCTAGTCCTCTGCGACGATGCGGCCTACGTCGCCTTTGAGAGAGCTCAAATCGACTTCGCGATCGCGCGGCAGGCTCAGGAAGTACTCGACGAGCGGCTGGTTGTCGGTGAGGATTGGCCCCGGGCCCACAAATGCGCGCAGCTCGTCGGGCCCGGCGCGATAAGTGGCGAGCAGTTCCTCGAATGTAGGCGTGCCGAGGTCCTGCGCTGCCTGCGCGCGGCCAGGCGACTGGAGTTTCCACTCGAAGTCGCGGCGCCTCAGCCGCAACGGCTCCGCCGTGCCAATGAGCAGCGTTCCGTCCCGCCAGGCTGTCGCTTCCGGAAACACGCTCAGGAACGTGCGCGCGATGGTCTTGTATTCCGCGTCGGTTCCGGCGACCCATTGAAGGACCATGCCCCCTGGTTTGAGCACGTTGCGAACGAGCCGGAAATATTCCTGTGAATACAGATTGCCCGACCCGGCATAGATCGGAAGAATCGCGTCGGCCGTGACGACGTCGTACTTTCGACGAGTCAGCAGCATGTAGTTGCGACCGTCGTCTACGTGCAGGCGAACGTTCGGACGCGAGAACAAGCCGTAGTTGATGCTGCTGTCGAGCTGTCTGGCCCCCCGCACCACGGACCCGGCAAGCTCAACGACGTCCACGTCCACGCCGTCGTGCAGCGCCACGGCACCCGCCGTCGCTCCGCCCCCGAGGCCGATGACGAGCGCGTCTCGTGCTTCGGGATGCACGAGCATCGGCAGGTGTCCGATGCTGCGATGCACGAACACCATCCCGCGACCGGTGCTCGCCTGGTGATTGCCGTTGACCGTGAGCGACACCTCGCCGCCCGGCGTCGACAGGACAACGGCCGTGGCCTCGACTCCTTCCTCCTGCCAGAGGATCCGCTGTCCCCGGTATCGCTGGTTGACGAATTGCTCGAAGGGATCGACCGATCGCATCACCGCCATCGCGAACACGATCGACGCCGCCACGCCGGCCATCACGCGGATCGGCGTACGGAGCTCGCAAACCGACAGCAGCACGAGGCCGGAGACGAAGGTGATCCCTCCGAGCGCGATCAGCGACGACTGGCTGCCGAATTGTGGCAACAGGATGAAGCCAGCCGCGACAGAGCCGACGATGGCCCCGACGAGATTGACCGAGTAGAAAACCCCGATCCGCTCGGCCAACGCGCGGTTGTGAGCCTTGCCGCCGCTCGCCCAAAGCCGAAGCCCAATCGGAAATGCCATCCCCATGAGGAGCGTCGTCGGAAAAATGGCGAGCAGGCTGCCGACGGTCGGGTAGACGAGCCACTCCTCCATCACTCGTGACAGCCAGGGAGCGACCAGGACAGTCACCGGCGACATCTGCGACAGCGTGTCGAAGGAAATCACCGCGGCGACACCGATCGCCAGCTCGAGCCCAGCGAGAATGGCGATCCACTTGGCGCGGCGATCGAGAAATGGCGTGACGAGGTAGCTGCCGATCGCGATGCCGGCGAGAACGGCCGCGAGCATCAGCGCGAAGCCGTAGACGGTGGGCCTGAGAAACAGCGTCAGCACGCGGAACCAGACGACCTCGAGTGCGAGCGAAGCGAAGCCGGAAACCGCGAACACGCCCAGAATCAAATACAGGCGGCGGCTGTCGAGAAACGGAACCGCAGGCTCAGCCGGCCCGGCGTCCGCCCGATCGGCGAGCTCTTCGGCGGCCGGCCGTGACGCCGCGACGTTCCGGCCGGCGATCAAGGCGCCGAAGCCGATGAGCAGGTTGAGCCCGGCCGCGACGAAGAACGTCCTCTGGATGCCGTGTACTTGAATCAGATACAGACCGGCCGTGAGCGCCCCGACGATGGCGCCCGCGGTGTTCGTGCCGTACAGCAGCGCAATCCGCTTGCCCAGCCGCGCCGTGCGAAAGGTGGACGACTTGAGGACGAGGGGAAGCGTCGCACCCATGAGGGCGGTCGGCACAATCAACACGGCGAAGGCGATGAGGAATCGCACCAGTGTCAACGTGACCGCCAGTGGCAGCCAGGCCGGCAGCGCCGGGTAGACGCGCACGTAGACCTGCTGAAGCGTATCGAGTGCGAGCGGCGTCGCGAGCGCCGTCACGCCGATCAGCAGCTCGCAGGCACCGAACCAGAGCAGCGGACGCCGCACGCGATCGGCGACCCGTCCGGCCGCCAGGCTCCCGAGTGCGAGGCCGGCCATGAAACTGGCCCAGACAGTGCTCGCGGCGTAGGTCGTCACGCCGAAGACGAGTCCAAGCAGGCGCAGCCACAGCACCTGGTAGATCAGTGCGCTGACGCCGGAACAGAAGAACAGGACGCAGAGGGCGGGGAGTAACCAGTAGTTGAACATCAGGGGACCGACAAGGATAACGGAAAGGCAACCTCGAAAACATGAAGGCACGAAGATAGGCCAGGCTCTTGCAAGCACCCAGGCGATGAGGAGCCATATGAGAAAACTTACCTACACCGCCATGGCTGTGCTGGCAGTCACCGCGAATGCCACCGCTGCCGAGATCAAACCGGGCGAAGTGTCGCGAATGGCGAAGGCCGCGCAAGTCCTGCAGGAGACACGAACGACCATACCGCAGGAATACTGGACCCGCGCACGCTGCGTCGCCGTGATTCCCGATTTGAAGAAGGCCGCCTTTATCTTCGGCGGGGAGTTCGGCAAGGGAGTGATGAGCTGCCGGGCGGGCGAGACGTGGAGTGCGCCCGTATTCCTCGAGCTCGCGAAGGGCAGCTGGGGATTCCAGGCTGGCGCCGAGGAAGTAGACGTCATCATGCTCGTGATGAACGAGAGCGGCGTTCAGAAACTGCTGAAGAATAAGGTTCAGCTGGGGGCGGATGCGTCGATTGCGGCAGGGCCGGTCGGCCGGCAGGGGCAGGTCGCCACAGACCCGACACTCTCGGCAGAAATCCTCGCCTACTCGCGCGCCAAAGGACTGTTCGCCGGGATCAACCTGTCGGGTGGCATCGTCAGGCCGGACGAGGATGCGAACGCCGGTGCGTACGGACCCGGGGCCTCGCCGAGCACGATTCTGGCGAACCGCAGCGTGTCGGCCCCGACCGAGGCGACGCCGTTCATGCAGGCGCTGGGATCAGCCGCTGTGGTTGGAGCCGTCGCGAACGCGCCGGCGCAGCACGAGGCGCCGCCGCAGGCGACTGCCTCGGTGCAGGAGACCAGGCAGTCCATCGCGGATGCGGCCGGTACGCAGTCGGGCAACGTCCCGTCGAACACCAACGCGGATCTGCGTTCGGCAGTGATGGCCATGCAGGAGTCGCTCGATCGGATGATCGCCGGCCAGAATTCCGCGATCGGGACCAGCGGGCAGGCCGGCAATGACGGCCAGATGATCACCGTGAGCCGCGAGCGGCTCGAGATGCTCCGCACGCAGCTCAACGCGCTGCTGGCTGCCATCAATAGTCGGTAGGGAGTGTCAGATTTAAGGATCTAGGGGATTTGTGGATCTGAGGATCTATCGCCAAATAGATTCTCAAATCCACAGATCCTCAAATCCTCAGATCTATTTTCGTGCCCCCGGCGTCAGCGTCGTTTCCCTTCGCTCGCCGTTGCGCATATAGACGACCTTCGCGGGCTGGTCGATCTTGAGGACGTCCAGAGCGTAGGTGTAGTCGTAGATGTTGGCGATCGTCTGGCCGGCGATTTCGACGATGACGTCGCCCTTCTGCAGGCCCGCTTTCTCGGCCGGCCCGCCGCCGATGACGCCGCTCAGGAGGAGCCCTTTCGAGTCGGTCGAGTAGTCGGGAATCGTCCCGGTGAAAATGCGAAGGCCCCCGCGGCCCGGCTGCATCACCTGATCGACCTTCGTGAATTCCAGCGCCGACTCGCCGGCGTCGATCCGGGTGAGGATGGCCACCGCGAAGTCGACGATTCGATCGAGATCCTCGTAGTTGATCTTGTCGGCGGTGTCGGTGGGCCGATGGTAGTCGGTGTGCACGCCGGTGAAGAACGCAAGGCTGGGCACGCTCGCGGCGTTGAAGTTCGCGACATCGGTGGGCTGGTACGGATCCGCCTGAAGCTGCAGGTCGAAGCCCGCGAGCACGTTTGCCTGCTCGATGATCCGGCCCCACCCGGGGCTCGTGCCGACAGCCTGGATGGTCAGCTTGTTGTCCTGCATGCGGCCGACCATGTCGAAGTTGAGATAGGCGGCGAGCTGGTCGATCGGCACCGGCGCCTGCGCGACAAACGCGGCCGAGCCCAGAAGGCCCAGCTCTTCGCCCGACCAGAACGCGAGGACAACATTCCGCTGACGCGGCATGCCCGAGAGTGCCGCGCCGACGGCGAGCACGGCCGCCGCGCCAGACGCGTTGTCGTCCGCGCCAAGGTGAATCCGTCCCGCCTCGTCCTTGCCGGCCAGCGAGTTGCCGTGGTCCCCGTTCCCCAGATGGTCGTAGTGTGCGCCAAGCGCGACCCACGGCTTCGCCGCAGTCGCGGTCGGAACGGTGGCGGGCAGGTACGCCACAACGTTGTGCCCCGTTTGCTTCTCGCGGACGACATCGGTGTGAACGGTGATCGTCAGCCCGGGCAGCGCGAAGCCTGTGGCGTGCGGATCTGCGGCGTCGAGCGATTCCTGCGCGGAGCGGAGCGTCTTGCCGGGCGCAGCGGCGAACAGCACGTCGGCGGTTCTGCCGCTGATACTGGCGGCGACGATTCCAGAGCCGGCGATCGCGGTGTCGAAGCTCATGGGAACCGTCTCGCCCGCGTTGGGCGATCGTGGGCCGGTGACGACCAGCATCGCCTTCGCCCCGCGCTGGCGCGCGGCCTGCGCCTTGTAGCGAAGGCCGGAGTACCGTGCGAGAATCGCCTTCGTCTTCGGCTCCGCATCCTCGGGGAAGTAGTGGAGCACGAGGACGACCTTGTCTTTCACGTCGAGCGTCGCGTAGCTGTCGTAGGCGAATCCCTGGCCCTCCGGAACGACGATGCCGTAGCCGGCGAACACGGCCTCGCCAGTGGCGTCGCCGTTGTCGGAGAAGGAGAGCGCCTGGACCTCGGCGCGGCCGGAATACTTCCGGCCCGACGCGGTGATCGAGCTGCCGCCATCACTGGTGCCGGCCGTGAAGTCGAAGACGACCCGGTAATCGGCCTGGCCGGGCAGCGGCTTCGCGCCCATCTTGCGCAGCTCGGCCGCGATGTAGTCGGCGGCGAGCCGTTCGCCGGCCGACCCGGTCAGTCGGCCCTCGAGCTGCGGCGACGCGAGCGCCTCGACGTGCGCGCGGGTTGTGGACGGCGCCGCCGTTTGTGCGAGAAGCGGCGCCGATGCGATCACGATCAACGCAGAGACCGCAGAGATCGCAGAGAAAACCAAGCTCTGCGTGCTCTGCGTTCGCATTCTGTTACGGGATGTGTTCTTCATGAGTCGTTATGGTTGTCTTTTCAATGGCGCGTTGCGGACCGCCTCGAGCGCCTTCTCGTGATTCCACTGGGCCAGAAACAGCTGCCCGGCGGCGCCGCCGGAGCGGCTCGACGTCCAGGCAAGCGTCTTCCCGTCGGGTGACGGCACGGGCAAGCCGTCGAATCCATCGGAGTAGGTCACGCGGACCGGCTCCTTCGTGCCGTGCGCGTCGACAATGAAGACTTCGAAGTTCTCGAAGCCCAGCTTGTTGGACGCGAAGATGATGTACTCGCCGGACGGGTGCATGTAGGGCGCCCAGCTCATCGATCCGAAGTCGGTGATTTGCTTCTGGTCGCTTCCGTCGGGCTTCATCGTCCAGACGTCGGCGATCAGCCCCTGCTCATCGAAGCGGCGCCAGATGATGCGTGAGCCGTCGGGCGTGAAGAACGGACCGCCATCGTACCCGGGCACGTCGGTAAGCCGCTTCTGCTCGGAGCCATCGGCGCGCATGATGTAGATGTCGGCGAAGTAGCTCGGGTTCTCCTCGAGCGTTTTCTTTTCGGCCTCGCTCAACGGCCGGTTGTACGCATCGCGCATCGACGCGAACACCAGCCACTCGCCATCGGGCGAGTAGCCGCCCTCGGCGTCGTAGCCGCGCGCGGTGGTCAGCCGTCTGGTCGCGCCGGTCTTCATGTTGTGTGCGTAAATGTCCATCTCCGGGTCGTAGTCCCACGAGTAGCGGCGTTCCTTGCCGGAGGCGCGAAAGGCCAGCTCTTCGTCCTGGTACTGCTTCGACTTCGGATCGGCGTGTGTGGACGCAAACGCGATTTCAACGGCGGCGTCCCCAGGGCCTCCAGGCGCCGGCCGAAAAAACGCGCACGTCGTCTTGCCGATGCCAGGGGAGATGCGCGTGGTGTTCCCGTCGCTGAGATCCAGCGTGTAGATCTGATAGAAGGGATTGCCCGGCTCGCGTTCGCTCTGGAACACCAGACGCTTGCCGTCCGGCGACCAGTAGCCCTCGCCCGCGCGTTTGCCTTCGACCGTGAGACGGCGAATGCGCGACAGGAAATCCCGCTCCTGGTAGGGCGCCTGCGCTTCGATCGTGAGCGACGCCAGGACGCATGCGCTGAACGCCAGACTTCCGAGCAACCTCATAGCGTGGAATTATCGCGCGGGTTGACGCTTCCGCCACGCGCAGAATCGGCCACGTGGCATACCAAATCTGTTACCGGCCTGAGATTCTGGCGGCTTACAAGCCAGAAGACGTCTGTATAAGACATTAACAGACATATAGATTCATTAGAACACAAGTGTGTTCTGTAACAGGTCATATTCTAATAAAGGCTTTATTATACAGTATTATACATTGATAGTTAGGCCGATATCATGTGAATAATGGTTCGTTTCGACACAAAGGCCGTTGAGGCGCTGCTTTTGTGTCCGATTGGCTAACCCGTTCCTGAATCAATACCTTACGGGCGTCGATGATGCTCCGGTCTGGTGGCGCGCCCCTTGCTCCTCGTCCGATCAGAATGGAACGACCTCACTCGCGTGGCGAGCAGTTCTCATGTCGAACCCGGTCGTCGTGGGTCCGAACGGAGTGGTCACCGCTGACAGTACCGACTGGCGCGACCGCATGCCCGTGCTGCGGTCAGGCAAAGTCACGCTTCGCGAGCTTCAAGTCTCGGACGCGCAGGCGCTGTGGGCCTTCATCACCAGCGACGAAGTGACGCGATTCCTGTCGCCGCCACCACCCACGGTAGAAGGATTCGAGCGCTTCATTGCCTGGACGCACCGGCAGCGCGCCGTCGGCATGCAGGCGTCGCTGGCCGTCGTCGTCGAAGGATTCGACACTCCCGTCGGCCTCTTTCAGTTGCGGCAGCTCGAACCCGGCTTCGGTACCGCCGAGTGGGGCTTCGCCATCGGATCAGCATTCTGGGGCACCGGCGTGTTTCGGACAGGAGCGGAACTCATGATGCACCTCGCGTTCGACGTCATCGGCGTTCATCGGCTGGAAGCTCGCGCCTGTCTCGAGAACACGCGGGGGAACGCGGCGCTCAGAAAAGTCGGCGCGGTCCAGGAGGGCGTGCTGCGGCGCTCGTTCCTTCACAACGGCGAGTATCGGGATCAGGTGCTGTGGACGGTTCTCGACGAGGACTGGCGCCGGGCCAAAGTGATCTGGGGCGGCGAGGTCACCCTCAACTAGGATTGGACGAAACCGCAGGCGAGCGCCGGGCCTGATAAGGCCCGGCCTACAGCCCGACAGCCCCACCTCAGTACGCGCCCCGGCCGCTGACCACGGCCGCAATCGTCCTGCTCAAGATGTAGAGGTCGAGCCACGCCGACCAGTTTCGGATGTAGTAGCTGTCGTAGCTCTCCTGCTCCGCGTCCCGCCGGCGCTCCGCACTGTGACTTGCCACAGGCCGGTGATACCGGGCCGCACGCGCCGCCGCAGCTCGAGGAACGCGGGCGAGAAATGCTGCATGTGATAGTCCGGGAAGGGCCGCGGGCCCACCACGCTCATCCCCCCTTGAAGCACGGTCCACAGCTGCGGCAGCTCGTCGACGCTGAAACGGCGAAAGAGGCGGCCGATGATCGGGATGAGACGCGGGTCGCTTTTGAGCTTGTAATGCGCCTCCCACTCGTCACGCAAATCCGGATTCGCGGCGAGATGTTCTTCGAGCCGCCCTTCCGCTTCGCGCCTCATGGTCCGAATCTTCGGCACGGCGATGCGCCGTCCGTCCAGGCCGGCGCGGTCCTGGACGAAGAACGCGGGACCGCCGTCGAGCATCCTGACGAGGGCCGCAGCGCAGACGATGACGGGGCGCGGCGACGATGAGCCCGAGGCCCGCCAGGACGACATCGAGCACACGTTTGAGAAGCCGGTTGCCATGCAGGAGCAGGTTGTTGGTGTACTCGATGCCCACCAGGTTGCCGAGCGTCCGGATCTGAAGTCCTTCCACGGGAAGATCGTCGTATTCGCGAATCAGGACGACATGACGAAAATCCTGCTGCAGGCGATCGACCGTCGAGCGTTCGCGAAACGGGTCGGCCCGGCGGGTCTCGAGGAGCGCGACCCGGATCCCTTGCGCCGCAAGAGCGGCGGCCTGGTCCAGGCCGCCAACGATCGGGACGCCTTCGATATCCGTGTCGATTGACGCACTGATGGCAAGCACCGCGGCGGGCCGGTATCCGAAATCGCCGGCCTGCTGGATCCGGCGAATGGTCCGAGCCGCCCGTTCGCCGGTGCCGACGACGACGACCGGCTCCTTCCACCATTGCCCACTGGCGGGCGAGATGGAAAACGAGCACGCGGGCGACAGGCACCATCACCAGGCTGAATCCCAATGCCAGCGTGAACGTGACGCGTGAATACAGAGGCGGCAGCTTCAGCGCGAAGGAGAACGACGCGAGCGCCAGAAACCCGAACGCGGTGATGTACGAGACACGCCGGAGGATTTCCACGGGACCGAGGCCGAAGCCGGGGTAAAGTCCGGCCTGTGCGTAGCCGAAGATGAAGAGCGGCAGGAGAGGCGCGAGCTGGAGGTACAGAGCAGGCGACTGGCCTCGCGCCGGCAGAGCCCACAGCAGGTACGCCATCGCACCTGCGAGGACGAGGGCACACAGATCGCTGGCGCCGAGCACCACGATTCGCGCCGCGCGGGCCATGCGCCGGCGGTCCGCCGACCGCGACACGAATGGATCGGCCGCCGTGGGAGACTCGGTAAGCTTCATCTTGAACGGGACACGTTGTGGCGTGGTGTGCCGTCCATACTAGCCGCGGTGGCGACCCCATGAGTAAGTCCCCTCGCGTCAACATTCTGGGTGTCGGCATTAGTGCCATCGACCTGCAGCGGCGACGAAGCCACCCTCAAGCGACCCTATCCCTCGCGGTGCCGATAAAGTAGTAGTCCGGTCCCGCTTGCCAATTCAGGGTGAATTCCTCCAGACGTGTACGCTGGCCCGCCATCCAGCCACCGCCGCATCGTCGACAGGTCGTAACCGAGCGTCGCTGTGATCAACTGGTACAGTTCGCCCGGCCTCACGCCGTACTGACCGGTCGATTTGTTCCCCGCCTCGAATACGATCACGGGCCGCCACCGCTTGATGGTTTGTACAGCTCCCTGGAGTGCGTGGAACTCCCCGCCCTCGATGTCCAGCTTGATGAAGGCGATCGGCTGATCGCCCGGGATCGTCCCGTCTAGAGTCGTGGTAGCGACCACGATGGTGGTGATGCGCGGATCCGGCCGGTCGTACACGCGGCGGCGCAATCCACTGTACGCGGGGTCGTTCTCGACATGCTGAAACTGGGACTGTCCGATCTGGTCCGCCACGGCCACCTGGTGGACCCAAACCCGCTGGAATCGCTTCCTGATCTCCGCAGCCAAATCGGGCAGGGCTTCGAATGCATGGTGTGTCCCTTCCGGAGCGAGGTCGACCATGTGGCGGAGGATATCCCCGCGATGAGCCCCGACATCAATGCAACTGGAGTCCCGTCGCAGCACCCGCCGCATCACCTCGACCGTCTGTCCGTCGTACACCGCATTCTGATCATGAATCGGCGATGCGCCCGTCAGCAGCTGAGTGATCCGCCGGGGCACGAGCCGGTGAATCCACGTGCCGCGAAGTCTACGTTTCAGCCACTCCACGCGCATGCTCCCTGGCGTGTCACGAATGATCGGCGGGGATCAATGTGCCAGCATGCTGGCGAATCGCTGCCGGTCGCAATTGATGAAGCGCCAGGATCAATGGCCGCAGCGTCGCGGGGCCAAAGGACTGTTCCACGAACGCCGCGCGTTCCGCCTGATCCACCGGGCCATCCTCCGCCGTAAGGATATCGACCGCCGCGGATGCAAATGCCTCGGGCGTGGAACAGACTGAGAAATGCGAACGCACCTGCTCGGGCAGTCCCCGGATCGCCGCCGGGGTTGTGACCACCGGCCGGCCCGATGCCAGCGCCTCGATCATCTTGATGTTGACGCCGCTGCCTTGTCGAAGCGGGTTGATGACCACTCGCGCGCGGGAATAGAACACTGAAACGTCTGCCGGATTCGGCGCGCAGACGATGCCGGCCTTTCGCCACAAGGCCAGCCCGGCCGCGTCCGGCTCTGAGCCCGCGAAGACCACTCGCAGAGCACGCGGCGCCATGCGCCGGTGCAGGATCGGCAGGACCTCGCTGGTGAACCACCGCAGGCCCTCGACATTATTCGGGGTGTGCAGGTTGCCGACAAACAGCACGTCGATGTCTCGTTCGGGCCCCGCCTCTGCGGCGCGACCCAGCCAAATCGGAGGGACAACGAGTGCGTGTCCCGCCGCACCGAGCCTGTCCCATTCGCTCGTGTCTTCGGCCGAGATGTCGGCAACCAGGTCCACCGTCCTGCGGATCTCGCGCTCCGCTGAGAACAATCGGAGCGCCTTCAAGGCAAGCGTGATCTTCATCGTGCCTCGAGCGACACGCCGCAGCTCGCGATAGTAGCGATGCTCGACATTCTGGGATCGATAGATCAACGGTCGTCCAATTTCCCGCGGCAAGAGCGCGAGCCGGCAGATAGCCCGCCCAGCTGTCGAGAAGCAGCCAGTCGGGCGCGAACGCCTCCACCCTTTTCCTTAGCTCTGCGTGATCCCGACGCCCGGGCACGAACGACAGCATGCGAGCTGGGTACCTGCTGACCAGGAGGCGCCACCATTGCTTGCGGCGAGGGACCTCGACGATGTCGTCTGCGACCGTCATCAACTCGCGTCTCACGTTGGGCGTGATGCGCTCCCGTCTGAACCAGCAAACCAGCTGGATCGAGAGGCCCTGGGTGTGCAGCCCTCTGATGAGATTCCACAGGTCGAGCTTGCCGCCATGGTTCGGAGGATATGGGACGTCCTGACAGACGACAGTCAGCCGGCCGGCTGAACCCTGTCATGGCTTTGCATTACGTCTATCGGCTGAGCGGACTTGCTGAACGTAGAACTGAGGTTAGCGGCCCGGTTCTAGTCTAGCCGAGGCGCTCTCGGCTGACTCAACTGGCGCAGCCGACTAGAATCAAGGGGCTTCGCTGAATCGAATGTCAAGGCTTGGACGGAACATCCTCTACAACCTGGCGGGTCAGGGGCTCGCGCTGGTTTTGGGGTTCGTCGCCGTTCGCTTTATCTACCGGGACCTCGGCGACGACGCCGTAGGCCTCATCTTCTTCGCTCTCACGCTCCAACGCCGTCCTCGCGGCCGCGCTTGATCTCGGTATCTTTCTTCGACGATCCTGCGCGAAGTGGCGGCACGCTCCGGATCCTCTCCCGCATACATCCAGGGGCTTCTGCGGACGGCGGCTCTCTTCTACTGGACCTCGGTACGCCGCGCTCGCCACGATCGTTATTCTCGCCGCTGGAATTGTCGTTCGACGATGGCTCAACGTCGACACACTCGATCCCTCGACATTAGAGATGAGCCTGCGGATTCTGGGCGCCGGGTCGCTTCTCGTCCTTCCCAAGTCGCTCTATGTCAGCCTGTTCAAGGGGCTTCAGCGCATGGGCATCAGCAACGCCATCGATGTGGCGTCAACTGCCGTGCAGCAGGCGGGGATTGTGACGACGATCGCCCTGGGCGGGAACATCGTGGCCGTGTCGTGGTGGATCGCCGCGTCGACGGCTGCAGCGGTTGCGGCGTACCTGATAGCAGCGTCGCGAGTCGTACCCGCCCGTGCGCTTCTTCCCGGCCTCGACATGGACGCTCTCCGACTGAACCGCTCCTATGCGTTGCGTGTGACGATGGTGTCGATCCTGGCGATGATTCACACGCACGCTGACAAGCTGATCGTGAGCGGCCTGCTGCCTCTGGGGATTTTCGGGCTGTACGGGTTCGGCTTCAACGCCTTGAACAGAGGAATGCTTCTGACGAGTGCCGTTGCTCAGGCCGCGTTCCCATCCCTCTCCGAGCTCCACCGTTCGGGAAATCGCGAGGGCCTGTTGAATCAGTACCGGCGCCTGCAGGAACTTGTGTCCTGCATCACCGCGCCCATTTTTGCCGTGGTGCCATTTGCCGTGCCTTCGGTCTTCGGGTTGGTGCTCGGCCCGGCACAGGCGGAGCAAATGCTTCTGCCTTGCACCTTGCTGGCAGTTGGGTTTTACATGAACTCGACGTTGAACATGCCTTACATACTCTCGCTGGCCGTGGGGAAGCCGGAGATTGCGCTCGCGCTCAACGCGTGGGCGCTAGCGGCAGTGCTGCCGTCCACGGTGCTCCTGATATGGCGCTGGGGGCTCACCGGGGCGGCGCTCTCGTGGGTCGTCTATCACGTGTTTGCCTACCTGTATTTGGTCCCGCGGATCTGCCGGGAATGCGCCGGCGGAGGGACCTGGCGTTGGTACCTGGACGTGGCCAGGTTCTTCATTCCGGCAGTCGCAATCTACGGCATCGCCTGGTTCACCGCCGTTGCGGTCGGGCAGTCGGCCGCAGCCCTCGGCCTGGCGTACGGCGTCGGTACCGCGGTCTACACTGCCGCGGGCTGGAAAGCCCTGTCGGCGAACGCACGCGACCGAGTGCGCTCCATCCTGCTCGAGGGGACGTTCGAAGTACACCCTGGAGTGTGACTTGCCGTCGCGGACCTGAAGTTATTCCGTCCGCAAATGGCGAGTGTGCGCACCATAGCGCTCCTGGAGAAGACGTAAAGAACGGCCATCCCTCGCCGTTTTCGCTGCTGCGTGCGTCCGAGTGAAGAGCCTTCCGGCGATGGGCAGCCGGCAAATCGTTACCAGGCAGCGGATAAGGGCAGCCGTCCCGCGGCCGTCGAGATCGTGCTCCAGTCCTTCAGCGGCCATTCGGGCGTCCGACAGGTCGCCTCGAGCCACTGCGCGGAGGCCCTGGCCCCGCATCGCCTTTCGCAGATACGACCTTAGATTTGTCAGACCCACCTTGCGAGTGGCAGCAGGGACGGACTGGTCTCGATCCAACTTCTCCAGAATCGACCGGGTACTGATGCCAGAGGTCTGGCAACTCGAGGCGCTCGCTCGCGGAATTGGAGTGCAGCACGAACAAAGCTCCGGGCTCTGCCGAAGTGACAAACGGAAAACGCAAAGCGATCCGGATTTCGAAATCGACGTCGGCGACGGTGAGACCGGGGTCGAGGGTTCCGCACTCGCGCAGCGCGTCGGTGCGGAACAGAATTCCTGTTATGGTCGGATGGTCACCGCTCACAATCGCGCGAAGTCCATCGGGAGGGACGAACAACCCCATCCGTGGCCATGAGGCGAAGGGAACATGGCCAACCTCCCCAGACGGAGTCGTCTGGATCACTGAGCATGCCGAGAAGATCGCTTCGGGATGACGTCGAAAGCCTTCGAGCGCGCTTTCATCGAACGAGGGAAGCAATACGTCGTCATCTGACAAGAGGGAAAAATACGGCGTGTCCACCCGGTCCATGCCGAAGACGAAGTTGGGCGTCGAGCCGATGTTCACCGGATGGCGATGGTAGTGAACCCGGTTGTCCTCGTTGAGAAGTACCGCGACTGTCCTGGCTGTGTCCTCCGACGAGGCATTGTCGTAGATGCAGACGCGAACGTGAGGGTAGGTCTGGGCAAGAACGCTTCGAACCGCGCGCCGCAACAGCGCTGCGCGCTCGAACGTCGGAATGATGGTCGTTATGGTTGCTGTCTGATCCTCGAGCTCCTCTATTCCTTCCCGGCCAGCGCGCGGAACATCGCAACGTAGTCATCCGTGACCTTCTCCCAGTCGTAGCGAGCCTTCACGCGCGCCACGCCTTTGAGCCGGTACTCCTCGATCACCTCCGGATGCGCCAGGAGGTGCTCGATTCGCTCCTTGAGCGACTCGAACTCGTTGGCGTCATCGAACGTCACCCCCGCGTCGCCGACGACCTCGGCGTTGGCCGCGGAATTGCGCACCAGGACGCAATTCCCGAACCCCATCTGGTCGAGCAGCACAGGCCGTGTGCCGTCCACGGCCGAGGGAAGCACGAAGAAGCGGCAATGATGGCTCAGCTCCGCGTAGGCCTCGCCAAACGCGTATCCCGTAAAGACGATGCGGTCGTCGGCGAGCTCCTCGAGCTCGCGCTTCAACTCGTCCGAGTATGGCGCGTCGCCGACGATGACGACCTTCACGCCCTCCGCCGGGATCGTCCTGAAGACCTTGATCAGCAGATCGGCGCGGTTCTCGGGGACCATGCGCCCGCAGAACAAGATGTAACGCCGCGGCTCGAGGCCCCATCGTTCAAGCGTCGCCGTGCCGATCGGCTCCAGCCGGATATTGGCGCCATACGGAACGTAGATCGTGTCGCGGTGGTATTCCGTCCTGTATCGCTCGCGGATGACTTCCGAGTCCGCGATCACGATATCGGCAAGGCGCGCCGCCCATCCCTCGCTCTTCTTCAGCCACCAGACCGCAAAGCCGCTCCATTTTTTCCGCGCCCAGTCTTCGCCATCCACGTTGATGATGCACGGGATGCGCAGCAGCCGCGGGACGACACAGAAGATCGCGTTGCCCACGCCGCAGAAATACACCACATCGGGTCGCAGGAACGGGAGAAACAGTGTCGATAGGAAGGTGTGGACGAGCGTGTCCAGCGATTTCCTCCGCACTGTTGGCAGCCGGATGATCCGAACGCCGCGGAAGAGACGGTCGCGCATCGGCACGAACGGGAAACGATTGAAGACGACCACCTCGTGGCCGCGTTCAACGAGCCGGACGCTGAGCTGCTCGACGAATGTTTCGAACCCACTGTAGCTCGCCGGAATGCCGCGCGTGCCGAGCATCGCGACCTTGAGCGGGCGCATCGGTTCGGTCGACGTCATCCGGTAGAAGGCTGTGGCCGTGCAGCCTCCTCATAGGCCCGAACCGTCACCTCGATCAGATTGCTGTGCCGGAACTTCTGCGCCTGCCGGAGGCCTTTCTCCCGATAGCAGCGCTGCAGGTCGGGATTGCCATGAAGCTCGAGTATCCGCGCCGCCAGCTGCTCGACGTTCGTCGGTTCGACGTAGAGGGCAGCCTCGCCGCAGACCTCGGGGAGGGATGTCGTGTTCGAGACGATCACCGGAGCGCCGCACGCCATCGCCTCGACCGGCGGAAGTCCGAACCCCTCGAAAAGCGACGGATAGATGAACACACCCGCGCCGCTGTACAGCGCCACCAGTTCGTGTTCCGGAAGATAGTCGGTGAACACGATGTCGCCGGCGTGAGCACCGGCGCGCGCGCTTCCAAGGATATCGTCGAACATCCACGCCTTGCGTCCGACGATCACGAGCTGCGGCGTGAAGTCCGCGTGCCGCGCCCGCAGCCGCTGCCATGCGTCGATGAGCCGGGGAATGTTCTTGCGAGGTTGCAGGTTGCCCACGGCAAGTAAGTACGGCTGTCGTACGCCCAGCCTCTCCAGGACTCCGGCCACCTCCGCGCGCGAGCGCTCAGCAAAGATGGAACGAATTCGATGGTAGCTGACGCTCACCTTCTCTTCGGGCAGGCGAAACGTGGACAGAATGTCCCGTCGGCAATACTCGCTCCCCGTCAGCACGCGCGCGGCCCTCCGCGCCGTCCACGGCACTGTCAGGCGGAACCGCAATCCCTCGGCCTTCGAGAACCATTCCGGGTGATGGTGGTACGACAGATCGTGAATCATCGCGACGATTGGGGGCCCCACGATGGGCGCGACGTATTGCACGTGGAGCGCATCGACCCGATCGGCCCGGCACGCCTGCGTGAGACGCCAGCCGAGGCGCACGAGCGAATGCCGTGTGTGGAGCGCCCGGATGTGCGCAGCCGGACAAAAGGCGCGGACCCGCTCCGCGACGGGTTCGTCCGTAACGTAGATGAAATACTCGTGCTGAGGGTAATCGTTCAACCCTTCGATCACCGCCGTGATGTAGGACTCGTTTCCCCCGAGGTTCGAACCCACGGCGTGCGCGTCGATTCCGATGCGGAGCGGTCTGGTCAAGGGCCGGGGCGGGCGCTCCATGCTCAGTGCGGGCTGGCGCGCAACTCCACCAGGCTCAATCCCGGGTGCCCGACTCGCATGACCTGCCGTCCTGAGAGGACGCCGGCAGCACCTCGCCGGGAAATCCGCTCTGGAGCACGAACACCCTTCGGTTGCGGGCCAGCAGCTCGCCGATCAGGATCGGCGCATCCCTGCCCTCGTCCGCTCGCGCGTCCAGAATGACGATGTCCCGATCGAAGAGCAGCGGGACCGCGGCGTCCTTGTAGCCCGCGTAGGCCACGAGCGCCGAGCCGTCCGTCAGCACGCCGACCGAGCGCTTTGGTCTGTTCCAGGCTGTGGGCGCGCAGGCGGTGGGAAGTGGCGACGTCGTCGGCGACGTGCAGCGTCAAGGCCCCAACCGAGGCAGAGGCCGGCGGCCGCCGCCAGCAGGGGCCGAACACTCTGCCGCGGATCTGGCAACGAACCACAGGACGCCGAGCGCCGCCGAAAAGAGCAGCGGGAAGCTTCAACAGCGCAAGGATTCTGCGCCAGCCACAAGAAATCCTCAGGGCCGCCGCCGATCGGCGTGACCGCACAGAATCATCACGACGAGCAGGACACCCGACAAGGCTCCAATGAACACCGGCCGCAGCCGCACTTTCAGCCCGTCGAGCGCCCACGCGAACCCGACGGCCGCCAGCGGCAACAGCTCGAGCAGGTAACGTTGATTGAACGACAGGCCCTCGTGGCGGGCACGCCGGCAGAAGGCAAAACGGCATAGGATCGCAAGGGTGACGAGCGACAGCAGCCGCATCTGCCGCTGACGTGCTTCCGGCATCCGGAACCACGGCAGCCACGCCAGCGTGAACATGATTAACGCCAGAATCGCCCATGGCGCCGATTGCAGGAGCGATTTCTGGAGCGTCGCGCCGATCATGAGATGCGCGCCGGTCACGGGGTCGTAGCGTCACCCAGGAGAAGCCGAGCAGCGGCGGCCGGACAGAAAAATCGACGACCCGCGCCCAGAACGTCACCAGCGGATCGAACAGAGAGCCGGCAGAGCCCTCGACCAGAGGAACTCGTCAAGTAATCTGTCGCCCTTGCTGATCGGATTCCACGATCCGAGGCGGATGTGATTGATGGCGGCGCTGGCGGCGAGCGGCGCTGCCGCCGCCAGACATAAGCGGTCAGCGCTCTTCCACCGGTGCTGGCGCTCCACAACGCGATGCCTCCGGCGACGACGGCCAGAATGACGGCGTTCTGGTACCGGACCCCGGTTGCGAGGCCCAACAGAAAGCCGGCAGCGGCCGCCAGTGGCGGCCGTCGGTTGTCGCTGGAATCCCCGGACTCCCTGGACTCGATACTGCGGCCGGCGGCGAAGTATCCCGCCCGTGCACAACGCGATGCTGAGCGCGTGCGGCCAGACGCCCTGGGCGTATTCGATGACGAACCCGCCGAGGGCAAAAGCCGCGGCGGCCATCCACGGCGTCGAGGCTTCGGTCGCGTATCGCCGCGTGTACAGAAACACCATGACGATGGTGGCCAGGTACGCGAGCGTGTTGAGCGCGACCAATCCCCGCCAGCCGAGCGGCGAGAAGGGGAGCGCGAGCAGCGCGTAAAGCGGTGGCGCGGTGGATCCGACCGGAGTGGAGTCGACGGCGCGGGTCCGACGGACCGGGATCGAAAAACAACAACTCCCGGCTCGGCGACAACCCCTCGGTATTGGCCACGGTGAACCGGCCCTGCCGAAGCGCGAGAACATTGATCAGGTAGTTGTTGTCGTCGATCACTGAAGACGCCGGGAACGACCGTGAACGAAACGGCCATTCCCAGGACGAGAACGGCAACGGCGAGCAGCCGGGGGAGCGGCGAAGAGGCCTCCGATCCGGACAGGCCGGACATCAGTTCATCGAGCAGGATCCGGGGCCGCGCGGGTCGCCGCACGTGCCGCAGGAGCCGCCGGCCGCGGGGAACGCGGCCCGCGTATCGGCGCCGTGGGATCCGCTGGTCCTGACGGCAAAGACCGAGAGGAGCTTCTGGAGCCGATCGCCCCGGCAGGACGGGCAGTTCGGGGACTGTCCGTCGCGCGTGAGATATTCGAACTGGTGCCCGCAGGCGGTGCATTCGTATTCGTAAAGGGGCATGCCTGTATGTTACTCCCAGCGCTATCCCGACGACCCGGAACGCGCTAGAATCGACCGATGAGACGGATCTGGCTCGCCTTCTGTGTCAGCGTCGTGGCTGCCGGCGTACCGGTGTCGGCCCACCACTCGTTCGCGGCTGTGTACTTTGAAAGTCAGACGGTGACGGTGGAGGGCGAAGTCCTCCAGTTCGACTACCGCAACCCACACGCCTGGGTCCATCTGATGGCCAAGGACGAGAATGGCGAGCTGCAGAAATTTTCCGCTGAGTGGTCCAATCCCAACCGGCTCAAGCAGCAGGGGCTGACGGCCGAGTCGATCAAGCCCGGCGACCAGGTCGTCATCACCGGAAGCCCGGGCCGGAACCCCGCCGATCGCCGCCTCCATCTGAAATCCATCGTGCGAGCCGCAGATGGCTGGAAGTGGCCAGTCGCCCGCGCGAGCCGGTGAGAGGCTAGCTTGCTCGAGCGGTGTAGGCTACAAACGACTTGACCAGGCCGCAATACTTCTCTTCAAAGATCGTCGCTTCCGGGAAGAGCTCCACGACTTCATTCCGGGTCAGTAGTCGGATGGCGGTCACTTCACGTTCAGCGTCCTGCCGGTTGGGCAGTCTTGCATACCAGCCCATGCTGAAGTGCTGCACGAGCCACACACGCAACCCGATCGGCAAAAACTGAAAATACGGAAACACAAAGTGTGGCTCGACTGGAAAGTAGCGATTCGGTGTCTGCACGTAGTATTGCCGACCGATCCGCCTGACTTCCGAGGCCATCCTTTGCTGATCGGTGAAGCCGCCCACATGCTCGATCGTCGAGTTCGAGAAGACAATATCAAACTGTTGGTCGGCAAACTGTGGCATGGCCCGGCCGTCGCCTACCAGGCACGTGAAATTCCGGTGTGACGGTCCGTGAGTCCGCACATTGAGCAAGGTGACCTGGAAGCGATCGGTCAGCGGCATGCCGGCGGTCATCATCTCCCAGTATTGAGATTGACCACCGATGTCGAGAATCTTCAACTGACCTGGGGTGGCCCTAATCATGTCCAGCAAGATCTGAAATCGTCGGCGTCGGAGGCGCGTGGCTACCGAGTGTTCGTCGTTGTTATCGGCAAAGCGCTTTTGGAACATTCTCACAGCGATCATCCCACTCACAGCGATCATCCCATGACTCCCAGCCCATCCGCAGATTCCGGGTCTCAGAATTGCTTACTTCTGCGTGATGCCGAAGCCACGCGCCCCTGGGCTTTCGCTCACGGCTGGCGCTGCCGACGAGACGTCGGCGCCAACCGTCGGGCTTCGTCACAACACCGAGCGCCGCGCGCAGGGACGCCGTTCGAGGGACCGTTCCCATGCCGATCGTCGCCGCTCCAGGCGGCGCAAGGCGCGGATGCGGGGTCTTCTGTTCAGCGCCTTCACCGTGGCCGTCCCGCCTCAGGTGAAGCCGGGCTTCTTGAACCCCGCGCCTCAACCCAACGTGTCGGTTTCCGTCGACTACGCGGCTGTTCCCGCGCGGGAGGCGTACGAGGACCTGATTCGCGAAGCTGCGGAGACGTACGATCTCGACCCGGCGTTGATTCGCTCCGTCATCGAGACCGAATCGGCATTTGACGCCTCAGCCGTATCGCATGCGGGGGCGGCGGGTCTCATGCAATTGATGCCGGCGGTCGCGGCCGACCTGGGCGTGGAAAACCTGCTGGATCCGCGCGAGAGCATCATGGGCGGCGCGCAACTGTTGCGCGAGCTCGGCGATCGCTACCGTGGAAACGTGCCGCTGATGCTCGCGGCGTACAACGCGGGTGTCGCGGCGGTCCAGCGCTTCGGCGGGATTCCGCCGTTTCCAGAGACGCAGGCGTATGTGAAGAAAGTCACGCGCCTCATCAAGAAATCGCGCGTGAGTAGCGGCGACTGACGACAACCCAGCCACGAAAACACGAAATCACGAAAAAGAAACCTTTCTTTCTCTTCGTGTCTTCGTGTCTTCGTGTCTTCGTGGTTGCATTTGAGTTTCGTTAGCGGGGAACCGGCTTTCCGTACAGCTCCATCTTGCCGACGTCAGACCATCCGCCCTGGCCGTGGCCACTCGCGTTCATCAGGTCCGTCCAGCCGAATTCGTCAACCTTGCTGAGATCGACTTTCTCCACCGGCGCGCCGACCGTGACGACGCGAGCCGGATCGAGCTTGATCCATCGCACCTCGGAGAAATAGAACTCCGTCTCCCGCCAGTCGTTGGTGGTGCCGTCGGCCCAGTCGCCCACGAACATGTTCCCGTCGGCGAGCTTCACGATCGGGTGGATTTTCTGAAAGCCCGAGACCTTGGTCACCCACCGCGCCTTGGCCTGGCCGGTCAGATCGACGAAGTTGTTCTTGTGCCGCAAGGTCATGGCGCAATTGGCGGCACACATGCCGTTCCACACGTGCGCGGGGTTCTGCGGATTCGCCGCCGAGCCCGTGATCATCTGCCCCTTCGCGCCCGGCCCGTAAAGCTTGAGCTCCAGGTCGGGGTTGGCCACAAACTGTTGGGCGATCGTGATGTCGCCGGTTTCCGTCGTCTCCTTCCAATCTTCCCGGAAGAACAACGACGGGCGCTCGCGTGGCGCGGCGGGTGCGCGGGCGGCGGCTGCGGCCGGCGCGGGCTGCTGCGCGCGAAGCGTTGACGACGGTGTGACGGCGAGCGCCGTCCCGAGAGCCACGAACGCGACGTTGAAGAAAGTCTTGTATCTCATGGTGCGCATTCTAGCGCCCTGGCAGGCTGAATAGTCGGAAATGATGCGGTGTTATGATCGCCCGATGACGGCATCCGACAGCATCCTTTTCAGCGGCGGCGCGCCTGGAGCTGAGGCGCAATTCGGCGCCCTGGCCGAGCGGCTCGGCATCGACGAGGTCAACTTCACGTTCGAAGGGCACAAGATCGCGCGGCATCGGGGCGTCCGCGTGCTGAATCACGAGGAGTTGCAGGGGGGCGACGTCAGCCTGGCGTATGCCGGGCGGCTGATGCATCGGACCTACACCGACAGCCCGACCATTCGGAAGGTGCTGCAGACGCTCTGGTACCAGGTCAACAGCGGCCAGGAAATCTACGTCATCGGAACCATCCTCGACGACCGGACCGTGCGTGGGGGAACCGGCTGGGGCGCCGAATTCGCCAAGCTGTGCAACAAGCCGCTGCACGTCTTCGACCAGGACAAGGACGCCTGGTTCTGGTGGGACGGCGACGACTGGAAGCAGGTCCACGATCAGGCGATGGCGCCCGTCATCAAGCACCAGCACTTCACCGGGACCGGCACCAGGTCCCTGAAGAGCAACGGCAAGCGCGCGATCGAGGAGCTTTTTACCCGGTCTTTCGGGTAAAATAGTGAGTTCCCTTTACCGAATTGATCGCTCTGGTATCGGTCTGTCGAAGCGCCTGGGTCATGGCAGGGCCCCCAGCGCCAGTGTAAAGATGATCTCAGTTCAAAACGTCTCGATGCGTTACGCGTCGAAGGTCCTTTTCGACGACGTCACGACCACCTTCTCGGCGGGCCGCCGCTACGGGCTGACCGGGCCCGAATGGCGCCGGCAAGTCCACGTTCATGAAGCTGCTCACGGGCGAGCTGCCGCCGCAGAAGGGCACGGTGGTCGCTCCGGCCAAGCTCGGCGTGCTGCGCCAGGATCATTTCGCCTTCGATCGCTTCCGCGTCGTCGACACGGTCGTCATGGGCAACCGCCGCCTGTGGCAGGCGCTCGAGGAGCGCGAAGTGCTTTATGCGAAGACCGCGATGACCGACGAGGACGGCATGCGCCTCGGCGAGCTCGAGGGCATCGTCGGCGACGAGGACGGCTACACCGCGGAGAGCGATGCGGCGATTCTGCTGCAGGGGCTCGACATCGCCGACGAGCTTCACGAGCGGACGATGGGCGAGCTGCAGGGCGGCCAGAAGGTGCGCGTGCTGCTGGCGCAGGCGCTCTTCGGACATCCCCAGGCGCTCCTGCTCGACGAGCCGACCAACCATCTCGACCTCGAATCCATTCACTGGGTGCGCGAGTTTCTGGTGCGCTATGACGGGACATTGATCGTCATCTCGCACGACCGGCACTTCCTCAACGCCGTCTGCACCCACATCGCCGACATCGACTACCAGACGATCATCACGTATACCGGCGGCTACGACGACATGGTCGTCGCCAAGACGCAGATTCGGTCGCGCGTGGAGTCGGACAACGAGCAGCGGGAGAAGAAGATCGCGCAGCTCAACGACTTCATCGCCCGGTTCCACGCCGGCACGCGCGCCAGCCAGGTGACGTCGCGCCGGAAGGAAGTGGAGCGGCTGCAGACCACCGAGCTGGCGCGGTCGAACATCCAGCGCCCTTACATCAAGTTCGCCATGAACCGGCCGTCCGGCCGCGTCGCGCTCGAGTGTGCCGGGGTCACCAAGGCCCACGGCGGCACGCCGGTCGTTGCCGGCTTCGGCGCGATAGTCAATCGCGGCGAGAAAATCGTGCTGGTCGGCCGGAACGGCCAGGGAAAAACGACGCTGCTCAAGGCGCTGCTCGCCGACGCCCCCGGCGTCGATCCGGCGCCGGGCGGACATCGACCGTGGAACTGTCAAGTGGGGTCACGAAGTATCGGTGGGGTATTTCCCGCAGGATCACACGGGGGCGATCGAGAAGGGCCTGACCGCGGTCGAATGGCTGCATCGCTTCGATCCCGATGCCTCGCGGCAGGACATTCACGGGCTGCTCGGGCAGATGCTCTTCAGCGGCGAAGAAGGGTTGAAGCCCACTGCCGCGCTATCTGGAGGCGAGACGGCGAGGCTGCTGTTCTGCCGCATCATGCTGCAGAAGCCGAACGTGCTCGTGCTCGACGAGCCGACCAATCACCTGGACCTGGAATCGATCAACGCGCTGAACGTGGCGCTGCAAAAATTCGAAGGAACGGTCTTCCTGGTGACGCACGATCAGGATTTGATGGAAGAGGTCGGCAGCCGCGTGTGGCACTTCGAGAACGGCGCGATCCAGGACTTCAAGGGCGCGTACGAGTACGCGGTCAGGAGATTATGCGCGGCGTCGCTGCGACTTGGTCGAGTGGATCGGCGAGACGCGCGGGGCCAGCCGGACCGCCGCGGTGTCCCCTCCAGCAGAAACCATGTGCGTGTGCTGATGGCAGATGTCGTGGACGGCCGCGTCTTTGTAGAAGCTGCCCATCGAATAGCCGCACAACAACGAGAACCTGCGCGAACGGGCGAGCTGATTCCAGAGCATTTCGAGGCGGATGGCCGCAGCTTCCTTGCCTTCTTTCCACAGCACGTCGACCATCTCGCCGTAGGCTCGAATGACGCAGTCCGTCCGGTTGTTGCAGGCGGCGTCGATGACAGGGATCATGACCTCTTCGAAGCGCTGGGCGTTGGGCATGCCGTCCACCATGAAGGTGGCGAGGGTCTCGCTCGCATCCAGCATCAGCAGGTTGTGCTGGTTCTTCAGCTGGTCCAGGCTGAATCCCATGTCCAATAACTGCTGGTTGATGGCATGCCGATGCTCAGGCGTGGCGATCAGGATGCCGGGCTGACCGGTGATGAGCCCTTCGGCGACGAACCCCGCCACCATCTTCGCCAGGGACGCCGCGTCCTCGTAGAAGCGGACGGCATGAAAGTGCCCGGATTCCGGCACCACAACCTTGTTCTTAGCCATTAACCCCCCCAAGCAGCATACCGGATGTGGGGACCGTTGCGGCGTAAATTGCTGCAACCAAATGCCCAGCTCAATTATGGACGGGCTGGAAATAGTCGGGAAGCCCCTTCTTCGTCTCCCGGAGGATCTCGACGATGGCGCGGCGATCCGGGAGGGAAAGCCGGTTGTAGGGTTTCTGCTCGTCCCGGCCTGACAACACCTCCCACAGCCTGCGATAAACCGCATCCTTCGCCAGGGGGGGCAGCGCGTCGAACGCCTGGGAGTAAATCATGTAGCTGCACGGATATCGCATCAGGCGCCGTTCGAGATCCAATTGCCTCAGCGAACGTCCTCGAGCATCGCGCGGGCCTTGCGCCGAGAACATCTGCGTGAATCCCGAGGTTCCCTCGATCTTTCCCGCAAGCGGCGTCTCGTCGACAAACAGCATGTAATCGACGAGGTGGCGCGCGGCTTCGCGGACCGTGGCATCCCCGCGCCGCTCGGCGGCCGCCACGCGGGCCTCCCAATTGATGTAGGTGAGCAGGTTGGTCATGTGCGCCTGGTGCTCGAAGACCATCAGCGCCGCGATGTCGCTGTAAGGCGTGGGATAGCCCTTCAGATCGAAGCGGCCGGCAAGCGAATCGAGGACCACCGGACCGCTCGTATCCGCGCGGCTCGGCGTGGGCTTGTTGCCCATGTGCCGGTTGGCTCCGGGCCGGCCCGTCACGTACCACCCGGCCCATCGCTCTGCAAGCGCACTCCGTTGGTCGGTGACGCCGCCGGTCGCGTACCCGTTCTTCGTGGTGGGCGGGAACGTCGTCAACACGAAAAGCCCGGGAACGGCCAGTGTCTCCCAGGAGCGGTGGCACTCGAGACAGTCCCGATCGGACCGCCTGAACTGCGGTCGGTCCCCGGGTCGCTGATCGAGCTGATAGAACACAGGGCCCAGCCGGGGGTCTTGAGCAGCGACCTCAATCGACCCGCCGCGCACCCATCCGACCGCGACGCTGTCGTTGAAAAACACGGCGCGGGGGTTCTGCGCGTGTATCTTTTCCGCCTGAAGGCTGGTCGGCGAGAACACCGCGATCTGCGACTCCTTCGGAACGCGGAGCGCCTGCAGCACCGCCGGCAGATAGCCGCCGTCCGGGTCGTAGGGGAGGCGCACGGTTCCCGCGGCGAGGCCCGTGTTCAGCACCGATACGGCATCGGCGAGCGGCGCGCTGGAATAGGCAATCGCCGGATGGTCGGCCGGGCTACGGAACGCCAGCGGCCCCTGCGAGAACGCGGCGCCCGCGCACGCGAGGACCGCCAGGGCAATCGCGGCCCTCCTGGACATTACGACTTTGGCGCCAGCTCGATCTTCGAGATGGTGATGACGTCACCCTTGATGGCGCCTGTGACGGTCACCTGGACGCCGGGGTGCTTCTTGAGTTCGGCGAAATCCTGGTTCGCGATCTGGAGCGCGGTGTCGCCTTTGTCCATGAACACGAACTTGCCGCCGCCGTCCACACACGCCATGACACAGGTTGGATTATCGAGCGGGGGGAACACGCCTTGTGCCATGACCATGTGCGACGCATTGCACAGCGAGTCGCTGATGACCCCGGTCCAGGTCTGTTGGCCGGCGACGTTGACCCCGGTCGTCGTCCATGCAATCGCCAGCAGCGCCACGAGCCTCTTGCACATGTGCGTCTCCTCACCCGGTAGAAAGATGCGACAGGCAAATATTCTATCCGGCCCTGTCGATAAAATACAGTGTGGCATTGCCCCGGCGATGGTCGCGCCTCCTGAGCAGCCGCTGGTCATTACTGGCCGGCTACCTCCTGCTTGCCGGGATCGCCTCGGTGCAGCAGTGGTTCCTCACTCAGGCCATCGATCCGTCTGATCCGTACACCCATTACAACAACTACGTCATTTACCGGCAGTCGTTTGCCCATCTGGTCGGGCAACAGCCGCTCTACACGCTCTATCTCGGCGAGCACTGGGATTACTTCCGTTACAGCCCCTCGTTCGCCCTGGCGTTCGGCGCGTTCGCCTGGATGCCCGATCTGGCTGGCCTGCTGCTTTGGAACGTCCTCAACGTGTCCGTGCTGTTCGTTGCCTGGAGGATGCTGCCGGTTCTGACGAGCGCATCACGCTCGCCGCCGGGTGGTTCGTCGCGATCGAAGTCATGACGGCGCTGCAGAATTCCCAGAGCAACGTCCTGCTCGCCGGGCTGCTCATCCTCGCGTTCGGTTTGCTGGAGCGCAGGCACGTGGCGGCGGCGACGATGATGATTGTGATCGCGGCCTTCACGAAGCTGTTCGGCCTGGTCGCCCTCAGCCTGTTCCTGCTGTATCCGCAGAAAGGGAAGTTCGTCCTCTTTTCCGCGCTGTGGGGCCTTGCGATCGGGCTGCTGCCGCTGTTGGCGGTGCCGCCCGCGCAACTGGTGCGGCTCTACCAGGGCTGGTGGAACCTGCTGTCAATCGACTACGGCCAGTCGGCGGGGCTGTCCGTCATGGCGTGGCTGCAGTCCTGGTTTGGTGTCGCCCCTCCCAACAGCGTCGTCGGAATCGCCGGCATGGTCATGTTCTGCTGGCCCCTGCTGTACGTCCGGCGCTATCGCGACCTCATGTTCCGTCTGCTGTTCCTCTGCAACCTCCTCATCTGGGTCGTCGTCTTCAATCACAAGGCCGAGTCGTCTTCTTACGTCATCGCGATGGGCGGGGTCGGCTTGTGGTTCTTCTCACAGGAGCGGACCCGCCTGAACACGGCCCTGGCAGCGCTCGCCTTTGTCTTTACGTCCCTGTCGCCGACGGATGTCTTTCCGCGCGCGCTTTCGGTGGTGTTTTTCGTCCCCTACGCGATCAAGGCCGTGCCTTGCATTGTGATTTGGGGGAAGATCATGCACGAGCTCATCGCGGGGAGCTACCGGCCGAGGATTGCGCTGGACAAATCCGGCTGAAGCCGGATCCCACGTCCAGCCCGTCAAGCCGCCGCCTGAGCCGTGATAACGTGGGAGACGTCATGAATCGATCGCTCGTATCCGCGCTCGCGTTTGGCCTGTGCAGCCTGTTCCCGGCGTCGAGCGACGCCCAGAGCCGCAACCTGCTGGCGGAGATGCAGGCGATTGCAACCGCCCTCGGCGTCACCTGCGAGTACTGCCACGTGGCGCCGGCGAACAGCGATCTGCCTCAGCCGAAGAAAGACATCGCGCGGCTGATGATGGTGATGACGCGCGAGCTGAACGCGCGGGTCCAGGCTGCGACGGGGAAGGCGGCGGGCGAAGCGACACAGGTGACGTGCGCCACCTGTCACCGCGGGGTGCCGATTCCCAGGCCTCTGGGCCAGATTATTGCCCAGACGCTGGAGGAAAAGGGCCTCGACGCCGCGACCGCCCAGTATCGCGACCTTCGCACCAGGTTCTATGGAAGGACGACTTACGACTTCACTGAGGACGAGCTGCTGAACATTGCCCGGCCGCTCGCCTCGATCCGCCCCGACGACGCCATCTCGTTGCTCGAGCTGAACATCGAGTTCAACCCACGCTCGGCAAAGAGTTACGCGCTGATCGGGTTCGCGTACACGCGCAAATTCGACGACGAATCGGCGATCGCCAGCCTGGAAAAGGCGGTCGAACTCGATCCCGCGAACAACGAGATCCAGGGCCAGCTGACGCAGCTGAAGATGTTCCGGCGGAAGCGGTAACACCCTATAATCACCCCATGCGTCGATGGTTGCTCTTCAGCGCGGCGCTGGTCATCGTCGTCATTGGCGGCGTGGCCGCGGCGGAAGCGCAGCGATTTTTCCGCGAGCCGGACTACCCGACCGATCTCACCTACGACGGCCGGTTCACCTTCGTCCGATTGCGGTGGGACTCGGGCCGCGGCTTCGGGCGCCGGGGCGGCAACAGCGATGCCTGGAACCACGATTACCCGCGGGCGGAACAGCACCTGGCCCGCCTCCTGAAGGACATCACCTTTCTTGACGCGCGCACCGATGGCAGCCTCATCCTGACGCTCGACGACCCCGAGCTTTTCAAGTATCCGATCGCGTACATGTGGGAGCCCGGCTTCTGGGTGCTGAGCGATGAGGAGGCGCTGCGCTTCCGCGAATATCTGCAGAAGGGCGGGTTCGCGATCTTCGACGACTTCGAGCAGGAGCAGTGGAACAACTACGCGGAGCAGATGCGGCGCGTGCTGCCCGACGGCCGCTTCGTGAAGCTCGACGCCTCGCACGAAATCTTCGATACGTTCTTCCGCATGAAGACGATCGATTTCCCGCATCCGATGTACGGCATCCTGCCCACCTACTACGGCATCTTCGAGGACAACGATCCCACGAAGCGGCTGATGGTCATCGCCAACCACAATCACGACGTCGCGGAGTACTGGGAGTTCTCCGGCGAAGGCCTGTTCCCGGTCGACACATCGAACGAAGCCTACAAGCTGGGCATCAACTACTACATGTACGGGATGACGCACTGACTGAGACAACGGCAGCGGGCTCTCCGTCTAGAGCACCCAGCCGTGCGGTCCCGACCAACCCTCGCTCGTAATCTCGTCGATGACGTCGTGCTGGCGTTTCGTCAGATCGCTCGAATGGGAGAAGTGTTCGACCTGCTCCGATCCGTCGGGATTGACGATTCGCAACTCGTAGCCGCCGGTCGCCATTTGTTGCGCTTCACAGCGCAGGTAGCGTCCTCCTCGTTCGAACCACCAAAACACGTTCCCCTCCTTCGTTACTGCTGCTGTCGATTAACCGGTTCGTCGGCCGCGGCGCTCTCGATCGTGCCGGCGTCGTTTGCGTGCCGGTACGCGTCCCGCTCGACGGCGAGCAGGAGTTGATGAAATTGCCGCCGGACGCGACGCTCCGCCCAGCCTGCGCCCAGGTTCTGAAGCGCCCGCTCGAGACCGCAGAGCGCCCAATCGACTGTGACTCTCGGATCTTGTTCCATGTCTGTCCTTCACGTATCACCAAGTTCCATGCCTGACTATTCCTGCACGCAACGGCACAGAGGCGCACGAGCAGGGTGTTGGCAGACGGCACACCCGCGAACAGTGTTGTTATCGCTCCGGCAACGGTTGTCGCTACTGCCCCCGGCCGGCCGCTCCGATACGGCCGGAGGTGGACCCGCTAATCAGCCGATCCGATGACGACGCCGTGGCCAAAATCGAATGCCGCACCTGCCATCGGCTCGTACCGTTGCAGCAGACGGCGACCCTCAGCGGGCGGACGCTGTGCTTCGGGTGCCTGTCCAGCTGGTACGGCGACGACGAGGAAGAGGAGGAGTAAGATGCTCCGTGCAACTCCGTGCATGAGCTTGCAGACCTCCTTTCCGGGAGGGGCTGCAGCCGCCATCTCAATACATGACGACTCCCCTCAGCGTCCTTCTAATCGAAGACTCTCAACAGGACGCCGAACTCATTGTTGACGCCCTCGTCGCCGGCGGCTACTCGATCGAGGCCGAACGCGTGGAGACGCGAGCCGCGCTCCAGGCCGCTCTTGAGCGCCGGGCGTGGGATCTCGTCATCACCGGCTACGTGATACCGGGTTTCAGCGGAGCATCGGTCCTGCGGACCGTGCGCGAGCACGACGCGGATCTGCCCCTTCTGGTCGTGTCAGGAATGCCCGGCGAGGACCTGGCGGTGGCCGCGATGAAGCAGGGCGCGCACGACTACATCATGAAGAGCGATCTGCGACGGCTTGCCCCGGCCGCCAGGCGCGCCCTGCTCGAAGCCTCTGCCCGGCGTGAGCGCACGAAGGCGGATCAGCGCAACGCGTATCTGGCCTACCACGACAGCCTCACCGACCTACCGAATCGGCTGTTGCTGACGGACAGGCTGAGGCAATCGGTCGCAGTGGCTCACCGAGACCGTCAACCGATGTCGCTGCTCGTGGTGGATCTCGACGGTTTCAAGGAGATCAACGACACGCTCGGTCATGAAGCGGGCGACCGGGTCCTGCAGGAAGTGGCCGGGCGCCTGCGGGCGAGGTTGCGCGAGGTTGACACCGTGGCGCGCCTGGGCGGCGACGAGTTTGCCGTCGTCCTGCCATCGACGGATGTGCACGGAGCCGAAAGGACCGCACGCAAGCTGCTCGAGGATCTCGCGCAGCCGGCTGCGGTCGGAACCCGCCCGATGGTTGTTCGTGCCAGCATCGGCATCGCACGGTTCCCCGAAGATGGATCCACGGGAGACACGCTGCTGCGTCATGCCGATCTCGCGATGTACCAGGCGAAGTCGGACGGCTCGAGCATCGGAGTGTACAGGCCGAATGGCGGCAGCAGCACGCATCGGCGGCTGGAGCTCAGCGGCGACCTGGCCGAAGCGATTGGGAGCGGTCAGTTCTCGCTGGAGTATCAGCCGATTCTGCACCTCCGGACCGGCGCGGTGATCAGCGTCGAAGCGCTAGTGAGGTGGAATCATGCGAAGTACGGACGTCTGCTGCCGCACGAGTTCATCGACCTGGCGGAACAGGTCGAAGCGATTGACGCGCTCACGGCGTTCGTTGTCGACAGGGCGTTGCAGGACTGGCAGATGGCCCCGCCGATCACGCTTGCTGTGAACCTGTCGCCGCGCTGTCTGGACGACCCGCAGCTGCCGCAGCAGATGGCGAAGCTCCTCGAAGCGCGCGATGCGCCGCCTTCGGCGCTGGCGTTCGAGATTACCGAAGGCCTCAGGCCGTCAGACACTGCGATGAAGTGTCTCGCCCGACTGCACGAGATGGGCATCCGGCTGGCGGTTGACGACTTCGGGGTCGGGAATTCTTCGCTGAGGCAGCTTCGACGACTCCCCGTGGACGAGCTGAAGCTGGACCGCTCGTTTGTCGCGGACCTGGAGCGGGGCGACGATCTCCTGATGCGCTCGTCGGTGATGCTGGCGCACAACCTCGGCCTGAGCGTCGTTGCCAAGGGCGTGGAATCGCAGATGGCCCGCGACCAGCTGCTGGCGTGCGATTGCGACGCCGTGCAGGGCACGCTGATCAGCAAGCCGCTTCCGCCCGATGAGATGCGTCACTGGATGACGCAGCACGGTGCCTGATACCAACTTCGACCGCTCGGCCGGCCGGCTGACAACCGGGCGCAGGCAGCCACGTTGCACGCCATCTCGCCGTGCGTGATGCCGACGACGACCCATCAGATGTCCCTCGCCCGGCGGGCGCTGCACCCGAGCGCGAGGCCCTGTGGACGCTGCACCGCGACCGTCAGTGGATCCTGTGCGAGCTGCGCTATCACGGCGAATACGGCGTGGAATATCGTCTCTTCCAGAACGACCAGTTCTACCGCGGCAAGGGCTTCGCGACGCGCATGCTCGCCGTGCAGGCCGCTGAGATAGTTCGCCGGCAGCTCGAAGATGAGGGGTGGTCGCAATCCTGAGAACCGGCGGCGAACCCCTAATCGACTTGCCGCCTCGTCGGCCGTCTTCGCGTCTCGCGTGTCTCGCGTGTCTCGCGTGTTATCGAGGGCTCGGACCACTGCATAGGGCGCACGGACTTCCATAACCAGCGTCCGGTCGCCACGAGGACCAGCCCGGCCGCCCCGCGTGCCATCCATTGCGACATCCCTGGAGGCTGGGTGGGGGCGGGTGGTGTGGGCTCGGCGGCCTCGCCGCGATTGATGCGGCGTTCGTCGGCGGGGATCCAGCGGGTCAGGTAGGCGAACGCTTCAGAGGCGCAGATCGGACACCGATCCGCCGTGTGAAGCTCCTCACAATCCAGGCACAACCGCGCGCCGCGAAGCTGCATGCCTCTAGTTTATGGGATGGAGCCCGCGCACCGCCCAGGCCGGCGATGGTAATCGCCTCAGCCAGGCTGGGGGGACTACAATTCCCTCCATGCCTCAGCACGACGAAACCCGGGGGCTCCTGGTCCGCTATCTCGAATCGCTGGCGCTCGCGCAGCAGGTCACGCTGAAGTTGCTCGACTTCGTTCAGGCCGACGCAGTGCCAGTGACCCCCGAGGCGCTGCGGGAGTGCCGGCGGTTTGTCGGCGAGGCCCTCGCCCGGATCGAATCGAGCGAGGCCCACGCGGCGCAACTATGGGAAGTCCTCGAAATCGAGCGGCGAGTCCCCGGCGCACCGCCGGCCTCCGTCGGTCCCCGAACGGCGCCGGGGCCGAAGACACACCTGAAGAGATGCGAGGTGGGAACATGAGAACCAAAGCGATTGTGGGTTTCATCGTCACGGCGGCACTGGCAGGCGGGGCCGCGGGCCTCGCCGCACCGGCGCAGGAGTATCCTGGTCAGCCGACCAAGGCGCTGGTGTGGGTGCAGAACCGGGAAGCGGGTGATGCGATTCCCGTGTTCATCCAGGGGTCCGCCCTCGTGCAGTCGATACCCGTCGAGGTGTCGGCTCTCCCCATCGTGGAGGCGCGGATCGTCCGGCAGGCCTGGGAGTATCGCGAAGTGACGGTTCCTGCAGGTCAGAGCCTGGTCGCGCTGCTCACCGAAGCCGGCGAGGCTGGCTGGGAAGCGACCGGCGTCCAGGTGCCGTCCAACGGCGCCTCGGTGTTGTTGCTGAAACGACCGCGCTGACTGCACATTGATGATTGATGATTGATGATTGATGACTGCTGATTGACGACGTCGGGCATCAAGTCAACAACAATCATCAATCAACAATCAGAAATCAGCAATTCCTATGCGGCACACGCGCCGGGCGTGGCCGTGATCGTGTTGTACACGTAGTCGGTCAGCTCGCGGAGACGTACGGCAGCGGCGCTCGAAACACCAGAGCCGCCTTTCGGAATCGTGGGCGTTTCGACCACGTGGCTCGCAATGAGCGCGGCGGCAATCGTGGCTTTGGCGAGGATTTCGGTTTCATTCATGTTGTGTCCTTTGGGCCAGATCGCCAGATTAGCACCGATCGACTGGATACGCGCTCATTCGCAGCGCGCCCGGCCGGCTCATGCCCGGATGCGGTAGTGCGCCACCACTGCCGTGACGTTGTCGTCGCCTCGCGAGTTGGCGGCGAGATCCGTCAGTTCGCGACACTGGTCGTCTGGTGTGCGGTGCGACCGGAGCACGTTGGCGATACGCGCGTCATCGACCACGTCGGTCAGCCCGTTCGTGCACAGGAGGAGGAGGTCGCCGTCCAGGAGACCGCAGCGCTCGACGTCGATCGAGCCGGCCGTCCCGAGCGTCTCGGTCACGATGTGATGCCGATCCCGGGTGCTGGCCGCCATGTCCACGATCGCCAACTTCCCCGGGCGCAGGCGGTCGAGTGTGTGGTCGCGCGTCAGCTGCATCAGCCAGTCATCGCGGAACAGGTACGCGCGCGAGTGGCCCACGTGCGCGAAGATCAGATCGGTGCCGGCGAAGTAGACGGCCGTCAGCGCTGCCGTCAGGGGTTGCGGGTTGTTCTGGCTCGCATCCCTGAGCGTTGAATCGACGGTCCGGCAGAATCGATCGACGCGCTCCATGATCTCTTCCGCGATCGCCTCGTCGACCCTGAGGTTCCATCTGCCGAAATAGATTACCAGGTGCACGAGCGCGGAGATGGCGAGGCGGCTGGCGGCTTCGCCGGCGCTGCCCATCCCGTCGGCGACGAGCATCCCGTACCCGAACTCGTCGAAGCGTGGAGGCATCTCACCTTTCGGGAGACTCGTCATGAGGGTTTCATGGGACCTCCCCATGCGCGCGATCAGATAGTGGTCGCTGTTGACCGGGCGCAGCAGGCCCTGCCGCGAGCGCGCGCCGAACTCGACCTCTATACGTTCCGACGGAGGTGGAGAATCGCGGGACCCGCGGAGCAGCGGGCGACCGAACGATCCCGGCCTGTTGGTCGATTCGTCATCCTTCATGGATATGTCACGCCTTCCCGGCGTCGGACGGAATCGATGACTACTATCTCGGCGGGTAGCGCTCGAGCAGATCCCGAACCCCCTCCCGGAGGAGAGCCTCGCGCTTCTTGTCATCCGCCTCGAACGCGACCTTCGCCTGGGCGACGCCGCGCCAGACGATGACGCCCTTGGCGCTCAAGTCGAGGACCAGCGAACCCTGGTTCATCACCTTCATGGATTGTGTCGCCGGTGCAAACGGCGGGATGCCCCAGGCCGTCGTCGACGGCAGAAACTGCCCCACGGTTTGCGTCGACATGTTGGTGGTCAGCAGCAGGAAGTACCTGAGGGTCAGGTCCGGCTGGGATGTCGCCAGTTGCAGACCGCGACGCTTCATCTCAATCGCCACTGCATCCAGGATCCACGGCTCGGCCTTGCTTTTCATGGCATCCGGATCGTCCGTCGATGTCCGGGCCATCCTGACGTCGCCGGGCGTCTCGGGATTCCACGCCCAGGTGCGAACCGGCTTGAAGTCGAAGGTCTTGTCGTGCTCGACGTTCACGTCAACCCCCTCGAGGCCCACGTGAAACACGAGCGCCAGTGCGGTCGCCATCGCGAAGACGACGACTTTCGAATGTGCTGTAGTCATGATGCATTCGCCCCGTGAAGCTACGGAATTCTCTCGAGACCGACGAGGCGCCACCCCTCGGCTGCCCGTCGGAAGTATACGTCGACTGGCCGGGTCCACTCATCACGTACGGGTCCGATCGCCGAGACCTGGACCCGCAGAAACGCGCCGATCAGACGATGGGAGCTGCGGTGGCGCGGCCAGGTCGCTCGAGAGGGACGTCGTGGCCGGCCCGAGCGGCCGCGTCTCGCCGGTGGCGTTGTCGAACTCCGCCCAGCTCGCAGTGTAGCCGCTCGGTGGTGGCGGGGCCAGGCCGGCGTCCACGGCGGCGTTGCGGAAGCTGAGGCGGCCATCGCCGGAGAGCACGAAGTCGATCAGCGGGTTGATCGCCGGGAGATAGGCGCCCGCAATCTTCTGGCGACGCTGGATCAACACGTCCGCGAGCAGCGCCGCGGCGGCGGGATCGGAATAGCCGCCCGCCCGCACGGCGCTTCGGATCATCTCGTCGGTGAACGCCGCCACGCGCCGCGCCGCCCAGAAGTTGTCGTCGGCGCGGGCATGCCGGAAGGCGGCTGTCGCGACGCGAGGCCGCCAGCCCTGGGGATCGAAACCGTCGCCCTCGAATCGCCCGATGGCGGGATGCTCGACGTAGTCCACCGTCTGCCACGGCTCGATGAAGAAGCCGAGACTCGCCAGGCGCTTTCGCGTCAGCTTGCCGTCATACAGCAACTCCCACCCCTCGTCGTACTCGCGAGGGCCGTTGGCGCCGGTGCCGAACGTCGACCCGACATCCTGCAGGTAGTGCCGCACCACGCTGCGACCGTTCTCGACCACGACGGTATCGAGCGTGTTCCCCGCCTTCATGTCCACCAGGTTGGTCCATGCGCCGAATACCTTCAGCGCTCTCAGCTCGCGGCGGTGCTCGTGAGGCACGACGTCGTTCGGGTCGTCGGGACGCGTGCCGTAGTACCGGAACCCGCCGATCGGCCGGCCGGGCAACGCACGGGCGGCGACCGCCCGGAAGCTGCCGTCCGCGCTCCGGTGCGCACGCTTGAGGAGATCGTCCAGATCGCGCGCCTCCATCGGGCGCCTGCGTCCAGAGGCCGGCGTGAAGATCGCTTTGTCGGAGATGACGATCTGGTCCCGGGTGATGGTGGCCAGATGGTTCTCGACCTGCCAGTACCCGAGCGCCCAGAAGATCTTGTTGGCCACCATGATCGCGCCGGTGGCCGCTTCGGGGTGGCCCGCCGCATCGAACGACACGAACCAGAGATCGCCGCGCGAGTCGCGCATCGTGAACCCTGGCGCGAAGCCGGCCAGCTTCGGGGACACGACACTCCAGGGTCCCGGCGCCGGCCCGCTGCCGGTGATCGGGCCGCGTGACACTTCGTCCGGTGTGACGGCCCTCGACAGGAGGCGGTTGGTGAACCAGTTCGAATCGGGTACCTCGTCAATCGTGTTGACGTTTTTCGCGCGCACGTCGGGTGTCGGGTCGCCGGGCTTGCCGAAGAGGTTCGCCGCCAGATCGATAAACAGATCGATCTCCCACTCCTGCACCTTCGAGGCGTCCTGCGTGTCGGGCTCCCGTGACAGTGGGTCGTCGTCGAAGAAGCGGCGTTCGGCGCCGCCGAGCAGCGCCGGGCCAGCGGCGAGAAGGCAGCAGAGTCCGAGCCGGGTCACGAGCCGTGTTGGTGTCGCCATCATTAGAACGCCGCGCTCGCTGCGAACACGAGCCGCAAGCCTTCGGAGCCTTTCGCAAACTCGACGCGCAGCGGCGTCCTCGCCGGCGCGTGAAATCGCAGACCGACGCCGACGTCGCTGACACGAGAGTCCAGAGCGATCGCATCGAGGCGGGGCGGCGACCATCCCTGTGTCGTAGAAAAATGCCATGTCCAGCGCCATTCGATTCGGAATCCACCGCCACTCGCCCGACAGGAGCAGCGCGTGACGATCGCGGAAGCGCCAGCTGCTGTAGCCGCGCAGGGTGCTGCCGCTGCCAAGCGACGGGAGCAGGAAATACGGTACCTGATCGTCATCGCCGAGCGTGGTCTCCAGCCGGCCGTGCATCGAGATCACCCAGTTCTCCCGCAGGATGGGGATGTGCTGCACGACCTCGGTGTCGAGCCGGTCGAAGCTGTACGTGCTGTCCCTGTCGGCGTAATCATGGAGACTGATGCTGTACAGCCCGCCGCGTCGCGCGTAGTCGGCGGCTGGCCTCCAGTCCAACGCCGCAGCGGCCGTCGTGTGCAGGTACGTGGGATTGACGCCGACGCCGGGCGCTGTCTCGGGCGTGAATGCGTCCTCGACCGGGGTGAGGATCCCGGTAGGATCCTTCAGCGTGTAGTCTTCGTACGAGGCCGCAGCCGTGAGCAGCACCCACCGTTGTGGCCGCACCGTCACGTCTCCGCCCACGTAGGTCTGCTGCATCCGAAAGCCGGTGCTGGCGTCAGCGGGGCTGTCGATCCCCAACCCATGATAGGCCACCTGGGTGGCGTCCCGCCATGACGCGGTTCCGCGAAAATCGAGGTGGCCGGACAGGTGCCCTGGCGATGTTGCGCCCACCTCGACAAGTTTGTAGCCCTTCCTCGAATACAGCCCGGCGACGTTCCACTGCGTGCGATCGCCCGTGAAGCGGCGGTACCCGCCGCCGAGCGTGAACCCGCCGCCGCTGTAGACGCTGCCGAGGTACGGATAGAAGCCCGAGGGTTGCTCGACGAGCGTCTTGCGCACGCTCAACAGAAGGTTCTCGGCCCAATGCGGCTCGTACGGGGCGAGACGGATGGCCTTGTCGGCTTGTTCGGCGGTGATGGCTCCGGAGCGAGTCTCCTGGGCGGCCGCTATCGCGGGCATCGCGCAGACGACGGATGCGAGCAGCAGCAGCAGGCGTGTGGCCATTATCCCCGTCATCGTGCAAGACATGGACCCAGGCCGAGCCTCCGACGGCGAGGGCCCGGCGCTTCCGTGCCTGCCCCGTCACCGTATGTTGTCATCGCGCTCTCGATGTGTCGCCAGACGCGCGGCTCGCCGCTCGAGTCGCGTCGATGCCACAGCGGCATCTTTCCGCACAAATGCCGTGTCCTCGTGATTCCGCCGGAGTGGCCCGTCCCTTGCTGACCCCGGTGTCAAGGAGCTGACATCATGCGAATCGCTCGTTGTATCTCTCTTGTGGCTGTTCTTCTCGCGCTCACGCCGTCGATCGGCAGCGCGCAGGACAAAACCTGGTTCGTGAATTTTGGAGGCGGACCCACGTTCAATTCCGGCGATATCGGTGAACGTTTCGGGTTGGGTTGGGGCCCGGCGATCGGCGTCACCGTCGGTCGTGGCGCAGTAGGGTTCCAGTTCGAGTACGCCTACCGCTGGTTCGATATCAAGGACGACGCGCCTTTCCTTAGTGGGGCGACCAGGTTTTCGGCCAACCACAAGACCCACCAGCTCGACTTCAACCTCGTCCTGAGCCTGGCGCCGGCCGGTAGCGCGGTTCGCCCCTATATCATCGCCGGCCCCGGCGCCTACAACCGCGAAGTGGAGATCACGGAGTACGTCGGCAGCGGCGTCATCTGCGACCCGTGGTATTACGTGTGCGGCACCTACCCGGTCACCGATGTGGTCGGATCGCGCGGAGGCTGGGATTTCGGATTCAACCTCGGCGGCGGCGTCGGGTTTGGCATCGGTGAGGATGCTGAGTTCTACATCGAGTCGCGGTATCACTACGTGGCCGGGCCAGAGTTCGAGGACACGATCAACCCGTTGGCCACGACAGAAGGTGGCGCGACCGGCCAGTACACCCCGCTCACGTTCGGGTTCCGTTTTTGAAGCATGAGCAGTGACGCTCCCACCCACCCACCTCTCGCGCGCTATTTCATCTGTCCCCGTACGTGGTGTCCGGCTTTAGCCGGACCGTGCTGGTCCGCCTGAAGGCGGACACTACGTACGTCGCTCGAGGCCTTCCGGCGCGTCGAGCGCATTCGGGATGGTGACGCGTCACCGATGACGGTATGCCGTGAGTGACTTTCCGAATCACGGTATTTGAGGAGCGTTTTCCACGGCCGCCGTCTTGCCGTGACGGTGGCTTTCTTGCTGTTCCCCAGCCAACGGACTCATGACGTTCTCTCGACAGGTCCTCGCCGGGCTCGCGCTGGGCATCCTCACCGGACTGTTCTTCGGCGAGCGGGCCGCGGTGCTGAAGTGGGCGGCTGACGGTTTCGTCAAGCTGCTTCAGATGATGGTGTTGCCCTACATCACCGTCTCGATCATCGCCAGCCTCGGGTCGCTCCGGCGGTCCGAGCTCCGGACGCTGGGCCTGCGCGCCGCGGCCGTGGTTGGCGGCCTGTGGCTGATGGCGCTCTCGTTCGCATTCCTGATCCCCCTGACCTTTCCCGCGGTTCAAAGCGCGTCATTTTTCAGCTCGAGCCTCGTCGAGCAGCGACCCGCCTTCGACTTCATCGACCTGTACATTCCCGCGAACCCATTCAATTCCCTGGCGAACAACGTCGTGCCGGCCGTGGTTCTCTTCTCCCTCATTCTGGGCGTTGCCGTAGTCGGTGTCGAACGCAGGGAGCGCCTGATCGACGTCCTGCAGGTCGCCAAAGCCGCGATCTCGGCGGCCACTCGCTTCGTGACTCGCCTGACCCCCTATGGACTGTTTGCGATTGCCGCCAACGCGGCGGGGACGCTCGGTCTGGAGCAGTTGAGCCGTCTGCAGATCTACCTCGTGGCGTACGTCGCGGTGGCCCTGCTGGTCAGCCTGTGGGTGCTCCCGGGACTGGTCGGCGCGCTCACCCCCATTCGCGCCAGGGATGTCCTCGGCGAGTCGCGCGACGCGCTCCTCACCGCCTTCATCGCCGGCGACCTCTTCATCGTGCTGCCGGGCCTCATGCAGGCCAGCCACACCCTCCTTGGCCGGCTCAGTCCCGGCCCGCTCGATCCAGGCAACGCCGCGCCGGGCCGGCTGACCGAGGTCATCGTGCCGGCCTCCTTCAACTTCCCGCACACGGGGAAGCTCCTCTCCCTGAGCTTTGTCCTCTTCGCGGGATGGTTTGCCGACGCGCCGGTGCCGCTGTCGGACTATCCGCAGCTGGCGCTCGCAGGGCTCATCACCTTCTTCGGCAGCCTGACCGCGGCCGTGCCGTTTCTTCTCGATCAGTTCCGGATTCCGGCCGATACGTTTCAGCTGTTTCTCGCGACGGGCGTCGTCAACTCGCGCTTTGGGTCGCTCGTGGCGGCGGTGCACACGCTCACGGTGGCGCTCCTCGTCTCCTGCGCCGTCACCGGCCACCTTCGCTGGCGGCGCGGACCGCTCCTGTCATATGCAGGCGTCACCACGGCCCTTGTGATCCTGGTCCTCGGCGGCACACGTCTGCTCTTCGCCACCGGTCTGCCCCAGGAGTATTCGAAGGACAACGTGCTGGCGTCGATGCACTTGCTCCAGGAACCGGTCAGCGTCACCGTGGCTCGCACCTCGTCTCCGGCGCCCGTGACGAGCCTGCCGCCGCTCGAGACCATCGACGCGCGCAAGGTGCTGCGCGTCGGGTACCTGCCGGACTCGCTGCCCTTTGCGTTCTTCAATCAGGCGGGAGACCTGGTCGGCTTCGACGTCGAGCTCGCGCATCGGCTGGCACGGGAGATGGGCGTCACCCTCGCCTTCGTGCCCGTGGATCGAGAACGGCTGGCGGAGCAGCTCGCGGAGGGGTACTGCGACCTCGTGATGTCGGGCGTGGTCGTGACGACGAACCGGGCGAGAGAGGTGCTCTTGTCGGATTCGTATCTGGACGAAACCGTCGCGTTCGTCGTCCCGGACGACCGGCGGGACCAGTACGCGACCTGGGACGCCATCCGCGATCGGGGCGCGCTGACGATCGCCGTTCCCGACGTGCCGTACTACGTCGACAAGCTTCGCGACCTGCTGCCGCGTGCCGTCATCGAGGTGCACGCCGGCGGCATCGAGCCGCTGTTCGAGCCGGCAGCCCCGCACGACGCGGTGGCCCTGCCGGCCGAACGCGGGTCGGCGTGGACGCTCATCTACCCGGAGTACTCCGTGGTGGTGCCCGGTCCCGATCCGATTCGCGTGCCGCTCGCGTATCCGATCGGCAAGCGGGATCAGCCGCTGGCCACCTTCATCAACACCTGGATTGCGTTGAAGCGGAAGGACGGTACGCTCGACGCGGCGTACAAGCACTGGATTCTCGGGCAGGATGCCGCGCCGCGCCAGCCGCGCTGGTCGATCGTCCGCAACGTTCTGCATTGGGTGGAGTGACCGCGTGACTGAAGGCTGGTTCTGGCGTGGCGCGTGGGCCGCTACTATAAGATGTTGACGGCTTCGACAACCGCACCGTCGGCCGCCGCCTGGCTGGGCGGAGGCGCTCACCATCAAGGAAGATGAGGGTCATGATGCTACGCCCCGTGTATACCGTATTGACGACGCTCACGATCGTTGTGGCCGCGCTGGCGGCGCAGGCAGCAGTGTCAGCGGCGGTCAAGTTCACCTCGACCTTCAAGTCACTGGACGCCGGAACGGTGAGCTTTGCCGGGAAGAAAGTGGCCGCGCTCGTCATCTCGAACGACGACTCGCTGCGCGTCGCCGGTGAAGAGGCGCTGGCGCGCGAGCTGACCTCGCGCGGCATGCAGGCCGTCGCGACCTACCGCATCGCACCGAAGGAGGAACTGCGCAGCGCGGAGACAGCCAAACCCTGGTTCGAAAAAGCCAACGTGGAAGGCCTCGTCGTCGTACGGCCCGTCAGCGCCGACACTCGGCAGGCATACACGACAGGCACCTGGGTGAGTCCGAACTACGCGACGCTCTGGGGCTACTACGGCTACGGGTGGAGCTCTGTGTACGTCATCGGCGCCGTGCCGAAGGAGACGCGCATTGTTGTCGAAACCACGATTTACAGCGTGCCGCTGAACCAGCTCCTCTGGGCGGCTGTCACCGAGACCACGAATGCGCGCGACCTGCGCGCGTTCGTCGAGGAGCTCGTGAAGGACTCGGTCGAGGAGATGCAGAAGCAGGGACTGGCCAGGAGCCAGCCGCGATAACGCTGCCAAGACCGCAATTCCTGTGCAAAACCCCACGTTGTGTGTAAATAATACACACTTGCAACAATAAAGTCGCACGTCTGGCGGGTCAGCAGCCGTTACAATGCTGCACAGATTGGCCAGCTCAGCGTGCCTTCTCCCCGGATCAGTTCGGGCAGCATCGCGGATTGACGGCCGCCTTATGAACCGCTGCGTTTCGCGGCGGGTAGTATTTGCGGCTTTCCTGATCTGCATCGCTGCCGTCTCGTCGACAGCGTCCGAGCCAGGGCGCGTCGTCCTGCTCTACGACGAACGCACCGACTTGCCCGGGTTGGGGATCCTCGACGCAAGCCTCGTGCAATCGCTGACTTCGGGTCCGGCGGGTTCCGTCGAGGTCTACCGCGAAACGATGGACCTGGCCCGCTTCAGGTCAGACACGTACCTGCAACTGCTTCGTGACCACCTTCGTGCGAAGTACGCCGCGAAGAAGATTGATGTTGTCGTTGCGGTGATGGGTCCCGCGCTCGATTTCCTCCTGAGCGAGGGAGCCCCGGTGTTTCCTGGCGCACGAATCGTCTTCTGCGGGATCGACAGAAGAGAGATCGAGGGTCGTGCACTAACGCGTCATGTGACGGGGGTGTTCTTGAAGCGGGAGTTCGCTCCCACTTTGGACGTCGCTCTCCGAATCCACCCGGACACGACACGTGCTGTCTTCGTTGCAGGCACCTCTGAATTTGACGCCCGGCTCGTCGAGCAGGCCCGGGGGGAGTTCCGGAGTTACGAGGATCGACTTGCGTTTACCTATCTGACCACGCTCTCAGTGCGCGAGCTGCTCGCCGAGCTCGCGAACCTGCCGCCGCATACGATCGTTCTGTATTCCACGATGTTCAGAGACGGTGCAGGCGAAGCCTTCGTCCCCCACGAGGTCGCCGAGCGCATCACGGCAGCGGCGAACGTACCGGTCTATGGATTCCTCGATCAATTCCTGGGACGCGGTATCGTCGGAGGGCAGCTGTACAGCTTGGACGCTCACGGTAAGCAAGCCGCCGATTTGGCACGGCAAATCCTGGCGGGCAAACGGCCGTCAGAGCTTCCGTTGACGGGACGGCGCAGCCGGAGCGTATCTGTTCGACTGGCGGCAAATGGAACGATGGGGTATCAGCGAGAGCCGGTTGCCCGCGGGCAGCACGATCCGGTACAGGCCGGCTGGTCTTTGGGAGCTGTACAGACCTCATATCCTCGGCGCCAGCCTTCTCGTGCTGCTGCAGAGCGCGTTCATAGCCGGGCTGCTGATCCAGCGAACCCGCGGCAAGCGTATCGAGCGGGCCCTGCGCGAAAGCGAAGAACGGTTCCGTCTGATGGCGGATACCGCGCCAGTGCTGGTGTGGAGGTCGGACACAGCCAATCTGTGCGACTTCGTCAATCGACCCTGGCTGGAGTTTACGGGGCGAACGATGGAGCAGGAGCTCGGCAGCGGTTGGGCGGAAAGCATCTGGCCGGGAGACCTGGACCGCTGCCTGTCTACGTGCTTCTCGGCGTTCGAGGCGCGCCAGCCAGTCCAGATGGAGTTCCGGCTTCGCCGGGCCGACGGGGAGTACAGGTGGGTACTTGATACCGGCGTTCCGAGATATGGACCGGACGGCAGCTTTCTGGGCTATATCGGTTCGTGCCTCGATATCACCGACCGCAAGGCATCGGAAGATGCGCTCCGCGAAAGCCAGCAGCGCTACTCGATGGCGACCACCGCGGGCGCACTGGGCGTCTGGGACTGGAACTTCGCGACCAACGAGCTTTATGTGGACGCCACGTTGAAGGCGCTATTGGGATTCGCAGACGCGGAGATCACCAGCCGCCCGGACGACTGGGGATCAAGAGTGCATCCTCAAGACCTGCCGGCAGCGGCGGCTCAGGTGAAGGCGTGCATTGATGGCGCCACCGATGTGTACGCGATAGAGCATCGGATGTTGCACAAGGATGGTAGCGTCAAGTGGTTCCTCTCGCGCGGATCGGCGATGAGAGGCATGGATGGCACGCTACACCGCCTGGTCGGAACCAAGGTGGACATCACGGAACGCAAGCGCGCCGAGGACGTGATTCGCGAGAGCGAGGCCGCACTGCAGGCAAGTAATAACGAGATTTGGCACCTGGCCGGGTCGCTGATCACCGCCCAGGACGCCGAGCGGGCGCGAATCGCGCGCGACCTTCACGACGACGTCAGCCAGCAGCTCGCCGCGCTGTCGATCGCGCTCAGCGGTCTCAAGCGGCGCATGAGGGCAGCGTCGCAGGACCAGGAGCTGGAGACGAGCGTGTCAGACATCCAGCTGCGGGCCGTCGCACTTGCGGAAAGCGTCCGGGGCCTTTCACACGATCTGCATCCCGACGTGCTCAAGCACGGCGGCCTGACGGCTGCCCTGGCCGCCTACTGCGCCGAAATCTCGGATGCACAGGCGATTGCCGTGACCTGCACCGCGGAGGGAGACTTCGAATCGATCGACACTGAGACCGCGCTCTGTTTGTACCGGATCGCCCAGGAAGCGCTGCACAACGTCGTCAAGCACGCGGGCGCCCGCCAGGCCGAGGTCCGGCTGTTCCGCACCGCCGACAGCGACGAGCTTACGATCGCCGACGACGGCCGGGGGTTCGACTTCGCCGAGACGCGCAGGAACGGCAAAGGCCTGGGGCTCGTCAGCATCAACGAGCGCGTCAGGCTGGCGGGGGGGACGTGCAGCGTCGTGACAGAGTTGAACAACGGCACGCGACTGCATGTGCGTCTTCCGCCGAGCGGGCGGCCAAAGCTCGATGCCGGCGACGTGTTCGAGCAGGACGCAACGAAGCTCGATGCCGGAGACGTATCCGAACGATACGCAGCGACCTGACAGAGCCGCACCATCCGATGTCCCCGCGCCGATACAGTGTGATCGTCGCCGACGATCATGCGATCGTCAAGGAAGGCCTCGTCAGCCTGCTCAAGGAGCACGGCTTCGACGTGGTCGGTGCGGTGGGCGATGGCCACGCGCTGATGAACGAGGCCAGGCGCCTTCGACCGGACGTGATCGTCACGGACTTGTCGATGCCGGGGCTGAGCGGTCTCGACGTGCTGACCCGTCTGAAAACCGAGCACATCGACAGCAAGGTCATCGTCCTCACGATGCACCACGATGCCGATCTGGCCACCGCGGCGATGCGCGCAGGCGCCAGTGGCTTCCTGCTGAAACACGCCGCCGGCGAGGAACTGTTGACCGCCATTCACCAGGCCGTGGAAGGCCGGGTGTACCTCACTCCGGCGCTGACCAAGGAGGTCATCGAGCGGATGGCGGCAACCCCGGATCAGTCCGAGCCGCAGTTGACGTCGCGACAACGGGATGTGCTGCGCCTGATCGCGGAAGGACGGCGAATAAAGGAGATCGCCGCGACCCTCCAGCTGTCCGCGCGAACGGTCGAATCGCACAAATATCAAATGATGCAGACCCTCGGCGTCTCCTCCACGGCCGATCTCGTCAAGTATGCGCTCAAGCATCGACTGATCGCGGATTGACGGGCGCCCGTCGTTGCACCGCCGTTACCTCTCAGTAGTTTTTCGGGGCCAAGCCAGTAGTTTTTCCGCCGGCGGCTAGGTAGGTCTACCGTATCCCGCGCACTCCCCACGTCGATAGACTTGGCGCCGTTCCATACGGATACACCATGTCTCAACCACGCCTGCTGCTGGCCGACGATCATGCGCAAACCGCGGAACTGCTGCGCGGTCTGCTCGAGCCGGAATTCGATGTGATCGCCCAGGTGCAGGACGGTCTCGCACTTGTCAACGCCGCCGAGCGGCTGTCGCCGGACGTGATTGTCAGCGATATCTCGATGCCCGGCCTCGACGGAATCTCGGCCGCCCACGCCATTCTGGGCAAGAACCCGGCCGCTCGGATCGTCTTCGTGACGGTCCATTGCGATTCGATTCTGGCACAGCGTGGCTTCGAGACCGGCGCGCTCGGATACGTCGTGAAGAGCGCAGCGGGCGACGAATTGGTCGCGGCGGTCCGCTCGGCGTTGCGCGGCGAACGTCACGTCAGTCGGGCCGCATTACGGCCCGAACGTCACATCAGTCGGGCCGCATTACGGCCCGTAGGTATGACCAGTACACGCTAGAGAGGCTTTATGTCTGTCCTTAGCTTGTCGTCGTCACGTCCCCTTCCCGAGACGGAGCTCGAGCCCATCACGCAGCTCGCCGTGACCCTCTCGGGACAATTGACGCGCGTTCACTTCGATGAAATCGCTGCGGCGATTGCCGAGGCCCTCCAGCGGGTTGCCGCGGCGACGCGTCTCCAGGGCTGTCAGCTCATCGAGTTCAGCGAGTTGGGCGCGGTCGCGCGCGCACACGTTCCCATGGGCGCCGACGACCGGGAGCAGACGCCGATGCCCGATGAATGGCTCGTCGCACGCCTGGCGCGCGGCGAACTGGTGTCGATCGCGCGACCGGAAGAGCTTCCCCGTGAAGCGATGGCGATGCGGGAGCAGACTGGCCAGGCGCAAGTCGGTTCCGTCCTGGGCGTGCCCGCTTCGGTCGCCGGCCGGGTCGTCAGCGCGCTGGTGATCAGCGACGCCCGGTGGAATCGGCGCTGGACGCAGCCACTGGTCGAACGTCTGCAGCTCATTTCAGAGATCCTGGGCGCCGCCTTGCAGCGTCGCCGCCACGAGAACGCGCTGCGATCGAGCGTCGCCGAGATCGAACGGCTGAACGCCCGGCTCGAGGCGGACAACGTGTATCTGAAAGAGGAGATCAAGAACTATCACGACTTCGACGACATTGTCGGCGAGAGCGTGGCGCTTCGACTCGCGTTGGCGCGCCTCGCCCAGGTCGCGCCAACCAACTCGAGCGTGTTGCTGCTGGGCCCGACCGGGACCGGCAAGGAACTGTTCGCCCGGGCACTGCACGAACGCAGCCGGCGGCACGCGCGCCCGCTGGTGCGGGTCAACTGCGCCGCGCTTCCGCCGACGCTCGTCGAAAGCGAACTGTTCGGCCATGAGAAAGGCGCGTTCACCGGCGCAGTCGGGATGCGTCAGGGGCGCTTCGAGCTGGCCGACGGCGGCACCATTTTCCTGGACGAGATTGGTGACCTGCCGCCGGAGATTCAGGTGAAATTCTTGCGCGTGCTGCAGGAGGGGGAGTTCGAGCGCGTCGGATCCTCGCGCTCGAAGCGGGTGGATGTTCGTGTGATAGCCGCCACCCATCAGAACCTCGAGGCGGCAGTCGCCGAGGGGCGCTTCAGGGCCGACCTGTACTACCGCTTGAGCGTCTATCCGATTCATCTGCCGTCCCTGCAGGAGCGCGTGGACGACATCCCGCGGCTCGTTTGGTTCTTCATCCACCGCCACCAGCGCGACCTCGGGCGACAAATCACGAGGGTGCCGCAGTCCCTGATGGATGCGTTGCAACGCTACGCGTGGCCTGGCAACGTTCGAGAGCTCGAGAACGTGGTGGAGCGGGCGATGATCGCCTCCGGTGGGAACACCTTGCAACTCGACGCGCCCCTGGCGTTCAGCTCACCGAGCCGATCGCTGGCTGAGGCGTCGGACAATCTCGACGCCGTTCAGCGCGCCCACATCGAGAGCGTCCTCGAGCGATGCGGCTGGCGCATCAACGGGGCGGGAAACAGCGCGGAGCGCCTGGGCCTCCATCCGAACACGTTGCGATTTCGCATGAAGAAGCTGGGAGTGGTGCGTAAAGGTTCCGGCGGGGGAGACGATCAGGCGTCGCCGACTGGCGTGTCGGCCTGAGCGCCGTTACCTATCCGTTTTTCTTCTGGCCGGCTGGCTGCCAGCCGGCCGGCCTTGAAGGCGTGTCAAGCTTCAACTGCAGGTATCCGGGAGCACCAATCAGCGTGGCGCCCCGGTCTCGTAGTCGTTGAAGCGCTTCGATGCCCGCCTCATCGACGGACACCAGGTCCGTCAGATCGAGCTGAATGGGGAGGACTTCCGCGCATGCTCCGAGCAGTTCCGGGACCTGCGCGACAGTCAACCGGCCAGCCAGGCGCACGAGACGTCGATCGGTCTCCTGAACGACGCCGATCCAGCAATCCACAATCCGGTTGAAGGCAAGACGCAGGCCGCGACCGGACGAACGCGGAACGGCAGGAATCGCGCATTTTGTAACACAAATTGCGCTGTGAGCCCCGGCTCCCGCGCGACCGTCCCTCCAAAGCTCACGGCTCGTTGTGAGTACGTCTCAATGCGTGGGAATGCCGGGCCGTGACGCATCTGCCACGGGCGATTTACTTCGCAGAATCGACCGAGATTAACAGCGCATCGGTCCAGGTCATGTCGAGCCGGTCTCCGACCTTCAGCAGCGCGAACGCCTTCTTGTCGGTAACCTTGCGGCTGTAGATGTAGCCGTTAGGCCCCTGGACCGTGACCGACGATGTCTTGGGATCCATCGCCGTCACAGCGACCGTGATGGTCCGCTGCGCGGCGGCCGTGCCGCCGGGCCGTTGCCCCTTGTTCGGTGTGACCGACGCCGAATCCACGTCGACCGCGGTCTCACCGGGCTTCTTCAAACGGATCACCAGGTTCTCGTAGTAGCGCGCGGTAATCTTGTCGCCCGGCTTGAGCTCCGAGAATCGCTTCATCTCGGGGGGAGCCTGAAGCGTCTCGTAGATGCCCTTGTCGTCTTTGACAGTCAGCGTTCTAGTGCTCTGCTCGATCGACTCGACCGTCACCGTCATCGTGATGACCTCTCCCTCGATCGTCTTCGTCTGGGCGCCGACGGCGCCGCCAGCCAGCAGCAGTACCGAACCAGCCAGAGCCCCCGTCAGAGCCATTGTGCGAAGTGTCTTCATGCCTATCTCCTTTGTGCTCGTGATTTGCCGTCCTGTAACCCGGGACGTTGCAAGACCCGGACCCGGGCGGGTTGATCGGCCCTTCGGGATCCCCAAGGATAATCGCGATCGGCGCGCGCTCCTTGTCAACCGGGACATCGCTCACAACATGCGGTGATCGCGGCCACGGGAATCCGTTGGTACTGGAAACGCAGCGGCGTCATGAGTAATATTCACCCGACCGCGCGGTGGCCCCAGTCTTGCGAAGCGGCCGTATTCAAATGCGCTCCATGAGAGAGGAATCGTGATCGACGCTGCCATGAGCCTCCCGACCGTCAAGCCGCTCGATACCGGGGCGATCGCGGCCAGTCATCTCTTGACCCCGCGGCAATTCGGCATCATCATGATCGGCACGGGCCTGGCTGCGCTGGCGCTCGCCACGATCGATCATCAAAGGAACATGAAGCGGATGCAGGGCGAGTATGGAGCGGCCGACCGCTCCGTGGCCATGGCTGTCGCCGTCATCGTCTCCGGCATGGGTCTCCTGGCGTTGGGGGCCGCGTCGTTCGGTGGATAGTCACAGGGCCTCGGCGTTTGAACAAGCACGAGTGTTCCTCGTCCTGGCCGTCATTGCGACGGCTGGCCCGGCGAACGCGCAGACCGCGCTCGCCCATTCCCCTGAACAGGCTGCGCCGGCTCCCTGGGAGCTGGTTGAAAGGCCCGCACGTAACCCGTTCCTTGTCGACTTCGGCGGAATCGACGCGGCCGGCCAGGGTCCCGTTCGCCCCGATCCGGCGTCGTGGGCCGCGGAGGGACGCGCCTGCGACGGCTGTCCCCGGCGGAGCGTCGGCCACGCCTTCCTCGACGTCACCATCATCAACGTCTTCTACGAGCTCGCCAACCTGGCGCGAGGCCAGGTCACCGCGCGGATTACCCCCAAAACGTGGTGGACCAACATGGAGCAGGGCTGGGTGTGGGACCTCGACGACTTTCTGGTCAACCAGATCGGCCACCCCTATCAAGGCAACAACTACTTCACCGCCGGGCGAGCCAACGGTCTGAGCTTCTGGGAATCAGCGGGCATCACGGCGTTCGGGAGCGGTACCTGGGAATACTTCGGCGAGACCAACCATGCCTCGTTGAACGACCTGGTCAACACGACGCTTGGCGGCATCGCGCTTGGCGAGATGTTCCATCGCACAGCCTGGCTCGTGCGCGACACGCGCGCGTCCGGGCGTGGCCGGCTATGGAAGGAAATCGCAGCCACGGCCATCGATCCCGTGACAGGCGTCAAACGGTTCCTGTCGAATGACTCCTCCCGCGTCTCCGAGAAGCCCGCCGAGATGGTGCCGTCGAGCCTTGGGGGCACGGTCCTGGCCGGCGTGCTCTGGCGTGGCTCGAACACCAGCGTCTTCGACGCGGCGGGGTTGGGCTTTTTCGAACTGGATCTGCTGTATGGGGATCCCACAAACGGTCGCACCCGCACGCCATATGACGCGTTTGGGGTCATGCTCCGCTTCGGCGGTGGTGGGGCCTTCAGCGAAGCGAAGGTGCGTGGCCGCCTGCTTGGACAGCCTTTTCAAGGCGACCGCTTCCAGTTGAACGTGTTGCAGGCCTACGACTTCAGCAAAAACGCTGCGTACCAGTTCGGCGCGCAGTCCTTCAACGTGAACGCGGCGTTCACTGGCAACCTGTCGTCCCGAGTGTCCACCTGGGTCTCCGGCTGGGCTGGCCTGACCGCCCTGGGCGCCGTGGATTCGATTCCGCTGACCGGAGTCCCGCCCGAAGAAGAAGAAGAGGAACCGCCACCAGGCGAGTCGCCGGGCCAGGGCGTGTCCGAAGGCCCACGCTTCTACGACTACGGGCCGGGCACCAATTTCGGCGCAAGGGCCGTCCTCGCGCGCGATGGCCGCCCGATCGCGCAATTCGTGTACGAAACCCATCATCTCTACAGCCTCGATGGTATTCGAGCCAACCACTTCCTGCAGCAACTGAGGTTGGACGTACTGGCGCCTCTCCGCGGGCCGATGGGCCTCGGCGTCTCCGGCGAGTACTTCGATCGCCGGACCTACTACAAGGAGGCGGCGAACGAGACCAAGAAGTTCCATTTCCCCCAGGTCCGCGTGTTCCTGACATGGCGGGTGCCGTGATCCGGCGCATGCCTGGGATTGTGGCCGTGGTGGTCGCGCTCGCCTGCTTCACGCCGGTGGTTGCCAGGGCGCAAACCACTTCACCCGCAGCGCCGGCCGTGAGTGTCAACGCGGCCGATCAGTCGAGGATGTGGATCGTGGTTGGCGGCACGTCGACGACGGTTCGAGGTGATTGTCAGGAGGATTGCGTCGCCCACGGCACGGGGGCTTACCTGCACACAGGGAGTGTTCTCGGCGTCGTCGGTTTCCGGGTGAACCGCCACATGGACGCCGGGGTTGAGGTGTCGTGGGTCCCGGCCACCTCGAAAGCGGGTGACGACATCCGGTCGACGTTTCTCCTGGCCGCGGCACAGTTCAAGCCCTGGGAGTCACGCGGGTTCTTTCTGAAGGCGGGCATGGGCATGGCCTTCGTCCGCAACTTCGTCTACGACGGGACCGGCACGCTTCCGCCGATCACGTCGAAAGCCCTGGGACTTACGTACGGCGCCGGCTGGACGTTTCGTCACAGCGACCGCCTGGGCCTTCAGATGTTTGGCGCGCAGCACGTCGCCGCGCTCGGCGACTTCCAGACCGGTGGGGTCACGGCCGAGAACGTCATCGCCAACTTCTGGTCGGTGGGCGCCGCTATTGTCATCCGGTAGCTGTCGCACTGTCGCGCTCGCCCTCCTGTTGATCCCGGCATGCGCATCGGCGCAGGAGCTCGAGCCCGGCGCGTATTGGCCCCTCCCCAGGGGCCTGAACATCGTCACCGCTGCCAACAGTTTCAACTGGGGCGATCTCGCGTTCGATCCGTCCGCGCCCATCGACGAAGGCAGCGCTACGATCAACACGATGGCGTTGGTGTTTACGGGGACGTTCAGCCTGGCAGGACGATCGGCCAACGCAGGCGTGGTGCTGCCCGTAGTCGGTGGTCACCTGGAGGGCCTGTATTTAGGTGAGTTCGCGGAGGCCGGCCGGTTCGGACTGGGCGATCCGAGAGTGAGGCTCGCGATGAACCTCTATGGGGCGCCCGCGATGACACCAAAGGAGTTTGCGTCGTATGTCCAGCGGGCCATCGTCGGCATCAGCGTGACGGTGGCGCCGCCGCTTGGACAGTATGATTCGACGAAGCTGATCAACCTCGGCACCAATCGCTGGTCGATCAGACCAGAGCTGGGCCTGTCCCTGACATACGGCCAATGGGTCGTGGAGCTGATGGCGGGGGTCTGGTGGTTTACGGACAACACGGAGTTCTTCGGCGGACGTACGCGGGCGCAGGATCCGATCGCGGCGACGCAGGTCCATCTCACCTACAAATTCAAGCGGGACATGTGGCTGGCGGCGGACGCCAACTACTTCACGGGTGGGCGAACGACCATCGGCGGGACGGCGAACGCCGATCTCCAGCGCAACTCACGAATCGGCGCCACGTTTTCGTCTGGGCTTGGTGGCGGCCAGGCGATCCGTCTTGCGGTGAGCCGAGGGGCTTACACGACGATCGGCTCTGACTTCACCTCGATCGGGGCCAGCTACAACTACGCGTGGGCGCGCTGAAAAGAACACAGCGATGAGGCCGATGTGGTGCCGGCGACGTCACTGCAGGTCGTCAGCGCCCACGGCCGGTTGGAAGAAGGATCACCCTTGCCGTCGCACTAAGGTGCTCCGCTGGCACGCCAGTTCAATCCGGCAGGCGATCGTCGCCCTGGCGCTCGTCGTCTCCTCGAGCACAGTCGCGCTGGGCCAGGGCCGAACCGACGTGGTCACGCTCCCCAACGGCGACCGCATCACCGGCGAGGTCGTGAGCCTGGAGCGCGGCCGCCTCGAGTTCAAGACCGACGACGCGGGCACGCTCGCAATCGAGTGGGACAATGTGGCGACGCTCGAGGCCAAGCGCCAGTTCGAAGTGCTCACCTCGGACGGGCGTCGATTTCTGGGCAGCCTGGGCCGGACTGCCGAGCCGTTCGTCCTGATGGTCGGCGATGTGTCGCTGCCGATGCTTCAGGCAACGCTGATCGTGCCGATTGGCGCGAATTTCTGGAAGAGGCTGGATGGAAGCCTCGATCTGGGGTTCAACTACACGCGTTCGAGCGGCGTCGCGCAGGCCACTCTGAACTCGGAGACCGTGTTTCGCCAGCCGGCCTTCGCCGTCAATCTCGATTTCTCCGCCACGCTCACCAAGCAACAGGACGAGACCGAGCCTGACGATCGAGGCAACCTCGATCTTTCGTACGTGCGTTATCGGGGGCGGCGCTGGCTCGTCTCTGGTGCCACTCGCCTGGAAACGAACGAGAGCCTGGGGCTGGTGCTGCGCTCACAGGTCGGCGGGGTCGTCGGGCTGCGCCTCGTGAACACGAACCGCGCGCAGTTCGAGGTGGGCGGCGGGCTGATGGTCAACGACGAGCGCGGCGTCGACACGGATCCGACGCAGAACCTCGAAGGGCTCTTGACCGTCAGATCGTCGTTCTACACCTACGACCGGCCGAAGACCACCTTCAGTGGCAGCGTCCAGTACTATCCGAACCTGACCACCTGGGGTCGTCAGCGGCTGCAGGTTGATTCCAACATCAAGCGCGAGGTGTGGAAGGATTTCTACTTTTCGTTAGACGTGTTCGACACCTTCGACAGCGCGCCGCCGAATCCCGACGCCGCTCGCAACGACGTGGGCGTCGTGACCGCGATCAGCTGGTCATACTAGTCCGGCGGCTGCGCGGTTCCGGCTCCTAGTTGACGAGCGGAATGCCCTCGGCCAGCTCGTAGCGGATGACCGCTCGAATCTTGCTCTCGATCTGGATGTAGCGTGCCGCCTTCGTCGCCGGCAGCGAGGCCAGAATCTTGGGTACGTACGAGCCCTTCAACTTCGCCTCCGCCTCGTCAACGGCCAGAGCCTCGTCGAGAAGCTTCTTGGCAACGTCGTTGGCGACCGGACCCTTCTTGTAGGCGCCGGCATACGCCACAATCACCGCGCCCAGGCGCTGATTGATCTGTTGCAGATCCTTCTGGTACGCGTCGTAGACGGGCCAGAAGGCGGCCCCTTCCGCGTCGGTGAGACTCAGGTTCTCCGCGACGACCAGCTTCTTGTCCGCCTTGATCTTCTGGCGAAGGATCTCCATGTTGGTCGTGCCCGTCGTCTGGGCGATCGCGGGGAAGGCCAGACCCGTCACAATCGCACACGCCGCCAAGAATTTCGTCATCATCACTCTCCTCCGTAGTCGTTGATGTCAGCGTGCGGCAAGGAGCGCGCCAGTCCGCCGGCAACGGGCACGTCGGGAAATCCTGAGGAAATCAGCGATTCACCGCCCCGAGACACTGGCGGCTCGCGATCGTCTCCCCGCACTCCGTCGCTGCCCTGACGGCCCGTTGTGAGGCCTGGGCGTTCGATTCCGTCCCCTGCCCACTCCGCAAGCACGCGACGCACCAGACGGCGAGTACTGCGTGGGGGCAACCGCCGGCCACATCATAACGCCGACGGGTCTCACGCCCCCGGCGTTTGCCAGATCCGCGACCGCAGCGAGTACGCAGCATCGCCGCGACCAACCCGCGCCGGGCACGGCCCGGTTCGTCCTCGCGCGCCAGCCAGCAGGCGACGCCCAACGAGAGCAGCGCCGCGCCGGCGATGCGGCCGACAATTAATGCGGCCGGGGCATCGAGCGATACTCCGAGCAACAACCCGGCGACAAACGGTGGTGACAACAGCAGCGTCAAGCCGACTCCTGTCTCGGCTAGCGCAGTCACAATCAGCAGCTTTTGCCACACTGGCTGCACCGACAATCGCTGAGCTTCAATCATGTGAGTTTCAGGCAGAGATCCCTGACGACACGACGATCAGCGCGGCCAGGACCATCCGGCGCACGTCTCACACACTCACTCACCCGTGGCGTACTCGTTCTACCTCGAATGCGCTTACTGACGCGCCATCGCAACGCGCAACCGCTCTTCCGCCGAGATATAGTGGTCTGCGTCCTCCGAGTCTTTGCCCAGGTCGATCTGCACCCAGTTGATCCTGCCGGTGAACCGGCTGGTGTGCGCGGTGTAGTCGGGGCTGACCGTGGTGCCGGACTCGTAGCCGACGTCGGTGGTCTCATCCGCGGAGAAGATGATCCCCTGCGTCTGCTCGACCCGGCCCTTGCCAACCTCTTTCCCGTCCGAGTAGAGGGTCACGGTGCCGCCCTTGCCGCTGCCACCGCCGTCATAGGCGAACTCCATGCGCACCTGCGTCTTGCCGGCCGGAATCGGCTTGGTGGCCTCGATGGCGTACGACTTGATGCCCAGGACGTTGTAATGGAATTTGGCCTTGCCGCCTTTGGCATACAGGCTCCAGCCGCCGAACCGGCCACCCTGGGCAATGATCACGCCCTCGGCGCCCGTGGCCGGGACTTCGAGATCCGACGTGACTGCGAACGACTTGTTCTTGATGGTCACCACGCTGTTCTCGGACAGGCGCCCCATTCCCGCGAAGAGCGTCTGGGTATTGCCCTTGATCAGCGTGGGCCGGCCGGCCAGCTCGGGGACGAAGCGCTCGATCTGCCGATCGTCCAACGGAAGCACGTTGTACTTCACCGCTTCGATCAGCCACAGGCGTTGCAGCTCGTGCAGCTTCTCCGGCATCGTCTTCGACAGGTCGTTGGCCTGCGTCCAATCCTTGCTGCCGTCGTAGAGCTCCCACACGTCGTCGTCGAACGCCGCCATTTTCCCGCCCTTCATCTCCCACGGCGTGCGATGCTTGGTCACCGCGCTCCAGCCCTTGTGATAGATGCCACGGTTGCAGAACATCTCGAAGTACTGCGTTTCGTGACGCTCGGCCGCCTTGGCGTCGTTGAAGCTGTAGAGCATGCTGATGCCCTCGTACGGGCTCTGCTGCACGCCGTTGACCGTCGTCGGTTCCGGGATACCCGCCGCCTCGAGCACCGTTGGCGCGACGTCGATGACGTGGCTGAACTGACTGCGCGTGCCGCCCTTTTCCTTGATCCCCTTGGGCCAATGCACGATGGTGCCGTTGCGCGTGCCGCCCCAGTGCGAGGCCACCTGCTTCGTCCACTGGTACGGTGAGTCCATCGCCCACGCCCAGCCCACCGCGTAGTGACCGTAGGAGCCCTCGCCGCCGAACTCGTCGAGCTTGGACATCATGAACTCGGGCGTTTCGATCTCGGGCACACCGTTGAAGTTGGCCATCTCGTTGAAGGCGCCCTGAAGCGTGCCCTCTGCCGAAGCGCCGTTGTCGCCGATGATCAGATAGATCAGTGTGTCGTCGAGCACGCCCATGTCTTTGAGGGCATCGAGCATTCGTCCGACGTGATGGTCGGTGTGCTCCATGAACGCCGCGTACACCTCCATCTCGCGTTCGAGCGCCGGCTTGAGCTTGGGATCCATGTCATCCCAGGCCGGGATCTCCTTGTGGCGCGGCGTCAATTCGGCGTTGGCGGGGATGACCCCCAGCTCCTTCTGTCGCTTGAACGTGATCTCGCGCTGCTTGTCCCAGCCGTGGGCGAACTTGCCCTTGTACTTCTCGATCCACTCCTTCGGCACGTGATGCGGCGCGTGGGTCGCGCCCGGCGCGAAGTAGACGAAGAACGGCTTGTCAGGCAGCAACGCCTTCTGCTGGCGCGTCCAGTTGATGAACTTGTCAGTCAGGTCTTCGGTCAGGTGGTAGCCCTCGGCGGGCGTCCTGGGCGGTTCGATGGGCGTCGTGCCTTCATATAGGGCGGGGTCCCACTGGTTGTTCTCGCCGCCGATGAAGCCGTAGAAGTACTCGAACCCGCCGCCCCCGGTCGGCCACGAATTGAACGGCCCCGCCGGGCTGGTCTGCCACACCGGCACCTCGTGACACTTGCCGAACTGCGCCGTCGAGTAGCCGTTCAACTTCAGCGTCAGGGGGAGCGGCGCCTTGGTGTTGGGCAGCACCGAGCTGTAGCCGGGTGCGGCAGTCGCGATCTCGTGATCCCTCCCATGCCGACCGAGTGATGGTTCCGCCCAGTCAGCAACGCCTGCCGCGTCGGCGAGCAGAGGGCCGTCGTGTGGAAGCGCGTGTACCGCAATCCACCCTTGGCGAGCTTCTCGAAGTTCGGGGTCTGGCACGGACCACCGAACACGCTGGTCGCGCCGTACCCGACGTCGTCGATGAGGATCACTACCACATTGGGCGCGCCACGCGGTGGCCGCACGTCCCTGATCGGGGGAAACTTCGTGTCCGGGTCCTTGGCGTCGTACGTGATCAGACCGGGATGCTGGATGTCGGGAATCGGGAGGTTCGATCGCTGGATCTTGTCGTCAGAACTCATATGTCGCGGCTCCTGGTGCGGGTTGTTGTCTGCATCCATTCACGTTCGGCGTTCAGTCCGCGGAGCCCCGGCCGCGCCATCCGCGCCCGGCGTAGCCGCGGCGTTCGCGAGCAGGTCCATCGCCTCGTCTGCGAATCGCCCTCGCCGAAGCAGGTCGGCCATCAAACGCATCGGCCGATCGATATGGGTGAAGAACGCCAGATAACCTGCGCACAGATAGTTCAGCCCGGGCTCGCCGTCCGGCGCGCTGATGAAGCGGTTCTTCGGGCACTCCCCGTGGCACGCGAATCGCACTGCGCACTCGCGGCAGTACTTCGGAAGAGTGTCGCGCTTGGCCAGCCCGAACTGCCGTTGCCGCTCCGAGGTCACCAGTTCCAGCATGTGCACCTGCTGGATGTTGCCGAGCAGGTAGGCCGGTTCCACGAAGTGGTCACACGAATAGAGATCGCCGTTGTGCTCGAGCGCCAGCGCGCTGCCGCACGTCTCCGAGAAGATGCACATCGAGGCCGGCGCACCGACCCAGGACGCGAGCGCGGCGTCGAACATCTGGACGTATATTTTTCCCACGTCGCGTGTGACCCACTCGTCGAAGATCGCGATCAGGAAGCGCCCCCACTGTTCAGAACCGACCGAGCGCTTCGTCACCTGGTTGCCTTCGAGCAGATAGAGTGGCCGCGGATCGCTGCCGCGCTCGCCCCATCCCTGGTTCGCTACCGGCAGCATCTGGGCGGTCACGCGCTCGATGATCGGGATGAACTGGATGAACTCGGTTTTCAGCTCGTCGCGGAAGAAACGATAGACGTCGAGCGGGTGATCGGCATTGGCCGCGTGCACCGTGCACAGGATGTTGACGTCCACACCGTGCTGGTTCAGATATCGCCACCCGCGCATCACATCGTCGAACGATCCACGGCCTCCCTTGTCGACGCGATAGGCGTCGTGCAGCTCGCGCGGGCCGTCCACGCTCAGGCCGACGAGAACGTTGTGCTTCTTGAAGAAGGCGCACCACTCGTCGTCCAGCTTCGTGCCGTTGGTCTGGATGGTGTAGGCAACCTGCTGCCCCGGTTTGCGGTGTCGCTCGACGTACTCGATCGAGCGCTCGAAGAAGTCGAGGCCCATCAGCGTCGGCTCGCCGCCTTGCCAACCGACGATCACCTCGGGGCCGGGCTGCGACTCGAGCAGTTGACGGAGGTAGGTCTCGAGGAGCTCGTCGGCCATCCGGAACCGGCTGCCGGGATAGAGCATTTCCTTCGAGAGGAAAAAGCAGGTACTTGCAGTCAAGATTGCAGACCGCGCCGGTCGGCTTCGCGAGGAGATGGAAATAGGCCTGAGGTCGAGGCGGCATGGAGAACGTTCATTGGCGCAAGGAGCGGGCCAGTCGGATTTCGAAACACTGCCGACAAATTGCTCGGAAAACGTGACGGATCCCGCATCGGGGCCGCAGCCAAGGGGAAGCCGATCGAAGCCTCACAACATACGGTGAAGACCGTGCCCGAGGGTCGTGAGACCGCCGGACATCTAGGACCACCGGAAGAGCCTGGTCCCCGGACTTCTGTCGTGTCACCACCGGCCGACAGGCCGCTCACAGTCCATGGTGACCGCCAGGCCCTGGCGCAGGGCGCATTCCGAAATCACGCTCGAATCGACGCCCGAACCGGCACGATCGGCGTTCGACCTTCGGGAAGTCAACTGGCAGCGTTCTTGCCACCCGACTCGATCATTCCACTCGGCAGTTCCGGCCCATAATTTGGCCGCTCAGGAGACAAGTCATGAAGATATTTCGCGCTGCGCTCACCGGTTGGCTCCTCACGATCCCCGCGCTTGCCGTCGCCCAGGACGTGAAAATCGACTACGACAAGGCATTCAACTTCTCGCCGGTCAAAACCTACTCGCTCAAGCTTGGCACCGCCTGGGGCAACGACCTCTCGCAGCGCCGGGTGCTCGCCGAGTTCGACGAGGCCATCGCCGCCAAGGGCTGGAAGAAAGTCGCCGAGGAGCAGGCGGATCTTCAGGTGATCCTCCACGGCGCGACGCAGACGAAGCGCACCGCCAACACGTTCTACACCGGCATGGGCGGCGGCTACGGAGGCTACCGCTACGGCGGCATGGGCTCGTCCTCCACCGTTGTGAGCGAGTACGCCATCGGCATGCTCGTCGTGGACATGTTCGAACCGAAAACGAAGACCCTCGTGTTCCGCGGCACCGCCGAGGACGAGATTTCGGACAACCCCGAGAAGAACGCGAAGCGGGTCGAAAAGGCGGCCACGAAGATGTTCAAGGAGTTCCCACCGGCGGCAAAGAAGTAGCCCTCGTCTTGCGGGAGGCCGCTGTCGAGCGTCACGATTCCTCTCTGGCTGCGCCGGCACCGGCGGCCTGCCAGGGCCAGCGGCCTTCTATTTCTACGACGAGCGACCAGCTCAGGAACGTGCGCACGACGACGAGCGCGCCAAGGACGGCGACGTTGGTCAGTGTCGCGTCGAGTGCGACCGTTCTGACGATATCCGCCGCGACCAGAAACTCGAGGCCCAGCAGGAGCGCTTTGACAAGGTGCACCTTGTACGACTGATACGCGTCGGGGCGGCGACGACTGAGGTGCAACACAAAGCGGGCAGTGCCGAACACGATGGCCATCACGATGACGGACACGGCCAGGACCTCGATCCCCAGCGCCGCTCCCTCCATCGCCCGGCGCAGGAACCCCACGCCAGCTTCGCCGACTTCCTGCTCCATTGTTCAAAGTCCTCCTTTATTCGTCCGCCGGAAGTCCGCCTCCGGCCGCGCTCCGCAAGATCCACGCCACTGAATGTGCCCCGATTCTCGGCGACCCCAGTCCGTTTCAGCGCCTTTCGAGCGTCTGTGGGCCGGTTGAGGCTCACGCTCGATCGCAGCATGCGGTCAACCGGGTCTCAGCCCTGCGCAAGCTTGCGATGCCGCAGCCGTGAGGTGCCGCAGCCGTGAGGTTGACTGGCCAGCGGGCCGCGGCGCAAAATGCCGCGAGCCTCTTGGCCGAAGTGATCAACCGGCGGCGAATCGACTTAGCGCACGAGGAGCGCCTATGGTCAGCACTGCGACAATCGTGAAGAGCTTCCCCGGCGACACCGAACGATGGCGCGCACGGCTCGATTGGACGGCAAAAGGGAGTCGCCTGGTCATCGCCCTGCTGGCTGTGGCGGCTGTCACAGCCTGCTCCAGCCCGGGAGAGGACGCTACGCCGGCGTCCACACCGTCCGCGGCTGACGAGCCAATCCCGGAAACGCCGTCGCCGTACGACGCCCTTCCGGAAGCCGTACGTCTCGCGATGGACCAGCCGTTCACCGGTGACTTCGACCAGATGGTCAAGCGCCGTTCCATTCGCGCGGGCGTGACATTCAACCGCACGCACTACTTCATCGACAAGGGGCAGGAGCGCGGGTTGACGTACGAGTCCTTGAAGTCGTTCGAGAACGATCTGAACGCGGACCTGAAGACCGGCAACCTCAAGGTGCATGTGGTGATCGTGCCGATGCCGCGCGATCAGCTGTACCCTGCCCTCGCGGCCGGCAAGGTCGACATGGTCGCCGCCATGGTGACCGTCAGACCCGAGCTGGAGAAGGTCGCGGCCTTCTCGGAGCCGACGCGCACCAATGTGAGCGAAGTGGTGGTCACCGGGCCAGGCGCGCCGCCGATCGCCACGGTGGACGATCTCGCCGGTCAGGAGGTGTTTGTCCGCAAGGGGAGCATTTATGAGGAGAGCCTCATCAGGTTGAACGAGCAACTGAAGGCGCGCGGCAAGCCGCCGGCCTTGCTGGTGGAGGCGCCCGCCGTCCTCGAGGACGATGACGTGCTCGAGATGGTCAACGCCGGCCTCGTGAACGCCACCATCGTGGACGACTACCTGGCCGAGTTCTGGAGCAAGGTGTTCACCAACGTGAAGGTGCACCGGGACATCGCCGTGCGATCCGGCGGCAGCCTGGCCGTCGCGTTTCGCAAAGAGAACCCCAAGCTCCGAGAAGCCGTCAACACGTGGCTGCGGAAGCATGGAAAGGGCGACGCCTTCCGAAACACAATCGAGCGTCGTTATCTCGACAGTGTCAAGTACGCCAAAAACGCCGCGGCCGATACCGAGCGCAAGAAGTTTCAGGCCGTGGTCGAGCTGTTCAAGAAGTACGGGGCCCAGTACAACCTCGATTACCTGCTGATGGCGGCGCAGGGGTACCAGGAGTCGACGCTGGACCATCGCGCCAGGAGTCCCGTTGGCGCGATTGGCGTGATGCAGGTGATGCCCCCAACAGGCAAGCAAATGAACGTTGGAGACATCACCGTGCTCGAGCCGAACATCCACGCCGGCGTGAAGTACAACCGGTTCATGATGGACCAGTACTTCAAGGACGATCCGATGGACCCTCTTAACAAGGGCCTGATGACGTTCGCGGCCTACAACGCCGGGCCGGGACGCCTGAGACAGCTCCGGCGCGAGGCGGAAAAGCGGGGTCTCGATCCCAATGTGTGGTTCGGCAACGTCGAACGCGTCGCCTCGGAGCGGATCGGCCGCGAAACGGTCACCTACGTCAGCAACATCTACAAATACTACATCGCCTACCGTCTGAACGCCGATCAACAGGCGCGACGCGAAGCGGCGAAGGCGGAGGTCGGAACGGGCAAGTAGCACGCTTTCGGGCTCGATACGGTTCAGTGCGCCACGCGGCGGATGGCGTCGAGCACGTCGGCGCCGGAATCGGTCTTACGGAAGAACGCCGCGCAACCCGCGGCTTCCGCTCCTGCGCGCGTTGCCGGATCGTCGTCAGCGGTGAGGCAGATGAAAGGGGCATCGCGGTGTTCGACCACGAGCCGCCGGCCGAGCTCGATGCCGGACATGCCGCCGAGATGGACGTCGAGCACCACGCAGTCGAACCGGGGATGCTCCCTGTCCGCGAGGAACGCCTCCGCTGAGGCATACCTGATCGGCTGCATGCCCGCCGCCCGGAGCAGCCTGCCGAGCGATCGGCCGAAATTCTCGTCGTCATCGACGACCGCGACGTAGAGGGGTTCGGTGTTGCTCATCGAAGCCGACGAGCACTATAGATGTCGGCGGTTACGGCGACAACTGCCCTTAGGGGAAGGTGGGTCACGCCGGAAGGCACTGCGATGGCTCGGGGTCCCGCGCCCAGTCCTCTGTAAGGTTCCTAACAGTTGGCTGTCAGTCGCTCACGGCCAACGGTGGGCGCAGTCGTGAACGTCGGCGACGAACTGCCACGATTGGTCACGAAGCGGCGCGGGGACGGCAAGAGCTAACTGATTGAGCAGACTGGCTTAACGCATTTGGCGATGTCCGCAACCGGGCCCGTCAGGATGGCTTCGCCATGCGGCAGGCGAGAGCCATAGCGGCAAGATCAGCGGCATCAAAATGGCTGTTCCTTGACCGTCAAGTGGTTCCTCCCACTCGTCGTCCGCATTCATGAGTTGGATCACCGTCATCTGGTCGATGGTCGCGTCGGCGTGCCTCACGCTGGGCGCGACTTATTGGATGGTCTGGTCCAGGAACCGTAACGCCTGGACCCATCTGCTCTTTGCCGCGACGGCATTCTCCACCGCCGCCTTCACGTTTTGTGAACTGCGGCAGATGCGAGCCGGGACGCCCGGTGAACTCCTCGCGGCGATGCGGTGGACACATGTTTCGCTGCTTTGTTTGCTGGTCTCGACCGTGTGGTTCGTCACGCTGTACCTCGGCGCGGGGCGGCGCTGGCTGGCGTGGACCGTGTCCGTCCTGCGCGCGCTCTACCTTGTGGTCGCTTTCCTGATCTGGGGGAACGTCAACTACGTTGAGATCACCAGTCTGCAACGCATGCCGTTTCTCGGGGACTCCGTCACGGTATTCACAGGCCTGCGGAATCCATGGATGCTGTTTGGCTACGTGACGATGTTGCTGATTCTCATCTTCGTCGCCGACGCCAGCGTCACCGCCTGGCGGCGAGGCGACCGCCGGAAGGCGCTGATGATCGGGGGAAGTGTCGCGTTCTTCCTTGTGGCCGGACTCGGTACGGTCGTGGCGGTCAGGTGGGGCGGTATCCGTCTCCCGCTTACCTTCAGCCTCTTTGCCTCGGCCCTGGTTGCGGTCATGGGCTACGAGTTGAGCCGCGATCTCCTGCGCGCGTCGACACTCGTCCACGAACTGCGAGCGAGCGAGGCGGGACTGCGGGAAAGCGAAGCGCGCGTGAATCTGGAGCACTTGCTGCGGCAGGAGATCGCACACGCGGGGCGCGTCTCGATGATCGGCCAGCTCGCCTCGGGGCTGGCGCACGAGATCAATCAGCCGCTCGCAGCAATTCTCCGGAACGCCGAGGCGGCGGAGATGTTCCTGCAGCACCCATCGCCGGACCTCGACGAAATCCGCGCCATTCTCGCCGATATCCGCACCGACGACGAGCGAGCGGGCCACGTCATCGATCGCATGCGCGGCCTGCTCGAGCGCCATACGCTCGACACGCAGCGGCTCGACGTGGGCTCGCTCGTGGACGACGTCGCGGCGCTCCTGCGGGTCGATGCGGCGACGCGGCAGGTGAAGCTGGGCGTGAGCGTGCCGGGCGATCTGCCGCGCGTCCGTGGCGACCGCGTGCATATCCAGCAGGTGCTGCTCAACCTCATTCTCAACGGCATGGACGCACTCAACGGAGCGAGGTTGGAGGATCGATGCGTCAGCGTGACCGCGCGGGTCGATTGCGTGTCGGCGCGCCGATCGTCGAGATCGGCGTGGACGACGCCGGCCCTGGTATCCCTGCCGGCACGCTCGCGCAGATCTTCGACCCGTTTTTCACCACCAAGCCGAACGGCATGGGCATGGGTCTGGCGATCTCCCGCACGATCATCGAGGCGCACGGCGGCCGGATCTGGGCAGAGAACAAGAACGGCGGCGGGGCGGCGTTTCGTTTCACGCTGCCGATCGCGGAAGAAGCGGCATCAGTATGACAGCGAGTGAACCCATCGTTCACATCGTCGACGACGATGCGTCCTTTCTGGCCGCGACCTCGCGGCTGCTGCGGGCGAGCGGGTTCGCAGTGAAGACCTTTGCCTCGGCGACGGAGTTTCTCGCGCAGCGCGACGCCGATGCGCCGGGCTGTGTGCTCGCCGATCTGCAGATGCCCGGCATGAACGGCCTCGAGCTGCAAGCGGCGCTCGCGCGGTCGCACAATCCGCTGCCGATCCTTTTCCTCACCGGCCACGGCGACATCCCGTCGAGCGTTCGCGCGATGCGCGATGGGGCGGAGGATTTCCTGGAAAAGCGCGCGCCGAAAGCCCAGCTCCTCGACGCGCGTGAAGCGCGCCCTGGCCCGCGACACGCGGGAACGCGAGGCACGTGCCCGTCAGCGTGAACTGCGCGCGCGCTTCGACCGACTGACCCCGCGGGAATTCGAAGTGCTCGGCCATGTCGTGCGCGGCCAACTCAACAAGCAAATCGCCGGCGATCTCGGCATCCACGAGCGGACCGTGAAGCTGCACCGCACGGCAATCACGACGAAACTGCGCGTGCAATCGGTCGCCGAGCTCACGCGGCTGACCGACGAGGCGGGTCTCTTCACCACACCCGCGCCGGACCTTCCCCTAAGGGCAGTAGGCGGTGGCGCCACACCTCGCTAGAGTGATCATCAACCCAAAACCGTTCAGTCAGGAGAAACGCCCATGTCCAAGAGAGAAGACGAGAGACCCGATGCCAAGCCCGGCTCGATCAAATCATCGCGAGACGATCAAAGTCAGGATCCGCTTGATCCCGCGGCGAATGTGCCTTTGGAGGTCCCCCCTGGTTTGGACCGCCGGAGGTTCATCATGCGCAGCGCCACGATCTCCGCAGCCGCGGTGCTGACCGGCTGCACCCGATCGGAGACAGAGAGCAACGCACCCGCGCCGACGCCTGCGGCGGCCACTCCGCCAGCCCCCGCCGTACCGCTGGACCCCAACCTGAACGTGGTGAAGAAAGGGGAGGGTCCGGTGATGACGGTGGTGGACGAGTTCTACAAGGTGGGGCCGGGCCCCTCGAGCTCGCACACGATCGGGCCGATGCGCATTACCTACGACTTCTACCAGCGCTGCACGAAGCTCCCGGCGGATCAACTCGCCAAGGCGACCGGGCTCAAGGTGCACCTGTTCGGCAGCCTCAGCGCCACCGGTCTCGGGCACGGCACCGAGCGCGCCGCGCTCGCGGGGTTGCTCGGACAGGAGCCGGCCACCGTCGATCCCTTGTTTCTCGACAAGATGCGCGACGAACCCAATCAGTCCTTCCCGTTGAAGCTCGGCGACAAGACGTTCACGCTGACGCTCAAAGACATCGTCTACGACGCGACCAAAGGGGACTTTCATCACCCCAACACCATGACGGCCAAGCTGATGGCGGGCGACACGGTGCTCTTCGAGCAGGAGTACTACTCGGTCGGCGGCGGCTTCATCGAGTGGAAAGGGTACGAGCCTCCCAAGAAGAACCCGCCGAAGTTCCCGTTCCGGACGATGGCGGAGTTGCGGGGGCACGCCGACAGCAACAAGATGACGATCGCGCAGGTGATGCTGGCCAATGAGATGTCGATCACGGGCAAGAGCCAGGAAGAGGTCTATGCCTTCGTCGACAAGATTACGGGCGCGATGGTGGCGATCGTGAAGTCCGGGCTCGCCGCCCCGGAAGGCGTCCTGCCGGGTCCCATCAAGTTGAAAACCAAAGCAGGGACGGTCCACAAGCGCGCGATGGATGAGGCGTATCAGGCCGACCGCGGGATCGGCGTGGTGTCGGCGTACGCCCTCGCCGGGTCGGAGGAGAACGCGCGAGGCCATCTCGTCGTCACCGCCCCGACCGGGGGGTCCGCCGGTGTCATGCCGGCGATCGTCTACGCCCTGGGCGAAGGCGGCCGCAAGCTGCCGGCGGCGAAGATCCGCGACGGGATGCTGGCGGCGGCGGCGGTCGGGTACCTCTGTAAACACCACGCGACGTTGTCGGCCGCCGAAGGCGGCTGCCAGGCGGAGATTGGGGTCGCCTCGGCGATGGCCGCAGCGCTCGTCGCGACGGCCCACGACGCGGAGCCCCGCGTGGTCGAGAACGCCGCCGAATCGGCACTGGAACATCACCTGGGGATGACCTGCGACCCGGTCGCCGGATTCGTCCAGATCCCGTGCATCGAGCGCTGCGCTTTCGGGGCCATCAAGGCGTGGACCGCCTACGCGATTGCGAGCAATGAGGTCGCGTCCAGTCATCGCGTCAGCCTCGACGAGACCATCCAGGCGCTGGCGGAGACGGCCAGGGACATGAACAGCAAGTACAAGGAGACGAGCGAGGCCGGACTGGCCTTGTCGGTGACGCTCTGCTGATGGAACTCGAGTGATCTTTGGGCGGAGGAAGTCGAGACTTCCTCCGCCCTACGCGTGTCAGACCCCGCGCATCGCGGTCTCTTTCAACACTGCGCCGGACAGGCGCGCGAAAGGTGTATGTCAATGAAGCAATTCATTGCGGCGATTCTGCTGGTCGGTCTCGGGGCCTCGACCGCTCGAGCCCAGGGCCAGCCGGCGCAGGAACCATCGATGGAGATCTACGGCTTCGCGATGCTGGATATGGGACACAACTTCAAGCAGATTCATCCGGATTGGTACGACACACTGCGCCTGACGAGGCTGCCGTCGTTCGAGGACGAGTTCGGCAAGGACAACAGCACCTTTGCCGGCGTGCGGCAAAGCCGGCTCGGGGTCCGGACGACGACGCCGACGAGTCTGGGCAACCTCAACACCATTTTCGAGTTCGAGTTGTTCGGCACCGGCGTGGACTCCGGCCAGACGACGTTCCGGCTGCGCCATGCGTGGGGTGAGCTGGGCCAGTTCGCCGCGGGCCAGTACTGGAGCCCGTTTACCGATCCGGACGCCTTCCCCAACCAGCTCGAATACTGGGGACCGACCGGCCTGGCGTGGTACCGCAACGTCCAGTTCCGCTGGACCCCGGTGGCGGACGAAAACAGCAACCTGATGTTCGCGCTCGAGCGTCCCGGCGCCAGCGGCGACCAGGGCCCGTACTCCGACCGTATCGAGGTGCAGAACATCAAGGCGCGCTTCCCGGTTCCGGATTTCACGGCCGCCTACAAGGGGACCGGGGACTGGGGCTACGCGCGCGTCGCCGGCCAGCTGCGCCGGATCAACTGGGACGACACTCTTGCCGACCAGTTCGAACTGTCGGGCAACGCCACCGGCTGGGGCATCAACTTGTCGACTAATCTCAAGGCCGGTTCGAGCGTTCTCCGGGGGGCGTTCGTGGTGGGCGAGGGCATCCAGAACGCGATGAACGACTCGCCCGTCGACATCGGCATCGAGAACAACCTCCAGAATGCCGTCACCCCGATCGTCGGCAAGCCGCTGCCGATGACGGCCTGGAGCCTCTTCCTCGATTTCCCATGGAGCTCGAAGGTCAGTTCGGCGATCGGGTATTCCCGCCAGGACATCGACAACACCGACGCTCAGTCGGCGACCGCGTTCAGGACCGGCGAGTACGCGCTCGGCAACCTGCTCTACACGCCGGTGCCGAATGTGATGGTCGGCGGCGAACTGCAGTGGGGCCGGCGCGAAAATCTGTCCGGGTTCACGTCTGACGGATTGAAGCTGCAGTTCTCGTTCAAATACAACTTCTCGTACAAGGTGGGGGGCTAGTCGTCGGGTCGCACGCACAATCCTGTGCCCCGACACTCGCTTCGAAGAGGAACCGTCGCATGATGTTCGTGCGCTCCAACTCCGTCAGACTGCCACTCGCACTAACGGTGACGTCAGCAACGTTGCTGGCGAGTTCCGCATATGGACAGACCTCAGGGTCTGGGGCTGGGAGCCCTGATAGTGGAGTCGCTGGCCCCGAGGCCTCTCAACCAGCCACTGCTGACACGGTGCCAGGCACGACGCAGGGAGCCGAGGCTCCAGCGCCTCCGCCGCCCGGCGCCCAGGTTCAGACGCCACCAAAGAATGACGAGCGCTACCAGGATGGAATGGTGATCTGGCAAACTCCCGACGACGACAGATTTCCTTTCCTGCTGAAGTTCAACCTGAATACCCAATTCCGATATCTCAATACACTTTCATCGGACGACACGTTCACCGATCATCTCGGCACTGTCCGCGACGTTCATGCACGCCATGATCTGACGGTCAATCGCGCGATGTTCATCCTGGGCGGCTACGTGTTCGACAAGAGGCTGCTATGGAGCTACACCGTATGGACGTCCGCCGGGGCTGCGTCAATCGTCTTGGCCGCGAACATTGGCTGGCGATTCAACCAGGCCCTCATGGTCACGGGAGGTTACTTCGGGGTTCCAGGCAGCCGATCACTTGCTGGCACGTTCCCATTTTTTACAGGCGTCGACAGGAGCATGGCGGACAATTTCTTCCGCCCCGGCTTCACCCAGGGAGTCCAGGCGGGCGGGGAACCCGTGAGGGGGCTGAACTATCTGGCGTTCGTCGGCAACGGTCTCAATACGCTGAATATCTCCGCTAACAAGATCGACACTCATCTACTGCTTTCCGGCAGTGTCTGGTGGGAGCCGCTGGGGAACTACGGGGAACCCGGCAAATCACGCAACATGTTCGATGATTATTTCGCCTCTGACAATACTCGTATTCGAATCGGCACGGCGTACACGAAATCCAGGGAAGACCGTTTTTCAAATCTCGATCAATCGAGTCCCGAGAACACGTCACTGTACAACTCCGACGGCGTGCTGACCTTCTCGACTGGAGCATTTGCGCCGGGAGTGACCGTCGACCTGGCCACCTACCGCATGTGGGCGATCGACGGTGGCATCAAATGGAACGGGCTTGCGGTCAACGGGCAGTACTTCTTTCGCTGGCTGACCGAGTTCGAAGCTGACGGGCCGCTTCCGCTCGAATCGACATTCGACCACGGCTTTGAACTGTCGGCGAGCCAGTTTGTCATTCCTCGGACGCTGATGCTGTATGGCCGCGGCTCCAAGGTCTATGGAACGTTTGCCGACTCGTGGGAGTACGCCGGCGGCGTCAAATGGCATTTCCTTCCGACCGAGCGCGTGTGGTTGAGTGCCGAGGTAATGCGCTCTCAACGCGCTCCTTATAGTGGAGCCTTTACTCCGTATACAGCGGGCATGACTGGCTGGGCGCCAATGGTTCAGGCGGTTCTCGCTTTTTGACGCTGGCAACTCGCGGCTCCCCATCCTCCAACATCCGGGAGGGAACTACGGCCCGACGGAGTGAAGCCGCGCCAGTCGATGCAACGCGTGCAGCAATACGGCGGTAACACGTTGTAAATGAGCCACTTCTCCCTGCAGGCTCAATCACGGCGATTGGAATGCCCCTTGCCGTCCGACTGGTGCCGTGTCGGGAGCGCTTGCGACCTCTTGTACGGTGTCGCGGTTGCCATCGTTCTCACGCTTCTCTTGAAAGAGACGGGACCTGCGGTTCGACAACCGGCCCCGGTCACAGGGGTTACACATCATGAGTAGAGATATCGGAACCGGAAAATACGAGCAACTGCTGGCGAGGTGCCTCAACCTGGGGGCCGTGCCGACGGCCGTCGTGCATCCGTGCGAGCAGTCAGCGTTGGCGGGCGCCATCGATGCCGGCGTCAAGGGATTGATTACGCCGATCCTCGTCGGGCCGGCGGCCAAGATCGACGAAGTCGCGAAGGCGAACGGGATCGACCTCGGGCGTGCGCGGGTCGTCGATGTGCCTCACAGCCACGCCGCCGCGGCCAGGGCCGTGGAGCTGGTTCGCCAGGGCCAGGCCGAGCTCCTGATGAAGGGAAGCCTGCACACGGACGAGCTCCTGGGCGCGGTCGTGGCGAGGGACACGGGCCTTCGCACGGGACGCCGCATCAGTCACGTGTTCATCATGGACGTTCCGACCTATCACAAGGTCCTGGTCATCACGGACGCCGCGATCAGCATCGCGCCGACCCTGGAGGACAAGGTCGACATCTGCCAGAACGCCATCGATCTGGCGAGTCTCGCTCGGCGTCAACCGGCCGAAGGTCGCCATTCTCGCAGCGGTCGAGACCGTCACCTCCAAGATGCCGGCCACCATCGACGCGGCCGCGCTCTGCAAGATGGCCGAGCGGGGCCAGATTGTCGGCGGTGTTCTCGACGGTCCGCTGGCGTTCGACAACGCCATCAGCAAGGAGGCCGCGAAGACGAAAGGAATCACGTCGGACGTCGCGGGCGATCCAGACATCCTCATCGCTCCGGATCTCGAGGCAGGCAACATCCTGGCGAAGCAGCTGACCTTCCTCGCCAACGCCGACAGCGCCGGTCTCGTGCTTGGCGCCCGCGTGCCGATCATCCTGACGAGCCGCGCCGACAGCGTTCGATCGCGGATCGCGAGCTGCGCGGTCGCGATGCTCGTGGCCCATGCGCGACGAACGCAGCTTCAGGCAGCGACGTAGGGACGGGTCTGAAACTGAGAACTGAGAACTGAGAACTGAGAACTGAGAACTGATATATGGACGACTACGCGGTCGTGCTCAACGCCGGCTCATCGAGCCTCAAGTTCTGCGTGTTCTGCAGGCCGGAGGCCGACGCCTGGCGGCTGGAAGCGAGGGGCCAGATCGAGGGCATCGGGACCTCACCGCGATTCACCGCGAAGGACGGTACCAGCGCGCGCATTGCCGAGCATGATTTGGACAAGTCGGTGGTGCAGGATGGGCGCACCGCACTCGATGCGCTCGCCGCCTGGCTTCGAACCCGGTACGGAGGGGCACGCGTGCTCGGGGTGGGCCACCGCGTCGTCCATGGCGGGGCCACGTTCTCCGAGCCCACGATCGTCACACCGGGTGTTCTGGAGACATTGCGAAAGCTGGAGCCCCTGGCTCCGCTCCACCAGCCGCACAACCTCGCCGCGATCGACGCGGTATCCGCGCTGCTCCCCGATGTGCCGCAGGTTGCCTGCTTCGACACGAGCTTTCATCGCGGGCAGCCGGCCGTTGCCGAGCTGGTTCCGCTGCCCATGGAGATCTGCCGCGCCGGGGTGCAACGCTACGGTTTTCATGGACTGTCGTACGAATACATCGCCTCAGTTCTGCCGCAGGTTGCACCGGAAATCGCCACCGGGCGCGTGATCGTCGCGCATCTGGGCAGCGGCGCCAGCCTGTGCGCGTTGAAGAACGGCAGGAGCGTCGACCACAGCCTCGGATTCACCGCGCTCGATGGACTGTGCATGGGCACGCGGCCCGGCGCGATCGACCCCGGCGTGGTCCTCTATCTGTTTCAAGGCCTCGGGCTTTCGGCCAAGGACGTGGAGACGATCCTGTACAAGAAATCGGGCCTCCTCGGCATCTCCGGCATCAGCAACGACATGCGCGACCTCGTGGGCAGCAGCGATCCCGGCGCCCGTCTGGCCGTTGATTACTTCGTGTACCGGGCAGCGAAGGAGATCGGCGCGCTCGCCGCGGTCCTGCGTGGCATCGACGGGCTCGTCTTCACCGCCGGCATCGGCGAGAACTCCGCCGAGATCCGGAGCCGGATCTGCGAGGCATCTGCATGGCTCGGCATCGAACTGGATGGCGAAGCGAACGCGCGACGCGCATCGCGGATCTCGAAGACGGGAAGCCGGGTATCGGCCTGGGTGATCCCGACCAATGAGGAACTGATGATCGCCCGGCACACGGGCTCGATTTTGGGGCTCATCGAAGCCCGCACTTAGAAGCAAAGAAGGAGACGAACATGTCGGTCACTCTGACATCCGCGAGCGAGAAATCGGGCGTCGCATGGCGTGGATTCGTGCCAGGAACCTGGCAGGGCGAGGTCAACGTCCGCGAATTCATCCAGAGCAACTACACCCCGTATGAAGGCGACGATGCCTTCCTGCAAGGCGCGACAGAGCGTACGCGCGGCATGTGGGCGACGCTGCAGCCGCTGCTTGCCCAGGAACGCGAGAAGGGCATCCTCGACGTCTCGCAGATTCCGTCCGGGATCGTCGCGCACGCACCCGGCTACATCGACAAGGAGCGCGAGATCATCGTCGGGCTGCAGACCGACGCGCCGCTGAAGCGCGCGATCATGCCGTTCGGCGGCTGGCGCGTCGTGGCGGCGAGCCTCGAGTCCTACGGCTACACGCCGGACGAGCGTCTCGGCGAAATCTTCACCAAGTACCGCAAGACGCACAACGACGGCGTCTTCGACGCCTACACGGCGGACATCAGGAATGCGCGGTCGTCTGGCATCGTGACCGGCCTGCCGGATGCGTACGGCCGCGGCCGGATCATCGGCGACTATCGCCGGGTGGCGCTCTACGGCGTCGACTTCCTCATCACCGACAAGCAGCGCGAGAAACAGGAGCTGGACGACCGCCATTCGACGGAGGACGTGATCCGTCTGCGCGAGGAGCTGGCGGAACAGATCCGGTCGCTCAAAGAGCTCAAGGAGATGGCGTCGGGCTACGGCTGCGACATCTCGGGGCCGGCCACCAGCGCCCGCGAGGCCGTGCAGTGGACCTACTTCGGGTATCTCGCCGCCATCAAGCAGCAGAACGGGGCGGCGATGTCGGCCGGGCGCTTGTCCACGTTCTGGGACATCTACTTCGAGCGCGACCTTCGCGACGGCACGCTCACCGAGTCGCAGGCGCAGGAGATCGTCGACGACCTCGTGATCAAGTGGCGCATCGTGCGCTTTCTGCGCGCCCCCGAGTACAACGAGCTCTTCTCCGGTGACCCGGTGTGGGTGACGGAGGCGGTGGGCGGGATGGGCGAGGACGGCCGCACACTCGTCACCAAGACCGCCTTTCGCATGTTGCACACACTCAAAAACCTTGGACCGGCGCCCGAACCCAACCTCACCGTATTCTGGTCGCCGCAGCTGCCCGAGGGCTTCAAGCGCTTCGCGATCAAGACGTCGATCGATACCAGCTCCATCCAGTACGAGTCCGACGATCTGATGCGGCCAAAGTGGGGCGATGACTGTGCCATCGCCTGCTGCGTCTCGGCGATGCGAGTCGGCAAGCAGATGCAGTTCTTCGGCGCCCGGGTGAACCTGCCAAAGGCGCTGCTCTACGCCTTGAACGGCGGGCGCGACGAGGTGAGCGGCAAGCAGGTCGGGCCGAAGCTCGCGCCGGTCACGGCAGACGTACTGAACTACGACGACGTGATCGACCGCCTCAACCCGATGATGGACTGGCTCGCGAAGATGTACGTCAACGCGCTCAACATCATCCACTACATGCACGACAAGTACTGCTACGAGGCGGTCGAAATGGCGCTGCACGACCGCGATGTCCTGCGCACCCTTGCGTGCGGAATCGCCGGCCTCTCGCACGCGGCGGACAGCCTGTCCGCGATCAAGTACGCCACGGTGAAGCCGGTGCGCGACGAGCGCGGGATCATCGTGGACTTCGAGACCGAGGGCGAATTCCCGTGCTTCGGCAACAACGACGACCGCGCGGACGACCTCGCCAAGCTGCTGGTATCGATGATGATGAGCAAGATCCGGATGTATCCGACCTATCGCAACGCCGTCCACACACAGTCGGTGCTCACCATCACCTCCAACGTCGTGTACGGGAAGAAGACGGGCAGCACACCGGACGGCCGCAAGAAGGGCGAGGCCTTCGCGCCCGGGGCCAACCCGTCGAACGGCCGGGACGCGCACGGCGCCCTCGCGGCGCTGATGTCGGTCGCCAAGATCCCGTACGACGATGCCGAGGACGGCATCTCGCTGACGCTGTCGGTGGTGCCCTCCGCGCTCGGCAGCGAAGCCGAACGCGTCGCGCGCGGATCCGGCGCGCTCGACGCGTATTTCTCGAGCGGCGGCTTCCACGTCAACATCAATGTGCTCAATCGCGAAACGCTGCAGGACGCGATGAAGCACCCGGAGAAGTATCCGCAGTTGACGATCCGGGTGTCCGGCTACGCAGTGAACTTCGTCAAGCTCACGAGGGAACAGCAGCTCGACGTCCTCAACCGGACGTTCCACGGTTCCATGTAGGAGGTTGGCCATGAGCGAGCCCCGTATCGGGAGTCGCTACGAGCTCCAGGTTGCGCGCCAGGGGATGAAGGAGAGCAAGGCGGCGAACGACTATTTCGCCGTGCATCCGGGCGACGTCGAGGAGATCGCGGACGAGGACGAGGACGACCTCGTTGGCTACGTGCACTCGTACGAGGTCGGCAGTACAGTGGACGGCCCCGGCCTGCGCTTCGTCGGCTTTCTGAGCGGCTGCCTCCTGCGCTGCCAGTACTGCCACAACCCGGATACCTGGCACAAGAAGAACGGCCATCCCGTGACCGTGGGTCGGGCGATGCAGCAGATCGGCAAGTACGTGAAGGTGCTCAAGGTCAGCAAAGGGGGCGTCACGCTCTCCGGTGGTGAGCCGATGGTGCAGCGGCCGTTCGTGGTCCGGATCTTCCGCCGCTGCAAGGAGCTCGGCCTGCACACCTGCATGGACACCGCCGGCCGCCTCGGCGACCGGTTCACCGATCGAGAGCTGATGGACATCGACCTCAACCTGCTTGACATCAAGTCCGGCGACCCGGCCATCTACGAGAAGATCACGCACCAGCCGCTGCAGCCGACGCTCGACTACGCGCAGCGGCTTTCGGCACTCGGGCGCCCGATGTGGATCCGCTACGTGCTCGTGCCGGGGCTCAGCGACGGTGTCGACAACGTCGAGAGAGTGGCCGATTTCTGCGCCGGGTTGAGCTCCGTGGAGCGCGTGGAGATCCTGCGCTTCCACCAGATGGGCAGCAAAAAGTGGGAGAAGCTCGGCCTCGACTACCCGCTGAAGAACGTCGAGCCGCCCGATGCCGAACTGACCGAGCGCGTGCGTGGGCAGTTCCGCAGCCGCGGGCTGACCGTCTACTAGCTAGTGCCGTGTCCTTGCTGAATCCGTACCGTATCAAGGACAACGAACAACGCAGAGACCGCAGAGATCGCAGAAGACAAGCTCCACCACGAAGGTCACGGAGACAAACGGAGGTCACGGATTCAAGGTGGTTTGTCCCGTGTCCCTACTTCATGAGTTTCTTCGTGTCTTCGTGTCTTCGTGGTTGCATTTCCTCTGCGTGCTCGGCGAGCTCTGCGACGGCCCCCCAGCGCGGCTGCCGCGGTGGGGAGCCGGTTGATCGTCATTGTCGGTAGTGAACCATCGTATACAGGTCACTAGAGAAAGAGAGACACGTGGAGTTCGTCACGACGCTGCTCGGGCAGCAGCCGCTGATGGCGCTGTTCCTCACGATCGCCATCGGCTATCTCGTGGGCGAGATCAACATCAAGGGGTTCTCCCTCGGCGTGGGCGCGGTGCTGTTCGTCGCGCTCTCCATGGGCTGGTTCGCGCCCAAGTCGGTGCCGGCGCCGATGGTGGGGACGCTCGGTCTCGCGATCTTCCTCTATGGCGTAGGCGTGCAGTACGGCAAGCAGTTCTTCCTCGGCCTGACGACCGCCAACGGGCGAAAGGCGAATTTCATCGCCTTGCTCGGAGTGCTGCTGGCCGGTGCCGTGAGCATCCTGCTCGTGACGGCGATGAACGTGAACCTCGGCTACGCACTGGGCCTGTTCGCGGGATCGGGGACGAGCACGCCGACGCTCCAGGCAGCCATCGCGACGCTCGGCAACGACGATCCGGCGGTCGGCTACTCGGTCTCCTACCCGTTCGGCGTGGCCGGTCCGATCCTCCTGCTCTACATCGCCTTCATGGTGCTCAAGCCGAAGATCGAGGCGCCCTCGGCCACCGGCTTCGACCTGCTCGAGATCGCGCTGCGCAATCCCGAGTTGCCGGGCAAGACGCTCGGCGACGTCATGGTGGCGCTGCCGGCCGGCGTGCAGATCGCGGCTCTCCGGCGGGCGGGCCACACCGAGGCCGCCTCTCCCGACCTCGTGGTCGCCGAGAACGACGTCGTGCTCGCGGTCGGCGTCAGCAAGGACGCGCTCGCGCAGGCCAGCCGGAGCCTCGGGGAGGCGGCGCACGGCCGGCTGCTCCAGGATCGCCGCGACCTCGACTACCTGCGCGTGTTCGCCTCCCGCCCGGCCGTGGTGGGCCGGACGCTGGGCGACCTCAATCTGCCGGCGGACAAGGCGTCCATCGTCGTCCAGGTGCGGCGCGGCGACGCCGACATCATGCCGCGCCCCGATCTCGTGCTCGAGTTCGGCGATCGCGTCGGCGTGCTCGCCCATCGCGGCGATTTCCCCGCGATGCGCAAGTACTTCGGCGACTCGATCAAGGGCACCGCGGAGTTCAGCTACATTTCCATCGGGATCGGGATGGCGCTCGGCTTCCTGATTGGCGCGATCCAGATTCCGCTCCCCGGCATCGGCACGCTCGCGGTCGGGCTGTCGGGCGTGCTGATCGTGGCGTTGATCCTCGGCAACCTGCGGCGCACCGGCGGCATGAACTGGACCATTCCGCTTTCGGCCAATCTCGTCTTGCGCAATTTCGGGCTGACGCTGTTCCTGGCGCAGGTCGGGATGGCCTCCGGCCCCAAATTCGCCGCGACAGTGGCGGACACCGGATTCCTGATGCTGGGTATGGGCGCCGTCGTGCTGATCGCGCTCGTCCTTCCTATCCTGATTCTCGGGTTGTTCGTGTTCCGGATGCCCTACGACGAGGTGGCCGGCATCGTCGCCGGCGCCTGCGGCAACCCGGCGGTCCTTGCCTACGCGAACAGGATCGTACCCACGGACCGGGCGGACATCGGCTACGCGATGATCTTCCCCGGCATGACCATCGTCAAAATCCTCTTCGTGGATATTGTCCCGGCGCTGCTATGAAACCGGCGGGGCCGTTGTCCAAGGCAGTTTTGCCTTCGAGGGTCCTTCTGGCGCTGTGCATAAGTACGTAGTGTCCGGCTTTAGCCGGACCGTGAGTGGTCCGCCTGAAGGCGGACACTACGTACAAATGAAAACTGCTGCTAACCCAGGCGCGCCGCAGCGGCACCGTCCCGCGACGGTTCCAGGCGCGAGGTCGTGTCCTCCACGCGGAACGCGGGCGCGCGGTAGCCCGGCGGCCGGCTGGGTTCCGGGATCTCGATCGCGTTGCCGTCGCGGAGCGCCGTGTAGTGGGGCGACATGATCTCGACGCCGGCGGCATAGAACGCGTCCTGGATTCTGGCGTGCAGCGCCGCGTAGATGTCGATCATGTCGCGTGGCGAGTGGGTGTAGGCGTTGATCTCATAGGTGACGTAGAAGTCGTTCAGGGCCGTCTGCCAGACGAACGGCCGTCGGTTCCTGGAGCACGCCCGTCGTCTCGAGCGCCGCCGCGATGAGCAGGTCGTGCACTTTGCGCCACGGCGCGTCGTACCCGATGGTGACGCTCGTATGGAGGATGAGGCCCAGCGTGTTTGCGGCGCGGGAGTAATTCACCACCGAGCTGCCCAACACGACGCTGTTGGGGATCGTGATGTCCTCGTTCTTGATCGTCCGCACACGAGTGGCGAGCAGCGACGCGTCGATGATGTCGCCGAACGAGTCGCCCACTTTCACGCGATCGCCCAGCCGGAACGCGCCGGTATACGTCAGGACGATCCCGGCGATCATGTTCGAGAGCGCCGAGCTCGACGCGAGGGAGAACAGCACGCCCATGAACACCGACACGCCGGCGAACGCCGGGGAGTCGGACGCCGGCAGGTACGGGAACGCCACGACGACCCCGAAGGCGATGAGGAGCACTCTGACAATCTTGTTCGTCGGGGGCGCCCACTCCGCCGGAAAGCTCGCGAACACGATGCGGCCGTCTTCGATCTGCTGGAAAAAGAACCCCACGAGTCGAATCGCCCAATAGATGATCGCGGCGATGACCACAACGAACAGCAGCTTCGGCAGATAGCCGGCGACGGCGGCGGCGGCCACCCCGATGGGACTGACCGCATAATCGAGCAGCCTCGCCGACGCGGCGCGCGTCCAGGGAAACTGCCCGAGCACGTAGGTCAAGTACAGATCGATGGCCAGCACGACCAGCACGAAACGACCGATACCGATGGCGCGCTTGACAGCGCCACCGAGCCGGTCAGCGGAAATGATTTCCGCCTGCTGCACGCGCAGCGCCCCCGGACCTCTCGCTCGCCAACCCTCGACGCCGTTTTGGATCGCCCGAACGAGGCGCTGAATCAGCCACAGGACGGCGGCCAGCGCCAGCGTGGCGAGAAACCCGTAGATGCCGGAGCGAATGAGCGTCGCCGGGGCGTAGCGCCGACGTTCGGCGCGGATGGCCGACTCCAGCTCGCGTGCGTACTGCTCCGCGAGGGCGGGTCTGGGCGCGCCGAGACTCGCGGCGTCGAGCGGCGTGACGACCATCAGCAGGCGCGAGCCGGCCCGCAATTCGGACGATCCCTCGTTCTCGGTTACCGTGACCGTGGGATCCTGAAGGGTGCGATCGCGGATGGCCTCCTGCAATCGCTGGCCGATCCGATCGGCCCGAAACTGCGGTGTATATGGACCGGCGCCACTGGTCACCCAGATAACCGTGTCCCCCCCGATCAGCACGGGCGCGACGCCATCGCCCTGCGCCTCCGGATCCGGCGCGGGAGTCTGCGCCAAGGTCGCGGTGACGCCAGGGGCCTGGCCCGCGAGCACGGCCGGGACGGGGAGGCACAGCACCGCCAGCAGAACGGCCACCGCGCGAGTGCTCCTGGCCACGTTCACCACGTTCGTCGCTTTACAGCACGGCGCGTGCCACAGATTCGACCGGGCACGACTCGACTCCAGCGCTGATTGCATTCGCGCCGCACCACGACCTGCCGATGACTCCTCCGGGATGCCGGATGCTCTCCGCGATGTCGGAGACGCAGCCAGCAGGCTCCGGCATCGATGCCGCTCCACCGCCGCGCCTCCGTTCGGATCTGTGGCGGTTCTGCGCGGTTCCTGACCGCCCTGGCGCCGTCTCCGATTCCGTCTAGCGCAGGTCTTTAGACCTGCCGCGCCAAGTCCACGCCGACCTTCCCCTAAGGGTAGTAGTCGGCGAGCCCGCCGACACCTATAGTGCTCATCGGATCCCGATAGTTCAGGCGCAAAAAAGGAGGTCCTGGTGATTGCCTCGGTGATCGACGTCAGAGAGTGGCAGCGTCTCGAGAAGGAATCGGAGGTGGCGTTCGACGAGCCGCTCGCTTCGTTCGAGCGGCTCCTCGCCGATCTGTCGGCCACATTCATCAACGTTCCGTCCGGGCAGGTCGACGGCGTCATCCAGGACGCGCAGCGACGGATCGTCGAGGCGCTCGATCTGGACCGGACCATTCTATGGATCGCCGAGGACGTCGATCTGTTCTGCACCCATGATTGGACCCGGCCATGGTTCCGAACACGGGCATGGTTTCCGGCAGCAGCGCGAATCTCCGCCCGCGAGCTTCTTCCGTGGAGTCTGGAGAAAACCAACGCCGGGGAGCTTGTCCAATTCTCGAGTGTCGACCATGTGCCGAACGAGGTCGATCGAGCGAGCTACCGGCGGTTCGGTACGAAATCGGCCGTAGTCGTTCCCCTCCGGGTCGGGGGCCGAAGCCTGGGCGTTCTGGCATTCGCCGCCGTCCAGGCGGAGCGGTCATGGCCGCCAGCCACCGTGAGCCGCCTGCAGCTCATTGCGACCGTCTTTGCCGGTGTGCTGGCCCGCCGCCAGACTGACGAATCGCTGCGCGCCGCCCTGGCCCAGGTCTCGCAATTGCGAGAGCTGCCGCGGGCCGAGCACGTGTGCCTCCGGCGGGAAGTGCCGGAGCGGATCGGCACGGGCCCCATCGTCGGCGAGAGTTCCGCCATGCGCCTCGTCCATGATCAGGTGCAGCAGGTCGCTGCGACCGATTCGACGGTGCTGCTCCTAGGCGAGACGGGTAGCGGCAAGGAGATGTTCGCGACAGAGGTCCACGAGCTGAGCCGCCGTCACGGCCGCGCCATGGTCCGCGTGAACTGCGCCGCGATTCCGGCGACGCTGATGGAAAGCGAGTTGTTCGGCCGCGAGAAAGGCGCCTATACCGGAGCACTGGCGCGGCAGATCGGCCGGTTCGAAATGGCCGACCACTCGACCATCTTTCTCGACGAGATCGGCGACCTGCCGCCCGACGTCCAGGTCAAGCTGCTGCGGGTGCTCGAAGAGAGACAGATCGAACGCCTGGGCAGCCCGAAACCGATCCGCGTGGACGTGCGGATCATCGCGGCGACCCATCGGGATCTCCAGCAACTGATGGCGGCCGGCACGTTTCGCGAGGATCTGCTACTACCGGCTCTGCGTTTTCCCGATCCGCGTGCCGCCGCTGCGCGAACGCGCGGAAGACATCCCCGGTCTCGTGTGCCAATTCGTCGAGGAGTTCGCGAGAGCGCTCGGCAAGCGCATCGACTCGATTGACACAGACGACATGGCGGCGCTGCAGCAGTACTCGTGGCCGGGGAATATCCGCGAGCTCCGGAACATCGTCGAGCGCGCGATCATCGTTGAAACGGGGCCACGACTGAGGTTGGCTCTCCCGGCGACGTCGGCCGCCTCGGCCAGGCGGAGCCCGAAGCTGATGGACGTGGAGAGAGAGCACATCCGCCAGGTGCTCGAGAGCACGGGCTGGCGCGTCCGCGGTCTGGGCGGGGCGGCTGAAAGGCTCGGTCTCCGTCCCACCACGCTCGAGACCCGGCTGTCCAAACTCGGGCTCAAGCGTCCGCGTCAGGCGTGACGCGGCCGCGGCGGGCAATCAGGGGGCGGCAGGAGTCCCTGTCCGGGACCGGCGCTCCCACCTGCCCCGGTGCGCCACTGCCTGTCGTCAGCCCGCTCACGAGGTGCCGTCACGAACACGAAGACCCCGCGTCCGATTTCCGGGGAATTTGCGGCGGCCTCCGGTGGACGACTGGCCCGCCCCTTGCTCCAGCGGCATGCTCAAGTGAACACGCCACCACTGCCGCTGGCAGAGGACCCTGCCGACTTCTCCCTCGTGCTCGGCGGCCCGCTGTTTCAGCTGCTTCGCCGGTCGCACCTTTCCGACGATGCCCTGACGCTGGTCCATCGCCGCATTCTCGCCGGCGTGCTGATCACGTGGTTGCCGCTGCTGCTCCTCTCGGCGTGGGAGGGGCAAGCGTGGTGGGGAAACATCGGGGTCCCTTTTTTACTCAACGCCGAGATACACGCCCGGCTTCTCATCGCATTGCCGCTCCTCGTCATCGCGGAGCTCGTCGTCCACGTTCGCATGAAGCGGACGTTGGTGCAGCTTTCTCGCGCGCGACCTGATTGCCGCCCCCGATGTGTCCCGCTTCAACGCGCTCGTTGGATCGGCAATGCGTCTGCGGAATTCGTTGGCCGCCGAGCTCCTGCTCGTTGTTGCTATCTACGGGCTCGGCTTCCAATTCCGGGACTACATCGCCGTCGACGCGAGCACCTGGGCCGCGGGACCGGCGGCGGGAAGCGGCTCCGGATTCGCCAATCTGTCGCTCGCCGGCTGGTGGAACGCGCTGGTCAGCGTCCCGCTCTTCCAGTTCCTGCTCTTGCGCTGGTATTTCCGCTTGTTCATCTGGGCCCGCTTTCTCTGGCAGGTGTCACGCTTCGACCTCAAGCTCCTCCCGGCGCATCCCGACGGCGTCGGAGGGCTGGGATTCCTCGACCACTGTCGTCAACGCGTTCGCTCCGCTGCTCCTCGCGCACGGGGTTCTGCTCGCGGGCATGATCGCCGATCGCATCTTCTTTGCCGGAGCAACGCTCCCGCAATTCTCGGTGGAGATTATCGCGACAGTCAGCGTACTCGTGTTCGTGGTGCTCGGCCCGCTCATGGTGTTTGCGGGACAGCTCGGACGCGCCAGGCGCACGGGCCTCGGCGAGTACGGCGTGCTTGCGCAGCGCTACGTCAGAGAGTTCGACACGAAGTGGGTCCGGGGCGGCCGCGACCCGGCACGAACCGCTCATGGGCAGTGCCGACATCCAGTCGCTTGCCGACCTGGCCAACGTTTTCGGCGTGATCCGCACCATGCGGTTCGTGCCGTTCACGAAGGATACGGTCTTTCAGTTGGGGGTCGTCACGCTTGCCCCGCTGCTGCCACTTCTGCTGACGATGATCTCGCTCGAAGAGCTGGTGAAACGCCTGCTGGGTGCCGTGTTCTGAGCAAGCCGCGTCTCGGAGAAGACGGATGACAGATATGCAGGTCATGCTCCCTCGCCCGGATCTCCCTCGCGCCACCCTGGGCATTCTGTTCATGGTGGCGCTGATCGCGTCGACTGTCTGGATTCTGCGGCCCTTCCTCGCCGCGATCATCTGGGCCTCGATGATCGTCGTGGCGACGTGGCCCGTGTTGCGACCGCTGCAGGCGTGGCTTTGGGGCAGCCGGAATCTGGCCGTTGCCGCCATCACCGCGACGTGGTTGCTCGTGCTCGTCCTGCCGCTGGCGCTCGCCACCGGCACGATCGTCTCCAACGCCGGCGAGATCGTCGAATGGGCCGCGAGGGTGCGGTCGTTCACCATGCCGCCACCGCCCGAGTGGCTCGGTACGCTTCCCATGGTCGGGAGGCAGGCAGTGGAGGCCTGGAACAAGATCGCCGCCAGTCCGCTGCGCGATCTCGCCTCAGCGGCGGCGCCCTACGCCACGACGGCCGTTGCCTGGATGGCGGGCACGCTGGGAAGCCTGGGCTGGTTGCTTTTGCAGTTCCTGCTCACGCTGGCCATTGCCGCCGTCATGTATGCAAAGGGCGAGAATGCGGCCGACGGACTGCGGCGCTTCGGCCGGCACCTTGCGGGCGAGCCTGGCGACCGCGTCGTCCGGCTCGCCGCGCAGGCCATCCGGGGCGTCGCGCTCGGCGTGGTCGTCACGGCGATGGTGCAGGCCACCCTCGCCAGCGTCGGCCTGGCGCTAGCCGGCGTGCCCATGGCGGCGCTGCTCGGCGTCGTGACCTTCGTCTTGTGCATCGCCCAGCTCGGCCCGTCTCTCGTGCTCGTTCCGAGCGTGGCGTGGATCTACTGGCAGGGTGCCACGGGGACCGCGACCGCACTGCTGATCTGGACGCTGGTGGTCGTCCTGCTCGACAACGTCCTGCGCCCGATCCTGATGACCAAGGGCGCGAACCTGCCGATGCTGCTGATGTTCGCCGGCGTCATCGGCGGTCTGCTTGCGTTTGGCCTGATCGGGATCTTCGTCGGCCCCGTGGTGCTTGCCGTGAGCTACACCTTGCTCGTGGCCTGGATGGCGGAACCTCCCGACCCCGGGAGCCGAGGTTCGATAACTCGACTTCAGGGCGAAGGCGGGGACCGGAGCCGCAGTGGCGGGGGCCTGAGGCGGGAGCTCGAAGCTGCCACCGAGCGCGAGATGGAGATTCACCCGTTGCACGCGCTGCTCGGCCTGCACGCGGATCAGCGCGGAGCGCGTGGCGGCCAGCGCCAGCTGCCGCTGCTCGACGAACCTGCAGATCGGTACTGCCCACCTTGAACTGGGTCTGCACCACGGTGAGCGCTTGCTGGCTGTCGGAGAACACCTGCGCAAGGATCTGCTCGCGCTCGCGCGCCGCGATCTCGGCTGACAATGCGCCTTCCACCTCTCCAAAGGCGCGCAGTCCCACCGCGGCATACTCGGCGATCGCCTGTTTCTGCTCAGCCGTCCGAATCTCGACCTGCGTCCTGAGCGCGCCACCCCTGAACAGCGGCATCGAGCAGGTTGGCACCGACGTTCCACACCGGATTGTCGCGATCCTGCAGCACGAACAGCTCGCTCGAGATCGAGCTGACACCAGTGGTGAGCGCGATGGCCGGCAGGCGAGCCGCCCTGGCTTCATGAATCCGATTGAACGCGACCGCCACGCGCCGCTCCGCGGCGACCACGTCGGGCCGGCGCTCCAGAAGCGCCGACGGTAGCCCCGTCGGGACCTCGCCGGGGTAACCAGGCAGCTCCGGCGTGGTGACCGCTGCGGCCGAGGGATACCGGCCGAGCAGGATCTCGAGCGCTCGAATCGCCTGCTCACGTCCCAGCTCGAGCTGGCGCAGGATGTCGCGATAGCCCCCCACGGTGGCGCGCGCCACGAACACATCCTCCTGGTTGGCGACCCCGATTCGCGTTCGGTCGTCGGCCAGGCGTACGAGCTCCTCGCTCGAACGGATGGTCTCGCGCGCCGCCCGCATCTGCAACCCCGCCTCGATGGCGAGGAACCAGCTCCTGGCGACGAGTGCCGCAATCGACTGGCGCGCGTATTCGAAATCCGCCTGCGCCGACGCGGCTTGAGCGGCGCTCGCCGCCCGGCCGTAGCGCACCCGGCCCCAGAGATCAAGCTCCCAGTTCACGGAGAGGACGCCGCCTTGTAAGCCCGAGCCGTCCCCGGACAACTTGCCGCCGCCACGCGCGAGGACATCGACAGACGGCCAGAGCTTCGCCCCTGCCAGTTTGGCGTGGAGCAGCGCCTGCTCGACACGCGCGGCGCCCACGCGCAGATCGGCGTTGTGCGCGATCGCTTCGGTGACCGCCGCCGTCAACTGATCGTCGCGAAAGCTCGCGAGCCAGTTATCGGCGGCGTCGCCGGCGCCAGCGCCCGCCGCCGTCCACTGCGGGGGCGTCTGCACCGTGGGCAACGCCTGCTCTCTGATGGCCATTGCATCCGGCGGTTTGTTCAGCACACAACCCGCCACCATCGTCGCCACCAGTCCGGTTGCGAGCGGAGCGGCGATGGCCTGAAGCCGGCGCCGGGCAGTCATATGAGAGACGAGCCATGGTGCCGTTCATCAGTGGAGACTGATATGGTGCTTGATGATGAGGTAGTCGAGGTACGACGCCGTCCTCAGGAGCACCTTTCGGATGAGGTGAATGAGCGAGAGGTGTTCGGTGTAGATCGCGGCGGCGCCGCGCGCGCCCGCCGCCAGGAAGAGCTCCTGGTCGCGCTCGGCGACGACGAGCTTCACGGGGAACCGGCCCGGAGGTGAGACGAAGGTCGTCTGGGGGAGATTGCCGGACGCGTCCACCTGCCCCTGACCCTGCGCCCAGATAATCGAGTCCACATGCGCCTTGACGATGCGGCCCGGGTACGTGTCGAGCGTGATCTCCGCTTCGTTGCCCGGCGCGACCTGGTGCAGCTCGTTCTGGTTGAACAGCGCGAAGAGCTGGTACTCCGTATCGACGAAGGTCATCACCTCGTTGAACGCCACGCCGGTCACGATGTAGCCCGGCCGGAGCATCACGTTCACCATCGTGCCGTCGCCCGGCGCGACGGTGGTGGTCTGGTCCAGATTCCAGCGGGCGTTCTCGAGCTGCGCCCGCGTCGTCTCGACCTGCGCCTGGGCGACCTGCACCTTCGCCTGCGCCGTGGAGATCTGCGCCTTGGCTCCCGCCACGGTCGCGAGGTCCCCCTTGACCCGGCCAGACAGCTTTTCCCTCACCTGCTGCTCGGCCGCGCGGGCCGCGGCGATCTGCGCGTTGAGCTCGATGACGTTGGTCTGCGCCTGCTCCAGATCGAAGCGATTGCCGGCGCCGGCGGCCGTGAGCTCCGTGTTCTGCGCCACACGTTTCTTCGCCAGTTCGAGTGAGGCCTGCAGCGAGGCGAGCTGGTTCGTCGCCTGGTTGAGTTGTTCGAGCAGCTGGCGCTCGCCCGACTCCGCGTCGGGCAGGCGCGTCTGCATTTCGCTGAGCCGGGCCTGCTCGGCCCCGACCTTCGCCTCGTCCGACACCAGTCGCGCTTCGAGCGAACGCACCTCGGCTTCATAAGGCGTCGGGTCGATCCGGAACAACACATCACCTTTCTTCACCGGCCGGTTGTTTTCGACCGGTACTTCGATCACCCGTCCCTTCACTTGCGACACGATCGGCACGACGTACTTGACGACCCTGACATCGGTGGTCGTCGGCGCGAAGACGTTCAGCAGACCGATCGTCGCCGCCAGGACCACCACTGGAAAGATCGCGACGCCGACCTTCCAGGGCGTGGTCCACGGCAACAGCTTCAGCTTGATGAAGACCAGCCAGACCACGGATGCGTAGATGCCGAGCAGGATTATTTCCATCAGCCCTCGCTCCGGGCGTCGCTCGCGGCCAGCCGCGCCTCGAGCGCGGCCAGGTCGGTGCGAATAGCGTCCAGCTCACTGGCTGGCACTCCGCGCCCTTCGAGCGCAGCCACGCGCTCCCGTATGTCGGCAGCGGCGTTAGCCGGCTCCGGCAGGCCGTGCTCCTTGAAGTAGTCGGGACTCTTGTCGGTTCCGTAGGCCATTTTGTAGCCGACGGGCTTCGTGTAAGCCCACAGCCAGGCTATCGGCCAGAGCAGTCCCCCGAACACCAGCGACAGCAGGCACAACGTCTTGATGGCCTCGAGCTGCGGATGGTGCCGCTTGTGCGCGATCTTTTCCGGAAGCACGTGCACCATCCAGAACAGGACGATGAGCAGGACCGGGACGAAGAAGAGCGCGAAGAGGGCCACGTACTTCGCCACCGCGTCTTCGGCCTCGGGGGACAGCAACGACGCCTGCGCCGCGGACGGCAGGGCCAGCGACCCCACGGCTGCGAGCAGACCGACAACGACCGTCCGCGAGGCGGGACGTGCCCACGTCGCGGCGTCGCGAGCATGAAGATTCGACTTCATTTGAACCACCTGGAGGCTGACCTCAGCACACGGCGTGCCCGGCGGCCCTGCGACGCGAGTGAGGCGAAGCTGTTGCGCCGACAACGACTTGCCGGTAGCTGCCTTCGAGGGCCCCGGGGCGCCGCCGGGCGCTAATCTCCGGTTTTCCGGGGTCCCTCCATCATTCCGTGGGACCCGGTTTTCGGGGTTCACCGGCGGGGGCACGAGAAGCCACGGCCAACTCACGCTCGCTCGCGAAGGGCGACCACGCTCACCGGCGGCGGTGAACCCTCACGACATTCGGTGATTCACCCATAGCCGCGGGACGGACTACTGCGCTTTTGGCGGAGAATCCGCAGAATCGCCAATGGCCCGCCTTGTGCGAATCGGTCTAAACACCGTGCGACCTTCCCTCGATGATTACAACGCCTGCCATCGGCTCGTCCGTCCCTGGCGGGCCCGCAGCCGAAGGTGACGGGACAGAAACGAGTGTCTATGCATCTGCAGCGTGAAACCGTCGACACCGGAAATTCGTGCCTCGCGAGGGACAGTGCCGAACCGCCCGTGGGAATCGGCCCGAATCTGGTCCGGCCCGGCCGGGCGCCGTTCGGGGCTGGCTCGATCGGGGGGCGACCGGATCGTGTCGTCAGTGCGCCGCACGGGGAGCGGCTCGATTTCGGGCAACTCATCGGCGAACTGTCGATGCGGTTCATCGATCTGGTCCCCTCCGACGTGGACGCCGCAATCCAGGAGGCTCAACGCCGCATCGTCGAGGCGCTGGCCTTCGATCGGAGCACCCTGTTCCAACTCGGCGAGGACGGCGATCTGCTCCAGACCCACAGCTGGTGGCGTCCTGAAGTCTCGGCGCCGCCCGCACGCATGTCGGCCCGGGAGAGCTTCCCATGGATGCTCGAGAAGCTCCGGGCGGGCGAATTGGTGTGCCTTTCGAGCCCTGACGAAGCGCCGGACGGGGTCGACCGCGCGAGCCTGCTTCGCTTCGACATGAAGTCGATTGTCGCGGTCCCGATATCGGTGGCAGGCCGGATCGTCGGCGTCGTGAACTTCGCGGCGACGCGCAGAGAGCGGCCGTGGCCGCCGGAAATGCTGCAGCGCGTGCGCCTCGTGGCGGGCATGTTCGCCAGCGTGATCGCCCGCTGGCGCAGCGACGAGGCGCTCCGCCGGGCGCTCGCCGACGTGAAGCGCCTGAGCGACCAGCTGCACGCCGAGAACGTGTATCTGCGCCGCGAAGTCGAGAGTCCCCTTGACACGTTGGCGGTCGTCGGGCAAAGCGCCGCGATTCACAGGGTGCAGGAGCAGGTGCGCCAGGTGGCCGCCACCGACGCGACGGTCCTCCTCCTCGGCGAGACTGGCTCCGGCAAGGAGCTCTTCGCATCGCAGATTCACGAGCTGAGCCGCCGCCGCGGCCGGGCGATGGTCCGCGTGAACTGTGCGGCCATCCCGGCGACGCTGATCGAAAGCGAGCTGTTCGGGAGGGAGAAAGGCGCCTATACCGGCGCCCTGTCGCGTCAGATCGGACGCTTTGAGCTCGCCGACGGATCGACGATCTTCCTGGACGAGATTGGCGACCTGCCGCCCGACGTCCAGGTCAAGCTCCTGCGCGTGCTGGAAGAAAAGCAGATCGAGCGGCTGGGCAGCTCGAGGTCAACCAAGGTCGACACGCGAATCATCGCCGCCACGCACCGGGATCTCGAGAAACGGATTGAGGCCGATACCTTCCGTGAAGATCTCTATTATCGGCTGAACGTCTTTCCGATTCGGGTGCCGCCCCTGCGCGAGCGGCCCGAGGACATTCCGATGCTCGTGTGGCGGTTCGTCGAAGACTTCTCGAAGGCGTTCGGGAAGCAGGTCGAGTCGATCACAAAAGAGAACATCGCGACGCTGCAGCGATACGCCTGGCCGGGCAACGTCCGGGAGCTGCGCAACGTGGTGGAGCGCGCGCTGATCGTCGCCAACAGCCCACGTCTGACTATCGCGTTACCCCAGTGTTCCGCTGCCGCGACGCGACGCAGTGTGAGGCTCGCCGACGTGGAGAGGGAGCACATCAAGGGCGTGCTCGACAGCACCGGGTGGCGGATTCGCGGCGTCGGCGGTGCCGCCGAGCGGCTGGGGCTCAAAGCCACGACGCTCGAGACGCGCCTCGCGAAGCTGGGGCTCCAGCGGCCGCGCCCCTGACTCCGGCATTCCGGGGTGGCTCCGCGATTTGGGGGACGGCGCGTCCCAGCGGCGGCCGCCGCAACCGCGTCGATCAGCGACAACTCGATGCCACACAGGAGCATAAGCCCGCCGCGCCTGCGAGCCTTTACTTGGTACGCCTGCTGCTCTTACCCGGCGCGTGGTGCGCCTAGCCGTCACGTTGGTGGCGCCAGCGTGCGGCGTTCAACAGCTCGTTCACGCGTTGCGATTCCTGGCGTTCTCCACGCGCCTCGAGGTGGGCTGTCTCGGGTGTCGAGTGTTGACCGAGGAGAGCGACGAGTCCACCGTGGGGTACGTGGAGGAGTGGGCTACCGAGGAGGCAATCCGCCTGCGAGTGTGCTCGGAGCGGTTTACCCGGCTCCTGGAGGTGTTCGAGTCCGCACAGGAGCCGCCCTCGGTCCAGTTCGATTTCGTTACGGAAAGGCGCGGCCTCGACTATGTTGCGGAAGTACGCAGCAGGGATGCGATTAGGACTCCGCCGCGAGGCTAGGGACCACCCGCAACCATAGCCTACGGAGGGAGGCTCATCATGGGCGACGGTGCCCTTCGGGATCAGACAGGTCAGCCAATCTCAGCCGTACTGGCTGACATCGACGGCACGATGGTCACCGAGGACAAGGTGCTGACCGAGCGCACGATCCAGGCCGTGAGCCGGTTGCGGGAGCGCGGGATCGTCTTCACCATCTGCAGCGACCGCTCGCCCCGCGGGCTGCGAATGCTGGTCGATCCGCTCCACCTGACGATGCCGATGGCGGCGTTCAACGGCGGGGTGATCGTACTCCCGGACCTGTCCGTGCTCGACGAGCGCGCGATCCCCGACTACGTGGTGCCCGCGATCGTAGAGGCCATCGAGGCCCGCGGCCTCGACGTGTGGATCTACACCGCGACCGACTGGTACGTCCGTTCGGGCCAGGCCCCGCGCGTCGAACGGGAAGCGTCGACCAGTCAATGCGAGCCGACCGTGGTGGCCGCGTTCGACGGCGTCGACAACATCCTGAGAAGCGTCGTCAAGATTGTCGGCGTCAGCGATGACCACGACAGAGTGGCCGGATGTGAAGCGGCGCTTCAGAAAGCGTTCGGCACCCAGGTCTCCGCGGCGCGGTCGCGGCCGTATTACCTTGACGTCACGCACCCCACGGCCAACAAAGGCAGCGTCATCGAGCGGCTGGCGCGATACCTGAAAATCCCGATGGAAGCCATCGCGACGATCGGCGATCAGCCCACCGACGTGCTGATGTTCAGGCCAAGCGGCCTGAGCATCGCGATGGGCAATGCGAACGAGGATGTAAAGCGCCAGGCCACGCACGTCACCACATCCCATGGAGACGAGGGCTTTGCCAACGCCGTGGACCGGTACATCCTGCCGCGGGCCCAGCCGGGTGGAACCTATGTGCTGAAGGCCACCGGACAGCTCCATCGGCTCGGCCAGAGCTTGTGGCTCGACAACATCACCCGCGATCTGCTGACGGATCGGACCCTCAAGCATTACATCGACGACCTGTCGGTGACCGGACTCACCTCGAACCCGACGACCTTCGAGCAGGCGATCAAGAACAGCCCCGTGTACGACACCGCGATCTCCGCCAAGCTCGCGCAGGGCAAGTCGGGCGAAGCGTTGTTCTACGAGCTCGCGCTCGAGGACCTCAGACGCGCAGCCGATCTGTTTCGACCCATCTTCGATCGGACCAGCGGCATGGACGGATGGGTGTCGCTCGAGGTTTCGCCGTTGCTGGCCAACGACACCGCCGGGACCATTGCCGCAGCCAAGACTCTCTTCACCGCACGGGCCGGTCGTCCGAACCTGATGATCAAGATCCCCGGGACCGCGGCAGGACTGCCCGCCATCGAGGAGGCCATCTACGCCGGCATCCCGATCAACGTCACGCTGCTGTTCTCGCGCGAGCACTATTTCGCGGCCGCTGAGGCGTTCTTGCGCGGCATCGAACGGCGGATCGAGGCGGGGCTGAAGCCGGACGTGGCCTCGGTGGCGTCGGTATTCGTCAGCTGCTGGGACGCCGCGGTCGCCGGCGCCGTGCCCGACGCGCTGCGCGGTCAGCTCGGGATCGCCATCGCCAAGCGCACCTACAAGGCGTACCGATCGCTCCTCAGCTCGCCGCGGTGGCAGCGCGCTTACAACGCCGGCGCCCGGCCTCAGCGCCTGCTGTGGGCCAGCACGGATACCAAGGATCCCAGGGCGTCTGACGTGATGTACGTCAAAGCGCTGGCGGCACCATTCACGGTCAACACGATTTCTGAGGCCACGTTGAACGCGCTGGCGGATCACGGCGAGCTCTCTGGGTTGCTGCAGGCTGACGGAGGGGATTGCGAGAAAGTGCTGGCGCAGTTTTCCAGAGCAGGAGTGGATCTGCAGTCCCTCGCCGTCCGGCTGCAGACAGGAGGTGCCGCTTCGTTTGTCAAGTCGTGGCACTCGTTGATGGCGGCGATCGCATCCAAGAGCGCCGCGCTCGCGGTGTAGCCCCCCGCTCGATCGGCAAGGAGACAAACGCATGCGGATGCTGGCTGTGACCGAGCAACCGGCGTGGAAGGCGCTCGAAGAACACCAGCGGAACATCGGCGCCATACACCTCCGCGAGCTGTTCGCGCGCGATCCGGCGCGCGGCGAACGGCTGACAGCGGAAGCGGCGGGCGTCTACCTCGATTATTCGAAGAACCGGATCACTGATGAGACAGTGCCGCTGCTCGTCCGCCTCGCGGAGGACTGCGGCCTCCGCGCCCGGATCGACGCGATGTTCGGGGGCGAGAAGATCAACGTGTCGGAGAAGCGGGCGGTGCTCCACGTGGCGCTGCGTGCGCCGCGCGGTACGTCGATCCTGGTCGACGGCGAGAACGTGGTGCCCGAGGTTCACTCCGTGCTCGACCGGATGGCGGACTTCGCGAATCGCGTGCGCAGCGGAGCCTGGAAAGGGCACACCGGCCAGCGGATCCGCAACGTCGTCAACATCGGCATCGGCGGTTCCGATTTGGGGCCGGTCATGGCCTACGAGGCGCTCAAGCACTACAGCGATCGCCACCTGACCTTCCGGTTCGTCTCGAACATCGATGGCACGGACTTCGCCGAAACGGTCCGCGATCTCGACCCGGTGGTGACGCTCTTCATCGTCTCGTCAAAGACCTTCACGACGCTGGAAACGATGACCAATGCCCGTACCGCGCGCGAGTGGTCGCTGGCGGGGCTGCGAGGCGACGAGACGTCAGTCGCCAGGCACTTCGCTGCGGTCTCGACCAATGCCGCGGAAGTGGAGAAGTTCGGGATCGACCCGGCCAACATGTTCGGGTTCTGGGACTGGGTCGGGGGGCGCTACTCCATGGACTCCGCGATCGGCCTCTCGACGATGATGGCGATTGGCGCGGATCACTTCCGGGCCATGCTCGACGGCTTCCACGAGATGGACGAGCACTTCCGCACCGCGCCCTTCGGGCAGAACATGCCGGTGCTGATGGGGCTGCTGGGCATCTGGAACACCAACTTTCTCGGCGCGCACACGGTTGCCGTGCTGCCGTATGAGCAGTACCTCAAGCGCTTTCCCGCCTACCTCCAGCAGTTGACGATGGAAAGCAATGGCAAGCACGTGACGCTCGACGGCCGGGAGGTCGCATGCGAGACCGGACCGATCTACTGGGGAGAACCGGGCACCAACGGCCAGCACTCCTTCTATCAGCTGATCCACCAGGGGACACGGGTCGTCCCTTGCGACTTCATCGCGTTCAGCGAGACGCTCAACCCGCACGGTCAGCACCACGATATGCTTCTCGCCAACGTGTTCGCGCAGGGGGAAGCGCTGGCCTTCGGCAAGACGCCTGAGGAAGTGCAAGGCGAAGGCTCGCCCGACTGGCTGGTTCCCCATCGGACGTTCCAGGGGAACCGGTCGTCCAACACGATTCTGCTTCCGAGGCTTACGCCCGCAGCGCTTGGGAAACTGGTCGCGCTCTACGAGCACATCGTGTTCACGCAGAGCGTAATCTGGAACCTCGACGCGTTCGACCAGTGGGGCGTGGAACTGGGAAAAGTGCTGGCGCAGAGAATCATCCCGGAGCTCGGCGGCAGCGCCGAGCCGCCGCTGAATCACGACAGCTCGACGAACGCGCTGATCCGGCGCTACCGTAGGGCCCGGTCCGCCTGAAGGCGGACCGTCACGGTCCGGCTGAAGCCGGACACTACCTACGTTCTTGAGAAGGAGTTCGTGATGCAGCTCGGGATGATCGGTTTGGGGCGGATGGGTGGGAACATGGTGCGGCGTCTGCTGCGCAATCGGCATACATGCGTCGTGTACGACCGCAATTCCGGCGCGGTCGCGGAGCTCGCCTCGGAAGGCGCCGAGGGCGCCGCCTCGCTGCGCGAGTTCGTCGACAAGCTCAGTAAGCCCCGAGCGATCTGGCTGATGGTCCCGGCCGCAGTCGTGGACGCGTGCATCAAGGATCTGCTGCCGTTGCTCGATCCGGATGACATCCTGATCGACGGTGGCAACTCGTACTACGTCGACGACATCCGTCGTGCGAAGGAGCTCACCCCGAAGAAGATCCACTACGTGGACGTGGGAACGAGCGGCGGTGTGTGGGGCCTCGAGCGCGGCTACTGCATGATGATCGGCGGGGAACCCGCGATCGTTCAGCATCTCGATCCGCTGCTCGTGGCGCTCGCACCAGGTATCGGGAAGATTCCCCGCACTCCCGGTCGCGAAAAGGCCGCGGGGACCGCCGAGCAGGGCTACCTGCACTGCGGGCCGAATGGGGCCGGGCACTTCGTCAAGATGGTGCACAACGGCATCGAGTACGGCCTCATGGCGGCCTATGCCGAGGGCATGGGCATCCTGAAAGCCGCCAACATCGGCAAGAAGACGCACGCCATCGACGCCGAGACGACGCCGCTTCGCGACCCGTCGCATTACCAGTACGACTTCAACCTCGGTGATGTCGCCGAAGTATGGCGGCGCGGCAGCGTGATCGCCTCGTGGCTGCTGGACCTCACCGCCATTTCGCTGTTGGAGGATCCGTCGCTGTCGAAGTTCGGCGGCCGCGTGTCCGACTCCGGCGAGGGTCGCTGGACGATCATGGCGGCAATTGACGAGGCCGTGCCGGTCCCGGTGCTCACGACCGCGCTGTACGAGCGTTTCAGCTCGCGCGGAGAAGCGGACTTCCAGAACCGGTTGCTTTCGGCGATGCGCTTTCAGTTCGGCGGACACGTGGAGAAGACCCGCGAAATACAGTCCAGCAGTCGAGCTACGCGTGTCTCGTGGCCCAGCACGGATGCCGGAGTCCGGAGACGTCATGACGCTGCTGACCCGGGCAATTGTGTGCTTCTCGTTCATCGCCGTTCTGCCTGTCGCCGCGCGCGCACAGGACGCGCCCGCGACGGCCAAGCCCACCGGACTGCCGGGGTCGGTCGACTGGACGTTCAACCTCGATGCCGGATGGGGCTCGTTCGGGTTCGCGAATTCGCTGTTCGACAACCCCAAGGAACCCGGCGTTACCGAGGACCTCAGCGATCAATGGTTCGAGGGCTACGTCAAGCCGGCGTTGTCGGGGACCTACACCTTCGCCTCGTCCAGCCAGATGTACGGCAAGGTGAGCGCGGTCGGCGAGCGCACCTACGGTTCGGTGCCGGAAGCGTTCGGCACGGACGTGTCGTCGTTCGGACCTGAAGACCTTTCGATTGGCTGGCGATCGGGAAAATCGCTCGGGATGGGCGAGAACGCCCTGGACTTCAGCGTCGGACGGACGCGGTACCGCCTTGGTCATGGGTTTCTGCTGTACGACGGGGCGGCAGAGGGCGGAAGCCGCGGCGGGTACTGGACGAACGCGCGCCAGGCGTTCGAGTTCGCGGCGATTGGCCGCGTCAAGCCGGGTTCTCACCTGTTCGAGACCTTCTACCTCGACAAGGACGAGCTCGACGAGAGCGAGAGCGGCAGCCGGCTGGCGGGTGCCAACTACGAGTTCACCATCGGTGAGACCACCACGCTCGGCGCCACCTACATGAAATGGTTTGCCGATGCGGAGCTCAGGCCCGGTCGCGACGGGTTGAATGTCTTCAACGTGCGGGCGTACACAGTTCCGGCCAAGTCTGCGCCCGATCTGTCGTTCGAGTTCGAGTACGCGTCGGAGCGCAATGGCGACGCGCTCACCTCCGACGCCTGGACGCTGCAGGGCGCCTACGAGCTCAGCCAGGTCGGGTGGACGCCGAAGCTCTCGTACCGCTACGCCTTCTTCGAGGGCGACGACCCGGACACGAGCCGCAACGAGGCCTTCGATGCCCTGTTCCTCGGCTTCTATGACTGGGGCACATGGTGGCAGGGGGAGATCGCGGGCGAGTACTTCCTGTCCAACTCGAACCTGGTCTCGCACCTGGTCCGCGCGCACCTGTCGCCGACCGACATGGTCGGCACCGGGGTGCTGTTCTTCAAGTTCCTGGCCGACAAGCCCGCCTCGGTGGCACCGGGCGTGACCGAGAAGGACCTGGCGTTCGAGATCGACACCTATGTGGACTGGAAACTGAACAGCAATTTCACGGTCAGTCTCCTCGGCGCCTATGCCAACCCTGGAAAGGGCGTGGAGCAGGCGAGCGGCCGCACCAAGAACTTCGCGTACGGGATGGTCTACGTGGCTTACAGCTTCTGATCGGAGCGAACCACTTTGAGCAGCATCAAGTTTCCGACCGCGTACCCTGGTTGGCCAGGTGCATGGCCACCGCATCGTCCAGGTTGAAGAACATCCGCTCCTCGCCGACGGCCTGGCCGAATGGCGAGCGCCGTACGGCTGTCAGCACCTCCGGGGTAAGGCCCACGAGCCACACCGAGGCGCCGCGCTCTTTCATTTGTGCGACGCCCTCCGCCAGCATCTTGAGAACGGTGTACTCCACGTCGAACACGGCGCTCAAGTCCAGCACGACGACGACGACCCGGGGCTGAGCCTGCTCGACCAGCAGCCGGAACTTCTCCGCCACCCGCTGGCCATTGGCGAAGAACAGCCGGCCCACGGGGCGCAGGATCAAGAGACCGTCGAAGGTCTCGTCGTTGGGATGCTTTTCCGAGAGCGGGCGGAACACGCTCGTACCCCGCTTGCGGCCCAGCCGGTACACCGGCGGGTCGCCCACCTGCTGCGCGAGAGACACCAGGGAAACGATGATGGCGACGAGGATGCCCTTGAGAGTACCGAGCAGCATGACGCCGGCGAATGCGGCGACCGCCCAGAGGAACTCGGTGCGCCGGACGGCCAGGATCGCCCGGAACTCCGGCAGTTGAATCAGCCCGACGGAGTAAACGATCACGACCGCCGCCAGCGTGGCCTGCGGCATCCGGCTGATCAGGGGCGCAAGGAACAGGAGGGTCAGGAGCGTCGCGCCACCCGTGACGAGACCCGCCAGTTGGCTGCGGGCTCCGGCCTGGCGGTTCACGGCAGTCTGGGACGTGCCGCCGCCCGCCGGCATGCCGCCGAGGACGGCCCCGACGGCGGTTGCAATGCCCGTAGCCAGCAGTTCCTGGTTGGGGCGCAGCGCGGGTTCCCCGCTCCGCGCGAAGGCTCGCCCCGCGGCCATGGTCTCGGTGAAACTCATCAACGCAATGCCCATGGCGCCGGGCCACAGCTGTGACATGAGGGAAAAGTCCGGGAGCGTGAGGGCGGGCAGGCCCCGCTGAATCTCGCCCACGGTCTCTACGCCGTACGCCTCGAGCCCAAGCATCGAGGTGGCGGCGATGCCCGCACCCACCGTGACGAGCGGCGCGGGCACCTGCGGCACGAACCGCTTCAGACCCAGGAGCAGTGCCATCATCACGAGGCTCAGTGCGAGCGTGGCGGCGGACGTGCCGGGCAGGCTCTGGAACAGGGCGAGGAGATTCTGCAGGAACGAGCCCTTGGGGAAATGCACGCCGAGCAGCTTCGGCACCTGATCGAGCACGATGACGACGCCGATTCCCGCCTTGAAGCCGGACAGCACAGGCTCCGAAATGAAGTTGGCCAGAAAACCGACGTGCAGGATGGATGCGGCCACGAGGAGAACGCCGACCATCAAAGTCAGACTGGCTGCGGCGCGCAGCAGGAGAACCGGATCGCCGCTGGGGACCACCAGGGCAAGGTTGGTCCCGGCGAGGATCGCAATTGTCGTCGTGGTGCTCACGCTCAGCACGCGCGAGCTGCCGAGCACTGCATAAATCAGCATCGGTACGAACGCGGTATAGAGCCCCGCCTGGACCGGAAGCCCCGCCACCGTGGCGTAGGCCATGGCTTTCGGAATGACCACCGCCGCCGTGATGAGGCCGGCAATGATGTCCGGCCGCAGCCAGTCCTTCCGGTAACCAACAAGCCAGTCGAGTATCTTCATGCCGGTAAGGTTAGCCGCCACCCGACGTCCCGTGCTGACTGTTATCCGGGCGGCTCATGAGATAGCTGCTGACGGCCGCTTCCACGGTCGGGAAGAAGGCTTCCTGACCAAAACGCGCGAACAGCCCGAATCGCTTCAGTTTGTCCTGGACGGGGCTCTTCATCTCGGCAAAACACAACTCGATGCCGGCCGCGCGGAGGCTTTCGTGCAATTCGGCCACGATATCCGCAGCCGTGACGTCCACGCTGGTGACCGGTTCTGCCAACACGACGAACCGGCGCACCGGCGTAGGCGATGTAGCCACGGCATCCAGCACGCGGTCATGGAACAGTTCGGCGTTGGCGAAGAACAAGGGCGCATCCCAGCGAAACAGGACCAGGCCGGGGACCAGGCGGGCATCGGGATAGCGTCCGATGTCGTGGTAGCCCTCGAGACCATCGACGCGACCGAGGACCGCGGAGTACGGGCGCCAGCCGTCCCACAGGAATTCGATGACGGCAATCACGATCGCCAGGCCGATGCCCGGAATCGCGCCCAGCACCGCCACGCCGACCGTGCAGGCGATGGATAGCCAGAATTCCCAGCGCTGGATGCGAAAGATTCGGCGCAGGTCGCCGACCTCGATCAGGCCGATGGCCGAGGCGATCACGACCGCAGCCAATGCACTGGAGGGCAGATACTGGAGGAGGTCCGGCGCCACCAGCAGCAGCAGGGCCACGCTGAGCGCGCCGACGACGCCGGTCAACTGGGTTCTGGCGCCCGCGGCTTCAGCGACGGGCGTGCGTGACGAACTGCTGCTGATCGGAAAGCCCTGAAAGAATCCGGCGGCAAGGTTGGCGGCGCCGAGACCGACCATCTCCTGGTTGGGATCCACATACGTCCGCGTCCGCGCCGCATAGGACCGCGACAACACGCTGGTGTCGGCGAACGACACCAGCGCGACGGCGAGGCCGCCGATGAGGACCGGGCTGATATCGGCGTAGGTGATCCATGGGATGGCGAACGCCGGCAGGCCTTGCGGGAGGGAGCCGAGTACCGACACGCCCGCGCGGGCCGCCAGGTCCAGCGCACCCACGACGATGGTTGCTCCAACCACGGCGACCAGGATGCCCGGCACGCGCTTGCTGCCCTTCAGCAGCAGGATCACCACCAGGGTACCTGCGCCGACCAGGAACGCTGTCCAGTTGGCCCGGCCGTCAAGCACCGCCGCGGCGATGGCCGCTACGTCTCTCATCGGGCCGCTGCTCTCGATCGAGAACCCGAGCAGCTTCGGCACTTGACTGATCAAGACGGTCAGGGCAATGCCGTTCATGTATCCGTAGCGGATCGGCTTGGAAAGGAGCTCGGTGACGAATCCGAGGCGTGCCAGACCGGCCAGAATGCACACGGTGCCGGACACGATCGCCATCATCCCGGCGATGGCGATCGCACGCATGGGGTCGCCGCCAGACAGCGGCAGGACGACGGCGAGGATGACGGCAGCCAGCGACGAGTCGGGTCCCAGCACAAGGATGCGGCTGGGACCGAACAGCGCATAGGCGAGCAGCGGAACAATCGTCGCGTAGAGTCCGTAGATGCCCGGCACCCCCGATGCCGCCGCATAGGCGATCCCGACGGGCACCAGCATCGTGGTCAGCACCAGGCCGGCCACGATATCGTGACGCAGCCAGGCCGACTGATAGTGGCGCAGGATCTGTAGACCCGGCAGCCAGCGTATCCAGCCCGCCTGATCGCCGCCCCGCCCGACGCGCGCGATGCGGCCGGCTTCCGGGCCTGGTGGCGAAGGGGCGGAATCGTTCATGCGCGTGCGATTGGTCGCGGCCGAATCGTGCCGCCCTCTCGAGGAGGCTGACCTCTAATAGCGCTCGCGCACGAAGCGCCGGCGCTTGATCGACGCATCGTCGTCGTACGCACCCTTCGACGACCGCTTCGGCAGCTTCACCTTTTTCTCGGTCAGTTTCTTGTGCGGAATCTTGGAAAGCAGATGAGCGATCGTGTTCAGGCGTGCCGTCCGCTTGTCATCCGACCGGACGATGTACCACGGTGCGATGCGCGTATCGGTCTTCTTGAGCATGGCGTCGCGCGCGCGGGAATACTCGTACCAGCGCTGGCGAGAGGGCAGGTCCATCGGGCTCAGCTTCCACTGACGGATCGGATCCCGGACGCGGGCCTCGAAGCGCTTCTTCTGCTCGTCGTTGCCTACTTCCATCCACACCTTGATCAGGATGATGCCGCCATCGACGATGTACTTCTCCATCTGGGGGCACAGCTCGAGGAAGCGCTTGTGCTCCTTCGGCGTGCAGAAGCCCATGACGTATTCCACGCCCGCCCGGTTGTACCAGCTTCGATCGAAGATGACCACTTCGCCGGCGGCCGGGAAATGCTGCATGTATCGCTGCATGTAGGCCTGTGACTTCTCGCGCTCGGTGGGAGCCGGCAGCGCGACGACCCTGAACACGCGTGGGCTTAGCCGTTCGGTCAGCGCGCGAATCGTGCCGCCCTTGCCTGCGCCGTCGCGTCCTTCGAAGATGACGATCACCCGAAGACCGGTCTCCTTGACCCATCGCTGAAGGTGAGCCAGCCGGACCTGCAGTTTCTGCAGTTCTTTTTCGTACTCCTTACGTTTCATGGTCATCTCCACAAGCCGCACACCCGTGTCGCCAGGACCGTGGTCGGGCGTCGGTCGTCTCGCCGCGTAGGGGCATCAACCGTTCCAAATCGCGCTCCGCGGGTCCGCACTCTTTAGCTCCATTGGATCAATACGTTGCGAGGGGCCGCCAGATCGCCCGCCGGGCTTTCTCCTCTCGGTACCGCGGAGGGTCTACGGCATTCCGGAGGTCACGACGGTCCGGCCGACCGCAGGATCCGCAGTTGGCCTCGTCGACCTCGAGGTGGAGGAGTCAAGGCCGCATCGGACCTCCTCCGGCATCGCGGACAACATCCGGAATGCCGGGGCTTCTTCATGTCGAACAGAGGCGAAAAACCGAGCGGCAGCTGCGTGCGCCGTCGCTTTTACACGGGCTCGAGCCATGTCGGCGTAGCGGCTCGTCCGTGGCACGCAGCGTGCTCAGCGAGTCATCGGATCGGAATGAACGCCTTCTACTTCGTTGCCCTGGGTCTCGCCGAGCCGGAAGCACACGGGCTCCCGCAGTCGGCGGTGGAGCTCGCGCGGCCCTTCGGCTTTCCGATCACGAACTCCATGATCGTCACCTGGATCGTGGCGGTGGGTCTCATCGTCTTCGCACAGCGTGCGACCCGGAAGATGACGCAGGTGCCGGGGAGCGCGCAGAACTTCCTGGAATGGGTCGTCGAGAGTGTTTACGGGCTGCTCGAGAGCATCATCGGCCGGCACCTGGTCGAGAAGACGTTCTGGTTCTTCGGGACCATCTTCATTTTCATTCTCGCCACCAACTGGGTCGGCCTCGTGCCCGGCGTCGGCACGATCGGGTGGGGCCACCAGACCGCCGAGGGCTTCACGATCGATCAGCCGCTGTTTCGTGGCGCCAACGCCGACCTCAACATGACGCTCGCGATGGCCCTGCTGTTCTTCGCGCTGTGGATTTACTGGGCCCTGCAGGAAGTCGGCGTCGGAGGGATGGCCAAGGAGCTCTTTGCGCCCAAGGGGGACACGACGGGCCTGCTCAAGGCGCTGATGATCGTGGTGTTCTTCGCGGCAGGGTGCCTCGAGATCGTCTCGATCATGTTCCGTCCGGTGTCACTGAGCTTCCGGCTGTACGGCAACGTGTTCGCCGGCGAGAACATGCTGGAAACCATGGGAAGGATGGTGCCGGGGCTGGGCTGGCTGCTGCCGATTCCGTTCTATTTCATGGAGCTGCTGGTGGGGCTGGTGCAGGCGATGGTCTTCATGTTGTTGACCGCCGTCTTCACGCTCCTGATCTGCCACCACGAAGAAGCCGGGCCTGCGGCGACCGGCGGCGTGAACGTCGCGTTGGGGCCGGAATGACCACGAGCGGTGTCAATGGCCGGCGACACACAGAAAGGACACGCAGATGATTGGAAGTTTGCACGTCGGCCTCGCGGCGTTGGGCGCCGCAATCGGGGTCGGGTTGATTGGCATGGGTGCCTCGAGCGCCGTCGGGCGCAATCCCGGAGCGTCCACGAAGATCATGGTCCAGTCGATTCTGGCCATTGCCTTCGCCGAGGCGATCGTCTTTTACGCGCTCTTCCTCGTGCAATAGGCAGGGAGCATGCTGCCTCTAGCACTACAGGTGACGGCGGAGGGTGGCGGACAGATCGAGCAAGTCGCCCGTACGTTCGGGGTGGACTGGGTTCATCTGGGCGCCCAGATGATCAGCTTCAGCATCGTGTGTGCCGTGCTGTACCGCCTCGCCTACAAGCCGATTCTCCAGATCCTCGAGGCACGGCGGCAGCAGATTGCGGGCGGTCTGGCCAACGCCGAGCAGATCAAGGCGGAGCTGGCCCGGATAGAACGCTCGCGCCAGGACGTCCTGACGCAGGCCGGCGTGGAAGGCAAGCAGTTGATCGACGATGCCCGCGCCGCGGCCGCACGCGTGCAGGCCGCGGAAACGCAGAAAGCGATCGCAGCCGCCGAACAGATTCTCGTGCGCGCCCATGAGACCGCGGCGCGGGAGCGCGCCACGATGCTCGCGGAGCTCAGGCGCGAGGTCGGCCGCCTGGTGGTCCAGACCACGGCGTCGGTCACCGGCAAGCTCCTGACGGCCGACGATCAGCGTCGCCTCGCCGAAGAGACGGCGAGACAACTGGCGCCATAGCAGGGATGAACCGGATCTGATTCATGAAGGCGAGCAGGAAAACGGGGCGACTGGCGCGACGGCTGTTTCGCCTGTGTCACGTCGATGGAAAGCTCGACGCGGAGCGGGTCCGGCTGGCGGCGCGGGGGATTGGCGGATCCGGCCGCCGTGGCACGCTCGCGATTCTCTCGACCCTGTTGAGACTGGTGCGGCTCGATCGCGACGGGCATCGCGCAATCGTCGAAAGCGCCACGCCGCTTCCCGACGACCTGCGCACCGAGGTCCAGAGCGGCCTCGCCCGTGCCTACGGTCACGGGATCGACACGTCGTTCGAGGTCAATCCGCGACTGATCGGCGGGATGCGCATCCGCGTCGGCAGCGACGTCTACGACGCCAGCGTGCTGGCGAAGCTGGCCGCGCTCGAAGCGCGCCTATGAAACCGGAATAAGGCAAGGACGAAATGGCTGACTTGGTACAGGAAATCGAAGCCCAGATCGCCGGAGCCAAAGCGGCGGCGGGCCGGCAGTCGGTGGGCGTGATCCGCGAGATTGGTGATGGCGTGGCCAAGGTCGAGGGGCTCGGCGACGTCATGTACAACGAGATGGTCGACTTCGGCCGCGGCATCACTGGCCTGGCCCTGAACCTGGACGAGACCGAAGTCGGCGTGGTCGTGCTCGGCGACTACACGCAGCTCTCGGAAGGCGGCGAGGTGCGCGCGACCGGCAAGCTGCTGCAAGTGCCGGTCGGCAAGGGGCTGCTGGGCCGCGTCGTCAACACGCTCGGCGAGCCGTTGGACGAGAAGGGTCCGATTGCGAGCGAGGTCGCGTACCCGGTCGAGAAGCTCGCGCCCGGGATCATCCGCCGCCGTCCGGTCGGGCAGCCGGTGCAGACCGGCATCATGCTGATCGACGCGATGATTCCGATCGGCCGCGGCCAGCGCGAGCTGATCATCGGCGATCGCTCGACGGGCAAGACGACGATCTGCATCGACACGATCATCAACCAGGCACGCCTCAACGTCGCGGCCGAGGCGTCCGGCGACACGAGCTATCGACCGCTTTACAGCATCTACGTGGCGATCGGACAGAAGCAATCGACGATCGCCCAAATCATCGCCGTGCTGGAAGAGGCCGGCGCGATGCCGTACACCATCATCGTGGCCGCGCCGGCGTCGGATTCGGCGACCAGCCAGTACCTCGCGCCTTTCGCCGGGGCGGCGATCGGCGAATGGTTCATGGATAACGGCATGGACGCGCTCATCGTCTACGACGATCTGTCCAAGCACGCGGTGGCCTACCGGCAGGTGTCGCTCCTGTTGAAGCGCCCGTCGGGCCGAGAGGCCTATCCGGGCGATGTGTTCTACCTCCACAGCCGGCTGCTCGAGCGCGCCGCGCGTGTCGGCGAACAGTACGGCGACGGCTCGCTGACCGCTTTGCCGATCATCGAAACGCAGTCGGGGGACGTGTCCGCCTACATCCCGACCAACGTCATCTCGATCACCGACGGACAGGTGTTCCTCGAAACCGACCTGTTCTACCAGGGGATCCGGCCGGCGGTCTCGGTCGGCATCTCGGTGTCGCGCGTCGGATCGGCGGCGCAGCTCAAAGCGATGAAGCAGGTCGCCGGCCAGCTCAAAGGCGATCTCGCGCAGTTCCGGGAGCTGGCCGCCTTCGCCCAGTTCGGGTCGGAGCTCGATGCGGCATCGCAGGCCAAGATCGATCGCGGCAAGCGCGTCGTCGAGCTTTTCAAGCAGCCGCAGTACAACCCGGTACCGGTCGAGGTGCAGGTGGGAGTGATCTGGGCCGTGCAGAACGGCTACATGGACGACGTGCCGGTTGAGCGCATCAAGGAGTTCCAGACCGCGTGGACCGACTTCCTGACGACGCGCAAGGCGGCGATGCTCGAGAAGATTGCCCGCGAGAAGGTGTTGAGCCCGGAGCTGACGGCCGAGATCAAGGCCGCAGCCGATCAGTTCAAGCCGACGTGGAAGAAATAGATCATGGCCAGTCCTCGCGAGCTTCGCAGGCGCATCAAGTCGATCGGCGGCACCGCGCAGATTACGAAAGCGATGCAGATGGTGGCGGCGTCGAAGATGCGCAAGGCGCAGGAGGCCGCGCTGACCGCGGCGCCGTTCGCGCGCCGGCTGTATCGCATGCAGCGCACCGCAACCACTCGCGCCGCCGATTTTCATCATCCGCTCATGGACGTGCGTCCTGTTCGCCGGCGCGCCGTCATTCTGATCGCGGCCGACAAAGGACTGTGCGGCGCGCTCAACACCAACGTCTTCCGGCTGGCCGCGCAGTTCGATCCCAAGACCACGGTCTTCATCACCGCGGGCCGCAAGGCGTCACAATTCGTGGCCCGGAGCGGGCGGCAGCTGGTCGCGGAGTTCGCCTACGGCGACTCGCCGGCGTTCGCAGAGGCGCGGGCGATTGCGGCGTTTGCGCGGGACCTCTTTCTCAAAGGCGAAGTGGACGAGGTGGTGATCGTCGCCACCCGGTTCGTCAACACGCTGACGCAGCAGGCGGTCACCATCGAGTACCTGCCGGTCGGACAAATCAAGGGCCTGAAGGTGCCGGGGGCCGAATCGGAAGAGGCGCTCGCGGCCGACCCCGCCGAGACGCTGTTCGAGCCGGACGTGGAGTCGGTCCTCGGATACCTCATCGGCCACTACCTCAATATTTTCATCTACCACGTCCTGCTCAACGCCAAGGCGAGCGAGCAAAGCGCCCGCATGGTGTCGATGAAGAACGCGACCGACAGCGCCGACAGCCTGATCAAGGCGTTGACGCTCGAGTACAACAAGCTGCGCCAGGGCAACATCACCAAGGAATTGCTGGAAATAGCGGGCGGCCAGGCGGGATAACGGCGGCCAGGCTCGCGTTGCGTCATCAGGTAGGTACATGAACATCGGCAAAGTCGTTCAGATCGCGGGCCCGGTGGTCGACGTCGAATTTCCGGACGCGCTGCCATCCATCTTCAACGCGCTCAGCGTGGACTACACGGTGGAGAGCCGGCCGGTCGCGCTCACGCTCGAGGTGCAGCAGCATCTCGGCGACAAGTGGATCCGGGCGATCTCCATGTCGGGCACAGAGGGGCTCAGGCGCGGCGTCAAGGTGACCGACCGAGGTGGACCGATCTCGATGCCGGTCGGCGACGGCGTGATGGGCCGTATCCTGGATGTGACCGGAAGCCCGGTGGACGAGCGCGGGCCGGTCGCGGCGGAGAAGTACTATCCGATCCATCGTCCGCCGCCGCCGCTCGCCGATCAGTCGACGTCGCCTCAGGTGCTGTCCACCGGCATCAAGGTGATCGACCTGATCTGCCCCTTCCTGAAGGGCGGCAAAGTCGGCGCCTTTGGCGGCGCCGGCGTCGGCAAGACGGTCGTCATCATGGAGCTGATCAACAACATCGCCAAGCTCCACGGCGGGGTCTCGGTGTTCGCCGGCGTCGGCGAGCGCACGCGCGAGGGCAACGACCTCTACCACGAGATGTCGCAGGCGGGCGTCATCAACCAGGAAAACCTCGGCGCCTCGAAGATCGCGCTGGTCTACGGCCAGATGAACGAGCCGCCGGGCGCGCGCCTTCGCGTGGCGCTCTCGGGCCTGGCGATCACGGAGTACTTCCGCGACGAAAAGGGGCAGGATGTCCTGCTGTTCATCGACAACATCTTCCGATTCTCCCAGGCCGGATCGGAAGTGTCGGCTCTGCTCGGGCGCACGGCGAGCGCGGTCGGCTACCAGCCGACGCTCGCGGCCGAGATGGGCGTGTTGCAGGAGCGGATCACCTCGACCAAGAAAGGATCGATCACGTCCTTCCAGGCCGTGTACGTGCCGGCCGACGATTTGACCGATCCTGCGCCGGCGACCACGTTCGCCCACCTGGACGCGACGATCGTGCTCGAGCGCTCGATCGCCGAGCTCGGCATCTATCCCGCCGTGGATCCGCTGGCATCGACCTCGCGTGCCCTGGCGCCCGAGATCGTCGGACAGGAGCACTACGACGTTGCACGGCGCGTGCAGCGAGTGCTGCAGCGATTCAAGGATCTGCAGGACATCATCGCCATCCTCGGGATGGACGAATTGTCGCCCGAGGACAAGCTGACGGTCTACCGCGCGCGCAAGATTCAGCGGTTTCTCAGCCAGCCGTTCAGCTCGGCGCAGGTCTTTACCGGCCGCGAGGGCCGGCAGGTGGCGGTTGCCGACACGGTGCGTGGCTTCAAGGAGATCCTCGAAGGCAACCACGACGCCATCCCCGAAGGGAACTTCTACATGAAGGGCGGGATCGACGAGATCCAGCAGGCATGATGTGGGTGACCTGGCATGGCTGAGACACTGAGATTCGAAATCATCACGCCGCAGGCGACGATCTCGTTCGAAGACGTCACCATGGTGACACTGCCTGTGGCCGAGGGGCAGATCGGCGTGTATCCTGCGCACGTCCGGCTGATTACGCAGGTCGTGCCCGGTGAGATCATCCTGAACCGGGGCGCCGCGGAGAGTTTCTTCGCCGTCGGCGAGGGTCTCGTCGATATCGGTCCGAAGCACGTGGCCATCGTGACCGATATGGCCATTCCCGCGGAGCGCATCGACGAAGCCAAAGCCGAGGAGGCACGCGCGCGCGCCGAGGCTCGACTGCAGGAGAAAATCTCCGACGAAGAGGTGGCGTCCGTCAACGCCTCGCTTGTCCGCTCGCTGGCGCAGCTGCAGGTCCGGCGCCGGCGCAGAATCTGACCAGAGCGCGTCGCCGATCGGCGGCGTAGCAAAGGGGTAAACGATGCGCGACGGGACCTCCACGCTCGACATCGCGATGCGACCCGGGACGGGCCCGCACGGCTCGAGCTTTCCGCTGGGCGCCACGATCTGCCAGGGTGGCGTCAACTTCAGCGTCTTCTCGAAGCACGCCACGGGCGTGCAGTTGCTCTTCTTCGATCGAGTGGATGCGCGCGAAGCCCACCCAGGTCGTCGATTTTCGACCCGCGGAGCCAGCGCTCGTACCACTACTGGCACGCATTCGTGCCCGGCATCACGGCAGGTCAGTTCTACGGCTATCGCGTCGACGGGCCGTTCGATCCGGAACGCGGACGCCGATTCGACCGCGACAAGGTGCTGCTCGATCCTTACGGAAGATGCGTGGCGCGGCCGGCGGGTTGGAGTCGCGCAGCGGCGTGCGCGCCAGGAGACAACTGCGCCTCGGCCTTGAAGAGCGTGGTCGCGGATCCGGGCGCGTACGATTGGGAGGACGACCGTCCACCGCACACGCCCTTTGCCAGGACGGTTGTCTACGAGATGCACGTGGGCGCCTTCACACGGCACCCCAACTCCGGCGTCGCGGCGCCGCGGCGCGGCACGTATCAAGGCCTGATCGAGAAGATTCCGTACCTGCAGGATCTGGGCATCACCGCCGTCGAGCTGCTGCCGGTGTTCGCCTTCGACGATCAGGATGCGCCTGGAGGCGTGAACGACTGGGGCTACCAGCCGGCGTCGTTCTTCGCGCCACATGCGCGCATACAGCTCGAGGCCCGACGCGCTCGGCGCACTCGACGAGTTCCGGGACATGGTCAAGGCGCTGCACCAGGCCGGTATCGAGGTCATCCTCGACGTGGTCTACAACCACACCACCGAGGGCGGCGCCGACGGCCCGACGATGTGCTTCCGCGGATTCGCCAACGACACCTACTACATCCTGGGCGACGACAAGTCCTCCTTCGCCGACTACAGCGGATGCGGCAACTCGCTGAACGCCAACAACTCGATCGTCCGCCGGCTGATTCTCGACAGCCTCCACTACTGGGTCACCGAGATGCACGTCGACGGCTTCCGCTTCGATCTGGCCTCGATCCTGTCGCGCGACGAGCAAGGTCGTCCGATGGCCACGCCGCCACTGCTGTGGGACATCGAGTCGGACCCGGTGTTCGCCAACGTCAAGTTGATCGCGGAAGCGTGGGATGCCGCAGGCCTCTACCAGGTCGGCTCCTTCGTCGGCGACAGCTGGAAGGAATGGAACGGCCGGTTTCGCGATGACGTCAGATCCTTCCTGAAGGGCGACAGCGGAACCGTCCGTTCCCTGGCGTACCGGCTGACTGGCAGCCCCGACGTCTTCGGGAACGAGGAGCGCGAGGCGGAGCAGAGCATCAACTTCGTCGCCTGCCATGACGGCTTCACGCTCAACGACCTCGTCTCCTACAACACCAAGCACAACGAGGCGAACGGCCACGACAATACGGATGGATCATCCGACAACCGGAGCTGGAACTGTGGCGTCGAAGGACCCTCCGACGATCCCGCCGTGGAGCGGCTGCGCAACCGGCAGGTGAAGAACTTCCTGACGCTGACGATGCTCGCGGTGGGGACGCCGATGCTGCTGATGGGCGACGAGGTCCGGCGCACGCAGCGCGGGAACAACAACGCGTACTGCATCAACGACGACCCCACCTGGTTCGACTGGGACCTCGTGGACAGGCACGGCGACGTACACCGGTTCGCGAAGGAGCTCGATCGCGCTTCGCATCCGTCGCAACCTGCCGATCGAGCGGTTGGGCATGACGCTGTCAGAGATGTTGCGGCAGCAATCCGTCACGTGGCACGGCGTCAGATTGCACGCGCCGGACCTGGGCGACGACTCGCACACGCTGGCAGCGACCGCCCGCTTGCCTGGCGGCCAGGCCGAGCTCCACGCCGTCGTCAACGCCTACTGGGAGCCGCTCGGGTTCGAGATCCCTCCCCCCAGCGAGGGACATTCCGCGTGGCGACGGATCGTCGACACGTCCCTCGATTCACCCGACGACCTGTGCGCCTGGGCGAATGCGCCGGCGGTCCAGGACTCGACCTATGTCGTCCAGCCCCGCTCGGTCGTGCTTCTGATCGCGATGGCGGACAGCCCGATGTGATTCTGATCGCCAGGTGTCGGGAGTACCATTCGTGATCGAACGGACCATGTCGAAGACTCTAAGCACCTGCCTGGTTCTGCTCTCTGTGCTTCTGCTTCAACCTGTGGAGGCGCAGTCCGCGCAGACGGAGCGTCCGCAAGGTGCAGCCGCGGAGCAAAAGCAGCCCGTCGAGGATCCCCTGGGGCGCAGCACTCCACACGGGACAGTGGTCGGTCTCGTCATGGCTGTTGAACAGGAGAACCTCGATCGCGCCGCCGAATATCTGGAGTCCGGGCTCAAGCCTCCAGACCGGGGGGAATTGGCCCGGAAACTGAGCGTCGTTCTAAACCGCAGGCTCTTCACGAGCCTGGATCGCCTCAGTAACGAGCCGGACGGAGATCTTGCCGACGGGCTCACCAACCGTGATCGGATCGGTCTTGTCGAAAGCCCGTCCGGCAATGTCGAGATATTTCTGGACCGGGTGCAGCGAGGTCAAGGCAACCCCATCTGGTTGTTCTCCTCCGGCATGTTGCCGGAGATTCCCCGGCTCTACGATGAAGTCCAGCCGCCGTGGATCGAACGGTATCTGCCGGACCGGCTCCTAACCATTCGATGGCTGTCCGTACCGCTCTATCGATGGATTGCCATTCTTCTTTCCATCCCCCTGATTTTCGCTCTCACCGCGCTGTCCACGCGCGCGCTGACCGTTTTGCTCAGTCCTCTGTTCGGCCGTCTCACGCCAGAGCGTGACGACCCGAAGCTGGTCAGCGCAGGGCCATTGAGCCTGCTGGTTCTCTCCGCATGTTTCTACGGCGGTTCGTTCTTGGGCCTCAGCCTCTCCACCCGGCGGTTCTGGCAGCGCGTGGCGGAGACCCTGATGGTCATGGCGTTGTGCTGGTTGTCGCTACGTCTTGTGGACGCCGTCGAAGCGTTGAGCCTCGCGCGCCTGCGACGGATCCATCGGTCGGGAGACGTCGCGCTGGTGCGCCTGATCAACCGCCTGCTGAAAGCGGCGAGCGTGATCGCGGCATTTCTGCTCCTCCTCTATGTGTCGGATGTCGATCCCACGGCCGCGCTCACCGGGTTGGGCGTCGGCGGAATAGCCATTGGCTTCGGCGCGCAGAAGACGATTGAGAACCTGTTCGGCGGGATCATGGTGATTTCGGACAAGCCCGTGAACATCGGGGACGTGTGCAAGGTGGGCGAGTACGTTGGCACGGTCGAAGACATTGGCATTCGTTCGACGCGTATCCGGACGTTGGATCGAACGGTGGTGTCCGTTCCGAATGGTCTGCTGGCGTCGATGATCCTGGAGAACTTCGCGCAGCGCGACCGGATCCGGTTCCATCACACCATTGGATTGGGGAGGGAGACGACGGCGGACCAGCTGCGTGACGTGCTGGCCCAAATCCGCCGGCTGCTCGATGCGCATCCCAAGGTGGACGCAGTGTCCGCACGCACCCGGTTCATCAAGTTCAGCGCCGCGTCGCTGGACCTCGAGGTCTTTGCCTACGTACTCGAAAGCGAGCAGACGGCCTTCCTCGCGATTCAGGAAGACCTTCTGCTCGGCATCATGGATATCATCGATAACAGCGGCGCATCAGTCGCGGTTCCGGTCCCCGCAGCGCCGGTCGCAAAGGGTCGCGCGTAGGGCGACGCATGCGTCGCCCTTACGGTACGGCGCCGCGTCGCCCCGGTATTACCCGCCGTACCCGCCGACCTGCTCCTTCACGAGCCGTGACATGAGTTGGTCGCGGTCCAACTCCAGATCCCTGGCTTCCACACGGCCAAACAGGTCGAGAATCGCGGCGATCGAACCGGTCCACCCGGTCTGATGGCTGGCGCCAAGCCCGGCTCCGTTGTCGCCGTGGAAGTACTCGTAGAAGAGGATCAAGTCGCGCCAGTGCGGGTCGTTCTGGAACTTCTCGGTACCTCCATAGACTGGCCGCCGTCCGTTGGCGTCGCGCAGGAACGTACCGGCCAGCCGGCGGGCGAGGTCCTGTGCGACTTCGAACAGCGTCATGTATCTCCCGGAACCGGTCGGACACTGCACCTTGAAGTCATCCCCGTAGAAGCCGTACAGGTTCAAGAGCGCCCGGATGATGAGCACATTGACCGGCATCCAGACCGGACCCCGCCAGTTGGAGTTGCCGCCGAACATGCCGGTATCAGATTCGCCGGGCAGGTAATTGACCCGGTATTCCTGGCCACCAGTGTGAAACACAAACGGATGGTCCTGATGGAAGCGAGAGAGGGCTCGAATACCGTAGGGCCCGAGAAACTCGTTCTCGTCGAGCATGTAGGCGAGTACCCGCTCCAGCTTTCGCTTGTTGAGGGTTGAAAGCAGACGCCGTCCTTTGTAGCCGGTGAATCCGTCACTGGTCGGGGCCACCTGTTCCGCCAACTCGGGATGACGTTCGCGGAACTGGGCGACCATCGCCATCAGCTTCGGGTGCCGTTCGACGTCGCTGGCGTCGAACACCGTTGATGCGCACAGCGGCAGCAGCCCCACCATCGACCGTACCTTCAAACGCATCGCCTGCCCGTCGGGGAGCCGCAGCAGATCGTAGTAGAAACCGTCCTGCTCATCCCACATCTCGTCGTGATGCTCGCCGCGGCGGTCCATCGCGTAGGCGATCCACATGAAATGCTGGACGAACTTGAAGGCGACCTCTTCGTACTTCTCGTCGGTTTCGGCCAGCACGAGGGCGATCTGCAGCATGTTCTGGCAATAGAAGGCCATCCACGCCGTCCCGTCAGCCTGCTCGAGAGATCCGCCCGTGGGGAGCGGCGCGCTGCGGTCGAAGATGCCGATGTTGTCGAGACCGAGGAACCCGCCCGCGAAGACGTTGCGCCCGGCAGGATCCTTTCGATTGACCCACCAGTTGAAATTCAGCATCAAGCCCTGAAACGCCTCTTCCAGGAAACGACGGTCCACCCGGCCGAGGTTCCGTTCCATCTTGTAGGTAAGGAGCGTCGCCCATGCATGCACCGGCGGGTTCACGTCACCGAAGTTCCACTCGTACGCCGGAATCTGCCCGTTGGGATGGGCGTAGAGACTGCGCAGCATCAGCAGGAGCTGCTCTTTGGCGAAATCGAAGTCCACCAGCGACAGGGGAATCGTATGAAACGCCAGGTCCCAGGCCGCGTACCAGGGATACTCCCACTTGTCCGGCATGGAGATCACGTCGGCATTGAGCATGTGGAACCACTCGGTGTTCCGCACGCCGTGCCGGGAGGATTCGAGCAGCGGATGGCTCTTGTGCTCGCGCAGCCATCGCTCGAGGTCGAAGTAGTAGAACTGCTTGCTCCACAGCATGCCCGCCAGCGCCTGGCGGTGCACGAGCCGTTCATCGTCGGTCAGCGACTTCGGCGAAATCCGCTCGTAGAACTCGTCCGCGTCCGCGATCCGGTTCTTGAATGTCTTCTCGAATCCGCCGAACGCGTCGCCGACCTTGACCCCCCCGAAGGCTTCGTCTTTTCCTGCCGCCGCAAGACGGAGACTCACGGTCTTGCTTCCGCGAGCGGGCACGTCGAGGAGATAGTGGGCCGCCGCCTTGCTCCCGGCCTTCGCCGGGTTCACCGTATCGCCACGGCCCGAGACGATGTACTCGTGGAACGCATCCTTGACGTAGGGAGACGGATTGGGCTGGCCCCACAGGCGCGAGGCGTTGCTCTCGTTTTCGGTGAACAGCAGCTCCGGAGCGCCATCGCAAAACAGCCGGTACTCGCCAAGCTCAGCGTGTGTGACCTGAATGACGCCCGGTCCGACCTCGTGCAGTGAAGGCTTCGGCTGATTCGCGTCCCAGGACCAGGTATTGCGGAACCAGAGCGTCGGCACGACACGGAGCCGGGCCGCTTCCGGCCCGCGATTGTGCACGGTGATGCGGACGAGGATGTCCTCGGGACTCGCTTTCGCGTATTCCACGAACACGTCGAAATACCGGTCGTCGTCGAAGGCGCCGGTATCGAGCAGCTCGTACTCGAACTCGTTCCGCGATCTGCTCCGGTTCTTGTCGATCAGGTCGCGATAGGGATACTCCCGCTGCGGGTACTTGTAGAGATACTTCATGTACGAATGAGTCGGGGTACTGTCAACGTAGAAGTAGTACTCCTTGACGTCTTCGCCGTGATTTGCCTCGCTGTTGGTGAGCCCGAACAGGCGCTCTTTCAGGATCGGATCTCGCTCGTTCCACAGAGCCAGCGCAAAGCACAGCCGTTGCCGGTCATCGCAGATTCCCCCGAGCCCGTCCTCGCCCCACCTGTAGGCTCGGGAGCGGGCCTGGTCATGGGTGAAGTAATCCCAGGCGTTGCCGTCCTCGCTGTAGTCCTCGCGGACCGTTCCCCACTGTCGCTCACTGAGGTAAGGCCCCCATTTCTTCCAGGGAATCTTTGCCTCGCGCGCGTCATTCAATCGTTTTTGCTCGGCAACATCTACGTTAGGGTCCAATTCTTCCTCCTTCGGAACTCTCTTCACCCCAGTCGCGCTGCGTCGCCCCGCAGATCAAGTCGCGGACCCTGTCAACCTTGATGGGAGGCGGTCGGAGAACTGCTTCCAAAAGTGAACAAATCACCCGTTCCTGGCTTCGAACTGAGGGATATGATTGGAGCTCACAACTGGCGGTAAACGCCCTCCCACGGGTGGTGACTGCCGCTCCTGGTTTGACGCACCATTGCGGTCGTCACCGAACGCCGACTCGCAGAACGCGTAGTCAGACGCTCGCTCATGACGTCAGCGCATTCTAGCGGCACTCATACGCGACGGCATACGGATTCCGATGGTGCGCCGTTGCTTCGGGCGATTCGATCACGGCCGGTTGTGAGGCCTCGCTCGTTTCTCTTCGTGGCTGACCGTAAGCCGTTGATTTCGCAAGAGTTTTCTGGCGATTTTCACGTCTCCGTCTCGCCGACGCCTGGCGCGAACGTTGCCAGAAGACTCCAGGGGACGAATCTATCCTGGTGGTGTACAGTCCATCAAACTGGAGATCGAACATGCGGGTTAATCACTCCGTCAGGGTCAGCGTTGCGGCAGTCACAATCGTTGCCTTGCTCGCCGGGCCGATCGCGCCGTTCGTGGTCGCACAAGCGCCGGCCGCGGTTCCCCCCGAGGGTCCTGACGGTGGGTGGCCGCGCGCGTACACCACGGCGAGCGGCGCCGCTCTCTCGTCTACCAGCCACAGGTTGCGAGCTGGGCCGACCAGAAGCACATCGTCGCGTACTCGGCGATGTCTTACATGCCGAAGGACGCGAAACAGCCCGCGCTCGGCACCGTCATGTTGGAATCCGACACGAGCGTCGCCCTGGACGAGCGGCTCGTGAGCTTCTCGGAGCTCAAGATCACCGAATCCAGCTTTCCCACGCTGCAGCGCGATCAACTCAAGACCGTGGTGGGAGAAATTACCGCCGCCGTGCCACTCGACGAGCGCGTGATCGCGCTCGACCGCGTGCTGGCCAACATCGACACGAGCCAGATCATCCCGAAGAACGTGGACGGCGTGAAGGCGGATCCGCCGACGATCTTCTTCAGCAAGACGCCCGCGGTGCTGGTCAACATCGACGGCGAGCCGATCTGGGCGCCCATCCCGCAGAACGATCTGACGCTCGGCGGTCAACACCAACTGGGATCTCTTCCAGCACGGCCCGACGAAGACCTTCTACCTCCGCAACGAGAGAGCCTGGTTGAAAGCGACCGACGTGAAGGGACCGTGGGCGCCGGCCGGCACGTTGCCGGAAAGCTTCGCGAAGCTGCCGGCCGATGAGAACTGGAAAGACGTGAAGGCGAGCCTCCCTGGCCAGAAGGTCAGCGCCAGCCAGGTGCCGAAGGTGTTCGTCAGCTTCGAGCCGGCGGAGCTGATTCTGCTGCGAGGCGAACCGAACTATCTGGCCGTGCAGGGAGCGACGCCGCTCCTGTGGGTCAGCAACACCGAGAGCGATATCTTCCGGATGGGCCTGACCGGCGCCGTCTACTTCCTGGTCGCGGGCCGATGGTTCTCGGCGCCCGACTTCACCGGTCCCTGGACGTTCGCCACGCCGGAGCTGCCCGCAGTCTTCAAGCAGATCCCGCTCGAGCACGAGCGGTCCCGCGTTCTCGCGTCGGTGCCGGGCACGAGACAGGCGGCCGAGGCCGTCATGCTCGCGCAAATTCCGCAGACGGCGCGCGTCAGCAAGACCGTGCAGGCGCCCGAGGTCGCGTATCAGGGCGCCGCCCGAGTTCCAGCCGATTGAGAAGACGACCGTCCAGCGGGCGGTCAACACGGACAAGGACATCATGAAGGTCGGCGACCTCTATTACATGTGCTTCCAGGGCGTCTGGTTCATGTCGAAGGCGCCGACGGGCCCGTGGGAGGTGACCGGGGAGGTACCGAAGCAGATCTACGAGATTCCGGTGAGCTCCCCGTCGCATTCCGTCACCTACGTCACGGTGGAGGATGACGACGACGATGCCGTGGTCTTCGCGACGGCGATGGCGTTCACGGGAATGATGGTCGCGTGGGGCTGCGCCGTGTGGGGCACCGGCTACTACTACCCGCCGTACGTGGGGTACGGCGGCGGCTACCCCGTACTACTACCCGCACTATCCGACCTACGGGTATCGGCGCGTCCTACAACCCCTGGACCGGCGCGTACACGCGGGGTGCGGTGGCCTACGGTCCCTACGGCGGCGCCGGTGTCGCACAGCGCTACAACCCGAGGACCGGCACGTACTCGCGCGGCGCCGTGGCCCATGGCCCGTACGGCTCGCGCGGCGCCGCCTCGGCCTACAACCCGCGCACCGGCACGTCCGCCGCGACCCGGCAGGGCTCGAGCGTGTATGGGAGCTGGGGACAGACAGGCGTTGCAGCGCGGCGATGACTGGGCCAAGACCATCCCGGGTCACGAACAACGTGACCGGCAACACGACACGCGTCACGAGAACGAGCGAGCGGCGACGTGTACGCCGGCCGTGACGGCAACGTCTACCGCAAGGACGGCGACAGCTTTCAGAAGTACGGCGAAGGCGGCTGGAACAACGTCGCAGGCGACGCCGGAGCAGCGACAGCAGGCTCAGGATCGCGCCGCGCAGTCCGGCGCTCAAGCGGGCGACCGCGCGACCGCGTCTGGGATGGATTCCACCACGCGCCAGCAAGTGACGCGCGATTCCGCGGCGCGCGCCGAGGGCGCGCAGCGCACGCGCGACTCGGGCCAGGTGCAAAGCGGCGCATCGCAGAGGTCCGGCAGCTACCGCGCGAGCGGCGGGCGGGGCGGTGGGGGCGGGCGGCGGCGCTGAACGATCCGGCCGCCCTTGGAAACAGTGATCAACGGGGATAGCCAGCACAGCGAGGCCTAATGATGAAGAGACTAAACACTCAAACTCTGACCGGACGTACCGTAGTCTGGACCGTCGCGGCGATCGCCTTGGCGGTGACCGCCTGCTCAACTCCGGCGCCCCAGCAGTCCGCGTCGACAGAGCAGACGCCCACGCAGGGCCAGTCACCTGCGACGGCGCCGGAGAACGCCGGCGCACCCCCGAGCGCTCAGCCTGCCCAGGCTCCCGCGCCGCCGCCTGCGGCCGCGCCGCGCGCCCCCTCCCGCGCCGCCCAAGCCGAGGGTTGCCCGCTTGGATCCAGGCCAGATTCTCACGGTCAGAACCACCAGTGTGTTATCGACAAAAACGATGAAGACCGGGGACGTGTTCTCCGCGATTCTGGAAGAGCCGATCGCCGTCGAGGGTGGGTGGCCGTTCCCGCGGGCGCACGGATCGGTGGCCGCATTGCCGCCTCCGACGACGGCGGACGGATAAAGGGAAAAGCGAACCTCTCTGTCGAGCTGACGAGTCTGACGACCAGCGACGGGCAGAAGTTGGACATTGTCACGACTCCCGTCACCGCCGAAGCCGCGGCCAACAAAGGTAAGGATGCCGCGAAGGTTGGAATTGGCGCGGGAGCGGGCGCGGCCATCGGCGCGATCGCGGGTGGCGGACAGGGCGCCGCTGTGGGTGCGCTGATTGGAGGCGGCGCGGGCGCGGCGATGCGAGGCGACGCAGCCGAAATTCCAGCGGAGTCCGTCATCTCCTTCGAGCTGCGCTCCCCGGTTACGATTCAGGAAAAAAAATAATCATGGTCCCGCGATCTCAGTTGACGCGCGCGCTGGTCGTGGCTGCCCTCGTCGGTATGGCGGGCTGTGCGGCCGCCCCGATCTATAAGCCGATCGAAGGTGGTCCAGTGGACACGGGAGCCGGCTCCCTCGTGCAGGCCCGGAAATTCCTCGAGGGACGCTGGTCGCTCGAATCCTTCGAGGTCTACCCGCCCGGAAAAGCCCCTATCACGTTGAAGGGCGCCGGCACGCTGACCTACGACGAATTCGGCAACCTTCGGATGGAGATCCGAACGGATCGGGATGCCGCCGATCTGTTGCGGTCCGCGGGCATAGACATCCGGGACGATGGGATGATCTCGTCGGACGGTCGAACCGCCGTCGACATGCAAAACCGCACGCTGACGTACACGATTCAGGGCCAGCCGACCACCGGGCTTGGTCCGCTGGCGCCAAATCGTCCCCGCCATTGGCAAGTGGAGGGCAACGTGCTGACGCTGACCACGAGAGACGACGCCGGCAAGGCCCTGTCGGTTGGCCGGTGGAATAAGATTCAGTAGGGTTGGACTACACCATCAAGGCGAGGTATTGGAAGATGAGAGCATGTCTGTCGGCGTTCGTATTGACCTTGGTGGTGCAGGGCGCCGGTTACGTCGTGGCTACCGCCCAGACGACGAAGTACGGCGTCACCGTGGAGGAGAGCAGGCCGGATGCCCTGGCCAAGGTCAAGACCTATACCTGGACGGCGGGGCAGCCATCGACGGACAAGACCGTCGACCAACAGATCATCGCGGCCGTTGACCGCGAGCTCAAGGCACTGGGCCTGACGAAGCTTGCCACGGGACAAGGCGACGCCCGTGTTACATATGCGTCGCAACGCCGGACCGACGCCGATGAGAAGGCGAAGCCCTCAGCGACCGGCGCCCTGCCGACGTATGCAGTTGGCGTCCTCGTCGTGCAGCTGCGTGAGTCGGCGAGCGGGCAGATGCTCTTCAACGCGAAGGTGAACTCGCCGATCGACGTTGAACCCGCGAAGCTCGAGGCGGCCATCAACGCGGCGGCGACCGCGCTCTTCGAGCAATACCCGGGACGCGCTCCTGTGAAACGCTGAAGTCCCCAACTGGAGCCACCACGTACGTAGTGTCCGCCTTCAGGCGGACCAGGACGGTCCGGCTAAAGCCGGACACTACTGCAGACTGCTGAACAAACGCGCGGCCCCGGCGATTATCGATTGAAGCGGAGAGAGAGGGCCAGCGCCGGGAGGCGACGGCGCTCCCAGTTGGTGCTCGTGGCGAACAGGGCGGCGTCGAGACCGACCCGCGGCGTGAAATTGAACCCCGCTCCCACAGTGGGATGCCACAGGTCCTGTGAAAAGCGCGCGCCGCCGCGCAGATCGACCGTCCCAAACCGGTACTCCGCCCCGGCGCGAAAGTTATCGCCCTGGAATCCGTGCGAGTACCTGGGACACCGCCGACCAGGTGTCCGAGGAATACCCGACGTTCGCGGTGTAATCGACCGGGAGCTCGATCCGGCGCGGTTCGACGAACCCCGGGAAGGTTGTTTCGACGAAGTCGCCGCCGGCCACCAGGCTCCGCAGCACGAAGCTCTGAAGCTCCACATCGTCCCAGGTGATCCGGTTGGCGATGCCGTTCACGCCGAACCCGACCTCCCAGCGGTTCGCGACGATGTCCACGCCCAGATCGATCGCGAAGCCCCGGCCGCTGGTCGAGTGCAGTCTGCCGATCTCGATCGGCTGCGTCGTCGGGAGGATCGTGACGAGACCGAGCGCATTCGTATCGAACTGGACGTCCAGCGCGACGTCGTTGTAGGCGAATCCGTGCAGGTAGTGGTAGTTGGCAGCGACGTACACGCCGTCCCGGGCGCTGGCACGGTTCGCCAGCGGTAAGCGCGCACGATAGCCGCCTGTGACCGCCAGCGCCAGCTGCTCGGTTGTCGTATCAGTGACGAGGAACGTCGTGTTCGGAACAAACACGTCGGTGGGGCTGTCAAGGAGATTCGCCAGGTCCTCGTCGAAGTTCGCCAGCGTCTTGACGGAGAAGTACGGGCCTGCGCCGATATAGATGCCCTGGAAGTATCCGTCTGCGTCGCGGCGGACGTTAATCGTCTTGCCCCAGCTTGGGGACGCGAGACCCTCGGCTTCGATGTTCGTGGCGGGCCTGAATCCTCGATAGGTGTTCAGGTTAAGGTTCAATTCCGCGTTGACGATGTCGTTGACGAACATACGCTTGCGGGCTGCTGCTGCTGGTCTCGCGGCCGAAGATGTAGTGGAGCGGGCTCGACGCGTACTCCAGCGCCCGAACGGGGTCGAACTCGTCGCCGGCTGGATTGAACACCGACCAATCGGGAAGAACTTGGATCAGCCCGAGCGGGATCACGATCGCCTTGTACTGAACCTCCTCCTGGGCCATTCTGCCGGCGACGTTCTCGGTGCCACCGGTGCCGAGCGCGATGCTTCGCGCATCGTTGCTCCAGTTCTGGGCCCGCGCCAGACTGGCCGATCCGATCATGAAGACGAGGAGAATGAAAATGCGGCAGACCAATACCTTGCAAAGCATCTGTGACTCCGTGCGGCTTGTTGGCGGTGAGCTTCCGCGCGGCACGGAGCCCCTGAACGTCTGACAACCAGACCTGACTTAGCTGGATCATCGGCCTTATCTGGACAATCCTTTATCCAATTTCTTAGATCGCGCCGCGGGAATGCACGATATTTCACCAAACAAGCCTTGACAGGCCCTACAGCCGGGCCTAGCCTCCTCTCAGGTATTCCTAACCGTACGTTTTCTACGTACGTTGGCGGCGTCGATTCCACACAACGTTCAGGAGGGGAAGTGATGTTGAGCCTGTTGAAGCGGTCCTCGTGGGTCTTGTTGGCCCTGCTGATCCTGCCCGCGGCAGCCTACGCGCAAACGACACAAGGGGCGATCACCGGAGTCGCCAGGGACACGTCAGGTGGCGTGCTGCCTGGCGTGACGGTCGAAATCGCGAGCCCGGCGCTGATCGAGAAGGTTCGTTCGGTTGTCACCGACGACGCCGGTCAGTACCCGCGTGGTCGAGCTGCGGCCGGGCACGTATTCGGTGACGTTCACATTGCCGGGTTTCAGCACGGTCAGGCGCGACGGCATCGAGTTGACAGGCTCGTTCGTGGCCACGGTGAACGGCGACCTGAGGGTCGGCGCCCTCGAGGAAACGATCACGGTCACCGGTGAGACGCCGATCGTCGACGTGCAGAGCGTAAAAGTGCAGCAGACGGTCAGCAACGACGTTATCCGGGCGATACCGTCCTCGCGATCGGCCGGCGGCATTCAGTCCCTCATCCCTGGGATGAGCACCGGCGGCGATTCCGGCGGCATCACGGGCGGCGGCGGTTCCGCGGGCTCCATCCACGGCGGACGCGGGCAGGATTCGCGCACCTACAGCGATGGCTTGAACATCGGGTGGGCGGGCGGCGGCGGCGGTCAGTGGGGCAACATGGTGAACGTCGCCGCGGCGCAGGAACTGGTGCTCAGCACCTCCGGCGGCCTGGGCGAGGCCGAAACGGGCGGCGTCTCCCTCAACGCGATTCCGCGCGAAGGCGGCAATACGTATAGCGGCGCGTTCGTCGTCAACGGCGCGAACGGGGCGATGCAGGGGAGCAACTACACCGATTCGCTGAAGGCCCAGGGCCTCAGAACGCCATCCGAACTCAGAAGCATGTACGAGTTCAATCCGATGGGCGGCGGCCGCATCATCCGGGACAAGCTGTGGTTCTACATGTCGTATCGTCAGATCGCGACCGACAACACCGTCCCCGGCATGTGGGTCAACAAGAACGCGGGCAACCCGAACGCATGGGTCCCCGATTTCGACCGGAGCCAGCAGGCCTTTTCGGAAACGCTGGACCGGATTGTGACCGGGCGCGTCACGTGGCAGGCCACGCCGCGCAACAAGATCAACGTCAGCTGGCAGGAGCAGAAGTATCAGCGCAACTGGAAAGGCGGCGGTGCTGCGACGACCACGATCGAAGCGACCAACCGCGACTGGTTCGAGCCGTCACGGCTTCAGGGCGTCACCTGGTCGTCGCCGTTGACGAGCCGGATCCTTCTGGAAGCCGGCTGGGGCACGTACGAGTCGCGCTACCGCAATCCCGCCCCGCGTATTGACGGCACGCACAATCCGCGGATGATCCGGGCGCAGGACCAGGCCGGCGAGATCCCGAACCTGGTTTACCGCATGCCGGCCGGTGTGGGCGGCGGCTTCAATCATCACCTGATTGGGACGAAGGCGAACAACCGGGCGTCGATCTCGTTCGTCACCGGCGCGCACAACATGAAGTTCGGGTACCAGGGCGGGTTCAGCAATCCGAGCCAGACGTACCAGTATTTCAACGAAATCAACTTCGTCCGGCTGCGCGATGCGGTACCAAACCAGCTCCGGCAGGTGATTACCGTCGACGATTCCGACGCCCGCATCAAGGTGGTTCGCAACCTCTGGCCCACCTCCTTCTATGCGCAGGATCAGTGGACGAACAACCGGCTGACGCTGCAGGGGGGCATCCGGTACGACTGGTACCTGGCCAACTACCCCGAGTCCAAGCTCGGCGGGCCCGGCTATACGGCTTCGATACCCAACGAGATCATCTATCCGTCGCGATCGACTCAAGGTATCAGCTGGCAGGACGTCACGCCGCGCATGGGCGTCGCCTACGACCTGTTCGGCGATGGCAAGACGGCCCTGAAGTTCAACCTCGGCAAGTACATGCAGGCCAACTCGGCGGCCAACAACGACCTGGATCTGAACCCCATCATTCGCACGGCGATCAGCACGACGCGGGTGTGGACCGACACGAACAAGGATTTCGTGGCCAACTGCGTCCTGACGAATCCGGAGAAGAACGGCGAATGCGCGGCGATGGACAACAAGAACCTCGGTAAAGAGGTGTTCGACCGGACCTACGACCCCTCCTTCACTGAGGCCTGGGGCTCGCGCATGTACAACTGGGGGCTGGGCGTCTCGGTCCAGCAGGAAGTGGCGCCGCGCGTGTCGCTGAACGTGGGCTACTACCGCAACTGGTGGGGGAACTGGTACACGGTCGACAACCGCGCGAACGCGCTGTCTGACTGGACGCAGTTCAGCATCACGGCGCCGGTCGATGCGCGCCTGCCTGGCGGCGGCGGCCAGGTGATCCCCGGCCTGTACAATCTCGTGCCGGGTGCGGTCGGCAAGGTCGACGAGTGGGCGACCAATTCCAGGAACTACGCGGAGCAGAGCGAAAACTGGCACGGCGTGGATGTCGGCATCAGCGCGCGGCTGCGGAACGGCCTCACGTTACAGGGCGGCACGAGCACCGGGCGCCGGCTTTCGGATGCGTGCGCGCTGAAAGCGGCGCTGCCGGAGCAGGGCACCGGGACGCGCGGTGACACCTCGTCGATCGCCGGCGGCTCGCCGGTGAACCCGTGGTGCCGCACCGAAGAGCCGTATCGGACGGATTTCCGGGGGCTTGCGTCCTACACGATTCCGAAGATCGACCTCCAGGTCAGCGGCACGTGGCGGTTCGACGCCGGGCCGGAGCTGGCAGCCAATTACGTGGTGACCAATGCGGTGGCCAGGGAAGGCGGACTCGGTCGCGATCTCTCGGCTGGCAACGTCACGGTGAACCTGATCGAGCCAGGCACGTTCTACGCGGACTATCGGCCCAACGTTGACATCCGCGTGGCGAAGATCTTCCGGTACGGCCGGACGCGGACGCAGGTCGGGTTCGACGTCTACAACCTGACGAACACGGACGTCGTGACGACCTACAACCAGACGTTCTCGCCGACGTCGACCACGTGGCTGACACCGACGGCGATTCAGCCGGCGCGGTACGCGAAGATCAGCGCGCAGTTCGACTTCTAAACCGGCTCTCGGGCTCCGGGCTTCAGGCCCGGGGCCACGAGCAGGAAAAACGAAGGCCCGCTCTCGCAAGAGGGCGGGCCTTTTTTTGGTGCGGGGTCCGCAGGCCTGAAGTCCGCTAGCAGCCGTGCAGGACCGTGCGGTCCGGCTTTAAGGCGGACACTGCTTCCGTGAGCCCAGAGCCCGAAGCCCAGAGCCCGTTCTACAGAGGCGCGTCCGGATTCGAAATCGTCCGCCACATGTGGGCGACCGGGCTGTTGTCGTTGCCCAGACCCTCTTTCGGATTCTTGAAGTGGCGTCCCACGATATCGACAAATGGATCGATCGAGACGGTCACTCCCGGCTCGAACGCGTAGAGATCGTTCACGGTGACCATGCGCGGTTCCATGTACCACCGGTGATTTCTCACCATCTTGTAGTCCGCCTGGATGTGCGGCGGCGGCACATAGTCGTGCCCGAACATGTTGCGATAGAGATCCGGGTACACATAGCCCGCTGCCTGGTCCTCGAAGAAACGCAACGCCTGATGGTATTTGATCGCGAAGCTGGTCTTCTCCGGAACGTAGGGGGCGTAGAGCTGCGCTCCCCAGTAACCGTGATCGGTCTTCATGAGCGCATGCACCGTATCGTGGAGCAGGCAGGCCAGAATGATCTCCTCGGACATGCCCGTCTTCATCGCGCGATTGGCGCTTTGAAGCACGTGGTTCTGAGTTGGAGCAAAGCGGAGCTTGAAGAAATCCAGAAACGTCGGCTTCGCCGGCATCGGTTCGAGCCGGCTGACTTTGGCATTCGGCTGCGTCGTCAGAAAGAGACCGCCCACGCCGCGGCGGTAATGCCGCGTGTCGATCCGGGCATCGACTTCCGCGGCTGTGGGGAACGTTGGAGCCGGGGCCTGGCTTGGTGGCGAAGCCGTATTCAACTGCTCGACCATGTACTCTTCCAGCGCTTCGGCTTTTGCTTCGTGGCTCATCAGGGCGACGGCGGCGGTCCCGCCAAGGCTCGCGATGAAATGCCTGCGGTCGATTTCCATACATCCTCCTGTGTGCCGGAGTGACCTGGGTTTGCCGGAATTATAGCGCCGCCTGAACCGCTTCAGCGGGATCCGGCTTCAGCCGGATTGGTCCGCCAAGGCGAACCCCACGAACCTGTTGCCCGCGGCTCAGGAACAGCCAGACCGCGATGCCGACGGCCGGACAGAGCGCGACGAGCCAGAACGCCTCCGACCACCGCTGCTGATCGAACAGCCGCCCGATCGGTTCCGCCAGTCCCGCGTTGACGAGCGCCCATGCGCCGGACGCGATGCCGGACATCATCGCCGCCTGCTCGCGCGGGAAGTTGTAGAGCGCCACCTTGAGCGCCGTCATCTGGAATCCGCCGCCGATGAAGCACGCCCACGACATCAGCGCGATCGCGGCGGGCACCGAGGCGAACAGCGGCGCGACGCCCAGGGCGAGCGAGCATACGGTCAGCAGGAGAAACAAGCCGACCGGACGCGGATTGTTGCTGGCGAAGCGGTCGGCGATCCACCCCCAGAAGAAGTAGCCCGCCCCCCAGGCGAGCGGCGGCATCCACAGGATGCCGCGGAGATCGGCCTGCGCCACGCCAAGCTCCCGGTTCAGATAGATCTGGAAGAGCGTGATGATCGGACCCGGTGCGATGGCGGGGAGCGCGTAGCTGAAGACGAGCATCCAGAACCGGCGTTCGGCCGGATTCGGCCAGGCCATCCGCGCCGGTTTCTGCGTGCGGGCGGGAAGGAACGGCGGGCGGGCAATCGTGGCCCAGATGAGCAGCCACACGATTCCGAACAGCCCGGTGAGGAGGAATGCCGCCTGCCACCCGTACGCCGCCGCCACCGGCAGCACGATGAGCGGCGTGACGACCGCGCCGATGGTGCCGCCGCTGAAGGACGCCGCAATGCCGCGCGCCCGCATGTTTGCCGGCAGCGACTCCACGGCCGTCCGCAGCCCGCCCGGAAACGTCGCCCCCTCGCCGAAGCCGAGCACAGCGCGCGCCATCGCGAAGCCGAGAAAGGTCCCCATCAGGGCGTGTGACGCGCTCGCGGCCGTCCAGATCGCCACGGCCATCAGCATGCCCAGCCGCAGGCCGACATAGTCGAGCAGCGACCCCCAGAGCGGGTTCCCGAGGGTATAGGCCACGAAGAAGAACGTCACGAGGCGGCCGAACTCCTGAGCGTTCATGCCGGTCTCGGCCATGATGGTCGGCGACAGCACCGCGATGGCCTGGCGGTCGACGAACGCGAGCCACGAGCACAGCGCCATCCCGATGCACGGCACCCACATCTGCCAGGCGGCGCGGGCGGGGGGCGACGCCGACGTGGTCGTCAAGCTCACAGGGCCTCCATTGGGGTGGGTGCCACCGGTCGGAGAATGCCAGCGTGGGTCAGTGAACGATCTGTTCGTCGAATGGCTCGTCGAAACGCTCCAGGTGAGGAATGTCCAACGCGCACACGGCTTTGATCGCCATACCCAGCGCTTCATGAGCCCGGCTGTGCTTTGGCACTGTCTTTCGCGTGGCCCTCAGGACCCGAAGGACCTGTGCCCGGTCGAACCGCTGCCCTTCACAATGCTCACAAAAGCTCATCGCGTCCCCCGCCTCGATTGGATCACGGAATCCGAAGTGCGTCCAGCCGCTTTCTCAGCGCCAGAACCGGCACCGGATTCGCGAGTCTATCTCAAAGCAGGGCCAACAGCGGGACCCGGGCTCAGGTGGGACCGTTCAGCTCCTCGGACTTCGAGGACGGCATCTATGTCTGGGAACAGTGACCTTAGTCGTCGCCCCTGGTGCCACTTCGTCGTCGGGGGTCGAAGCGAGGCGCCCTCATTGGAACCGCTGTTGGGGGCCGCCGGAAGCGTGATAATCGGGCTCCCCAGCATCGCTTTCTGTCGCGAAGGACCTTACTCCTGGTCGAGAGCCGCGTTAGGACGCGGCATTCGAAACCTTCGCAGCCGACCCGTCGCCTGTGGCGAGAATTGAGAATTGGGATCGCGATGTGACAGTACCTTGCTTGCGCGCCGAACGCAGCCAATCCATCCGAGGCGACAGTCTCAAGGGCATCGGCGAGAGCACTCAAATCGAACGGCTTCGCGATGACGACATCACAGCCCGCCGCGCGCGCGGCTTCCTGCTCCGGCGGGAAGGCATGGGCGGTGACGGCCACGATGAGCGTCCTTGCAGTAAGCGGGTCGGCCCGCAATCTGCGCGTCGCTTCCCAGCCGTCCACGCCGGGCATGGACAAGTCCATCAAGATGATGTTGGGTTGAACGCGACGAGCCACTTCAAGAGCTTCTGCGCCGCTTCGCGCCTCTGCTACTGGAAATCGACGAAACGCCAGATACTCCACGAGCATTTCGCGTCCGTCGGATGAGTCGTCAACGACGAGAACCGATGGCTTTGATGACATGGTCAGGGCTCTCCGGTTGCTTGGTTCAGCCTCGAGCAATCATCTGCTACGACGTCTCGTTCCAGACGTACAGGAAGGTATCGTCGCTGGCCGTGGCGACGCTGCGGCCACTTTTGCGAGTCGCGCGGTTCAACGCAGACCGGACTCTTTCCTTGCTTTCCGTCAATTGGGCCAACGGCACCTTCAGCGCGGCGCCTTTTTGAACCTGATCGAGATCGGAGAGGATCCTCAGCACAATCTGTTTGTGCTTCCCATTCCGACCTTGAGGAACGTCTACCTGCGGCATGTGTTTGAAATTCATCGGATGTTTCTTACTCCGAGGCGCCACGCAACTCCTCTTGGAATAACCTCTCGTTAAACTAACGTGACGAATCGTATCAAATCGTAACGATAAAGTGCAAGTATCGCACACATGAACATAACCAGCCATGCCGAGGCTCGCAGACCCGGTATAAGTGCCGCTATTCGAGTGAGTTACGAGCAGGTTAAACGAAAGTCCAACGTCGCAAAACAGGTGACCCGTAGCACCCAGGTGCTGGTACTGTGCCTCCATGGTCAAGACTGGTGGCGCCACGCCGAAAGCCCAGACGCATTTCGAGCAAGTCCCCTTGGATGTCGTAAAGAAGGTGCTTGGTGGAGCAGCCGTGCGGACGCACGGGGGAACGATAGACCTTGGTAAAACGGAAGCGGGAACAACTAAGCGCCGCAGCCCGGCAGGTTCAATCGCTAAAGCGCCATCAAGTCGAAAAGGGGGCGGACCGGCCGCGAGAGGCCCGTTTAGGTGAGCTGCGCGAATGCCGACAACTCCGCGGGAGCTTTCGATGTGTTGTCCGTTGGCCTGCCAACTGTGGGCCGTCATCTGCTCACTGCGATGAAGTCTTCGTTCATGAGTGAGCGCCGATAACGCTGAGCGAAACCAAACGTCCGGCATCCGATTAGGCGGTCGCTCAGAGTCGCCGCGTTCGGCAGTTGTCTTGCACTCTGGTGTCAGGTATTTCAAACAGAGGAGATTGAATGTATCACCACGTGAAGAAGTTGATGTATACCGTCCGGGTCGATCGAACCCGATCCGGCGTTCGGCAACATGTTGCTCGAGCAGTTCGGCGGCGCGAATGGCGAGCTCGCCGCAGCGATGCAGTATTCCATTCAGGGACTCAACTGCGACGACCTCGAGCGGAAAGACCTCTGATGGACATCGGCACCGAAGAGCTGAGCCATCTCGAGATCGTCGGCGCGCTGGCGCGGTTGCATCTGAAGCCGATGAAGTTCGATCGCGACGCGGCCGAGGCCGATCCGCTGATCGCGATCGCCGGCGGCGGCGGCGTGAATCTCTACAACTCGATGGGCAATGCCTGGACGGCCGACTACCTCAAGATCACCGGCGAGCTCGACGTCGATCTGCGCAGCAACATCGCCGCGGAAGCGCGGGCCAAGATCGTGTACGAGCGGCTGATCAACTTCACCGACGATGCCGGGACCAAGGACGCCCTGCAGTTTCTGATGACGCGCGAAATCACCCACATGAAGGCGTTCACGGCCGCGCTCGAAAGCCTGGGCAAGCCGCGCTTCTCGATCGGTCGGATTCCGCCGACGCCAGGGCTGGTCGATCAGTTCTTCAATGATTCGACCGGGCGCGGGCGACGACGGCGAGATCGACGCCCGCGGGCCGTGGAACGAAGGCGAGGGCTGGAGCTGGTCGAGGCGCCAGTCTTCAGGCCATCTGCGGATCATCAGCAGGCCGACGAGGGCGAGATCGACGACCGCAGCACGAGCGCGGCCGCCGACCCGAGATGGTCGAGGAACTGCTGGTCGAGCAGCTTCAGGATCTGCTGCACGCCGAAGGGCAGCTCGTCAAAGCGCTGCCGAAGATGGTGCAAGCGCCGCCAGTTCCGAGGCGCTGAAACTCGCATTTGACGAATCACCTCGAAGAGACGAACGCCAGGTGGAGCGCCTGAAGGAGGTGTTCACCCTCGCTCGGTGCCGACGCCAAGCCAAAGCCGTGCAAGGGCATGGCTGGCTTGCTCGAAGAGGGCCAGGAAGTGATCGACGAAGGCGAGGAGAAGGACGACGCGATCGCCGCCGACCTCGCCCTGATCGCCGCCGCCCAGAAGGTCGAACACTACGAGATCTCGGCATATGGCACGGCACGGACATTGGCGGGTCAGTCGGCGCTCCCCGCCGTCGCGGAGCTGCTCGCGAAGTCATTGGCGGAAGAGGAGACCGCCGACAACCTGCTTACGCAAATCGCCAGAGAGCTGATGGGCCAGGCCCGCACGGGGGCCACGAGGCCCGTGGCGCGCACCCTCGTCAAGACATCTCCCGCACGCGGCCGTAAATCCAAATAAGCGATCTCAGCGGCCGGCGCTCGAGTGGCGCCGGCCGTTGATCTCAGACGCGCGGTGCGAGACCGGCACGCCTTAACCATTTCAGTGATCGGCAACGCTGCGGGCAGAGCCCCTCCGGTCCTCAATCAGACTACTAACCCGCCGGCGAGACCAGCACGCGCCACGATGATGCTGTTTTGCACCAGTATCCCGCCCTCCAGGAGTCTATTGCCTCGAAGCCAATAGACGCGAAGACGCTGGGCCAGTTTCATCGAGCATGTATCCCGCCCGCCAGTCGTGCCCTACAAGGCGACTTTAATGGATACGCATTCCTAGTAAGGAACTCGTCAGACTTCCGGTGGCGGCACATGCCATAAGCAACGCCCCACGAATACTCATTCGAGGCGGATGGCATAGATCTTCGACAGGATGCGAATCGCAAACTCCGGGGCAGCACGGCCGATAAGGGTGATAGATGCTCAAAGACACCGACCCTGCGCTGACCGCTCGCCTCGACCGCATCAAGAAACTCTCCGACGAACTCATCCGCGTCCAGGACGCTTGCCAAGAAGCGAAAGCCATTGCGACCCGAATCCAACGGGAGGTGGATGAGACACGCGCCGCCTTGAAAGTTCTGAAGCCTTAGCGGAACACCAAGTCGACGGCAGGAGTGACGGCGTCCTAAATTATCGTCCGGCTGAAGCCGGACACTAAGTACGTTGTTGACCGCACGCTGCGGGACGCGCCCGTTTCAACTTACCAACTTACCAGTCACAATTACGAAATCACCAACTCACCAAATGGTGCGAAGTTGGGGATTCGTCCCCACCGGGATTCGAACCCGGGTCTCGGCCTTGAAAGGGCCGCGTCCTAGGCCTCTGGACGATGGGGACGCGCTGGAGGAACTAGAAATCATACACTGCCCGTGCACTCGCTGGCGGCGCAAGCGCTGCTCAGTTCGTCGTCGGGGATTTGCGTAGTCGGTCAGAACCGGAACAGCTCGCGGGCGTTCTCCGTCCCCGGCCACGGTATCCCGGCGAGCATCAGTAGCGTGGCAAGCCCGAAGCAGATGAGCAGCCGTTTCCGCTTTTGCTCTGCGCTGGCGGTCTTTCGCGCGAGCACGCGGCCGACGTGCACGAGAACCGCGGCGGCCAGCATCATCGTGAAATGCTCGACGGCCCAGTAGCGAAGCACGGGATCGCGCATCGCCGCCCCGAAATCGCTCATCGCTTGCGCAGTAAATGGGCTCAGGACGCCGTAGAGGAGCAGGCCGAGCAGCACCTGCAGGTCGAGCGCGATCATGAAGATGAAGCCCCGCCGCTGCGCGCGGGTAAGCCCGATGCTGTCTTTGCGAATGGCCGCCACCGTGGCCAGGAGGCCGGCAAGGACCGCGAGCCACCGGATCCACGAATGAAGGAAAAGGACGGTTGAATACATCAAAGTGCCGGTATTCTCGCACACTTCGAGGCGGAAGGCCTGCGCACCGAAGCCAGTGCAGTGCCCGAGCAAAGGTGGGTCTGTATAATCCTGCCCGATGGCCCTGGAGACCTCGACGCCCGCGAGGCGACGATTCGCGCGGCCGGCCGCGCTCGTCGTGCTGATGCTCGTGGTCGGCGCGCTGTCCTACGCCATCGTCGCGCCGCCGAACGGCCCGCGATCGCTGAAGCGCTTCGACCCGGCCCGCATGGCGGACCTCGAGCTGCGGATGTGGCAGGCGTACTACGAGAAGGACCGCGTGCGGTTGTTTGCCCTGCTCGTGACAACGCTTCGCGAGCAGTATCGCTATTCCTGGGCAGTCGCCGCTCTCGAAGGGTTTCATCTGGCCCGCGCCGCCGCGCGCTTCAGCGACCTCCAGTCCAACTACGACGCCGTGCTGCCGGATCTCGAGGCCGCGTATGGCACGGCACGAGCGTGGCTGGGCGCCGGGTTCGAACCGGCCGCCGTCGCGCGCGCCGAGCTGGCATGGTGGGTCGCGCGCCGCACGCCGGGTCGGAACGACACGGCGACTGTTGCCGGCTTGATCGCCGACGAGTACGAACTCTTGTACGAGACGTCCCGGGATCTCGTCATGCTGCCGGCCCAACTTCGGGCCGAGGCCGCAGCGCTCCGGGACGCCAACGCGGCGAGCCCGGATTGGGACACGATCGGCCGGTTGCTGCAGGAGTCGTACGCCGCCCTCAGTCGCGCGCTGTCAACGCAATACGCGCGCGACGGTCCGGCTGAAGCCGGACACTACGTACCATCGTAATCCCCAATCCCTAACCCCTAATCCCTAACCTCCAACCTCCAACCTCCAACCTCCAACCTCCAACCTCCAACCTCCAACCTCCAACCTCCAACCTCCAACCTCCAACCTCCAACCTCCAACCTCCAACCTCTAACCTCCAACCTCTAGCCTCCAGCCCTCAGCCCCCGTAGAATCCAGAAATGGGGCCAACCGATTCCTCCACCTCCGCTCGCGCCGGGCTCGCCGACCAGCGCCTCTTCCGGGAAGCCTGCTACATCGATGGTGCGTGGGTCGGCGCACCGGCGGGCGCAACGATCTCCGTGGACGATCCCGCCACAGGCGCCGTCATCGGCGTTGTCCCTCGCCTCGGCGCCGCCGAAACCCGTCAGGCCATCGATGCTGCTGCCCGCGCATTTCCCGCGTGGCGCAGGCAGACCGCCAAGGCACGCGCCGCGGTGATGCGGCGCTGGTTCGAGCTCGTGCTCGACAACCAGGAGGATCTGGCCCGGTTGATGACGATGGAGCAGGGCAAGCCGCTCGTGGAGTCGCGGGCCGAAGTCGTGTATGGCGCGTCCTTCCTCGAGTGGTTCGGCGAGGAAGCCAAACGCGTCTACGGCGACACGATTCCGGGCCATCAGTCCGACAAGCGCATCGTCGTCATCAAGGAGCCGATCGGCGTCGTCGGCCTGTATCACGCCGTGGAATTTTCCGATCGCGATGATCACCCGCAAGGCGGCGCCGGCCATCGCCTCGGGCTGCACCGTCGTGCTCAAACCGGCATCGCAGACGCCGTTTTCCGCGCTCGCCCTGGCCGAGCTCGCCGGGCGCGCCGGCCTGCCGAATGGGGTCTTCAACGTGGTGACCGGCTCGGCATCGGAGATTGGCGGGGAGCTCACCTCGAATCCAACGGTCCGCAAGCTGTCGTTCACCGGTTCAACCGCCGTCGGCAAGGCCCTGATGGCGCAGTGCGCGGCCTCAGTGAAGAAAGTCTCGCTCGAGCTCGGCGGGAACGCGCCCTTCATCGTGTTCGACGATGCGGATCTGGACGCCGCGGCGGAGGGCGCGATGGCGTCGAAGTACCGCAACAGCGGACAGACGTGCGTCTGCGCGAACCGCTTCCTCGTGCAGGACCGCGTCTACGATGCGTTCACAGCCAGGCTTGTCGAGGCCGTGAAGACGCTGAAGCCGGCGCCCGGCCTCGAAGCGGGCTCGACGCAGGGACCGCTCATCGACGATCGCGCCGTCGAGAAAGTGGAGCAGCACATCGACGACGCGCTCGCCAAGGGGGCCCGGCTGGTGGTCGGCGGGCATCGCCATGCGCTGGGCGGCCGTTTCTTCGAGCCGACGGTGCTGACAGAGGTTACGCCCGAGATGGCCATCGCCCGCGAGGAGACGTTTGGTCCGGTGGCCCCGCTCTTCCGATTCACAAGTGATGACGAGGCGATTCGCCTGGCGAACGACACGGAGTTCGGCCTGGCCGCGTACTTCTATGGACGCGACGTGGCGCGCGTGTGGCGTGCCGCGGAGGGGCTGGAGTACGGGATCGTCGGGATCAATACGGGGTTGATCTCGACCGAGGTGGCGCCCTTCGGCGGGATGAAGGAATCGGGCGTCGGGCGCGAGGGATCGAAGTACGGGATCGAGGAATACCTCGAGATCAAGTACTTGTGCCTCGGCGGCATCGGAGACCGGTAAGATAAGACCATGGCTAGATCCCCTTTGAGGCTGACCGGCGCCGGCCTGATCCTCGCCGCCCTGTGCAGCGTTTCCGGCGACGCCCAGCAGCCCGATCCCGCGGGAGCGCCGCAGGAGCCGCAGCAGGAAGGCGGCACAGCCGCCGATCTTTCGGACCGGCATCAACTTCGTCCGCGTGGACGTCATCGTCACCGACAGCAAGACGGGTCAACCGGTCAGCGATCTGACACAAGGCGATTTCGAGGTCGTCGAAGACAACGCCCCGCAGACCGTGGAAACGTTCAAGCTGATCGAGCTCGACGGTGGGGTGCGGGAGGCCCTGGACGGCCCGCCGAGGGCCATCCGGAACGACAGCGACGAGGAACTGGAAGCCGCGCGCGACGATGTGCGGCTGTTTGCGATTTTTCTCGACGACTATCACGTGCGCCGCGGCGCCAGCGTATCCGTTCGCGAGCCGATCGTGCGGTTCATCGAGACCCAGCTCGGCCCCTCGGACATGCTCGGCGTGATGTACCCCCTGCAGGCGATGTCGTCGGTGAGGATGACGCGCGATCACGGCCGGGTGATACAAAGCCTCGGCCGGTTCGTCGGACGGAAATACGATTACACGCCGCGTCAACCGGCTGGAAGAGCAGTACGCGAATTATCCGGCCGAGGAAGTGGAGCGCATCCGCAATCAGGTCTCGTTCGGGGCGCTCAGGGGGCTCATCTCGCACATGGGGTCGCTGAAGGAAGGCCGAAAGGCCCTGATCCTGGTCAGCGAGGGATATAGCGACACGCTGCCTCCACAGCTGCGCGACCCCAACGCGGCGATGCCCGGCCTCGATAATCCCAACCGCGACAACGCGGCGGCCGGCCGTAACGACGCCGCCGAGGACACCAGGAGTTTTTTCGCCGACAGCTCGCTTCAGCTGTGGATGCGTGACGTGTGGGACCTCGCGAACAAGAACAACGTGGCGATCTACGCCGTCGATCCGCGTGGGCTGCCGACGTCGGAGTTCGACCTGAGTCAGCCGGCGGTCAGCCTCGAAGTGGATCGCCAGTACCTCAACGCCACGATGGACACCTTGCGCGTGCTGGCCGAGCAGACCGACGGCCGCGCCATCGTCAATCGCAACGATCTCGCCGGCGGGATGAGGCAGATTGTCCGCGACACGAGCGCGTATTACCTGCTCGGGTACAACTCGACCCGGGCGTCCGTCGGACGGCAAATTCCACGAGATCAAGGTGCGGGTAAAACGGCAGGGGGTCCAGGTGCGCGCGCGGAGAGGGTACTGGGCGCTGACGGCCACGGACGCCGCGCGCGCCATTGCTCCAAGGGTGGAGCCTCCCAAAGCCGTGGAGACCGCGCTCGCTTCGATCAGCGTGCCGGCGGCGGCGTATAACACGATTCGGACCTGGATCGGGACCTCGCGCGGAGCAAACGGCAAGACCAGGGTCACGCTGGTCTGGGAACCGATGCCCAGAGGGGCCAGCGACCGCGACGCCCGGAGCGAGGCGCCTTCTCGCGTGATGGTGACGGCGGCCGCGCCTGACGGCGCGGCGTACTTCCGCGGGCGTGTTCCCGAGGCGGCGCCTGTCGCGCCGCCCGTCGCCGGAGCGGCTGTGGCTGGCGCGCGCGTGACGTTCGAGGCCAACCCGGGTAAGGTCCAGCTTCGCCTGTCCGTCGAAGGCAGTTCGTCTCAGGTGCTCGACGTCGTGACGCGCGAGATCGCCATTCCGGATCTGACCGCGGCGGATGTGGTTCTGGGAACGCCGCAGTTGCTGCGCTCCAGGACGGCGCGCGACCTTCAGCAGATCAAGGCGAATCCTGACCCGGTGCCGGTTGCGGCTCGCGACTTCTCCCGCGCAGAGCGCGTGGTGGTTCGCGTGCCCGCGTACGGGCCGGGCAATACGGCCCCGATGGTCAGCGCGCGGCTTCTCAACCGCAACGGCCAGCCGATGAGCGACGTTCCCGTCGGGCCGTCGCCTGCACCCGACACCCAGGAGATGGAGCTCGCGCTGGCCGCTCTTGCGCCCGGCGACTACATCCTCGAAATCAAGGCGGGCGACGTTTCGGAGCTCGTCGGTTTCCGTGTTACACCTTAAGGTCCCCTCTGTCGCTTCGGTCGCGATCGCCGCAGGACTCGGGCTCGCGACGGTCGTCGCCGGTCAGCAGCCCCGGCAGGAAGATCCTGCCCTCGTCCACACCGTGCGCATCGACGCAATTGCGGTCAACGCCAAGGGTGTCGCCGTCCGCACTCTGACGACTCGCGACTTCGAGCTTCGAGAAAACGGACAGGCGCTGACGCTCGACGACGCGCGCTTCGTGACCAACGAGCCGCGGCTGATCGCCATCTACCTGGACGAATATCAGATCACCCCGGGCGCGAGTGCCGATCGCGCCCGCGACGCGTTGACGGCGTTCGTGGCCCGCGAGCTCCATCCGCGCGATCTCCTTGTCGTGATGAAGCCGCTCGATTCGCTCTTCACGATCCGCCTCTCGGACGACCGGGAGCAGGCCCTGCGGATCATCGCCGGGTTCGAGGGACGCAAAGGCGAATACGCTCCGCGCACGCCGCACGAGGAGACCTTCATGACCGGCTCGCCGGCGCGCATCGAGACGGTCCGCGCGCAGGTCACGATCTCGGCGCTGAATGCGCTGTCCGTTCAGATGGCGAAGCTGAGCGGCGTGCGGAAGACGCTGCTCGTCGTCAGCGAGGGGCTCGACGCTGTGACGCGCCGCCGCGGGCAGGAATACCTGGCGACGATCGAGTCGGTCGTCCGCTCGGCGAATCGCGCGAACGTTTCGATCTATCCGATTGATCCACGCCCGATTGATCCACGCCCGGTTGATCCACGGCCGGCGTCACACCCGGAGGGCGCTCTCGAACCCGGTGCCGCGCTTACGGCGCTCGCGCGCGATACCGACGGCCGGATGGTGGCCGAATGCGCGAGGACCCGCGGAGCTGGCTGCCGCCATCCGCGACGCGGCCGCCGACGCGACCGCGTACTACGTGCTGACGTATCGCGCCACACATGAAGACGGGGCGTTTCATCCGGTGCAGGTGCGGGTGACGCGCGCCGGCGTGCGGGTGGTGCGCGCGCGAAGCGGCTACTGGGCGCCATCGGCCAGCGATCGACTGGGCGCGCGGCTGCTGGCGGACGCCAACCGGCCCCGGGTGCCGGTGCCGATCGAGCCCGCCAGCCGCCGCAGCCCGTTGATTCAGCCGTGGTTCGGGCTGTCGCTCGACCGCGACGACAAGATGCGTGTGACGTTCGTGTGGGAACCGTCACCCGGCGTGCCGGGCAATCGATTGCTCGCGACGGCGTCGCGTGTCGAGCTGACGGTTCTGGGCGAGGGTGACGACGTCCTGTTTCAAGGGCCGGTGCTGCCCACGGGGCCGGGGATGGTGGAGGCGCCGGGGGGCGAGCCCGCCCGCGCGATCTTCGAGACCGAGCCCGGGCGCCTGCGCCTGCGCATGAAGATTGAGGACGGGGATCGGCGGCAGGTCGATTCAGACGTGCGCGACATCATCGTGCGCGACCTGCGCGGGCGCGTGGCGATCGGAACCCCTGAGTTTCTTCGCGCCAGGAACTTTCGCGAGTTTCGCTCACTCGGCGACCCTCAGAGCCGTGCCGGTTGCATCGCGCGAGTTCCGCCGGACGGAGCGGCTCCTGATCCGCTTCCCCGCGTATGCGCCAGACGGTCAACAACCGTCAGTCTCGGCGCGGCTCCTGAATCGCATTGGACAGCCGATGCGGACGCTCGACGTCCAGTCCGCGGACGGAGAACACGAGATCGATCTGACGCTGGCGAGCCTGGCCAATGGGGAATATCAAGTCGAGCTCGCCGTGACCAGCCCGGCAGGAAAAACCACGGAACTCCTCGGATTCAGAGTCACGAGCTAGAACAGGCTCCGGGCTGCAAGGCTCCAGGGCTTCAGGCATACATCCCGCGTATCCGCGTCACCGTCGCGACGCGATTGATGGCGACGATGTAGGCGGCGGTGCGCATGTCGACGGAATACTTCACCGAGGTCTCGGAAACCGCCTTGAAGGCCTCGCAGATCTTGAATTCGAGCCGCTCGTTCACTTCCTTCTCCGTCCAGAAGTACCCGTAGCGGTCCTGTACCCATTCGAAATAGGACGCCGTCACGCCGCCGCTGTTGGCGAGGATGTCCGGCACGACGAAGATGCCGCGCTCGTGAAGAAGGTTGTTCGCGTCGGGCGTGGTCGGGCCGTTGGCGCCTTCGACGACGATCCTGGCGCGAATCTTTGACGCGTTCTCGATGGTGATCTGGTTTTCGAGAGCTGCCGGGATGAGGATGTCGACGTCGAGCATGAAGAGCTGTTCGTTGGTCAACGGCTCGGCGCCAGGGAAACCGTCCACCGTCTTGTGCTCGGCGGCGTAGGCGACGAGCTTGTCGATCTCGAGGCCCTTTGGGTTGTAGACGCCACCCTTCCAGTCGGTGACGGCGACTATCCGCGCGCCGGACTCGGCCAGGAGCGTCGCCGAAACGGATCCGACGTTCCCGAAACCCTGCACCGCGACCGTCGCGCCCCTGATGTCGAAGCCGACGTGCTTCGCCGATTCCAGCGTCACGATCTTCACGCCTCGACCGGTGGCTTCGCGGCGCCCGAGCGAGCCGCCCATCTCGAGCGGTTTACCGGTCACCACCGCCGTCTCCGTGTGGCCCACGTGCATGGAGTAGGTGTCCATGACCCACGCCATCACCTGCTCGTTGGTGTTGACGTCCGGAGCGGGGACGTCCTTTTCGGGGCCGATCGCCTCGATGATCTCGGCGACGTACCGCCGCGTGAGCGCCTCGAGCTCGCGGCGCGACATCTTGCTCGGATCGCAGATGACGCCGCCCTTGGCGCCGCCGAACGGAATGTGTGCGACGGCGCACTTCCACGTCATCCACGCGGCGAGCGCGGTGACCTCGTCGAGCGAGACGCCGGGATGGTAGCGGATGCCGCCTTTCGCGGGTCCGAGGGTGATGTTGTACTGAACGCGATACCCGGTGAAGACCTGGATGGCGCCGCTGTCCATCTGCACCGGACACGACACGATGATCTGGCGCTTGGGGTGCGTGAGGATTTCCCAGATGCCCGGCTCGAGGTTCAGCCGCCGGGCGGCTTCGTCGAATTCCTCGAGCATCGCGGCGAAGATCGGGCCATGATCAGGCATCGTGCACCTAATAATATCCCGTTGTCTCTCGACAGTACGTGGGATCCGGCTTCAGCCGGATTGGTCCGACGCATACGCAGAAGCATGAAGGAGTACGCAGTCCGGCTAAAGCCGGACACTACGTACTAGTGACCCTGTATACGAGGGTTCACTACCGACGACGACGATCAACGCAGAGCTCGCTGAGCACGCAGAGACACGAACCTGTCCCGCTGGCATTACACACAAATCAGTACCACGAACGCCACGGACGCAAACCAAAAACACAGGGAAAACAACCTTGAATCCGTGACCTCCGTTTGTCTCCGTTAGCTCCGTGGTGGAGCTTGTCTTCTCTGCGATCTCTGCGGTCTCCGCGTTGTACGTTGTCCTTGATACGGTACTGATTCAGCAAGGAGGCACTAGAGACATACGAAAACCGCTACAAAGCCGGATCCCACGTACGAGGCGGATCCCGCGCACTCGGGTGGGCCCACATATAATCAGGATGTATGAAGGCGGCGGCGGAGACAGACCGGCAGCGCTGGACGCGCGACACGCTCGAGCCGGCGCTCGCCAGGTCGCCGGAGCGGGCCGATCGCTTCACGACGATCTCCAGCCGGCCGATCGAGCGCCTCTACGGCCTCGAGGATCTCGACGGCGTCGAGTACGCACGCGACATCAACGAGCCGGGCTCGTTTCCGTACACGCGCGGCATTCATCCGACCGGCTACCGCGGCAAACTGTGGACGATGCGGCAGTTCGCGGGCTTCGGCACGCCCGAGGACACCAACGAGCGCTACAAGACGCTGCTCGCCGCCGGTGGCACGGGACTGAGCGTCGCGTTCGATCTGCCGACGCTCATGGGCCGCGACCCCGACCACGAGCTCGCGCTCGGCGAGGTCGGGAAGTGCGGCGTCAACGTGACCTCGCTCGCCGACATGGAAACGCTGTTCGACGGGATTCCGGTCGGCGACATCACGACCTCGATGACGATCAACTCGCCGGCGGCGATGATCTTCGCCATGTATCTGGTGGTCGCCGAGCGGCAGGGCGCCGGCTGGAAGACGCTGTCCGGCACGATCCAGAACGACATCCTCAAGGAATTCATCGCGCAGAAGGAGTTCATCTTCCCGCCGCGGCCGTCGATGCGGCTCATCACCGACATCGTTCGCCTTCTGCGCGCGGGAAGTGCCGGCGTGGAACACGATTTCGGTGAGCGGGTACCACATTCGCGAGGCCGGGGCGACCGCCGCCCAGGAACTGGCCTTCACCCTTCGCGACGGCATCGAGTACAGTCCAGTGGGGCGTGGACGCCGGCCTGCCGATCGATGCCTTCGCCCCACGGATGTCGTTTTTCTTCAACGCGCACAGCGATTTCTTCGAAGAGATCGCGAAATACCGTGCGGCGCGCGCGCTCTGGGCGCAGGCGATGCGCGATCGCTTCGGCGCCACGAGCGAGCGGTCGCAGAAGCTCCGGTTCCACGCGCAAACGGCCGGAGTCTCGTTGACCGCCAGGCAGCCGTACAACAACGTCGTCCGAACCGCCCTGCAGGCGATGGCCGCGGTGCTCGGCGGGACCAACTCGCTCCACACGAACTCTCTCGACGAGGCGCTGGCGTTGCCGACGGCGGCGGCGGCGACGCTCGCCCTTCGCACCCAGCAGATCATCGCGTTCGAAACCGGCGTGACCGAGATCGTCGACGCGCTCGGTGGTTCGTATTTCGTCGAGAAGCTGACCAGGGACATGGAGGACGAAGCGAGGGGGTACTTCGACGCCATCGATCGCATGGGCGGGATGGTCGAGGCAATCGAGCGCGGCTTTCCCCAGCGGGAAGTGGCCGAGAGCGCCTACCGTTTTCAGCAGGCCGTCGAGCGCAGGGAAAAGATCATCGTCGGCGTCAACGACTTCGTGCAGGAGGACGAGCCGCCGATCGCGATTCTCTACATCGACGACACCGCCGGCGGCACGCAGCTGGCCAAGCTCGAGAAGCTGCGGCGGACGCGCGACGGCGCGCTCGTCGGGCGGGCCCTCGATGGAATGCGCAGGGACGCGGCCACCGACGCCAACATGATGCCGTCCATCCTGGAGGCCGTCCGCGCCTATGCCACCATCGGTGAGATGTGCGACGTGCTCCGCGACGTCTGGGGAGAGTACGAGGAAGTCCCGGTCATCTGAGTGTTCTGAATTGCAAATTGCATTGCTGATTGCTGATTTGAAATGCGCAAGCTGAGGGTCGTCATCGCGAAGCCGGGGCTCGACGGGCACGATCGTGGGGCGAAGGTGATTGCCCGTGCCCTGCGCGATGCGGGCATGGAGGTGATCTATACGGGCCTCCGCCAGACGCCGGAACAGATCGTCTCGGCCGCATTGCAGGAGGACGCCGACGTCATCGGGCTCTCCATCCTGTCGGGCGCCCACAATCACATCGCGCCGAGGCTCATGACGCTGTTGAAGGAGAAGGGGATCGACGACGTCCTCGTGCTGATCGGCGGGATCATTCCCGACGTGGACGTCCCGAAGCTGAAGGAAATCGGCGTCAAGGGCATTTTTCTCCCCGGCACGCCGATGCAGGAGATCGTCGACTTCATTACCGCAAACGCGCGAGCGAGGGTGTAGGCGAGCAGGGTGTAGGCGGGTCCGAAGACCCGCCCTACATCGATAGCCTTTCCGTCCGATAAGACCAAGGTGCCGCAGACTCTTCTTCTCGCCGACGACAGCGTGACGATTCAGCGCGTAATCGAGCTGACCTTCGCAGAGGAGGACATCAGGGTCGTCGCCGTCAGCGACGGCGATCAGGCGATCGAGCGAATCGAGGCGGACCCGCCCGACATCGTGCTGGTGGATATCGGTATGCCGGGGAGGAGCGGGTACGAGGTGGCGCAGCACGTCAAGCGCTCCCCGCGACTGCAGCACATTCCTGTCCTGCTGCTGGCCGGTGCGTTCGAGCCGGTGGATCAGGCGAAAGCGACCGCCGTCGGGTGCAACGGCGTGCTGGCCAAACCCTTCGAACCCCAACTCGTCATCGCGCGGGTCAAGGAGCTGCTCGGCGTCGGAATTCCGCCGGCGGATGCCGTCGCCGCGAGCCCGCCCTTGCACGCACCAGCCTCCGACATGTGGGCGGCAGCGCCGGCCGAGCCAGCCGCCGGTTCGCCGGGGCCCGCTGAGGTGGCGCACCTCGACGACTATTTCGCCCAGCTGGACGCCGCCTTCGCGACGAGGGAGGGCGCGCCCGGCGAGCAGGCGGGTCTCAACTCGCCGATTTCGGCGCTGGAGGACGGGATGGACTGGTTCAAGACGACGCTCGACCCGCCGCCGGCCCAGCCGCCTTCCCCAAGGGAACCAGTTCGCCAGACCGAACCCTTACCGCCACCGCCGGCCGTTGCGCAATTACCACGGCCGGTCGCGCCGTCACCAGCGCCGGTCGCGGAATCGCCAGAGCCGGTAGCGCCCTCATGGGTAGCGCCCCCACCGGTGCCGGTTGCGCCGCCGCGGCCCGTTCGAGAAGTCCCGGCCGAGGCAGGCGTTCTGCCGTCTCTCACGGACGCATTTGCCGCCATCCTCGCCGCCGAACAACACGAGCCGATGCCGGCGAGGCTTCATTGGCCGGTGCCTCCGCCGGTGCCTTCCAATGGCGGGCCGTCGCTCGGCGACGACGCCATCGAAGAAATCACACGGCGTGTCCTCGAGCGCCTGTCCGATCGGATCGTCCGCGAAACGGTCGCGGACCTCGTGTCGAACATCGCCGAGCGACTCGTACGCGAAGAGATCGAGCGCATCAAATCAACGATCAAATAGCTGGTAAGTGAGTAAGTTGGTAAGCGGGTAAATTCAATTTACCAACTTGTTGTACTCTTCCCTGATGTCGTCGTCCCCCTTGCGGCTCCCCGAAAAGCCGGCGCTCGAAGGCCTGGAAGCGAAGTGGACCTCCATCTGGGAGGCGTCCGGCGTCTATCGCTTCGATCGCACGCGCGAGCGCGGGGACGTGTACTCGATTGACACGCCTCCACCGACCGTGAGCGGGTCGCTCCACGTTGGCCATGTCTTCTCTTACACACATACCGACGTCGTTGCCCGGTTTCAGCGGATGCGGGGCAAGGCCGTCTTCTATCCAATGGGATGGGATGACAACGGACTGCCGACCGAGCGCCGCGTCCAGAACTACTACGGGGTTCGCTGCGATCCATCGCTCCCGTACGATCCGTCGTTCGTTCCACCAGACAAGCCAGGCAAGCAGCCGGTGTCGGTGTCGCGTCCGAACTTCATCGAGCTCTGCGCGCGCCTGACGATCGAAGACGAAAAGGTCTTCGAACACCTGTGGAAGTACCTCGGCCTCTCCGTCGACTGGTCGAAGACGTACGCCACGATCAGCCGGCCCGCGCAGCGCGCGTCGCAGCTGGCCTTCGTCCATCTGGTGCGTCGCGGCCTGGCCTACCAGCTCGAGGCCCCCACGCTCTGGGACGTCGACTTCAGGACGGCCGTCGCGCAGGCCGAGCTCGAGGACCGCGAGCGGCCAGGCGCGTACCATCGCATCAGGTTTGCGTTGGAAGGCAGGTCTAAAGACCTGCGCTACGACACAGGTGTGTCGCGGGCCGACGCAGGTGTGGTCGCAGGCCGACGCAGGTGTAGCGCAGGACTTTAGTCCTGCTTTCGTCGAAATCGAAACGACGCGCCCCGAGCTCATCCCGGCCTGCGTTGCGCTCGTCGCGCATCCAGATGACGAGCGTTACCGTGCGTTGTTCGGGCGCGAAGCGATCACGCCGCTGTTTGGCGTGCGGGTGCCGATCAGGCCGCATCCGCTGGCCGATCCGGAAAAGGGCAGCGGCATCGCGATGATCTGCACGTTCGGCGACATCACGGACGTCACCTGGTGGCGCGAGCTGGGTCTTCCGGTTCGAGCCGTCATTCAGCCGGACGGCACGCTCGGTCCGGTCGCGTGGGGATCGCCGGGCTGGGAGTCGGCCGACGCAGCGCGCGCCCAGCAGGCTTACGATCCGCTGGCGCGTCTTTCCGCGGCAAAGGCGCAGACCGTCGTCGTCGAGCAGCTCCGGCAGTCGGGCGACCTCGTGGGCGAGCCGCGGCCGATCACGCACGCGGTCAAGTTCTACGAAAAGGGCGACCGTCCGCTCGAGATCCTCACCAGCCGCCAGTGGTTCATCAAGACGATGGACTTCCGGGAAAAGCTGATCGAGCGGGCACGGGAGCTCGAGTGGCACCCTGCGTACATGCAGACGCGTTTCGAGAACTGGGCCAACGGCCTCAACGGCGACTGGTGCATCAGTCGTCAGCGATTTTTCGGTGTCCCGTTCCCAGTCTGGTACCCGCTCGACGCGGAGGGCCGCATCGATTACAGCCATCCGCTGATGCCGGCCGACGAGGATTTGCCGGTGGATCCTTCCACCGACACGCCGGCCGGTTACCGGGCGGATCAGCGTGGCGTGCCGAATGGCTTCGCCGGCGATCCGGACGTGATGGACACATGGGCGACCTCGTCGTTGACGCCGCAGATCGCGTGCGGGTGGGTGGAGGATCCGGATCTGTTCGCCAGGACCTTCCCGATGGATCTGCGGCCGCAGGCGCACGACATCATCCGCACCTGGTTGTTCGATACCGTCCTCAGGTCCGAGCTCGAACACGGCGTGCTGCCGTGGAAACACGCGGCGATCTCAGGCTGGGTGCTCGACCCGGACCGGAAGAAGATGTCGAAGTCGAAGGGCAACGTCGTGACGCCGCTGGCGTTGCTCGAAGAGCACGGGTCCGACGGCGTCCGCTACTGGGCGGCGAGCGGGCGGCCCGGTACCGACACCGCGTGGGACGCCAACCAGATGCGGGTCGGACGGCGGCTGGCCATCAAGATTCTCAATGCCTCGAAGTTCGTGCTGGGCTCCGCACAGTCTGGGCTTGCCGCGCCGCAGCCGGCGGCGACGGCGAGTGGAATTGTTGCGCCCGTCGATCGCGCGATGCTCAGGAACCTGGCGGCGCTGGTCACGGAAGCGACCGAGGCTTTCGATGCGTACGACTACGCGCGTGTGCTGCAGCGGACTGAAACCTTCTTCTGGCGTTTCTGCGACGACTACCTGGAGCTCGTCAAGGGTCGGCGATACGGAGATCAGGGTCCCGAAGGGGCGGCCTCGGCAAACGCCGCGTTGACTGCCGGGTTGTCCGTGATGCTGCGCCTGTTCGCGCCGTTCGTGCCGTTCGTCACCGAAGAAGTGTGGTCATGGTGGCAGGAAGGCTCGATTCACCACGCGACATGGCCGGCAGCGGGCGAACTGGACTCGTTGATCGCGGATCACTCGGAATCCACGCGCCGGGCGGACGAGCAGGCGTACCAGTTAGCGGCCGACGTATTGTTCGAGGTCAGAAAGCAGCGGTCGGAGGCGAAGCAGCCGCTGAAAGTACCGATCGCGAGCGTGACGATCAGGGCCGGGCGTGCGCAGATCGACCTGATGCCTGCGATCGAGGCCGACCTGCGCTCCGCCCTGCGCGTTCAGGCGTTCGAGTTGTCAGAAGGGGAGCCGCGCGACATCACCGTCCAGGGCTACGAATCGGGCCCTCAACCTGGCAGCCGCGCCGGGGAGCCCGAGCCGGCAGCGTCGTGACGGCGCCGCTCGATCCCGGGCTGTATCGCGACATCGTCCGGCGCGCGCTCGAGGAAGATGTGGGAACCGGCGATGTGACGACGGCCGCGATCGTGTCGCCGTCCCAGCGCGCTCGCGGCGTGTTCCTCGTGAAGGCCGACTGCGTCATCGCCGGGCTCGAAGTGGCGTTCGAGACCTTCCGGCAGGTCCACGAGAACGCGAAAAAGGGGTCGAGAGCTCCCGACCCCTTTTTCAGCGCGCACAAGCAGGATGGCGAGTGGTGCCGGGCAGGCGAAGAAATTGCGGAAGTGACGGGCCCGGCCGCGGTGCTGCTGACTGCGGAGCGCACCGCGCTCAATTTTCTCCAGCGGCTCTCGGGTATCGCCACGCGCGCGCGCCGATTTGTCGACGCGGCGGGCGGGCGGATCACCGTGCTCGACACGCGAAAAACCACGCCGACGCTTCGCGCGATCGAGAAATACGCGGTGCGCGCCGGGGGGGCCGCCAACCACCGCGCCGGACTGTTCGACGCGATCCTGATCAAAGACAATCACGTCAGGCTCGCCGGTGGTGTGAAGGCGGCGGTCGATCGCACGCGAAAACAACGCCCCGGGCTGCCGATCGAGATCGAGGCGCAAAGCCTGGCACAGGTTGACGAAGCGCTTGCAGCCGGCGCCGACAGGATTCTTCTCGATAACCTGACGCTGGATGAGATTCGCGAAGCCGTCTCCCTTACCCGCGGTCGAGTGCCGGTGGAGATCTCGGGCGGGGTCACCCTTGATCGTATGCCGGAGCTCGCCGCCACCGGCGCCGCGTTTGTTTCCGTCGGCGCGCTGACCCATTCGGCGCCCGCCATCGACATCAGCTTTGAGCTCGAGCCGATCTAACGACGACGAGGGTTCCGCCGCCCTGCCCGAGGATTTCGCGGACGCCCTCTCGGCGGTGCAGTCGCGCCTCGGCCGTCTGGGTTCCTCGATCATCTACTTCCCGAGCACCGGATCGACCAACGACGTGGCGGCAACGCTGGCGGAGAACAACCCGTGCGAGGGCGCCGTCGTCATCGCCGGCCGGCAGACGGCCGGTCGCGGGCGCCGGGGACGTGGGTGGTTTTCGCCGCCCGGCAGCGGCCTGTACGTTTCAGTCGTCCTCATGCCCGCTCGATCGCGGCACGACGGCATCCGGGCGACGAAGCTCCTGACGCTCGCGGCGGGAGTCGCGCTGGCGGAGGCGGTTGCAACGGCGACCGGCCTCTCGGTGGACGTGAAGTGGCCAAACGATCTGTACGTCGCGGGGCGCAAGCTGGCGGGCATTCTCGCGGAGGCGGGCGGCGGGGGAGCGGCTGAGCGGATCGTGCTCGGCTACGGCATCAACGTCGGTCCGATGGCATATCCGCCCGAGCTGCGCGATCGCGCCACCTCCCTCGAATCCGAACTGGGGCGGCATGTGGATCGCGGGCTCGTACTCGCCGAGTCGCTGGCCAGCCTGGCGCGCAGGTACAGCGACCTGCTCGACGGGCGCTTCGATGCTATCCTCGACGCGTGGCGCGCCCGTGCGCCGGCCGCGACCGGCGCTCGTGTGACCTGGGCGACCGCATCGGGTGCGGCGTCCGGCGTGACGGCCGGCATCGATGACGAAGGCGCGCTCCTCGTCCTCGTCGGGGATCGCCTGGAGCGTGTGATTGCGGGCGAGGTGACATGGTTGTGAAAATCTTCACCACGAAGTGTGGTGGCGCGCTCTCATGCTCCTAGCCATCGACGTCGGCAACACGAACATCGTCCTTGGCGTGTTCGACTCGTCCAGGCTGGTCGTGAGCTGGAGGTTGTTGACGCTGCGCGAGCGCACGGCCGACGAGGTGGGGCTGATGGCGACCGGCCTGTTCGCGCACCACCAGCTCGACATCCGCCGGATCGATGCCGTGGTGATGGGATCGGTCGTCCCGGTATTGACGCCAATCCTGCGAAACATGTGCGCGAGTTATTTCGGGCGCGATCCACTGGTGGTCGATCCGGTGACCAACGCGGGCATGGCCATACTTTACGAGCGGCCTGCCGAAGTCGGCGCGGATCGAATCGCAAACAGCATTGCCGCGTACGAGCAATACGGGCGGCGGTCCGGCCTGCCGCTGATCATCGCCGACCTCGGCACCGCGACGACTTTCGACGCGGTCACCGCGGAGGGCGCGTATCTCGGCGGTGTCATCTGTCCCGGTCCGCAGATTGCCGCCGACGCGCTGTTCCAGCGAACGGCGCGACTGCCACGCGTCGACGTTCGCCGGCCGGAGCGCGTCATCGGACACACAACAGTCGGCGCGATCGAGTCAGGCCTCTTTTACGGATACGTGGGAATGGTCGAAGGGTTGATGAGACGGATCGCCGAGGAGCTTGGTGGCCGTGTCACACGGATCGCCACTGGAGGCCTTGCTGCCCTGGTCCTGCCGGAAACCGACATGTTCGACGCGCACGAACCGGACATCACGCTTCACGGGCTGAGAATCGTGTGGGAGCGGAATCAATAGACTACTGCCGCCAGATAGAGAATTACCTCTGCCAGAAGAATGACGGTCACCTGGTTCGGATCACCGGGCCGTCGTTCGACCTCGTGTCGTCCTGGGAGGCGCGAGGTGTGCCGCTCAAGGTAGCCTGTCGCGGAATCGATCGTTATTTCGACCGGTACTACGCCAAGGGTCCGCGACGTCGGCCGGTCCGGATCGATTTCTGTGACGCCGACGTTCTCGACACATTCGACGAGTGGCGTCGCGCGACCGGGGTGGCGACGGGTGGGGAAGCCGACGCGGGAGCGGTCCATCGCGGGCCGTCGCTGCCGGCGCATATGGAGCGCGTGCTGAGGCGCCTGACTTCGGCGCAGGCGACGGGCGCCCTCGGCGCCGGGTTCGACGATCTGCTCGACCGCGTCGCGGCCGAGCTCGAGATCGTGGCCGGGGGCGTGCGGGGCGCGAAGCGACAGGCGCTCGTCGAGCGGCTGGCGGCCCTCGACCTCGAGCTGCTCGAGACAGCGCGGGCCGGATTGGACGAGGCGTCGCGCGCCGTCCTGAGCCGCGAGGCTGAGGAGGAACTCTCGGGCTTTCGCTCGGCCATGAACGCTGAAGCCTTCGAGCGGGCCCGGCAAGCCGCATTCGATCGACTGGTTCGCGAACGGCTCGGCCTGCCGACGATCGCGTATTACTGACAGGAGCAACCGCAGAGCGCGCAAAGCACGCAGAGCCAACTCTACCTCTGCGGGCCCGCGGTCTCTGCGGTGATTGTGATCCCCATGCTCTCGATTGGCGATGTGGTGTCGCTCACGATCGACAAGCCGGCCGCCGGCGGCAGAATGATTGCGCGCGCGGACCGTCTTGTCGTGCTGGTGTCGGGCGTCATTCCCGGCGAACGGGTGCGCGCGCGAATCGAGCGCGTGGGGAAGGGCGTCGTCTATGCGGCCGCGATGGACATCGAGGCGGCCTCGCCGGATCGCCGGGATGCGGCCGATCCGCTGTGCGGCGGCTGCCTGTACGCGCACATCGCCTATCCGCGCCAGCTCGAGCTGAAGTCCCAGGTGATTGCCGACGCGTTCGCACGGATCGGTCATCTCGAGCTGCCAGCTCCCGTCCGGGTCGTGCCTTCCCCCGAGGACGGCTATCGAATGCGCGCCCGGCTGCACGTCAGGGACCGTCTCGTGGGGTTCTTTCGCGAGGGCACGCACGAGGTCTGCGACGCACGGCAGACGCGCCAGCTCTTGCCGGCCACGCTGGACGCGGTCGATCGGCTCGTGACAGGGCTGAAGTCACTGAGCCTCGAGAGCATCCGCGAAATCGAGCTGGCGGAAAATCTGGATGCCTCGCATCGCGTCGTGCATCTCGACGCAGCCGCGGCGCTGGACGCACGATCGCTCGAACGGCTGGCCGCAACCGATGGCCTCACGGGGGTGTCGTCCCCGGCAGGCACCCATGGCGACGTACGGGTCAGGGATGCGATCGTCGTCGATGGCCATCCGCCGGTCCTGCTCGAGCGCCACGTGCTGGCGTTCTTTCAGGGCAACCGATACCTTGTCAATCAGCTCGTCGTTCGCGTCATGAATGCGATTCCGGTCGAGAGCGACGTGCTCGACCTGTACGCCGGCGTCGGCCTTTTCGCCGTCCCGGCCTGGGCCGCTCGCGGCGCCCGCGTCACGGCGGTCGAAGGCGATCGGATCGCCGCGTCCGACTTGCGGGCAAACGCCGCGCAGACGGACGGCGCCCTGCGCCCCATTCATCAGTCGGTCGAGGAATTTCTACGTGGCGGTTCCGGACCGGACCATCACCAGTCGGGGGCCACGATCATCGTCGATCCGCCGCGTACGGGCATGTCACGAGAGGCGCTCGACGCGACATGCCGGCTTCGCGCCGGGCGAGTGATCTACGTGTCGTGCGATGTCGCCACGCTGGCGCGCGATGCCCGACGCCTCGTGGACAGCGGGTACCGCATCGCGGAGTCGGACGCGTTCGATCTGTTTCCCAATACTCCCCATGTCGAGACGGTCGTGGTGTTCGACAGGACGTGAGACTCGAGGCCTGACATGAGCGTAGTGGCACGGACCGCGGCGTTACTCGTGCTTTCGAACATCTTCATGACCTTCGCGTGGTACGCGCATCTGCGCAACCTGAGCGCGAAACCGATGATCGTCGCGGTCCTCGTGAGCTGGGGCATCGCGTTCTTCGAGTACCTGCTGCAGGTGCCGGCCAATCGGATCGGCTACACCACCCTGCAACTGTCGCAGCTGAAGATTCTTCAGGAGGTCATCACCCTCGGCGTGTTCGTCCCCTTCGCGGTCTTCTACATGAAGCAGCCGATCAAGCTCGATTTCCTCTGGGCCGGCCTGTGCCTCATGGGGGCCGTCTATTTCATCTTTCGCGCCTGACAGCCGGACCCTCGCGCGGGTTGTTCGTCCAAGTCATAGTGTCCGGCTTCAGCCGGACCGTCGTGCGGGTCGTAGTGTCCGGCTTCAGCCGGACCGTCGTGGCGCCGCACACTCGGAGGCGGCCGACAGTATCTCGTCCAAGCTATAAACGCGCGATCCCGCGAAGGGATACTCACCCACTCGCGCGACCAGGCGTGCTCGCACGGGGTTCTCCAGGATGTACCTGGCGACAATCAATGTGGCTTCGTCGTTTCTCAACACTCGCTCGAACCCATATCGTTGCCACAGCCGCTGACCAAACGCTCGGGCGTAGTGAAACCCAGAGAACTGCTTTGCACGGCTGATGAAGCGCCGAGCATCAGACGATTCGGATCGCCCTTCGACCAGCAGATGCAAGTGGTCCGGCATGAAGCAGTACACAATTATCGCTACGCGTTGTTCCGCTGCACTTCGCTCAATCTGCATCAGTACAAGGTCAATCCGCTCGCGGGTAACGAACACCGGCCGACGCGAGTCGGTGCAGAAAGTCAGGGAATAACGGTTCGGACCGAGGTAGTCGAATGCGTTCAGATGGCCAGGATTGCCGGTGAGCATGGAGCGCCACCAAGCAAGGTGCGCGCCTTCCGGACCAAGGACAAAACCGCTCAATGGTTGACTGGTACCGGAGGTCCGGCTAAAGCCGGACACTACGTCAGGGGGCATCCCGAAGGTCCGGCTGAAGCCGGACACTACAGTCAGGGGGCATCCCGAAGGTCCGGCTGAAGCCGGACACTACTTCAGGCGGACCAGCACGGTCCGGCTGAAGCCGGCCACTACGTACGTTCCGGTCCGGCTGAAGCCGGACACTACATCATGAAATTTACGTACGGGATTTCGCCGCCGCCTCGAGGAACCCTTCGAACAACGGACGGAATTCGCCGGTGCGCCAGAAATTCTCGGGGTGCCATTGGACGCCGAGGCAGAACCGGAGCGACGGATCCTCGATCGCTTCGATCACGCCGTCGGGCGCGGTGGCGGTCACACGAAACCCGGCGCCGACCGTCTTGACCGCCTGATGGTGCCTGCTGTTCACTTCGCAGGTATCGTTCCCGATCAGGCGTTCGTTCATCAGTCTCGCGAGGATCGAATCCTTGTCCAGCCAGATCTCGTGCGCGAGGTCGTATGCCTGGTGCTGGGGCACGGTCAGGTCGTGATTCAGCGCGCCGTTGATCTGTGACGGAATGTCCTGCACGAGCGTCCCGCCACCTGAAACGTTCAGGATCTGAATGCCCCGGCAGATCCCGAACACGGGCAGATCGAGGCGTCGCGCGGCGGCAATCAGGCCGATCTCGAATTCGTCCCGCGCCGCATCCTCCTCCACGCTCGGATGCGGCAGCTCGCCGTATCTCGACGGCGCGACGTCGTCGCCGCCGGTCAGGAGCAGGCCGTCCGCGCCTGCAAGCGTCTCGTCGATGTTGCTGGACGGTTCGAGGATGCGCACCTCGCCCCCGGTGTGGAGAATCGCCTGACGGTAATCCTCCAGTTTGCGACACGCCGTGATTGCGATAACCGGCATATTCAGAGTCTATTCACCACGAGAGACACAAGGAACCACCAAGGAAACACCAGCCCGGATCATCGTGTCCTTCGTGTCCTTTGCGGGTAGGCCAGCGAGCGATCCTGCTACATCCGCGATGGTACTTCAATCCCCATCAAATCCAGCGCGCGGGTGAGCTGCGTGCGGAAGTACGCCACTCCGGCGGCGCGCCACCGCTTCCGCTCGATCTGGGTCTCCTTGAGAATGGGGTAGCGATGGTAGAACGCGTTGAACAACTGGGCGAGGCCGAAGGCATACTTGGCCAACCCGGAGAATTCGAGCGACCGCACGACCTGATCCACGATTTCGTCGAGCCGCCCCGCCTCGAGCACGAGCGCCCACAGGTCGCTCGCCTCCTCGGCCAGTTCGTCAGCATCCGTGCCGTGGAGCGCGGCGACGATGTCCCGGTCGGTCAGGCCCTCCCGCTCCTGCAGCTTGAGCAGGATGTTGTTGGCGCGCACCACCGCGTACTGAAGGTAGGGACCGGTTTCGCCCTCGAAGCTGAGGGCTTCCTCGATGTCGAACACAATCAGCTTGCCGCGTGAATACTTCAGCATGAAGTACCGGATCGCCGCGACGGCAATCTGCAATCCCACGCGGCGGCATTCCCCGGCGCTGAAGTCGGGGTTGCGCCTGGCGACTTCCGCAGCCGCTTTGTCGGTCAGCAGATCGAGAAGGTCGTCGACTTTGACGCCGAGGCCCTTGCGACCGGACACCTCGACGAACGGTTTCTTTGACGCCACTTCCTCGCCGTCGAGCGCCGTCTCGTAGCCGAGCTCGCGGGCGGTGGCGTGGGACAGCGCCACCATCTCATAGGAGAAATGGATGGAGTTCTCCGCTTCCCGCGCATGGCCGAGCGCGCGAAGCGCCTGGCTGAGGAGCGCCTGCAGGTACATCTGACGGGAGTCGATGACGTTGTAGATCCGTTGCGCGTGCCCGAACGGCGGATGCACCGCCTCGCCGTTCTCGGAGGTGGTGGACCACAGGCCGCGCCCTCCGGACTGGATGGAAAAGCGGCGGTACTGGAAGTCGCGCCCAAGGAGGCCCAACTTCCAGAACTGGTTCGCGATGTCTTTGCCGACGTAGGTGACGACGCCGTTGGACCGGACGATCACTTTCTCCCGGCCCTGTCCGGGATCGGGAGTCCCGTCGCTCCTGACGTTTTCGGCCTCTTCGACGTCCGCGACACTCTCATCGGGGGATCCCTCGTCCCCTTCTTCGATGCGCATCACCCAGCAGCCGGCCAGCCGACCCTCGGTCTGCAGAAACACCGCGCCCTGCGCCTTCAGGATGTCGAACGCATGCGCCCAGAAGCGGAGACGCAGGATGTCGCCCTCGAATGTCAGCAGGTCGTATCCCACGTTCAGGCGGCCCATCGTGGCCAGATGGGCGCGCACGATGCGGTCGACGATGATTGCGGCCATGTCGGCCGTCACGTTTCCGCCGGGCCCGGTCGTATCGCCGCCATGTTCGAGATCGTGCAGGGTCGCGGCGCGGATCGCCAGCCGGCCTTTATCGCCTGCGTACCATTCGGTCACGCGCGAGTAGAGATCCCAGCAGTAGTAGTCGAAACGCGTCGTCTCTGCGAGGTGCCGGACCTCCTCCAGAGTGCGGTGTTCCAGTTCGCGGAAGCCGACAATCACGTCGGCGACCTGGACGCCGGTATCGTCGATGTAGTTCTGCACCTCGACCGGCGTGCCGCGGAACGCGAGGGCGCGAACCAGCGTGTCGCCGAGCGCCGCGTTGCGCAGGTGGCCGATGTGCGCCGCCTTGTTCGGGTTGATCGCCGTGTGCTCCACGATGGTCTTGCCAGTCTTGCCGGTCTTGCCAGTCTTCTCGGTTTCGTCCCCGGTCGGTTCCTTCGGCCGGCTCCGCCGGAGCGATGTCTCCCCGCAAGCGTGCGATCAGGAACGCCGGCCGATCGAGAAACACGTTCAGGTAGCCGTTCGGCGCGGCGTCGACGCGCGCCACGCCGGGAATCGCCGAGACGACCGGCGCCAACTGCTGAGCGATCGCACGAGGCGGCTTCCTGAGGACGCGCGCCAGCTGGAAGGCGACCGTGATGGCCAGGTCGCCCAGCGCGCGGTTGGGCGGCACTTCGACGGCAAACGGCGGGACGGCGTCGACACCAAGCTCGCGCCGAACCGCCTCGGCGATCGCATCGTGAAGTTGTCGCTGCAAGCTGAGCATCATGTTAGGGATCGCGTTCCGACTGACGACGTACGAGAGCTAGTGGATCACTTGAATGCGTGAAGCTGGCATCGGCCGCGTTCTCGTCGCCAGCCTTCATCAGGCGATCGCGGATATCCTCCCCACCCGCCTGAGTTTCTACGAAAACTGGCTCAACGCGGAGGGTCTTCGTGAGGGAACGATCGGGCTCGCGCCGCTCAATGCGGTGCTCAGCTTCCTCCGGCAGGAGGGCGAGGCGTATCAGATGATTACCACGCGCGCCGGAGAGTACGCGGCGGAATGGACCGTCCAGGCGCTGTCGCCGGTCGAGCGATCCATGATCCGGGCGGCGCCTTCATGGCTCCGCCGCCGCATGCTGCGTACGGCAGGCGCGCGGCCTCGTCCGCAGCTGCTACGGGGGAAGCCGCGTGATCTCGCGGCTCCGGAACGGCACGGCCAGCATCAACGTCCGCACATCGATCTTCTGCACGGTCCGCGAACCGGTGCCACTTCCACTCTGCGGCTTCTACGCGTCCGCTTTCACGCGGCTGGTCACACTGTTCAATCTCCACGCGCGCGCCGAAGTGGTGGCCTGCCGGGGCACCGGCAAGCCGATCGTGCGTGCTCCGGATAGCGATGACCGACGTGCCGGAGCCGGCCTGATGCGCACCATCGTCGGGCGCGGCGCGATCGTGGCGGCGCTGTGGGCGGCCGCCTCTGCGTCGTGGGATTGGCGGCCATCAGCCCTTGCTGCGCAGGCAACACCCGCGACACCCTCGGCGATCCGCATCCTCGTGATGCCGTTCGAGAACGCGAAGCGCGACGCGTCCATCCTCTGGCTGGGCGAGGCGTCGGCGGTGCTCCTCGAGGACAATCTCAACGCGCTCGGTCTCAGCGCGATCACGCGGCCGGAGCGGCAGCAGGCATTCGGGCGGCTGCAGGTGCCGCCCGCGGCCGTTCTTACCGACGCGACGGTCATTCGGATCGGCCAGCTCGTCGGCGCCGCACAGGTGATCGTCGGATCGCTGCACCGCGAGGACGACGGGCTCGTCGTGCGCGCGCGAAGCCTCGCGCTCGAGGCTGGTCGGGTGCAGGCCGACGTGACCGAGCGAGGCCCGGTCACGGAACTCTTCGATATCTACGACCGTATCGCGCGTCGTCTCGCGCCGTCCTCGACGCCGACGGCTTCGATCGGTCTCCAGGCAGTACCCGATCGACCGCCGGTGGAAGCGTTCGAGAATTTCGTCAAGGGGCTGCTCGCTGAAACGCCTGCGACGGCCATCAGCTACCTGAACGCCGCGTTGACGCGCCATCGGGCCTACGACCGCGTCCGTCTGACGTTGTGGGACGTCCACGCCGAGCAGGGCGATCATCAGCGCGCTCTCGCAGCGGTTCAGTCGGTATCCGCCTCGTCGTCGTGGGCTCGGCGTGCGCGCTTCCTCGCCGGGCTCTCACAACTCAACCTGAACAAGCTCGACGATGCCTTCGGCACGTACAAGGCGCTGATCGACGAGCAGCCAACACCAACAGCTCTCAACAACCTGGGCGTCGTGCAGGCGAAGCGAGGCGGCAACGCGCAGAGCGGGCTGCCGACGTATTACTTCGAGAAGGCAGCGGAAGCCGATCCCGGAGATCCCGACTACTTTTTCAATCTCGGGTATGCCTACTGGGCAGCGAAGGACATGCCGGCGGCCATGTACTGGCTGCGCGAGGCCGTTCGGCGAAATCCCGCGGACGGCGACGCACATTTCGTCCTCGGCGCCGCGCTGGCGGCGTCGGGCAATGCGCCCGAGTCCGCGCGTGAAAAAGATCTGGCGCGCCGCCTGTCGTCGACCTACGACGAGTGGGAGAAGCGGCCGGCCGCGGAGCAGGTTCCCAAAGGCCTCGAGCGCATCAAGAGCAACGAGGTCGAGCTGCCGCACGCGCGGAGGATCGACACGAGGATTAGCGAGACCGCACAGCGCGATCAGCAGGAGCTGGCGGCGTTCTATCTGGATCGGGCCCGCCGACTGTTTCAGGAGGAGCGCGACCGCGAGGCGGTCGTCGAGCTCGACCGGGCGCTGTATCTTTCGCCGTACCTGGCTGACGGGCACCTTCTGCTTGGACGTATCCATCTGCGGAACGGAGCAGTGCGTGCCGCCATCGACTCGCTGAAGATATCGCTGTGGAGCGCCCCCACGGCAGAGGGCCATACGGTCCTGGCCGAGGCCTACGTAGAGGCGAAGGACGCCGATCGGGCGCGTGCGGAGGCCGAACGCGCGCTGGCCCTCGATCCATCGTCGACCGAAGCGAAGAGGCTCCTCGACATGCTAAAATCGCCTTGAGCTTGACTGCCCATACCAAGGACGACGGCTTCCACGAGATCCAGCTGAATGGCAAGCAGCTGGTGTTTCTGTTCATGGCCGCGACGGTCGTCTCCGTGGTCATCTTCCTTTGTGGCGTGCTCGTCGGCCGCGGCGTTCGGGTAGAGAGGAGCGCCGAAGCCGACGCCGCCGGGTTGAGCGCCGCGGTGGAACCGACACTTCCCGCGCCGCTCGCCACGCCGACTCCAGCGGGTTCGGATCCGACCGCAGCTGCGGCGCCTCCCACGGTGGACGATCTCAGCTACACCGATCGCCTCCAGTCGTCGAATCCCTCGCCGGAGCAGCTGAAGGCCCCTGAAAAGCTTGCCAAGGTTGCCGAGCCTCCCCAGCCAGCCGCGTCCCGCACCGTCGCGCCTCCGCCTGCCGCACCTGTGAGCGCGCCTGCGCGGCCGGCGGCGGCCGCTTCGCCAGGCGAGCCGCCGGGTACCGGCTATGCGGTCCAGATTGCAGCGCTGAATGTTCGAAGCGAAGCGGATGCGATCGCCAAACGGCTGACGTCGAAGGGTTATGCGGCGTATGTCCTGTCGCCTGCTTCGGGCACGCCGCAAATCTACAGGGTGCGCATCGGCAAGTTCGAGTCGCGCCGCGAAGCCGAGACGATGGCGACGAAGCTGGAAAAAGAAGAGCAGTTCAAGCCCTGGGTTACCCGCTAGCACTCGCCTCTGGCGTCCTCCTCGCGCTCAGTTTCCCGAAGTTCGGCCATCCCGCATTCAGCTGGCTTGCGCTCGCGCCGCTGCTCGTCGCCCTGGCTGGCGGCAAACCGACGACGCGCAGGGCCTTCCTGCTCGGCCTGACAACGGGCGTGGTCTACTTTACCGGGACGTTGTATTGGCTCACCCGGGTCATGGCCCTCTACGGCGGCCTCCCGGCGTGGGTGGCGGTCATCCTCAACGCGGCGCTCGTCGCGTATCTTGCCCTGTTTCCTGCCGTGTTCGCCGTGGTAATGGGCCGCGGCCTTGTTGCGTTCGGTGCACGCGCGCTGGCTGTGGCTCCGCTGGTGTGGGTCGCGACCGAGCTGGGACGGACGTATATCCTGACCGGCTTCCCCTGGGTGCTGCTCGGGTACAGTCAGGCGGAAGTGCTGCCGATGGCGCAGCTCGCGAGCCTGTTTGGCGTCTACGGCGTGTCGATGCTGGTCGCCAGCGCGAGCGCCGTGGCGGCGCACTGGGTCGTGGCCCCGCCGCGAAGCGGATCGGCTGCGGCCGGCGGCTCTCGTCGCCATCCTGATCCTGATCGTCGGCGTGTGGGGCGGCCGCCGTGTGTCCAATGCCGAATGGACGCGCGCCGGCGATCCCGTCCGCGTGGGACTGATTCAGGGAAACATCGACCAGGCCGACAAGTGGAATCCGGACCGGGGCGCGGCCATTTTCCAGAACTATCTGGCGATGACGCGACAGGCGATCGACCGCGGCGCCGGACTCGTGCTGTGGCCTGAATCGTCGACGCCATTCTATTTCGATGAAGCCCGCGATCGCGCCGCCTCGGACCTCCTCCGCGCCCTGGCAAAGCAGTCCCGGGTTCCGCTGCTCTTCGGCAGCGACCAGATCGACAGCGGCGTGCCGACCAGGTACTACAACTCGGCATTTCTCATTCGCGAAGACGGATCGACCGGCGGCGTGTACCGCAAGATGCACCTGGTGCCGTTCGGCGAGTACGTCCCCTTCAAGCGGGTTCTCTTCTTCGCCGCGCCGCTCGTCGAGGCGGTCTCGGATTTCTCGGCCGGCGAGGATCCGGTCGTGCTGCCGGTCGGTGGGCATCTGATCAGCACGGCGATTTGCTACGAGATCGTGTATCCCAATCTGGTGCGCCAGTTCGTCCTGCGCGGGAGCGAGCTGCTGACGACGATCACCAACGACGCATGGTTCGGAAACACCTCAGCTCCGTACCAGCATTTTGCGCAAGCCTCGATGCGCGCCATCGAGGGCGGGCGCTACCTGGTCCGGTCCGCCAATACCGGAATCAGCGGCATCGTCGATCCCTACGGGCGGGTCCTCGCCCGGACCACGATTGACGAGCCGGCCGTCCTGGTAGGTGACGCACGGTTCCTGCAGACGACGACGCTGTATACGCGCGTGGGAGACGTCGTGGCCTACGCTTCGGTCGTGGTCACCCTCGCGCTCGTCGTGGTCACAAGACGGCGTGTACAATGAGCGGGCTCCGGACTTCGGGGCTCTTGGCTCTGGCCCAGCCAATGCGAAGAGCCCAGAGCCAGAGCCCAGAGCCAGGAGCCTGAATGCCGACTGTCGACGAGTTGATGCACCGCTACGAGGATCTGAGCAAGCGCGCCTCTCATCTGCGGAGTCATCTTTGAAGCCGCCCACCCGGCCGAGGAACTAGCTCGTCTCGAGGCGCGCGCCTCCGCGCCCGACTTCTGGAAGGATCAGGCTGAAGCGCAGAAGGTCCTGCAGCGACGCCGCCGGCTCGAGCAGGATCGCGAGCTCGTGACGTCGCTGACGAAGCGCAACGACGATCTCGCCGTGCTGGTCGAATGGGCCGGAGCGGGCGAGCCGGTAGAAGCGGAGCTCGGCCAGGCGCTCGACGGACTCGAACAGGAAGTACAGGCCGGCGAGATCAAGAAGATGCTCGGGGGCGAGCACGATCGCAGGAACGCGATCGTGGCGATCCATCCCGGCGCCGGCGGTACGGAATCACAGGACTGGGCGGAAATGCTCCTGCGGATGTACCTCCGCTGGACGGAGCGGCGCGGCTTCAAGCGCGAGATGATCGACTATCAGCCTGGCGACGAAGCGGGGCTCAAGAGCGCGACGCTGACCGTTTCCGGAGACTACGCCTACGGATTGCTGTCGGCCGAAGCCGGCGTCCACCGCCTCGTTCGAATCTCTCCGTTCGATCAGGCAGCGCGCCGCCATACCTCGTTCGCCTCCGTCTACGTCTGGCCGGAGCTTCCGGAGGATGTCGACGTGGAGATCGACGAGAACGACCTGCGGATCGATACCTACCGATCAAGTGGCGCCGGCGGCCAGCACGTCAACGTCACCGACTCTGCCGTCCGCCTGACGCACCTCCCGACCGGGATCGTCGTCTCCTGCCAGAACGAGCGATCGCAGCACCGCAACCGCGACTCGGCGATGAAAGTCCTCAAGGCGCGGCTGTACGACTTGAAACTGAAAGAGCAGCAGGCCAGGCTGAACCAGATCAGCGGGGCCAAGAAGGATATCGCCTTCGGAAGCCAGATCCGCAGTTACGTGCTGGCGCCTTATCAGATGGTGAAGGATCACCGCACCAAGGAACAGGTGGGCGACCCCGAGCGTGTGCTCGAGGGCGACATCGATCATTTCATCAAGACCTATCTGATGCAGAAGTCGAGCGGGACGCTGGGCGAACCGGCGGCGGAGGACGATGATAGGGACTAAGTCTCGAGTTGCAAGTCTCAAGGCTCAAAACGCTCCGTTCTGACTTGAGACTTCAGGCTTGAGACTTGAGCGGTCTACTGGACGTTCTGCGTTCCTGGTCGGGACTGGCATCCTGCTGACGCGGCTGACCGGTCTGATCAGGCAGCGTGTCTTCGCCCACTACTTCGGTCTCGGCGCCGAAGCCGACGCCTTCAGCGCGGCGTTCCGCATTCCCAACCTTCTCCAGAATCTGTTCGGCGAAGGCGCCCTGTCGGCGTCGTTCATCCCGGTCTACGCGTCGCTCGTCGCACAGGATGGCCGGCGCGATGCCGACCGCGTTGCCGGCGCCGTCCTGTCGATCCTCGCGCTGGTGGTGAGCGCGATCGTCCTGGCCGGCGTTCTGGCCACGCCAATGCTCATCGATCTCATCGCCCCGGGGTTCGACGGCGGTCAGCGCGCACTGACGATTCAGCTCGTGCGCATCCTGTTTCCGGGCGCCGGGTTGCTGGTGCTGTCGGCGTGGTGCCTTGGCGTGCTCAACAGCCATCGCCGGTTTCTGCTCTCATATACCGCCCCCGTGATGTGGAACGCCGCGATGATCGCCACGCTCGTCGTGTTCGGCGACCAGGCGACGCTGCCCCGTCTGGCAGTATTCCTGGCGTGGGGATCGGTGGCGGGGAGCGCGCTGCAGTGTGCCGTGCAGTTTCCCGCGGTGCTGCGCGTGGCGCCCGGCCTGCGGTTGTCCCCCGCGGTCGCGCTCGAGGTGCGGACGGACGTGAATCTGCGCAGGCACGTGCGCGAAGTCATCCGCAACTTCGTGCCGTCGTTCGTCAGCCGCGGGGTCGTTCAGATCAGCGCGTACGTGGACACGCTGCTGGCCAGCCTTCTGCCGACGGGCGCCGTCGCCGGGCTGATGAACGCGCAACTTCTATACACGCTGCCGATCAGTCTGTTCGGCATGTCCGTCTCGGCCTCGGAGCTTCCCGCGTTGTCGGCGATAGCATCGGCGCCTGGCGGTTCCGCGATTCCAGGAGCGGCGGGCGCGGATCCTGGAGTCGCCGATGTCCTGCGGCGGCGTCTCGACGCCGGCCTTCGCCAGATCGCCTTTTTCGTCGTCCCCTCGGCGGTGGCATTCATCGCGCTCGGGGACGTGATCGCGGCGGCCGTCTTCGAGACCGGGCGTTTCGACCGCGCGGACACCCTCTACGTGTGGGCCATTCTGGCCGGGTCGGCAATCGGCCTCCTGCCGTCGACGCTCGGCCGGCTGTACTCCTCTACTTACTACGCGCTGCGCGACACGAGGACCCCCCTCCGATATGCCGTCGTCCGGGTCACGCTCGGTGTCGTGCTCGGGTACCTCTTCGCGATACCACTGCCGCGATGGCTCGGAATTCCAGCCATGTGGGGGGCGGCCGGTCTGGCGGTCTCGGCTGGATTGACCGGCTGGATCGAGATGCTGCTGCTGCGCCGGACGTTGAGCGAGAGGATTGGCAGCACGGGAGTCCCCGCACTATACGCAGTAAAACTCTGGGGATCGGCGATGGCCGCGGGAGGAGTGGCGTGGGCGATGAAGCTGGCGCTGCCCCCGGTGCACCCTGTTTTAGTGGCGGTCTCGGTCCTCGGCGCCTACGGCCTGTGCTTTCTGATCGTTACCCTCGCGCTTCGGATCCCTGAGGCCTCGGCCGCGCTCTATCGCGTGAGGCCGCCAGGCTGAGTGCCGGCGATGAACGCCTCGTACACGCCACCGGTGGTGTCCGGCGGCAGGACGGCACCGGTGGACTGATCCACCGAGAGAAACACGATGTTCGCGGGCGCCTCGAACGTCGGCGGATTGCTCCGGTCGCGGCCGCCGATATAGGCCTTCATGAAATCCATCCAGATCGGTAACGCGGCGACGGCCCCTGTTTCGTTTCCTCCGAGCGGCTTCTTTTCGTCGAGGCCAACCCAGACCCCGACCGTGATGTCCGGGTCGAATCCCACGAACCAGGCGTCGGTATTGTCGTCGACGGTCCCGGTTTTGCCCGCCAGCGGCCAGTCGAGGCTCGCAGCGGACGCCCCGGTGCCCCGCTGCACCACGCCGCGCAGCAGGTTGGTCATCACGAACGCGGTGTCCGCACGGATGACGCCGACTGCCTCGGAGCGGTTCTCCTCGAGCAGATTGCCCTCGCGGTCCTGCACTGCGAGGATGTCGAACGGCTTCATCCGCACGCCCTGGTTCGGAAACACCGTATAGGCGCTGGTGACCTCGAGCAGTGTGCCGTCGCCGGCGCCCAGCGCCATGGAGAGATATGGCGGATAGCTCTGGCTGAAGCCGAAGCGGCGGGCGAAATCGACGACGCTCTTCGGGCTGATGGCCTCCATGAGCTTGACGGCTGGAACGTTGCGGGAGTCCTCGAGCGCGTGGCGCAGCGTGACCGGCCCTTCGAACTTGTGATCGTAATTCTGCGGTTCGTAATCCTTCTGACCCGGACCGAGCGGGATGCTGACCGGCTCGTCAACGAGCATGGACGCTGACGTGAACCCGCGGTCGATCGCGGTGGTGTAAACGACCGGCTTGAAGGTCGATCCGAGCTGACGGTACGCCTGCACCGCCCGGTTGAACTTACTGCGGGCGAAGCTCCAGCCGCCCACCATCGCCCGAATCTGCCCGGTCCGATTGTCGATCGCCACGAGCGCGGCTTCGGCGACCGGCGTCTGCTCGAGCGCGACCTCGGCGGTCCCGGCCGCATCATCAATCTTGACGACCCGAACGTCTATGAGATCGCCCGTCTTGAAGAGCGCGGCCGCCGACGTGCGCCGCGTCCAGGCGAAGCCCTCGCGCGCCAGGTCGGCCTGATAGCGCCCGACCCGAATCCGCGCCGCGCCGCTCGCGGGCGCCGTGACGACCACACCAGGCACGACGTCGCCAGCGGCCACAGGACGGTTCCAGCGTTCGTCCGCGAACGCATCAATCGAATGGCCTTCGCCGACGACGTTGCGCTGCGGGCGCCGGTAGGTGCCGCGCCGTTTGTCCAGCCTGCGAAGGCCGCTTTCGACGGCCGCGTTCGCCGCCCGCTGCAGCGTCGCATCGAGCGTCGTCGTCACCGACAGGCCGCCCTCGTAGAGCATCTTGGCGCCGTACTCCTGCTCGAGGTGTTTGCGAATCTCCTCGACGAAGTGCGGCGCGATCCCCGGCGGCTGGTTGGGCTGTCCTCGCGTGACAATCGGCTTGGCCTTGGCGTCGTTGGCCACCTCCTGGGTGATGTAGCCCTCGTCGGCCATACGCTGCAGGACGATGTTGCGCCGCGCGACGGCGCGCTTCATGTCGACGAACGGGCTCTGCCGCTCGGGCGTCTGGAAAATGCCGGCGATGAGGGCGGCTTCCTCGAGCGCGAGCTGCTGGTTCGACTTGCCGAAATACAGGCGCGACGCCGCTTCGACGCCGTACGCGCCGTGGCCCAGGTACATCTGATTGCAGTAGATCGTGAAGATCTCGCGCTTGGTGTAGCGCTTCTCGATCTGGACCGCGAGAATCAGCTCCTTCACCTTCCGCTCGAGGGAGTCGGAAAAGGTCTCCTCGCTTTTCGAGGTGAGCCCGAACTGCTCCTTGAGATTGCGGGCGAGCTGCTGCGTCAGCGTGCTGGCGCCCTGCGCGCGCCGCATCTCGATGATGTCGGTGATCATGGCCGCGCCGATGCGCCAGAGGTTGATGCCGAAATGGCTGTCGAAGGCCGTGTCTTCGGTCGCGATAATCGCCTGCCGCAGCAGCGGGTTGATCTCGTCGTGGCCGACGATCACGCGCCGCTGGGTTGCGAACTCGCCGATCAGCTGCTTGTCGGCCGCGTAGACGCGGGTGATCGTGCTGGGTGTGTAATCGTCGAGCGCGGAAATCTGCGGAAGGTCCCCGGCATACGCGAAGATCACGCCGCTCAACGTGCCGGCCGTCGCGGCGGCGACAAACAGCGCGACCAGTCCGGCGTGTCGTGCGAAGCGGACAACGACGTGTGGCACTTCTGCCTATCTTAACGCGCGGCAATGAGCCACGGTCCCCCATCAGACGTAGGCCGGGCCTTATCAGACGTAGGCCGGGCCTTATTGGGCCCGGCGCAACGCGTCGGCGGACCCAATAGGGTCCCGCCCTACGTTCTGCCTGGTCGTCCCGTCACGGCTGACTTTGACTACAATAGACTCAAGTTTTATACTTAGGCCAGCATCAGGCCCACCGTTCATCGAGAGGATTCAATGAGCAAAATTATCGGCATCGACCTCGGCACCACGAACTCGGTCGTCGCTGTCATGGAAGGCGGGGAACCCGTGGTGATCACCAATCCCGAAGGGGGACGGCTGACGCCATCGGTGGTCGCCTTCGCCAAGACCGGCGAGCGGCTGGTGGGCCAGGTGGCCAAACGACAGGCCGTGACCAACCCCGAGAACACCATCTTCTCCATCAAGCGCTTCATGGGCCGGAAGTTCGACGAGGTCAACGAAGAGATGAAGATGGTGCCGTATCGGTTGTTCGTGCCAGCAATGGCGACGCACGGGTGAATGCTCAGGGGAAGGAATACTCGCCGCCGGAGATCGCCGCGATGATTCTCCAGAAGCTGAAACAGGCGGCCGAGGAATACCTCGGACAGCCGATCACCAAGGCCGTCATCACGGTGCCGGCGTACTTCAATGACGCCCAGCGGCAGGCGACGAAAGACGCCGGGCACATCGCCGGCCTCGAGGTGGCCCGCATCGTCAACGAGCCGACCGCCGCGGCGCTGGCCTACGGACTGGACAAGAAGAAAGACGAAACGATCGCCGTCTACGACTTCGGCGGCGGGACGTTCGACATCTCGATTCTCGAGGTCGGCGAAGGCGTGGTCGAGGTCAAGGCCACCAACGGCGACACCCACCTCGGGGGCGACAACCTCGACCAGCGGATCATCGACTGGATCATCACCGAGTTCAAGAAGACCGACGGCATCGATCTCGGCAAGGACCGCATGGCGCTGCAGCGCCTGAAGGAAGCGTCGGAGAAGGCGAAGATGGAGCTTTCCACGGTGATGGAAACCGACATCAACCTGCCGTTCGTCACCGCCGATCAGAGCGGTCCCAAGCACCTCCAGATGAAGCTGACGCGCGCCAAGTTCGAGCAGCTGGTCGAGGATCTCCTGCAGAAGACGGTCGGGCCGACCAAGCAGGCGCTCGCGGACGCGGGCGTCGACCTGTCGAAGATCGATGAGGTCGTGCTCGTCGGCGGCTCGACGCGCATCCCGAAGGTCCAGGCGATCGTCAAGGAGTTGTTCGGCAAGGAGCCGCACAAGGGCGTCAACCCGGACGAGGTGGTCGCCGTCGGCGCGGCGGTGCAGGCCGGCGTCCTGGCGGGCGAGGTGAAAGACCTGCTGCTTCTCGACGTGACGCCGCTCTCGCTGGGGATCGAGACGCTCGGCGGCGTGTTGACGACGCTGATTCAGCGGAATACGACGATACCAACGCGCAAGAGCGAGATTTTCTCGACGGCGGCCGACAACCAGACGAGCGTCGAGGTGCACGTGCTGCAGGGCGAGCGCCCGCTGGCGCGCGACAACCGCACGCTCGGCCGGTTCCATCTGATCGGGCTGCCGCCGGCCCCGCGCGGCGTGCCGCAGGTCGAGGTGACGTTCGACATCGACGCCAACGGCATCGTCAACGTCTCGGCGAAGGATCTCGGGACCGGCAAGGAGCAGAAGATCACGATCACGGCCTCGAGCGGCCTCGCCAAGGACGAGGTCGAGCGCATGATGAAGGAGGCCGAGGCGCACGCCGAGGACGACCGCAAGCGCCGCGAGGAGATCGAAACGCGTAACAAGGCCGATCAGGCCGTATACGGCGCCGAGCGCATGCTCAAGGACATGGGGGAGAAGATCAGCGCGACGGACCGGGCGGCGATCGAAACCGCGATGGAAGGGGTCAAGAAGGCGATCGAAGGCGCGGATGCGTCCGCGATCGAGCGCGCGTTGGAGCAGTTGATGACGGCGCAGCACAAGGCGGCCGAGGCGATGTACCGCCAGGGACAGCCCGGCGCCGGAGCGGCGGGCGGGGCTGGCGATGCCGCGGCGGGCGGCGGTGCCGCAGGCGGGGCGGACGCAAAGAGCGACGTCATCGACGCAGAGGTGGTGGACGAGGGGAAGCAGTAACGCGGGGTGAATTGCTGATTGTTGATTGTTGATTGATGATTTCTTCCGAGCATCAATCAGCAGTCATCAATCAGAAATCAGCAATTCAGACATGGATTTCTACATTCTCCTCGGCTTGGAACGGGCGGCCAGCCTCGGCGAGATCAAGCGCGCCTACAAGCGCCTTGCCCGGAGGTACCACCCGGACATCAACCCGGGCGATCGGCTGGCGGAGGCGCAGTTCCGTCAGATCGCGGAAGCCTACGAGACGCTGATCGATCCCGATCGCCGGTGCCGCTACGACTCGACCGGCTCCGCCACCGCGCCGGTCGAGCCGGCGCCCTACGGATTCGAGGGGTTCGACTTTTCGGCCAGCGTAAGCGGGTCGTCGGCCCCGACCTTCGGCGATCTCTTCGCCGACGTGCTGGATCAGCGGGACGCGCGGCGCCAGGACGCAAACGCCGTCAGGGGCGCCGACCTCCATCAAACGATTACGATCGCGTTCGAAGCGGCGGTTCGCGGAGGCGAGCACCCGTTGACCGTGACGCGGCAGGAGCACTGCCGCACGTGCCGCGGCGCCGGGCTGGCAGCAGGTGGCCGAGACGCACTGTCTCTCGTGTTCGGGCGTCGGGACCGTCAAGTCGACGCGCGGGCACATGGTGTTTTCCCGGACCTGCCCGCAGTGCGGTGGCGCGGGGCGTCAGCGCCGCTCGCGCTGCGGCACCTGCGGGGGGCAGCAGATCGAAATGCGCACCGAGGCGCTCGTACTGAACGTGCCCGCCGGCCTCGCCGACGGGGCGCGGATCAGGGTGCCCGGCAAGGGCCATGTCGGGCGCGATGGCGGCGAGAGCGGCGATCTCTATATCACCGTCCACGTCGAGCCGCATCCCCTGTTCCATCGTGAAGGAGACGATCTGCACGTCACGATGCCGATCGCGGTTCACGAGGCGGCCCTCGGCGCCAGGATCGAAGTGCCGTCGCTCGACGGCCCGGTGCGGCTGCGCGTGCCGCCGGGGACGCAGTCGGGCCAGCGGTTCCGGCTGCGGGATCGCGGCGTCCCGTCGCCCCGCGACGCGCGCCGCGGCGACCTGGTCGTCGAGGCGAGGCTGGTCCTGCCGAAGGTGCTGGACGAGCGATCGAAGGAGCTGTTGAGGGAGTTCGGGCGAATCAATGGGGAAGACGTGCGGAAAGAGCTGACGACTATCTATCACATGAAATAGCTACCACGGGGGACACAGAGGACACGGAGGAACAGTCTTGGACCCCGACTGACCTCTGTGTCCTCCGCGTCCTCCGTGGTGGAGCTTTGCAGGACCATGAAGAAACCCGGCCAGGCGTATTACATGATCAGCGCGGTGGCGCAGAAGTACAACATCCACCCGCAGACGCTGCGCTTGTACGAGCGCGAAGGGCTTCTCAAGCCGTCGCGCACGGAAGGGAACACCCGTCTCTACTCCGAAGAGGATCTCGAGCAGCTCGAGACGATTCTGTCACTTACCCGAGATCTCGGCGTGAACCTCGCCGGCGTCGAGATCATCCTCAACATGCGCCGGAAAATCGAGCTCATGCAGCGCGAGGTCAACGAGTTCATGGCATACGTCAAGCACGAGTTGGCGCGCGGGCTCGACGACTGGGAGCAGCGCCTGTCGACCGCGCTCGTGAAATCGTCGCCGACCGATCTCGTGCGGGCGACGCCCGAGCACGGTGAAAATTTGAAAGTCAAAAGTCAGAAGTGAATGAGAAGAAAAAAGGAGTAGACTTCGTTGTACTCCATTTGCCTTCTGCCATTTCACTTTTGCCTTGATGGTCTGCCCGCACTGCGACGGCACCGGCTGGAAGCCGGTCGAGGACAATGGAAGCCACCGGGTTGCGCGCTGTGATTGCTGGCGCGATCAGGTCGGCCACAAGCGCCTCGCCGATGCGAACATCCCGCCCCGGTACGAGCGCTGCGATTTCGCGAACTTCCTCACGTATCCCAACGACAAGCTGCTCAATGCGGTGGCTGCGGCCAAGCGGTTTGCCGACAGCTTTCCTGTCGTCGACAAGGGACTGCTGATCATCGGACCGCCCGGCATCGGGAAAACGCACCTCGCCATCTCCGCGTTGAAGCAGGCCGTGCGAACCACCGGCGTCGTGGCGAAGTACGACGACACCCGAGGCCTGCTGACCCAGATCCGCAGCACCTACAACTCCGTCACCAGGACGGCCGAGATGGACATCATACGGCCGGTCATGGAAGCCGAGCTGCTGGTCCTCGACGATCTCGGCGCGGAACGGCCGACCGACTGGGTTGAGGAGACGATGAACGTGATCGTCAACTCGCGGTACAACGCGAAGCTGCCGACGATTTTCACTTCGAACTACGAGGACATTCCCGATCGCGACGAAGACATGAACTCGCTCCTGGTGCGAGTGGGCTTCCGGCTTCACTCGCGCCTCCGGGAGATGTGCGAATTCCTGGAGTACGACGGTCCCGATTACCGGGAGCTTCCGCCCAACGCAGACGCCGAGGACCTCTACAAGCTCTGGAAGAGCCAGCCGCGCCGCAAGCTGCCGTCCCGCGCCTCGGGGCCCGCGCGCGCCCAGTTGCGGCAGCCAGCGGCGCGCGACGGGAAGGCAGACCTCAAGTGGCCAGGGGGACGGGCGGGATTGTAGAATTGATGATTGCGGATTGTTGATTGATGATTGATTGACTTGATGGAACTGGCGAATCAGCCAATCACCAATCAATCATCAATCACCAATCAGAAATCAACAATGCTCGGCTTGTACGTCCACGTTCCCTTCTGCTCCGCCATCTGCAACTACTGCAATTTCAACCGGGGTCTCTTCGATGGAGCGCTGAAGGCGCGGTATGTCGAGGCGCTCGTCGCGGAGATTGAGAGGGCGGGAGAGGCAGGAATGGCGGGAATGGCGGCAGGGGAGCGCCTGCGGCCACGCCGAGCCGAGGACAAGCAAATCCGAGGTGAGGCGTCAGCGTCAGTTCGCGCTGGGGGTGGGGCCCCAGCGCCAGTGGAAGAAAAGTGGGATTCGGCCGACACGATCTATTTCGGCGGCGGCACTCCCTCGCTGCTCGAGCCGCACGAAATCGGCCGGATTATCGGCGCATGCCGGGCCTCTTTTGATCTTGCCGGAGACAGCGAGATCACGCTCGAGGCCAACCCCGAAAGCGTGGATCGGGCGCGGCTCGAGGGCTTTCGGGCCGCTGGTGTCAATCGTCTCAGTTTCGGTGTCCAATCATTCAGGGACGCGGAATTGCGGCGCCTCTCGCGCCTGCACACGGCGGATCGGGCACGGGCCGCGGTGGGCGAAGCCCGGGCCGCGGGCTTCGACAACCTCAGCCTCGACCTGATGATGTGGCTGCCCGGACAGCAGGTCGCCCAATGGCTCGAATCAGTCGACGCCTCCATCGCGCTCGGTCCGGACCACCTCTCGCTCTATATGTTGGAGGTCTATCCGAATGCGCCGCTCCGGGACGAGATGGCGCGGGCCAAGTGGTCCCAGGCGCCGGACGAAGACGTGGCGGCGATGTACGTGACGGCCATGGAGCGGCTGGAGACGGCGGGATACGAACAGTACCGAGATCTCCAACGTGGCTCGCCCCGGACGGCGATCGCGGCACAACCTGAAATACTGGTCCGACGGGGAGTGGCTCGGCTTCGGCTGCGGCGCGCACTCGACCCGCGGGGCTGTCCGGTGGAAAAATGTCGCGTCCACAGAGGAGTACGCCAGTCGGGTGGAGGGTGCTCAGTCGCCTGGAATGGACCACCGGCCGCTCTCGACCGAGGAGCGTCTGGGTGATGCGCTGTTCACGGGGCTGCGCCTGACGGACGGCGTAAGTCTCGACGCGATTCGTGCCGTTTACGGCGTGGACGTCTGGGCTCGATACGGCCGCGAACTGGAACCGTTTCTTCTGGCGGGCCTGTTGCGCCGGGAGGGCGCCCGGATGTGGCTGACGCGTCAGGGAATGCTTCTTGCTCACGAAGTCATGACTACTTTCGTCTAGCTCTTGACATGACTACTTTCGTCTAGCTCTTGAGCGGTCGTTTGGGCTAGAGTATCGTTCTTTTGTTTGTTCAAGGAGGCCATGATGGTTCGATCGCTCGTGAGGCCGGCAGTCGTGGGTCGGCGCGGCATGATTTGTTGCATGACATTGGGATTGGTCGCCGGCGTGCTCTCGGCGGACATCGTTCGGGCGGCGCAGCCTGCCCCAGCCGCCCAAGCGGAGACGAAAGCGAGCCCGTTCAGCTTCGCCGGGGACGCAGCGCTGGTGCTCAACTACATCAAGGCCGACAAGACGGCGGATTTCGAGAGCGTCGTGGCGAAGGTCAAGGAAGCGCTCCTCAAGAGTGAGAAGCCCGAACGCAAGGCACAGGCGAACGGCTGGAAGATCTACAAGGCTGCGGAGCCGGGTCCGGGTGGAGCGGTGCTGTATGTGTGGATCATCGATCCGGTCAGCAAAGGCAACGAATACAGCGTGTCGCAGATCCTCACCGAGGGATTTCCAGCGGAAGCCGCGGCGATCTATAAGACGCTCGCCGACTCCTACAGCGGCCAGGCGATCATCAACCTGACCACGACGGCGAACTTCGGCCAGTAGCAAGTTTCAGAACGACAGATTCAGTCCTGCGTAGAGGCGGTGCGCTGGCGAGTACAGCGCACCGCTTGCCAGCCTGAACACGCGATAGTCCATGCGCAGCCGCAGCGGACCCGCCAGCGACACCTTCACGCCGCCGCCGACATTCGTGCCCCAGCTGGTCTCCTCGTGCGATCCAAGCGTCTCGCGAAACAGGCCGGCACCAGTCGTGAAATACGGCTGAAGCCTGAAAATCGGGACCGGCGTCTGAAGCAGGACGTTCCCCATGCCGGTCTTCAGCGCCGGCGCCGGCGACGCCGGCAGGTCCACATCCTCGTTCGTGGTTGCGTACTCGAACTCGAACGCGACGATCAGCAGACCGAAGCCCACGGCCGCGCCTTTCACGGTCCGGTTGGAGGGCGTGGTATTCGCGCCGATGAAGGCGGTCGCATCGGCACCGACCGAAGCGGGGGACAGGGCAAGCAGGATGACGCCCGTTGCGACCGCGCGGATCGGCCTCATCGAGCCATGATAGTAGAATCTGAGCGCCGATGGACTTTCGTCTGACCGCGGAGCAGGAACTGCTGCGCCGCAGCGTCCGTGAGTTCGCCGAGACCGAAATCCAACCGCATGTGCGCGAGTGGGATCAGGCCCAGCACTTTCCCCTTGAACTGCTGCCCCGGCTCGCCGCCCTGGGACTCATGGGTATTCAGTTTCCCGAGGAGTACGGCGGCGCCGGCATGTCCGCCATCGACTACTGCATCTGCATCGAAGAGCTGGCCCGGGTCGATCCCGCCGTCGCCTTGTCGGTGGCCGCCCACAATGGGCTGTGTGCCGGCCACATCGCGCTCTTCGGCACCGAGCAGCAAAAACAGCAGTATCTCGTGCCGCTGGCGCGCGGCGAGAAGATCGGCGCGTGGGGCCTGACGGAGTCGACCTCCGGCAGCGATGCCGCGGCCATGCGGACGACGGCGGTGAAGGCGGACGGCGGCTGGGTGCTGAATGGAGCGAAGGCCTTCACCACCCACGGCAGCGTCGGCGATGTGCTCGTTGTAATGGCTGTCACCGCCGGCCGTCCCTTGACCCATTCGCCAGTCGAAGGGCACGCCCCCCGCAGCAAGAGCGTATCGGCCTTCATCGTCGAGAAGGGCACGCCAGGCTTCTCGGCCGGCAGGAAGGAAGACAAACTCGGCATGCGGGCAAGCGAAACGAGCGAGGTGATCCTGGAGAACTGCCGGGTTCCCGCCGATCACCTGCTGGGCAAGGAGGGCCACGGCTTCATCGACACGATGCAGGTGCTCGATGCGGGCCGTATCGGCATCGCCGCGCTCGCCGTCGGCCTCGCGCAGGGGGCATACGAGGCGGCGCTTCGCTACGCCCGCGAGCGCAAGGCATTCGGGAAGCCGATCGGCAGCTTTCAGGCGATTCAATGGAAGCTGGCCGACAACGCCACGCGCATCGAGGCGGCGCGGCTGCTGACCTACCGCGCGGCTTACCTCAAGGATCGGGCCGGACGCACGACGCTCGAATCGGCGATGGCGAAGCTCTACGCCAGCGAGATTGCGGTGAAAGCCGCCGACGACTGCGTGCAGATCCACGGCGGCTACGGGTTCGTGAAGGACTACCCGGCGGAAAAGTTCTTCCGCGACGTCAAGCTGACGACGATCGGCGAAGGCACCAGCGAAATCCAGCGGCTGGTGATCGCGCGTCAGCTGCTCTCCGCGGTTGACGCTCCGTGACGCTGGCCGGGCGCGTGCTGGCGGGCGACGTGCGGGCGATTGCGCGCGCGATTTCGGTGATTGAGAACGAAACCGCGGAGGCGGCGCCGCTCGTGCGGGGGATTTTCAGCGGCACCGGCCGCGCCTATCTGGTTGGCGTGACCGGCCCGCCCGGCGCGGGGAAGAGCACGCTCGTGGACAGGCTGATCGCCGATATCCGCGGCCGCGGCGACACGGTCGGGGTGCTGACCGTCGATCCCACCAGTCCGTTCACCGGCGGCGCAGTGCTCGGCGACCGGCTGCGCATGCAGCGACACGCGGCCGACGCCGGCGTGTTCATCCGCAGCATGGCGACGCGCGGACACCTTGGCGGGCTCGCCCGCGCGACCGCCGATGCCGCGCTGGTGCTCGATGCGGCGGGAAAGACCGTGATCATCATCGAGACCGTCGGCGTCGGGCAGGACGAAGTCGACGTCATCAGATTGGCCGACGTCTCGATTGTGACGCTGGTGCCCGGCGCAGGCGATGATGTGCAGGCGCTCAAGGCAGGCATCATGGAGATCGCCGACGTCTTCGTGATCAACAAGGCCGATATGGAGGGCGCGGACCGCCTCGTCGCGACCATCGAATCGAGCCTGTCGCTGCAGCAGGTGGACCCTGGAGAAAACGCCGGGAACGCCGAGAACGCCGGGAACGCCGCGAGCGCCAAATGGCGGCCCCCCGTCCTGAAGACGATTGCGACGAGCGGCGTGGGCGTGGCGGAGGTGGTGGACACGCTGTGGCGCTTCCGGGCGCAGTCCGGGCCGACACAAGTCGCGCGGCGGCTGCGGCGCAGCGAGTTCAGGCTGCGCGAGCTCGTGATGCAACGATTCATGGATCGCCTGGAACGGGAGATCCTGAAGCCTGGCGAGCTCGCCGGGATGGTGGACCGGATCGCCGCGCGCGAGCTCGATCCATATACGGCGGCGGATGGGTTGGTGGCGCGTGTCCTTGCCGAAGGCCTGTGAGCGCACGTTATGGTCGATCTGATGATTTGGCGATTTTATCGATCTACGAATAGATCGAAAGGTCGCCAGATCGTAGATCGAAGATCATCACAATGAAGGCTACCCTCGATCACATCGGCATCGCGGTGAAGGATCTCGAAGGCGCGCTCCGTTTCTATCGCGATGCCCTCGGGCTCGAGATCGAAGCGCCCGAGGAGGTGCCGAGCCAGAAGGTGCAGGCGCGCTTCGTGCCGGTCGGACAGTCGAGTCTCGAGCTGCTCGTGGCAACGTCGCCGGAGTCGCCAATCGCTAAGTTCATCGAGAAGCGCGGCCCTGGCATTCATCACATCACGCTGCGCGTCGACGACATTCACGCCGCGCTGGCCCGGCTGAAGGCCCGCGGCGCCAGCCTCATCGACGATCAGCCGCGACCCGGTGCCGGCGGTGCGCTCATCGCGTTCATCCACCCATCGAGCGCGCAAGGCGTGCTCGTCGAGCTCAAGCAGTCGACAATCGCCAATCAATCAGCAATCAGCAATCAGCAATCAGCAATTCAACGGTACGCCGTCGGGGATCTTGAGCTCATCTCGCTCAGCGACGGCTTCTTCCGCCTGGACGGCGGCTCGATGTTCGGCGTCATCCCCAGGACGATGTGGTCGCAGAAGGCGCCGCCGGACGAGCGCAACCGGATACTTCTGAGCATGCGCCCACTGGTGGTTCGTGGGGCAAGGACGATGATCATTGACGCCGGAATGGGCGACAAGGAGAGCGAGAAGTTCCACGAGATCTACGGAGTGGAGCGCAGCCGGCATCTCGAACACACCCTCGCAGAGGCGGGGCTCGGACTCGACGACATCGAGATCGTGCTCGCCACGCACCTGCATTTCGATCATGCCGGCGGCTTCACCGTCCGCGACGCCGGCGGCCGCATCCGCCCCCGCTTTCCCCGCGCGCAGTACATCGTCAGGCGCGGCGAGTGGGAGGACGCGACCCATCCGAACGTGCGAACCCGCGCCAGCTACCTGCTCGATAATTATGTCCCGCTGGCGGAGGCGGGAGTCCTGCAGTTGGTGGACGACGATGTGACGATCATGCCTGGTGTGAAGGTGCGGCTGACGGGGGGCCATACGCCGCACCATCAGATGGTGCTCCTCGAATCGGCCGGCAAAACCGCCGCATTCGTGGCGGACCTGATTCCGACCACGGCGCATCTGCCGGACGTGTGGGTGATGGGGTACGACCTGTTTCCGCTGGATTCGATGGCGGCGAAGCACCGGTTCGTCGCCGAGGCAATCGAGAAGCAGATGCTCGTGTTGTTCGAGCACGATCCCGTGCTCGCCGCCGGCTATTTGCAGGAAGAGAAAGGGAAGCGCACGGTAACGGGGGCCGGGGCCTAGGAGTGCGTCGTTTGTGTTGAATAGGACTTACTGATCACTATGACAGTTCAAATCGGCATCATCGGCGGCAGCGGCCTGTACGACATGGCGGAGCTGACCGATCGCGAAGAGAAAAGCATCAGCACGCCGTTCGGCGAGCCGTCCGGCCCGTACCTGATCGGGACGATCGGCGGAAAGCGGGCCGCGTTCCTCGCCCGCCACGGCGCCGGGCACCGCCTGCTTCCGTCGGAGCTGAACTTCCGCGCGAACATCTACGGGTTCAAGGTGCTCGGGGTGGAGCGGATTCTGTCGGCCAGCGCGGTCGGCAGCCTGAAGCAGGAGTACAAACCGCTCGACATCCTGATCCCGGATCAGTTTTTCGATCGCACCAGGGGACGCATCAGCACGTTCTTCGGAAGGGGCCTGGTCGCGCACATCGCGTTCGCGCACCCGCTGTGCGGCGATCTCTCGAAGATCGCGGCCGATTCGGCGCAGTCGGTGGGCGCGACCGTTCATCGGGGCGGTACCTACGTGAACATGGAAGGGCCGCAGTTTTCGACGCTCGCGGAGTCGAAGCTGTACCGGTCGTGGGGCATGGACGTGATCGGGATGACGAACCTCCAGGAAGCCAAGCTCGCCCGCGAAGCGGAGATCTGCTACGCCACGCTCGCGCTCGTCACCGATTACGATTGCTGGCATCCCGACCACGATTCGGTCACCGTCGACATGATCGTGGCCAACCTGATGCAGAACGCGAAGACCGCTCAGCAGGCGATCGCCAAGGCCATCGCGAGCCTTCCGGCGACGCGGGCGTGCGCCTGTCAGGATGCCCTGGCGACGGCGATCATCACGAGGCCCGAGGCCGTCCCGGAGCAGGTCAAGAAGGATCTGGCGCCGATTATCGGGAAGTATGTGAAATAGGCGACTATCGACGATCGACGACTTGGCGATCTAACGATTTATCCGGTGATTTGCCCCTACGTCGTCGATGATCAAGCTCGTAGATCGTCGATGCTCAGAACTGGAACCTGAGTCCCGCCTCGATCTCGCGAGGGTTTTCCGCGCTGGTGGACTTGCCGAAATTCGGCGAGGTCATCACCCCGGACGGCTGCCCGAGGTTCGTGCGGTTGAAGGCATTGGTCATGTTGATGAAGACGTTGACGTTGGCCCGGGACACGCCTCCACCGGCCGGAGCCGCGCCGAGGAAGAATGCCTTCGAGATGTTGAAATCGTTCCTGAGAAACGCCGGACCCCGTTCGCCGAACCGCTTGCCCCCTGGCGGCCGATCGTTGACCTGCGTATCGTTGTTGTCGTCCCTGCCGGTCGTGATGGTGTAGGCACGGCCGCTGTTGGCGGTGACGACGCTCGCCAGGAAAATCCCCAGCGGCAACCGGGTGTTCACAGTGGTGCTGAACTGGTGGACGGGCGTGGGAATCCGGCCCCACTCCGCCTCCAGGTCGTAGTTGTTCGCCGGGAGCGACGGGTTGCCGGGGCCGACGTCGTCCCAGCTTCGCGATCCCGAGTAGGTCGCCGAGATGTTGAAGATGCTGAACCGATGGCGATAGGCGAGCCGGATCGTGTTGCCGACCGCGCCGCCGGAGGACTCGACGTTCAGGATGTTGCCGCGCGCCGGGTCCGGCCGCACCGTCTGGCCGGGGAGCGGCGCGTTGAGGTTCCGGAAACGCAGACGACGATCGCGGTTGTGCTCGTAGGAGGCGCTGACGAGCAACGTCCTCAAGAACGTCCGCTCGAATGACGCGTGCACGATGCCGATGCTCGGGGTGTCGAGGTTCGAGTCGAGAACCTGCACGGACGGCAGCGTGTTGCGAATCGTGCCCGCCTGGAATGGATCCGGATAGGACGCCCGGTCCACGATCAGCTCGAACTGCCGCGTGCCGTCCAGGCGCCGCTGGGTTTCCACCACCTGCAGCTCCACGCGACCGTGGAAGAGCCCGGCGCCCGCGCGAATCACCGAGGACGGGCCGACGGCGTACGCGAATCCCACCCGCGGCGCGAGATTGTCCCGCGCGCTGATGTTGGTTTGCGCGTCGTACCGGATGCCGAGCATCAGCGTGGCGCGCGGCGTCAGCTTGATGTCGTTCTGCAGGAAGATCGAAGCTTCGAACTGGCTGGCCTCGAGCAGCGGATCGCCGCGGGTGACCCGGTAATTGAGCGCCTGGCCGGCCTCGTACGACGCGAGGTTCGAGAACGTGAACGAACCGCCGAAGTTCTGTTCGGAAAAGGACTGGTTGTCCTGATAGTTGCCCTCGATGCCGGTCTTGAAGGTGAGGGTCTCGCCCAGTCGCGTATACAGGCTGCTGAACTCGAAATCGCGTCGCGTTGCGCTGGACCGGTTCTGCGCGCCGCCGCTGCGGAACGCATCGAGGACGTTGATCTGCACGGCATCGCTGAGCGGGACCGTGACGCTCCGGCTGCTCCGGATGTCGACCGCCGTTTCGAACAACGATGTCGGAGACAAGGCCGAGAACTGCTGGAGCTCGACGCTCCATTCCCGGTCGTCGGATTGCGAGGCGCGCTCGGGCAGCGTGAACCCACCGATATTCTCATTCTTCTGCGACTCGGTTTCGACGCCGACATCGTAAGTCAGCGAGTGCGAGTCGAAGAGCTGATACGTCCCCGCCGTGCTGACCTCCTTGGTGGTCGTCGGCCGGACGATTCCCAGATCGAAGAGGCCGTCGGGGGTCGTCGCATGGATCGTATCGACGTTCTCAGCCTTGTTGTGGCTGAAGAAGACCGTTGACGTCAGCCGTCCGGGGATGACCGGCCCGCCGAAGTCGAAACTGGTCTCGTGTTCCCGGTACGGCGGCTTGTTAGACGCGAACGGGTTTCTGGCGTTCAACGCTTCGTCCTTGACCATGAGCTCGGCATTGCCATGGAACGCGCCGACGCCGCCCCGCTGAATGATCTCGGTCCCGCGCCCGCCGCCGCCACGTACGTACTCGTCGTCTTCGGCGGTAAACGCGTTGTTGTTGATCCGCACGAACTGCGTCTGCTGCCGATCGCGCGATTGCTCGGCCTCCGCCACTTGTATGGGCGTTTCCAGGAAGCGGGTCCAGACAATGTTCTGCTCCGGCGTGAGGAAGTTCTGCAGCTGGGCAAGAAACTCGTTCCGCATCCAGCCGATGGCAGAGCGCAGACGGTCCTCGTCCTGTCCCTGGGTCGGGCCGGCCGCGAAATCCAGGAGATCGCCGAAGAGCTCTTCGGAGGCCTTTCGCCGATCTTCCATCATCAGGGTGATGGCTTGCTCCTGCTCGTCGGTGAAGGGCAGCTTCGCGGCCGAGAGCACGCGGGTTACCTGTTCCTTCAGCTCGGCGAGCGGATTCTCTCCGGCCAGGGGTCCACCCTGGGCGAACAGGGGGGCGGGAATGAGCAAAAGCGCAACGAGGACGTATTTCAGCATGCAGCCTCGATGATGCCGGATTCTAGAGCTCGATGATGCCGGATTCGGGAGATGGAACTCGATCAAGATACGACACACCGGCTTGAACTGTTTCTTGACTAGACTGACATGTCAGTCTAGTATCCTGCCATGCCAATTGCCCCAACCAAGGGTTCGTTCCCTGGGGCTCGTCGGCAGCAACTTCTCGACGCGGCTGCCTGGGTCTTCGCGCGCAAGGGCTATAGAGCCGCAGCCATCAGCGACATCATCGCTCGCGCCCAGGTGGCGCGCGGCACGTTTTACCTTCATTTCGCGAGCAAGGAACAGATCTTCCTGGCCATCGTCGAGGAGTTTCACACCCTGGTCAGGCGGATGCTCGAAGAGCCAGAGGGCCCCGTCCGGCTCGCCGACCACCATGGCCAGGCGATGCTTCAACGCAGTTTTCGCCGCTGGCTGGCGCTCTTCGCGGAGCACCGCGACGCGGCGGCCGTGATCCTCAAGGAGGCTCCGTCGATCGACGCGCGCTTTCAGGCGGGGGCGGCGCGTCTCCGCGAGCTCGCCCTCAACCACTTCGCCGAACGCTTCCGGCGCGTTCAGGCCGGCCGCCGCGTGAATCCCTCGGTTTCGCCGGAGCTGGTCGCGCATCTCCAGCTGGCGATGGTCGAGGAGGTGGTGAACGCGTTCGTGCTGCCCGACAGCTCAGCCGATCTCGATGATCTCGCGGCCAAGCTCGCCGCATTCGAGTGGAACGGCATTCGCCCTAGTCCCTAATCCCTAGTCCCTGGCCTGGTCCCTGGTCCCCGCCCGTGAGAGATACTTACAGTCCATGAGCATCGTCATCACCGGATCGATCGCGTTCGACTACCTGATGTCTTTCCCGGGCAAGTTCACCGAGCACTTCCTGCCCGAACACATGAACCGCATCAGCCTCAGCTTCCTGGTCGACACGATGGACAAGCGGCGCGGCGGCTGCGCCCCCAATATCGCGTACACGCTGGCGCTCCTTGGGGAACGCCCGCGCCTGATGGCGGCGGCCGGAGAGGACTTCGGCGAATACCGGCACTGGCTGGAAGCGGCAGGCGTCGACACGTCGCTCGTGGTGCAGATTCCCGGGAAGTTCACCGCGTCATTCTTCTGCAGCACCGACCAGGACAATAATCAGATCGCGTCGTTCTACACCGGCGCGATGGCGGACGCCGGACAACTCTCCTTCCGCACGGCGGAGGATTGCGGTCTGGCGATCATCTCGCCGAACGATCCCGAGGCCATGATGCAGTACGCCGAGGAGTGCCGGACGCTGGGCATCCCGTACATTTTCGATCCGGGCCAGCAGTGCACGCGCATGTCGGGCGTGGAGCTCAAGGCCGGGCTCGTCGGCGCCCACATGGTGATCTGCAACGACTACGAATTCGAGCTCCTGCGCCAGAAGACCGGGTTCGACGAAGTTGACGTGCTGGCGAACGCCGAAGTGCTGATCATCACCCGCGGTGAACTGGGGTCCTCGGTGTACACCGACAGCGGTGCGCGCGCTGACATCCCCGCAGTGGCCCCGCATCGCATCGTCGACCCCACAGGGGTCGGTGACGCGTTCAGGGGAGGGCTCATGAAGGGCATGGCGCTCGGTCTGCCGTACGACGTGTGCGCGCGCATGGGGAGCGTAGCCGCGACCTATGCGCTCGAGCACCTCGGCGGCCAGAGCCACTCGTACACGTGGAATGAATTCGGGCGGCGATACGAGGAGAACTTCGGGCTGCTCCCCAACGCGTAGTTTGACTCGGTATCGTTTGCGCAGACGTATGTAGTGTCCGGCTTCAGCCGGACCCAAATCGTAGGCCGGGTCCTTTTGGACCCGGCGCGGAAGGCGCGTCCGAAAGGTTCGATTTATTCGTGGGATGGCGTGACGGGTTGAGTGGCGATCAGGAATCCGCACAATCCCATCAGGTAGGTCGCCGACGCGGCGAGCAGCGTCGCGTTGAATCCCCAGTTCATGGCGATGAAGATGGCCAGCGTCGCGCCGACCACCGAGAGCGCGCCGTTGATTCCCCATGCCCAGGGAATCATCTGTGGCGCCTTCGCGCCGAGCATCCGCAGCCCCGTCGGCATCGGCAGCCCCAGCGCTACGCCCAGGGGCACGAGCGTGATGACGGCAATCGCCATCCGCGCCGGGCGCGTAAACGGCATCGCCCACGTCACGAGCGGCGTGATGATGACGATCGCCAGGAAGCCGAGGACGGCGACGAGGGCCAGCGCAATGGCGCCCGTGCGGCGCAGGCCGCTGTCGCCGAAGCGCCGGCTCCACCCGGCGCCCAGGCCGGTGCCGAGCAGCAACGAAAAGAGCGTGACGGTGAGCGAATAGACCGGATGGCCGAGCAGCAGGACGAAGCGCTGCAGCACCGAGACCTCGATCAGCATGAAGCCGGCGCCGAGCGCACCGAAGAACGCGAGCCAGGCCATCCACCGTCCGGGACGCTCCGCGCGGCGCCCCGCCGCGATCAGCGGCCCGAAGACGAACAGAACGACGAGCGAGGCGGAAATGGCCATCAGCGTGAGCAGTGCGCTCAGCCCGTTGCCGAACAGCATCGACCGCCCGAAGGCGGTCTGAAACTGGCTCTCGAGCTTGGTCGTGTGGAAGTAGAACGGCCGGTCGTCGGTTGTCGGCGTGATGTCCTGCGGGTAAGCGGCGTAGAACGCGTGCCGATCCGGCGCCCGAATCAGGCGGCCGTAGTCGCCGAGCCGGGTATCGGCGACCAGTTCGTGCTGGAGCTCCCCGAGCGAGTCCGCGGACCCTGGCGCGTAGAGAATGTCGAACCCGAGCTCGGCGGCGGTCGTCCGAAGCTGGGCAATCTCCCCGGACGTGAACGGCGTCTTCTTGAACAGAAACGTGGCGACGTCCTTCTGGCGGACGATGGCGAGCTGATCGGCCGCGGAACAACCACGGGCCTCGCACGCCTCCTGCGCGAGCGAAACAAGCCGCAGGCCGTCGAACACCCAGCGGGTGATGGTCAGGATGCCACCGTCCGTCAGGTGATCCAGGTAATCGTTGAATGCCTCCACCGTGTAGAGCGAGTTCTCGGTCAGCGTGTAGGCGCCCGCCGCCGTGGCGGCCCAGGTGTCCACGAGCGATGCCTGAATCACGTCGTACTTGTCCGGCGCCCTCCGCACGAAGCTGCGGCCATCGTCCACCGCGATGCGGACGCGCGGGTGAGTGTAGATCCCGCCCGAGAACTCACGGAAACGATCGCGCATCACGTCGTTGGCGATGATCGGATTGATCTCGACGCCGTCGACCTGGCCGGCCCCGAACACCAGCGCCGATACCAGATCGCGGCCACCGCCGGGGCCGATCACGAGGGCTCTAAATCCAGAGGTTGGAGGTTGGAGGTTGGAGGTTGGTTCTCCTGACCCCAACCCTCTAACCTCTAACCTCTGGTCTTGTAACCCCCGTTCTACGAGGTGATACGCCAAAGCAGTCAGCTCGTACCGCAGGTAGCGGGCGTTGGACATGTCGGGAGCGACGCCGAGAATGGGCGTCGACGCCGCCGAGTCGATGTCCATGAACCGCGAGTCCGGCAGCGGTCCGCGGTAGGTGGGGCTGAGCGACCAGTCACCGAACGTCCGGTCGTATACGCCGATTCGCGAGAACGAGTTCCACTTGCTGAACAGCACGCGATCGCCCTGGTGGCCCTTGGTCTCGACGATGTCGAAGCCTGCCCGCCCGGAGAGTTGGCCCGCGATCGGCACAGCGAAAACGGCTGCGCCGACGATGGCGATGACGGTGCGGTTGGCTGCCGGCGCGAAGAGCAGCGCGGCGCCGATCGACATCGCCGCACCCGCCAGTACGACGCCCGGCGCGCCGAGCCGATCCAGAAGGGGAATGAGGATCAGGCAGCCGCCGGCGGCGCCGATGAGATCGGCGGCGTAGACCGCGTTGATGCGCGCGGCGAACCGTGAAATCGCGAGCGTGACGACGAGGCCGCCGGTAAAGAACGGCAGCGCGGCCAGCGCGTAGATGGCGAGCATCAGCCGGAGATTCTCCGGCGAATAGTTCAGGCCGACGCGGAGCCGCACGAGAAAAAAAAGCGCCACCAGCGTGGCGACGGCATACACGAGCGACTGGATCGCCAGCAGCCGGCCGACGGGAAACCGATCGAGCCATCCGCGCGCCACGTACGCGAAGACCCCGCTCGCGCTCAGCCCGAAGAGCGCAATCGAAATCGCGAGGAACGCGAAGTGGTAGTACATGATGACCGAGAAGATCCGCGTAAGCGCCAGCTGGGTCATCAGCAACGTCGCCGAGACGAGCGCAATCGCGGCGAGCTGGCGTGCGGTTGGTGGGGCCGCGTTCCCTGTCATCCCTGGCTGAGAGTGTAGCATTCACGTCAGGATGATCCGGCTGCCGAGGGTATGACCGTTCTCCGTCGCGTGCTGATCGCCTCGTCCGTTGTCTGGGCCCTGTTGCTGCCGCTCGCGCCGTTCGCGGCGTCGCAGCCGGCGCCCGCGCGCGTCTGGTACGCGCTGGCCTTCGTCGTCTACGGCGCCGGGAGCGTCCTGTGCCATCAGCTGCCCGAGCGGTCGTTTGTCCTGTGGTCGGCGCAGTGGCCGGTCTGCGCGCGGTGCGCCGGCATTTATCTCGGGGCTGCCGTTGCCGCCGTCATTGCGTCTGGCTTCAGCGGGACCAGTGCGGCGAGTGGGGTCGCAGTCCTCGGGCCCCGATTGATCCTCGCAGTCGCCGCGTTGCCGAGCGCAATGACGCTGATCTATGAGTGGACCTCGGGCGACACTCCGTCCAACGTCATCCGCGCCCTGGCCGGCGCGCCGCTCGGCGCCGCGATCGTCTTCGTGGTTGTCCGGGCGCTGCGCGAAGCCCCAGCAGGGCGGACCCCGTCGGGTCCGCCTAATGTAAACTAGCGACCGTGCGTGCAACCGCCGCCGAGGAGACGCAGTCGGGCGCCCTCGTCCTGCTCTGTGTCGCGTCGTGGGCCATTCCGGGCGCCGGTCATCTGTGGCTCGGCCGCCGCAGCAAGGGACTCGTCCTGCTCGTCGCGCTCCCGTTGATGTTCGCGATCGGCGTGGCGATTCGCGGTCGCATCTTTCCCTTTGAGCTGTCAGACATCCTGGTCGCCCTCGCCGCGGTGGCCGAGTTCGGCATCGGCTTCCCGTACTTCGTCGCGGGGGGGCTCGGCTACGGCGGCGGCGACGTGCGCGCGGTCACATACGAGTACGGCAATGCCTTCCTGATTGTCGCCGGGCTGCTGAATCTCCTCGTCGTCATCGACGCCTACGACATCGCGATGGGGCGGAAATGATCGTGACCTGGAAGTGACAAGGAAATGACGGGGACATGGTGGCAGAGCCACCTGGTGCTGCTCGTGCTGTTTGCCTTCTTCGTCTCGCTCGTCTTCGCGGTCATCGCCCGGGACGACACGCGCGAGCAGGTTCGTCTCGGCGGCCTGATGTTCGCCGGCTTCATTGCGTCCGCGCTCGTGCTCGGCTGGCTGATGTATCCCTTTCCGCTCTAGCAGCCGCGATGGACACCGTCAAGATCATCGAGGGCGACGGCCAGGCGGGGGGCCGTCGGTTCGCGCTCGTCGTCGCGAAGTACCATGATTTCGTGACCGATCGGCTGCAGGCCGGCGCGCTGGCCACGCTCGCCGAGGCCGGCGCAGCGTCGGAGGACATCGTGGTCGTGCGCGTGCCGGGGACGTGGGAGATCCCGCTGGCGGCGCAGCACGCGGCGGAAAGCGGCGGCTACGACGCGATCATCTGTATCGGCTGTCTGATTCGCGGCGAAACGGCCCACGCCGGTTACATCGCGGCGGCTGTGGCGGGCAGCCTGGCGGCGACGGCCGGGTCGACGGGCGTCCCGGTCGCCTTCGGCGTCCTCACGACCAACTCGGTGGAGGAGGCGCTGGCGCGTGCGGGCGACGGCCCGGCAAACAAGGGGCGCGAGGCGGCCATCGCCGCGATCCAGATGGCATCGGTCTTGGCCCAGCTGACGCGGCCGCCGGCCCCGTCGTGACGCGCGCACGCAAGAAGGATCACCGGCATCGCGCGCGCGAGGCGGCGCTGCAGATCCTGTATCAGTGGGACATCGGCCGCGGCGACGTCGACCACGCGGCCGAGACGTTTTTCACGCGGCAGTGGCCCGACGCCGATCCGCCGCCCGACTCGCTGCGGGAGTTCGCCTCGGCGCTCGCGCGCGACACGGCGGCGCGGATCGAAGCGATCGACCCGCTGATCGCCGGGACCACGGAGCGGTGGCGGCCGGAGCGGATGGCGATCCTCGACCGGCTCATCCTCCGCATGGCCGTCTGCGAGATGATGCGAGACCCGACGACGCCGGCCGCCGTGATCATCAACGAGGCGCTCGAACTGGCGCGAACCTTCAGCACGGAGGAGTCGGTCAAGTTCGTCAACGGGATGCTCGATGCGATCAGGAAGAAACTCGAGGCGAAATGAGACTCTCCACCATAGCTGTGAAAATCTCCACCACGGAGGACACAGAGGACTCAGAGGAACAGCCGTTTTTCGAGAACGGTTGTTTCCTCCGTGTCCTCCGCGTCCTCTGTGGTAGCTAGTTATGTCATCCCAAGAGGAACAAGAACAGCAACGCCGCGCGAACCTCGACGAGCTCGCCAAGCTCGGGGTGGAGACATACCCACGCCGGTTCGATCGGCGGCACACGATTTCCGAGCTCGTCGCCCAGTACGCTGCGCGCAGCCATGACGAGCTCGAAGCCGATCGGATCGAGACCAGAACGAGCGGCCGCATCATGGCGATCCGGTCCTTCGGCAAGGCCAACTTCCTCGTCCTGTCCGACGGCCTTTCCAGGATCCAGGTCTACATCCGGCAGGACGGCCTCCCGCCGATCGACTTCCAGATCTTCAAGCTGCTCGACTTCGGCGACTGGGTCGGCGTCGAAGGCCGCCTGTTCCGGACGAAAACCAACGAATTCACCATCTGGGCGTCGCGCCTGCAGTTCCTCGCCAAGTGCCTGCTGCCGCTGCCGGAGAAGTGGCACGGCCTGACGGACGTCGAAATCCGCTATCGGCAGCGCTATCTCGACCTGATCGTCAATCCGGATGCGCGCCTGGTCTTCGAGACACGAAGCCGTGTGATCGCCGCGATCCGCGCGTTCATGACGACGCGCGGCTATCTCGAAGTCGAGACGCCGATGATGCAGCCGATTGCCGGCGGCGCGCTCGCGCGGCCGTTCAAGACTCACCACAATGCGCTCGACATGGAGCTGTTCCTGCGCGTCGCCCCCGAGCTGTATTTGAAGCGGCTGACGGTCGGGGGGCTCGAGCGGGTCTTCGAGATCAATCGCAATTTCCGGAACGAGGGGATCTCGACCCAGCACAACCCCGAGTTCACGATGATGGAGTTCTACGAGGCCTACGCCGACTACCAGTCGCTGATGACCATGACCGAAGAGCTGCTGGAGACGGTCGCGCGCGAATCGATCGGCACCAGCGAGGTGACGTTCGGCGAGCACCAGATTTCGCTCAAGGCCCCGTTCGCCCGGCTGTCGCTCCGGGAGGGAGCGCGGGAGGCGGCGTCGAGGCGGCTCGAAGCGCGAGGTGACCGAGGCCGAGCTGCGCGAGCGCGAGCCGGCGGCTGCTCTTGCACGGCAGCTCGGGCTCGAGGTTGACGCGGGCAGCGGCGCCGGGAAGATCGCGACGGAGATCTTCGAGCGGCTGTGCGAGGACCAGCTGATTCAGCCGACCTTCGTCTATGACTTTCCGACCGAGGTCTCGCCGCTGTCGAAACAGAAGCCCGACGACCCGGATACCGTGGAGCGGTTCGAGCTCTACGTCGGCGGTTTCGAGGTGGCGAACGCCTTCAGCGAGCTGAACGATCCGGACGAGCAGCGGCGGCGGTTCGAGGCGCAGCTGGCGAACCGCGCCCGAGGCGACCTCGAGGCGCACGAGATGGACGAGGATTACATCCGGGCGCTCGAATACGGGCTTCCGCCGACCGCCGGGGAAGGTGTCGGCATCGACCGCCTCGTCATGCTGCTGACCAACAGCCTGTCGATTAGAGATGTCATACTGTTTCCGTTGATGAGGAAGACGGGAGTGAACATCCCCTTTGAGCTTCACGTCGCCCTCAGGTACCTGCTCGCCAAGCGGAAGCAGGCCTTCATTTCCGTCATCTCGATGATCTCGGCGCTTGGCGTTACGGTCGGCGTGATGGCGCTGGTGATCGCCCTGGCCCTGATGACCGGGCCTTCAGGACGAGCTTCGCGACCGCATCGTCGGCGGCAATCCCCACGTCTACGTCTGGAACACGAAGGGCATCGACGATTACCGCGCGGAGTCCGACAAGCTGCGGCAGATTCCCGGGGTTATCGGTGCGGCGCCCGCGATTCTGGGCCAGGGGCTCGTCTCGGCGGAGCGCGATACGCAACCGATGATGGTGAAGGGGATCGACACCGAGCTCGAGCAGCAGGTGACCGATATCAAGAGCGCCATGCTCAGCGGCAGCATCGAGGCGCTCGACCCGCACCAGGACAGCCGGGACGGCATTCTCCTCGGCAACGACCTCGCCACCAAGCTCGGCGTCCGCGTCGGCGACACCGTTTCGGTGCTGACGCCGCAGGAGATGTTGACGCCCAACGGTCTGACGCTGCGGCCCGCGCGCCTCCTGCGCGTCGCGGGCACCTTTGCGCTCGGCTTGTACGAGTTCGATTCCACTTACGGGTACGTGTCGATTGACGTCGCCCGGCGGCTGTTCGGCAAGGATCAGGTCGATCTGATTCAGCTGCGCGTCGGCGATCTCGCGGAAGCGCCGCAGGTGGCCGGGATGGTCCTCGATCGCTTCGGGATCGACTACCTGGCGGAGGACTGGACGGTGATGAACCGGTCGCTGTTTGCGGCCTTGTCCCTCGAGAAGATGGCCGTCTCGATGACGATCGGGCTGATCGTCATGGTGGCGGCGCTCAATATCGTCGCCTCGCTCGTCCTGCTGGTGATGGAGAAGCATCGCGACATCGCGATCCTGAAGACCATGGGGGCGAGCGCCAGAAGCGTGACCACCATCTTCATGATGCAGGGACTGATCATCGGAATCGTGGGCACGGCAGTCGGGGCGGCGGCCGGCCTGGCGGCGTCGTACGTGCTCGATCGGTACCGGATCCTGCGCGTGCCGATGGACGTGTATCAGGTGTCGTACGTGCCGTTCAAGGTGGTGCCGCTCGACTTCGCGCTGGTCGTCGTCGCGGCCGTGGTCGTCTGTTTCCTCGCGACGATCTATCCGTCACGCCAGGCCGCGAAGCTCGATCCCGCCCAGGCGCTGCGGTACGAATAAATGCAACCACGAAGACACGAAAACACGAAGAATGTTTTGTACAAAGCGTTCTTCTTCGTGCCTTCGTGGTTTCGTGGTTGCATTTGAATGGCGTTTCTCGAGGCGCACGGAATCGTCAAGAGCTACATGGTCGGCGACACGTCGCTGACCGTGCTGCGCGATCTCGATCTTCAGGTCGACGCGGGTGAGATGGTGGCGATCGTCGGCGCGTCAGGGGTAGGAAAAAGCACGCTCCTGCACGTCCTCGGCGGGCTCGATCGCGCCGATCAGGGCGACGTCACGATCGACGGCGCCTGCCTGACAACGCTCGACGACGCCGCGGTCGTCCGCTTCCGGAATCACCGGGTCGGGTTCGTCTTCCAGTTTCACCACCTCCTGCCGGAGTTCACCGCGCTCGAGAACGCAGAGATGCCGATGCGGATTGCGCGCATCTCGATGGCCGAGGCGCGGCCGCGCGCGACGGAGCTCCTGGGCCGCGTCGGCCTTGGCGAACGGCTCACGCACCGGCCCGGGATGCTCTCGGGCGGGGAGCAGCAGAGGGTTGCCGTCGCGCGCGCGCTGATCATGCGCCCGGCGGTGCTGCTGGCCGACGAGCCGACCGGCGACCTCGACGAGCAGACCGCCGACGCCCTGCACGCCCTGCTGCGCGACATGCATCAGGGCTATGGTTTGACGTCGATCATCGCCACCCACAATCCCCGGCTCGCGGCGGCCTGCGATCGCATCCTGCGTCTCGAAGGTGGCCGGTTGGTTCCCGCGTGATCGCAGACTGCAGGGGATCGCTGAATGTAGGGTCGTAGGCCGGACGGAGGGTAATCGCTGAATGTAGGCCGGGTCCTTTTGGACCCGGCTTATGGGTACACATCCAATAGCTCGTCGAGACTCCAGACTTCGGAACCGAGATAGGGATAGTCCGCCGGCGTGTTAACCAAGGCTGCCCGTAACAGGATTCTCCAGAATATATCGGGCAATCTGCTTGATGTCTTCGTCCTCTCGCAGTACGCGATCGTAGTAGCCCTCCTGCCAAAGCTTGCCGCTACCCCTCTGTGCGTGCATTGCTCCGGACCGCTGCTTTGACATCTTGGCGAATCGTCGCAGGTTCGCGCCCTGATTTGTGCCTTCGACGAGCAGATGCACGTGATCGGGCATCAGGCAGTATGCAAGAACTGAGAAGTGTTCTTCCGCAGCAGTGCGAGCAAACTGCGCGAGGGTCTCGTGGGCGCAACGGATCCAGGAATGCCGTTCTCCTCGATCGCACGCAGAATGTAAGGAAATACCGATTCGGACCGGTATATTCGAATCTCGAGGCGACGTGGGCGCGACACGAACGTAACCACGTCGCAATCGGAGTGCCGGGTTCGACAAGGACCAGGCCTGCGATCAATCCGGCGGGTCTATCAGGTCGGCGGGTCCAAAAGGACCCGCCCTACGTATGACGGGCCGGGTCCAAAAGGCCCGGTCCTACAGGCGCCTGCAACCGAACTGACCATTGAGGCGTCATAAGGGTGGGGCGGGAACCCTAAGGGAGACAAACACTTATCTCAAGATACAAGTTGGGATGAGGTAGGTGAATGCCGTATAATGTGGTCATCGTTCCCGTGACCCCAACACCATCTGCTTTCACCTAGGTAGGCCGGATGTTCGAACGGTATACCGAAAGGGCCCGACGAGTCCTCTTTTTCGCTCGTTACGAGGCCAGTCAGCTCGGGAGCATCTCCATTGAGACCGAGCACCTGCTTCTCGGGCTGATTCGCGAAGGCAAAGGCCTCACCAGCCGGATTTTTGCCCGGTCCCATCTGTCGCTCGAAAATATCCGCAAGGAAATCGAAGGCCGGACGGTCTTCCGCGAGAAGGTCTCGACCTCGGTCGAGCTCCCCTTCAGCGCCGAAACGAAGCGCGTGCTGCAGTTTGCGGCCGAAGAAGCCGATCGCCTGCTCCACAACTACATCGGGACCGAGCACCTGCTGCTCGGGATCCTGCGCGAGGAGCGCTCGGTGGCGGCCTCCATCCTGCTCGAAAAGGGGATGCGCCTCAATACCGTCCGCGAGGACATCGTCTCTCTCCTCAACGAAAAGACGACGCTGACGCGGGTCAAAGAGACGCCGCTGCTGGCCGAGTTCAGCCGCGACCTGACCGAGTCGGCGATGAAGAACCAGCTCGACCCGCTGGTCGGCCGCGAGCACGAGCTCGAGCGCGTGCAGCAGGTGCTTTGCCGCCGGACGAAGAACAACGCCGTCCTGATCGGCGAGCCAGGCGTCGGCAAGACGGCCATCGTGGAAGGGCTGGCGCAGAAGATCGTCTACGGCGACGTGCCGCACTTCCTGGCGGACAAGCGGATTCTGGCCCTCGACATCTCGTTGATCGTCGCCGGCACCAAGTATCGCGGTCAGTTCGAAGAGCGCCTCAAGGCGATCATGAAGGAACTGACCGACAACCCGAACATCATCGTCTTCATCGACGAGCTGCACACGCTGGTCGGCGCGGGATCGGCTGAAGGCTCGCTCGACGCGGCGAACATCCTCAAGCCGGCGCTGAGCCGCGGCGAGATTCGCTGCATCGGCGCCACGACGCCCGCCGAGTACCGGAAGTACATCGAAAAGGATCGCTCGCTCGAGCGCCGCTTCCAGGCGATCAAGGTGGATCCGCCGGCCGAGAAAGAGACGATCGAGATTCTCCTGGGCGTGAAGGATCGCTACGAGAGCTTCCATCACGTCGAGTACACGCGCGAGGCGCTCGAGGCCGCGGTCTACCAGTCGAGCCGCTACATCACGGATCGCTTCCTCCCGGACAAGGCCATCGACCTGGTCGACGAGGCCGGCGCGCGCGCCAAGCTGCGCGAGGCGGGCTACAGCGAGGAGTTCGGCGAGATCAACAAGAGCATCCGCGTGGCCGTCGAGCAGATGGAGAGCGCCGTCTCGCAGAAGGACTTCGAGAAGGCGCAGTTCTATCGCGAGCAGGAAGTGACCGCGCGCGAGAACCTGCAGTTCGTGCGCGAGCGGTTCGACGTCAAGTCGTCGGCCCGCAAGGTCATCGTCGGCAAGCAGGAGATCGACGAGGTCGTGTCCAAGTGGACCGGCGTCCCGATGACGTCGATCAACCAGGACGAAGGCGACAAGCTGCTGCGGATGGAGCTCGAGCTCCACAAGCGCGTCGTCAGCCAGGAGAAAGCCATCTCCGCGATTTCACGCGCGATTCGCCGGTCGCGCGCCGGCCTCAAGAATCCGAACCGGCCGGTCGGCAGCTTCGTGTTCCTCGGCCCCACCGGCGTCGGCAAGACCGAGCTGGCGCGGGCGCTGGCGAATCTCCTCTTCGGCAGCGATCATTCGCTCATCCGCTTCGACATGTCCGAGTACATGGAGAAGCACTCGGTCTCCAAGCTGATTGGTTCGCCGCCCGGCTACGTCGGGCACGAAGAGGGCGGCCAGCTGACGGAAAAGGTCAAGCGCAACCCGTACTCGGTCATCCTGCTCGACGAGATCGAGAAGGCGCATCCGGACATCTTCAACATCCTGCTGCAGGTGTTCGAAGACGGCCACCTGACCGACGGCCTCGGGAATCGTGTGAACTTCAAGAACACGATCATCATCATGACGTCGAACATCGGGGCGCGCTTCATCCAGAAGAAGTCCTCGATGGGCTTCCAGTCGTCGGACACGGGCGAGATCGACAAGAGCGTGACCGACATGGTGCTCGGGCGAGGTCAAGCGCACGTTCAACCCCGAGTTCATCAACCGCATCGACGAGATCATCGTCTTCGAGGCGCTGACCGACGACGACCTGCGGCGGATCATGGCGCTGCTGGTCACCCAGCTGAACGCGAACCTGGTCGACCGCCGGCTGCAAGATCGCGATGACCACCGAGGCGGTGGACTGGATCATCGAGATCACCTGCAAGGACCGCTCGTACGGCGCGCGCCCGCTTCGGCGCGCGATCCAGCGGTATGTCGAAGATCCGCTGTCCGAGGAGCTGATCCGTGGCCACCTCAGCGGTGGCGAGATCGAGGTGTACCTCGACGCCGGCCAGCTCGCCTACCGGCCGGCCGGGGAGCTGGAAGCAGGGCGGAAGCTCGCCTAGAATCGGATAATTGGAGAATCTGGGAATCGGGTAATTGATTGGGCGAATCGGGCGCAATTTCCCATTCAGTTATCCGATTACCCGATTACCCTTAGATTCCCGGCCATCCGACCCCTCCCTCGTCTAAAATTAGGTAAAATAACGGGTTTAGCGACGCGTTTGGCCGTTTCGCGGCTGTTTGCAAGGAAGCTCCAGCATGTTCAAGCCATTCATCGTTCGTCGCGTCATGGCTGGCCGTCATCGCGGTGCCCTTGACCGCTGCGGCGCAGCAACGCTCCCGGCCCCTGCGGCCCTCGTGCCGAACCCGGCGCAGGCCGCCGCAGGGCAAGCCGGTCCGGCCATGCCGCCAGTCACCGTTCTGCGGCCAGCAGCGCGCGCCGCTCGCCCAGCCGCCGGCCGGGTCGCCGCCGGTCGTGCTCTTCATCGCGCCCTGCTTCGAAGCGCAGGGCGGGACCTCGGTGATCGAGCCGCAGACCTACGTCTATTACATGCAGCTGGCGACGAAGTCGAGCACGCCGTCGCAGGGCATCTGGATCCCGTACGACGAGAGCATCGAGCAGATCATGCGCGACGATTTCAAGCGGCTGCTGGCGCACCAACTTCCTCGACAACCTGTCGATCCGATGACTCGCAGGCCCGATTACATGTTCCCCAACGGCACGATCGGCAAGATCGTCATCTACAACATGGAGGAGCGCGAGCGCATCAAGATCGGTCCCGACTTCGAGGGGAGCAAGAAGCTCGAGCTGTCGAAGATCGACGAGGCGCTCAGGCTGATGAACGCCGAAATCCGGCTCGACACGTTCATCGACGAAGCGCTGGTGCGCAAGGTCGAAGGCATCGTCCGCGACATGATGAAGGAGAAGGGGTTCACGGACGCCGAGGTCACGCACGAAATCAAGCCGGTGCGCCGGCGGGCCGAAGCTCGTGCACCTGATCTTCAACATCAACGAGGGGCCCAGCGTCAAGATCCGGAAGATCGACTTCATCGGCAACACCGCGATCAGCGACGGCACGCTGAAGGGCCAGATGAAGAACACCCGGGAGGAATGGTGGCTGTCCTTCCTGAACGGCCGCGGCACCTACCAGGAGACCAAGTTCGACGAGGACGCGGGAAAGATTGTCGAGTTCTACCAGAACCGGGGATACATCAAGGCGAACGTCGGCGCGCCTGAGACGCGCGTGGTCGACGATTCCGACGACAAGAAGACGCGGTGGATCGAGCTGCGGATTCCCGTCACCGAAGGGCCGCGCTACAAGGTCGGCACGTTCGACGTCGCCGGCAACACGGTCGTGAAGACCGAGCAGCTCAAGCCGCTCTTCAGACTCGAACGAGGGCGAATTCTACAGCCTGGACAACGTCCGCAAAGGCCTCGAGAAGGCGCGCGAGGCGTACGGCGCCGGCGGCTACTTCGAGTTCACCGGCTTCCCCGACTACAAGTTCCGCGACGAGCCCGACCCCGCCGAACCGGCCGCGCCGGAGGCGCTCAAGGCCGTCGCCGCGCCAGCCGGGCCGCCGATCGTCGACGTGACGATGCGGCTCGTCGAAGGGCAGCAGTACTTCATCAACCGCATCACGTTCGTCGGCAACACGACGACGCACGACAACGTCATCCGCCGCGAGATGCGGCTCCTCGAAGACGGCGTGTTCAACACCGAAGCGCTGAAGTTCAGCATCAAGCGGCTCAATCAGCTCGGCTACTTCAAGCCGCTCGAGGACGGCAAGGACATCACCGTCGACAAGACGCCGGGCGTCACCAACAAGGTCGACGTCAAGGTGAAGCTGGAAGAGCAGAACCGCAACCAGATCAGCTTCGGCGCCGGCGTCTCCGAGTTCGAGGGCTTCTTCGGCCAGGCGTCGTTCCAGACGAGCAACTTCCTCGGCCGGGGCGAGAGCCTCACGGTGTCGCTGTCGGCCGGCTCCCGCGCGCAGAACTACACGCTGGCCTTCACCGAGCCGTTCCTGTTCGACCGCAACATCACCGGCAGCGTCAATCTGTACCGGAACGACGTGCGGTACATCGGCCAGTTCACGCAGCGCTCGGCGGGCGGCGTGATCGGGTTCGGGTATCCCCTCGGCAGCTTCACGCGGCTGTTCACCAACTACAGCTACGAGCGCGTTCGCGTCACCGAGATCGCCGACGCGTACACCGATCCGCTGGTGCTCGCGCGCAACCCCTTCCTGCGCGACTCGCTGCTGATCGGCGCGAACGGCGAGCGCATCATCAGCAAGGTCACGCCGAGCCTCGTGCACAACACGGTCGACCAGCCGATCTTCCCCAACCAGGGCGTCCGCTACACGGCCTCGATCGACCTCGCCGGCCTGGGCGGCAACACCAACTTCTACAAGCCCTCGCTCGAGGGGATCTGGTACTGGCGTCAGCACGCGCGGCATGTCGCTCGGCATGCGCGCCCAGGGCGAGTACATCCACTCCATCGACGGCTCGAAGGAGCTGCCGATCTTCCAGAAGCTCTTCCTGGGCGGCGAGTATTCGGTCCGCGGGTTCGACATCCGGACCATCGGCCCGCAGGATCCCGGCACCGGCCTCGTGCTCGGCGGCAACAAGAGCCTGCTGTTCAACATCGAGCAGAACTTCAACATCATGAGCCAGTTCCGCATCATCCTGTTCTACGATGCCGGACAGGTGCGCGACGCGGGACAGCCGTTCGCGTTGAAGGAAACGCTGACGCAGCGGGTCGTGCCGCCCTCTGCCGCTCCTCTTCGACCCGGCCGTGGACCCGAGGGTGCTCAGCCGCGCCGACGCGTTCGTCACCAGCACGGTCAGCGCGTTCAAGACGTCGACCGGGGTCGAGGCGCGGCTGTTCATGCCGGTCATCAACGTGCCGTTCCGGCTCATTTTTGCCTACAACCCGCAGCGCGCGGGCGTGCTGGGCAACGACCTGCAGCCGCAGAAGGCTTTCCAGTTCCGATTCGCCGTCGGTACGACGTTCTGAGTCGTCGGACCGCGCCTACAGACAATCACGGAGTGTTCATGCACCGATTCTTCGCTCGTCTGGTTCCGCTCGCCGTCCTGCTGCTCGTCATGAGCGGCTGCGGCGAGCGGCGAGACGCCGACCGAACCGGAGCCACCGGCAACGATCCTGGAGACGTTTCCGGTAACCGAACCGGGGACCTTGACGCTCAACGGCGCGTTCTCGTTCCCCTTCACCGTCACCGTCGGCGGCTCGATGGAGCGCGGTGCTGACCGTCAGCTCGACGCCGGACATCGACCAGTCCCGTCGGGCTCGCGCTGGGAACCTGGAATGGGAGCATCTGCCAGATCGTGCTCGCCAACGACAACGCAATCCAGGGCACCAGTGGTGCTCGGCAATTCGTCGGCGGTCGGCGACTTTTGCGTGCGGATTTACGACGCCACCGGGACCGTCGTTCGGCCGCAGACCTTCCGGATCGTGGTGGCGCACCAGTAGGTGCCGGCCGGATCTGATGTAAAATCAAAGGCTTCCAGACCGTCCATGAAAGGAACGTTCGTGATGAGAAGCGTTGTCGTTCTCGCGCTCGTGTGCGAGCTTGAGCGCCGCCCCGGGCTATGCCCAGGCGCCGGCCGCAGCCGCGCGCGCCAGCGGCCCAGCCACCCGCGCAGGCTGCCCCCGCGCCCCAGCCGCCCGCCGCCGTTCCCGCAAGGCGCGAAGATCGCCTTCGTGAACCTGCAGCTGATTGCGCAGCTTTCGGTCGACGGCAAGGCGTCCACGGCCAAGGTCCAGGCGCTCATCGCGAAGAAGGAGAGCCGAGGCGGCCGCGAAGGCCAAGCAGCTTCAGGACAATCAGGCCAAGCTGCAGCAGGGAGGCTCGCTCATGAACGACGCCGCCCGCGCGCAGCTCGAGAGGGACATCGAGAACAGCCCAGGTCGACGCGCAGCGTTTCCAGCAGGACGCGCAGGCCGAGATCACCGAGCTGCAGACCGAGCTGCAGGGCGAGTTCCAGCAGAAGCTGTTCCCGATCCTCAACGAGATGGTGCAGGAGAAGGGCCTCACGTGCTGTTCAGCGCCGCAGGATGCCGGCGTCATCTCGGGCGATCCGGGCATCGATCTGACGCTCGAAGCGATCAAGCGCTTCGATGGCGCCGCCACGGCCAAGCCCGCCGCGGCAGCGCCGGCGGCGCCAGCCACGAAGCCTCCAGGCCGGCCAAGCCATGGGCCGCGCCGCGCGGCGTCGAAATGCAAAGTGCCGAATGCAAAGTGCTAAGTAATTCGCCTGGCATTTGCATTTGCAGTGACGCCTGTGATCAACATCCCCATCCTCCTCGATCGGCTCTGCTACCGGTATCCGTCGATGCTCGTCGACGCGATCACCGAGCACGAGGCCGGCCGGCGCCTCGTGGCCGTCAAGAACGTCACGGTCAACGAGGAATTCTTCCAGGGCCATTTCCCCGGGGCGCCGACGCTGCCCGGCGTGCTGATGCTCGAGTCGCTGTCGCAGGTGGCGGCGATTCTGCTGCTGCAGCGCGAAGGCGCGCCGCCCAACGCCCGCATCTATCTGCGCGGCGTGAACGACGCGAAGTTCCGCCGGCAGGTCGTGCCGGGCGACCGGCTGCGGCTGGAGATCTCGCTCGGCCGCCGCCGCGCCTCGCTCGCGCGGGCGCAGGCGGTCGCGTACGTCGGCGATCAGATCGTCGCCGAAGCCGATCTCCTGCTCGTCCTGGTGCCCGACCGCACCGCAGATCGATCCGACCGCCATCGTGCATCCGCAGGCGCAGATCGGCGCGGGGACGACGATCGGGCCGCTCGCCGTGATCGGCGCGAACGTCCGCCTCGGCCCCAACTGCAGGGTGGGCGCGTCGGCGGTCGTCGACGGCTGGACCGAGATCGGCGACGGCACGGAGATCTTTCCGTTCGCGTCGATCGGCCTCATCCCGCAGGACCTCAAGTTCCGCGGCGAGGACACCCGGCTCGTCATCGGGCGCCGCAACATCTTCCGCGAGTTCGTCACCATCCATCGCGGCACGCGCGGCGGCGGCGGGACGACGACCATCGGCGACCGGAACGTCTTCATGGCCTACGTGCACGTCGCGCACGACTGCCACGTCGGCAACGACACGATTTTCGGCAACATGGCGACGCTCGGCGGCCATGTGACGGTGGAGGACTTCGCCAACGTCAGCGCCGGATCGGGCGTCCATCAGTTCTGCCGCGTCGGCCGCCACGCGTTCATCGGCGGCTACTCGGTGGTGACCAAGGACGCGCTGCCGTTCGCGCGGACGGTCGGCAGCCGCCCGGCGCGGATTTTCGGCGCCAACACCATCGGCCTGATGCGGCGCGGCGTGCCGCCGGACGTCATCGACAAGCTGAAGGGGTCGTTCCGCTACCTGCTGCAGTCGAAGCTGAACACGACCAAGGCGATGCAGCAGATCAAGCGCGACCGGTCGCTCGCGTGCCCGGAGGTCGAATACCTGCTCGATTTCATCCGCACGTCCCAGCGCGGCGTCATCCTCCGCCGCGCCACGCGGCGCGCCGAAGTGCTCGCGGACGAATGAATCTCATTCGACCGCCTGCAAACCACGAAGTCACGAAGCTCACGAAGAGTCTTGTACCATTATGCTTCGTGTCCTTCGTGTCTTCGTGGTTGACAGTCGATGAAACTAGGTCTGATCGCCGGTAACGGCCGATTTCCGTTCCTCGTCCTCGACGCCGCGCGCGGCGCAGGGGCACGACGTCACGGTCGTCGCCGCTCAAGGAAGAAACCTTCCCCGAGCTGAACGAGGCCGCCGGCCGCCAGAAGAGCGACATCCACTGGATCTCGCTCGGGCAGCTCGGCACCTGCATCAAGGTGCTGAAGCAGGCCGGCGTGACCCATGCCGTGATGGCGGGGCAGGTGAAGCACGCCAAAATCTTCTCCGACATCGTTCCGGACACGACGCTGCTTGCCGTCCTCGCCAAGCTGCGCTGGAGGAACACCGACGGTCTGATCGGCGCCGTGGCCGCCGTGCTGCGCGACCACGGCATCGAGCTCATCGACTCCACGGCGTTCATCACGCCGCTGCTCGCGAAACCAGGCGTGCTGACGAGACGGGCGCCGGCCGGCGAGGAGCAGAAGGATCTCGAGTTCGGCTACCGCATGGCCGACGCGATCGCGGCGCTGGACATCGGGCAGACGATCGCGGTGAAGCATCAGGCGGTCGTCGCCGTCGAGGCGATGGAAGGCACCGACGAGGTCATTGCGCCGCGCCGGGCATCTGGCCGGTCCGGGCGTCCGCATCGTCAAGGTGGCCAAGCCGAAGCAGGACATGCGGTTCGACGTGCCGGTCGTCGGCGTGGCCACGATGCAGGCGATGCGGGCGGCCGGCGCCACGGCGCTGTCGGTGGACGCCGGAAAGACGCTCATGATCGACGGCGAGGCGATCATTCGAGCCGCCGACGAGGCCGGGATCTGCATCGTCGGCCGCAGCCCGTCAGTAACGTGGCTCGAAATCACGAAGCCTGCAAACGACACGAAGTCACGAAGACCACGAAGAGACGACTTTGTACTACAGATTCTTCGTGCTCTTCGTGTCTTCGTGGTTTAAAAGCGTCGATAGCGAGTCGATGTCGCTGCGAATAGCCGTCGTCGGCGTCGGCTACCTCGGCCGCCATCACGCCCGGATTCTGGCCACGCTGCCGGGCGTGGAGCTGGTAGCGGTCGTCGACACCAACCAGGCGCGGGCGGCGGAGGTGGCCGCTGCCAGCGGAACCCGTCCCTCGGCTGACTATCGCGACATCCTCGGACGCGTCGACGCGGTGACGCTCGCCGTGCCGACCGAGCTCCATCGGGAAATCGCGCTGCCGTTTCTCGCGGCCGGCGTCCACGTGCTGGTCGAGAAGCCGATGGCGCGCAGCCTTGCCGAGGCCGACGAGATGATCGCCGCGGCGGCGGAGGCGCAGGCGCTTCTCGCCGTCGGCCAGACCGAGCGCTTCAATCCCGCCGTCGCCGCGGCGCGCCCGCTGTTGAGCGATCCGCGGTTCATCGAGGTCCATCGCCTGGGAACGTTTCCCGAGCGGAGCCTCGACATCGACGTCGTCTTCGACCTGATGATCCACGATGTCGACGTCGTCCTGTCCCTGGTGAACTCCGAAGTCGAGGCGATCGAAGCGGTCGGCGTGCCGGTGCTGACGGGCCGCGTCGACATCGCGAACGCGCGCCTCAAGTTCGCGCAACGGCTGCATCGCGAACCTGACCGCGAGCCGCATCAGCCGGGAGCGCGTGCGGAAGATCCGCTTCTTCCAGCCGAAGGCGTACGTCTCGATCGACTACGCGGCGCAGAAGCTGGAGGTCTGGCGGCTCGTCAAGGGCGACGGTCCGCTGCCGGCGATCGAAGGCGGGGAAGTGCCCGTCGAGAACGAAGAGCCGCTCAAGCGCGAGCTCGCCGACTTCGTGGACGCCGTCACGACGCGCCGCGCGCCGATGGTCACCGGCGAGGACGGCCGCCGCGCGCTGGCGCTCGCGACAGCAGATTGCCGATAAGATAGCGATGCCAACGTTGCTAACCACGAAGACACGAAGGACACGAAGGTACAACGAAACCAAAGTGATCTTCGTGTCTTCGTGATCTTCGTGGTTTACTGTCGCCGCTATGTACTCCGACCTCAACGACTTTCTCGCCGATCTCGACCGCCGCAAGCTGCTGGCGCGCGTGGCGGATCCGGTCAGCCCCAATCTCGAGATCGCGGCGGTCGTCGATCGCGCGTGCAAGTCGCCTGGCGGCGGACCGGCGCTGCTCTTCGAGAAACCGGCCGGCTTCGACATGCCCGTCGCCGCGAACGTCTACGGATCGATGGAGCGGATGTGCCTCGCGCTCGGCGTGAAGACGCTCGACGATCTCGCGAAGTGAGATCGACCAGCTGATGACGCCGCAGATGCCCGCGGGCATCATGGACGCGCTGAAGATGCTGCCCATGGTCGGGCGGCTGCGCGATCTGATGCCGAAGACGGTGAAGGACGCGCCGTGCCAGGAGATCGTGCAGCGCGACGGCACGCTCGATGAGCTGCCGATCCTGACGTGCTGGCCCGACGACGGCGGTCCCTACATCACCTTCCCGCTCGTGTTCACGAAGGATCCGGAATCCGGCGAGCGCAACATCGGCACCTACCGGATGCAGGTGTTCGACAGCCGGACGACGGGCATGCACTGGCAGCGGCACAAGGGCGGCGCGCAGCATCACCGCGTGGCGGAGCGGCTGGGCAAGCGGCTCGAAGTGGCCGTCGCGCTCAGCCCCGAACCGGTGCTCCCGTATTGCGCGACCGCGCCGATGCCGGAAGGGCTCGACGAGCTCCTGCTGGCCGGGTTTCTCGCGCGCCGCCGGATCGAGCTCGTGAAATGCGTGACGGTCGATCTCGAGGTGCCGGCGAGCTCGCACATTCGTGCTCGAAGGCTACGTGGAGCCGGGCGAGCGGCGCCGGGAAGGGCCGTTCGGCGATCACACTGGGCTCTATTCGCAGCCGGACGATTACCCGGTCTTCCACCTCACCTGCGTCACGCGCCGCAAGCGGCCCGACCTACCTGACGACCATCGTCGGCGTGCCGCCGATGGAGGACTACTACCTGGGCCTGGCCAGCGAGCGGATCTTCCTGCCGATGATCCGCAAGACGCTGCCCGAAATCGTCGACATGCATTTCCCGGCCGAGGGCATCTTCCACAACCTCGTGCTCGTGTCGATCGACAAGCGGTTCCCCGGCCACGCGCGCAAGATCATGAACGCGTTCTGGGGCCTCGGCCAGCTGATGTTCTCGAAGACGATCGTCGTCGTCGACAAGGACGTGAACGTGCAGGACGTGCAGCGAGGTGGCGTGGATCGTCGGCACGCACATGGATCCGCTGCGCGACGTTCAGATGACGCGGGGTCCCGTGGACGATCTCGACGATGCCGCGGACCTGCCGGCGTACGGCGGGAAGATGGGCATCGACGCGACGCGGAAGTGGGCGTCGGAAGGCTACACGCGCTCGTGGCCCGCGCGCGTCAAGACCACGGAGGCCGCCGGAGCGCGGGCGGCAGAGATTTGGGCAAAGATCAGACAGATGTAGCGAGGAGGGAAACTCGCATTGGATACAGTCGCCCTGGTTCGTGAAGATCGTGCCGTCGGCGCGCGTCAGATTGCTGCCAACCGCCATTCTTGCAGGCGTTCACCTTGCCGGCCTGGTTGACGCTCAACAGGCTCACATTGTCGATCGCCAGAACTGGAAACTCCTGGATCACGAACCAGCCGTACCGGTGGCCACCCACCGTCGCACCGTTGACGTCGGTCGAGTCGTTCAGAGTCCAGCTGTGCAGTGGCGCGCCGTCGAGCGTGGTGATTCTCAGTTCGACCGCCAAGGTACCCAAACCCTCGTCGTAGAAACGGTGCTCGAAGGTATACCACCCGGTCTGCGGTGATCGAAAACGGATCGCGTCCTGTTCTTGGGAAAGGCGCCGCTGCGCGTAGCGTTGTTGCTTGCGTTGATTACAAGCGAGGACCGGACCCGGTGCGTCACTATCGATGTAGAACCCGGCGTTGAAGACGAAGTCGCGGCGGTGGGTGCCGGCCGGCTTGTTATCGCGGATGACCAATCGAAGCGCGTGTCGTTCGTGTTGCCTGCCTCGACGTCGAGGTACCGTCAACGCTCGTCGTATACCCACCGGCCGGGAACGTTGAGTCATAGCCTCCAAAGCGGGTGAAAGCAGCAGCGGTCCTGGCGCCGCTGTGTAAGCTGCCTCGGCATGGAAATCTCCTGCCGCCGAGGTAACACCGTTGGTCCCCGATGCAACGCGTGTCACGCCGCTCCAGTCATAGATGTCGATCTCGAAGCCTTGGAAGTAGTGCATCGCTGCCAGAACCGGAATTGTTGCCGACCAGAAGATGCCAACGACCGTAAGAACTGCAATCTTCTTCATTCAGTAGTCTCCTTGCGTCTCATTCCGTTTCACCGATGTGCCAAACCCGTCACGCGCTTGGTTCCCTGCAGCCCGGCGATAATGCCTACGTTGTCCGCGCAGTCTGATTCCTTCGCAACTACCCGCTCACACGTCACTACTGAAGGGGTTCGAAATATCCGAACGCGATTGACCAGCCAGCGCATGACGATCGCAACGTCCACTGATCGCAAGGCGCGCGAGGCGGTCCTCAGCAATTCGACGCTCCCGTCGATGTCGCGGAGAGATTCCTCCGCTCACGAACCAGGATGCCGTCACCCGACTCAAAGCGCTAAATAACAGAGGAAGGCTTTAAGGTGGCTGTTGTGGACGAGACAGATTGTCCGGCAGTGCGGCAGTGCGGCAGTGCGTCAGGATATCGACCGTGAAGAGACTAATCGCTCTCAAGAGCAAAAGCAATGGAGAGTGCGCGGAGAATCGCCGAGGTATTTGTTTCCTAACGCCGAACGTTGGCCCACCATCTCATTGTATTCACAGGACTTTACGCACTTTCCTGCTGCTCAAGGAGGACGCTATGACAGCAGATTGAACGGGATGTCCGCTGTCGGACGTGAGAAGAGAAGCGCCGGCAGCCGATAAGGCCCTCGGCACCGCATGCGGGCGCGCGAATCTGCGCTGTCGGAAAGGGGACGTCGGGGCGGCCGATACCCCTCTTTCCGTTAACTCGCAAGCGACACGCGTCTAGTGCTTGCTATCGTCCGTCCCGCCGAAAGCACACTCCTGAGGTCGCGTGTCTCACGTTGCCGTCACGCCGTCTCACGTCGCCGCGGTGCCTCGGTGGACACGCACGACTTCCATTAGAATCAGGGCTCTGCCGCGCATGAGGATCAACACCGATCGACTCGTCGGCCTGACCGCCATGTTCGTCGCCGTGGCCAGCCTGGTCGCCTTGGTGTACCAGACCCATCTCATGCGCCAGGCGCAGTACGCGTCGGTTCTGCCGTATCTGACGTTCGTGGTCGTGTCGAACAACGAACTGGGGAGTTCGCTCACCCTCCGCAATACGGGCATCGGCCCAGCCCTCATCGAGGATGTGCGCATTCGCTACAAGGGTGAGGAAATCGAAACCGACCCCATCGACTTCTACGTGGCGTCCCGTGACGGAGCGAGCGCTTTTGGCCTGAACACTGACAAGGTGCAGCGAGGCCGCCTTATTCCCGCCGGTGAGTGGGTGGGGATGCTCGGCGCCAGAGGGCCGGCTGACGCTCCGCAGGCCTTCGGCGTCGAATTGCTGAAATTGTTCGAGGTGGCCGAAGTGCCGAGGGCCTGGTATACGGCCGCCAAAGCAGAAGGCGGCGACAAGGCCGTCGTTGAAATCATCTACGCGTCGGTCTACGGCGATCGCTGGCGCGTCCGCTCGGATCGTCTTGTTCCGGAGGAGCTATAGCTACGCCTCGTGCACGACGCGGCCGTTCACGATCGTCAGCACCGATCGGATCTGTTTGATCTCGACGTCAGGCACCGCGAAGTAGTCCTTGTTCAACACGACGAGATCCGCGAGCCGGCCAGGCTCGGAAAGGGTACGCAGGGGCGGCCGATAACCCCTTCCGTTAACTCGCAAGCGACACGCGTCTAGTGCTGCCTATCGTTTTATGACACGATCCACGGGGACGGGCACTAGACTTGGGTCTCAACCCTATTTGTTGCCAAAAATAGACGTGGCCGATGTATTTTTGGACATGGGCCCCGTGACCGTTGGCTCCTCCAGGAGCAGATGTCAGCTGATGACCAGATTCTGAAAATGCGCGATGACATCGATCGACTGACGTCGACGCGCTGGGAGCGCGCGTACCAGGCGTTCGAGACGCCGGACGAAGAACTTCGCAAGTTCACCGATCGGCTGCGGAGCATCGGAGCCGCACAGTGGGATCGCCGCTCACGCATTCTCGAAGTGTGCTCCGGGCGCGGCAGCGGCATTCATGCGTGGCACGCGCTCGGATTCACCAACGTCCTGGGCGTTGATTTTGTTGTCCGCGCTGGTTCGCGCCCACCAAGGGGCGGGTCGGTGCGTGCTGGGCGATGCACGCTCACTTCCTTTGGCGTCGGCATCCCGAGACATCGCGGTCGTTCAGGGAGGGTTGCACCATCTCTACACACGGGACGACGTGGAGCTTGCGCTGGCTGAAATGCATCGCGTCGTCGCGCCGACGGGTCGAATCGTCATCATCGAACCGTGGCTTACACCCTTTTTGAGGTTCGTTCACGCCGCGTGCGAGCAGCCGGCCGCCCGGCGCGTCTCGAAAAAGCTCGACGCGCTGGCGACGATGATCGAGGAGGAACGGGACACCTATGAACGCTGGCTCGGTGCATCCGACGACTACCTGCGGCTGATCCTCCGGTACGTGGCCCCGGATGTCGTGCGGCGCCGATGGGGAAAGCTCGTCGTGCTGGGCGCCCCTGTGCGGGATCTGGAACGGCGCCACAGATGAGTGCCGCGCACGAGACCGCAACGGTTGGCCGATCGGCGTCCGTGGGGACCGACGAGGCCCACGCGACGATCGATGCGGGCGGCGTGGAAGTCTCGATCGTGATGCCGTGCCTGAACGAACACGAAACCGTCGGCATCTGCGTGCAGAAGGCGTTGGACGCGCTGGCGCGACGCCGGGATCGTCGGGCGAAGTGATCGTGGCCGACAACGGCAGCACCGACGGCTCGATCGCGATCGCAGAGTCGCTCGGCGCCCGGGTCGTGTCCGTGGCGCAGCCGGGCTACGGCAACGCCCTCCTGGGCGGCATCGAGCCGCGCGCGGGGCGCTACGTGATCATGGGCGACGCCGACGACAGTTACGACTTCCGGGAGGTGCCGAAGTTCGTGGCCCAGCTGCGCCAGGGCTACGACCTGGTGCAGGGGTGCCGGCTGCCGTCGGGGGGCGGCACCGTGCTGCCGGGCGCCATGCCCTGGTTGCATCGGTGGGTGGGCAATCCGCTGCTGTCGCTCTTGGCGCGCCGGATGTTCCAGGCCCCGATTCATGACATCTACTGCGGCATGCGCGGCTTCACGCGCGCACGCTGGTCGACGACCTCGACGCTCCAGCTGCACCGGGATGGAATTCGCCACGGAAATGATCATCAAGGCCAGTCTGTTTCACCGAACGGATGCATGAAGTCCCGATTACGTTGTGGCCCGACGGCCGGCGATCCCGGCGGCCGCATCTGCGCACGTTTCGCGATGGCTGGCGGACGCTGCGGTTCTTCCTCATCTTCTCGCCGCGGTGGCTGTTCTGGTACAGCGGCTGGGCGCTGATGCTCTCGGGCTGCTCGGGTACGCCATCGCGCTGCCGGGCGTCGACGATCGGGGGCGTGACGTTCGATGCCCACACGCTCGTGGTGGCGAGCATGGCGGTGCAGTTGGGATTTCAGTCGGCGGTGTTCGCCGTCCTCACCACCACGTATGCGATCAAGCAGGGATTCCGGCCGTCCAGTCGCCGCATCGATCGGTTCTTCGAGCTCTTCACGCTCGAGCGAGGCGCCTGCGCCGGCCTGGCCGCGATCGCGCTCGGCACGGTCGCGATTGCCGCGGCGTTGGTGGCCTGGTATCGGACGGGCTTCGGGCCACTGGACTACGCGTCCACGATGCGCGTGGTCGTGCCGGGCGCCACCTGCGTGACGCTCGGCGCCAGCGTCATTTTCAACAGCTTCCTATGCAGCATGCTGGGTCTGGATCGACGCTGACGGGCGCAAGCGGTTCTCGTTCGCGCTGGGTCCTTCGCGCGCTGGGATCGATGCACGCGCGGACGGTTCATCCGCGCCGCGTCCGCGTGCTGGCGGCGCATTTTGCGGAGCTGATTACAACCGGCCACTCAGTGCTTGATGTCGGCTGTGGCGACGGCCTCCTGACCGCACTGATCGGCCGTGCTCGGCCCGATCTGAAGGTGTCTGGGGTCGACGTGCTGCTCCGTCCTGATGCGCATATTGCTGTGACGCCATTCGACGGGAGTCGACTGCCGTTCGGGGATCGGTCGTGGGACACCGTCCTGCTGTGCGACGTCCTGCACCATACCGCGCAGCCCGTGACGCTGCTGAAGGAGGCCGCGCGTGTCGCCAGGCACTGCGTCGCGATCAAGGACCACACAGTGCAGGGGGTGCTGGCGCGATCTACGCTGCGGTTCATGGATTTTGTGGGCAATGCGCCGCACGGCGTCGCGCGCCCGTACAACTACTTCACGCCGACCCAATGGGAGGAGGCATTTCATGAATGCCGCCTGGTTCAGAGAGAAATGAGACATCGGCTGGGGTTTTATCCGCGGTGGGCCGACGCGCTCTTCGGACGATCGCTGCACTTCATCGCACGCTACGACGTCTCACCTGACATTCGATGATGAGCACGCCTCTCGTCCGGCTGTTCCTCAGGCGCCTGGCGGCATTGAGGTGGCCGCGTCCGGTCGCCATCGGTTTCTGCGGCGTGTTGGGAACACTCTTGCCGGCGGCCGTCGGACTTGTCACCGGGATTCCAGAGCCTGCGGTCCACGACGAATTCAGTTACCTTTTGAGCGCGGACACGTTCGCTCATGGTCGCCTGACGAACCCAGCGCCGGCGCTACCCGAGTTCTTCGAAGCCCCGCACGTTCTCATTGCTCCGACCTACAGCTCGAAATACCCGCCGGGACAGGGATTGGCGCTGGCGTTCGGACAGTTCGTCGGTGGACATCCTATTTGGGGCGTCTGGTTGAGCTGCGGTCTGTTCGCTGCCAGCCTGTGCTGGATGCTCCAGGCGTGGATTTCACGGCAGTGGGCCCTGGCAACCACCGTCTTCGCCATTGCCACGCTGGGCGTGTTCAGCTACTGGGCGCAATCGTACTGCGGCGGAATGGTCGCCGCCTGCGGCGGCGCGCTGCTTTTCGGGGCAATGCGGCGCACCCTCCGGTCACCGCGTGCGCTGACGAGTGTGCTTTGCGGCGTTGGCGTGCTGCTGTTAGCCAATACTCGTCCCTACGAGGGCTTACTGGCGTGCATTCCTGTGTCAGCCGCCCTCGGCTGGTGGTTCATCCAGGATCGACGAACACCGCAGCGAGCAAGAATCACATCGTGGATGCTGCCATTCGGCGCCGTTCTCCTGATCGGTGGAGCCGCGATGGCCACCTACAATCGGGCGGTGACCGGGGATTGGCTGCTGATGCCGCACATCCTTCACACACGTCAGTACTTCCACAACGGGACGTTCCTCTTCAGTTCGAATCATGAGCCGGAACGAACACCGGCCGCGCGCGTTGCGCGCTTCTACACCTTCTATGCGTCGACAGACAACGTGGCGAAGGGCTGGATGGCGGAGGCTGCCGGTAATTTGTATATCCGGTTGCTGGCGACGGTTGAGTCCCCGCTGGTGGCCGAGGCGTGGACCGATCGGCGGGATGTGCCCTATCGCGCCGCACGCGACGGCATCACGCTGTTCCTGCTGGTCATCGTGACGCTTCTGGCCGACCGGTGGGTGTGGTTCGGCATCGGCACCGCGTTCCTGGTTGTTCTCGGCGGATCAATTGTGTGGTGGTGGTTTCCTCACTATACGGCGCCCGTCGTACCGCTCCTGCTCGCTGCAGGCGCGCTCACATTCCGTCGAGGCATCCGGCGGGTCGATGCGGTTCATCTCGAAAGGCTCGCCCCGTTGACCATCGTGGTGATGGCGGGATTCTTTTTGTCCATGTTCATCGTGTCGAGCTTCGTGCTGCGTCGCGACGTGACGATGCAAGCGACCGCGTCACATTCGAGATCGGTGTCTACGCCAACAGTCAGCCATTTTCTCTCGCGCGCCGAGGTGAAACGGAAGCTCGAGCAGGAAGCCGGCTCGCATCTCGTCTTCGTCAGCTACGATGACGATTACACCGTGCATGACGAATGGGTGTATAACTCCGCCGACTGGGATGCGTCCCGGGTCATCTTCGCGCACGACCTCGGTGATCGTAGGAATTCGGAGCTGATTGCCGCCTACCCTCAGCGTACGATCTGGATCGTCCGAGTTTCTCGAAACCAGACACAATTGGATCGCTATTCGGGCGTACGGGAGCCGATCCGCGCAGCTGTGGGCTAGCCTCGGCCGCAGCACAGTTCCACGATCTCGCATCGCGCGCCCGGCGATCTGCCCCAAGTTGAACGAGGCGCCTGGGACGTGAAGCTCTACGGAGTTCCGGCCGACTGGATCTTCGGCCGCTCGCTTCACTTTGTCGCCAGGCTCGAGCCAGGAGGTTGATGACCAGTATCGATCGGGAGCGAGCGAAATCCCGCACCTTGTCGATTGCTCTGGGCGTCGCCGTCCTGGGCGTCGCCCTGCTCGTGTCCCCGTGGAAGTTTCCCGAGGGATCGGATGGCGGGGCGATGTTCGCCACAGCCGAGAGCCTGCTCACCGACGGCACACTCGCGATCGATCCACGGTTCACCACCGACGATGGCTATAGCTCCAGCGCGCAGATCGGGCGCGGTGGGCGAGCTTATTCGAAATATGGGATCGGCATGCCGCTGTTGGAGGTGCCGTTTCTCGCTGCCGGTCGTTTCGTCGCCCTGGTCTTCCGCGTTGCCGAACCACCGGCGATCGTCGCGGTGCTCTCGCTCGTCAACCCAATGGTCACGGCGCTGACCGCGGTCCTGCTGTACTTACTGTGCCAGCACTTTGTCGAGACGCGGGTCGCGTGTGCGACGGCGGCCGCATACGCGTTCGGGACGTTCGCCTCGGTCTATGCCACCAGCGACGCGTCGGATCCGTTCCAGGCGTTGCTGGTCACCACGGGCGCCTTTCTGCTGGTTCGGTACCCGTACCGGCGCACACCGCGCGACGCTGGCGGCGAGCGGGGCAGCCGTGGCCGCAGCCATTCTGGTCAAGCCCACCAACATCGTCGCGCTGCCGGCCTTCCTCCTGTATCTTCCGATTCTCGCGTGGGTCCGGAAGAAGAGCGTTCTGCGTATCGAGTCGGCGGTGGAGGCGGCTCTACTCGTGGCGCCAGTTGTCGCATCAGTCATGGTGGTGGGATGGCTCAACTGGCTGCGATTCGATTCGGTGTTCATCAGCGGCTATCCCGGCCGGATGTTCGGCACGCCGCTCGGCGTCGGACTGTATGGTTTGCTTTTCAGCGTGAACAAGGGCCTGCTTTTTCATGCACCGCTGGTTCTGCTTGCTCCCGTCGGCCTCCTGATCATGAAGCGCGACGAGCGGGCAGATGCCGCGCTGGTCACGGTCACGTTCCTGGCCTACATCGCCTTGTACGGCAAATACGACTACTGGGGTGGCGGGTGGGTCTGGGGCCCGCGTTATCTGCTGCCTATGCTTCCCCTGTTGTTCGTGCCTGTCGCGACAGTGGCCCACCGCTTCGCCCTCGCACGCCGCTGCGCAGTCGTTCTGGCCGTGGCGGGCCTGGTGTTCAACAGCCTCGGAGTGATCGTCAACGTGGAGGCCTACCGGGCGACGATTCTGAATCTGTGGATGCCCGAGCGAACGGGGCTGGTGCACGTCGGCAGCTCGCACAATTCGCGGGGCGTTGTCCCGATGGCGGTGCCGCCCGAGGATGTGCTGCTGGACTTTGCGCCGGTGCTGGGCCACTGGTGGATGTTAAAGGTGGCGTTAGCAGGATGCGAATGCGACGAGCGGACCGCCACCTGCCGATGCCGCGGCGGTCGCTTCGACGATCGACCGGCATTCCTCGACGCACCGTGGCGACGCCGACACCCCGAGATCGACCCGCGCGTGCCGTACGGCACGCGGATCATCCGGCCGTGGATTGGCCTCTGGTTACACCGGCACTTGGTGCTCGGTTCGTGAGCCGACGCGACGCGGCGCCGGGCAATGCTCTGCCGGCGCGTGATGCATTTTTCGCGCGGGGGATCGATGCCACGCGGAAGTGGGCGTCGGAGGGCTACACCCGCTCGTGGCCCGCGCGCGTCAGGACCACGGAGGCCGCCGGCGCGCGGACGGCCGCGATCTGGGCAAAGATCAGACACGTGTAGCGAGGAGGGAAACGTGCTCTCGCTCCTGTTCGAGACGTTCCGCGCCCAGGCGGCGTCGCTCCGGAACGGCGAAGGGTTGCCGCTGTTGCTCGAACAGGAGTTCCGGGACCGGGAGACCGCATAATCAGCCTTTTTTCAGCGACCTCTTCGATACCTGTTAGATGGAAACAAAAACGGGTTACAGCAAACGCTGTAACCCGTTGAGAACTCTGGTTGCGGGGGCGCGCAACCAACATTATCTGCGCAGCTTTGGCGACTTGCTGCGTGAAGAATCGCCCCACCCGAGCGCGAGACGAGATCGGGCCCAGCGACGTCGGTGTCATGAGCCCTGGCGTATGACCCGCGAGAGGCAGTCCGTTGCGAGGCGCCCCAGCAGTCGGCCGGCGGCCGCGGCCAAATCGCCGGGCAGGTCGGCCGCGATCGGTTCCTCCGCGCGGATGATCTGCGAATGGACCGCCCGGTCGGTGGTCGTCACCTGGACCTCGACAGCTCCGACCAGCCGCGGGCTCGGCGCCGCCTCGATCTGCCATACCACCAGCGTGACGGCCAACGACGGCGCGCCGCCGACGTCGACGAGACGGATATCGGGACTCGACCCAATGGCAAATCGCACTGCCGAATCCAGGTAGCGATCGGGGGTGGTTGCCCAGAGCCAGACGGGATCCTCGGTCACCTCACCACCGGGCTGCTGGTGCAGCACGCGACGGCCGATGTGGCCTCGGCTCTGCGTCTCGAGCAGACGGATGCTCGTGGCGTTCGGGGCATCGGCGGCCACCCCGCTCGGCTCGACCAATCGTGGCTCGATCATGCGGATGGAAGCGGTGTCCGAGCGTTGAAGCTGAACACGGCAGCCCCCGCCCAGGCAGACCACTGCCAGTACGACGAGCATTCCGTATCTCGGGTGCCGAATCATTTCGGGTTCGCCCCTGCCGGCCGGGTCCCGTGAACTACCGACTCCGGCTGTTCCTGGAGCTGGCGCGCGAGCTCGCGCAGCTGCCCGAGCGACTCCCTTATCGCGGGCAGCGAGCGCCGCAGGTCCTCCGCCGCCAGGCTGGCCTGGTCCATCGCTTCGCGCGTGGCGCGGCCGGACGCGGGCAGGTCTGCCGCGTCGATGGCGGCGCGTGCCTCGTCGGCGAACTTCGACAGCGTGCCCTCGTTGCCGACCAGTCCGTCAAGGTTCGAGGTGACCGCCTCGATCTGCGCGGAAGTCGTCGAGAAGAACTTCCGCGAGTCGGCGCTGAGGGTCGGCAGCTCGCTCTCGCGGACGATGCGTTCGACGTTGGTGAAGAACCGGTCGGCCCGGTCGAGGCTGTCGGGCATCCGGGCGACGATCTGCCGAAGGACCTGGAGCGTCGCCTCGACGCGCTCCAGCACTTCGGGCAACCGGTCCCGTAGCTCCGCAATCGGGGTCGGCATCGACGGGATGTATGGCCGACTTGGCGTGAAGCCAAGCGTCATCGGCGGAGGAGGGTTCTCCGGCATGTCGAGAAAGAGGTATGCCTCGCCGGTCACGGGGTTGCCCACCACCTGAGCGCGCATCCGCTCGAAAAACGCGCGCGACTTGGCCCCTTCCTGGAGGTTGGTGACATTGGCGCCGACGGTGGTGAGGCGATCGGTGAACAGCTCGAAGTCGATCTCGATCGTGCGGCCGCCCGGCTCCACCTGCAGGTTCGACACCCGCCCAACGGGGACGCCGCGGTAGCGCACCGGGCTCGAGATGTCGAGACCGGCGACGTTCTCCTGCGTATAGGTGACGAGCTCGATGACCTCGCGGCTCCGCATCCGCTGGATGAAGAGCAGTCCCGTCGCGAGGATCACGACGATCGCGATGACGAGGAACAACCCGAGGCGCGCGTAGCTCTTCTCGACCGCCATGGTTTCACCGCTCCCGGCCCGCGGACGCGCTCGGCGAGGACCGCGTGAAGAAGTTGTGCACGAACGGGATGGCCGATTCGTCCCGCAGCCGCCGAGGATCGCCTCTTGCCACGATCCCCTTGGCCTCCTTGTCGAGCACGATGCAGTTGTCGGCGACCAGGAAGATGCTCGGCAACTCGTGCGTCACGATGACGATGGTAATCCCGAGGTCGCGGCTGAGCGTGACGATCAGGTGATCGAGCTCGACCGCGCTGATCGGGTCGAGCCCGGCGGAGGGCTCGTCGAAGAACAGCAGGTCGGGCTCGATCATCATCGCGCGCGCGATGCCCGCGCGCTTCTTCATGCCGCCTGAAATCTCACCCGGGAGGTGCCCCGAGAACGCACCGAGGCCAACCAGATCCAGCTTCGCCTGCACGAAATCCTGCACGAGGGGGCCGCGGACGCTCGTCCAGGTCGTCAGCGGAAGCGCGAGGTTCTCGGCCAGTGTCAGAGAGCTGAAGAGCGCGCCGGACTGGAAGAGGACGCCGAACGGCGGTATGCCGCTGTAGACGTGCGGCTCGCCGACGCCGTCGATGTCGATGCGGCCGGCCATCGGCTGCTCCAGGCCGATCAGGTACCGGAGCAGCGTGCTCTTGCCACTGCCCGACCCGCCGAGAATGGCCAGAGTCGTTCCGCGCTCGACCTCGAAGCTGACGTGCTCCATCAGCACGCGGGCCCCCCACCCGATCCGGAGGTCCTCGACGACGATATGCGGCCGGGACGGGGGCATGTTCAGATTCCCAGCATCGCGGATAACAGCGTGAAGAACGTGCTGATCACGATCACGCCGAAGATGGACAGCACGACGGCGGTGGTCGTGCGCGCCCCGACGGCTGCTGCTCCTCCGCGCGCGGCCAGACCCTGCCCGCAGGCGATGAGCCCGATGATCAGCCCGAGGAAGGGCGTCTTGATCATCCCGTTGAGGAAGTGCGCACCGGTGATGCTTTCCGCGGTTCCGAGCACGTAGGCGCGTGGCGTCATGTCGGTGATGGCTATCGTGGCGAGGAGCCCGCCGCCGAGCGCCAGCACGTCGCCAATCCAGGTCAGCAGCGGCAGGGTGACCACAAGCGCAAGACAGCGCGGTACGACCAGCCAGCTCACCGGGTTGAAGCCCATCGACCGGAGCGCGTCGATTTCCTCCGACACCTGCATCGTGGCCAGCTCCGAGGCCAGGCCCGCGCCCGAGCGGCCCGCTACGACGATGGCGGTGACCAGAGGGCCGAGCTCGCGGAAGTGTGCGATGACGACGAGCTCGGGGACGTACACCACCGCGCCGAACCGCCCGAGCTGCGAGACGCCGAGAAATCCGATGATGACCCCGACGAGCAGGTTCGCAGCGCTCGTGACCCGCAGTGCGCCGGCGCCGATCGCCTGCATCAACCGCGGTAACGATGACCAATCGACCGAGCCAGGCGACAGGAAGGCCTTCGGGACCGCGGCGGCGGACTGACCGAGGAAGTCCAGCGCGCCGGACATCATCCCTGGCAGCGCAGCGGCCAAGACCCCGAGCCGGGCGAGCGGGCCCATCCTCCGGGTCGGCTGCGGCCGGGCCTCTGCCCGCCGCTCGCGATAGAGCGTGATCAGGCGGACGGCGTGGGGGTTGTGATCCTCGAGGAGGCGCGTGCGGAGCCCGCGTGCCTCGAGCCGGTCGATCAGCTGCGTCAGCAACACGGCGCCCGACCCGTCGATGCGCTCGAGCGCGGACAGGTGGAGGTCGATGTCACCGCTGGCGATCAGCTCCCGCTCGGCCTGCTCCACGGCCCGCATCACCGCCGACGCGTGCGCCAAGTCAAAGGTGCCAGCTGGGACCAGACGAGTGCGCCCGCCAACTGCCTCAACCCTGATCGCCACGCTCATCCGTTGGACTATAACCCCCGACGCGCGGTTACGTCACGAAATCAGCCAGAATCGATCAGCTTGGGATCGGCCGTGATGGTGTCGGCCTTGTCCGGCGACATCCCGGAGCAGAGCGAGAACTTCCCGTATCAGGTCCTCCTTCTCGGTTCAATGCCGCGCAGCATGCGCTCTACCAGAGCGTCCACGATCACTTCGTGCACTTCGAGACCTTTCGCGCGCCGGCCGCCACCTTGAGCGACGTGGAAGGTCTTCCCCGTTTCGTCAGCAGGAGTTCCGGAACTTTCTTCAGTGTGGCTGGCTCGCGGGTGGTGTTTTCCGACGTGCCGGAGCGGCAGTGGCGGCGCGCTCAATCTGAACCTTCATGTGCACGCCCTAGTTTTGGATGGTGTCTTCGCGCGACACCGCGCTGGGGGCCTCGGATTTCACCTGGCGCCTCGCCTCTCCGCGCTGGACGTGGCCGAGGTGGGCCCGAGTCTCGGCTGACTGTTTGTTGTGGCCCGTGACGGCTTTTATCGTTCGAGCCATCAAGACTTCGCGAAAGGGCGTATCATCACGGCCGAAGTCGCGTTCGCATGTACACGCTTCTCAAAGAAAATCAGGACGATTCCGGAGGTTCCGCATGGGCGCAGTGTTCGTCAGCTACCGAAGGGGAGACACCGAGGGTCAAGCCAGAGCCCTGTTCAACGACCTCACGGACCTCGTTGGCGAGGACTCGGTCTTCATGGACGTGGACAGCATCGCCCTCGGCCGCGATTTCCGCCAGGTCCTTCAAGAACGTCTCACCTCCTGCGACGTCATGCTGGCCCTGATCGGCCCCGACTGGCTCGACATCAGGGATGCGTCCGGAAACCGTCGCTTGAATAGTCCCACTGATTTCGTCCGCCAGGAGGTCGCGGCCGCCCTCAAAAGGAACATCCCGGTCACGCCTGTGCTTGTACGTGGAGCGCAGATACCTGCCGCCGAGCAACTGCCGGATGACCTCAAGGACCTGGCTTTTCGCAACGGCTTCGAGTTGAGTCACACCCGATGGGAATCGGACGTCAGAGAGATGATCAAGCGGCTTGGCCTTGAAAAGGCCGATGCCCAACAACCGCGACAGCCGGTCACGGTGACGGAAAAGGCGGACAGGCCCGTCCTTGATGGAAGCAATGGCGCGGTGGTGGCTCGGCGCGCATTCAGCTCGAAGACGATGGCAATCGGCGCGGGAGCGGCACTGCTCGTGCTGGGTCTGGTTGCTGTGCTTCTGTCTGGAGGCGGCTCCGACGTAACCGATCCGAGTACGGATCTCCCGCCGGGCGACGCGACGGGAGAGACGCCGTTGCCGTCTCCGTCACCAGGGGGCACGAACCCGCTGAACGTTATGGCCGACAGCGGACTCTCTGGTTCGGAGACGCTCAGCCCAGGCTTCGATCCCGATCCCGTCACTATCTCGGTGGAGGCCGGAGGCACCGTCGATCTCTCGACGCTTTCACTCGAATCCGGATGTGTGGGCTGGGCAGCGTTGGCCCCCGACGTCATAGTGAATTTCTCCGAATCCGGAACCCGATTGCGCTTCTACGCGTCGTCATCATCCGACACCGCGCTCGCGGTCCTCGACCCGAACGGCAGCTGGCACTGCAACGACGACACCGAAGGCAACGATCCAGATGTTACGGTTACACCGGCCGCACCTGGAACCTATCGGGTGTGGGTGACGACCCTCACGAACAGCAACGCAGGTGCAACGCTGGGGATCACCGAGCTGACTCGCTGAACTTCCCGCGTCCGCCGCACGTTCGGTCTGCCGTGCTTCTGGCCTCGATCCCGCGCTCGCGGGCGACGCGGCTCAGCTCACGAGCGGGCACACTGAGACGGCGGCCCATTCCAGCATCCACGAAGAGTCAGAAGCCGCAGCAGCTCAGCGGTTTCGTGTTTTCGAGCGGCTCTTTCTTGATCTGGAGGCCGGCGTTCGATCCGCCGCGGCAGCCTTGGGCGTGCGATTCCCGGCTTTCGTGCCGGCGGCCATCGAGCCGAGCCATTCGGCCGACTTCATAGGCACCCCGGCCACTGGCGCCTGTTCGGACCACTCGGTCGGAGCCTGGGCGCTGCAGGCGAGGAACGCGGCCTTCAACTCCCGGCGCGACTCTTTCCTGCGCTCGATCAGCAGGTCTTCCGCGTGCCGCAAATCATTCAGTTCTTCGACCAAGTGTTCACGAGCGGACACGATCGACGTCAAAGACGCCATGTGGACCTCTAACGTCAGCTTCGAAGCACAAGAGGTGCCACTTCCGTAATAACATCGGACGGAATGACCAGCACCCGTCCGGCCAACAATTTTCTCCAGCGGCTGCTCGGGGCCGCCGCGCTCGACACTGCCATTTATGAAGAGGTCGAGTCGGACCCCAGGGCCGGCGTCCAGGCCGGGGTCGTCGTCGTCCTGTCGAGCGTGGCCGGTGGTATCGGCGCCCGCGGCCTCGACGAGACCAGCATCGGGAACATCGCGTTCTTCAGTATTCTGGCCCTGATGGCCTGGGCATGCTGGGCGCTCCTGGTCTTCGAGATCGGGACGCGGTTGCTGCCGGAGTCCGACACCTCGGCCGATGTGGGTCAGCTGATGCGGACGATCGGCTTTGCATCGACGCCCGGGCTGATACGCGTCTTCGGCTTCATCCCCGGCGTGACGGTTCCTGCCTTCATCGTGTCGTCAATCTGGATGCTGCTGGCGATGATCGTCGCTGTCCGCCAGGCCCTCGACTACAAACAAACCGGGAGGGCGGTGGCTGTCTGTGTGCTGGGATGGGCGCTGGCTTTGACGCTGGCGTTGGTGCTCGGCATGTTCCTCGGCCCGACGGTCGAATGAGGCGGGTCCAAAAGGACCCGCCCTACACTCCTGGCCGTTCGTAGGCCGGGTCCTTTTGGACCCGGCGAAGGCTGATATGATCATCGGTCCCCATGCCCGTATCAGACGTCGAGCTCACCACGCTCGCTGCCACCCACGACATCATCAACCTCGGGATGCTCGCTGACGGCGAGCGCCGCCGCCGCCATGGCGCGCGTACGACATTCGTGCGCGTTGCGGTGGTATCGGCCGACCCGGGTGGGCCGCTGCATCGGCCGCCCGCCGCAGGCGAGCTGAGGATCGAAGGGCCGCCGTCGAGCCGTGCCGCGGCGATCGCACGCACCCGCGAGGCCGCGGTCGTGGCGGACGGCATTCCGCTGTCCGGCTTCTCTCTGCGGATCTCGAGTTGCTCGCCGCGCGAGAGAAGGTGACGTTACGCTCGCTTCTCGAAGAGCTGCGAGCGGCGGGACTCGAGCTGGTGGCGGCGGCGCCCATCGATCTCCTGCAGTCGGCGCGGCGCTCGATCGAAGAAGTCAACATCGCCGGCCTCGCGCTGGCGCGCGTCACCGTCCATCGTCTGCCGGGTCCTGACATGATTCCCTTGCTCAAGTCGGTCGCCGCGCTGCAGCGCGACGTCGCGGTCGTGAGGGCATTTTCCCCGCTGCCGCGCACCGTGAACCCTGCCGTGCCCACGACCGGCTACGAGGATGTGAAGCGCATCGCGCTGGCGCGTCTGGTTGCCGACAATGTGCCGTCGATCCAGGTCGACTGGTCGCTCTACGGACCCAAGCTCGCGCAGGTTGCCTTGACGGTCGGCGCCGACGACGTGGATGGGGTGTCGGCGGAAGACGACATAACCCAGGGCCGCCGCCGCGCGCCGCTCGAGGAAGTTCGCCGCAACATCCACGCGGCGGGCCAGGATCCGGTCGAGCGCAACGGCCGCTTCGATCCAATCCGTTCATGACGCCGGTCCGCCTGGGAGCGGTAGGCTATTTGAACGCCCGCCCGTTGGTCTACGGCCTCGATCGCTCGCCGCGATTCGATCTCCGCTACGACCTGCCATCTGAATGTGCCCGCCTCCTTCATGCGGGCGACATCGACCTCGGGCTGATCCCGTCCATTGAATACCTGCGCGGCGACCCATACCGGATCGTGCCCGATCTCGCCATCACCTCATCCGGTCCGGTCCGCTCCGTCGCCCTCTTCACGACGCGTCCGATCGGCGATGTGCGTTCGATCCTGATGGACACCAGCTCGCGGACGTCGGTTGCGCTGGTGCAGGTGCTGTGCGCCCGGCTGTTCAAGATTCAACCGGCGATCGAGTCGTCTGGCCCGGATCTGGACGCGATGCTCCAGCGCAGCGACGCGGCGCTGATAATCGGCGACAAGGCGCTGCTGGCGGATGCGAACACGGTCCGGCTGAAGCCGGACACGACGTACAGCAACGGAGGCATGAACATGGTCCGGCGAAAGCCGGACTCTGTTGTCAAGATCGACCTGGGCGAGGCCTGGACGTCGATGACCGGGCTTCCCTTTGTCTGGGCGTTCTGGGCGGGTCGTCAAGGCGCCATCGGCGCGGATGATGTGGCTGCATTGCAGGCGGCGCGCGATGCCGGCGTGGGACAGGCGGAGGCGGTCGCGCACGACTATTTCCGCGAGGCGCCCCAGCACCAGGAAATCGGCGCGGAATACCTGCGCGATAATATCAAGTACTATCTGGGCGAGAGCGAACGCGCCGGCCTCGAGCTGTTCTATCGCTACGCGGCCGAGATCGGCGTGGTTCCGGAAGAGGCCGACCGGCGCGCGCTGCGGTTTTATTGAATCTGAATGGGCCGGAGCGTCGCGGCGGGTCCAAAGGACCCGCCCTACGACCCACGTATGTAGGCCGGGTCCTTTGGACCCGGCGGAATCATGACGATCGAACAAATCGCAGCGAAGGTTCGCGGCGGCGGTCGACTGGACGCTGCCGAAGCGCTCGAGCTGTATCGGCACGCCTCGACGCCGCTTCTCGGCCGCGCTCGCCGACGGGCTCCGCGCCCGCAAGCATCCCGAGCGCATCGTCACCTACATCATCGACCGCAACGTCAATTACACGAACGTCTGCGTCGCCAGGTGCAACTTCTGCGCGTTCTACCGGGCCGTCGGGTCGCCAGATGGGTACGTGCTCGGGTTCGACGAAGTGTTCCGGAAGATCGACGAAACGCTTGCCGTCGGCGGCGCGCAGCTCCTGCTGCAGGGTGGTCACAATCCCGACCTGCCGCTGAAGTGGTACGAGGATCTGTTCCGCGCGATCAAGGAGCGCTATCCGGATTTCAAGCTGCACGCGCTTTCGCCCCCGGAGATCATTCATCTTTCGCGACTCTCGCAATTGCCTGTCACGGCAGTGATCGATCGGCTGATCGCGGCGGGCCTGGACAGCATACCCGGCGGCGGCGCGGAGATTCTCGTGGACCGGGTCCGCCGGCAGCTGCACTGCGACGGCAAGGCGACAGCCGACGAGTGGCTCGACGTCATGCGCGACGCCCATCGGGCCGGCCTTCGCACGACCGCGACGATGATGTACGGGACGGTCGAGACCGACGAGGAGCGCCTCGAGCATCTGCTCCGGCTGCGCGCGCTGCAGGACGAGACCGGCGGCTTCACCGCCTTCATCACGTGGAGCTACCAGCCCGACGACACCGAGCTCGCCGGGACCGAAGCGACCGGCCTCGATTACCTCCGCACGCTCGCCATCTCGCGCATCGTCCTGGACAACTTCGACAACCTGCAGGCGTCGTGGGTGACGCAGGGCGGCAAGGTCGGGCAGTTGAGCCTGGCCTACGGCGCAAACGACATGGGCAGCGTGATGATCGAAGAGAACGTCGTGCGGGCGGCCGGCGCCAGCTATTGCATGGACGAAGCCGAGATCGTCCGCAACATCGAGGATGCCGGCTTCACGGCGAAGCGGCGGAACATGCACTACGAGATCCTCGGCGATCCGATGTTCCGCGAGCGCGAGGTGCCGCGGATGCTCGAGCTCGCGAAGGCACGCCAGGACGGCGACACGTCGGTGCCTGCGGAGCTGCGGTTGTATCCGGCGCGCAGCAGAGCGGGCAAACACGTGCAGGATCGCAGCGTTGCACGATTGCAGAAAGGGAAGTAACGAAGGGATGCATTCCTTCTGCAATCTGCAATCTGCATTGATCAGGTATCACGCGCCCTGGATTCTGCCGATCGCGGAGCCGCCGATCCGCGACGGCTGGATCGTCACGGACCGCGGCCGCATCGTGGCCTATGGGGCATATGGGGCCGTGGCGCGGCGCGCGGCGTCACACGCAGAAAGCCATGAGGTCGATCTGGGCGAGGTCGCGGTCCTTCCCGGCCTCGTCAACGCGCACACGCATCTCGAGTTGTCCTACCTGCGCGACGAGATCCCGCCGGCATCCGCGTTCGTGACCTGGATCCGTGACGTGATGGCCGCGCGGCGGCAGTGGCTCCCCGACCGCTCCGCACATCCTCGAGGCCATGGATCGGGCGATCGCGGACTCGACGGCCTTCGGCACCGCGCTGGTCGGCGACATCAGCAACACGCTGGTGTCGTTCAATGCCGCTCACGCGCAGTCGCGCTCGCCGCGCGTCGTGTTCTTCGAGGTGCTGGGCTTCAACGTCACGCGATGGCCCGACGCGTTCGTCGCGCACGCCCGCCGCGAGATCGACGCGCTCGGGTCCACCGATCGGGTTCGCGCCAGCCTGGCCGCGCATGCGCCTCACTACGGTCGCGCCGCTCGTGTTTCGCGCGATCCGCCGAGGCGATCGATCGCGATCCATTCGCGCCGTGCAGCGTGCACTCTGTCGGAGTCGGTCGAGGAGGTCGAGTTCATCCGCACCGGCGGCGGCCCCTGGCGCCGGTTGCTGGAGGAGGGCGGGTTCTGGAATGCCGGGATGGACCGCGCCGGGCGTCAGCCCGGTGCAGTTTCTCGACGACAGCGGCTTTCTCGATGCGCGCGTGCTCGCCGTTCATGGCGTGCAGATGACGCCAGCCGATCTTGTCGCGTCTCGCCTCGCGCGGCGCGACGCTCGTCACCTGCCCGAGGAGCAACGGCCACACGGGCGCGGGGGCGCCGCCGATCGAGGACTTCTACGCCTCGGGCGTCCGCGTGGCCGTCGGGCACCGACAGCCTGGCGAGCGCGCCCGACCTCAGTGTCTTCGCGGAGCTCGCCACGTTGCGCGCGCTGGCGCCTTCGGTGCCGGCGTCGGCGCTGCTGGCGAGCGCGACGGTCGAAGGGGCGCGCGCGCTCGGGTTCGACGCCGACTACGGCACGATCGAGCCGGGCAAGCGGGCGCGGCTCGTCGCCGTTGACATTCCGGCGGGTGCGGGCGATGTGGAAGAATACCTGGTGTCAGGGAGTCCACCGGGACCAGATCCGGTGGATCGAAGAGTGAATTGCAGATTGCAGAATTCAGATTGCAGATTGATTGACTCATTGAATCTGCAATCCAATCTGAAATCTGCAATCTGAAATCTGCAATGTTGAAACGTGTAGCCATCTATCTCTCCTTCGTCCGCTTCAGCCACACCGTGTTCGCGCTGCCGTTTGCGCTGGCCGGAGCGCTGCTGGCGGCGCAGCACGTGCCGGTGAACGGCGTGACGATCGTGTGGATTCTCGCCGCGATGGTGGCGGCGCGCAGTGCGGCGATGGGATTCAATCGTCTCGTCGACGCCCGGTTCGACGCGCTCAACCCGCGGACGGCCAATCGAGAGCTGCCGCGCGGCGTCATGTCGTACCGGGAAGCCGTGGCGTTTGTCGTCATCGCGTCGCTCGCCTTCGTCTTCGCCGCATGGCGCCTGAACCCGCTGTGCTTCGCGCTTTCTCCCGTGGCGCTCGCGATCGTGTTCTGGTATTCGCTGGCGAAGCGCTACACGGCCTGGACGCAGCTGTTCCTCGGCCTCGCGATGGCGGTGGCCCCCGTCGGCGGCTGGCTGGCGGTCGGCGGGCGCGGCGGGTGGGAGCCGTGGCTGCTGGCCCTCGCCATCTGCACGTGGGTGGGCGGCTTCGACGTCCTGTATGCCTGCCAGGACCTCGACTTCGATCGGGCGCACGGGCTTCGCTCGATCCCGGCTCCGCTACGGCGTGCCGGTGGCGCTGGCGATTTCGCGAGGCCTGCACGTCCTGACCATCGTGTCCCTGGTCGCGCTGTCGTTCGTGGCTCCGCTTGGACGCCTCTATCTGACCGGTGTCGCGGTCGTCGCCGCGCTGCTCGCCTATGAACAGTCGCTCGTTCGCGCCGACGATCTCTCGCAGGTGAAGCGTGCGTTCGATCTCAACGGCTACGTCGGCATCCTCTATCTGCTCGTGCTCGTCGCGTCGATCTACGGAGGGTGACGAGGAGTCGCGACATACGAGCGACCTCTCCAAATCGCCAGCCCGCATCGCAGGCATGTTCGATGCGATTGCCAGCCGTTACGACCTTCTCAACCATCTGCTGAGCGCGGGCATCGATCGCCGCTGGCGGACCCGCGCGATTGCGTCGCTGTCGCTGACCGGGCGCGAGCGGGTGCTGGACCTGTGCACCGGCACGGCGGACCTGGCGATTGCGGCGATCGACGCACGGCCGCCGGCGGCCCGCGTCGTCGGCATCGATTTCGCCCGCGAGATGCTGCGCATCGGGCAGGCCAAGATCCGGCGCCGGCGCCAGGGGGACCGGATCGCCCTCGTGCACGGGGACGCGACGCGCATCCCCCTCGAAGACGGCGTGGTGGACGCCATCACAATCGGGTTTGGCATCCGCAACGTCGAGAACACGGCCGCGGCATGCGCGCGAGATGCGACGCGTGCTCGCGCCACGAGGGCGCATCGCCATTCTCGAATTCGCGATTCCGGCGACGCCCGGTGTGCGGACTCTGTACTTGTGGTACTTCAACTACATCCTGCCGTTCATCGGCCGGATGATTTCCCGTCACAACGCGGCGTACGGCTACTTACCGGCGTCGGTTGGCGCCTTTGCCTCACCAGACGAGTTCGTGACAATTCTGCGGCAGCACGGATTCGTCGACGTTTCGGCTGCCCGGCTGACCTTCGGCATTGTGGTTCTGTACACGGGGAGTAGGGGTTAGAGGTAGGAGGTTAGAGGTTAGGGGTTAGGGTTAGGGAGGTTAGAGGTCAGAGGTTCGAGGTCAGAGGTTGGCACAAAGCGCCTTTTCGGCCCTAACCTCCTACCCTAACCTCCAACCTCTTACCTCTATCCTCCAACCTCGAGTCCCTGACTGATATACTGCTGTAAGTTCCTGATGTATTTCGATTTCGATGATTACCGGCCGGACACGCCGAGGATAAGCGCAGCCATCACGTGGCGCGAGGGCGTGATGTTGTCGGTGATCTTTCACTTGTTGCTGGTCATCGGTCTCATCCTGCAGCCTCACTTCTTTCCCGTCGATCGCGAAGCGGCGCTCGCGCGTGCGCGCGAGCTGACCGAACGGCTCGAGCAGCAGCAGGATCGGATGCGGTTCGTTCTGGTGGAACCGCGCGTGGACAGGCCCGCGCCGGTCGCTCCCGATCGCGCCGACCTCTCGGACAAGGACCGCATGGCGCAGGCGCCGGAGCGGGCGCCCGATCCCCGGAACGAGGCGCCACTCGCGCTCGGGAACACTCCGGAGCCGGTGGAAGAACTGCCCGCGCCGCTGGCGCGCGGCGAGGGCCCGGCTCCCGAACCGGCAGAAGGGGAGGAGGCGCGGAACAGTCCTCCAGCCGAACCTGAACCGCCGACGCCGGAGTCGCAGTCTGCGATGCAGATTCCCGCGCCGCCGCCGCCCCAGATCGCGGCCAATGGCGCCGGCGGGCGCGCGCCGACGCCGGGTGGATCGCTCGGCGACGCGCTCAAAAATCTCCAGCGCTACGTGCGAGATGTACGACAACCCGCAGGGCGGCGGAGGGCAGTTCGGCCCGGAGATCCAGTTCGACACCAAGGGCGTCGAGTTCGGTCCGTGGATCAGGCGCTTCGTCCTGCAGGTCAAGCGGAATTGGCTGGTTCCCTATTCCGCCATGTCGCAGAGCGGGCACGTCGTCATCCAGTTCAACGTGCACAAGAACGGGATGATCACCGACCTGAACATCGTCGGGCCATGCCCGATCGAAGCGTTCAATGCCGCGGCGTACGGCGCGCTCGCGCTCGTCGAATCCCACGCAGCCGCTGCCGGCGGCGTATCCCGCCGACAAGGCGTTTTTTACCGTGACATTCTTCTATAACGAAACGCCACGGTAGGCCGGTTCCCTTTCGGTCCCTACGGTCCTGATGCGCCGCCGATGATGCTCACGCGATCGCAGCAGCTCGGGCTCCTCATCATCCTGTTCGTGTTCGTTGTCTACGTGCTCGCTCGTGTCCGTTGAGCGGAGGCCGCTCGTCGTGGCCGTTCTCGGATCGACCGCCACCGGCAAGAGCGCGCTCGCGCTGGCGCTCGCCGAACGGTTCGACGGCGAGATCATCAATTGCGACTCGACGGCCGTGTATCGCGGTTTCGACATCGGCACCGACAAAGTCGGTGTCGCGGATCGGCGCGGGATTGAACATCACCTGATCGATGTCGCGGATCCGACCGAGGAATACACGGCCGCGCGTTACGCGCGTGATGCGGCGTCGGCCATCCGCGAGATTCACGCGCGGGGACGCCTGCCGATTCTGGCAGGCGGGACCGGGCTTCTATTATCGAGCCTTGACCCGCGGCCTTTTCCCCGGTCCGGGCCGCGACGCGGCCCTCCGGCAGCGGCTCGAAGGCATCGCCTCGAATCGCGGTGTGCCGTTCCTCCACAGGATGCTTCGGCGTGTGGATCCGCCGTCGGCGGACCGTATCCAGGCCAGGGATCTGAAGCGCATCGTGCGGGCGCTCGAAGTGTTCTTCCTTACCGGACGCCCGTTGACCTCTCATTTCGCCGAGACCGCCTCGCCGATTCCTGATGTCGACGTGATGGGCATCGCCGTCCGCCTGCCAGCAGCCGACATCTCCGACCGCGTGGAGCGGCGGGTCGCGGCACAGTTCGGCCGGGGGCTGCTCGATGAAATCCGCGCGCTCCGGGCCCGCGGTATTCCGGAAACGGCGCGGCCGTTCGGCGGGCTCGTCTACCGTCAGGCGCTCGAGCATCTGCACGGCGTCAGGGACGAGCCGGCGACGCGCGCGCTCATCGCCCAGGAGAACCGGCAGTACGCACGCCGCCAGTTGATCTGGTTTCGCAAGGAGCCCAATCTCATCTGGCTCGACGGTCCGGGCGAGTCGCCCGCGACCATCGCTGCCGCGTGCCGGCTGGTCGAAGAACGCGTGCATACGTAATATGGCCCGCCACATCGATCTTCAAGAGGGCGATCGTCATCGTGCTCGACGGCGTCGGCATCGGCGAGCTGCCGGACGCGGCACAGTATGGCGATCGGGGAAGCGACACGCTCGGGCACATCGCGAGGCGCGTGCCGCTCGAGATACCCGCGCTGCGGGCGCTCGGTCTGGGCCGGGTGGCATCGCTCGGCGGAGCAGCGCCGCCTGTCATCGCGCGCGGAGCCGTTGGACGCATGGCGGAAGCATCGGCGGGCAAGGACTCGGTCACCGGCCACTGGGAGATGATGGGCATCATCCTGAAAGCAGCCTTTTCCCGTCTTCTCCAGCGGGTTTTCTCCTGACGTCATCGCGGAGTTCTCGCGATTGACTCGGTCGCGGCGTCATCGGCAACAAGGCGGCGTCGGGAACCGAGATCATCGACGAGCTCGGCGCGGAGCACATGCGGACCGGGTCCTGGATCGTGTACACGTCGGCGGACAGCGTATTTCAGATCGCCGCGCACGAAGCCATCGTCCCGCTGGAGGAGCTGTATCGTGCCTGCGAGATCGCGTACGCGATCGCCGGCGAGGGTCTTGGCGTCGGCCGGGTCATTGCCAGGCCATTCGACGGAGCGCCAGGAGCATTCAAGCGGACCGCGAACCGCCGCGACTACGCCTTGCCGCCCGCCGGCGAGACACTGCTCGATCGCCTGGCCGCCCGGTCGATTCCGGTGATCGCGATCGGCAAGATCGACGATCTCTTCGCCGGGCGGGGCATCAGCGCAGCGCGTCACACAGCGAGCGACGACGAGGGGATGGACCAGCTTGAAGGCCAGATGGCTGATCTGGATCGCGGCCTGATTTTCACGAATCTCGTGGACTTCGACACGCTATACGGGCACCGGAACGACGTCGAGGGCTACGCCGCCAACCTCGAGCGGTTCGATCGGCGCTTGTCGGCGCTCATTCCGCGCCTGCGCGACGACGACCTGCTGGTGCTCACTGCCGATCACGGGAACGATCCGACGACGGCGGGGACGGACCACTCGCGCGAGTACGTGCCGTTACTGGTGGCAGGGAACCAGGTGCGTCAGGGTGCGGACCTGGGGACGCGCCGCACGTTCGCAGACGTCGGGCAAACGCTCGCCGACGTTTTCGGTGTAGGTCCGCTCGCCAACGGCACCAGCTTTCTGCATGAGATCACAGGGTAGAACGCAGAGATCGCAGAGATCGCAGAGTATTATTCCTCTGCGTGCTCTGCGGTCTCTGCGTTCGATCGTCGTGTCACGCGAACCTTTATGCCCACCATCCGCGAAGAGCTCGAGCAGCGCGAACGCGAAATCCTCGCACCCCAGGGCGCCAAGAGCGCCGACTCGCGCGGCCGCTTGCGGCCCGAAGTGGAAGACGACGTCCGGCCGGCGTTTCAGCGCGACCGCGATCGCATCATTCACAGCAAGGCCTTCCGGCGACTCAAACACAAGACCCAGGTGTTCTTCGCGCCGGCCGGGGACCACTACCGCACGCGGCTGACGCACACGCTCGAGGTGTCGCAGATCGCCCGCACCATCGCCAAGGTCCTTCGGCTGCACGAAGAGCTCACCGAAGCGATTACGCTCGGCCACGATCTTGGCCACACGCCGTTCGGGCATGCCGGCGAGCGGATCATCGATCAGCTGATGCCCGGCGGCTTCAATCACTACATCCAGAGCCTGCGCATCGTCGATCTTCTGGAGAACGACGGCCGTGGCCTCAACCTGACGTGGGAAGTCCGCGACGGCATCGCGAAGCACTCGAAAGGAAAGTCCGGCGCCCCGGTCGGAATGGCCGAAGCGCAGCGCGCCAGCACGATCGAAGGGCAGATCATGCGCGTCGCCGACATCATCGCCTACGTCAACCACGATATCGACGATGCGACGAGGGCGGGGCTGTTGAAGCCGGAAGATCTGCCGGGCGAGCCGGTCCGTATCCTGGGGTCGACCTCGTCGGCCCGCATTGCGACGCTGGTCAAGGACGTCGTCACCGAGACGCTGGCGGGCAATCTCACCGAGATCCGCATGAGCGGCACCGTGCTCGAAGCGGTGCTCGCCCTGCGGCAGTTTCTGTTCGACGCGGTTTACGAGAACAGCATCGCGACGGTGGAGTTCAAGAAGGCGGCCGGCATCCTCAGCGGCCTGTGGGAGAAGGTGAGAGAGCGGCCAGCCGAGTTTCTCGATCCGCGGACACTCGAAAACGAGGGGCTCGACGCGGCGGCGCGGGACTTTCTGGCGGGGATGACGGACCGCTACGCCGTGAGTCTTTTCGAGCAGCTCTTCATTCCCAAGCCATGGGCGATCGAGTAGGGAATAGGGAAAAGGGAATAGGGAATAGGGGAATAGGGAATAGGGGATAGGGATAGGGACAGGGGAAGGAGCATTGATGTCAGACGACGATTTGAAGGCGGAACTGGAACGGCTGAAAGCGGAGAACGAGCGCCTCAAGAGCCAGCGCGGCCGCAGCACGGGACTGAAGGTGAGCGAAAAAGGTGGGGTGTCGGTCTATGGACTGGGCCGGTTTCCCGTCACGCTCTACAAGGAGCAGTGGACGAAGCTGCTGGCCATGGCCGACGAGATTCGGGCGTTCATCAAGGAGCACGACGCGGAACTGAAGGCGAAGCCCGAGGCATAGTGCGGTCAGCAGATGGTGTCGCCCGTCCCGACTCTGCGATCTCTGCGGTTTCTGCGTTTGTACGTCGTCCTTGGTAACCGTGCTGACTAGCAAGGACATTTCCGCGGGAGGAGGATTCTCATGCGTTCAAGCCTCGGCGCCCTCGGCCTGATAGCCGCCGCGTCTTTCGTCGGCTACTCCTCCATACAGGTGCAGGCTTCGACCGGACCCATTCCGCTCAACTGCGACCGCGCCTGTCTCGAAGGCGTCATGAATCAGTATCTCGCGGCTGTCGTGGCGCACGACCCCAAGGGGCTGCCGTTGTCCGAAGACGTGATGTACACCGAGAACGATCAGGTTCTCAAGGTGGGTGACGGCTTCTGGAAGACCGCCGCCGGCCTCGGCAACTACAGACACTACTTCGCCGATCCGGAAGCGGGCCAGGTCGCCTTCATGGGCACGATGCAGGAAGCTGGCGCCGCGCTGCTGCTGAGCCTCCGTCTCCGCATCGAGCTTGGACGCATCACCGAAATCGAATCCGTGTACTTCCGCTCGGGCGGCGCCGGTCCCAACAACATCCCGGCGATGGACCAGGCCGGCAAGGCCGAGGATATCTGGTTCAGGTCCATTCCCCCGGCCGAGCGGCTGTCCCGCCAGCAGATGATCTCCATCGCCGACGGATACTTCACCGGCCTGCAGAAGAACGACGGCAAGGGCATCCAGGGTACGGGCACGTATCCGTTCACGAACGACTGCCATCGCATCGAAAACGGATCGGCCACCACGAACGTCCCCAGGCCGGCCGATGAGCCGCCAGGTACCATCAACGCCTTTGCCATGGACTGTCTCTCGCAGTTCAAGCTCGGTTACTACTTCGTGGTGCAGGCGATCCACGGCCGTCGCTACCCGCTGGTCGACAGCGAGCGCGGCGTCGTCTGGTCGCACGCCGTGTTCGATCAAGGGACCGTCAACGAGGGCACGCTATCGGATGGCAGGAAATACACGTTCAGGGGCTTCAATCGGCCGTCCAGCATACTGGTGACCGAGGCGTTCCTGATTGAGAACGGCAAGATCCGTCGCGTCGAAATGATCGGCCCCGGCGTCTCCTATCACCTGAACTCGCCCTGGCCTGGAGGCCTCAGCGGCAACTAGCCTAGACCAGGGGCCAGGAACCAGAGGCCCCTCAGATGCGCGCGCGCGGCGGCAGTACCATGAATCTGCCGCGGCGCGGCAGCCGGTAGATCTCGAAGTGGCGGTCGAAGGTGACGATGCGAGTGAGCCGCTCGCGCTCGGCGGCGCAGACGAGCGCCGCATCGGCGAAATCCATCGGTACGTCGTGGTACTTCTGCATCAGTTGTTTGATGCGTCCCACGTCAGGTGTATCCAGGGAGATTAATCTCAGAGCGCCATCCGCCACCATGTCGCACAACGCGTCCGGTCCACCCCGGGCATCGGCCAGCAGGTGCATCGCTTCGGTCAGCGCCGGCCACACAGTCACCAGCGGATCACGAATCCTTTTCAACGTCTCGACACACCGCTCGTGCGCGGCATCGTCCCGGTCGAGGAGCGCGATGAGGGCGCTCGCGTCAACGAGGACGTCGGGCACGATGCTTTCGTTGCAGCAACGCCCGGTATTTCGCGTGCGTCCGGTTCGAGTAATTCGTGCCGCCGGTGCCTACGGTGCCGATGAAGGGCTTCAGACGGTTGAAGGCGGACTCGCCCGGCGCGGGGGCCGCGTCGCGGTCGGGCGCGTATTGGGCCACCGCCTCGCGTACGACCTCTGATTTCGATCGGCCCGTGGCGGTGGTGAGCCTGCGGATCTTGGCTTCGGTGACCGGATCCAAGCGAAGACTGAATGGCATCGTAATGTCCTACATCATTGTAGGACACCGATGGTCATCCGGTCAATCCCCGGGGCCGCCAAAGTGTTTCTTCGTGTTTTCGTGGCTACGCATTTGCAACACTGGTCCGGCTAAAGCCGGACACTACGTACGAGAGAAGATTGAACAGCTCTGCGGTTTCTGCGAGTTCTGCGTCGATCGTCGTCGTTCAGGAGGGGCGTCTGCTCAGCGCGGAGAGAACGCGTTTCGGCGTCATCGGGAATTCCTGCATGCGCACGCCGGTTGCATCGAAGAACGCGTTCGCGATCGCCGCGGCGGCGCCGGCCATCACTTCTTCGCCTGCACCCGTGGATCGCTCATTCAGTCGCTGGACGACGATTGGGGTGACCGCGGGGCACTCCTCGAAGCGAAGAATCGGGTAGGTATTCCAGTCCAGGCTCGTGACATTGGTCCGGTTGAACGTCACTTCCTCCTTGAGCATCCGGCTGACCGTCTGGACCAATTGGCCGGTGATCTGGTTCTCGATGTTGCCGGGATTCACCGCGAGACCCGCATCGATCGCTCCGTACATGTGTTTCGCGATGATGCGGCCCGTCCGCTTGTTCACTTCAATCTCGGCCACGGCGGCGCCATAGGACGCCAGGTGCGTGCCGACGCCAATGCCGCGGCCGGTGACGATCCTTGCATTCGACAGGCTCGACGCCGCGGGCCGCGGTGTCCACTTTGCCGCTTCCGCCACCGCATCGAGCACGCCGAGCCATCGGACATCCGTGATATTGCGCTGCCGGAACAAGTAGGGATCCAGCTTCAACCGATGAGCGAGCTCGTCGATGGCCTGCTCGGAAGCAAACGAGAACGAAAGATCCAGAGGCGAGCGAAGCCATGCGCCCTTCAGGTAATCCGTCCCCGGCACGCGGTGATTGACGAGCTTCAGGTTCGCCACGTCGTACATCGAGCCCAGATTCAGCGGGCTGACCTGCTGGGCCGCGGATCCGTCGCGTTCGGCCGCAGGGATTCCCGTGAGCTGCGCCGATGTTTCGACGTTGATCCAGTTGTGCTGCCAACCCTGATACTCGTATGCGACGATGCGGCCTTCCGCGTCTGCTGCGGCGCGCACCTCGCCAAGATGAGCCGGGCCGTAGTTGTCCCACCCGTGCTCGTCCCATCGCATGAACTGCACCCGAACCGGCTTGCCGGCCAGCTGCGACATGATTGCCGCGGCTTGCGCGGCATCGTCCTGGCAGCCGTGGCCGTAGACGCTCGCGCCTTCCTGGTACCGCACCTGAATCCGTTCCGCCGGCATGCCGAGCACGCGGGCCAGGCTCGTGCGAGTGCCGTAGATATCCTGGGTCGTGGAGATGACCAGTGCGGAATCGGCTTTGACGTCGGCAAGCGCGCAGTTCGGGCTGAACGCCGCGTGTGCCTGATACGGTCCGCGCCCGATTTGAGTGACAACGTGCGGTGCGGTGCTGAGCGCGGCTGCGACATCGCCCCTCTCGAGGACGACTCTGTCCTGGGTTTGCGCTGACCGCATTTGCTCGTGCAGGCGATCGGCGCCCGGAAGCACGGGTCTGATGTCCCAGGCGATTCTCAACTGCCGGGCGGCGCGCACGGCATCCCATTCGCTCTCTGCGACGACGCCGACGAAATCGCCGCGGCGCAGGACGCGAGCACCCGGGATACTGCGAATGGACGCTTCATCGAGGCTCAACACCTTCGCGCCCGACCCGTAAGCACTCTGGCCGCGCGGCCGCACGACGCGACCGTGCACCATGCCCGGCACCCGCACATGCTGCATGTACACGAACGTGCCGCCCACTTTTGCCGGGACGTCGTTGCGGGGTACGGCTGTGCCGACCAACGTGTACTGGCCGGGCGTCTTCACCGGGGCCGATCCCGTAACCGCCAGGTTGAATGGCTTGTCGCCAACGAGCGCGCCGTATTTGACCGAACGATTCACTCCCCCCGTCGCGTCGCCCCCGGCGACGGAGACCGTGCCTTTTGACACCGTCAGCCGATCGACCGGCGCCTCGAGCGCCTTCGATGCAAGCTGAAGCAGCGCCCGCCGCGCCTCGGCGGCGGCGGCACGGATCTGCGGCGAACCGCGGTTGATGGCGGCGCTGGAGTACGTTCCTCCCTGATTCGGCGTGACGGTGGTGTCGAGTTGAACGCTTCGGACCTGGTCCATGTCCAGGTCGAGCTCCTCGGCGGCCACCTGCAGGAGCGCAGTGGACGCGCCTTGCCCGAGCTCGGCGAAGCCGATGTAGATGGTGGCGGTATTGTCCGCGTGGATCGCCAGCCAGGTGTCTACCTGCTTCACGTCGAGCGATCGCGCGCCGGCGGCTGACGGCGCCTGGGCGAATAACCTGTCGCGCAGCGTCAGACCAACGACGAGCGCCCCGCCGGTCGCCATGAAGTCACGGCGTGTCGTCATGGCGTCTCTGCTTTCATGGCAAGCGAAGCACGCTGGATCGCTTTCAGTATCCGCGGATACGTCCCGCATCGGCACAGGTGCCCGTTCATCGCCGAGCGAATCTGCGCGTCGCTTGGCTGCGGGCTCTTCGACAGAAGCTCGGCGGCCTTCACGATCATCCCGTTGTAGCAGGAGCCGCACTGAACAGCCTGTTCGTCGATCATCGCCTGCTGAACGGGATGCATCGCGGGCACGTTCGCCAGCTTCCGCCGCGCGGCGTACCAGGCCGGAAGCCCTTCGAGGGTCGTGATTGCCTTGCCCTGCGCGGAGGAGACCGGCGTCATGCACGATCGCGCCTCCACGCCATTCACCAGGACAGAACACGATCCACACTGGCCCAGCCCGCAGCCAAACCGCGGTCCCTGGAGGCCGAGCTCGTTCATCAGGACGTACAAAAGCGGCGTGTCTGGCAGGGTGGTGACCGGCCGCACCTGGTCGTTCACGGTGAGTTTGAATTCAGCCATCTCGTGCCTCTCCGGCTGGTGACCCGAATACTGCCACACCTTATTACCCGATTCGACGTGATATATTCAGTGGTTTGACGATGCTGCTCGACCTCAACAAGATCCGCACTCCGCGCGAGCGCTTCGAGGAGGTTTACCCGCCGGGGTCGTTCTCGGCCGACGCCGAGACCTTCCGTGTGGTTGCCCCGGTTGCGCTGGCGTTCGACATCACCAAGGACAAGCAGCACTTCCAGCTGGCCGGGGATGTCGTGACGACGCTGGAGCTACCGTGCAGCCGGTGCCTGGAGCCGTTCACCGCCCCCGTGGCCGGCAAGTTCGACCTGCGGTATCAGCCGCACACGCACGCGGCGGGCTCGGGCCACGAGGCCGAGCGGCAGATCGAAGAGGACGACCTGTCGACCGCTTTTTACGACAACGAACAGATCGATCTCGGAGAACTGATGCGCGAGCAGTTCTACCTGTCGCTGCCGATGAAGCCTCTGTGCAGCGACGACTGCCGGGGCCTGTGCCCGGTGTGCGGGACGAATCTGAACCGCGGCACGTGCGACTGCAAGCGCGAATGGGAAGACCCGAGGCTGGCGGTACTGAAGGCACTGAAAAAAGAACAGTAAGAAGCTCGCCTAGCTAGGTTACGAATATGCCAAATCCAAAACGACGACATTCCAAAACGCGGACGGCCAAGCGCCGGACGCACGATGCCCTTCAGAGGGTCGGGCTCAGCGAGTGCCCCCACTGCCACGAAGCCAAGCCGCCGCACCACGTGTGCCCGAAGTGCGGGTACTATCGCGGCCGGCAGGCGAGGGCAGTCAAGGAGGAGTAGCTGAGACGGGTGCATCGTGCCGGGTGCCTGGTGCCTGGTGCTGTGCCGGGTGGCTGGTGCCACGTGGCTGGCGCCGGGCGGACCGAGCAGCTGGCACCCAGCACCCCGCACAGCACCCGGCACCCGGCACATGGCACCCAGCACAGCACCCGGCACTCAGCACATGGCACCCAGCACCCGATCATGATCTGGATCGCAATTGACGCCATGGGCGGCGACTTCGCGCCGCGTCACGTCGTCGACGGCGCGCTCGCGGCCGCGCGGCATTTCGATCTCGGCGTGGCGCTCGTCGGGCCGACTGGCCAGATCGAGGCCGAAATTGCCCGGCATGCGGATGTCGATCGCACCCGCGTGCAGGTGATCGACGCCACCGAGGCGATCCCGATGTCCGATGCGCCGGCCGCGGCGCTGCGCCGCAAGCCGGACGCGTCGATCGCCGTCGCAGCCAGGCTGGTCGCCAGCCGGCAGGCGGCTGCGCTCTTCAGCGCGGGTCACACCGGCGCAACGGTTGTCGCGGCACACAGCGCCTTCGGGATGCTGCCGGGCGTCGATCGGCCTGCGCTCGCAGTCACCATCCCGACACGCCGGCATCCCGCCATCCTGCTCGACGTGGGCGCCAGCGTCGAGTGCCGGCCCCAGCACCTGCTGCAGTTCGCCGCCATGGGCAGCGTCTACGCCCGCGTCAGCCTCGGCCTGTCGTCGCCGCGCGTGGGGCTGCTCTCGATCGGCGAGGAGGAAAGCAAGGGCAACGAGCTGACGCGCGAAGCGCACCGCCTGCTCAAGGCATCGTCGCTCGGCTTCATCGGGAACGTCGAGGCCCGCGATGTCTACAGCGGCGTGGCGGACGTCATCGTCTGCGATGGATTCACCGGGAACGTGGCGCTGAAGATCAGCGAAGGGCTGGTGGACACGGTGGAAGCGCTCCTCATCGAGGAGTTGTCGAGCACCTTTGCCACGCGTGTCGGATCGCTGCTCACCCGGCGCGCGCTCCGGCATTTCCGCCGGCGGCTGGACTACTCGGAGTACGGCGGCGCGCCGCTGCTCGGCGTCGCCGGCCTCGCCATCGTCGGCCACGGCCGCTCGAGCGCGCTGGCGGTCCGCAACGCCGTCGCGATGGCATACCGCTTCGCCTCCGATCGCTTCATCGAACGCGTCGAGCGGGAAATCGCAGGAACGACGGTATCCCACCAGTGATCGCGTTCATCTTCCCCGGACAGGGAGCTCAGAAAGTCGGCATGGGCAAGGCGCTCGCGGATGCCTTTCCAATCTGCCGCGAGACGCTTCGCCGAAGCCGACGAGGCGCTCGGCGAGCCGCTCAGCCGGCTCATCTTCGAGGGGCCCGAGGATCTGCTGACCCTGACCGAGAACGCGCAGCCGGCCATCCTCGCGGTCAGCATCGCCGCGAGCCGCCTGCTCGAATCGCGCGGCATCGTGCCGGCCTACGTCGCCGGCCACAGCCTCGGCGAGTACTCGGCCAACGTCGCGGCGGGGACCTTCGGCTTTTGCAGACGCGCTGCGAATGGTTCGACGCCGCGGCCGCTACATGCAGGAGGCCGTACCGGTGGGCGAGGGCGCCATGGCGGCGATCCTGGGCCTCGATGCCGATAAGGTGGCGCAGGCGTGTGCCGAGGCGGCCAACGGCGAGGTCGTCTCGCCCGCGAATCTGAACGGCGCCGGTCAGGTGGTGATTGCCGGGGCGCGCGACGCCGTCAGGCGGGCCGGCGAGCGGGCCAAGGCGCTCGGCGCCAGGCGCGTCGTGCCGCTACCGGTCAGCGCGCCCTTTCACTGCGCGCTGATGAAGCCGGCCGAAGAGCGCCTGGCACCTGAGCTCCGGGCGTTGAGCGTCGCGGGACCCGCGCGTCCCGGTCGTCGCCAACGTGGATGCCGAGCCGAAACGCGACGCCGCCGCGGCGATCGAGGCGCTCGTCCACCAGGTTTCGGCACCGGTCCGATGGGAAGCGATCGTCGAGCGCCTTGCGTCTGAAGGCGTCACAACGTATGTTGAGGTGGGTCCGGGCACCGCGCTGAGCGGACTCGTGCGCAAGATTCATCGCGACGCGACCTCCGTCAGCTTCGGCAGCCCCGACGATCTCGCGGCGGTCGAATCGGCGATTCAAGTGGGCCGACCGCATGAAAGCAGGCCGGACGAACAGCAAGGCAGGCCGAACCTGACAGGTCGGGCATGAGATCTCGTCCGGCATTGGACCCGGCGATCACAGGCGGGCGGGCCCGATAAGGCCATCCCCAGACACGAATGTTCAGTCTTTCGGGGAAAGTGGCACTCGTCACCGGTGCCTCGCGCGGCATCGGGCGCGCGATTGCCAGGCGCCTCGGCGAGCAGGGCGCGGTTGTGATCGCTGCGGCGCGCGGCGACCATGCCGGCGATACGGCGCGGGAGATCGAGGCGGCCGGCCACGCGGCCGAAGCGGTGAGCCTGGATGTGACGGACGAGGCGGCGATCCAGAAGCTGCCGGGCGAAATCGTCGAACGGCACGGCCGGCTCGACATCGTGGTGAGCAACGCCGGCATCGCCCGCGATCAGCTGCTGATGCGCATGAAGCGCGAGGACTGGGACGCGGTGCTGGCGACGAACCTGACCGCGACGTTCGTGCTCGCGCAGGCGGCCATCCGGCCGATGCTCAAGCAGCGCGGCGGCCGTATCATCGCCATCAGCTCCGTGGTCGGGCAGACGGGGAACGCGGGACAGACCAACTACGCGGCGTCGAAAGCCGGGCTGATAGGATTCGCCAAGGCGCTGGCGCGCGAGGTGGCGTCGCGCGGCATCACCGTCAACGTGGTGGCGCCGGGATTGATCGAGACGGACATGACGAGGGGACTTGCCGAAAAGGCGCAGACCGACTGGGCCGTGCAGATTCCGCTCGCTCGTCTCGGTACCGTGGACGATGTGGCGGCGGCGGTGTGCTTCCTTGCATCCGACGAGGCATCGTATATTACAGGGCACGTTCTGGCCGTGAACGGCGGGATGTACATGTGAGGGAGGATTGAATGGCCGTAGCCGACAAAGTGAAGAGCATCATCGTGGAGCAGCTCGGGGTCGACGAGGAAGAAGTGACGCGCGGATGCCTCGTTCGTGGACGACCTGGGGGCCGATTCGCTCGACACGGTCGAGCTCGTGATGGCGTTCGAAGAGGAATTCGGCATCGAGATTCCCGATGAGGATGCCGAAAAGATCACCCGCGTGAAAGAGGCGGTCGAATACATCGAGTCGCACGCCAAGGGCAAGAAGTAAGAGCGCGATGACAACCAGACGGGTGGTCGTCACAGGCATCGGCCTTGTGTCGTCGCTGGGCATTGGAACCGAGCCGAACTGGGACGGGCTCTGCCGGGGCCTCAGCGGTGTCGGGCCGATCACGAAGTTCGACACGACGGACTTCTCGGTGCGCATCGCGGGCGAGGTCAAGGGCTTCGATCCGCTGCGATTCATCGAGAAGAAAGATGTCAAGAAAATGGACATCTTCATCCAGTACGCCATCGCGGCGTCGCAGTTCGCCGTCGAGGACGCGAAGCTGGATGTCACGCCGGAGCTCGCGCCGCGCGTGGGGGTGTTCATCGCGTCGGGGATTGGCGGATTCACGACGATCGAGCGCGAGCACAAGGCCCTCCTCGACGGCGGTCCCCGCAAGATCTCGCCGTTTTTCATCCCCTCGGCGATCATCAACCTGGCCGCCGGCCAGGTGTCGATCCGGCTGGGCGCCAAGGGTCCCAACTCCGCCACCTGCACGGCCTGCTCCGCCTCGGCCCACGCCCTCGGCGACGCCTACGAAATCATCCGGCGCAACGCCGCTGACGTCATGATTGCCGGCGGATCGGAGGCCGCGATTACGCCGATGGGCGTCGGCGGGTTTGCCGCGATGCGGGCGCTGTCCACGCGCAACGACGACCCGGAGCACGCCAGCCGGCCCTTCGACAGGGATCGCGACGGCTTCATCGTCGGCGAAGGCGCCGGCGTCCTGGTGCTCGAAGAGTACGAGTTCGCCCGGCGGCGGGGGGCGCGTGTCTATGCCGAGCTCGTCGGATACGGGATGTCAGCCGACGCGTACCACATCACCGCCCCGTCGGAGGACGGCGACGGTCCCTTCCGGGTGATGAATGCGACGCTCGAAAGCGCCGGGATCAAGCCCGAGCAGGTGGATTACATCAACGCGCACGGCACCTCCACGCCCCACGGCGACAAAATTGAAACGCTCGCCATCAAACGATGCTTCGGGGAGCACGCCCGCAAGCTCGCCATATCGTCGACCAAGTCGATGACGGGGCACCTGCTCGGCGCCGCCGGCGGCCTGGAAGCCGGCATCACCGCGCTCGCGGTCTATCACCAGGTCGCGCCGCCGACGACCAACCAGGAGCAGCCGGACGCCGACTGCGATCTCGATTGCATCCCGAACGTCAAGCGCCCGATGGCAATCGAGCACGCGCTGTCGAACTCGTTCGGATTCGGCGGAACCAATGCCGCGTTGCTGTTCAAACGGTACAGCAACGTATGAATTTGGTCATTGGGTCATCTAGTCATCTGGTCATTGATTGTTTCAATTGACCAATCAATGACCAGATAACCAGATGACCAGATAACCAGATGTACCCATGAAGATTGCCGTCTGCATCAAACAAGTCCCCGCCCGCGACTGGCAGCCGCGGTTGAACGACACCAAGAGCTGGATTCGCGAGCAGGACGCCGGCTTCGAGATGAACGAGCCGGACGCCTACGCGCTCGAGGAAGCGCTGCGCCTCAGGGAGAAGCACGGCGGCGAGGTGGTCGTCTGCTCCGCAGGGCCTGCGCGCATTGCGCAGGTGCTTCGCGAAGCGCTCGCCCGCGGCGCCGATCGCGCCATTCACGTTGAAGACGATGGCCTGGCGAGCGCGGACGCGTTCGTGACCGGCGAGGTCGCTCGCCGCCGCCATGAAGGACGAGACGTTCGACCTGGTGCTCACCGGCCTGCAGTCTGACGACCAGGGCTTCGCGCAGGTGGGTGTCATCATGGCCGAGAGGCTCGGCATCTCGCACTCCACGATCATCATGGAGGTGCAGATCGACAGACGGCGCCCTGCGCGTCAAGCGCGAGCTGGAAGGAGGCTGGTTCCAGTGGGTTGCGATGCCGATGCCTGCCCTGCTGACGATCCAGAGCGGCATCAACCAGCTCCGCTACGCCACGCTCAAGGGGATCATGGCGGCCAAGAAGAAGGAGATCCGCAAGGCCCTGGCGCCGGCGTCGGCTTCGGCCGCGAAACAGAAGATCGCCAGCCTTTACGTGCCGGAAAAGGGCAAGAAGACGCACATGATCGCGCGGCTCGCCGGCCGAAGCGGCGAAGGAACTGGTCCGCCGGCTGCGCGAGGAAGCGCGCGCCATATGACCGATCCGGCAGGACAAAGTCTCGACAACGTCTCGTAGGCTCTGCAGGCGTCGAAATGATCTCTGGTCATCGCCGAACAGCGCAACGGCAAGCTCAATCGCGCCACGTGGGAAACCATCGCCGTCGCGCAGCAGCTCGCGCAGGCGACCGGAGCGCCGATCGCCGTGCTGGTGCCGGGCGTGGGCACGAGCGGTCCCGCCGCAGAGCTCGCAGCCGCGCAGGTGCAGGAGGTCATCACCCTCGAAAACGCCGTGCTCGAGCCGTACACGCCGGACGGCTTCACGGCGGCGCTGCAGGAAGCGGTCGAGCGGGCTGCAGCCGACGCATGTGCTGCTGCCGCACACCTACCAGACACGCGACTTCGCGCCGAAGCTCGCCGCACGGATGGACCGCGCGCTCATCACCGACGTGACCGCCGTCAAGAGCGGCGAGGGCGAGATCGCCTTCGTGCGGCCGATGTTTCAGGGGAAGCTCACCGCCGACGTCGTGCCGCTCGGCCCGGCGCCGCACTTCGTGACGTTTCAGATCGGCGCGTTCCGCGTGGACCAGGCCGCCAAGGGCGCCTCACCCGCGGCGATTCGGGCGCTCGACGTGAAAGTTGACGCCTCCGCGATCCGCCAGAAACCGGAGGCGCCATTCCAGCAGGCGAGGCAGTCGGTCGACCTGTCGCAGGCCGAGCGAATCGTCGCCGTCGGCCGCGGCATCAAGGCGCCGGAGCATCTGCCCCTGGCGGAGAAGCTGGCCGCGGCGCTCGGCGCCGAGCTGGCCGCGTCGCGCCCGATTTGCGACGCCGGATGGCTCCCCATGGAACGTCAGGTGGGCAGCTCGGGGCAGACGGTGGCGCCGAAGCTGTACCTCGCGCTCGGCATTTCCGGGGCCATTCAGCATCTCGTCGGCATGAAGGGGTCGAGCACCATTGCCGCGATCAACAAGGATCCCGATGCGCCGATCTTCGAGGTGGCCGATTACGGGATCGTCGGCGATCTGTTCGAGATCGTCCCGGCTCTGATTGAGGCGCTGAAAGAGTAGTAGCGGAACGCAGAGACCGCAGAGATCGCAGAGAAAACAGGCTCTGCGTGCTCAGCGTGCTCTGCGTTCAAACCCTGTATTGGACCGGAGCGCATGGCAACCGTCGTATTTTGGGTGCTGTTCCTGCTGTTCGTCGGCGCCTTTCGTGGCGCAGGTGGCGACGCGCGCCCGCATCATCGCCGCCGGAACCGGCGCCTTCTCGCTCGACCGGCCCGCTTTCCGCGTCACGCGATTCCTCCTCGACGTGCTCCTGCAGCGCCAGACGATCCGCGAGCGGCCGGCGGTCGGCGTGGCGCACGCGTTCGTGTTCTGGGGATTCGTCGCCTTCGGCGGCTACACCGCTGTCGAGTTTCTCCACGGCCTGGGCATCGTCGACCTTACGGAGTCCGGCGCGTTCCGCGTGTACCGCGCCGCCCTCGTGCCGTTCGCCGTCATGGTCCTCGCCGGCATCATCGGGCTGCTCGTCCGCCGGGTCCTCGCCCGCCCGGTCGCGCTCGGCGCATCCCTTTCCCTCGAGTCGGTGGTCATCGGGTTGTTCATCGCCGCGCTGATGGTGACGTTTCTCCTGGGGTTCAGGCTCGAGGAGAACTCCACGGCCGGCCGCGTGAACTGGTGGGCGCACATGCTCGTCATCCTCGCGTTCATGGCGCTCATTCCCGCGTCGAAGCACTTTCACCTGGTGCTGTCGCCGATCACCGTGTTTCTGAAATCGCCGGAGCTCGGCCGCGTGACAAATCTCGACTTCGAGAAGGAGCAGGTCGGTCTCGAGGTGGTGAAGGATCTCGAGAAGAAGACCGTGCTCGACGCGTTCAGCTGCGTCGAGTGCGGGCGATGCCAGGTGAACTGCCCCGCGTGGGGGGCGGGCAAGGAGCTGAATCCCAAGACCCTGATTCTGCAGACTCAGGACGCCCTGCTCGCCGGCCGGCGCGAGACGAAGCTCGGCGAGATTTACAGCGAAAAGGTCCTCTGGCAGTGCACCACCTGCGGCGCCTGCGAGAACCAGTGCCCGGTTGGCATCGAGCATGTTCCGCTGATCGTCGGCTCGCGGCGCGGCCTGGTCTCGAACGGCGACGCTCCCGCGTATCTCGGCGGCGTGTACAACAATCTCGAACGGCGGCGGAACATCTGGGGCCTGGGCTACGAGCAGCGGCAGAAATTCATCGAGTCCGCCGGCGTCGAGATCTTCGATCCGGCGCGTCACGAATGGCTGGTGTGGCTGGGATGCGCGGGCGCGTTCGAGGCCGACTACCAGAAGTCGCTGCGCGCGCTGTTCGACATTCTTCGTGCCCGCGGCGTCACGTTCGGTGTGCTGGAGAAAGAAGCCTGCAACGGCGATCCCGCGAAGCGCACCGGCAACGAATACATGTTTCAGGAACTGGCCAACCAGAACGTGGACGCGCTCAAGGCGGGCGACGTGAAGAAGATTCTGACGTCGTGCCCTCATTGCCTGAAAACGCTCGGCGACGACTACGGCCGGTTCGGCTACGAGGCCGAGGTCGTGCATTCCTCGGTTCTGGTCGCCTCGCTGATGCGCGAGGTGCAGCCGGGCGACGGATCCAGGGCGCCGGTCACGTTTCACGATCCGTGCTACCTCGGGCGCTATGCCGGGCACGTCGACGAGCCGCGCGAACTGTTGACCCGGTTTGGCGGCGACATCAGGGAGCCTGTGCGCAACCGGGACAACCCGTTCTGCTGCGGCGCCGGCGGCGGCCTGCTGTTCGCGGACAAGGAGGAAGAGCCGGGGTCGCGGATCAGCGACGTGCGCTTGAAGCAGCTGCAAGACACCGGCGCCCCGACGGTCGTGACCGCCTGCCCGTTCTGTTCGATCATGCTCAAGGGCGCCCAGGCCAGCGCGCAGGCAGACACGCAGTTCGTGGATCTGATGACGTTCGTAAAGAACAAGTTGTGAAAATTGGTAAGTTCGTTCCGACTTACCCACTCCAATGAGCGAAGCTCCCCCCTGGCGGGCGTCCGCGGCGAAGCGGTTCGAGGCGAAGCTCATTGCCATGGCCGGGTATCGGGCGATCGCCGCCCTTGGATCGACGCTGCGCTGGCGGACCGAAGGGCTCGAGCACCTCGAGGGCATCGTGCGAAGCGGACGGCAGCCGGTCATGGCGTTCTGGCACGGGAGAATCCTGCCGGCGACGTATTTCTTCAGGCGCCGCGGCATCGTCGTGATCACGAGCGAGAACTTCGACGGCGAATGGATCGCGGGTATCATCGAACGCTTCGGGTACGGAACGGCTCGCGGCTCGACGTCGCGGGGCGCCCGGAAGGCGCTCCTGCAACTGACGCGCGAGATGGCGGAGGGCCGGCCCGCCGGCTTCACCGTTGACGGCCCGCGCGGTCCGGCGCGAACCGCGCAGCCGGGCGCGGTCTGGTTGGCGCAGGCGACGGGGAACCCGGTGCTGCCGTTCCACCTCGAGGCGGACCGCCACTGGTCGGTTCGAAGCTGGGACCGGACGCAGATTCCGAAGCCTTTCGCCACGGTGGCGCTGGCCGTCGGCGAACCGTTCCACGTGGCGGCCGGCGCCGGCGACGACGCGATCGAGGACGCGCGGCGGATGCTGGAAGAGCGGCTGAAGGCGCTGGAAGGGCGGGCAGTTGAGCTCTTGAAAGGCTCCAGGCTCTAGGCTCTGGGCTTTAGGCCCTCACCTGAAGACGCGTCCTGTTTCGGCCTCAATCCAGAGCCTCCCGTAGAGGTAAATCCTCGTTCGCGTCCTGAGGATTGCTGGGCCGTCACCACTCTTCTCGATGCTGCTCAGCAGAAACGAAACCGCGTCTGGTAAAGCGGCTGAAGAAATCCAAGCGCCGTCAGAGGGCTGTGGAAGAAGCCGCCGAAGATGTAACGCGAGCTCTCGACAACGAGAATCGCAGCGATACAGTAAGGTCGTCGCGGCGCATTCCCACCTGGACTAGACCATGGTCGTCTGGCGATAGACTGAAGACTAGGCCCTGGCGAGCCCGAAGCCCAAAGCCTGAAGGCCATCGTCACGCTATGAAGACCATTCTCGAAACACCGCGTCTGACCCTGCGCGAACTGACGCCGGATGACCTCGACTTCATGGCCGAGATGCTGGCCGACGCAGAGGTGATGCGTTACTACCCGAAGCGCCTCACGCGCGAGCTGTCCAGTGAATGGATCGAGCGGCAGATCGCGCGATACGAGACGGACGGTTACGGCTTGTGGCTGGCAGAGGAACGCGAAAGCGGCAAGCCGGTCGGCCAGGTGGGTCTCGTGCGCCAGACCGTCAACGGCGCCGAGGAGTGCGAAGTCGGGTATCTGATTCATCAACCGTATTGGCGCCACGGTTTTGCGACCGAGGGCGCGCAGGCGTGCCGCGATTACGCGTTCAAGACGCTTCACAAGCCGCGCGTCATCTCGCTCGTCAGGCCCGAGAACTCGGCGTCGGAGGGAGTCGCGCGGAACCTGGGGATGGAAGTCATCGGCCGCGCGCCGCACGGCGGCTACGAGCACCTGGTGTTTGCGGTGAAGAACCCTGAGGAGTCAGAGACTCTAGGATCTACGATCTCGCGAGCTGCGATTTAAGCGTAGATCTCAAGGTCGCCAAAGCGTAGATCGAACATTTCCCATGTCTCTGACACTCATCTCCTCCGAACGTTTCGCCGAGCATCGGACGCCGCCCGGGCATCCCGAGCGCGTCGAGCGGGCCGAGGTGATGAATGTCGTTGCGTCGCAGGCGAGGGCGCGGGGCTACGAGGTCACCGCACCGCATCCAGCGTCCACCGAACAGCTGGCTCGGGTGCATGCTCCTGAGTACATCGCGCGCATCGCGGAAACGGCCGGCCGCGCTGTCGCCCTCGATCCGGACACGTACACGTCGGCCGAGTCGCATGGAATCGCGCTGCTGGCTGCCGGCGCCGCCGTCGATGCGGTCAAGCTGGTCATGGATCCGGAACGATCGAAAGACCGTTCCCTCCCGCGCGGGGTGAACGCGGCGCTCGCGATGGTCCGGCCGCCCGGCCACCATGCCGAGCGCGGCCGTGCGATGGGCTTCTGCCTGTTCAACAACGTGGCGGTGGCGGCCGCCCAGGCGCGGGCGGACGGCGCGGAGCGAGTCGCGATCGTGGACTACGACGTCCACCACGGCAACGGCACGCAACACATGTTCGAATCCGATCCCGCCGTGCTGTACGTCTCGCTGCATCAGTTTCCGTTCTATCCCGGCACCGGCGCAGTGGACGAAATCGGCCGCGGCGAGGGCACAGGTTTCACCGTCAACCTGCCACTCGAAGTCGGGGCCGTCGACGAGGACTACCGCCTCGCGTTCTCAGAGGTCGTCGTCCCCGTACTGCGCCAGTACGATCCCGACCTGCTGATCGTGTCGGCCGGCTTCGATGCGCACGAGCGCGATCCGCTCGCCGGCATGAGGCTGACGAGCGGCGCGTTTGCGGCGATGACGATGGAGTTGAGGAAGGTGGCGGAGGAGTGCTCGGACGGGCGGATCGTGCTGGTGACCGAGGGCGGGTACGATCTCCGGGCGCTGGCGGAATCGCTCGAAGGAGTGGTGGAGTCGCTCGCGGCTTCACCACAACCTGCGGCATCCCGAGACGTGCTCTGGGTCGCGAGCGGCGTCGCGTCCGATCGCGGACGCGTGGCCGTCAGTGCGGCAGTGAGGGCGCTGGCGCCGTATTGGAAGCTGGGCTAGCGTCGTCCATCAGCCGTCGGGCCGCGGCGACGCATTGGTCGCAGATATACACGCGGGGTCCGGCCCCGTGCACGCGCGGACCTGCCACGAGCTTGGCGACGTCGTCTTCGTTCTTCCCGCAGAACGAGCACGCCAGTTTCCTGCCGAACATGTCTCCTCCCCGTTCCCATTCTACAAAAGCGTCACCACAGAGGCCACGGAGAAGAGCGTGCCACGTCTGTAGTAGGGCTTTCGTTCAGATACCGCAATCAATCGGCGGCTCCGGATAATTGCCGCGAACGATGTCGGTGATGAGCTTGGGCATCCGCTGCGGTGCGAACTCGTCGGCGGAGCCCAGGAGTTGCGACACGGTCCACCACCGGTGTCCGACCACGTGGCTGTCCTGCTTCTCCGGACGAATGTCGGTTTCCGCCGTCCGGGCGACGAAGAACCGTTCGTACTGGTTGGACAGACGTCCGTTCCAGGTGAAGATGTGATGCCGCGTCCAGACCCATCGATCAACCGTTAGATCGAGACCGGTTTCCTCCCGCAGTTCCCTTCGCGCCGCGGCTTCGAATGTTTCCCCCGGTTCCACGCCGCCTCCTGGCGCGGTCCAGAACGTGTATCCATCGGCGGCGTGAACGGCCTGCAGGAGGAGCAGCCGGTCCGAAGCATCGAGCAGCAGGATCCGCGCGACAGCGCGCGCCCCCGCCGGCACGTTTCCGTCGAGCTGGGGATCGGACATCAGCGAAGACGGTGTCTCAGATGATGCCGGGTACTTTCTGAGCGCCGACCTGAGGAGCGGAAAGAGAATCATCATCGCGATGCCCTGGTAGATCGGCGTGAGGAATACCGCGATGCCGCCCTGAGGATCGGGGTTGACGAAGATCGTGCCCGGCTGCAGTGCACGCACGAAAAACAGGGTTACGAGCGCCGCGAGCCCAAGCAGAATCCGGGGACCCAGGCTGGTGCTGGTCGTGGGTGGTGCCTTTGACATCTGTTGGTTGGACGGCTTCAAAATATTACGCGATTGGAGGCAACGTGGCCCGGTACCGAGCCGATTTGCCGCAGCCGATCCTCGAAAGCCCCATGCCTGCCGCTCCGGAGGATGGCGACCTGACCATTCAGCGCTCCAAGGAACGCGGCGGGGCGAGGAATACCAGAAAGGGAATGATCGCGCTTGCGGCGATCCAGACGAACGGAAACACCGGGACGCTCTCCGCCGGGATGACAACCTTGACGGCGCCCTGGGCTACCCAATGCAGGATCGCGGGGCCCCAGACGGTGTTTCCACCGAGCTCGAAGAGATACGCGAGCGGGAACGACATCAGCGCGGCGAGCAGCACCGATGCCAGTGCGATGGGCCACGGCATGGTCGCAAACAGCAACAGGTGCACGAGGACAAATGGCCCGCTGGCCACCAACGCCGCCTGCCGGAACGAGCGGCCCTCTCGCACGTGTCGAAACAGGTAGCCCCGGAAGAGCACCTCCTCGGCGATGCCGGCCTGGGCGAACAGCCCGGGTAGGAGCAGGAGCCACCCGGGGTACATCTCGAAGGAAGTATTCGTTGCCACCAGATAGGCCGGGACGACGAGCAGCAGCAGCCCGCTGACGGCGATCGCCACGAACACGCCCCGCGCCGCGGGCACGCCGAGACCCAGCTGTTTCATCACGCCGCGGGGAGCTGCACCGAACACCAGGCAGTCGGCGGCGGCAGTGGCGATGACGACGACGGCGCCGACGAGTATGCCGGCCTGGCCGCGATCGCTGCCGGCCGCCAGTGCCAGCCAATGGAACAGCGCAAAGACGAGGCCGAGGCCGGCGAGAAGCCTCCACCAGTCCGAAAAAGGGGTCGGGAGTCTTTTCTCAAGGCTCATGGAAAAAGACTCCCGACCCCTTTTTTCGGCGGGCTATTGAACGTCCATCTCGATCCCGCCGACGAGTCCGGCCATGACGTTGTACAGCCACACAGCAATGATCGTGGCGACGAACCCGATGCAGCCATACAAGATCGGGAAGGCGATGATGGCCCCGACACCGATCATCGCTCCCAGCCCCGCGGCGTCGGAGTTGTCCGGACCGAACCCGGCCAGAGCGAGCAGGGAAAAGATCGCTCCAAAGACGAGCCCCATGGCGGCGTACAGCGTCCCGGTGATCCTCGCGCACGACATCGGGCCGATACGTTTGATGACCATCGATTGCCTCTCCTTCTGAACAGATATTCGGCAAGGTTCCCGGTTGCGGAAAATGCACTGCAGCCTAGCACGACCCGGCGGTGTGCGCTCGCGCGGCGCGGATGGCACTAGAATAGCTGTCAGCCTTTGATGACCGAATTCAAGCCGCAGCGCCTGGACAAGAAGTGGCAGGAACAGTGGGCGGAGACGCGTGCCTTCGAGGTCGAGGCGGACCCGAAGCGGCCGAAGTTCTACTGTCTCGAGATGTTCGCGTACCCGTCCGGCCACGCGCACGTCGGGCACGTGCGCAACTACATCATCGGCGACGTGATGGCGCGGATGAAGCGCATGCGGGGCTTCAACGTGCTGCACCCGTTCGGGTGGGACGCGTTCGGCCTGCCCGCCGAGAACGCCGCGATCAAGACCGGCACGCACCCTGAAACATCGACGCTCGCCAACATCGCGCACATGAAGGGGCAACTGCAGCGCCTCGGCATCAGCTACGCCTGGGACCGCGAGATCGCGACCTGCCTGCCCGAGTACTACAAGTTCAACCAGTGGATCTTCCTCAAGATGTTCGAGCGGGGGATCGCGTACCGCAAGCGCTCGACGGTGAACTGGTGCCCGAGCTGCCAGACCGTGCTCGCCAACGAACAGGTGATCGACGGCGCCTGCTGGCGCTGTGGCGCGACGGTCGTCGCGCGTGATCTTGTCCAGTGGTTTTTCCAGATTACGGCCTACGCCGACGAGCTCCTCAAGGGGCTCGACACGCTCGTGCGAGTGGCCCGACAAGGTCGTCCTGATGCAGCGGAACTGGATCGGCCGCTCGGAAGGCGCGCGCCTGAAGTTTCCGTTGGCCGCGGCCGGGAGAACCGCCGCGCCGGACACGGAGGCGATCGAGATTTTCACCACCCGGATCGACACCATCTACGGCGCGACCTTCGTCCTCCTCGCGCCCGAGCACCCGATGGTCGATCGGTTCGCCGCCGAAGCGCCGGACCCGGCGGCCTTTCGCGAACGCGTCGCCAAATTCCGCGCGCTCGACCGCGAGGCGCGCCTCACCGGTACGATCGACAAGGAAGGATTCGATACGGGCCGCAAGGCCGTCAACCCGTTCACGAAGGAAGAAGTCCCCATCTGGATCGCCAACTTCGTGCTCGCCGAGTACGGCACCGGCGCGATCATGGCCGTCCCGGCGCACGACCAGCGCGACTTCGAGTTCGCGCGCAAGTACGGCCTGCCGATCAGGCTCGCCGTAAGAAGTGTCCAGGGCGCCCAAGGTGCGCAAGCCGGCAAAGATGCGCCGGCGTCCGGAGAAATGGCCGCGGCGTCGACCAACTACGGCCGCCTCGTGGACTCGGGCGGAGTACACCGGCGAAGAAGCGCCGGCCGTCATCACGAGGATGATCGCCGACGCCGAGCAGCGCGGCATCGGCAAGGGCGAGGTTCAATACCGGCTCAAGGATTGGGGCATCTCGCGCCAGCGCTACTGGGGCACGCCGATCCCGATCATCTACTGCGAGACGGACGGCGTCGTGCCGGTGCCGTACGACCAGCTGCCGGTCGCGCTGCCGGAGATGACGCAGTTCACGGGCCGGGGCGATTCGCCGCTCGCGCAAGTGGCCGCGTTCGTGAACGTCACCTGTCCGATCTGCGGCGGTCCCGCGAAGCGCGAGACCGACACGATGGATACCTTCGTCGATTCGTCCTGGTATTTCCTGCGGTTCTGCGATCCGCGCAACGCCGAGCTGCCGTTCGACCCCGAAAGCGCCACCTACTGGATGCCGGTCGATTTCTACAGCGGCGGCGTCGAGCACGCGATCCTGCACCTGCTGTATTCGCGGTTCTTCACGCGCGTGCTCCGGGAAGTCGGCCTGATCGACTTCGACGAGCCGTTCAAGCGCCTCCTCACGCAAGGGATGGTGCTGAAGGACGGCGCCGTCATGTCCAAGTCCAAAGGCAACGTCGTCGATCCCGACACGATGCTGGCGAAGTACGGGGCTGACGCGCTGCGGCTGTACGTGATGTTCGTGGCGCCGCCGGAGAAAGAGGTCGAGTGGAGCGACAGCGGGCTCGACGGCAGCTTCAGGTTCCTCGTTCGCGTGTGGCGCCTGGTCGATCACTGGGCGGAGACGATCGGCGGCGAAGGCATGCCGGGATGCGGCCCCGATTGCACCGACAGCGAGCGTGCGCTGCGCCGCAAGACGCACGACACCATCCGGCGCGTCACGCTCGATATCGAGGAGCGGGTGCACCTCAACACGGCGGTCTCGTCGCTGATGGAGCTGGTCAACGAGCTGTACTCGTTCAGCGAAACCACGACCCACGGTGCGCCGAGCCGCGCGGAGCCGCCCGTCGCCCCGGTCGAACGCCCGCAGACGATCGCCGTCCTGCGCGAGGCGATTGATGCGCTGGTCGTGATGATTTCGCCGTTTGCGCCCCATATGGCCGAAGAGCTCTGGCAGATGCTCGGCCATCCTGACGGGCTGGTCGCGGTCAGCTGGCCGTCGTTCGATCCGGCCGTCGCCAAAGCCGACGAGGTCGTCGTGCCTGTGCAGGTGAACGGGAAGGTTCGCGCACGCCTCACCGTGCGCGCCGACGCGTCCGAGGACGAGCTGCGCGACCTGGCGCTCGCCGACGCGGTCGTCAGGACCCACACGGCAGGGAAGACGATCCGCAAGGTCGTGATCGCAAAAGGACCGTTGGTCAGCGTGGTGGTCCAATGAGAGAGGTTAGAGGTTGGAGGTTACGGGACGCAGGTTGGACGGTTGAGCGGATCCTGTGTCCTTTGTCTCCTTGGTGTTAGCGCCGCAGGCTGCGGTTACGCCCTCGCCGGCCGCGGCTCGTTTCTTCCGGCGAACATCCAGACGATTGGCATCCCCGCCTTCACCAACCGGACAACTGTATTCAACCTCGAGGAGCTGCTGACGCAGAAGGTGCGGTCCGAGTTCATCGGCCGCGGCAGGTACAGGATTCTGCCCGAGGCCACGGGCGTGGACGCCGAGCTCGTGGGCGATGTGACATCGGTGTCGATCACGCCGGCCAGCTTCAACGCCCAGCAGCTCGCGACGCGCTACACACATCATGATCGTCGCGAATATTCAGCTTCGCGCCGTACCTGACAACAAGGTTCTCTGGGAGAACCCCAGCCTGGTGTTTCGTGAAGACTACGAGAACACGAGCGGGAGGGATGCGCTCGACCCGGCGGCTTTTTTTGGCCAGGAGGTCAACGCGCTCGACCGGGTCAGCACCGACTTCGCCAGGAGCATCGTGAGCGCGATTCTGGAGGCCTTCTGATTCGGCGGGTCCAAAGACCTGCGCTACGATGCTACGTAGTGCAGGACTTCGGTCCGGCAAACTCGATGCCCGTAGCAACCCCCGCCGCTGTTAGAAAACAGATCCAGTCCGGCAACACGGATCCCCTCTATCTGCTGCTCGGCGAAGACGACGTCGAGAAGTCGGCGCTTGCGACGGAGTTTGCCGGAATCGTGGACGAAGGGCTTCGTGCCTTCAACGTCGAGCGCATTCACGCGGGCGACATGACGAGCGGCGACAAGCTGGCCGACGGCGTGGCCGGGCTCGTGTCAGCGGTACGCACGATGCCGATGATGGTGCCGCGGCGCGTAGTGACGGTCACGCAGGCCGAAATCCTTCTGGTCCCCAAGCGCGAGAGCGAGGCCGCCACCCGGGCGCTCGACCAGCTCGAGGCCATGCTGAAGCAGCCCGAACCGCAGACGACGCTGGTGTTCGTCACGGGGGCGCCGGGGGGCTCGACAAGCGCAGCCGGATGTACAAGCTCCTGACGAAGCACGCGACCATCGTCGAAGTCGGCACCATCGAGGACCTGGCGGACGCCGAACGATGGGTCAGGAACCGCATCGCCGCGGCAGGGGCCGAGATCGAGCCGGCTGCCGCCAGGCGGCTCGCCGAGCGCGCCGGCGCGGATGTGAAGCGGCTGCGAGGCGAAGTGGACCGGCTGCTCCTCTACGCGATGGGGCAGCCGCGGATTACGCTCGACGATGTCAGAGAAGTCGCGGGGCCGGCAGCCTTGCAGGATGACTGGGCCTTGACCAATGCCATCGAGGCCGGGCAGGGGGGCGAAGCGTTGAGGCAACTCGCCCTGATGCTGGAGTCGGGCGCGCCACCGGAAAAGATTCTGGGACAACTGGGCTGGCTGGTCAGGACGAAGTTTCCCGCGCTGGCGCCGGCGGAGCTGCCGGCCGCCATCCAGGGGTTGTTCCGGACCGACCTCGACCTCAAACGGTCGGCGGGCGATCCGCGTGTCCTGCTCGAAAGGCTCGTCGTCGAGTTGTGCGGCGGCAAGCGGGCGCGGCGGCCGGTTCGCGGTGGTAGTCACGATCAACGCAGAACCCGCAGAGCTCGCAGAGACCAATTTGCACGCTAACCGGTCATTAGGGCTTCGCCGTCCAATTCAGGACCACGGTCAGCGGAGCAGTTTCGCCTTCTCCAAGAACCGTGTTCACCAGGAACCGCTGGCCGTCTGGTGAAACGTCATATGGAGATGTCGTTGAGAAGAGAGGTGGCGGTTGGATGCGGAGGGTGAACAGAAGCGCTGGCGGACCCACCTCAAGCGCCAGACCGCTCACGGTCAACGGGACCGCCATCAGGCGGTCATCCGGAGTGACATAAAAGAGCTCGCGCCCGTCGCGGCCCCACTCCGGCCATCTGCCGCCGGTGGTTGAAATCCGCGTTTTGGCGCCCGGGCCGGGAAATGGCTGAACGTAGATCTCGGAAGTCCCCGACTCAGTCGAAGCATAAGCCACACGGCGGCCGTCAGGCGAAAACTGGGCCCAGCTACCGGCCGGGCGTGTAGTAATGGTAAGTGGCTTCTTGTCTCCCTGGAGCGGCATAGCCCAGACGGTGCCCGCAAGATCTGAGTACAGAATGAATCGGCCGTCCGGAGACCAGTCGGAAGGGTTCTTGCCTGCCGGAGTTTCCAGCAGCAAGGTTCCAGCCGCAGCGCCGGTAACGGACATCACATAGAGATCGGTCTTACCTTTTAGATAAGAGTTGAACAGGAGCTGTGCCCCGTCCGGTGACCAGGCAGGAAAGCCCTCATAAACGGGATCGAAGGTGATCCGACGGAGGACGCCTCGCGCCGTCTCGATTAGCCACAGATCCCCGTTTCCATTGACGGAGCGAGCCATCACCACGTATTGACCATCCGGCGAGAGACGCGGCATGAAGTTCTCCGTGCGATCCGGGTCACCCAGCGTGGCGAGCGGTTTGCCGGCGCGATCAAACCACGTCAACTGACGTTCCGTCCCCCGGCCAATTCCCCGGTACGCCAACGTCCCGGTCAGCGAAGCCGTATGGGCGAGCTGCCCGTCAAACGCGAGACCTCCCCTCTCGACGTTCTCGGCCACAACGAAGGGCTCGCCCGTCGGCGTCAGCTTGTTCAGATCCAGATGCTGCGCGTACAGCGTGGCTTGCCGTACGAACAAGACAGAATCTGGTGGAGCAAAGACGCCGCCTGTGTCGGCGTCAACGAGCCGTCGCGTCTCCTTCGAATCCAGAGAGCCGGCGTAGAGACCCCGGACATCCGGCGTGCCAGTGACGTAAAAGAAAAAGCGGCGGCCGTCAGGAAGGAATTGCGGATAGCGATGACTCGTCTGCTGAGGCGTCAGCGTGGTCGCTGCGACCGGCTGGCCGCCGACTGCAGACACACGCTGAAGCGGCCCCGCGGCCGTACCGAATAGCATCACTTCGTCGCCGTTCCACGTGCCCCCGCGGATGCCCGGTGCATCAGCAATTGTCTGCACCGTGCCTCCGGCGACGTCGACCCGCTGCAATTTACCACTCGAGACAAACCCAATCGATCGGCTGTCTGCCGACCAAAAGGGTTGATTGGCCGCTTCGGTCCCTGCGAACGCCTGCGGGGTTTCCGACTGCAGCGACCGCACCAGGAGTTGAAGCCGGCCTTGCGCTGGTCCCTGATAGACGACCTTGGTCCCATCGGGCGAAATCGCAAAGTAATTCGGATTCCCCGCGCCGGTATTGATTTGCAGTCGAACCTCGGAGGTGTCGGCCGGAGCGCGGGCGAAGTACATGGCAGTAGCAGCAGCCCCGGCGGCGATTGCCAGCACGATCGCAGTCCACATGAGCCACTGGTGCGCGCTTTGCCGCGGCGCAATGGCTGGAGCGGCTGGCTGTTCGGTGAGCGCTTCCTCGATCTGGAACCGCGCATCGGCAATGTCTCGAAGACGGCGGCTCGGATCCTTCTGCAGGCAGCGCCGGAGAAGCGCGCGGATGATGGAAGGGGTCGTTGCGGGGAGCGCGGCCCAGTCGGGTTCGGCTTTCATCACGCCGCCCATGATCTCGATGACTGTCTCACCCGTGTACGCTTGCTTGCCCGTCAGCATCTCGTACAGGACGACGCCAAACGCCCAGATATCGGATCGCGCGTCGGCTTTTTTGCCCTTCGCCTGTTCGGGAGACATGTAGGCCGCGGTGCCGAGGATCACACCTGCATGTGTCGCCGCCGTGCTCATCGTGGGTGAGTTCGAAACATCAGTCCCTTCTTCCGGCTCGCGCACCCTGGCGAGGCCGAAGTCCAGCACCTTCACCTGTCCGCCGTTCGTCTTGATGTTGGCCGGCTTCAGATCGCGATGGACGATGCCGCGCTCGTGCGCGGCTTCGAGCGCTTCGGCAATCTGCTTCGCAATGAGAAGCGCGTCTTCGATGGGCAGCGGCCCGCTTCTCAAGCTCTCCGCGAGCGTCGGGCCTTCCGCCAGCTCCATCACAATGCAACGCGTGTGGTTGGATTCTTCGAGACCGTAGATCTGAGCGATATTGGGGTGATTCAGTGAAGCAAGAACCTGGGCTTCACGTTCGAAGCGGGCGAGGCGGTCCCGATCGCCCGCAAAGGCGTCTGGAAGGACTTTGACAGCCACGTCCCGTCCCAGCTTCGTGTCCCGGGCCTGGAACACGATGCCCATGCCGCCCGCGCCGATCTGGGACGTGATTTCGTAAGGGCCAATCCGCGACCCTGCGGCAAGCGCCATGTGGTACTTTACGCGGATTATACGCAGAAACCGGAAGTGTGCGGCGGTAGGCAATTCGCCGGACCTGATAAGGTCCGGCCCACATGGGTAGGGCGGACCCTATCGGGTCCGCCAGTACGCAGAGCCACGTAACCTCTGCGAGCTCTGCGTTGATCGTTGTGACGTTACGCGTTGCGTGCGACGCGGCGCGACAGGCGCGACTTGTAGCGGCCGGCCGCGTTCCGGTGAATGACGCCCTTGCTCGTCATCTTGTCGATGAGCGAGATGGTTTGCTTCAGGGCATCCTTCGCGCCATCGAGGTTCTTGCCGTCGACGGCGGAGCGGATGTCCCTGAGCGCGTTGCGAAGCCGCGATCGGTACTGGCGATTGCGCTCGTTGTTCTTGACACTCTGACGATGCGCCTTGAGCGCAGATGCATGGCTGGCCACGTCGCTACCTACCTCCGAAATCCTTGAATCCGCAATGAAATCTGCAATCTGAAGTCGAGAATCTGTAATTCTAGCACATGGCCCTCTCGGTCGAGCACCTGACGCGGACCTATGCCGGAGCGGGCGGAAGCGCGTTCACGGCCGTGGACGACCTCTCGTTTGCGGCCTCGAGCGGCGAAATCGTCGGTCTCATCGGCCCCAACGGCGCCGGCAAGACGACGACCTTGCGGTGCATCGCGGGCATTCTGCGGCCGACGCTCGGGCACCGTCGCCATTGACGCTCACGACATCGTCGCCGACTCCATTGCCGCCAAGCGCCGGCTGGCGTTCATGCCGGACGAACCGCATCTGTTCGAGTACCTGACCGTCGAGGAGCACCTCCGGCTCATCGGACGGCTCTACGACGTGGAGGACTTCGATCGGCGCGCGCGTGCGCTGATCGAGGAACTGGAGCTGGCGGGCAAGGAACGATCGCTGCCCGGCGAGCTGTCGCGCGGGATGCGTCAGAAGGTCGTGATCGCCTGCGGCCTCGTTCGTGATGCATCGACGCTGCTGTTCGACGAGCCGCTGACCGGGCTCGATCCGATCGGCATTCACAGGATGCGGGAAACGATCGTCGCGCGCGGCCGGGCCGGCGCCTGCGTGCTCGTCTCGTCCCATCTGCTCCACATGGTGGAGGAGATCTGCACGCGAGTGGTCATCATGGATCACGGACGCAAAGTCGCCGACGGCACCGTGAGCGAGCTCGCATCGCGCGCCGATCTCGCCGGGGCCGGCTCGAGCCTCGAACAGATCTTTCTGCGCGTCACCGGCCGCGACGCGGCCCCGCAGTAGCCGTGATGCTTGGCGCCAGTCTCTACATCGTCGTCTGCAGCACCCGGAACCGCGCTGCTCGTGCGGCTGCGCCGGTTGCGCGAGCCGCGGTACCTGATGGGCGCGGCGTTTGCCGTCCTGTATTTCTACTTTGTGCTCGTCGTCCCGCGGCGTGGAGCCGGCAGGCGCGGCGGGGCCGACCGCGGCATCCCCTCGTCGCTTGCCCTGGACAGGTACGGCGCTGTCGTTTGGTGGCGCGGCGATGTGCCTGCTGGCCGCCCTCGCCTGGATTCTTCCCTCGAAGAGCACCCTGTTTCGTTTCACGGAGGCTGAGACGGCGTTCCTGTTTCCCGCGCCGGTATCGCGGCGAGCAGCTGCTGATCTATCGCCTGATGCGATCGCAGCTGGGCCTGTTGTTTGCCGCGATGCTGCCGGCTTTCCTGATGCCGGCGCCGGGACACGCCGATCTCCGGAAAGGCTGCTCCGGGGGATTGCGCTGTGGGTGACGTTCGCGACGATCCGAGTGTATTTCGCGGGCGTGACCATGGCGCGGCAGCGTTTGCGATCGCCCGACCCGCGCGCGCGCCGCCTGGCGTGGGCGCCGCTCCTCGCAACGGTCGCCGCCGCCGCCGTTGTCGCGGTGCCCCTGGCTCGGGCGGTGCCGGTGCCGCCGGACCGCCCGTTTCCCGAGATCGTCGCGCAGGTTGGCATCGTCACAACGACCGGCCTGCCTGGCGTCGTCTTGTGGCCGTTTCGGGCCCTGATCGCCCCGGTGTTCGCGCAGGGCGCCGTTCCGTACGTCGGAGCGCTGGCCGGATCGCTCGTCGTGCTCCTGGCGTCGATCGCCTGGGTCTTGAAGAGCGACGAGGTGTTCCTGGCGGCGATCGACGATTCGGAACCGCAGGAGGCCTGGGCAGGGCGCGCAAATGCGGCTCGAGCCCCGCGTGCTGCGATCGGCCGGCTGGCCCCTCGCCCTTTCGGGCCGCACCGAAACGGCGTTGATGTGGAAGAACGCGACGGCGACCCTGCGCGGCACCAACATCAAGTCCCTGTTGCCGCCGCTCGTCGGCTTGAGCTTTGGGATCGGTGGCCATGACGGCCGGCATTTCCCGGGCTCGCGGCCTGGCCTCCGCGATGTGTCTGGTCGCCCTGGTGTTTGCCGTGGCCACGCCGCTGTTCGGGCCCCTCAGCCTGATGAACGACCTCCGGGGCGATCTCCGTCACCTGGAGGTGCTCAAGACCTGGCCGGTCAAGGGCGGCGCCCTCATTCGCGGCGAGATGCTGTGGCCGGGCATGCTCCTGACGGCCGGCTCGTGGCTCGCATTTGTTGCCGCTGCCATTCTGTCGTCCGCGGCCTTTCCGCAGATCGCTTTGTCATGGCGCTTGTCGCTGTGCGTCGCCGCGATGATCGTGACGCCCGCGCTCGTCTTCGCCCACTACACCGTGCATCAAGCCGCCGCGGTCCTCTTTCCCGCCTGGATCCCGCGCGACAACGAGATGCGCGGATTCGACTCGATGGCTCAGCGGCTGATTCTTTTCGCAGTGGTGCTGCTGGCGCTCGTGGCGATGATGAGCCCCGGCGCGATCGCCGGCAGCATCACCGGCGTTGTTCTGTATCGTGTAGCCGGCAGTCCGCTCGCGCTCGTGCCCGCGGCTGCGGTGTGCCTGGTGGTTGTGGGGATTGAAGTGCTGCTGGCGACCGAGGCGCTCGGTCCCGCATTCGAACGGATCGATCTGCTGGCCGTGGATCGCGCCGAGTAGGCAGGAGTCGGGAGTCCTTTGGACCTGGCGTCCGGCAGGTCGAAAGACCCGACCTCAGGTTACCGGCCGATGACGTCGAACGTGCCGGACAGGGGGCGCTTGTCTGTGTATCGCACGACCGGGCGGCCGTCGACGACCTCGGTGACCTTGTAGATGCGGTTGGTTCGCGTCGCGATCGGCCGGGCCGTCATCTGACCGATCTGGGCGACGTAATTTTTCGTTTCCGCGTAGGGCGGGACAGTCCGGCCGTACTTGTCGACGGCACCGGGCCCTGCGTTGTAGGCTGCCAGGGCGAGCTCCTCGTCGTCGTCATAGCGGTCGAGGAGCTGGCGGAGATAGAGCGACGCCGGCTCGAACGTTTTCCTCGGGGTTGTAGGAGTTCTTCACGCCGAGTTGTATCGCGGTGGCCGGCATCAGCTGCATGAGGCCCTGCGCGCCCTTCGGAGACCGCGCGTAAGGGTTGTAGGCTGATTCCATCTGGACGACGGCGCGGACCAGTTCGGGGCGGATGTCGTTGGCCCGCGCATTCTCGGTGATGATGCCGTCGTACATCCGGACCCGGTCGCTCTTGGTGCTCCCGGTGGTCCCTGTAGTTGACGTCCGGCTCAGTGCGGGAACGACCCGGGGCTTTTGCTCCGGATACGGCCGCACGATCTCTCCGGCTGCAGGGGCTTTCGGGGTGTTAGCAAGGACGAGGTTGCCGTTTGCGTCCCGCCACGAGTAGATCTGGGCGTCGGCAGGCGCGGGCAGCAGGGCGAGGCCGAGTGCGGCCAGCCCAACCGTCGCGACTCCATTGACGAGCATCTTCCACAAGGTCAACAGTTTACCACCTCGGCTGTTCAGGACACCAACTGATAGTTGTATCGGGAGGGAATGTCACGAACTCTAGGGCTGGGATACCATCAGAAGGCGCCCAATGAAGCCGAGCTTGCACACGGTTGCACGCATTTTCCAGGAGATAGGTCGCGACTTCCACACCCGGGGATGGGTGCTCGGGACGAGCGGCAACTTCAGCGCGGTCGTGTCGCGGGATCCGCTCGAGTTGGCGATTACCGCCAGCGCGGTCTCCAAGGGCGCCATCCAGCCAGCGGATGTGCTGGCGATCGGCGCCGACGGCGCCCCTGTCAGTAAAGTCGAAGTCAGCAAGGTCGGCAAGGCCGGAATCGGCGGGTTGGCAGAGAGGGAGCCCGTCCGTCGGCGGAAACGGCGCTGCACCTTGCCGTCGCGCGGACGAGAAAGGCAGGTGCCGTGCTCCATACCCATTCGGTCTGGAGCACCGTGCTGTCTGAGCTCCACGGCCCCGAAGGCGGCCTGCGCCTGGCTGGATTCGAGATGCTCAAAGGCCTCGAAGGCGTGCGCACGCACCAGCACACGGAGTGGCTGCCCATCCTCGACAACGACCAGGACATGCCGGCGCTCGCCCGCCGGGTTGAAGCGATGCTGGAGCAGTCGCCGGCGGTGCACGGCTTTCTGCTGCGCGGTCATGGGTTGTACACTTGGGGCGACGACCTGGCGCAGGCGAGACGCCACGTCGAGATCCTCGAGTTCCTGCTCGAGACCAGCGGACGGTTGGAAGCGGTGGGCTTCCGCGCGAAGTAGGGCGGGTCCTTTCGCACCCGCCGTGGGGAGGCGGCCATGGCCCTGATCAAGATTCCTGAACGCCAGCAGACCATCAGCGACAACGACGCGATCTCGGCGTTCCTGGCGACCTATGGCATTACGCACGAGCGATGGGAGTCGGGACGTCGGGTGCCTGCCGATGCCGGCGCCGAAACGGTGCTGCAGGTGTACGGCGACAAGATTGACGAGCTGAAATTGCGCGGCGGGTACACCGCCGTCGACGTGATCGACGTCACTGCCGCGACGCCGAACCTCGACACGATGCTCGCGAAGTTCAGCCGCGAGCACTGGCACGACGAAGACGAGGTTCGCTTCATCGTCGAGGGCCGCGGCCTGTTTCATATCAGCCCGCCGGGCGGCCCGGTCTTCGCGATCGAGATCGAAGCCGGAGACTTGATCAGCGTGCCGCGTGGGACCCGCCACTGGTTCGACCTCTGCGCTGAGCGCCGGATCCGCGCCATCAGGCTTTTTCAGGATCCCTCCGGGTGGACGCCGCATTACACCGAGAGCGGCGTCGACGCGAATTTCCAGCCACTGTGCTTCGGTCCGTCGTTCGTCCGCGGAGAGGTGTCACCGGGCGCGGTGTGACCCAGGGTGCCTGTCAGTCTCCAGGCCCTCAGCGTACGCGCGATCGTTCTCGATATCGAAGGGACGACGACTCCCGTCGACTTCGTTTACGACGTGCTGTTTCCCTTCGCGCGCACCCGCGTAGCCGCGTATCTCCAGCGCGAAGCTGAGTCCGCCGAGATGCCGCGCCGCAATGGACCAGCTTCGCGCCGAACAAGCACGCGACCGCGCGGAGGGTCTTCATCCCCCGGATGTGCTGGCGGACTACGTCGTCTGGTTGATGGATCGCGACCGAAAGTCGCCGGGCCTGAAGGCGCTTCAGGGTCTCATCTGGCAGGAGGGCTACCACCACGGCGACCTGCGTGGTGTCGGTCTATCCCGATGTCCCGCGCGCCTTCGAGCGATGGCGCGGGCAGGGCATCGATATTTACATCTATTCGTCAGGAAGCGTGCTGGCCCAGCAGCTTCTGTTTGGATCGACGGCCGCCGGAGACCTGACCCGATTTCTGACCGGATACTTCGATACGGCGGTCGGACCCAAGCTCGCGCCGGATAGCTACCGCGCCATCGCGGAACGAAGCCGCGTTGCCCCACCGCAGATGCTGTTCGTGTCGGACATTGCCGGCGAGCTCGACGGGGCGGCCGCGGCAGGCTGGCACACGGCGCTCTGCGTCAGGGGTGGGGGGGATGCCCTGTCCCGCCCGGACCCGCACCCCTGCATTCACAGCTTCGACGAGATCGCCTGAAATCGGTCGATCGGCCGATATACCTAGCGTGCCCTCCCCAGGTCTGGCGACGCTGGACGTTGAATAACAGGGGAATGACGGGGAATGACAGGATCGCCCCTAACGTGCTCATCTCGTGCAGCTTATTCAGCCACCTCGGGATATAGTCCATGATCGTGCCCGCGACCGATCTCCAGCAACAGCTCGAGGCCTACGGCGAACTGGCCGTCAAGGTGGCGCTCAACATCCAGCCTGGTCAGCGCCTGATCATCCTCGGACCGCTCGCCACCGGCGTGTCGTTCGAAGCGGCTCCGCTGGTGCGGCACATCGCCGCGAGCGCTTACCGGGCGGGCGCCTCGCTCGTCGAGGTCCTCTGGGGCGACGAAGCGCTGCTGCTCAAGCGCTTTGCGCACGCGCCGCGAAATTCCCTGAGCGAGTTTTCCGCCTGGATGCCAAAGGCGCTGGCCGAGCACGTCGAGTCGGGCAACGCCGTGCTGTCGGTGTACGCCAACGACCCGGACCTGCTGAAGAACGAGCCACCAGAAGTGGTCGGCGCGCTGCAGCAGGCGACGTCGCGGGCGATGATGCCGTTCCGCGAGCTGATATCCCGGAACCACACCAACTGGGCCGTCATCGCCGCGGCGGGCACGGGATGGGCGGCGAAGGTGTTTCCGGATCGGCGGCCCGAGGACCGCATCGCGAGCCTGTGGGACGCGATCAATCACATGTGCCGCCTGGATCAGCCCGATCCGGTGGCCGCGTGGCAGACGCACATCGACGAGCTGGCGGCGCGCGCCAGCTACCTCAACCAGCGGCACTACTCGACGCTGCGCTACACCGGGCCGGGAACCGACATCGCCATCGGCCTGCCCGCCGGGCACATCTGGGTCAGCGGCCACACGATCAGCCGATCCGGGATTCGGTTCACCGCCAATCTGCCCACCGAGGAGGTCTTTACCATCCCCCACAAGGACCGCGTGGACGGAACGGTCCGCTCGACGAAGCCCCTCAGCTACGGAGGCACGCTCATCGAGGACTTCAGCCTCCGATTCAGCGAGGGACGTGTCGTCGAGGTCAAGGCAGCCCGCGGCGAAGGCGTCCTCCGGCAACTGGTCGAAACGGACGCGGGCTCGGGCCGGCTGGGAGAAGTCGCGCTCGTCCCTCACAGCTCGCCGGTATCGCAGTCGGGACGGCTGTTCTACAACACGCTCTTCGACGAGAACGCCGCCACGCACGTGGCGCTCGGCGCGGCGTACAAGTTCACGCTGCGCGGCGCCGAATCGATGGACGAAGAGGCGTTCGGGCAGGCCGGCGGCAACCGCAGCATCATGCACGTCGACTTCATGATTGGCTCGGCCGCTCTCGATATCGACGGCGTGTTGGAGGACGGCACCAGCGAGCCGATCATGCGCCGCGGCGAGTGGTCGATCGCCCTCTAACCGCCGACGTACAACCACGCGTGCCTGCCTGACGCGAGCAGAGCGGCAACCCGCCTATACGAGAAGGCTGCTTCGTACTCGTCGACGCCGGCGAGCTCAGCGTCGGTGATCTCGAACGCCATGCCGGGTACGCGGCTCTCTTCGTTCCCGTTGAACGTGACGTTGGCGTGGTGTGTCCTCCCGCTTGTGGCCATTACCTGCGGATCTTCGATCTTCACCAACGATGGCTCGAACCGAGGAAGCTCGTCACGCCGTCCATGGAGCCGTCTGCCAAAGGTCGACAGCTGAACATCTTCTTGCTGCAGCGTGCCGTATGAAAAAAGTAGTGGCATTGGTTGCCCAGTCAGCGCGTGCCGCCACGCTCCAATATCATCCGCATCGCTGGAAGGCTCACAAGTTCTCGAGCGTGAAATCGTTCGCCCCAGGAAAGCGGAGTCACGTTCTGGTATTCACGCGCGGTGTCGACGTGCACGGTTGATCGGAGCGAGGCCCTCACGTTCAGGTCGGCGCCGGCCTCGAGGAGCAACTGAGCCAAAGGATCGTCGGTCGGCTTCGGGGACGCGTACTTTGATCGCACGTACCACGCGTAGGAAACCACCGACGAGAACAGCGCGGTGTGGCCGCCAAAACCCTCCGCGTCGAGCGAAGCGCGTGTGTTGACGTCCATGCCAGACTCCAGCAGCCAACGTGCGATCTCCAGCTCACCATAGTCCACGGCGAAATGGAGTAGCGTGGCTCCGCCGAGCGGAGTTCCATGGAATGCCAGCCGCGCGTCGGCGTGACAGCCCAAGGCCGGCGGGTAAATCTCCTGGTGTGAGAAGGTACGTGTCAACAACGTGACGTCGCGTGCCAGGTGCTCTGCGAGCAGATCGATGCGGCCCCGATGGACGGCCATCGGCGGGGTATCCGGCAATTCGATTCCATGACTGACCATGAGTTCGAGGCACTCGTGCTTTCCAGCCGGATGCCGCGAATACGTTTCGAGGATAAGGGCAATAGGTGCGCGCCAGTCCCCGGTGTCATCGCAGATCTCGGCGCCCATCTCCAGCAGATACGACAAGCCCCGAGCGTTCAGCGGCTCAGCCGTACCCATCACCGCGCCCCTTGGCGGACGCACGTGTCCCGCCACCGAGTGCAGCAGTTGCCTGATCGCGACTCGCGACTCCAGGAGGGTCTGGCCACGTGGCGAGGCCAGGATTGTGTGAAGTATGGCCGGTTCTTTCAGTGCCAGCTCGTAAACCGTTTCACCATCATCACGCCAGATGGCGTCGATGATGTGGCAGGCGAGCACGAGCTTCGGCCAAGTCGGCGCGCCGTAGCTCCGAGCAACCACGAACTGTGCGTCGGCAAGCTTCGCGGTCCGCGCGTCGGGGCGTTCGGGATGATGCTTCTCGAACGCAGCAGTGGCCGAGGGCTCGCCTCGCTGGAGCTCGCGGAGCAGATCCTTCGCCTGGTGTTTCAGCTGATCGAGGTTGGGGCGGTCCGGAAGATGACGTTCGGACATGACGAGCCTCCTCGCGAATGCCCGGCGTCCGCTCACATCGGGCGAAAGGAGGTTCGTATGAACCGTGGCTGCAAAGCGACTGCCCAGGTGGACTCGGTCCTGCCCGCGGACGGGAGGCGCCCTGTGCGCCGAAGCGGACCATACCCTGATTCACCGCCTCGGTCAACCAATTCTTACCTGTCTCTGCGTGTTCCGCGGTCTTGCGTTGATCGTTGCTAACTCCTGGCGAGAAGGGCTTCGACGATGCGTCGGCTCTGATCCAGCATCTCGTCGATCTTCTCCGGTTGTTTCCCGCCGGCTTCCGCGAAATCAGGCCGCCCGCCTCCTCCGCCGCCGACGAGCGGCGCAATCTCCTTCACGATCTGCCCGGCTTTGATGCGACTGGTCAGATCCGGCGTGACGGCGACGACGATCTGCACTTTGCCGTCGCTCGCCGACGCGAGGATGACGATGCCGCTCTTGATCTGGGCCTTGAGTGAATCGGAGAGGCCGCGCAGCGCGTCCTTGTCCAGGTCAGCTACCTTCCGCCGTGCCAGCTTCACGCCGGCGACATCCACGGTGTCGTTGATCCCAGGGCCCCCGGCGCCGCCAGCGCCCTCGCCTCCGCTGCCGCCGCCCATCGCGAGCCGGGTCTTTGCCTGCGTCAGCTCGCGCGTGAGGCGCTTGGCGTCGGCGTGCAGCCGTGCGATCGCGTCGACCGCCTGTTCGGGATTCACGCCAAGCGCGCCGATCACGCGGTCGTAGGCAGCGCGCTGCTCCTGCGCCCAACGGACCGCGGCAGAGCCGGTCAGCGCCTCGATGCGGCGCACACCCGCGGCGACGCCGCCCTCGGCGACGATCGCGAAGAATCCGATGTCGCCCGTCGCGCTCACGTGTGTGCCGCCGCACAGCTCCATGCTGAAGCCCGGCACGCTCACGACACGGACCAGGTCGCCGTACTTCTCGCCGAAAAGGGCCATCGCGCCGGCCGCCATCGCCTCCGACGTCGGCCGCTCCTCCGTCGTCACGGGCGTATTCCGGTAGATCTGCTCGTTGACGATCTGCTCGATGCGGTCGAGCTCGACGCGGGTGACCGGCTGAAAGTGGACGAAATCGAACCGCAGACGGTCGGGCGCGACGAGCGATCCCGCCTGCTTGACGTGCGTGCCGAGCACCTCGCGGAGCGCCGCATGCAGGAGGTGCGTGGCCGTGTGGTTGCGGCGCGTGGCGTTGCGGATATCCGCATCGACCTCGGCCGTCACGAGATCCCCGACGTGCAGTGTTCCGGACGCGACACGGATACGGTGCGCGCGCGGCAGGCCGGGGCGAATGCGCACGAGCCCTTCGACGGTGGCGGAGGTCGCCGCCTTCGCTGAAGATCCGGCCGGAATCGGACACCTGACCGCCCGCCTCGACGTAAAACGGCGTCCGGGCGAGGACGGCGTAGCCGGCCTGGCCCGCCGCCAGCTCGTCGACCGGTTGACGCGGCTCGTCGAAGAGCGCGAGCACGGGAACACCGCTGACGCGAGTGCTGGTGTATCCCTCGAATTGATCGCCGGCGGCCGTCATTCGATCGGTGACCGCGCCGGCGGCGAGTGCGAACTCCTCGCCTTTCCTGCCCGCGCCGAAGGTGCTGCCCGCACGCGCCTTGTCGCGCTGCCCCTCCATCGCCCGGTCGTACGCCTCGCGGTCGACGGTCACGCCCTGGGTCGCGGCCGTATCCTCGATGAAATCGAACGGCACGCCGAACGTGTCGTACAGCCGGAACGCGGCGTCGCCGGGCAGCATCCGCGCTCTGGTGCCGATGATCTTCGCGATCTCGGCTTCGAGGCGGGGGAGCCCTTCGCTGAGGACCGCTTCGAACCGGTGCTCCTCGGACGAGAATCGTCTTTTCGATCATCGCGCGGTTCGTGCGGATTTCGGGGTACGCGTCGCCCATCTCGCGTGCCAGCACCTCGACCAGCTGGTGCATGAACGGCTCGGTGAGGCCGAGATGCTTGCCGTGCCGCATCGCGCGCCGCATGATCTTGCGCAGCACGTAGCCGCGCCACTCGTTCGACGGCATCACCCCGTCGCCGATGAGGAACGTCGTCGCCCGGATGTGGTCGGCGACGACGCGCATGGAGACGTCGTTGTCCGCGCTCTCGCCGTACCGGACGCCCGCCATGCGCGCCGAGTGCGTCGATGATGGGCGTGAAGAGATCGGTGTCGTAGTTCGAGTGACTTCTGTCTGCAGCACGGCCGTGATGCGCTCGAGGCCCATGCCGGTGTCGATGGACGGCGCGGGCAGCGGCGTCAGCGTTCCGTCCGCGCTGCGCTCGAACTCCATGAACACGTTGTTCCAGATCTCGATTTCCGGATCGGTGCCTGTGCCGCCGCGAACGTAATAGATTTCCGAGCAACGGCCGCACGGACCCGTTGTCGCCCATCTGCCAGAAGTTGTCGTCGGCGCCGAGCTCGAGAATGCGTTCGGCCGGCACGAACCGGCGCCAGAGGTCGAAGGCCTCGGCGTCGCGCGGGATGCCGTTGTCGCCCTTGAAGATCGACACGACCAGCCGCTCGGGCGGGATCTTCCACACGTCGGTCAGCATCGCCCAGGCGAACGCGATCGCGTCCTGCTTGAAGTAATCGCCGAACGAGAAGTTCCCGAGCATCTCGAAGAACGTGTGGTGGCGCAGCGACGGTCCCACGTTGTCGAGGTCGTTGTGCTTGCCGCTGACGCGCATGCACTTCTGCGACGACGCCGCCCGCGTATAATTCCGTTTCTCCCGGCCGAGAAAGACGTCCTTGAACTGGTTCATCCCGGCGTTCGTGAAGAGCAGTGTCGGATCGTCACCCGGAACGAGTGGCGCGCTCGGGACGATGCGATGGCCGTTCTGCTCGAAAAATGCGAGAAACGTCCTGCGGATCTCGTTGGAGGTCATTCCCGTCATTGAACCACGAACGGGGGCGGGAGGGGCAGAAGGGCCGCCAGGACATGCTCGATCGTGCATCGAGGCGACAGATGAACGCCGCGCTTGAACGGTATCAGGACGAGTTGCTTTCGATCCGCCAGGCGGTGCCGGGCCTCGTGGCGCACCTGTCGGACGCGCAGTTCCACTGGTCGCCGGCGCCAGGCCGCTGGTCGATCGCCCAATGCTTCGACCATCTGAATGCGACGGCGCGGGCCTTCGTGCCGGCGATCGACCGGGCCATGGACGATGCGCGCACGCGTGGGCTCACCGGTTCCGGTCCATTCGTGTACTCGCTGTTCGAGCGGCTCTGCCTTACGGCGACACGAGCCGCCACGCGGCTTCGCATGCCGGCCTTGCGGGTGCTGCTTCCGGCACCCGAACAAGCCGATGGACGGGGTGCTCGGCGAATTCGCGGAGTGGCAGGATCGATCTGGGCGAACGCATCCGTCTGGCCGATGGTCTCGATCTGCGGCGGGCCCGCGGCCGCTCGCCGCTTCCCGCTCCTGACTGGAGCCTCGGCTCGCTGTTCGCCGATCACGCTGGCGCACGAGCGCGCACCTGTGGCAGGCGCGTCAGGTCAGGAATGCGATGACGTAGGGCGTCAGGCTCTGGGCTTGAGACTCACGGAGTTTGCGATGGCTCGCGGCTCCAAGCGTGGGCTTTGCGACGCTTGAGAACAGTGATCATGCGCCCCGAGCCCGAAGCCTGGAGCCGACAGTACGAACAGGCGCCGGAACTCGGCCGCGCCGGCGATCGGCGTCGCGGCCGCGCAGACGCCTGAGCCGAGCGCGGCTTGAAGGAGAGCCAGTCGTCGATGCCGCTAAACGGCGTCGAGAGCCCCGCGCGCTGGAGCCGGCGCGATGCCAGCTTGTTCGGTCCGAGCGCTTCACGCGCAGCTACGATGGACGGTCGTCCGGATGCTCGGCCGTCGGGATACTTCCGCCAGCTCAGGTATCGTCAATTGCGCGCTCGGCGCGCAGACGGGGCATGAAGCCGTCGGCTCGTGGCCCTACATGCGAGCCGATACCGGCTGAGCCTCCGACAGCGCGCGATCGACGATGCACGGAGTGGCAGAGGCCATCGCACACACCGAAACGGCGGTGCGGCGGCACGGGAGACTGCGTGTAAGACGCCGGATCGAACAGGCGGGCATCGCGCCGGCCATCGCACGCGTGGCCCTCGACGCGGTCTTTGATGCCGTTGATGACGAGGCGCTGCTCGCGGCCGCGCTCGACCGGCGGCTTCGCGGGCACGCCGGGATTGCCGACGAAACGGAGTTCCGAAGGTCTGTTTCAGGTACCTTGTGGGTCAGAGGTTTCGAGCCGGAACGCGTGCTCGCCGCTCTGAAGCGTCGCAAAGCCTAGAGGCCAGAAGCCCGAAGCCCGAGAGCCCGAAGCCCAGAGCCCGAAGCCCAGAGCCCGCGCCCTACTGTCCGAATCGCGTGATCTGGGGCACGCCGACGGTCGTGCTGGCCATCTGGTCGCGGCTGATGTCCGACGTCGTCGAGATGCCCTGGACCCTCAGCTTGAACTCGTCGACGTTCGACGCCCAGCGCAGCGCCTCTTCGTAGGAGACGAGGCCCTTCGAGAACAGGCTGAAGATCGATTGATCGAACGTCTGCATGCCGTACTGCGACGTGCCCGCGGCGATCGCGCCGTGGATCAGGTGCGTCTTCTCCTTGTCGACGATGCAGTCGCGGATGAAGGGCGTGCTGACCATGACTTCGACGGCCGGCGCGCGCCCTTTGCCGTCGGCGCGCGGAATCAGCCGCTGCGAGATGACCGCCTTGAGGACGCTGGCGAGCTGCAGGCGGACCTGCTTCTGCTGGTGCGGCGCGAAGACGGCGATGATGCGGTTGATCGTTTCGGTCGCGTCGAGCGTGTGCAGCGTGGAGAACACGAGGTGGCCGGTTTCCGCCGCGAGCAGCCCCGTCTCGATCGTTTCGAAGTCGCGCATCTCGCCGACCAGGATGACGTCGGGATCCTGCCGCAGCGCGCTGCGCAGCGCCTGGGCGAACGACTTGGTGTCGACCGCCACCTCGCGCTGGTTGATGATCGATTTCGCGTCGCGGTGGAGGAACTCGATCGGATCCTCGACCGTCATCACGTGCGCCTCGCGCGTGTTGTTGATGTGGTCGATCAGCGCGGCCAGCGTGGTGCTCTTGCCGCTGCCGGTCGTGCCGGTGACCAGCACGAGGCCGCGCTCCTCCTCGGCGATCGTCTTGAGGACCTGCGGCAGCCCCAGCTCGTCGATCGGTGCGGATCTGCATCGGGATGACGCGAAGCACCAGCCCGACGGTGCCGCGCTGCTGGAAGACGTTGCAGCGGAAGCGGCCGAGCCCCGGCACGCTGTACGCGAGGTCGACCTCCTGCGAGTCCTTGAACTTCTGGCGCTGCGGCGTCGACATGATCGACGTGCTCATCGCGACGACGTCCTCGTGGTCGAGCCGCTTCTCCTCGGTGACGGGCATCAGCAGGCCCCCGACGCGCATCATCGGGTAGCTGCCGACCTTCAGATGGAGGTCGGAGGCGCCCTTCTCGACGGCGATCTTCAGCAGGTCGTTGACGTGCATATTTCAGGGACTGGAGGTTAGAGGTTGGAGGTCAGGGCCCTGAGCACTGTGAGCCCCAAGCCTCTAACCTCTAGGCCCCAGCCCTAGCCTGTCTATCGGCTCTTGCCGCCTGCAGCTTTGAGCGGCGGCGTCCTGAGCGCCGCCTCTTCCGGGTAGACGTAGGTGAGCCAGCCGTGCGTGTCGGGCACTTCGCCGTTGATCACGTCGAAGAACGCGCGCTGCAGCGCTTCGGTGATGGGTCCGCGGCGTCCCTTGCCGATCTGGATCTTGTCGATCGACCGGACCGGCGTGACTTCGGCCGCCGTGCCGACGAAGAACACCTCGTCGGCGATGTACAGCGCCTCGCGCGGGATGACCGTTTCGGTCACGGTGAACCCGAGCTCGCGCGCGAGCGTGATGATGGAGTCGCGCGTGATGCCGCCGAGAATCGACGATCCGAGCGGCGGCGTGTAGATGACGCCGTCGCGCACGATGAAGATGTTCTGGCCGCTGCCTTCGCTGACGTGGCCGGCGACGTCGAGCGCGATGCCCTCGGAGTAGCCGTCGGCGATCGCCTCCATCTTGATCAGCGCGGAGTTGGCGTAGTTGGCCGTCGCCTTGGCCATCGCCGGCAGCGTGTTCGGCGCCATGCGCGTCCAGGAGCTGACCTTCATGTCCACGCCCTGCTCGAGCGCTTCGTGGCCGAGATAGGCGCCCCATTCCCAGAGCATGATCGCCGCGTCGACCGGGTTGCCCTCGGGATTGACGCCGAGCGTGCCGTAGCCGCGATAGAGGAGCGGGCGGATGTAGCACGCCTTCATCTTGTTGGCGCGAATCGTCTCGAGCACGGCGTTCATCCAGCCGGCGAGGTCCAGCGGATACTCCATCCGGTAGATCTTCGCGGAGTGCTGCAGCCGGCGCATGTGCGCGTCGAGACGGAAGCAGGCCGACCCCTTCGGCGTCTCGTAGCACCGCGCGCCTTCGAAGACGCCGCTGCCGTAGTGGATGACGTGCGAGGCGATGTGAATCGTCGCGTCCTTCCACTCCACCAGCTTGCCGTTCATCCAGATCTTGCCGGTTCCGGGGAAAGCCATCTTGCGCTCCTTACGAGAATTCTAGCGCATTGGCAGCGAGGCTGTTTGAGCCAAGTCGGAAATGGACTGGTTGAGCAGATCTTTGTTCAGCGGGCCCGTTGCGCCTCGCCGCAGAACGGGCAGCGATCCGACCGCGCGTGGAGCGGCTTGCGGCAGTGCCAGCAGAAGCGTGGCTGCGGCGCTTCGCGCGCCTTGAGACGATTGTGGATGTCCTGCACATCGTCGGACGCCGCCGAGGCGGGCTCGCCACCGGGCGTCGATCGCGGCATGCGCGTCGCCGCGGCGCCACGCGCGGCCAGCACATCGTCGAGCAGGTCGCCCGCGCGCTGGTAGCGCGCGTGGATCTCCGGCGCCATCGCCTTGACGACGATGTCGCTGATGGCGCTTGGAATCTTGGGATTCTTGAGCCGCGGCGCGGTCACCAGCTCGCCGCGCATCAGGCGATCGAGATCGGCGGGCGACGGCGTGTCGTACGGCAGCACGCCGGTCATCATCTGATACATCGTGACGCCGAGCGAGTAGAGGTCGGAGGCGAACACCGCCTTGCCGTGGAACTGCTCGGGCGCCATGTACGGCGGGCTGCCGATGACGGTCGTGCCGTGCGCGGCGATCTCGAGAAAGCGCGACGTGCCGAAGTCGGCGACCTTCAGCATGCCGCTCTCGGCGACGAGCACGTTGGCCGGCCGCAGATCGCGGTGCAGCACGCCGTGGCGATGGGCGTGATCGACGGCGTTGCAGATCTGGCAGGTGTAGTCGAGCGCGCGCGACAGCTCGAGCGCGCCGTCGCGCGCGATGATCGCCTCGAGCGTCTCGCCCGGCACGAACTCCATGACGATGAAGAAGACGTTTTCCTGCTTCTCGGCGGTGAGGATGGTGACGATGTTGGGATGATTGAGGCTGGCGAGCAGCCGCGGCTCGCGCAGCAGCTCGCCGAAGTCGACGCCCTGCTTGTGCGGGACCTTGAGCGCGACTTTCTTGTCGATCCAGGTGTCTTCCGCGAGATAGACCGTGCCGAAGCCTCCGCTGCCGATCGTCGACAGAATCTTGTACTTGCCGATGATCTGACCGCGAAAGAACATCGCGCGGCGAGTATAGCAGCATGCGATCAGACTCGTGCAAGTGTCGAAGCACTCGAACTCTCGCATGCACGTGACTCTGCACCTCGTATAATCCCGCTGTGCACCGATTCTTCGCGCCCGCCGCTGGATCCCGGCGACGAGACGGTGCTGCTGCCGAAAGACGAGGCGGAGCACCTGACGCGGGTGCTGCGGCTTGGGCCGGGCGACACGGTCGCGGTCTTCGACGGCCGCGGACTGGAATTCCTCGCGAAGGTCGTCACCGCGGAGCGGCGCGACGTGCGCGTGCAGCTGCTGTCGCGTGTCGAGCCGGCCGCCGAGGCGGCGGTTCCGCTCACGCTCGTGCAGGCCGTCCTGAAAGGCGACAAGATGGACGACATCGTGCGGGATGCCGTCATGCTTGGCGTCGCCGCCATCCAGCCGATCGTCACCACGCGAACCGAGGTGACCGTCGCGGCGCTCGACGCGCGGCGGGCGCCTCGATCGCTGGCGGCGCGTGGCGCTCGCGTCGGTGAAGCAGTCGCGCCGCGCCGTCATTCCCGAGATTCGCGGTCCGCTGACGTTCGAAAGCTGGCTCGACGAGCCGCAGGCGGCCGCAACCCTCATGCTCGTGGAGCCGGGCGCGGCCACGGGCGCGGAGCCGCTATCGATCCTGCGGAAGCAGGAGATCCCGTCAGACGCCGCGATCGTCGTGGGACCGGAAGGCGGCTGGACGGATGCGGAGTGGGCGGCCGCAGGTCAGCGCGGCGTCCGCGTCGGTCACGCTGGGCCATCGCACGCTGCGCGCCGACGCGGTGCCAATCGCCGCGATCAGCGTCCTGCAGTTCCTGTGGGGGGACTTGTAAGCGGAATCGGGTAATTGGGTAATTTGGTAATCGGGTAATTGATGGGGAAATTGACTGAGCGTAGCCAATTGCCCCATCAATTACCCAATTACCCGATTATCCAATTACCCGATTCACTGAATTCTGATCCGGAAGTCCTGCGTCTTCGTCTCCCCGTCGCCGATCGTCACGTTCGTGGCGCCGAGGCGGTGTTCCTCGAGGTAGGCCGGCTCGAACCACTCGCCCTGCTGGGCGGGATCCACGGTCGCCAGGTAATAGCTGCCAGCCGGCAGGTTGCGAATCCGGAACTTGCCGTTCTGATCCGGCCGCGCGGTCGCGATATGACGCGACTGCGGCGCGCCAGAAGCTCGAATCGGTGGGAAACGCCAGCACCGTGTAGTCCGTGACGGGGACGCCCTGCTCGGTCGTCAGCGTGCCGTTGATCTCGCTGACGGCGTCGGTGAATGTGATCGAGACGCGCGTGATCTCCTGGCCGCTGCGGACCTCGATCGGCGTGTCGGTGATGTCGCGGCCGTCGAGGAGGACGGACTTCAACGACCACCCTCGGAGCTGGCCGCTCGCGCGAATCAGATGCGACCCCGCGGCGACCGCCACGATCTTGAAGCTGTTGTCCTTCTCGACCCGCGCCTGGGAATTGGTCAGGCCCGGGTCGACCGACACGGACGAGATGCGCACCTGGCCCAGGTCGGGAGCGGCGTCTGCGACTGGCGGAAACGACACCGTCCCGAGGATCGTCGCGCCCTGCTGCGACCATGACCGATACGTCGGGGATGTCCAGCGCCGGCGACGGTTATGGGCAGCGTGCCGAACTGCGGCCATTCGGCATTGGTGCCGCGCGCGCGCAGGATGTAGCGGCCCGGCGGGACGTTGGAAATGGAGAACGAACCGTCCCCGCTGATGCGGCTGCCGTAGTTGTTGCCCAGCTGGTTGCCGCGGCCGCCGGCGCATGGTCTCGGCGGTCAGGTTGACGTTGCCGCTGGTCGTGGCCGAGCCGTCGGGATTCGCCACATGGCCGCTGACGCGCGCGACGGCGACGAGCTGCAAGCCGAAATCGTTGTCGAGCGACTGCTGGCTGAGGCCGAGCGTAATCGGCTGCGCCTCGGCGACCGATGTCACCCCTGGGAAATAGGTCGGCGCGTAGGCTATCTGGCTCTCGTCGTTTGGCCCAAACAGCGCCGCGACGTTGTTTCCGGCGAGTGCGCCGACCGCTCCGGCGATCGCTCCCGGCGGGCCGCCTCCTCGCCCCCCTCGGCCACCGCCAGGCGGGGCGAACGGGAGGTTGATGCGCGATTGCGCATCCACGTAATACTCGCCCGGCATCAGGCCCCACACGCGGTACTCGCCGAGGTCGTTGGTCTGCGCGTTACCGGCGGGCATCAACCGTCTCTCGCCCTGCTGATATTGATAGCGAAGCACGCGGACGGGGATGCCCGCCATCGGGTCGCCCGTCTCGTCGTAGACGTGGCCGGCGATCACGCTGCCGCGCGGCAGCCTGAACTCGATGTCCTTGATCTCCTGGTCGTCGGCGAGTTGCAGCGGCGTTCCCGCCTGCAGCGGCCGGCGCTGGCCATACGCGAGCTGCACGAAGCCGGCCTTCGACACCGAAAGCGTGTATCGACCGGCCGGCAGATCGGTCAGCCGGAACACGCCCATGTCGTCGCTCAGGATTGCCCGGCCGCCGGGAAGCTCTGGCGCCGATACACTCACGCGCGCGCCCTTCACCGGCCGGCCCGTATCGGCGGCCAGAACGCGGCCGGCGATGAGGCCGGCGGGCGCCGCTGTGGGGTCCTGTCGCTGCGCAGGCGTATCGCGCGCAGGCTGCTGAGGACCGGGCCGCTGGCCCTGAGAGGCCGATCCAGTGGCGATCGTCACAATGGTCGCAGCTGCCGCCACGAGCGCCAGAGCACGCAGATGAGTCGTCCCGACCATCATTCCTTTATAGACCTATTACAGCAGAATCGGACGCGTTCGGCGACGTGTCACGATCTTTTCATCGCGAGCGCCACCCAGCCGTCTTCGTGCTTCTTCCCAGACAATCGGCGGGTCCAGAAGGACCCGCCCTACAGCCGTAGGCCGGGTCCTTTTGGACCCGGCGTCAGCTCCTTCAGACCCGGCGTCAACAAACGCCCGCACCACGTCGTCTCGCTCGTGCTCCAACAGGCCGCTGACGATGAGCGTCCCGGCTGGCCGGAGCAGGTCCAGGAGCAGCGCCGCGGATCGGACCAGAAAAGCGCCGGTCAGGTTGGCGGTGACGATGTCGGCGGCGGGGAGATCATCCGCCAGCAAGTCGGCCACACGGAATTCGACGTTCTCAACCCCTTGATTGAGGCCGAGGTTCTCGTTCGCAGCCTGAATCGCATCGGAGTCGTTGTCGATGCCGAGCGCCCGCGCGGCGCCCAGGCGAACCGCGGCGATCGCCAGCACGCCCGAACCGGTGCCGACATCGAGCACGCAGCGGTTCATGACATCCACCGCTTGCAGCGCCCGCAGGCACAACCGTGTCGTTGCATGATGACCGGTACCGAAGCCCATGGAGGGGAGGATGACGATGGTGATCGGGTGCCTGGTGCGCGGGCCGGGTGCCGTGCCGGGTCCGGGTGCCTGGTGCCGGGTGCGGCCCACGGCGGCGCGACAGTGATACGCGCCGACCGTGACCGGCTTGAGGTTTTCCTGCGAGCGGCGCGCCCAGTCGTCATCGTCGACATCGACCGGTTCCGCGCGATATCGGGCCGCGGTCAGGGCGGCGCACCCCGCATCGCGCGCGGCCGGAGACGGAAAAAATATTCGGAACGTGTTGTCGCGAGGTTCAACCGCGGTCGGAGCAAAATCATCGACGATGGCGAGCGTCAGATCCGGATCGCCGGGCTGTATGACGTCGACGGCTGGCCATTTACCCAATTACCAGATTACCCAATTACCCAATTACCCGATTCGTCTATCCGAACATGTCCTTGACGCGATCGAACAGATTCCGTTCGTCCTGCGCGTCGTCACGCGGGCGCGGCTCGAACTCCTCCTTCGGCAGCTCGCCGGCGAGTTGCTCGAGCAGTCGGCGCTGGGCCTTCGTCAGCTTGCGGCGGCGTCTGCACCTGGATGGTCGCGAACAGATCGCCGCGGCCGCGGCCGTTCACCTCGGGCATACCCTTGCCGCGCAGCCTCAGCGTCGTGCCGGTCTGCGTCCCGTCCGGCACCTTGACCGTCTCGGGTCCGTCGAGTGTCCGCACCTGGATCTCGCCGCCGAGGGCGACGGTCGTGAAGTTCACCGGGATCTCGCAGAACAGGTTGTTCCCGTCGCGGCGGAAGAACTCGTGCTCCTGGACGTGGACGACGACAAACAGGTGGCCCGGCGGGCCGCCGGCGGCGCCCGCTTCGCCTTCGTCCTGCAGCCGAAGCTGCTGCCCGGTCGCGATGCCGGGTGGGATCTTGACCGTGATCTTGCGCTCGCGAACGATCGTGCCCGCTGCCGTGGCATGGTGCGCACGGCTTGGCGATGATCCGTCCCGCCCCTCGGCACTGAGGACAGGTACGAGCCACGGTGAAGAAGCCCTGCTGAAAGCGGACCTGACCCTGGCCCCTGCACTGCGGGCAGGTGGTGGGCGACGAGCCGGCCGCGGCGCCGGATCCCTTGCACGTCTCGCACTCCTCGTGCCGCGGAATCTGAATCGTCGTTTCGGCGCCGCGCGCCGATTCCTCGAACGAGATCTCGAGGTCGTACCGGAGGTCGGCGCCGCGCTGGGGCCCGCCGCGGCGGCGGCCGCCGAACATGTCCCCGAAGCCGAACATGTTGCCGAGGATGTCGGCGAAATCGCCGAACTCGGAGAACACGCTGGGGTCGAATCCGCCGCCCGCGCCGGAGGTGACGCCGGCATGCCCGAAGCGGTCGTACATGCTGCGCTTTTCAGGGTCCGCCAGGACGGCGTACGCCTCGGCGGCCGTCTTGAACTGTTCCTCGGCCTTGGCGTTGCCCGGATTGCGATCCGGGTGGTGCTTCATCGCCAGCTTCCGGTAGGCGCTCTTGATTTCGATCTCGGTCGCCGACCGCGAAACACCCAGGACCTCGTAGTAGTCCAGCTTGCTCCTCTTGCTCACGCCTTTGCCACCTTCACCATCGCGGGACGCAGCAGCCGATCGCCGAGGATGTAGCCGCGCCGCAGCTCGCCGATCACCTCGCCCTCGCGGTGCTCGGGGCTCGATTCGTGGATCACGGCCTGGTGCAGGTTCGGATCGAAGTCGGCGCCCAGCGTTTCGATTGGCCGCACGCCGCGCCTCCGCAGCAAGTCGTTCAGCTTCGCGTGGATCAGCTCCACGCCCTTGCGGTACGGGCTGCCGCCGGCATCGTCGCCGGAAGCGGTCACCGTCAGCGCGCGATCGAAGTCGTCCACGACGAGCAGCAGATCCTCCAGGAGATCGGTGACCGCCTGGTCCGCCTGCTCGCGCCGCTCGCGCTCGACCCGCTTGCGGTAGTTGTCGAACTCCGCCGTCTTCCGCAGCAGACGGTCGAGGAGCTCGTCGCGCTCGCGCTGAAGCTCGAGCACCGCGTCCGACGTCGAGGTTTCGACCGGCGGCGCTTCGACCGACGCTTCGGCCGGCGAGCCGTCGACCGGCTCGGTAAGAGGTTTGTCAGCCATTATGCTTAATTCTGTTCGCGGAGAACCCGCGACACCGCTTCCGCCGCGCCATCGACCATGGCGATCGCCCGCGAATAGTGCATCCGCGTGGGGCCGATGACCCCCACCGTTCCGATGCCTGTCCCGTCGTCGTAGGTCGACGCAATGAGGCTGAACGTCCGCAGGTTCGGATCCTGATGTTCGGCGCCGATGACTACCGTCATGCCCGGGCCGTCGATGTACTCGTTCAGCAGCCGGACGATTTTTTGTTTTTCCTCGATCATCTGCACGAGCGCGTGCAGCGTTTCCAGCGTGAGGCCCTGGTGGGCTTCGACGAGCGACGCCGCACCTTCGACGTAAATCGCCTGCTCGCTCTGGCAGGTCCGAGAACATCGACGTGGCCAGCCGCATCGCGCGTGCGAGCAGCTCGTCGTACAGGAGCCGTTCCTCGTTGATGCGCTCGAGCACGGCCTCGCGCGCGCGATTGAGCGGCATTCCGGAGAATTCGGCGTTGAGATAGTTGGCCGCCTGCCGGAGATCGTCGGCCTGAAGCGATTCGCCGACGTCGATGACCTTCTGGATGACATGCCCGCCGCGGGCGACGATGACCACCAGGACGCGCGCGGAGCTCAGCGGGACGAACTCGACGCGCTCGAAGACCGCCGCTTCGCTGGCGGGCCGAACGGCAAACCCGATGCTGCGTGACGCCTGGGACAGCACGTGCGAGACCTGCGGAAGCAGCGAGTCAATCGTCGACCCGGAACCGTCGCGCCGCAGCCGGGCCTCGAGCCGCGTCGCCGCACCGCGCGGGCGCTTCTGCTCGAGCAGCAGGTCGACGTAAAAGCGATAACCGAGGTCGGTAGGCACCCGGCCGGCCGATGGATGAGGCTGGCTCAGGTAGCCCTCGTCCTCGAGACCGGCCAGCAGGTGCCGCACGGTCGCGGACGACACCCCGAGCCCGGCCGCCGTCACCAGCACCGACGAGGCGATTGGTTCGCCCGTGGCGATGTACTGGCGCACGAGCGCAGCGAGGACGCGCTTTGAACGGTCGTTTCCGTCCATAGGGTTCATTCGGTTTTAGCAGTCGCTTGTCGAGACTGCTAGCCATTATAGCAAGGCTCAGACGGCTCAGGGCTCAATGCTCGACGGTTAGACGGATGGCTGGGCTGAGCCAGTCTTGAGCCCTGAGGCCTTGACCTGCGGTGGCGTCCACTTCATCGACAGCCCGGAGGCGTCGCGCGCCGCGAATTTGCCGTGTTTGACCGCGATCAGCTCGGCGAGGATGGCCACGGCAATCTCCTGGGGCGTGACCGCTCCGATATCGAGGCCGATCGGGGCGTGCACCCGTTGGAGATACTCGTCGGGCATCTGGTCGGTTCGCAGCGCCTCGTAGATCCGGGCGACCTTGGCGCGGCTCCCGATGAGGCCGAGGTAGCGGAGCTCGACCGGCGCGAGCGCCCGCAGCGCTTCGAGGTCGTTCGTGTGGCCCCGCGTGACGATGACGGCGTAGGCGTGCGGTGGCAGATGCGCCCGGGCAATCCATGCCGGAATGTCGTCGACGACGATTTCCTCGGCGGTCGGGAAGCGCTCCGCATTGGCAAACTTCTCGCGATCGTCCACGACCCGCACGCAGAACCCGACTTCGTGCGCAGCCCGCGCGAGGTGGAACCCGACGTGGCCCGCGCCGATGATGTACAGATCCGGCGAGGGCTCGATCGGCTCGATGTAGACGTCCATCTGCCCGCCGCAGATCAGCCCCGTCTCCTGCGCGAAATCGTCGGACAGCTCGTAGTGCAGCAGCAGGGGCCTGCGGTTGGCGATCGCCTCGCGCGCCTTCCAGAATGCGTCGTTCTCGTAGCAGCCGCCGCCGATCGTGCCGACGATGCGCCCGTCGGCGAAGACGAGCATCTTCGCGCCGACGCGCTGCGGGGTCGATCCAAGCGTCGAGACAATCGTGACGAGCGCGGCCGCCTCGCCGCGCTCGAGCGCGGCGGCGACGGCGGCGAAGACTTCCCGGTTCATAGGGCGATTATACGGGCGGGAAGGGCAGGAGGGGCAGGATGGGCAGCAGCCTGCGGCCAAAAAAGATGCAGCGCAGGGCCTTAGTCCTGCCTGGGTTTGCAGAGCAGGAAGTTGGAGAGCGCCTAGTCTCGTGCCCCGACGGACTGCAGGAACTGCACGACGGCCGTGTGATTCTCCTTCCGCGCGACGCTGAGCGCGGAGCGCCATTCCTGCCCGACGTACCTGACGCCCCGATCGTACGTGAAGACGTCCACCAGGACTCTGGCATGAACGTCGGCGCCTTGCGAGACAAGCAGCTTCACGACGTCGAGGTGTCCGTCGGCGCTGGCAGTTATGAGGGCGTTCTCGTCTCCCTCGACGATCTGGTTGATGTCGGCGCCCCGGTCCAGCAGGAGCTGGACGATGGAGGCGTAACCCTCGCCGGCCGCCGCAATGAGCGCGGTGCCGTCGCCCTCAACCGCCTGGTTCACGTCGGCGCCGCGATCGAGGAGCAGCCTGACGACGTCGAGATGACCGTCGCCGGCCGCGGCAATGAGCGCACTGCCATCGCCCTGAACCGCGAGGTTGATGTTGGCGCCGCGGTCGAGCAGCAGTGCGACCGCTTCGAGATGTCCGTCGCCGGCGGCCGCGATCAGCGGGCTGCCGTCGCCTCTCACCGTTGCGTTCACGTCGGCTCCCGCATCGAGCATCGCGGTGATGCCGCCGATCTCGCCGTCTCCCGCGAGATCGATCAGATTGCCGGCCAGCGCGCGAGCGACCAATGCATCGCGGGTTGGCGGCGCCGAGGGCGGGGATGCGAGCTGCACAGCAGCCACCGGCACGGAAACGATCAGAAGCGTGGCGACGCCCGCCAGTCCGGTGTGCCATGCCGTGGATCGACGAATTGCCGGATCAAGAAGTGCCATGAGACCTCCCTCGATTAACGCGTCGTCATGTTTGACGGCTGTGGCTAATGGAAGGTTAGTAGCGCCTCGATCCCTACTCTTCTCTAAGCACGACGTTGGGGTCCAGCCGCGACGCGCGCCGCGCCGGAACCGCCATGGCAGTGATCGCCGTGAGAACCAGGAGTCCCGTTACCGACGCGTACACAACCGGATCGATTGGACTTATCTCGTAAAGCCGGGCAGTAAGTAGCCGCGAGGCTGCCATGGCGGCTCCCAGCCCGGCGGCGATTCCGAGCGCCACAGGCAACAACCCTTGTTTCGCGACGACGCTCGATCACCTGCCTCGGTTGGGCGCCCAGAGCGACCCGAATACCCACTTCACGACGGCGCTGATTGACCACGTAGGACAGAACTCCGTAGAGGCCGGTTGCGGCGAGCAACAGCGCGGCCAACCCGAAAAATACCATCAGCTGCATGGACAGCCGCCGTCTCGCCAACGAGTTGGACAGGCGCTGCTCCATCGTGACCGTGCGTGTTAAGGGAAGGAGCGGATCGAGCTCGGCCAATTCCATGCCGGATCGCTGGAATCATCGTCGAGCGGGTCCGTTGCTGTCTTGACCGTAAACGTCATCGCGGGGCCGGCTCTCTGAGCTGCCGCGTGATAGACGGACATCTCTGGCGCGGTGGAAAGGTCTCTCCGTTTTACCGATCCGACCACTCCAACAATCGTGGCGGTGAGGCCCGGCTCGATGCCGGTGACCTGCCTGCCAATCGGGTCTTCGCCGTTTGGAAAGAAGCGGAGCGCCGTAGCCTCGTCGATTATCGCAACCAGTGTGGTGCCCTCGGTGTCGGCCGCGGTGAAATAGCGCCCCCGACGGAGGGGCACTCCCAGCGACTCGAAATAGCCAGGCAGGATTCGGGCGGGACGCACCAACGGCTGCGGCGCGCCGGATCGACTGGCCGACCCACCACGAAAAGAACCCCTTCCACCCTGAGGTCCGCGAACGGAATCCGATCGGCGGCCCCGACGGCGACCACACCAGGAATTGCCTGAAGACGCGACCGGAATGCTTCATAGAAGGCAATTCTCCGCTCGGGCTCGCCATACTGAGCCGCGGGTAACAGGAGCTCGAATGTCAGCACATTCCTTGCGTCGAATCCCAGTTCCGCCTGCTGTACCCGAAGAAAGCTCCGGATCAGAAGGCCGGCGCAGATAAGCAGTACGAGCGATGCGGCAACCTCGAGCGCGACCATCGATTCGCGGAACCACCGTCGTCCGGCGGTCGCTCCGCGTGCGGACTCCTTGAGCACGTCATTCAGGCCAGTGCTGGTCGTCAGCGCTGGAATCAGACCGAAGAGCATGCTCGCGGCGGACGAAACCCCGATTGCAAACGCCACCACCCACCCGTTTACTCCGACTCCGGCGACAGGAACCAGACCAACGGGTCCGTAGAGTTCGAACAGCTTCGAAGAGGGCGGACGCCAGCGCTACTCCGAAAACGCCCGAAACCCCGGCGATCACCATGCTCTCGGTCATGAGCTGGCCGAGCACACGCGCCCGGCCGGCGCCGAGGGCGGCTCGGATGCTCATCTCTTTCCTCCTCGCGGAGGCGCGAGCCATCAGCAGATTGGCAACGTTGGCGCAAGCGATCAACATCAACACGCCGACGGCCGCCAGCAGAAACAGCAGTGGCTGACGAACGTTGCCCGCTACCGTCGACGCAAGCCCGCTTGCGTCGAGGGAGAACCCGACGTCCCTGGGATAGGCTTCGGGATATAGAGCGGTCAGCCTGGAAGCCACGGCCGCGAGTTCCTGCGCAGCCGCGGCGATCGTCGACGCCGGGCTGCGAGTCGCCCGACCACGTCCACCCCCTTGGCGCCACGGCTGGCAGGTGTCCTCTCGCTCGGTTGAAAACTCAGCGGCACCCACAGATCCCACGCGGTCCCCAGATAGTCCAGGAGGGGGCGCGAGACGGCCGCTACGCGATAGCTTTCTCGATTGATCTCGATCGAAGTGCCGACAATGCCTGGGTCCGCTCCAAATCGGCGCCTCCAGAGGCCCTCGGAGATGACGACCACGCGATGCCTGCCGTACTCCTCTTCTTCAGCCCGAAAGGGACTACCCAGGATAGGCTGCGCATCCAGCATGGGAAAAACGCTCGCTGAAATCCGAAGGCCCGAAACGGCCTTCAGCGGCCCCCATTCCAGTGAGTGCGAACTCGCCGGGGCGGATGCCGGCAATGTAAGAGAACGAGCGCGTCATCGCGCGAAGGTCGTCCAACTCCACCGGCGCCAGTTGCATCCCGGTGATGTCGAACCTTCTGAAACTTTCTGTGATCCTGACGAGTTGTTCGGGATCGCGGTACGGCAGCGGGCGGAGAACGAGCGCGTCGAACACCGAGAAAATCGCCGTGCTTGCGCCGATCGCAACCGCAAGGATCAGGACGACCGTGGCCGCGAAGCCGGGATTTCGAGTCAGCTGGCGGAGAGCGTAGCGCATGTCGCGCGACAGATCGTCCAGCCGGGGCAACCCTCGCTGGTCGCGCAGCGCCTCCACGGCTTGGGCGACGCCACCGGCCTGGAGCCGGGCCGCTCGTCGCGCATCCTCGGGCGACTCGCCCCGGCGTTTCTCGTCCTCGCTGGCCAGCTCCAGATGCAGTTTGAGCTCTTCCTGCAGTTCGCGATCGCGGTCCGGGCGGAGTGTCCCCCAGAGCCGACGCATCCATTCGCGCAACGTCGCCATGGACTCCTCCAAAAATCAGCCCTGGTCACGAAGGAGTGTGTGCATGATGGACACCATGCGATCCCATTCCGCTTTTTCGGTGGCGAGCTGGCGCCGTCCAGCGGCGGTGATGGCGTAGAAGCGCGCTTTGCGGTTGTTCTCGGTTACATCCCATGCCCCGCGCACGAGCCCTCGTTGTTCCAGCCGCATCAGGCCAGGGTATAGCGTGCCCATATTGAGCTGGAGACTCCCCGCGGAAACCTGCTCGAGACGCGCGGCTATCGCATAACCGTGCAGTGGCCCGAGGGCTGCCAGCGTCTGCAGAACCATGAGGTCGAGTGTCCCCTGTAGGACATCGGCCTTGCCTCGGTCTTTATTGGCCATGCCAATGGATACTGCTTTTCTATTTGAATGTCAAATGAACAAGCGGAGAGAAACAAAAGCATTACCACAGAGATCACGGTGGTGAACGGAGGGGCACGTTAGAGGAGTTCGGTTGACAGTGAACTCTGTTTTTCCTCCGTGTCCTCTGTGGTGGAGCTTTGGGCGGTCGCCGTTCAGAACTGGTGGAGGGTGCAGAACTCGACCGGCTGCGTGCCTTCGAGAAAGACCTCGCTCACGACGTGGGGACAGGCGGGCGTGACCAGCTGGCCGGTCTCCGGGTCGATGTCGGCGAACGCGATGCCTTCGGGCGCTTTGAAGGCGTACGCTCGAGCGGCCGGCGAGCGCGCGCTTCATGAAGTCGGCCCAGATCGGCAGGGCCGCCTGCGACCCGCTGAGGCCGACCGTCTGATTGTCGTCGAACCCGACCCAGACGACCGTCAGCAGGTCGGGCGTGAACCCGACGAACCACGCGTCGCGCAGGTCGTTGGTCGTCCCTGTCTTGCCCGCCGCATCGAGCGTGAACCCGGCGCGCGCGCACGCCGGCGCCGGTGCCCTTCGTTGATCACGCTGCGCATCATGCTGGTCACCAGGAACGTCGTGTCCGGCCGCGTGACCTGCCGCGGCGCCTGTTCCTTGGCCTTCCTCGACCTGGTGATGTCGTCGCCGCCGCGGGTGATCTTCAGCAGGTGATTGAGCGGCTGGAGCGTCCCCATGTTCGGGAAAATCGTGTAGGCCGTGGCGATCTCGTACGGCGTCGCTTCGAACACGCCGAGCGCAATCGACGGATAAGGCTTCGGCGCGGTCCCGACGCCCATCTTCTTCCAGAGCTCGACGATGTTCTCGTATCCGGCCAGTCTGCGCGACGTGGATCGTCGCCAGGTTGCGCGAATGGGCGAGCGCGCGACGGAAGGTGATCGGGCCGTCGTACTCGTCCTGGTAGTTCGCGGGCTCCCACACCTGATCGTCGAACTCGAAGGTTTCCGGCTCGTCCTGGACGATCGTCGCCGGGCTCATGTCGGTGCGTCCTTCAGCGGCGGCCTGCTCGAACGCCGCGAGGTACACGAACGGCTTGAAGATCGATCCCGGCTGCCGGCGCGCCGAGATGACGCGGTTGTACTGCGACTGGTTGTACGATCGGCCGCCGACGAAGGCGAGGACCTCGCCGGTCTTGGGATCGACGGCGATGAGCGCGGCCTCCGCGCGCCCCTTCCGCTTGCGGCGCGACAGCAGCTTGTCGACGCTGGTGAGGCCGGTGCGCACGGCGTCCTGCGCCAGACGCTGGAGGTGCAGATCGAGCGTCGTGTACACGTCGACCGCTTCGTTCGTCGTGGTCGTCAGGCCCGGATAGAGCTCGTCGAGCGTCTGATCGACGAAGTCGACGAAGTGCGGCGCTTCGGCTTCGAGCGCGCGCTCGACGACCGCGAGCGGCTCCAGCGCGGCCGCGTCAGCCGCGTCCTTCTCCACGAACCCGGCGTCCACCATGGCGCCGAGCACGACGTTCCGCCGCTCCTTGGCACGCGCGGGATTGTTGAAGGGCGAGAGCGCCGACGGCGACTGGATGACGCCGGCGATGGTCGCCGCTTCAGCCAGCGAGACGTTGCTGACGTCCTTCGCGAAGAACAGGCGCGACGCCTCGGCGACGCCGAAGATGGCAAACGACCCGCGCTGGCCCAGCGGGACTTCGTTGAGGTACATCTCGAGGATGTCGTCCTTCGACGCCCGGCTGGTGAGCACGATGGCCAGAAACTGCTCGAGCAGCTTGCGTCTGAGCGAGCGCGCGCGGGCGCTCTGCAGCGTCATCCCTTCGAACTTCGGCAGGAACACGTTGCGAATCACCTGCTGGGTGATGGTGCTGGCGCCCGCGAGCACGGCCCGCCGTCCGGTCGCATACGAGAAGAGCGCCCCGGCCATGCAGATCGGGTCGACGCCCGGATGCTGGTAGTACCGGCGATCCTCGATCGCCAGCACGGCGTCGGTCATGCGGCTCGGGAATCGCGGCGAGCGCCACCGGCCGCCGCTTCTCGCGCTCGCCGTTGATGAGCGCGGTCAGGACGGGCGCGTCGAGCGTCACCCGTTCGGTCGGCCGCGTGCCTCGCTCGAGGGCCAGCACCCGATCGGCAGCGGGGGGCGGCGCCGGCTTCGCCGGCCGCCGCGGGGGAGCTTTCGTGTTGGGCGGCGTCGGCCTCCGAAAGACCACCCGCACCGACTGGCCCTTGAATTCCGGCGCCGCGCGGCATGATCGTCACGTCGCCGCTGCCGATCACGAACTCGCCCGGCTTGTCGAACATCGTGCGCTGCGCGTATCCGAGGTCGTTCAGCCGATCGACGAGTTGCCGCTCGGTCAGCGACTGGCCGCGCCGCAGCTCCAGCGGCCGGGCGAGGACGCGCGGAAGGACGGTCGAGCGCTCGCCGCTGAGCCGGGCGTCGAGGAGCCGCGCGAAGCTGACGTAGTAGTAGCCGAGGGCGAAGAAAACGAGGACAGCCGGGATCGCCAGGCCGATGGCGGTGAGGCGCACCCACTTGAGGTTCCACCAGGCCGTCACGCGAATTCTGAGGAGTGTCTTCTTTTTTGTCACGGTGCGGCGATCATATTGCCACGATCCAGTGCCGGCCGAGGTCGAGCGGCAGCTCGTCGTCCAATCGTTCGACGAGCGCCGGGCCGTACTGGTTCAGGAACGACACGAATCCGATCGTACGCTCCTGGGGGTGGCCGTGGGGAAACGCGAGTGCCCGGGCGTGCACGAATTGGCGCCGCAACGTGTCGTTCCGGCGCTTGGCCGCCTGAATCGTCTTGCCCTGGAGCGTCTGGAGGTCGTGCTGCATCCGGCCCTGGGTCGAGCGGGCGGCGCCCTCGAGCGTCGGATCGAGCAGCGGCATCGCGGCGATGACGCGCGCCATCGCCGTATCGATGGCTGTCGACGCCTCCGCCAACGACGCCTCGATCTCGGCGGGGATCTGGGCCTTCAGCAGCTCGTTGAGCGCCGCCTCGTCCTGCGCCTGCAGCGCTTCGAGCGGGACCTCGTATTTCGTCAGGAAGCGCAAGGCGGCCGAGTCGACGAGGGTCGCCGACGCGCGCGGGTACATCAGCGGCATCGGCACGCCGAAGTGCTCGTAGACTCCGCGCAGCTGGCCGAGGTACGCGAGCTCGCTCGGGCCGGCCACGTAACAGATCGTCGGAAAGATGGCGTCCTGCACGACGGGCCGCAGCAGAACGTTCGGGCTGAAAGCGGCGGGCTGGTCGGCCGCTCTCTTCACGAGCAGGTCCGGGGCATACGCGGCGTCGCCGACGACGAACTGCCCATTCTGCTGGCGGATCGGCCTGCGGCTCCCGTCGAGATGGAACAGGGCGAGGCGCGTCGTCCTGCAACTGCACCTGCGAGTGATAACCGCGCGTCGTGAGGTCCGCGCCGGCCGCGCCTGCGAGCCGTGCCGTCTGACCCGGCGTCGCCAGCTCGCGGGAAAAGAGCTGCGGCGGCGAGCGGCTTCGACGCCGGATCGGCGGCGTCGTAGACGACGAGCCCGCGGTCGCCGAGCACCTGCTCGAGCCACCGGCCGAAGGCGTCCGCCATGCCGACGCCGGGTGCATACGCCTGCTTGAGCTGTGCGAGCAGTCGCGGACTTGAACTCGGTCGCTGGCAGGACTCTTTTCGAGCTCGTCGAGCGCCGCCAGCACGGAGTCGTCGAGGCGCACGTTCGCGACAGGCGCCGCCTCGTCCGGCCGCATGCGGCGGAAGCGACACGGTGCGAGGCTCGAGGTCGTTGTCGAAGACGGTGCAGGAGCGGACCTCGTCCCAGTCGTGATCCTCGGCGTCGATCCAGAAGACGGCGACGACCGGCACGTGATGGTCGCGGGACACGAGTTCGGCGAGCTTCAGCGCGGTGAGCGCCTTGAGCAGCGTGAACAGCGGGCCGCCAAACAGTCCGGCCTGCTGGCCGGTGACGATGGCGACGGTGCGCGGATCGGCGAGCTGCCGCGCGGCCTCGACGGCCCGGGCCGGCGCCTCGCGGCGCCGCTGCTGCTCCGCGATGACCTCGGCGATCTGCGCGTGCGGCCGCGGCCGCGTGCGGGTTCGTGCGACGGCATCGGCCCACGACGCGTACCTCGACGGGTCGCCCGAATAGAACGGCGCGACCGACGAAAAGTCGTAGGCGTAGTCGGCGGCGAGCCGTTTCACCCACGGAAAGCGGCGGACATCAACCGGAATCCTTACGGGTGAGTCTGAGCGCTCGCTGGCATTGATGCGGAGTCTGAAGAATTGATGGGCACCGGGAGGTACTGTGTCAAAAGCAGGTGCCGGGTGCAAGGTGCTCAGTGCCCACGGGCGGGCCTGCCAGTGTTACGATGGGTCGCGCTTCCCCTGAGGAGTTTTCACTGCACACGGACGCTGCGAGCACCGCGCCTCCAGACGCCTTCGGTCCCTTCCGGGTTCTCCATCAAATTGGCGCCGGCGCATCGGGACCCGTCTTTCGTGCGTACGATCCGGACAACGATCGTCTCGTCGCCGTCAAGCTGTTTCGTCTCGATCTGCCGCCCGAGCGAGTCCATCGGCTCGTCGCCGAGCTCGAGCGGCTGATTGCCGTCGAGGCGCCGCACCCGGCGATTGTCGCGCCGGTCGCGACCGGGATGGCGGGCGTGACCGCCTATCTCGCCCAGGATTATGTCGCCGCCGAATCCCTCGACATCACGGCTCGACAGGGCTCCGTGGCGGCTGTCGACGCCCTGCGAATTCGCCGGGCAGCTGGCCGGCGCGCTCGACGCCGCCGCCGAGGCCGGCATCGAACACGGTGTCCTGCATCCGCGCGACGTCCTGCTGTCGAGCGACGAGGCTCGGCTCACGGGCCTTGGGCATCGCGCGGGCGCTGGAGCGTATCGGGGTGCCGACGCCGGTGCGGCGGCCTTATGCAGCGCCCGAACGGATCGTCGGGATCCACATGGGATCGACGGGCGGACGTGTTCGGCCTGGCCGCGCTCGTTCACGAAATGCTGTGGGCCCGCCGGGTCGCCGCGCTTGGCGACGAAGCGGCGGCCTCGTTGACGGAGATTGCGGGGGGCGATCTCTGCCGGCTCCGCGCGGTGTTCGGACGCGCGCTTGCGAAAGAGCCCGGAACCCGGTTCGACACCGCCCTCGAGTTCGCCGGCGCGCTTCAGGAGGCGTTCTCCGTCAGCACCGCACGTGTTGGGCCACGGCCTGACCTCAACCAGATCCTCAGCCCGAAGGCGGACACGATGCGCGAAGAAGCGCCCGCTGAATCCGAACCGCGCCTTCCACTCGATGCCGAGACGCTCGCGGTCAGCGAACCGGCCGCGGCCTTCGACCGGATCGAAGAGGAGCCATCCGAGCCCATTCTCGTGCGCGGTCATTTCGATCTCGACGTGCTCAACGTGCGCGGCTATGCTGAGCTCGACCCGGCTCCGGCAGTTGTCCCAGCGGTGCCGCCGGTCCTCGCGCCCCCGAGGATGGCTGTGATGGATGATCATACCGCGTGGCACCTGATGACGGCGCACTCGAACGCACACGGCCACGGTCGTCGATTGCCCCGCTGGCGTTCGCGCTCGTCATCGGCGTCGCGCTGGGTTTCGCGGCCGGCTTCGGCGTCGGAACCCGCGGCAGGTCCGAGGCGCCGGACGAACACATCGACGGCCGCTGCGACGGCGTCGGACTCGAATGGCGAGGCTGCGGCGGCCACGAGCGGATCGGCGCGCGAGTTCACGGAAGGGACCGTGCCGGCCGCGCAGTCAACGGCTGCTCCGCTGCCCGCACGCGCCTCCGCGCGCGGCCGCTCCCCGTCCGGCCGCAACGCAGAATCCGGCGGTGGCCGCGCCGATTGCCGGCAGCCTGCTCGTGCGTTCGACACCGCCCGGCGCACGGGTATTCGTTGACGGCCGCGAATACGGCCGGACACCCGTCACCATCGGCAGCCTTGCCCGCGGCGGACACAGCGTTCGAGTGATGGGCGACGGGTTCGTCACCGACGAGCGGCAGGTGACGATCACCTCGGCGCAACGCGCCCACTCGATCACCGTGCGCCTGTCGCCCGAACGCCCGCCCGTGGCGGCGATCGGCGCACAACCCGCGCTTCCGGCGGCAAGTGCAGAACGAGGCACGGCTCCGCTGAGCGTCGAATCGCGCCCGGCCGGCGCGCAGGTTTTCATCGACGGCCAGCTTGTCGGCACCACGCCGCTGTCGCTCGCCGAGGTGCCTGCGGGCGACCATGCGCTCCATCTGGACCACGACGGCTACCGGCGCTGGTCCGCGGCGATCCGAATCGTCGCCTCGCAGCCCCAAAGAGTGGCGGCATCGCTCGATAGATGACAGCAAGCGCAGAGATCGCCGAGCACGCAGAATAGAATTGTTCTGCGGTCTTTGCGTGCTCTGCGGTTAACGTGAGGCAGATGGAAGCCATCCTGGCGCTCGAAGATGGAACCTGGTTCAAAGGCGTCGCCGCCGGCGCGGACGGCGAAGCGCGCGGCGAGGTCGTGTTCAACACCAGCATGACCGGATATCAGGAAGTGCTGACGGACCCGTCGTACTCGGGCCAGATCGTCACGATGACCTGTCCCGAGATCGGCAATTACGGCGTGTCCACGGAAGACGTCGAGTCGCGCGCGCCGCAGGTGGCCGGCTTCATCGTGCGCGAGGAATCGCCGATCGCCAGCAACTGGCGGTCGGAAGGGACGCTGCGCGACTATCTCGTCGCCAACCAGATCGTCGCCATCTCCGATATCGACACGCGCGCGCTGACGCGCAGGCTTCGCTCGGGCGGCGTGATGCGCGGCGTCATCGTCACCGGTAACGCGCTGGTTCCGGAGGCCCTCGTCGAGCGGGCGCGCTCGCTGCCGAAGATGGAAGGCTCGGATCTCGTCCGCGACGTCACGTGCCAGGAGGCGTTCGACTGGCCGCAGGAAGACCCCGACGAGTTCGGCATCTCGATCGAACGCCGGCTTGCCGGGACGACGCCTGAAGATCGCGGCCTACGACTTACGGCATGAAGTGGAACATCCTGCGCCGGCTGAGCGCGCACGGCTGCGACGTGCGCGTGTTCCCGGCCGCCACGCCGGCGGCCGAGCTGCTGGCGACGAACCCGGACGGCGTCTTCCTGAGCAACGGACCGGGCGATCCGGCCCCGCTCACCTACGCGATCGAGAACGCGAAGACGCTCGTCGCCTCGAACGTGCCGACCTTCGGCATCTGCCTGGGACATCAGATCCTCGGCCTCGCGATGGGCGGGCAGACCTTCAAGCTGAAGTTCGGCCACCGCGGCGCGAATCACCCGGTGAAGAAGCTGGACACCGGGAAAGTGGAGATCACGTCGCAGAATCACGGCTTCGCTGTCGATCCCGCCTCGCTTCCCGATGATGTGGCCGTGACCCACCTGAACCTGTACGACGGCACCGTCGAAGGCTTGCGCCACAAGAGCCGGCCGGTGTTCTGCGTGCAGTATCATCCCGAAGCGTCGCCCGGGCCGCACGATGCGGATTACCTGTTCGACGATTTTCTGAAGCTGATAGAGGAGGGTAGAGGCTCAGAGGCTTAGAGATCTGGGACTAGAGGTTGGCTCTGATCAGCCCTAGCCTCTAAGCCTCCAAGCCTCTCAGCCTCCAGAGAATGCCCCGCCGCACCGATCTCAAACGCGTCCTCATCATCGGCTCCGGCCCGATCGTCATCGGCCAGGCGTGCGAGTTCGACTATTCGGGCAGCCAGGCGTGCAAGGCGCTGCGCGCCGAAGGGCTCGAAGTCGTGCTCGTCAACAGCAACCCGGCGACGATCATGACCGACCCGGATCTGGCGGATCGCACTTACGTCGAGCCGCTCACACCCGAGATCCTGGCGGCGATCATCGAGCGGGAGCGCCCGGACGCGCTGCTGCCGACCGTCGGCGGGCAGACCGCGCTCAACCTGGCCGTCGACCTCGCGGAGGCCGGCACGCTCGAGAAGTACCACGTCGAGCTCATCGGCGCCTCGATCCAGGCGATCAAGGTGGCCGAAGATCGGCAGCTGTTCAAGGACGCCATGCGGGAGATCGGCCTCGACGTCCCGCAAAGCGGCCTCGCGCGCACGCTGCCCGAGGCGGTCGAGCTGGCGCGGTCGCTCGGCTTTCCGATCGTGATCCGCCCCTCGTTCACGCTCGGCGGCGTCGGCGGCGGCATTGCGTACAACATCGAGGAATTCCGCGAGCTGGCCGAACGCGGCCTCGAGCTGAGCCCGGTCCACGAAGTGCTGATCGAAGAGTCGGTGATCGGCTGGAAGGAATTCGAGCTCGAGGTGATGCGCGACGTCGCCGACAACTTCGTCGTCATCTGCTCGATCGAGAACATCGATCCGATGGGCGTCCACACGGGCGACAGCATCACCGTCGCGCCGATCCTGACGCTGACGGACAAGGAATATCAGCGGATGCGCGACGCCGCGCGGAAGATCATCCGCCGCGTCGGGGTCGAGACCGGCGGGTCCAACATTCAGTTCGCCGTCAATCCGGCCAACGGCCGGATGACCGTCATCGAGATGAACCCGCGCGTCTCGAGGTCGTCGGCGCTGGCGTCGAAGGCCACGGGATTCCCGATCGCGAAGATCGCGGCCAAGCTGGCGCTCGGCTATCACCTCGACGAAATCCCGAACGACATCACGCGCCTGACGCCGGCCTCCTTCGAGCCCACCATCGACTACGTCGTCGTCAAGATCCCGCGCTGGAACTTCGAGAAGTTCCCGCAGGCCGATCGGACGCTGACGACGCAGATGAAGTCGGTCGGGCGAGGCGATGGCGATCGGCCGGACGTTCAAGGAAGCGTTCATGAAGGGCGTGCGGTCGCTCGAGCTCGGGCGGAGCGGCCTGCTCTTCGCGCCGACCGAAGCGGACCGCGCGAGGGCCGGCGACGGAACGGAGGCGGAGGACGAGACGGCGCTCAGGAAACGGCTGGCGATTCCGAGCGACCGGCGGATGTGGGACCTGTTCCGCGCGATCGATCGCGGCTGGCCGCTCGAACAGATTCACCAGCTGACGCACATCGATCCGTGGTTCCTGCGGCAGTTCGCCGAGATTGCGGAGCATGCGGCGCGCCGCCGCGGCGGACGGCCTCGACGGCCTCACGCGCGGACGCGCATGCGCCGCATGAAGCGGAGCGGATTCGGCGACCAGGAGCTGGCGCTCGCGCTGAAGACGAGCGAGTCGGCGGTGCGCGAGCGGCGCGAGGCGCAGGGCGTCAAGCCGGTCTACAAGCGGGTCGATACGTGCGCCGCCGAATTCGAATCGTTCACGCCGTATCTCTACAGCTCGTACGAGCCGACCTGCGAGGCGAATCCGAACGCGAAGCCCAAGGTCGTCATCCTCGGCAGCGGACCCAACCGGATCGGGCAGGGCATCGAGTTCGACTACTGCTGCTGTCACGCGGCCTTCGCGCTCCGGGAAGAAGGCCTCGAGACGGTGATGATCAACTGCAATCCGGAAACGGTCTCGACCGACTACGACACCGCCGATCGCCTCTACTTCCAGCCGCTGACGTTCGAGGACGTGATGGCGATTATCGAGACCGAAGCGGTCGGCCGGCGCCGACATCTCGTGCCTCGTGCAGTTCGGCGGGCAGACGCCGCTCAAGCTGTCGCTGGCGCTGCAGAATGCGGGCGTGCGCATCCTGGGCACGTCGCCCGACTCGATCGATCTGGCCGAGGATCGGAAGCGGTTCGCCGCGCTCCTCTCGCGGCTGCAGATCACGCAGCCGGCGAGCGGCACGGCGACGTCGCGGGAAGAGGCGCGCGAGGTGGCCGCGGCGATCGGGTTCCCGGTCGTCGTCCGCCCCTCCTACGTGCTCGGCGGGCGCGGCATGGCGATCGTCTACGACGTCAGCACGCTCGATCGCTACATGACGCATGCCGTCGATGCCTCGCCCGAGCATCCCGTGCTGGTCGACAAGTTCCTCGAGGACGCCTTCGAGTTCGACGTCGACGCGATTGCCGACGCGACCGGCGCCGTCGTCATCGGCGGCATCATGGAGCACATCGAGGAGGCCGGCATCCATTCCGGCGACAGCTCGTGCGTCGTGCCGCCGTTCATCTGCCCCGAGCGCCACCTGGCGACGATTCGCGACTACACGCGGCGCATTGCGCGCGCGCTCGAAGGTCGTCGGCCTGATGAACGTGCAGTATGCGACCAAGGACGACGTCGTCTACGTGCTCGAGGTGAACCCGCGCGCGTCGCGGACCGTGCCGTATCTCTCGAAGGCCAGCGGCGTGCCGCTGGCGAAGATGGCCGCCAAGGTGATGGCCGGACGCACGCTCGCCGAGCTCGGCTTGACCAAGGACATCGAGGTCTCCGGCGTCTTCGTCAAGAGCCCGGTGTTCCCGTTCGTGCGGTTCCCGGGCGTCGACACGATTCTCGGTCCCGAGATGAAGTCGACCGGCGAGGTGATGGGCGGCGTCGAGCAACTTCGGCGTCGCCTTCGCGAAGGCGCAGCTGTCGGTCGGCCAGCGCCTCCCCGAAAGCGGCACGGCGTTCGTCAGCGTGAACAACGACGACAAGACCGAACCTGCGTGCCGATCGCGCGCGATCTCGCGGAGCTCGGCTTCCGCCTCATCGCGACGCGCGGCACCGCCGCCTACCTGCGGGCGTACGGGCTCGATGTCGACGTGGTGTACAAGGTGAACGAAGGCCGCCCGAACATCGCCGACGAGATCGTCAACCGCAAAGTCGATCTCGTGGTCAACACGCCGCTCGGACGCGAGTCGTTCTTCGACGACCGCGCGGTCCGCCGCGCCGCGATGATGCACGAGGTGCCGTGCATCACCACGCTGACCGGCGCCGCCGCGGCCGTCCAGGCGATCCGCGCGCTGCGGCAGCAGGGCTTCGGCGTTCGCGCGCTGCAGGACTACTACGCGGGGATTACGGCGGAAAAGGCGTAGGGCTTGGAGCTTAGAGTGCTTAGGGGTCAGGGGTTAGGGCTTGGGGTTAGGAGTTAAGTTGTAGAGCCCCTGTCAGAGGTACTGACCTATGGATTCGACGATCAACCGACGCGGATTCCTGGGAGGCCTGGCGGGGCTCGGAGTCGCCGGCATGGCGGGTTCCCCGGCCCTTGCGCAGAGCCCGCAACCTTCCCTGACCGGCCGGCGCTCGACTGGCGCGGCGCGCCGGTTGCCCGCTCGCGGCGAGTTCGTCGTGCGCAGGGGCTACCTCCTCACGATGGACGAGGCCCTCGGAGATATCGCGGACGGCGACGTGCATGTCAGGAACGGCCAGATCCTCGAGGTTGGCAGGAACCTCAGGGCGCCTGGAGCGACCGAGCTCGACGGGCGCAGGATGATCGTCATGCCGGGGTTTGTCGACACCCACTGGCACATGTGGACCACATACCTGCGGTGCATGGCCGGCGACAAGGCGGAAGACGGATATTTTCCGCTGACGACGGCGTACGGCCGCGTGATGCAGCCCGAAGACATGTACTACGGCACGCTGCTCAGCGCCGCCGAAGCCATTTACTCGGGGATCACGACCGTCAACGACGATTGCCACAACGTCCGGACGCACGAACACGCGGAGCAGGATATCCGTGCCCTGGCGGAATCCGGCCTGCGGGCCAACTGGTCGTATGGATCGTATCGAGGCGTGCCGCCGGGGGAGCTCAGGAATCTGGCAAGCGTGGAGCGGCTGCACCAGAACTGGGCGAAGTACTCGAACGAGGGGCTCCTCGCGCTGGGCTATTCGTGGGGAGGCGTTCCGATCGCCACGGCCGCGGCCCCTGCACCGGCGCCGGCGGTTGAGAACGCGAGGAAGGAAATCGAGACGGCACGCCGCCTGGGCCTGCGGATCTCGATGCATCTCGCCTCCAGGGAAGGCACCCCTCCCGGCCAGGTTCAGGCACAAGCCCAGTATCTCGGGAAAGACATGGTGCTCATCCACATGCTGGCGGCAACTGCCGAGGAGGCCAAACTGGTCGCGGCTTCGGGTGCGTCGATCAGCGCCTCGCCTGGATCGGAATTGCGAATCGGCTACGGCTTGACGAAGGCCTGCGAGTTCATGGATGCCGGGATCAACGTGTGCGTCTCGGTGGACACGGCGCCGTTGACAGGCAACTGCCACATGTTCGGCATTCTGAAGCTGCTGAGGAACGCGGAGAACGCAAAGGCGCTGAACGAGTTCAAGCTGTCGACGCGCCGGGCGCTTCAGATGGGCACGATCGATGGCGCGCGCGCGCTGGGCATCGACGCCAAAGTCGGATCGCTGACGCCGGGGAAACGAGCCGACCTCATCATGATTCAGACCAACGTCATTACCATGGGGATGTTCACGGACCCGACGCGCGTCGTGGTCGAAGCCGCAGAGCCCTCGAACGTCGATACAGTGGTGATCGATGGACGCATTCTCAAGCGGGGCGGCAGGTTCACCACTCTCGAGCCCGAACAGATCGTCGCCGACGCCGTCCTCACCCGCGACACGGTTCGAGGCAGGCTCTAGGCTTCAGGCTCCGGGCTTTGGCCGGGTACGCGCTATACTTCAGGACCTCCCGGCATGCTGCACACAGCGGGCGATCACCTCGGCCCCTATGAAATTCTGGCGCCACTTGGCGCGGGCGGGATGGGCGAGGTCTATCGCGCGCGCGATCCGCGGCTCGGGCGCGACGTAGCGATCAAGGTCCTTCCTGCCGCGGTGTCCGCCGATCCCGAGCGCCTCGCTCGCTTCGAGCAGGAAGCGCGCGCCGCCGCCGCGCTGAACCATCCCAATATTCTGGCCGTCTACGACATCGGCCAGCACGACGGTACGCCCTTCATCGTCTCCGAGCTCCTCGAAGGTGAGACGCGTACGGGAGCGCCTCGCTGGTGGTCGCGTTGCCCGCTGCGCCGGGCGCATCGAGTACGCCATTCAACTTGCGCGCGGGTCTGGCCGCTGCGCACGAGAAGGGCATCGTGCATCGCGATCTCAAGCCGGAAAACGTCTTCGTGACGACGGACGGCCGCGTGAAGATCCTCGACTTCGGCCTGGCGAAGCTGACCGAAGCCGGCGGCAGCCGGCGGCGGGAGTGAGCGAAGCGGCGACCAAGGCGGGCACGCATCCGGGAATGGTGCTGGGCACGATCGGCTACATGGCGCCGGAGCAAGTGCGCGGCCTGCCGGCCGACCACCGCACGGACATCTTTGCGCTTCGGTGTCGTGCTGCACGAGATGCTGACGGGCCGGCGGGCCTTTCAGCGCGACACGACGATCGACACGATGACGGCGATCCTCAAAGAAGACCCGCCGGACCTGCCGATCGCCGACCGGAACATTCCGCCCGCGCTCGTGCGCATTGTCGAGCGCTGCTTGGAAAAGACACCGGGCGCCCGGTTTCAGTCGACCGGTGATCTCGCGTTTGCACTGGAAGCCCTCTCGTCGCACACAGGTCAGGCGCCGGCGCTGATGGCCGAGACGCCGGCGCCGCAAATGGTCAAAGCGCGGGATCGACTTGCGTGGACGCTCGTTGCGGGGCTGGCCCTCGTTCTCTTAGGTGTGCTTGCAATAGGTGCCTTCGTGGCTTCCGACGCCCGCCCCCTGCTGTCGAGGCGACGCGCTTCGTTGTGTTGCCGCCAGACGGGTGGAGTCTGGCGACACAGCTCCAAGGCGCAGTGAGTGCAGGGCCGCTGGCGGTCTCACCCGATGGCCGGCAAGTGGCCTTCGTGGCTCGGAATGCGGCCGGCAGCACGCTGATTTGGGTGCGCTCGCTCGACACGTTGGCCGCCAAGGGGCTCGCCGGCACGGAAGGGGGCTCGGGGCCGTTCTGGTCACCCGACAGCCGCTCGCTCGGGTTCTTCGCTGGTGGCAAGTTAAAGCGGATTGATGTCTCCGGCGGACCGCCAATCACGTTGTGCGACGCGTCGCCAGGTATCAGCGGTGCCTGGAGCCCCGAAGGCTTCATCGTGTTTTCGGCGGCCGGCGGTACGGCCCTGCAAAAAGTTTCGGCCTCGGGCGGTACACCGACCGCCGCCACGGTGTTCCAGGGAAAAGAAACGGGTCACGCGCGTCCCGCATTTTTGCCGGACGGCCGGCATTTCGTGTACCGCGCCATCATCAACCAGGCAGACCCGGCAGGCTCGGCTTTCATCGCGTCGCTGGACGCGACCGAAGGCACGCGGCTGATGGACGACGTCGACTCCACCAACGTCGTCTACTCGCAGGGTCATCTACTCTTCTTGCGCGAGACAACCCTGATGGCGCAGCCATTCGATCCCGACCGGCTAGTCCTCTCCGGGGCGCCGTTCCCGGTCGCGGAGCAGATTCAGATGTTCGTATCCTACGGATTGTTCTCGGCCTCGGACAGCGGTGTGTTGACGTATCAGACCGGGACGACGGCTGGTGGCGCGCCGCAGCTGGGCTGGCTCGACCGGGCCGGCAAGGTTCTGGGAACCGTCGGCAAGCCCGCCCAGTACGGAGATCTGGCGCTGGCGCCGCATGGTAGGCAGGCAATGGTGAGACGCTTGAGCGGGCAAGGTATAGGTGATTTGTGGCTTCTCGATCTGGCACGTGACGGACTCGCCTCGCGTTTCACCTTCGACCCAAACAACGACACCAGTCCGGTCTGGTCACCCACCGGCGAACGCATCGTCTTTACTTCGACGCGAACTGGCACTAGCACCGATTTGTATCAAAAAGCCTCGAACGGAGCAGACAGCGAGGAGGCGCTGTTCACCAGCGCCGAAAACGAGACTGCATCGAGCTGGTCGGCCGACGGACGATATCTTCTGTACACGAAAGACCCGGCGCCCGCCGATATCTGGGTGATGCCGATGGCCGGCGACCGCAAGCCCTTCCCGTTTCTGCAGACGCCCGCGAACGAAGGTCAGGCGCAGTTCTCGCCAGACGGCCGCTGGATCGCGTATCTGTCGAACGAATCCGGGCGGCCGGAAGTGGTACGTGACGCGGTTCAATGGCTCGGGCCCCGCCTCCGGCGGGAAATGGCAGATTTCGACGAGCGGTGGCATGCAGCCGCGCTGGCGTCCCGATGGCAAGGAGATCTTTTATCTCAGCCCGGCTCCTGACATGCAGTTGATGGCGGCGGCTATCAGCTGGGAGGCCGATACATTTAACGTAGGACTCGTCACGCCGCTCTTTCGCGTCCGACCGCCGGGTACGCCAGGCTCCCTCTACCAGGTCGCTCCTGACGGCAATCAATTCCTGTTCAACATGGGGCCCGAGGGGCAATCGGCGCCGACGCCGATTACCGTCGTGGTCAACTGGACGGCGGGACTCAAGAAATAACTGGGTTTGCGGACGTGGCTATAATCCAGGTGTTCCGACCATGCTGCTCAAAATGGGCGATCGCCTGGGCCCGTATGAAATCCAGGCTCCCATCGGCGCCGGCGGGATGGGCGAGGTCTATCGCGCGCGCGATTCGCGGCTCGGGCGCGATGTGGCGATCAAGGTCCTTCCCGCCGCGGTTTCGGCCGATCCCGAGCGCCTCGCGCGCTTCGAGCAGGAAGCGCGTGCGGCCGCTGCGCTGAATCATCCCAACATCCTCGCGGTCTACGACGTCGGCACGGCACGACGGCACGCCCTTCATCGTCTCCGAGCTGCTCGAAGGCGGAGACGCTGCGCGCGAGCGGCTCGGCAGCGCGGACGCGCTTGCCGGCGCGCAAAGCGCATCGAGTACGCGATTCAGATCGCGCACGGGCTGGCTGCGGCGCACGAGAAGGGGATCGTGCACCGCGATCTCAAGCCGGAGAACGTCTTCGTGACCGACAGACGGCCGCGTGAAGATCCTCGACTTCGGCCTGGCCAAGCTGACCGAAGCGGCGGAGGCGCCGGCGCGCAGTGAGCCGAACGCGGCGACGCAGGTCGGGCACGCATCCGGGGATGGTGCTGGGCACGATCGGCTACATGGCGCCCGAGCAGGTGCGCGGGCCAGCCGGCCGACCATCGCGTCGGACGTCTTCGCGTTCGGCGCGGTGCTGTACGAGATGCTGGCGGGCCGGCGGGCATTTCGGCGCGACACGACGGCCGACACGATGACGGCGATCCTCACGGAGGATCCGCCGGACCTGCCGATCGCAGAGCGAAACATTCCGCCCGGGCTGGCGCGTATCGTCGATCGCTGCCTTGAGAAAGTCCCCGCGGCCCGCTTCCAATCGGCAGGGGATCTCGCGTTCGCCCTCGAGGCGCTCTCGTCGTCGACTGGCCCGGCACTGACGGCGGCGCTCGGAGAACCGCCAACGGCGAAAGAGACGCGATCGACTCGCCTGGACGCTCGTCGCAGCGCTTTCGGTGGTTTCAGTGGCCGCTTTGGCGACGCTCGTTCAGCCGTCCGGCTGTTCCTGTCGAGGCGACGCGCTTCTTCGTGTTGCCGCCAGAGGGCTGGAGCCTCGCGAGACAATTGCAGGGTCTGCCGGCCGTCGGGCCGCTGGCTGTCGCGCCAGACGGTCGGCAAGTGGCCTTCGTCGCTCGCAATGCGTCTGGAATGACGCTCATCTGGGTCCGTTCGCTTGACACGCTGGAAGCCAAGGGACTCGTCGGCACGGACGGGGGGCGTCGCCGTTTTGGTCGCCCGACAGCCGATCGCTCGCGTTCTTCTCCGGCGGGAAGCTCAAGAAGGTCGACGTCGCGGGGGGGCCGCCGGTGACGTTGTGCGACGCGGCACCGGGCATCAGCGGCTCCTGGGGTCGCGAGGGCGTGATCGTTTTTTCGCCGGCCGGTGGGACCGCCCTTCAGCAAGTCTCAGCGTCGGGCGGCGCGCCGAAGCCCGCCACAACGTTCGGCGAGGGCGAAACGGGCCACTCCCGCCCGGCCTTCCTGCCTGACGGCCGGCATTTTGTCTATCGGGCCCTTTCGGCGGACTTGGTGCGAAGTCCAGCATTCGTGGCATCGCTTGGCTCGGCCGGACGGAGCCGTCTGATGGACGTTGATTCCACCAACGTCCTCTACTCGCAGCGTCATTTGCTCTTTCTCCGCGAGGCCACGCTGATGGCGCAGCCGTTCGATCCCGACAAGCTGGCACTGGCCGGAGACCCGTTTCCAGTCGCTGAGGAGATTCAGACCTTCGGCAACCCGCCGTTCGGTTTCTTTTCTGTGTCGGACAGCGGCGTGTTGGCGTATCAGACGGGAACCGCGGCTGGCGCGCCCCAGCTCACCTGGCTGGATCGCACGGGGAAACTTCTGACGACCGTCGGGGATCCGGCCCTCTACGCGGATCTGGCGCTGTCTCCGGACGGGAAACGGGCGTCGGTTGGTCTCCGCAGCCGAGGCTCAGTCAGCAGCGACGTGTGGCTGCTCGACCTCGCCCGTAACGGGCTGGCGACGCGCTTGACCTTCGACGCCGCCACTGACGGTCAGCCGCTCTGGTCGCCTGACGGCAACCGCATCGTCTTTATCTCGAACCGAAAAGGCAATTTCGACTTGTATCAGAAGGCATCGACCGGGACTGGCAGCGATGACGTCCTGCTGGCCGACAGCGGGGATAGCTTTCCGAATAGTTGGTCGCCGGACGGACGTTTCCTTCTCTACGAAAACGTACAAGGGACTGCAGGCGACTTATGGGTTCTGCCCCTGTTCGGTGACGGCAAGCCGTTTTTCTTCCTCCAAACGGCGGCGAACGAGTACGACGGTCAGTTTTCGCCGGACGGCCGCTGGATCGCGTACGTGTCAGACGAATCCGGTCGGCCAGAGGTGTACGTGGCTCGGTTTAGCGACTCGGGCGGTATGCCTGGAGAAAAACGGCAGGTTTCCACGACCGGTGGCGGCGCGCCGCTCTGGCGCAAGGACGCCCGAGAAATTTTCTACGTCACGCCTCCTCCAGACGAGACCCTAATGGCGGCGGCGGTCACTGCGCGGGATGCGGCGTTTGACGTGGCCACCGTTCAGCCCCTATTTGACGTCCGACCCAACAGGGTCGGCGACTTCTATCAGGTCTCGCCCGATGGCCAGCGGTTTCTCTTCAACATGACGCCGTTCGTGGAAGCTGCTCAGACTCCAATCACAGTCGTCGTCAACTGGACGGCGGGACTCAAGAAGTAGCTGGCTTCAGGCTCCGGGCTCGGCTCCGGACAGCCCAGAGCCGAGAGCCCAGAGTCCGCAGCCCGCCCGCTTAGAACGTCAGCAGCCTCGTCACCTTCACGATGAACGCGCGCTCGATCGGCTCGTTGGTGGTATCGCGGCGGTCGTTGTAGACGATGTAGATGTCGCTCAGCGGCTTGTACATCAGATTGAAGCGGATATTCGTGCTGACTTCGCGCGTCGCGCTGTTGTATTGGAGAAACGCATTGAAGAACGACCGGGGGCTGAAGCCGTACACGACCCGCGTGCCGAACAAGTGGGTATTCGACGTGCCGTTCGACAGTTCCAGGTCGTTGCGCGTGTAGGTGAGTGACACATTCAGGTGATAGTCGGGCTTGACGCTCAGCCCGCCGCCGAACGATCGGCGCGTGCCGTCCCAGAACTCTCCCCAGTTCACCGAGCCGTTGCCGCTGATCTTCCTGCTGGTGTTGGTGCTCGCGGCGAGCGAGTAGTCGAGGTAATCGTAGTCGCCGGCCGCCAGTGGAATCCCCTGAATGGAATCGGTCGCGAGAAGCCGGTCGAACGTGTTCGCGATCGTGAAGCTCGCGTTGGCGTTCGATTCGAACTCGATCCCCATCGTCGCTTCCTGGACGCGCGTCTCGATGTCGCCGGTCCCGCCTTGGTAATAGTCCACGCCCGTCGAGAACGTCAGGTTGCGGATCAGATCGCTGCTGCGCAGCTGCGGCTGCCAGGACACGTCGCCCTGATACTGGCTGTTGTCTCGCCGGCGGATGAATCCCACCTCGGGATTGAAGTTCGTCTGCACCTGGTTGTATTGCCCGTTGATCGAGAATTCGTCGTCGCGCCAGGCGGTCTGGAATCGCTTCGCCAGGTTTTTACCCGGCCGGCCAGGCGTATCGCTTCGCAGAAGATACGAATCGAACTCCAGCCGCTGAAAGAACTGGAAATGCGCGTCGGCGCCGTAAACGCGGTTGAAATCCGCCGCGCTGGAGTTGCGGCTGGTCATGAGCGCGCCGACCCACGAGCTGCTCAGGAGATTGCGCTTGACGCGTCCGACGACGTAGTTGTTGGATGGCGTGACGCCCAGGTCCTCGGTTTTCATCGCGAGGAAGCCGACGTCGTACTTGTCGACCTGCCCCGACAGCCGTCCGCCGCCGATGATCGGGATGGGCGTCCCGACTGCGCTGAGCCCGATCCGCCTGCTGAAAAACGGCACCAGGTTGCCGCCCGGCCCGAACGCGAACGTGCCCGAGTTTTCGAGGAAGAAGTCGCGCTTTTCAGGAAAGAACAGGTTGAACCGCGTGAGGTTCACCTGCTGCTGGTCGGCCTCCACCTGCGCGAAGTCGGTGCGGAACGTTGCGTCGAGCGTCAGCGACGGCGTCAGGCTGAACTTCGCGTCCGCGCCGCCGTCATAATCCTGCAACTTGCGAAGCGAGCGGGCCGTCTCGAGGCGCTCGCCGGTGCGAACCTGGGCGGAACCGGCCGCGAAGAACGGTTTCACGTTGATGTTGCGGCCCTGCCTGATGTTGTTCAGTCCGCGCAGCGTCCCTGCCAGCGAGACTCGCGTGGCGCTGAAGCGTATCGGGATCGGCGCCCAGTTGCTCTGTTCGTTCGCGCGCCGAACGGCCCTGGTCATGTTGAATCCCCACTCCTGCGACGGCGTGCCGGAGAAGCGCAGCGTCTTGAAAGGTATCTCGAACTCGGCGATCCATCCTCCTTCGAACCTGCTGACCTTGACGTCCCACACGCCATCCCAGTCGATGTTCCCGGACTCGCCGTCGTTGGATGTCTGGCCGTCGCGCCTCGCGCCGCCGGGATTGGTCATGAACATGAAACCGGAGCGGCGATCGTGGAGCGTGTCGAGGATGAGATTGATCGCGTCGGACTGTCCGAAATTGAAGTCCTGTACGAGGTCGTTGACGACGATCGGCACGTCCGGCGACTGGAAACAGGTGACGCCGACGTACAGGTTCGTGTCGTCGTACAGGAAGCGAACCTCGGTGGGGTGCCGCGCCGGCTCGCCGGGCCGCGGGGTATTCTGGATGAAATCGGTGGCCGGGCTAGCCCGCTTCCAGGCCGGCTCCTCGAGGCGTCCGTCGAGCGCAATCTCTTCGGTGATGCGGATTGCGGAGACGATGCGGCTCAGTCGGACCGCCTCGTAATCGATCGGAGTCGACGAGGCATTGACGCCGGATGGGGCTTGCTGCGCCAGGGCAGTTCCGGCGATCAGCAGCGATACCAACGACACCAACGATACCAACAGGGGGAGCACAGGCTTCATGTGTCAGGTATGGTACTTGAAACGTGCGCGGCCCTAATTCCCACGCTCGACGAGCTGCCTGATCGCAGTGTTGTCGCCCCCGGCCAACAGCGTCCCGGGCCACGTCCACCCGAGGGCGGGCATCACCGTATACTGCAGCACGCCATGATGACCGCAATCGTTCGTGGCGGACTATGACAGCGCCGGCGTGCGCGAGGAGAAGTTGATGTCCCAGACCGAGGCCAGTTCGCTGGAGCTGGTGTTCCGCGCGTGGCAGGAGAGAGGCGCAACCGTTGTCGTCTCCTGCGTCGGGCCCGGAATGCGCGTGGTGTTGTCCGGACGAATCACGTCCCGGAAAGGCAAGTGGACGATCGGCAACGGACGAGCGGGGCTCGTGTTCGATACGCAATACGCGACGGGACAGCGTCGGCGATCCCTCCGTCGTGCCTCCCCCGGTCAGAGAATGCATCGATTCGGAGTTCGTCAAGGCGGTTGAACTTCTCCTGGAGACTGGCGACGAATGCTGGTTCGGGGAGCCGCGGGCGGCAGAAATTGCGAAGGGAACCGAGTAGCTACGGCGCAGTTTCTTCTACCATCGCCCGCCCGTCACGAAGGCACGAACAACACGAAGAACACGAAGATCGTTCGATCCAAAGGACTTCCGTCCTCGTGCCCTTCGCGTCTCGGTGACGAGCGATGCGTCCCGAAGTTTGCAGCGTCCGCGGGCGTGCACGAGGTGGCCGCCCTTCCAGCCCTCGGCCTGCTCGCGGGCGCTGCGGCTGGATTCCTCCTTCCTGAAACGGGCCTTCCGTTCGCATACGCGCTGCTCGTAGTTGGTGTGTCGGTATGCGCGTGGGCATGCTGGGGCGTGCGGCCCCGGGTGGTGGCCGCTGCCGTCGCCTTGGCTTTTGCCGCAGGGGGAGCGCTGCTCGCCGCCGATGCGTGGCAGAAGGCGTGGCGTCCGACGCTGCGGATCGCATTCGAGGACTTGGCGCGCACCGAGCGTGCGCGGGCCGCGGCAGAGCGGCGTGTCCTCCCGGAAGACGACGAAGCCTTTGCGATCGTCGAAGGCGTCCTCCGCTCCGACGCGTCACCTGCTTCGGTCCGGCGTTTCGTTGAGCGTGGCCGTAGACCGCATAAGCAGGCCGGGTCCTGACGTTGGTAGGCCGGGTCCTTTGGACCCGGCGCCCAGCGCAGACCCGGCATCGTTACCCACGCGTGGCGGGCTGCTTGCCACCGTCGTCGGCTCGCTCGGACCATCACATCTCGATGGCTGGCGCGCCGGCCGGCGAGTGCGCATGCCGGTCCAGCTCCACAGGCCAGCGCGCTACCTCGATCCTGGCGTACCAGACAACGAGCGCGCGCTGGCTCGTCGCGGGACCACCCTCGTCGGCACGGTGAAGAGCGCCGCGCTCGTCGAGATCATCGGCAACGGAGGCTGGTGGTCCGAATGGGCTGGAAGCGTGCGGCAGTTCGCCCGGCGTGCGATCGCGCGCGCCGTCGGCCGCTGGAGTGCGCAGTCGGCCGCCATCGTGACGGCCATCGTCATCGGCGACCGCGCCGGGTTGGACGACGAGGTGCAGCGGCGACTGCAGGAGGCGGGGACCTATCACGTCATCGCGATCTCGGGCGGCAACATCGCCATCCTCGCCGGCCTGCTGCTCGGCACGTTCCGGCTTGCCGGGTGCCTGGGGCGCGGCGCGATGCTGGCGGCCATCGCGGTGCTGATCGCGTACGCCGGTCTCGTGGGTGGCGGCGCATCGGTCGACCGCGCGACGCTGATGGCGGTCGTGTCACTTCGGCGGCCGTGCGTTCGATCAGCGCAGCCCGCCGCTGAATGTCTCTGTGGTTTGTCGCAGCGCTGCTGGTGGCGGCGGACCCTCTCGCGGTGGCCGATCCGGCCTTCGTTCTCACCTTCGGCGCCACGCTCGGCATCCTCGTCGTCGTGCCAGCCGTGCGCGTCCGTCCACAACGATCAACGCAGAACTCGCAGAACTCGCAGAGATATGTTTTCTCTGCGGGTTCCGCGGGTTCCGCGCTGTACGTCGTTCTCGTCGGCATGCTCGCCGCCTCGGTCGCCGCCGAGGCACTCCTGTTTCCTGTCGGCGCCCTGTTGTTCTCGCGCGTGACCTTCGCCGGGCTGGCGTTGAACTTCCTGGCCATCCCACTCATGGCCGTCGCACAGGTGGCCGGCATGGCGGTCGTCCCCCTGGCGCTGATCTCCGAGCGCCTTGCCTCCTCGCCGGATGGCTGGCCCATGTCGGCGCCGGAGGGCTGGTGTGGTCGGCCGATCTCGTCCGGTTCGCGCCCGCAGTCACCTGGCGCGTCGCCCCTCCGGCATGGGGCGTGGTGGTCACGTACTACGCGGCGCTGGTGGTGTGCTGGGCTCTCTGGCGGCGGCGATCCGACGGTGACCGGGAGCGCCGAGCCGCCATCGGCGCCGCCCGCCTTCGGCGATCCGCGCTGGCGGTCGCGTTTGTGGCGGCACTCTGGATCCTCGCCCAGCCGCTGGCGCTTCTGGCCGGGCGGGGCGATGGCCGTCTGCACGTGACGTTCCTGGACGTCGGGCAGGGCGACAGCGCGCTCGTGCGGTTTCCGCGGCGGAGCGACGATGCTCGTGGACGCAGGCGGGCTTACCGCGGTCGTCGCGTTTCGACATCGGCGACCGGGTCGTGGCGCCCGTTCTGCGCGACCGCGGCATCCGACGGCTCGATTACATCGTGCTGACGCACGGCGATCCGGACCACATCGGCGGGGCAGCGGCGATCATGCGCGATTTCCGTCCCCGCGAGGTATGGGAGGGCATTCCCGTCCCTCGATTTGGACCGCTCACGGCGCTGCGGGTTCAGGCGCAGGCGTCAGGGGGCGCGCTGGGCCAACGTCCATCGGGGCGACCGTCTGCTCGTCGACGGCGTGACGATCGCGGCGCACCATCCGGCGCCGGCCGACTGGGAGCGGCAGAAGGTGCGGAACGACGACTCGATCGTGCTCGACCTGCGTTGGCGGGACGTGTCGGTGCTTCTGACAGGCGACATCGGCCGGGACGTGGAGCGCACGCTCGCCGGCGAGGCTCCGGCAGCCCCGCTCCGGGTATTGAAGGTTCCGCATCACGGCAGCCTGACGTCGAGCAGCCGGGAATTCCTGCAGGCTGTCCAGCCGCAGATCGCGGTCTTCAGCGCCGGCCGGGCCAACCATTTCGGACATCCCGCGCCGGCGGTGCTGCGAGCGCTACCGCGAAGTCGGCGCGGCGATCTTCCGGACCGATCAGGACGGGGCGGTGATGCTCGACACGGATGGGTATTCGATCGACGTCCACACCTTCACCGGCCGGACGCCTCTCAATACAACGACCGTAACCACGAAGACACGAAGGACACGAAGTTATGAATGCTCTCGAGATCACCTCAACACTCCCGCCGGATCTAGAGAGTCTCGTCCGGCAGACCATCGGCTGCTGCATCGCCGTTCATCGGGAACTTGGGCCTGGATTGTTGGAGAAGGTGTACCCGCGCGCCATTGCGCTGGAACTCGAGAGCCGGAACATCTCGTATTCAACGAGAAAAGGCGATTCCGATTCAGGTATCGAGAAAGACTGATTTGTCATCAGCGGATCGACCTCGTTGTCGATAACCGAATCGTTCTCGAGGTGAAATCAGTCGAGCGCTGAGTCCGCTTCACGTCGCCCAGGTGATCAATTACTCTGCGTCTGACCGGCGTGAGAGTAGGTCTGTTGGTGAACTTCAATGTGCCGATTCTGAAGCAAGGTATTCGACGCGATTGTCTTGTGAAAGAGTCGTCTTCGTGTTCTTCGTGTCTTCGTGGTTGAACAGTCGCCGCTAGTCATCCTGTTGTTGTCCAATTTGGCTCGTTGCCATTCTTGTTCCAGCTCCTCGAGGCTCATCTCGCGCATCGTGCGGCCGGAGTCGGCGACGTGCGCTTCCATGCTCGCGAACCGCCGCGTGAACTTGTCGTTGGCCTTCCGGAGCGCGGTCTCGGGCTCGATCCCGAGCTTGCGGGCCAGGTTGGCGATGGCGAAGAGCAGGTCGCCCATTTCCTCCTCGGCCCGCTCGGGATCGGCGGCGGGCCCGGCGTCGACGACCTCCCGCAGTTCGTCCACCTCCTCCTGAATCTTGGCCACGACATCGCCGGCCCGCTCCCAGTCGAAGCCGACCGACGCGGCGCGCGTGCCGATGTGGTAGGCGCGCAGCAGCGCGGGCAGCGCCGGCGCGATCCCGCTCAGAAGCGTCTTCGGCCTGGGACTCTGTCCGGATTCGTCGCGCTCCTGCTTCTTGATCTCCTCCCATCGCGCCCGCACCTGGCCGGCGGAGTCGAGCGCGGGCTCGCCCGTCGCCCCGCGCGAAGACGTGGGGATGGCGGCGCACGAGCTTGTCGGCGACCAGCTTCAGCGAATCGGCGATCTCGAAGTGTCCCGCCTCCGACTCGAGCTGGGCGAGGAACACGGCCTCGAAGACGAAGTCGCCCAGCTCCTCGCAGAGCGCGGCGTGGTCGTGCCGATCGATCGCCTCGATCACTTCGTACGTTTCCTCGAGCACGAACGGCTTGAGCGAGTCGATCGTCTGTTCCCGGTCCCACGGACACCCGCCCGGCCCGCGGAGCGTCGCCATGATCTCGACCAGTCGGATGAACTCGCCTGCCGCGCGGGTGGACATAGGAATTGGGTAATCGGGTAATCGGGTAATCGGGTAATCGGGTAATTTGATAGTCTTGATTGCTTGACAATTACCAGATTACCCGATTACCCGATTACCCGATAGTCATGCCTGATCAACCCGTGGACGCGCCGCTGACGTTCATCACGTTCGTGCTGTCGCTCGCGAGCACGGCGGCGATTCATTTCGGGGACATGCCGGATCCGGTGACCGGCGAGCGCTCGGAGGTGAATCTCGACGGCGCCGCGCAGATGATCGAGATCCTCTCGCTGCTCGACCAGAAGACGCGCGGCAACCTGACGGCGGAAGAGCGCCAGATTCTCGAGCAGGTGCTCTACGAGCTTCGCCTGCGCTTCGTTCAGGCGTCCGAGCGGCGAGTGGAAAGCGCATCATTGAGCCTTAAGGTCACCGTGCTCGGCAGCGGCACGTCACAAGGCGTGCCTGCCATCGGCTGCGACTGCGCCGTGTGCCGCTCGACCGACCCCCGCGACCGCCGCACCCGGCCGTCGATTCTCATCGAGCTGCAGGACGACGGATCTCGAGCGCCGTTCGCCCAGACGGTCCGCTCGATTCTCGTCGACACCTCCACCGACCTGCGCGCGCAGGCGCTCGCCAACGACGTCCGCCGCATCGACGCGATCCTGTTCACCCACGGCCACGCCGATCACGTGCTGGGGCTCGACGAGATGCGCCGGTACAACCAGATGCAGAAGACGCCGATCGGCTGCTACGCGAATGCAGGAACGGTGGCCGATCTGCGGCGGATGTTCTCGTACATCTTTTCCGCGCCGCGGCAGATGGGCGGCGGCGTCCCGCAGTTGCGGCTGTTCTCCATCGCCGGACCGTTCACGATGGGCGGCGCCGAGATCGTGCCGGTGCCGCTGTGGCACGGCGAGCTGCCGGTCCTCGGGTTCCGCGTCGGATCGTTTGCGTACCTGACCGACTGCAACCGCATTCCCGAGGAGTCGTGGCCGCTGCTCGAAGGGGTCCGCGTCGTCATCATCGACGCGCTGCGCGACCGTCCCCACTCCGACGCACTTCAGCGTGTCCGAAGCGCTCGACGTCGTCTCGCGGATCGGGCCCGAACGCGCGTACTTCACGCACATCTGCCACGACCTGCCGCACGCCGCCACCTGCGCGCGCCTGCCCGGAGGTGTGCAGTTGGCCTATGATGGTCTGGTGCTGGAGATCGAATGACAGACTATGGACCACGGAGGACACGGAGGACACGGAGCAAGATCCTGTACGCGGATTTGTGTCCTCCGTGTCCTTTGTGTGACCTCCGTGGTGGAGCGTTGCTCGATGGACTCATCCACTTCCCTGACGACGCCGCGGCCCGCCCACTGGGTGCAGCCGGTGCTGGCGCTCGGCAACTTCGACGGCGTCCATCGCGGCCATCGCAAGATCCTCGACCGCGTCCGCCGCGTCGCCGGCGAGCGCGGCGCCACCTCCGTCGTGATGACCTTCGATCCGCACCCCTCGCGCGTGGTGCGGCCCGACAAGGCGCCGCCGCTGGTGATGACGACGGCGCAGAAGCTCGAGGCGCTGGCGGCCGCGGGACTTCAGGGCGCCGCGATCGTGCGTTTTACGCCGTCGCTGTCGCAGTGGGATCCGGAGATGTTCGTGCGGACCGTGCTGGTGGACTGGCTGCGCGTCGCCGAGGTCTGGGTCGGCGCCAACTTTCTGTTCGGCCACGACCGCGCCGGCAATTTCTCGATGCTGCGGCTGCTCGGCGCACGCTACGGGTTCAAGGCCGAGAAGATCGACCCGGTGCGCTACAAAGAGTTCGTCGTGAGCAGCACGAGGATTCGCCGGCTGATCAGCGAGGGCCGCGTGGACGAGGCCGCCGCCCTGCTCGGCCACGAGTACTGCCTCGACGGCACCGTCGTCAAGGGCGATCGCCGCGGGACGCAGATCGGGTTTCCGACCGCCAATCTCTGCACCGACAACGAGCTGCTGCCGCCGTACGGCGTCTATGCGACGACGACCAGGGTCGGCGACGTCGTGCATCCCTCGATCACGAACATCGGCGTCCGGCCGACTGTCGACGCCGGCGGCCGGCCGACCGATCGAAACGCACATCTTCGACGTTCGATCGCGATCTGTACGGCGCGTCGATCCGGATCGGCTTCGTGCAGCGGCTGCGCGACGAGCGGGCGTTCGAGTCGCTCGACCTGCTGAAGGCCCAGATCGCCGCCGACTGCGCCCGTGCGCGCTCGTTGTTCGACCGGCTGTCCCTCTAGCGTGACGATCCCGATGCGCCTGTACAACACCCTTACGCGAACTGAAGAGACGTTTGCGCCCTCGAGACGGCAACACCGTGCGGATGTACACCTGCGGCCTGACCGTGTACGCCCGCGGCCACATCGGCAATTTCCGCACGTTCGTCTGCATCGACGTGCTGCGGCGGACGCTCAAGTACCTGCAGGGCCACGAGATGCGTCAGGTGATGAACTTCACCGACGTGGACGATCGGACGATTGCCGGCGCGCAGAAGGCCGGGATGGATCTGCGGGAGTACACCGAGCAGTACATCGCCGCGTTCCGCGAGGACGCGCGCGCGCTCGGCCTCGAAGAGGTCGAGGAGAATCCCCGCGCGACCGACGAAGCGAATCTCGAGGCGATGGCGGATCTCGTCAACGCGCTCACCCGGAACGGCCACACCTACGTCAGCGACGGGTCGATCTATTTCAAGATCTCGACGCTGCCCGGCTACGGCCGGCTGGCGCGGCTCGATCACGAAGGCATGAAGGACGGCGCGCGGGTCGATGCGGACAACTACGCGAAAGACGACGCGCGCGACTTCGTGCTGTGGAAGGCGAGCAAGCCGGGCGAGCCGACGCTGGGACGTGGTCGATCCGCCGGGACGCCCGGGGTGGCATCTCGAATGCTCGGCGATGGCGCTGCGGCTGCTCGGCGAGCCGCCGATCGACATCCACGCCGGCGGCATCGACCTGATCTTCCCGCATCACGAGAACGAGATCGCGCAGAGCGAGGGCGCGACGGGGAAGCCGTTTTCGCGGTTCTGGGTGCACGTCGAGTATCTCCTCGTCGACGACGAGAAGATGTCGAAGTCGCTCGGCAACACGCACACCATTCCGGACATCGTCGGCGCGCGGCTATCGGGCGTCCGCCGTTCGGTATCTGCTGCTGTCGTCGCACTACCGCAAGCAGCTGAACTTCACGTGGGAGAGCCTCACGCAGGCCGAAGAGTCGCTGCGGCGGCTCACTGATTTTCTGGCGCGGCTCGACGACGGTCGGCGCGGGCGGATCGCAGCCGGAGATTGCCGCGCGCGTCGAGGAAGGGCGCAAGGCGTTTGCCGACGCGATGCGGGACGACCTGAACACCGCGGCGGCGCTCGGCGCGATCTTCGAGCTGGTGCGGTCGCTCAATTTCTCGATCGACGCCGGCGAGTTCGGAAAGGGCGACGTGCCCGCGGTTCGCGCAGGCGTTCGACCAGTTCGATCGCGTGCTCGGCGTCCTGAGCCTGCGCCGCGCCGAGGACGAGCAGCCGCCGGTTCCGGTCGACGAGATCGAGCGGCTCATCGAGGAGCGGCACGCCGCGCGGCGCCGGCGCGACTTCGGCGAAGCCGACCGGATCCGTGACGGGCTGGTGGAACGGGGTGTGCTTCTCGAAGACAGCGCCGGCGGCACGCGCTGGAAGCGAAAGTAGGCAAGCGATGGAAAAGGCAGCTGGGCGGGGTCTTCTGGATCCACCGATCATGAAAAACGCGCCCGAAATCAAGACTCCGCTGCCCGGTCCGCGCGCCCGGGCGATTATCGAGCGCGATCGCGCGGTCGTCTCGCCGTCGTACACGCGCGGCTACCCGCTGGTCATCGAGCGCGGCGCCGGGTCGATGGTCGAGGACGTGGACGGCAACGTCTTCCTCGACTGCTCGGCGGGCATCGCGGTCAACGCCACCGGCCACTCCCATCCCGACGTCGTCAAGGCCATCACCGAGCAGGCCGGCCGGTTCCTGCACATGTCGGGCACGGATTTCTATTACGACGTGCAGGTGCGGCTCGCCGAGGAGCTCGCGGCGATCGTGCCGATTCGCGGCGGCGTGAAGTCGTTCTTCGGCAATTCGGGCACCGAAGCGATCGAAGCGTCGCATCAAGCTGGCGCGGTATGCGACCGGCCGCGCCGGCCTCATCGCGTTTCAGGGCGGATTCCACGGCCGGACGATGGGATCGCTGGCGCTGACCGGGAGCAAGGCGGTGCAGCGGCGGGGGTTCGGGCCGCTGATGCCGGGCGTCTATCACGCGCCGTATCCGTACTGCTATCGCTGCCCGCCGGCCTGACGCCGGAGCAGCACGTCGCGGAATGTCTCGGTTACATCGAGAACCAGCTCTTTCAGCAGCTCGTCTCGCCCGACGAAATCGCGGCGTTTGTCGTCGAGCCGATCCAGGGCGAAGGCGGCTACGTCGTGGCGCCCGATCAGTTCCTGCAGGGGCTGCGCGAGCTGACGCGCAAGCACGGGATCCTGCTGGTCGTGGACGAAGTGCAGTCGGGCATGGGGCGCACCGGCAGGATGTTCGCGATCGAGCACAGCGGCGTCGAGCCGGACATCGTGGCGATCGCGAAGGGCATCGCGTCGGGGATGCCGCTCGGCGTCGCGTCGGCGCGTGCCGACCTGATGACGTGGCCCCCCGGCGCGCACGCGAGCACGTTCGGCGGCAACCCGGTGTCGTGCGCGGCGGCGCTGGCGACGCTGAAGCTGCTGCAGGAGAAGCTCGTCGCCAACGCGGCGGACGTCGGCGCCCATCTGATGGCGAAGCTGAAGGCGCTGGCGGAGAAGCATCCGCTGATCGGCGACGTGCGCGGGCGCGGCCTGATGATCGGCGTGGAGCTGGTGCGCGATCGCCAGACGAAGGAGCGCGCCACCGACGAGCGCAACGCGGTCGTCACCGCGGCGTTCGCGCGCGGGCTGCTCATCCTGGGCGCGGGGAAGAACTCGATCCGCTTCTCGCCGCCGCTGGTGCTCACGCGCGAGCAGGCGGATATCGCGGTGAAGATCCTCGACGAAGCGTTGACCGAGGTAGAGGGGTCACGACGTTGAACGCAGAGCTCGCAGAGATCGCAGAGAATGTCTTACTCTGCGTGCTCTGCGGTCTCTGCGTTGATCGTCGTCAGGCTGGCGCGGGTATTGCTGGGCTTTGCCTGCTGTGTCGCGCGACCGTGTCGCCCTCGGAAAAACCGGCGAAGATCTCGCGTGCGGGGAGCTGGAACGCCGCGGGTACGCAATTGTTGCGCGGCGGCACCGCTGCCGGGGTGGCGAACTGGACATCATCGCGCGCGACGGAGCGACGCTGGTGTTCGTCGAAGTGAAGGCGCGCGAGGGGCACGCGTTCGGCGACGCCGCCGAGGCGGTCACCTGGCGGAAGCAGCGGCGCATCGTCCGGCTCGCGTGTGAATATCGTGATGCAGCACCATCTGACCGCTGCTCCCTGCCGCTTCGACGTCGTGTCGATTCAGTTCGACGCCGGCCGGCCCGTGATCGAGGTGTTTCAGAATGCCTTTTCGGCTGTCGGCTAACGATCGACTAACGACCAACGACCTAACGACTAACCATGTGCCTGAGCTGCGCAAAGATCCTGTCACCGGCCGGTGGGTCATCATTTCCACGGAGCGGCGGAAGCGTCCGAACGACTTCCGGTTCGAGCGGCCGTCGATCGTCGACCGCGAGCAGTGCCCGTTCTGCCCGGGACGCGAAGCGCTGACGCCGCCGGAGGTGCTCGCGTACCGCCAGAACGGCGGCGGCGCCGAACTCGCGCGGCTGGGACGTGCGCGTCGTCCCCAACAAGTTCCCGGCGCTGCAGGTGGAGGGCGGGCTCGATCGCGAAGGCGACGGGATGTTCGACCGGATGAACGGCATCGGCGCGCACGAGGTGATCATCGAGACGCCCGATCACGACAAGACGCTCGCGTCGATGTCGGAGGCGGAGATCGAGCGCGTGCTGTCGGCGTTCCGCGAGCGCGTGGTGGATCTCAAGCAGGATCGGCGGCTTCGCTACATCCTGGTCTTCAAGAACCAGGGCGCCACGGCCGGGGCGACGCTCGAGCACGCGCACTCGCAGCTCATCGCGCTGCCGATCGTGCCCGACTTCGTGCGGGAAGAGATCGAAGGCGCGAGGCGGCACTTCGAGGCGAAGGAGCGCTGCGTCTTCTGCGACATCGTCCACCAGGAGCTGGCCGTCGGGGCTGCGCGTCGTCCAGGAGAACGCGGACATCGTCGCGCTCGCGCCGTACGCGCCGCGGTTTCCGTTCGAGACGTGGCTGCTGCCGCGGCGGCACGGGGCGCGGTTCGAGGAGGCGCCGCGGCACGAGTACGAGAGCCTGGCGCGGGTGCTGAAGTCGGTGCTGATGCGGATCGACCGCGCGCTCGAGTCGCCGGCGTACAACCTCATCATTCACAGCGCGCCGTTCAACGACGCGAACCACGGCGAGGACGATGTCTATCACTGGCACGTCGAGATTCTGCCGAAGCTGGCGAGGACGGCCGGCTTCGAGTGGGGGACCGGGTTCTACATCAACCCCACGTCGCCGGAGGAGGCCGCCCGCGTGCTGCGCGCGGTCAAGATTTGAAGGCCGTCCGCGAACCTTGAAGGCCACCCCGGCCGTGTGGTACGGTACTGGTTTCGGGGCGGGCGGGAATAACTCAGTGGTAGAGTGCGACCTTGCCAAGGTCGAAGTCGCGGGTTCGAATCCCGTTTCCCGCTCCATTTATTAGTCGCGGGGGCCCCTCGCCCCGCTCCGGCACGCTTCGCTACGTGGGACCCTACGCCCACTCCGCTCCGCGTGCTCATGACTCGCTTCTAGTTGGGGATGATGCGCTGCTGTCGCTGTTGTTGCCCGCTGTTCTGTCGCGTCCTGCGCTGTTGTCGGCCCAAAAGCTGACGGCAGCCTTCAGGCGTACCGCAGGCGTTTAGGTCTGCGATTTCCCGCACACGCTCCGTCAGGCGCCGTCGCCAAGTGGTAAGGCAGAGGTCTGCAAAACCTCCACCCCCGGTTCAAATCCGGGCGGCGCCTCCAAATTTCAAAGTGTGACCCATGGACGATCATCGACTCCGAATGCGTCGACTCTCGCCGATCTCCGGCTCCGTGCGCTTTTCGTGGGAGTGGTGCCCGTGACCCACCACGGCGCGCTTCGGAAAGTAAGGCCACGTTCACGTCGGCGCAACAGTTGATACTCAGCGCCCGGCCGCTACGCCAACGCGAAACAGTTCCCGCTCCCTTCTTACCTCGCGCTCGAAATGAAGTCGTATCGAGGGGCATCCATTGCGATCATCCCGATCACTTCGGCTGGCCTATCGCGCTGCCGGGCCATGCCGCAGCAAAGCCAAGAGCGGCCACTGCGATCCAACCAGGACAAGGCGAGTAGACATCTCTTCCTTTCGGTCGCGTAACCCCTCCAAACGTTGCCGTTCAGACTTCTCAGATTGCGTCGCGGTATCTCCTGATCGTCTTGTCAAACTACTGGTCCAACTGGCCTGTGGGATCCAGCCATCGGCCGCCTCCGCGTGCAAACCAGGAGTTGTAGCTCAGTCACGATCTGTTTCGTGTTGACGCTCCTCATCTGTCTCGCAGGTAACGCTGCGCGCAAGGCGTCGATGTACCCGCAGATGCCACGATTCGCCTGCAGCGGACGTCATGTCTGCCCCATGTCCTCTCTTACCGTCACGATCGACGCTCGCGGTGCGTCACATTGACGGGGAGCGATCGTCCGTGTCATCGGTCGGCAAACGGCGCGATTGCCCCGTCTGTCGTGGCTAGACTGCTCGCGGGCGCCGAGCGAATTCGTTTCTTCGACCTTCGCGACGTATATCGCGTGATTGAGTATCCCGACGGCACCATATTCGTCCTCAGTGACTTCCCGTCAACGATTGTCACCATCACCGTCAACGGTCGTACGAAGCGCGTCGAAGATTATGTTGGCGCGCCAGATTTTCTCGTGCAGGTCGAACGCGAGATTGATGAGGCCGCCCGCACCAGCAGATGGACTTTCCTCGACGAGGAGACGTTGGCGGAGCTCGCAGGTTGGCTGGTCGGCGTCTAGCGAAGAAGGAGCAGAGCTCCTGCAGAAAGCCATCCGGCGCGATGACATCGCGATTGCGCGCATACTGATCGAGATGGGCGGCATTTGGACGGTCCAGCCGACGAACCGATTGCCGCCCCTCCTTCGGCACATTCAGGTTCGATGGTCGACCTGCTGGTTAAAGCGGGCGCTGACCAGAACGAACGACCAGCGGCAGGGTTGCCGCCAGGACCCCTTTGATGAGCGCCTACTATGGGGACGCAGGCGTTACAGAGGAACGTTGTTAAAGGCCGACGCGCGCGCTGGAAGACTTGGACGACGGCCGCTCTGCGCTCTGGTACGCCGCATGTTGTGGAAACTGGCGCGTTGTGACGGTGCTACTTCGCGCAGGCGCGAATGCCCGGGGGTCTGTCGGACATTTCGGCTCGTCGATCAAGCGACGAGCGCGCCCGGACGATGCATCGGCTTCGCACAATCCTGTCCGTGGAAGACGCGGCTCTTCAACCTGTATTCGCCGGACGGCAATCCGATCGCGCCGGCCGGCAACTCGGGCATCGAATTACGAACACGACCTGCCCTGGACAGCCCGATTGCGGCCACGATCGTCGCGCCCGACCAGCTCAAAGCCAAGGAGTACCGGTACGAGGAGCTCGGTGCGTTGGTCTACGCGCGGGATGGGGCTGGAGCTTCGTCGAAACGAGCGAGGGCGTTGGCGGTTGGCTTGCGCCTGCCGACGCTGGCATGTTTCACTCCTTCGAGTCGCTGATCGGCGACTCGCTCACCTACCTGACCGATGAATGGAACGGCTTTGTCAGCGCGTCGCCGGAGAGTGCGAACCGGGAGCGCGTGCCGGGGGACCCGGCGAGGACCTTGGTCGGGTTCCTCGTGCCGCAAGTGGAAACGGCAACCCTTCATCCGGTGTTCGAACGGCCGGACCGCTCCGCGCGGATAATCAGGCGCGTCACGACGAAGGATCCCGACGCTGCGCTGCAGACCAGTCAGAGCATCCCGCACCAGGTGCTGGTTCTGGATCGGCGGCCGGGTTGGTTTCGAGTCGCGGCGGCGGACCAGAGCCTCGGACAGATGGAGGGCGCATGGCTCGAGGAAGCGCCGGCATGGCGCTTTCAGGCGGTGACAGACGAAGCCGAGCGACGGACGCTGGCGGATCGGGCGTGGGGTCCACAGGACTGGAACGTGCGGACTGTTGGAACACGTCAGGTGGACGACGCGCTATGGATCGAGGTTGAAGTGACTGAGTCACTCCCTTTGTGAAGATCCAGCAAAACCGCCGGTCGTGAGAGCGCGCGGGTGGATTCCCGCGCACGCCCCTTCAGGTCTTCCAAATATCTGGTTTTACTCGCGAGGTTGCTGACAACCGCCGTCGATGCCACGGTCCGCCTGAAGGACACTGCAGGTACTAAAGACCTGCGCTACTACAGCGAATCGGAAACCGCTCTAAAGACCTGCACTACACGTCCGCCGGGCAGGTCTAAAGACCTGCGCTACGCCTTTCAGGCCGCTGGCTTTCGGACCAGGCGCACGATCAGCCCGAGCAGCACGATCACCGCTCCGACGAGAATCCCCCAGAACAGTCGCGGCGAGACGAGGGCTGCGGCGCCGCCCGGGCGCTCTTCCCGCTCCGGCCCCGGCGAGACGTCCACCGCGGTTACGCCGAATACCCGCGGCGCGAGCAGCGCAAGGTCGTAGCTCGGCGGCGCGATATCGGTACGCCCGTACGCGAGGCGCAGAGACTGGCCCTGTTCCCTGAACAATCGCAAGCGGTACGCCGGAAGCAGAAGACGGGCGCCGTCGATTGGCAGCCCCGTGTTGTCCCCTTCCTCGACAATCAGAAGGGCTTGCGTCGCGTCCAGCCGGGGCAGCGACATCACCAGCGCGGGTGCCGGCGTGTCCTGATTGGCGTGCGTCCAGGTCGCGGCGCCGAGCGTCTCGATCCATGGATCGCGGCGCTGCCTGTCCGCTTCGCGCTCGACGCCGACATGGATTGGCCGCTTGAAGACGCGCGCGCTCGTGCTGAGCACGAGACGCGGCGACGGGAGCCCTGCGTACGGAAAGTCGATGCGATAGACGGTCTGCGAGGCAGGGGCCGAGGCGAGCGCACCGGGCCGCGTGGAAAGCTTCGTGAGCGACAATGCGATCGAAAGCGGCTCGGACGACCGCTCGACCAGATACGGAATCTGCCGGCCCTCCGCGTCAATCACCCGCACGTCGCCGAACCGGGAGGCCGCGCCGTTGCTGTGGGCGAGTACGGCTTCGTCCAGACGAACGGCGACGAGACCCGCATCCCCGGGCGGGATGTCCCGAACGAAGCGGAATGCGCCCGCGTCCACCGGCGCACCGACGGTCGGCATCGGGGACCCGGTGTTTACGACGTTTTCATCGGCGGTGCGCGCTCGCGGCACTCCCCATGCCGCATCGGTCGCGGTTTCGATTCGCACCGCGGGCCGCGCCGCTTCGAGATCGTATTTCGGGGCCGGCAGCGACGGATTCCCGTAGCGCGCGGCCAGTGCGCCTTCAGGAGCCTCGAAGTAAATCCAGGGCAACTCGGCGAATTCGGCCGTGATCGCCCGCAAGTCGAGCGGCGGGTTGTCGCCATCGTCGACGACGAGATCGATTTCCGCCTCGATCGGCGCGTCGATGGGCACGCGCAGCGCCACGGCGGCGAGGGCGCCTTGCTCCACGCGCCTCAGCGCGCCTCTACCGATGAGCGCAGGCACGGCTTCAGCGCCCTCGAGACGCGCCTCGTACACTTCCGCTTCGCGCAGGACGTAGCCCCCCGCGACATCGAGGACCAACGCTGCCACCGGCAGGCGGCCGCCCGGCAAACGCACCTGGAAACGGCTGCGGCCCGGTTCGCTCGGCCGCCGCTCGAATGCGACAGGCGTCGTCAACGGCGCGCGCACCGAGGCGGTTGATACTTCCCGCGCCGCAACGCCAGGCGCCTGCGCGACCCGGGCGCTTCGGGCATCGTCCCACGTGACACGAAGGTAACGGTACGATCCGGCCGTGAAGCTCAACTCGGTCTGCCGAAAGCCGGAATCCGGAAGATCGAACACGGTGCCCTCGCCGACGAGCAGCGTCCAGCGGTCGCGGTCTCCGCTGCCCTCGAGGCGGATCCGTTTCAGGTACGGCGGCGGGATCCCGTCGATCCGGAACCGGTCGATTATCAGCAGGCGGCCCAGGTCCGCTTCGAATCCGCTGGTTTTCTCCTTCTCCGTTTCGACCGACGCAACCGGCAGGATCGCGATCGCCGTTCGCCAGGTGGGTTCGGCCGCCGGGTTGGGCACGAGCAGATACGGGACTTCCCTGGCGGACGCGTCAAACAGCCGCAGGTCGCTCAAGCCACCGGTCGCGGTGGACACGCTGTCCCGGGATGTGACCACACGGAAGGCATTCCCACCGACGAGCAGCGGCACGTCGATCGCCAGCCGATGGGGCCCCCCGGGGGCGACGATTATCGGCCGCTCGAATCGAAACGCCGCGTCGGGCGCGGGCGCCTGCGCGGTCAGGGCGGCGGCAACCAGCAGAAGGGCCGAACCGACGGCGAGTCGCCCAGGTGATCTCTTCATGGCTGTTCCTTGGGCGCGAGCAGCACGAACTTCTGCAACGCCAGCGCGACGAGCAGGAGTGACACCGCGAGGCCGACGAGCGATCCCACTCTGTACAGCCCGCCGAGTGATCCCAGATCGTAGAGAAACGCCTTCGACGTCGTCACGGCGATGAGCGCGACGGCGGCGATTCGCGCGTAGCGATTGTGCAGGTAAATTCCCGACGTCAGCAGGCCGAGCCCGAAGGCCAGCCAGCACAGCGTGTAGGTCAGGTCCTGCGCCACCGTGACGCCGAACCGGAACGCGATCTCGGGGCCGGTGGCGTAGAAATCCGCGACCTCGATGTTCAACAGGACGAACAACACGATGACCGCGCCGGCCGGCAGCAGAGACGACGCGCGTGGGAGGCGTGGAGCGATCCGATCGTCGGTCTTCGACAGCCACCATGCGGCCACCAACATGGCCGCGCCGCACGTCAGGTAGGTGTAGAGATACCAGTTGACGATGCGCATGCTGCCGCGCGGCTCGTAGAGGAAGATCTCCGGGTTCAGCGCAAGCCGCACGAACACCACGGCGAGCAGGGCGCTTGCGGAATACAGCAGGCCCTTGTGCGGCACGCGGCGGTACAGCCAGGAGAGCGCCGCGCCTTCGAGCGCCCAGCCGATCGTGATCCACTGCTTGTCGAGCTGCAGTGGAATGGCCACGGTGGCGAACGAGAGCGACGCCGCCGCGACCACCGCGAGGCGTCCGAGGTCGCGCTCCTCGGCCGGCTGGACGCGCAGGAGCTGTTGCAGAACCAGCGCCATCACCACGCCTTCCGCCACTGGAATGATCCCGATGTACGCCTGCAGGCCGCCCCCAAGGAGCGCGCTTCGCGCGGCGAAAAAGAAAAAGACGCTTCCCAGCACCGCCGTGAAATAGGGATCCCGGCTGTCGCGCGCACGGCGGTTGAGGACGAGGGGATACGCGACGAACACGGCATACAGCGCCGCCGCCAGCGCCATCGCTCCAGGCCACTCGGCGGCTGCCGGATGATCCTGTCGCCAGGTATCCGCCGCGAGCCACGCCGGCAGGACGGCGGCTTGTGCCACGTACGGCCACCGGCGCCGCCAGACGATTGCCAGAATGAGCGACAGGTTGATCACGTGGGCCACGATCGAAGGCGCGAGCAGCGCGGATCCGCCCGCGTGCGCCGCATTGGTGATGCTGACCTCGGCCACGAACAGGGCCGCGACCGCTCCCACCGACGCGGCAAATGGCGGGAGCTGCCGCGCGCGAGCCGACAGGATCAACGTGCCGACGCCGTACGCCACCACGGCCTCGGTCGCCGCCAGCGACGTGAGCGCCCATGCGCCCGGCGACGCTCGAGAGAACGAGAACGCGACCAGGGCGGCCGCGACCACGCCTCCCGCGTGAAGCTCCGGCATCCCGATCTTGAGCGACGCGGCGGTCGTCGCCAGCGTCATCACGGCGAGCGCGCCGAACAGCGGCCACGGCGGCGCCGCCCATTGCGGGTTTTGCGCGACGAAGAACAGGAAGAACTGGCCCGCCAGCGCGAGATAGACGCCGTGCCGGAAGCTGAAGGATTGCCGCGCGACGGCCGAGCCTGCGCGGGCGCTCGTCGCGTGGGTCCATGCGTGGCCGCCGAGCATGACGAGCGTCAGGCCGACGAGCACGAGCAGCGACGGGAGAACCCCGACGGCCGCCGCGGCACGGTCCCACCATACAGCCAGCACGATCCACGAGAGCACGGCGCCCGCCACCGACAGCAGCGGCATGGCGCCGGCGGCGCTCTCGATGAAGAGACCCGCGTTGACGATCGCCAGCAGCAGCGCGAGGCCCCATAGGGATTCCGCCGCCTGCGGACCAGCGGCAAGGAACAGCAGCAGCCCCAGGCTGGCGATGAGCAGCGCCCCGCCTCCCCACGCTGGATACATCTCCTGCCATGTGCGGCGCCAGGCCAGCGGCACGCCCAGGTAGAACAGCGCGAATGCCGCGTAGAGGACGATCGCGGAGCCAAGGCGATCGATCGTCAGATGTGTCGCCGACCACGACGCTTCGGCCGCGACGGCAAAGAATGCGCCGACAAAGTACAGACCCGCCTCGCTCGTCTTCAGCGCGCGCCACGCGATCACCGCGAGCACGGCGAACAACGCCGCAAACGGAACCAGCGGCGGCGCCGCCGCCGGTTCGATGCGCACAATCACCGGGAACACGAACAGCAGGACGGGCGCGGCATATACGGCGCGTGCGCCGAGCCAGGAGAACGGACGCCGCAGACGGTCGGCGGCAAGCGGCGCGAGCGCATAGAACGCCGCAAAGACGACCGTGAAGGCCACAACCACGCGCCAGCCGCTGGTCGTGTAGGACGTCGCGAGCCAGATGGCGAAGACGAGCACGCTCGCCGTCGCGCCGATCGCGTGCAGGCGATCGTCCCGCCGCGCGATGGCGACGGCCGACAGTCCGGCCACGACGAGGAGCAGGAAGCCGAACAGCAGGCCGGTCTGCGCGCCGTAGCGCGGAACCGCCGCGAGGAAGATCGCGAACGCCAGGGGCATCGTGGAGGCCGCAAGGCCCGATCGCTCGAGCGTGAGATCCATCGCCCCGCCGCGATCGGCGCGGCCAAGCGTCAGGGCGATGAACGACGCCACCGAGAAGACGAGAAAAATTCCCATCCCGAGCGTCAGGTCGCTCGACGACAGGAACGTGACGACCCAACCCCACTGGTATGCCGTCGTGAGGGCGAGCGTCAGGATCGTCAGGATCGGCCACTTCTTGCGGACGGCGACCCACGCCAGGCCGACGTTCAGCAGCAGCAGGTAGGTGAACAGCGGGATCGGCCGGTTCTCGCCCGTCGACAACAGGGCCGGCGTGGCGAAGCCACCGACAAGCCCGAGCACCGCGATGAAAATCGAATCGTGCCGGATCGAGAGCAGGACCGCGAGCACGGTGACGAGGGCGAGGAGCGCGAAGGTCAGCGTGGACGGAATGAGGTTCCACAACGAGTGGGCCGAGAAGAACGTCGCAAAGAGGATGGCAATCGCCGCCGCGTCGAGCGCGTTCGCGGTGACGCGATAGCGGTGCGCGGCGCGGAGCTCGCACACGACCAGCAGCGCCGTGGCGACGATAAGGCCGATGGCGACGCGAACGGCCGGGGCCAGCCAGCCGCGATCGAGAGAGTATTTGAAGAAGAAGATGGCGGCCAGCACGAGTGCGATGGCGGCGACGCCCGAGAACAGCTTGACGCCCACGAGCTGTTCCCAATCGAACGTCTTGAGCAAGGAAGACGGGCCCGACGTCAGGTCGCGCCACATGGCCGCTTGCGGAATGGGCGCGACGTCGCGCGGCTCTATTCTCGGGGGCGCCGGCGGCGGCACCAGAGGCTTCTCTGGCGCTCTCGGCAGTGACGGCGCCGCGGCCGCATGTGGGGTAACCGGTGGCGGCGTCACCGCGGGCCGCGGGATCGGCGGCGGCGGTGGTGGCGCCACGGGCTCTCGTGCCGCCAATGGAGGCACAGGTGGCTCGGCGAGCGGAGGCGCCGCCGCCACGCCGTCTCTCTTCAGCTGTGTCAGCCGGCGCTCGAGGTCATCGATGTTGTGCTTCTGATCGCCGAGCGCGTTCTCGAGCGCCGCGAGCCTCTTGCGCAGCCCGCTCTGCCTGACCAGGCTGACGATGGGCAGCACGAACGGCAGCGAGGCGATGATCAGCGCGAGGAGTATGAATCCCGAATCCATATGTCAGAAAAACGGCTGGAGCAAGCGCGGTATGCGACTACGTAACGTGGGGTCCGCCTTCAGGCGGACCAGCACGGTCCGGCTAAAGCCGGACACCACGTACTACAGACATACCAAAACCGCTCTGGGGCTCGAGCAGCCATTCACATGTTAGGGCTGAGCGCGGACCGCGGGGTGTGCAATAAGCGACAAGGGCGCAGAAGCGCGCAACAGAGTGTAAAGAGGATCCAGGCCTAGAAAGCCACTAACGCGCCACGCCGGCGCCGGGGTCCCTTACGCGCTTGTTGAACGCATCGTTCTCGGACGGGACGCAGAAGAGCTCCTCGATTTCGTGCTTGGGATCCAACCTGAATGTCTTTTTCTCGCTGACCCACGGCTTGGTGTACGTCTTGGGATCCGTCAGGGTCATGGTGAGCTCCAGCGTGTCACGGTCCACACGGCGGTAGCGTTCCTCGAAGCGTGCCTCTTCGCTGATGGGATTGCCGAAGTGATCGAGCCACGTGCGTTCGTCGAAGCCGAGCGAATTCACGACGAACTCGTTGCCTTCCCATCTCCCCACGGAGTATCCCATCCATCGGGGCTCCGGATCGGTGGGGAGCGCCCGCCCGTCGGTCCAGATCTCGCGCCACACGTGGGCCCACTCGAAGAACTGGATGACACGCTTCGGCGTCTGGATCAGCTCCATCGGATAGATCGAGACCTCGAGAAACAGATTCCGTGGCATGCCGAGCGGGTCGCACGTCATCACCGGATCGTTGCCGAGGCCCCCGGCGACGGCTCGCGGACCGTAGACCGGTTTCGCCGCGTCGAACTTCGCCTTTCCCCAGGCCGTCATCGGCGGCGTCTCGTTGCTCATCCCCAGGAACCCTCTTTGCCGGCTCCAGACGCCGTTCAGATCGCGCGGATCGTGCGGGACGGATGGTGGGGGAGCGGCAGTGGGCGCGGCTCCGCGGCCCTGCTGCGCGTGGAGCACGAGCGACGGAACGACCGACAGGGCGAATAGCACCACGCTGAACGCAGCAACACGAGCTCGCATGGACGACTCCTCGCTCAAGCTGTAACGCGGTACTTCGCAAAAGCCCTAGGGTATGGGGCTTGCCGTGCTATCGCCTGCGAGCACCTGTTTCCCGTTGACGATGATCGGCTGCGACCTGTTGATGAGTCCTACCGGCGTACCCGCCCTTGCGGGACGGACCGTGATGGTGATCTGATCGCCGGCCTTGAAGGTGGCCTTCGTCCATCCGGCGTTTCTCAGGACGCCCGGGCTGTTCATCTCGATCGCCCAGTTGGCGACTTTCCCGCTCGCGTCCTTCACGTCGAAATAGAGCGCGGCATGCGGATTGACGAAGGCGAACTCGGTAACGACTCCGCTGAGGGTGACCGATTTCGTGCTGTCGTAGGTGCCGGTGCCGTGATGCGCGCGCGCCGGAACGCACATCAGGAGAAGCCCGGCGGCGAGGGCGGTTCCCACTGCAGTTTTCATGCAGACCTCCTGCGAGAGACCGGCAATTCGACGTGGGCCGCGACTGCGCGCTACTTGACCGAGCAGGGCGTTGGATTCCAGCCCGTGGCGTTCGGCAGCTTCTTGAAGTCGGAGCTCGTGATGTAGGGCCGGGTGAAATAGCCCGGGTCCTCGACCTTCGAGGTCACCGACAGCCACTGATCGCCGTTCGGCAGCTCGTGGACGTCGAAGTACTCGGTGATCGTGGCCTTGTTGCTGTACGGCGGGCCGTTCTTCCGCACGTAGCCCGGCCGCAGGTTCGTCGTGACCACCTTGAGACTGCCGCGCCGTGGGGCTCCGCCCCCTCCGCCTGCCTGGATCCATTGCGCGACGGAGTGTCCCTGCCAGCTCGGTTCCCCGGCGGCAGCGGCCCCGCCGCCGAAGCGCAGCAACCGCGTCTGCGTTCCCGAATCCGTATCCATCTTAAGGGTGTTGTCGTCCTGCCACGTCGTGTGCAGGCGCCCGGGCATCCGCATGATCGCGACGGCGCCGTACGCCCGGCACTGTTCGCCGGCCGCCTCGTCCCGCGCGGGATCCCAGGTCTTGGCGATCTTGAGACCTTCCGGATTCAGTGGCACGGCGTCGAACACCCCCTTGGCGGGGGTGACCATCCGATACTCCCAGTCCTCGATGATCGACCGACACCCAGTAGCCCGTGAGGTCGATCGGCGCCGCCTGCCGCGGGCTGGCCGGCGGCGCGCCGCCCGCGCCACGCTGCGCGGCAACAACCGCAGGCCAGCTGAGCACGCACACTGCTACCGTTGCCGACGTTGTCCAGAGGGCCGCCAGGACCAACCGCTTCATGTCTCCCCCACAATTTCAGATGTAGTGCGGATCTTCAGACCCGCCGCTTTACTCACCGTGCCCTGGCAGGTCTAAAGACCTGCGCTACATCAGGCGACCGAGTACTATTCGACGACTTCGCCGGCGCGCCGGCCCCACGAGAACCCGTCGGACGGGCGGACCAGGCTGACCATCAGGACCCGGTACTCGCCCGGCGCGCGCGACGGCCGCGCGGTGACGACGACCTCATCGCCGATGTTGAGGGTCTGGCGCTTCACGCCTTGATTGGCCAGCTGCGCCGTGCCGCCCCACTCGATCGCCCATCGCTGCTTCACGCCCTTGTCGTCCGGCGCCTCGATGTGGACGAACGAGTGCGGATTCCGGTAGACGACCTGCACCAGTTTCCCCTCGAGCTTCACCTCTTTGCTGATCTCGTAGGTCGCCCCGAACGAGTGGTGAGCGGACACCGTGGTTCCCACCGCGAGGGCCGTGGCCAGGGCGGGGAGGAGTCGTAGCACGTTGCGCATTATTTCTTCTCCTGGAGGCTGTTGTACACCGCGTCGAGAAACATGTCCGTCGTCCAGGCTCCGGTCGTGGAGCCGTACCGCCCGTCGAAGTCCAATGTGGGCCGCGCCGCCTTCACCTGCTGCAGCGTCATGCCTTTCTTCTTCAGGTCGCTGACCCGATCCCGGACCATCGTCAGCATGTTGCGATAGGAGGCGACGTCGGCCGTGTCCGACAGCCGCCCGCGGCCCGGAATGATCCACGTGCCGCCCTGCGCCCGGTACTCGGCCACCGCGACGTCGAGGATGTGATTCAGCCCGTCGATCACGCCCTGGATGCTGCCGCCCTGGCTGACGTCGATCAGCGGGTAGCTGACGGTCGAGAAGAGGTTGCCGGCGCTGATGACTTCCGAGTGGCGGAAGAACACGAAGCTGTCGCCGTCGGTGTTCGCCTTGGGCGCGTGATAGAGGATCACGGCTTCACCGTTCACGTATTCCGAGAGCTTGTGGAACTCGTCGAAATATGTCTCGGTCGGCCACGCCTCGTCCGGGACCGGAATCGCCTTGCCGCCGGGCACGCTCATCCGGGCGAGCACGCCTTCGTGGGCGACGATCGACGCTTTCGCGCCGAGGGCCGGAAGAGCGGTGCCGAAGCCGGAGCCGCCGCCACGCCGGACGGAACCCGAGGTGGCAAGCTTCTCGTTGCCGCCCGTGTGGTCCGGCGCCGCGCTCGTGTTCAGGACGTAGCGCATCGACTTGGCCGGAGGCGGCGAAGAGATGAACGTATTGAAGAACGGGCTGGACCAGCCCCATGCGCCGGGACAATTCGGCCCGAAGCAGGTGTTGGGCGCCGGCTGGGCGGCGGTGGCTTTCGCCAGTTGGTCGAGCGCCGCCAGGATCTTCTCCGACATCGGCGCCGCCCCGGTGTTCACGACCGCGATGCCGTCCTTGCCGACCGACGCGGTGATGTTCGTGCCATCCGCCACGAGCATGTAGATGTTGCCCTGCACCGGCAGCACGTGGACCTGGCCGTCTTTCGGGCTCTGATCGGCAATCCGCTTCGCGACGTCGACGGCCGAGCGGGAGGACGGCACGGTGAGGCTATCGACGGTCGCCGTCTTGTTCAAGACCGCGCGGTACTCGGGATACAACGTCTTGACGCCGCCGCGGATCGGATCGAACGGAATCCAGGGCTGGTCCTTTATGAACTCGCCGATCCCGCTGTTCTGGCCCGGGAGGAAGTGCGGCACCCAGTGCCGATCCGTGCCGCCGTTCTCGGCAAACGACGAGCCGGTGCATGTCTCCATGTTCGGGCCCCCCATCGGGTCGTACGTCGACGTGACCGAGAGCACGAACGGCTCGTCCAGATAGAGCGGGTCGTCCACGACCACGACGACGGTCAGGATGTCGTCGTGGCGGGTGATGAACTCGGTCATCGTGTACATGTCGCTCGTCTGCGGCCCGCCGCGTTTCAGGTACCCATCCTTGAGGTGCGTGGTCGTGACCTTCAGGGTGTGGCCGAGCCATTCGCCGCTGGAGAAGCCGCTCCAGCTGTGTGGCGCATACGCGGGCGGACGCGGCCGGCCATCCATGAAGATCGGCCGGTTCAGCGATCGCATGTACTGCAGGTGGAACACGCGCGTTTCCCGCGTCAGCGGGTCCTGTTCTTTCAGGATGCGCGCGCCGCCGACGCCGCGCCACTGGTGGGGCGCCGAGTGCGGCCGGCACTGGTACTCGGGTGTGCCCCAGATCGATTCCGGGGTCGTGTCCGCGCGCAGGCGGCCCGCCTCGTTGAAGGCGATGCCGAGGTAATTGGCAAACGGCGGCTGCCCGGGGTCCTCGGCGGTGTCGACTCGCCATTCGCCCGCGATATCAGGCGCCCGCGCACCCTGCGCCGACGGGCGGATGACGACGAGCGTGGCGGCGGCAAGGGCCAGGAGAAGCGGTGCAAGCCGCGTTCGGTTGGGTATGTTCATGTCGCCTCGAATCAGAGCCACCGGTAGCTGGCGGCGTGAGGCGATTATGGACCCGGGGAGGCCTTTGATCAAGAAGCTTCCGTGGCCGGTTATGAGACCGGCCACGGGGAAACGCTGAAGGATCCCGGCTGTACTCGGTCGAGGATCGTCTATTCGACGACTTCGCCGGCGCGCCGGCCCCACGAGAATCCGTCGGACGGGCGGACCAGGCTGACCATCAGGACCCGGGTACTCGCCCGGGGCCCGCGACGGCCGCGCGGTGACGACGACCTCATCGCCGATCATGGTCATATCGCCCCTCGAATCAGAGCCACCGATCGCTGGCGGCGTGAGGATTATGAACCTCTGCGGGCCCTTCCTCAAGGAAGCTTCGCGGCGATCTCGCTATGAAACGCGTCGCTGCGGAAACACCTCCCAAACGCTGTCCATGAACTGAAGCACCGCGTCAGACGACTCCTTCTTGCGCCAGGCGACGCAGATGTCCACGGCCGCCCCCGGATCGGCAATCGGCACGAGCGCCACGCCGCTGGCGCGCTGGTGGCTGCTGACCGGGACGCCAATGCAGATGTAGGTTCCCTGGCCCGACGCCACCATCATCATCCCGGCGTGGTTGTGCGGTCCCGCCCCGGGCGTGGCGATCGTCGTCGGCCGGACGCCGCAGTCTTCGTAGAGCGCCAGGATGATGTCGTAGACCGCGGGCATCAGGTGACGGTCCCACAGCAGCAGCGGCTCGGTCGCGAGCTCGCGCAGGTGGACCGCCTTGCGCAGCGCGAGCGGATGATCTTCCCGGAGAACCGCTATCAGCCGCTCCTTGAAGAGCGGCCCGACTTTCAGGACGCCGGTATCGAACGGCGGCCTCGAGAAGACGACGTCGAGCGATTGGTTCCGGAGGCGCTCGTTGCCCTCGTCCGAGCAGTACAGATCGATGACCTCGATCGTGGGGTGGTCGTTGCGCCGCGCCAGTTCGACGCGCACGCGGTTAATCGGCTCCCAAAGCCCCCACCCGATGCCGACCCGGACCGTGTGGGAGTCGTCCCGCGTGACCCGTTTCGCCGTTGCGAAGAAATCGGACGCCGCGCTGTCCAGAACTCTCGCCTGTTCAAGAAGCTGATGGCCGGCGCCGGTGAGCGTCACGCCGTGGCGATGCCGCACGAACAGGCGAACACCGAGCTCTTCCTCGAGCTGGCGAATGTGCCGGCTTAGCGGTGGCTGGGAAATATGGAGGCGTTCGGCGGCCTTGGTGACGCTCGACTCGTCGGCAACCGCGATGAAGGCGCGCAGATGTCGAAAATCCACGGCGGCCTGATTCTATACCAGATCGGAATACCTCCCGCCGTGAACGAAGTCGCCCTCCGGGTCGCCAGATCGTGCGCTTCGGGCGCACGCGCACCAACGTCGGGATCGACGTCTTCAACCTCTTGAACTCGAACGCAATCCTGACTTTTGCGTTTGCGTGTAGCGCAGCGTTGTAGCGCGGGACTTCAGTCCCGCCCACAGGCAGGTCTAAAGACCTGCGCTACATGGAACGCTGACGCTCCACGAGGATCCTGCGAAGAATCTTTCCGGACGGCGACTTCGGTATCTGGTCGATAATTTCGACCGATCGAAGCCTCTTGTAAGGCGCCACCCGTGCGGCAACGTACTCGAGGATATGTGCGGGCGCCAGTTCACTCCTCAACACCACGAACGCCTTTGGCACCTGCCCGGCGTCGTCGTCCGCCAGCGGAATGACCGCCGCGTCGGCAATGGACGGATGCCCGAGCAGCACGGCCTCGAGCTCCGCCGGTGCGATCTGCATCCCCTTGTACTTGATGAGCTCCTTCAGCCGATCGACGACGAAGAAGCAGCCGTGCGCGTCTGCGTTGCCGATATCTCCGGTGTGCAGCCAGCCATCGGCATCGATCATCGCGCTCGTGGCGTCGGGGCGATTCAAGTAGCCCTTCATCACCTGGGGTCCGCGCACGCAGATCTCGCCTTCCTCGCCGCTCCCCAACGCCCGGCCCGTCGTGACGTCGACGACTTTCGCCTCCGTATTCGGGACCGGCGGCCCGATGCTCGCCGCGCTGATCCGATCGCCGGCCGCACGCGTCGCATGCGTGACAGGAGCCGTCTCGGTGAGGCCATAGCCCTGAACCACCTGACAGCCCAGTCGCGCGCGAGCCGCCTCCGCCACGCTCTCCGTCAACGGTGCGGCGCCTGAGAACAAACATCGCAGGTGCGGCAGCTCGTACTTGTCGACGAGCGGACTCTTCGCCAGCGCCAGCACGATCGGAGGGACCACGCTGGCAAACGTGACGCGGTACTTCTGAAGGATCTGCAGACATTGCTCGAGATCGAAGCGCGGCATGGTGACGACCGTTGCCCCGACGTGCAGGGCGAAGTTCATGATGACGGTCATGCCATAGATGTGGAAGAAGGGAAGGACTCCCAGCATGATGTCGTCTTCGCGGAGGCCGAGCGCGCCCGCCGTCTGGAGGATGTTCGCCACCAGGTTGTAGTGCGTCAGCATCACCCCTTTCGGCAGGCCGGTCGTGCCGCTCGAATATGGAACGACGACCAGATCCTCACGCGGGTCGATGTGAACGGTGGGAGGAGCGCACTCCGCTGCCAGCAGCGAATCAAAGGGTGTGCAGCGCTCTGACTCGCCGAACACGAACACCTCGCGCACGCCCGACTCGCTGGCCGCCTGCTCCGCTTTCTCGGCACAGGCCGCTACCGTCACAAGGTAGCGCGCGCCGGAGTCCTTGAGCTGGTCGCTCAACTCCGTCACGGTGTAGAGCGGGCTGATCGTGGTGTTGATGCCTCCCAGCAGAGAGACCGCGTGAAACGCGATCGCGTATTCGGGAACGTTCGGGCTGTAGATCGCAAAGACGTCCCCCTTGCGGAATCCGCGCGCAGCCAATCCTGTCGCGACCCTTTGCACACCCTCCGCCCAATCGCGATAGGTGAGCGTGCGGCCGCTGGGTCCGTCGACGAACGCGGGCTTCTCGCCGCGTGCCATGGCATGCTCGAGAAGGAATGGCGTCAGCGCCACCTCGGGGATGGCAACATCCGGTTCGGGCGCGCGGAAGATCATCGAGAAGCTTCCATCTCGGCAGTTGAAAACTATAGTGTTTTTTAGGGTAGCCTTACGTCCGGCATCTTCACCCCAGTCCAAACACCGGATGGCTCTTTCCGCCGGAATTCGACTCGGACCCTATGAGGTCCTTTCGCCCCTTGGCGCCGGGGGCATGGGCGAAGTGTACCGCGCGCGCGACACACGGTTGAATCGCGACGTCGCGATTAAGGTTCTCCCCGACCTCGTCGCCGGAGACCCGGAACGGCTCGCTCGATTCGAGCGTGAAGCACAAGTACTGGCCGCCCTCAACCATCCCAACATTGCATCCATTCACGGTCTCGAAGAATCGGGCTCCGGGCCTTCTGCTGTCCGCGCCATTGTGATGGAGCTCGTCGAAGGACCCACCCTCGCCGATCGGATCGCGCGTGGACCGATCCCGCTGTCGGAGGCACTTCCGATCGCGAGGCAGATCGCGGAGGGGCTCGAAGCGGCCCACGAGATGGGCATCACGCATCGCGACCTGAAGCCTGCGAATATCAAAGTTCGCGCGGACGGCACGGTCAAGGTGCTGGACTTCGGGCTGGCGAAAGCGCGGGAGGTCGAAGGCAGCGGGGCCGGCCTGTCGAGCTCGCCGACCATGATCGCGGCAACACGGCCCGGAATGATTCTCGGGACGGCGGCGTACATGTCGCCGGAACAGGCGAAGGGTCTCGAAGCGGACCGGACGTCGGATGTGTGGGGATTCGGATGCGTGCTGTACGAGATGCTCACCGGATATGCCGCGTTTCGCGGCGACTCGGTGAGCGAGATTCTCAGTGAAGTGCTGAAGTCCGATCCGGACTGGCGTCGACTGCCGGCCGAGACGCCCGAGAGCATCCGGCGGTTGCTGCGCCGCTCGCTTCAGAAGGACCGCAAGCTTCGGCTGCACGACATCGCCGACGCGCGCATCGAAATCGACGACGCGCTGAAAGCACCTCATACCGAGGATGGTGTGACGCCGGGCGTTGCAGGAAGCCGCGACCGGATCGGGTGGATCGGAGGCTGGCGGCCCTGGGTGTCGTTGCTTTGATTGCGGGCGTGTGGGCCGTCTCGTCGTCGCGTCCGCCGGCGCCGGCTGCCGAGATGCGCGTCGACATTGTCACGCCGCCGACGCCGGAACCGATGTCGCTGGCGATCTCGCCAGACGGGCAGAAGATTGTGTTCGTGGCCACTTCCGAAGGACGGCCGCGGTTGTGGCTGCGGTTGCTCGGTTCCGAATCGGCGCGGCCGATGGAAGGGACCGACACGGCCCGGCTTCCGTTCTGGTCCCCCGACAGCCGCACGGTGGCGTTCTTCGCGGATGGCAAGCTCAAGCGGATCGACATCGACGCCGGATCGCCCACAATCCTGGCGGACGCGCCATTCGGCAACGGTGGCGCCTGGAGCCGCGACGGCGCGGTACTCTTTGCCCCGTCGCCGGCAACCCCGATCTTCCGTATCGCGGCCGCGGGTGGCGCGCCCGCCAGCGTGACCCGCGTGGAGCCGCCGCTGCAGGCGGGCCACGGCTTCCCCCAGTTTCTTCCCGATGGAACTCATTTCCTTTTCTATGTCCTCGGCTCGCCGGAAGCCAGGGGTGTTTATGTCGGTGAGCTCGGGAGCTCGGAGACCAAACGCCTGCTTCCGTCGGACGGGGCCGCTGTGTTCGCGCCGTCGGGGCACCTGCTCTTCGTTCGCCAGGGGACGCTGTTTGCGCAGGACTTCGATCCGGCTCGACGCCTGCTGAGCGGCAATCCGTTTCCGGTCGCCGAACGGGTCGCATTCGATATCGACGGTCGATCGGCGTTGTCCGTGTCTGATGCCGGCCCTATCGTCTATCGCGCTGGTTCGGCAGGTCTGGCGCTCCAGCTCGTATGGTTCGATCGATCCGGCAAGGAGATTGGGACCATAGGCGATCCCGACCCCGCTCTTTCTGCTTCACCGTCGCTCTCACCCGATGGCCGCCGGGTGGCGGTGTTCAGACGGGTGGAAACAAATTCCGACGTCTACCTGCTCGACACGGGGAGGGGCGGGCTGAACCGGTTCACGGCGGATCCCGGTGATGACATATTCCCTGTCTGGTCACCGGACGGCACCCGGATCGTCTTCAGCTCGACGAGAAATGGCAGCTTGGATCTCTATCTGAAGCCCACCAGTGGAATGGGGAACGAGGAACTGTTGATGGCGACGCCCGAGGTCAAGGCCCCGTCTGACTGGTCGCGGGACGGCCGTTTCCTGCTGTACTTCAGCGGCGATCCCAAGTCAGGCTATGACATCTGGACGCTGCCCATGGATGGCGATCGCCGCCCGTTTCCAGTCGTACGGACGAAGTCGAACGAGCGGCTCGCGCAATTCTCTCCCGACGGAAAATGGATCGCGTACGAGTCGGACGAGTCGGGCCGATATGAGATCTACATTCAGCCGTTTTCAGCTTCAGGCGGAAACGCTGGAGGCAAAGTGCCTGTTTCCGCTAAGGGCGGCGCTCAGGTGCGCTGGCAACCCGACGGCAAAGGCTTGTTTTACATCGCGTTGGATGACCGGCTCATGGCGCGTTCCGCTCGGGTTCGCATCGAACGGCCAGGTCGTCGGAACCCGGTCAGCCCGTCCCTCTGTTCGTCACGCGACGTAGGCGGCGCGCTGCAACCTTTTCCGCGGTACCGGTACAGCGTCTCCAATGACCGGAGGTTCCTGATGCTCGTGGAGCGCGAGGACGCGGCGCCTTCGCCCCTAACCGTCCTCCTCAACTGGGCCGGTCGCAAGGAATGATTCTCAGTTAAGCTGTTTGTCGGTTTGCAGTCTGCCTGAAGGAGGCACGCGATGAATCGGTCGAAAAGCGTCTTCGCCATTCTGCTGATCGCCGGCGCGGCGTGGGCGCAGCAGCAGCCTCAGGCGCCACCGCCGCCGGCGCCGCCGCCCGCCCCGGTCCCGCGGGTTCTGCAGAATTACAAGGCAGTCACGACCGAACGCCTGAAGAACCCGGAAGACACGGACTGGCTGTCGATCCGCCGCACCTACAACGGCTGGGGCCATAGTCCGCTCAAGCAAATCACTGCGGGCAATGTCGGCCGGCTCCAGCCGGTCTGGGTGTTGACCACCGGCCAGGTCAGCGGCCACGAAGCGCCGCCGATCGTGAACAACGGCGTGATGTTCGTCGCGACGCCGGGCAATCAGGTGATCGCCCTCGATGCGAAGGCCGGCACGATTCTCTGGCGCTACCGGAAGACCACTGGCAGACGACGCGATCGTCCTCCACCGGACGAGCCGCGGCGTCGCGCTGCACGGCGACAAAGTGTTTTTCGCCGCCGCCGACGCGATACTCGTGGCCCTCGACGCGAGAACCGGCAAGGAGGTGTGGACCGCGAAGGTCGAGGAAAACAAGAACGGCTACTACATGACGGCGGCGCCGCTCGTCGCCGACGGCAAAGTGCTGGTCGGGATCTCCGGCGGGGAGCTTGGGATCAGAGGCTTCGTCGCGGCCTATAACGTCGATACCGGCGCTGAAGCCTGGAAGGCCTTCATGGTGCCTGCACCCGGCGAGCCTGGCAGCGAGACCTGGCCGAAAGGCGATGAATGGAAGACCGGCGGCGCGGCCACGTGGGTAACCGGGAATTACGATGCCCAGACCAATCTGGTGTATTGGGGAACCGGAAATGGCGGCCCGTGGATGGGCGACCAGCGGCCCGGCGACAATCTCTACACCGCGTCAACCGTCGCGATCGATGCCTCAACCGGACAGATCAAGGGTCACTTTCAGTACCAGCCGAACGAGTCGTGGGACTGGGACGAGGTCTCGCCGCCGATTCTGGTCGATTTCCGGCGCAATGGCCGGACGATCAACGGCTTGATCAACGTCGGACGGAACGGCTACCTCTGGTTCCTCGAGCGCACGAGCGGCAAGATCAACTTCGTCGAAGGGAAGCCCTTCGTCAAGCAGAACGTGTTCAAGAGCCTCGACCCCGTCACGGGACGCCCGGACGTCGACCTGGCCCACAAGCCCGGAACCGGCAAGATGGTCGAGCACTGCCCGTCGCTCTCGGGCGGCAAGAACTGGCCGCCCATCGCGTTCAGCCCCGAGACGCGGATGATCTACATTCCGGCCAACGAGAATATCTGCGGCACGTCGATCGGGCGGGAAGTCGAGTACGTCCCGGGCCGCAGCTTCACGGGTGCGTCGCTCGGCTTCTTCGTCGCGCCGGGCGCCGAGCATTTCGGCGAGGTGCAGGCCTGGAACGTCGATACGGGTCAACGGGTGTGGACGCACCGATTCCCGAAATCCGTCAACTGGGGCCCCATGCTTGCTACGGCCGGCGGGCTGGTGTTCAGCGGCGGCACCAACGATCGGATGTTCCGCGCGTACGACGCCTCGAACGGGAAAGTCCTGTGGGAGTTTCCGACCAACTCCGGTGTGCTCGGCACGCCGGCGTCGTTCAGCGTGGACGGCACGCAGTACATCGCGGTGCAGTCCGGCTGGGGCGTGGACGCGCGGGGAGTGAATGCGCGGCTGAATGCCATCTACCCGGGTGAGTATCCCGAAGTTCCTGACGGCGGCGCCGTCTGGGTGTTCGCCGTGAAGTAGCGCGGCGATCGACCCGCGCTGTTTGCAGACGGGATATTTCCCTGCTTCTCGCCGTCGCCGTGGTCCTCGTGATCGTCGGTCTTGCCGGGGTGGTTCTGCCGGCAATTCCGGGAACCATGCTGATCTTCGCCGGTCTCTGGCTGGCCGCCTGGTCTGATGGCTTCGTCCGCGTCAGCGCCGCCACTATTGTTGTGCTCGGCATCGTCGCCGCAGCCACCTACTTCGTCGATGCGGCGATGATGGCACTCGGCATGAAACGATTCGGTACGAGCCGCCGGGCGATGTTCGGCGCTGCTGTGGGGATGGCCGTGGGGCTGTTCTTCGGACTGCCGGGTCTGATTGTCGGTCCGTTCGCGGGCGCGGTGGTTGGCGAACTGACGGCCCATCAGGACCTGCGGCGCGCGGGCCGCGCAGGCATGGCGGCGTGGATCGGGTTTGTGATCGGCACGGCCGTGAAGGTCGGGCTCGCATTTGCGATGGTCGGTATCTTCCTGACCGCCTGGTTCGTGTTCTGATGGGAGGCAGCGCAATGGCCAAGATGATTCTGAGCGGTATCGCGGCAGTGCTGGTCGCGCTTCTGGCCGGGTTTCTGTGGGGAGCATCAGGAAGGTCGACCATCGAGCGGGCACTGGAGCGGTCCGAACTGCGCAACGAGCTGCTCGAGGCGCGCGGCGCGGCGCTGGCCGCGAGAACGGATATCTACAATACGAATTTCGGCGAGGCGAGCCGCCACCTGGAGGAGGCCCGCGCGGCCGTCACCCGCGCCGTGCAGCGGCTCGAGCGGCTCGATCGCGAAGAGGAGATGCAGTTGCTGCAGTCCGCGCAGGGGCCCATCGAGGAGGCGCAGCGGCTGGCCAGCAAGCTCGATCTCGGCGCCAACGCCCGCGCCGCCGAAGCGGTCAAGACGCTCGAGTCCGTGCTGGAATCAGCGGGGAGGCCGTAGCACGCCATGAGATGGTTGTGGCCTCTTCTGGCTAAGCTGGGTTCGCGCACGCTGGTGGCGCTCTTCGCCGTGCTGTTTGTCATCGATCTGCTCGTGCCGGATCCGCTGCCATTCGTCGACGAGATCATCCTCGCAGTTACGACCATCATGCTGGCGCGCCGCCGGGGACGAACCCCCTGACGCGTGTGTTCGTGCGCCCGAACGCATTCATACGACCCGCTCTCGAAGCCGATTTGCCGGCTCTGACCGCCATCTACAACTATTACATCGTCAACGCGCCGATCACTTTCGACCTGGAGCCGTTCGCCGTGGACGAGCGACGCGGGTGGTTCGACGAGCACACTCGTGGCGGGCGCTACCGTCTGCTCGTGGCAGATGATGGTGGCGGGCAGGCAGTGGGATACGCGACGACGAGCCGATTCCGGCCCAAGGCCGCGTACGACACGACCGTGGAGTCAAGCATCTACTGCCGGGCGGACTGCGTGCACCGCGGCATCGGTACGGCGCTCTACGGAGCGCTGTTCGAATCGCTCGTGGACGAGGACATCAATCGGATCGTGGCCGGCATGACGCTCCCCAACGACGCCTCGCTCGCACTGCACAAGCGGTGTGGATTCCGGGAGGTCGGCACACTATCGGCGGTCGGTCGAAAATTCAATCGCTTCTGGGACGTCGCCTGGTTCGAGCGGCCGCTGCTAATTCGCTAGCCTGATCGATCCTGCGATCCGGTCGAACACAGGTCGATACGCGTTGAACTGGTCGCGCGGCGCGACGCCGATCGCATACAGCAGGTCGCCGTTCCCCACATCGGTCGTCACCAGCTGAATGCTTTCCGGATTACCGGTTGCCTCGTTGACGTTCGTCATCGTGGTACGCAGGCCCGGACGGCCGTCCACCGTGACGCGCTGGTAGCCTGTCGCACGACCCAGATCGGGATTTCCGCGCGCGAAGGCGGCGATCAGCTCGTCTGTGGCAGCCTGCAGGTTGTGCGTTTCGTTGCGCGCCAGACCAATCTGGATTCCGTGAGTAAACACATTCTGCCCGTTGAGTGTGCCGTATCCGCCTTGCGGCGCAAAGGTCACCGTGTCACTGTCCTGCAGCTCGCGCCAGTTCGCAGGAACGGCTACCCGGAAGACACCGCCTTCGTCGTAGGTGGTGTATCGCGTCGAGGGTGGCTCGACACGGCCAACCGGAACATCGCCGGCGCGTCCGCTGGTGCCGGTTCGACCGCTGGTCCCGCCTCCTCGACGTTCTGCGTTCTTGACGGCTTCCTCGGTGGTCGGCGCGGGGGACATGCCCCGCAGACGCGTCTTCGTTTGTTCAAAACCGCGAGAGTCGCGAATCGGATTATCGACCTGGAGCGATTGCGCTTCCTTGAGGATCGCGGCCTGGCGGTTGGCGGGGTTGGGGTGACTCTTCAGCCATTCCGGCCCACCGGAGCCGCCTTCTTTCTCGATGGTCTTGAACATGTTGGCCATCTCGCGCGGGTCGTAGCCGGCCCGTGCCATGAGCTGGGCCCCGAGAAGATCCGCCTGCCGTTCGTAGTCACGGCTGAAACGCAGGAACGCGGTGCCGAGGCCAAACTGGGCGCCCTGCGAGACGACCGTGCCGAGATTGCCGCCGATGATCGCGCCGATCACCGCGCCTGCGAGTGCGCCTATCTCGTACTTCGTCGCTTTGCTCGCCTGCGCCGTGCCGTGGCGCAGCGCGACGTGGCTCAGCTCGTGGGCCATGACGCTGGCCATTTCGCCTTCAGTCGCCGCCTTCTCGATCATTCCGCGGTTGAGGTACATCGGTCCGCCCGGCAGGGCGAACGCGTTGATCTCGCGCACGTTGACGACCTTGAAGGTGTACCTGAATTCGGAGTGTTTCAAATCGTTCGGAATTTCCGCCGCCAACCGCTCGCCGATGCCCTCAATATAGGACGTGACCGCATCGTCGCGCAGTACAGGCAACTGCTTTTCGACCTCGGCCGCCGCTTCACGACCCAACTGGACGTCCTGAGCAGGGGTGTACTTGTTTTCGGGCGGTGTGACCTTTGTTTGAGCGGCCAGAAGAGCGGCCGACAACCATACCACCAGGAAAGTTGTTGTCGCAGTGCGCGGCTGATACCTCATGGGCAGATGTTAAAGCAAAATCGAGTCCGGGGCGGATGCACGATCTGATATGGGTCTGGCATGGAAATCGCGTAATGGCTCATCCGGAGAGCGAATTTATGGCTGAAGAGAGCGTCCCTCGCCGTTCGGGCCGTCCACCAGCTGGAGCCCGAGCCGGCGAGAAGGTAACGGACTACCCGCAGTTGAGCATTCGCGTGCCGGCAGAAATCAAAGCGCGCCTCAATGCCCTGAGCGTCGTGACAGGGCTGGCCCAGTGGCGCCTCATCGTCGAGGCCATCGACTGCATTCTCGAGGATCTGTCGGACGAAGATCGCCAACTGGTCAACGGCATCAGCCAACGTTTGCTCGAAGCAGGGTAGCCAGACCAGGTGTCAACTATTGTCATGACCTTTGAGCTGTGACAGAAAGTGTCACGAACGGGCCTGCCTGCAAGTCACGTAAATAATTGTGAAACAAGAACATAACAGTACGACCGCTCCGGTACGAACTCTGCAGCACGTCCGAACACGTGACCACTATCCGCAAATCAGCTGGGTTCGCGCTGCTCGACTTGGTATTTGTCTGCGGCATCATCGGCTTGATTTCCAGCATCGCGGTTCCCCGGCTATTGCTGGCCAAGCAAGCCGCCGGGGCAGCCTCCGCGATTGGCACGCTGCGGACGGTGGCTAGTGCGGAGTTGACGTTTGCGTTGACGTGCGGCAGCGGGTTCTACGCGCCCACTCTGACCGTGCTTGGCACCGCGCCTCCGGGTAGCAACGAGCCCTTTGTCGGCGGCGGCATGGGCGACGCCGACATCGTGCAGAAGAGCAACTACAGGTTCCGGCTGGATGCCGCGCCGTTCGCCGGAGCGCCAGCGTCGTGTAACGGACTCGGGCCCGGGCTGACGGGGAGGGGGTACGCGGTCGCGGCCGATCCCATTGGCGCCGGAAACGTGCGCTTCTTCGGGACGAACTCCAACTCGCAGCTGTGGGAGCACAATGCCACGCTGTGGAGCGACATGCCCGAAGCGGGCGACCCGCCTATCGGCAGCGTGCTCCGCTGATCAGTTATAATTCCCACAGTGTGGACCAAGATGATGTCGGGGCCGCGAAAGAAGGCCCCGAAGACGATCGCCGTCATTGATCCCGATCAGTGTTTCGGCGCCTTCGCTTGCTCGATCTGCCAGGCCGCGTGCCCGGTGGCCGGCTGCATCGTCGAAGAGCCCGATCGCGACGGCCGGATGGTGTGCGCGGTGCGGGCGGACCTTTGTATCGGCTGTGGCTTGTGCGTCACCCTCGGGAATCCCACCGCGCCACAGCAGCGCGAGTTCGGCTGCCCGCCGGACTACGACGCGATCAACATGCACCCATACGACGAGGTCGTAAGAGTTCTCGAGGAAGAAGAGGTTAGTAAACCTCTTTCTTCGAGCGCTCTGCTTGCGCATACCGCGACGGCAGAGGATGATCCAGGCGTGAGGCGATAAAGGCCGAGGCCTCGCTCAACGCCGTCAGCGACACTCCCGTTTCGATCGCCAATCCATCAAGCATGTAAACGAGGTCCTCGGTCGCGAGATTGCCGGCCGCACCGGGCGCGTACGGGCAGCCGCCGAGTCCGCCGGCTGACGCATCGAACGTCGTGATGCCGAACGGCAGCGCGGTCAGGACGTTGGCGAGCGCGGTGCCGCGAGTGTCGTGGAAGTGCAGGGCGAGATGGTCGCCGGGTACCCGCGCCAGCACGGCGTCGAGTACCCCCGGCACCTGACCGGGGTGGGCGACGCCGATCGTATCGCTGAGCGCGACTTCGAACACGCCAAGCCCGTACAGACGCGCCGCGACATCGGCCACCTGCTGCGGCGGCACCGTCCCTTCGAAAGGACACCCGAAAGCTGTCGACAGGTATCCCCGAACGCGAACCCCGGCAGACTGGGCACGCCGGCAGACCTCTCCATAGGTGACGAGTGAGTCGCCGATGCTCTGGTTGATGTTCTTGCGGCTGAACGTTTCCGTGGAGGACGCAAAGACGGCGACCTCGGTGACGCCGGCCGCAAGCGCGCGCTCGAGGCCAACCGTGTTGGGGACCAGCGCCGTATAGCGCGTGCCCGGGTGACGGGTCATGGCGGCGAACACCTCTGCCGCGTCGCCCATCCGGGGCACCCACTGGGGGCTGACGAAGGCGGAGACTTCGATCACCGGCAGACCTGCCGCACTCAGACGATTGACGAACTCGACCTTGTCGGCGGTGCTTACGGCCGTGCGCTCGTTCTGCAGCCCGTCGCGCGGACCAACCTCGACGATCGTCAGGTGTTTCTTCATATATGACTAAGTCATAGTTCATGAGCAGGGCGGACCTGATAAGGTCCGCCCTACTTCAGATCGATGAGGACCGCATCGGCCTGAACCAGTTCGCCTTCGCGGCAATGTACCGTGACGACAGTCGCGTCGGCCAGTGCGCGGACTGGCAGTTCCATCTTCATGGCTTCGAGCACGATCAGCGTGGCGCCTTTCTTTACGGCCGAACCCGTCTGGACCAGAATCTTGCTGACACGCGAGGGCATGGGAGCGGTCAAAGATTGTGCTGCCGCGCGGACGGAGGTAGGCCGGACCTTATCAGGTCCGGCAATCCGGTCGCCATCGGCGTCGCCACGCTGCCTGCTTCGAAAGATCCGTCCATTCCAGAAGATCCATCGATCGGTCGCCGGCCCGGCCACGTAGATGATTTCGTTCCTGCCCTCGCGGTCGACGAGGTACTTGCCGTCACCCATTTGCGTGACCCTCACAGACGCCAACCTCGGAGCGTCGCCCAAGGATCGACTTCGGACCCCCGGCTTTGGGCTTGGGGCGGGAAAGCACTGCTCACGTCGAGGTCCCCAAGCGCCTCACGCAGAAACGGAGGAAGCTCGTCGGAAACGTCAGCGATGGCGTCGTTCTGGTCCAGGAATCCGGTATCGACATCACCGGCTCGAAATCGTGGATGCTCGAGCACCGCGATCAGGAACGGAATATTCGTGCGGACTCCGAGGATGGGATAGTCGCGAAGCGCGGCGACGAGCCGCGCGATTGCCGCCTCGCGTGTTTCACCGGACGCGATGACCTTCGCCAGCAGCGGATCGTAGTACACCGACACTTCGCTGCCTTCCACGACACCTGCGTCGACTCGCAGGCCCGGACCGCACGGCTCGCGATACAGGAGGATCCGGCCGGCCTGGGGCAGGAACCCGCGGGCGGGGTCCTCGGCGTAGACGCGCGCCTCGATGGCGTGGCCGCGCTGGACGAGCGATCCTTCCGGCCAGGGCAGCTGTTCGCCTGCGGCAACCAGAAGCTGGGCGCGCACGAGATCGACACCCGCGACGGCTTCCGTGACGGCATGTTCCACCTGCAGGCGCGTGTTCATCTCGAGGAAATAAAACGCCGCTGCGTCGCCATGCCCTTCGACGAGGAACTCAATCGTGCCCGCATTCCTGTAGCCGGCGGCACGAGCGGCCGCGACGGCCGCCGCGGTCATCCGTGCCCGCAGCCCGGGCGTCAGTGCCGGCGACGGGCTCTCCTCGATGACCTTCTGGTGGCGGCGCTGAACGGAGCACTCTCGCTCGAAGAGGTGCGTGACGTGCGCCTGCTGATCCGCGAATATCTGCACCTCGACGTGGCGGGGATGATCGATCAGCCGCTCGACGTAGAGCGAGCCGTCGCCGAATGCCGAGATCGCTTCACGGCGAGCAGCCTGAACGGCCTCGAGCGCGCCTTCGGGCTCGCGCACCTCGCGCATGCCTTTTCCGCCGCCGCCGGCCGACGCCTTCACCAGGGCGGGATACCCCACGCGGCCGAGCGCCCGCTCGACGCCCTGGTCCGACTGATCGTCCGGCGTCTCTCCCGGCACGATCGGCACACCGGCTGCCTGCATGATCCGCCGGGCTTCGATTTTCGATCCCATGCGGGCGATCACCTCCGAAGGCGGGCCGACGAACGTCAGCCCCGCGCCCTCGCAGGCGCGGGCGAACGCCGCGCTCTCGGACAGGAACCCGTATCCTGGATGGACAGCGTCCGCGCCGTGCGCTCGCGCCGCACCGAGAAGTCTGGGGATGGAGAGGTAGCTTTCCGATGCCGGTGCAGGTCCGATGGCCGCCGCACGATCGGCCGCTGCGACGTGCGGAGCGTCCGCATCCGCGTCCGAGTACACGGCGATCGTCTCGATCGCCATCTCGCGGCACGCGCGGATGATGCGAAGGGCAATCTCGCCGCGGTTGGCGATGAGGAGGCGCCGGATCACAACAATCTCCACCACAGAGGACGTAGAGGACGCGGAGGAATAGTCGTATCGTTCAACCTCCGTGTCCTCTGTGTCCTCCGTGGTGGATAGCTTACCCGGACCATGACGGCTTCCGCTTTTCCAGAAACGCCCTCAACCCTTCCTGGCCTTCCGCGGAGACGCGCCGCTTCGCAATAACGCTCGCGGTCGTGGCTGCCGCGTCGGAAGGCGAACGTCCCCGGATCTCGCGGATGAGCGCTTTCACCGCCATCACGGCATCGGGCCCGGCCGCCAGGATCGCGCCGACGCGTTCCGATACTTCCGCATCGAGCACGGCGCGCGTCACCACCGCGTGAACGAGGCCGATCTCCCTGGCGCGCGCGGCGGGGAAGCGCGTCCCCGTCAGGAACAGCTCGCGCGCGGCCGACTGACCAATTTTCGCGAGGACGAACGGACTGATAATCGCAGGCACGATGCCAAGTTTCACCTCTGTGAAACCAAAGACGGCGTCGTGCTCCGCGACCACGATGTCCGAAACCGCCGCCAGCCCCGCGCCGCCCCCGAGGGCGGCCCCCTGGATCCGGCAGATCACTGGCACGGGCAACTCGTCGAGCGACTGGAACATCGCCGCCATCGCCTGTGCATCGCGAAGGTTTTCGGCTTCGGTGTATCCCAGGGCGCTCGCCATCCACTTCGCGTCGGCGCCGGCGCAGAAGGCCGGGCCCGCCCCGGCGAGCACGACGGCACGAACCTCATGTTGTTTCGCCGGCTCCGCTAGCGACGACGCCCACGCAGCCAACTCGGCAATCATCTGCTCGTTGAACGCGTTCCGCACATCGGGACGGTTGAGGGTGAGGTACTCCACCGCCCCGTCGCGTCTGGTTGAAAGAAATTCGTACGCCATGGCGACAAGACCGGCTCTGGGCTCCAGGCTCTTGGCTTCTGGCCCGAAGCCCAAAGCCCGAAGCCGAAAGCCTGTTCCGATCACATTCTGAACACGCCGAACTTCGGCGGTGGAATCGGCGCGTTGAACGCGGCCGACAGCCCGAGGGCGAGTGCCTGTCGCGTCCTCGTTGGATCGAGGATGCCATCGTCCCACAGTCGCGCCGTCGAGTAATAGGGCGAGCCCTCGTGTTCGTACTGATCGAGGATCGGCTGGCGGATGGCTCGATCCTCGTCCTCGCCGAACGACTTGCCCTCCCGGGCGGACTGGTCACGCTTGACCGTCGTGAGAACCGATGCCGCCTGCATGGCCCCCATGACCGAAATGCGGGCGTTGGGCCACATCCAGAGCAGCCGCGGTTCGAACGCGCGGCCGCACATCGCGTAGTTGCCGGCGCCAAATGATCCTCCGATAACCACCGTGAACTTCGGCACGACCGAGTTCGCCACGGCATGCACGAGTTTGGCTCCGTCCTTCGCGATGCCCGCCCGTTCGTACTGGCGCCCGACGATGAAGCCGGTGATGTTCTGCAGGAAGATGAGGGGGATACCGCGAAGATTGCACAACTCGATGAAGTGCGTCGCCTTCAGCGCAGACTCCGAGAACAGCACCCCGTTGTTGGCGACGATACCGACCAGGAAGCCGTGGAGCCGGGCGAAGCCTGTCACGAGGGTGGCCCCGTAGCGCTCCTTGAACTCGTCGAACCGCGAGCCGTCCACGAGGCGCGCAATAATTTCGTGCACGTCATACGGCTTCCGAGGGTCGGCGTTGACGATGCCGTAGATGTCGGCCGGGTCGTACTTCGGTTCTTCCGGCGTGGTCACATCCGCAGGCGCCGGCTTGACGGTGTTGAGCGTCGAAATCACCGTTCGGCACAGCGCGAGCGCATGGTCGTCGTCTTCGGCCAGATAGTCGGCCACCCCCGAGAACCGCGTGTGCACATCGGCTCCGCCGAGCTCCTCGGCGGTGACCTCTTCGCCCGTGGCGGCCTTGACGAGAGGCGGGCCCCCCAGAAAGATGGTCCCCGTTCCCTTGACGATGATCGTTTCGTCGGACATGGCGGGAACGTATGCGCCGCCCGCGGTGCACGAGCCCATCACTACGGCGATCTGCGGGATGCGTTCGGCCGACATGCGGGCCTGATTGAAGAAGATGCGGCCGAAATGCTCACGGTCCGGGAAGACTTCGGCCTGCAGCGGCAGGAACGCCCCTCCGGAATCGACGAGATAGACGCACGGCAGCCGGTTATCGAGCGCGACCTGCTGCGCGCGCACGTGCTTTTTCACGGTCATCGGGTAGTAGGTCCCGCCCTTGACCGTGGCGTCGTTGGCGACGATCAGCACCTCGCGTCCCGACACGCGGCCGACGCCGGTCACAATCCCGGCTGCGGGCGCCTCGTCGTTGTACATGCCGATCGCCGCGAGCGGCGACAGCTCGAGAAACGGGGAGCCCGGATCGAGAAGACGCTCGATGCGTTCGCGCACCGGGAGCTTCCCCTGGGCGACGTGCCGCTGCAAATACTTGGGACCCCCGCCGTCCCGCGCACGAGCCATTCGCTCGGAAAGCTCGTCCACGAGCTGCTGCAAATGGTCGCGGTTGGATTGAAAGAGGGGATCGGAGGGGTCGATGCGGGATTCGAGGACGACCATTTCAGTCGGTAGTCTGAGCGCTGCGGGCGGGGGGCGACAGGCGTGGCGACGGTGCGGCTTCCGGCATCTCCCGATTATAAGCACGGCCTCCATGGTCAAGTTAGCGCGACGTTCGAGCTCCCAATCGGTTGATTCAGCATGAGATAGCCGACCATCTCATGAGTATTAGGCAGACACAACATGTAGGATTTACCAACGTTTTAGCTGAATGTGTATTGACCGAGTTCGCAAATTCGATACAAACTCAGCCTTCATGAGTTTGAAACGGAAGCGGCGAGTTCTTGCCATCGATGACGAACCGTCGATGACGGAATGGCTGAAGATCCTGCTGGAGCACTCGGGCTTCGAAGTGCGGACCGCGCTCATCGGCACACGCGGCGAGGAGATCTTCAGGACATGGCGCCCGGACGCCGTCGTGACCGACATGATGCTTCCGGACGTCGATGGCATCGAACTGGTCCGCAGATTCAAGCAGGTCGATCCAGAGGCGGAGGTGATCGTCATTACCGGTCAGGGGAATATCCCGCGATCGGTCGAGGCCCTCAAGGCGGGAGCCTTCGACTTTCTCGAGAAGCCGGTGGACGCCGAGCGCCTGCTCGACAAGCTCGAAAAAGCGCTCAAACGCCGGTCGCTGATGGACGAGAACGAACAGCTGAAGGCCAAGCTGGAGGACCGCTACAAGTTCAGGAACGGCATCATCGGCAAGAGCAAGAAGATGCAGGAGCTATTCGAGCTGGTCGAGAGCGTGGCGGCCAGCGAAGCCAACATCCTGATCCAGGGCGAGAACGGGACCGGCAAGGAACTGATTGCCAACGCCATTCATATCCACAGCAAGCGCTCCAAAGGCCCGTTCATCAAGATCAACTGCGCGGCGATTCCCAAGGACCTGATTGAGTCGGAGCTTTTTGGCTACAAGAAGGGCGCGTTTACCGGCGCGACGATGGACAAGGAGGGGCTCTTCGAGATGGCGGAGGGCGGATCGCTGCTGCTCGACGAGATCGGCGAGATGCCGCCCTACCTGCAAACGAAGCTGCTTCGCGTATTGCAGGAACGAGAGTATCGGCCGATCGGCAGCGACCGGATCGTACATGTGGACTTCCGCCTGATTTGCGCGACCAATATCGACCTCGACGCGGCGCTGCGGGATGGACGGCTTCGGGAAGACCTCTACTTCCGCATCAACACCATCACGCTGCGGGTCCCCCCGCTGCGGGAGCGCACCGAGGACATCCCCCTGCTCTGCGACCACTTCATCGACAAGTTCAGGCAGCGGTATCAGAAGAACGTGAAATCTCTGGCGCCGTCCGTCTACCACCTCCTCATCCGCAACCGCTGGCCGGGCAACGTGCGCGAGCTTGAAAACGCCATCGAACGGGCCATCCTGGTCGCCAAAGGCAGCGAAATCACCGTGGGTGACCTGCCCGAATCGATTCGCGAGGAGTCAACCAGCTCAACCGATTTCGTGGTGCCGCCGCACCGTACGCTTGCCGAAATTGAGAAGATGGCGATCCTCCAGACGCTGCAGCGCACCAATTGGAACAAGCAGGAAGCGGCGCAGATACTGGGGTTGTACCGCCCGACTCTCTACAGCAAGATGAAAAAGCACGACATCCGGGACGCCGGCAAGTCCGCTCGCACGCCGTCGCCCCAGTCGCCGCAGGAGCCCGCCGCCCGCTAGGATTCTCCCGGCACGCCGGGCTTACCTCTTGCACGCATCACCCCGCGGGATACAGAGCGTACGCGCCTCCGATCCTGCGTGCTCAGGGTCGAACGCGTTCGCCCGGCGGAGGGTGGCACAAAGTTTGAACTGTTGTTGTCAACGATTGCGCGACTGGAGGGCAGGAGTGAGCGACAACTCGCACGCAGCACTGGCGACGATTACGGGGGCGGTGATTGGCGGAATCGCAGGGTATTTCTTCTTCACCGACCGCGGGCGCGAATTGCGCCGGCGGTTCGAACCGGCGCTCGATGATTGGGCGCGCGAACTCAACAGCTCTCGCCTGACGATTGAGAAAGCGGCCGGCATCGCCCAGGAGAGCTGGAAGTTGCTGACAGAAGCGACCGCCGCCGGCTCCAACAACATTCGTTATCCGAGCGTCAACCAGACGCCGTTCTGAGGGACACCGTCATGGAGGGAAGTCTGAGCACAACCAACCTGCTCCTCGGTATCATGGCCGTTGTGAGCCTCCTCGAGGCGTTGCTGGTCATTGGTGCCGGTATCGGCGGTTGGATACTGTATCGACGGGTGATGGCGCTTGTGGAGGGGCTGGAACAGCGGCAGATAGCGCCTGCGATGGCCCGCGTCAACGCCATCCTGGACACCGTCAAGGGCGTGACCGAGACGGTAAAGGAAGAGACCGAACGGGTCGATCAGGCGATCCGAACCACCATCGACCGTGTGGATGATACGGCCGATCGGTTGCGGGCGAACGTGCACGTGAAGACCAGCCGGGTGGTCGGCGTCGTCCGCGGAATTCGAGTCGCACTCGAGCAGCTTCTCAGCTCACGGCCTCAGCCGCCGGCGAGCGCAGCGGGTAGAGTCTAAATTCTGAATCACACTGGAGGCATTTATGGCAGATGGATTTGATCGTTTCAACCACGATTCGCGCTCGGCCGAAGGCGTCGGCGGCGGTTTCGTGATGGGTCTCCTCACAGGGACGGTGCTCGGGGCGGGCCTGGGCATGCTGTTCGCGCCGAAGGCCGGCACGGAACTGCGCAGCCAGCTGTCGGAGCAGGCTGCGAATCTGGGCAACACGGCGTCCGAGACCGCTCGTCGGGCGGGCGAATCGGCGGGTCAGTGGGCGGAGCGCGGACGCGAGATGTACAACAAGGCCGGCGACGCCGTGGCCAAGGGCGCCGAAGAGGCGCAGAAATACGTTCGCGAGACAGCCAACACGTACGGTTCCGAGGCGACCGGCTCCAGTAGTCCGCAGTCACGACGGTCCGTCCTCGACCGGTCCCCGTCGTACCTAGACGTCCATGACGAGTGCCAACGCACGCACGGTCGGGAACGTGGTACTCATTTCCGCAGGCGTGGCGGCGGCGTACGTGGTGATCACGACGCCGCCGCTGCGACGCCTGGTTCTGCGTGGCATTCAGGTGTGGCTGGGTGCGAGCATTCCTGCGTACATGACCAGTCAGGTCCGGGAGGCATGGGCGCAGTCGGCGCGACCCCGGGACATGGCTCAGAGCCGTCCTGGCCACGTCGAGGGGCGATCGTCCTGACATAATGGCGGCGTGACACGGCTAAGGGCGGTTGGCCGGAAAGCGCGAGAGCTCCTGCTCCTCACCGGCCTTTCCGCCTGGCGGGGATTCCTCGGGTTTTACAACCGGGACGACCTGACGCACGCGGCGTCGATCGCCTACTACTCGCTCCTGTCCCTCTTCCCGTTTTTTCTGCTGGCGCTCGCGATTCTCGGTGGAGCGACCGCCGACGAAGCCAAGCGCACTCAGGTCCTGGTGTTCGTCCTCCGGTACTTTCCGACGCAGTTCGACTTCATCACCGGGCAACTCGACAGCTTCCGCAACAGCCAGTTCACCGTCGGAGTCGGCGGCACGATCGCCCTCATCTGGGGTGCGATGGGTATGTTCGGCGCCGTCAGCACGGCGGTCAACTACGCGTGGGGCGTCGAGAAGCAGCGCAGCTTCTGGAAGCACAAGCTGTTCTCTTTTCTCATGCTGTCGGTCGCCGCCTTCATGTTCGTGGTCGTCCTCCTGCTGATCAGCGCCTCGAAAGTGGTCAGCGCGACCTGGTTCGCGGGCGTTCTGACGAATTTCCCCGGGCTGGAAGTGCTGCGGAGCCTGACGATGAGGAACACGACCACCCTGCTCTTCATCCTCGTCGTCGGCCTCGTTTACTACTTCGTTCCGAATGCCAAGGTGCGGTTTCGCGATGTGTGGATTGGTGCGCTGGTGACGGGGGTGCTCTGGAAAGGCACCCTCGAGGGATTCTCCTGGTACATGGGGGATATGACGCGCTTCACCCGCGTCAACGGATCGATTGCCGCGGTCGTCGTATTCCTGTTCTGGGTCTATATCCAGGCGGTGATCCTGCTGTACGGCGTGGAGTTCACGGCGGCCTACGCGCGGCTGCGGCGGGGCAGGCCCGAGGACGTACCCGCGGCACCGTCGCCGAGAATATGAGTGTGGCCCCGGGGCCCAGAGCCCAGAGCCTGAAGCCCCTGAAGCCCGGAGCCTGAAGCCCAGAGCCTACTTTAGACTCGGGAGCCAACCGCCGCGAGCGCGCGGATGATAGCCTCGCTGAACGCCGGGACGTCGTCCGGCTTGCGCGACGTGATGAGATTGCCGTCCTCGACGACCGGCTTGTCGACGTAGAGGCCCCCCGCGTTCTTGATGTCGACGGCGATGGAGGGCCAGCACGTGAGCGTTCGTCCCCGGAGGGCGTTGGCGGAGATCAACAATTGCGGGCCGTGGCAGATGGCGGCGACCGGCTTACCTGCCTCCATCGCGTCGCGCGTCAGGTCGACCATCGCGTGACGCATCCGCATCTTGTCGGGTGCATGACCGCCGGGAATGACGAGCGCGTCGAAGTCCTTCAGACGCGCGGCGCCCGCAGCCAGATCGGCCGTGACGACGGCTTCTCCCCGCTTGCCTCGATAGGTGGCTCCCTGGGCCGGACCGACGAGGGTGACGACGGCTCCCGCGGCCCGCAGCGCATCGACCGGTCCCGTCAGCTCGAAATCCTCGAAGTCGTCTTCGACGAGCATCGCAACCCGCTTGCCGGACAACACTCCCATGGGGAATTCTACTTGAATTGCAGATTGCAGAGTTCCGGCGCGATTAAGCACAGGCGTCGTGCGATCGAATTTCTTCATCCGCCCTCCAATCTGCATTCTGAAATCTTCAATCTGCAATGTCATAATCACCTTGTGAATCGCCTCGCCACGAACGCAGCCCGTACCTTCTCCAGCACGCCAGCAATCCGGTCGACTGGTTTCCGTGGGGCGACGACGCCTTCGCCCGGGCCCGCGAGGAGGACAAGCCGATCTTTCTCTCGATCGGATACTCGACCTGCCACTGGTGCCACGTGATGGAGCACGAATCGTTCGAGAACGAAGCCGTCGCCGCCGTTCTCAACGAGCACTTCGTGGCCATCAAGGTCGATCGCGAGGAACGTCCCGATATCGACCGCGTCTACATGAACTTTGTCCAGGCCACCACCGGCTCGGGCGGGTGGCCGATGAGCGTCTGGCTGACGCCGGAGCTGAAGCCGTTTTACGGCGGCACCTACTTTCCGCCGACCTCCAAGTGGGGCCGCCCGGGGTTCACCGAGATGCTGGCGCAGATCGCCCAGGTCTGGAGGAGCGAACGCGCGAAGGTGGCGCAGTCGGCCGAATCGCTTACGGCGCAGCTGCGCGCCACCGAAACGGCGTCGGCGACCGACATGGTGCCAGGGGCGGACGCGCTCCACCGTGCCGTGCAGCAGTTCGTGGCCGCCTTCGACGGGCGATACGGCGGATTCTCCGACGCGCCCAAGTTCCCCCGCGCCTTCGGAGCTGCTGTTTCTTCTGCGCGAGCACGCGCGCACCGTCAGTCCGCAGGCGCTGGAGATGACGCTGCAGACGCTGCGATCCATGGCCCTCGGCGGCATGCGCGATCACATCGGCGGCGGTTTCCACAGGTACTCGGTGGACGCCGCCTGGCGCGTGCCGCATTTCGAGAAGATGTTGTACGACCAGGCGCAGCTCGTGCTCGCGTTCGTCGAGGCGGGCCAGGCGTCGGGCGATCCGTTCTTCCTGGAGGTTGCCGAGGACACGCTCCTGTATGTGCTGCGCGAAATGACCGACCCGGACGGCGGCTTCTACTGCGCCGAAGACGCCGACAGTGTCCCGCCGGAGCAGGGGGACGGGTCTCCGTACGACGGTCCGCGGACGGACCCGTCCCCCATAAGACGGAAGGGGCGTTCTATCTATGGCGCGCCGACGAGGTCGACGCGCTGCTCGGGGACGATGCGGCCGTCGTCAAGCAACGCTTCGGGATCGAGCCGGGCGGCAATGCCCCGTCCGATCCGCAGCAGGAATTCACCGGCAAGAACCTTCTCTATGTGGCGCGATCGATCGACGAGCTGGCGGCCGGCTCCGGAAAACCGCCCGACGAAATCGTCGACATCCTCAACCGCGGGCGCGTGGCGATGTTCCAGCATCGCCTCCTGCGGCCGCGGCCGGACCGGGACGACAAGATTCTCACGGTCTGGAACGGCCTGATGATCGCGGCCTTCGCGCGCACGGCGCGGGTTCTGGGCGCGGCGGGCCCGGGAGCGCTGACGCCGCCGGACTCCCTGGGGATCCATTCCGGCCGAGCCATATCTCCAGGCCGCGCGTCGCGCCGCCGGGTTCATCCGTGAACGCATGTGGAATGCCGACCGCCGGCAGCTGCTGCGAAGCTACCGCAACGGCAACGCGGCGATCGACGCGTACGCGGAAGACTACGCGTGTCTCATCTTCGGATTGCTCGAGCTCTTTCAGGCCGACCCCGACCCCATGTGGCTCGAGTGGGCGATCACGCTGCAGCACCGGCAGGACGAGCTGTTCTGGGACGAGGCGGGGGCCGGCTGGTTCAGCACCACGGGGACGGATCCGAGCGTCCTGCTGCGGATGAAAGAGAACTACGACGGCGCCGAGCCCACGGCGAGCTCCGTTTCGGTGATGAATCTGCTGGTCCTCTCGCACCTGGTGGAGGAGCCGGTCTGGACCGAGCGGATCGATCGGACACTCCGTGCCTTCGGCCAGCAGCTCCAGCGGCTCGGCCGGGGCGTTCCGATGATGGCGGCGGCGCTTTCCACCCACCTGGCCGGCGTCCAGCAGATCGTCATCGTCGAAGGCACGAAGGGCGCCGCGGCCGGCAGCGACTCGGGAATAGAGCGCGCGCTCGGCGGCCGCTATCTGCCGTTTGCGATTCAGCTCCGGCTGACCGGTGAGCGGCAGCGCCGGCTGGCCGGCAGCCTGCCGTTCCTCGCCGCGATGACGCCGGTCGAGGGAAAAACCGCTGTCTACGTGTGCCGGGACCGGACCTGCCGCGCGCCGGCAACCGCAACCGGGGAGCTCGAAGGGGCGCTCGCATCATGACGATACCGGTCGACATCTGGCTGAGGGGCACCGATGTCGCGCACACGACGAGCTTCGACGGCCCTGGTCGCCCGCCGGCGGAGTGGACCGACGACGACGTGCAGCGGGTGTTGCAGGGGATGCTGCGCGTCATGGATCGCCAGAAGCATCCGGACGGCGGCGAGCGGACCGTCGCCTTACGAGGCCTCAGCTGGATCGTGAACCCCTACGAGGAAGGCGGCGTGGTGATCGCGATCGAGATCACGCTCGGCGCGGCAATCGCCGGTCCTTTCGACATCGACCAGGCCTCGCTCGAGGCGATGATCAGGCGCGCCCTTGCCCCGCCTGCCGTCCCCTCGTCGACAAGCGTGCATTGATGGGGGCCCTCTCAAAGTGAAGTTCCTTCGGAAGGCCGCACTCCTGTCGTTGATTGCTGCCGGCCTGGGCTGGCTGTTCCTCCAGACGATCCGGCAGACCAATGCCGAGCCTTACACCATCGATGGCGAGGACGTGTCAGGCTGGACGCTTGCACTCGAAGATCCGGAGTTTGGCGGGCATGGCATCCTTGTGCTGCAGCCGCCCGTCGGTCTGCCCGCGGAATTGTTCCGGCAGATTTTCCTGCGCTCCGGACTCTCGATGGCGGGACCTGCGCGCCCGTCGATGCCGATCGTGCTGCGGAGCGATACGGGAAGGAGGCCGCGGCGATTCTTCCGCCAGCTCAGATGCTGGAAACGGCGCGTGCGGCAGGCCTCGAACGTGAGCGGGTCGAACCGAGGTGCATGGTCCTGAGGCAGGAATCGTCGAGCGGGCCCCCGAGCCAGCGGTTCTTCGTCGTCTTCGATTCCCCGGGCTTTACGCGTGTTCGCGAAGAGTTGGCGCGGCTGCTTCAAGCGCGAGGCGCCAATGGGTTCGACCCGGCGGCGCTCCGGCCCCTTCTCGCGGTCGCGTCGACAGAGCCCGACTTCGACCGCTGGGTGTGGCCGCTCCGCGTGAATCCCGATACTGATTGCGTGGCGCCGATTGCGCTGAAGGCCCAGAAATGACCTTCATTTTAGATTATCTCAGCTGGCGGCTCGCGCCTTCGTGACCATGGCCTTGATCTTGTCGACATTGGTTGTCCGCAAGGGGCACGTGCTGTCGATGGAGACGCATTGGGCCAGGGTCATTCCGCAACCGCACGGGCAGCGGGCCGAATTGGCCTCCTCGAGCGCCGCGTTCTTCTGGCTCGAGGTCATGTCCGAGAAGTCGACGGCGGTGATGTGCCGGTCCGTGTAAGCGACGCTCGACATCTGCGACATGCCGTAGACGAGCAGGGCTGCCACGCCGGCGACGACCGTCCACGTCAGAACCCTGGAGCGCCGGGCCGCCGCACGTCTCTGCTTGCCCGCCTGCTTTTTCGACTCTTGTTTCACGCGGTCACCTGTTGAGGCCCATTATGATCCCAGGAGGCCCGGTTTCATCAAGCAGGTAGGCCCGGCCCTCCCGCGATAGAATCAGCTGGTTTTCCGACTGAACCCGGGCCGGGGTGGCGGAACTGGCAGACGCACAGGACTTAAAATCCTGGGTCTCGAAAGGGGCGTGCGGGTTCGATTCCCGCCCCCGGCACTTTTTGTCAGTTTGACCTTTCTGGATGGACGCAAGTTTAGAGACCGCTGAAGACGGCCAGCTAGTGCGGATCAACTCGAAGAGTTGAAAACAGGACCGGTCACACCCATCTGCACGAATCGTGCAGAGTCTCACGCGATTAGTCGGGCTGGCTCTTCCCGCGTCGCTCCCCCCGCCATCCATCGCTGACGGGCGTGAGGTCGCTCGGCCGGAACGGCCTGCGTCGGGCCGCCACCCAGACGAAAGCTCCGACGAGGGCGAGTAGCCCGCCGCCCGCAAGGAATCCAAACAGAATCGGCATTGCCGTTCTTCCTGGTGGCGACGAGCGCCACCGATTAACTTCAGCCACCACTTTACGGGTCACGGCCACAGACCTGCCGGGGTCGGCGTCGATGTACGATCGTCACTCATCGTCGCGTACGATCGTACTTACTTATCGGTGGACGACGGGCAGGCATCATACGTAACCGGCACTGATCCGCGTCCAGTCCGGTGAAATTCGCACGGACCGAGACCAGGATCTCATCGACTGTCAGGGAGGGACTGTGACACGGTTCGGCTGTAGGCATGACACGAGCGAACACAGCGATGCTACGGGCAGTTCGTGGCGATGATGTTCATGAGCGCCGAACGGTGCGAACATCTGCAATATCGAAGCCGAGGCGAGAAACCTGCTCGGTGATCCACAGTCGTCGTTGATTCCGTGCCTTCTCGTTACTGTCCGTACGGCACGCCGCGGAATGGTAGTTGTGCCGCCGAGCGCAGTGTCCTGGTGCGGTGCCGGTATTCGTAGATGCCACAGGTCCGGCAAGCAAAGTAGTCCCATCGTTCCCGAGGACTCCGGCCATTGAACACGGTCTGACGATAGATGAATGGCTGGTCGCACACCGGACAAAACAGTACGGCGCGGCAGGCTCAGGGCTCGTCGTGACACTCGCTGGAGTGGGCGGTTGCCGCGACATGCAACAGCTCAGAGGATGCCGAGCTGCTTGATATAGCGATACGCTTCTCTCGCGGGAATGCGGTAGACGTGTTTTTGCCCTCGGCCGACGACGACAGCGCGGAGATAGCCGCCCTGAATCTCCTCCCGGATGAAGGCCGCACTCATTCCGACCATTCGCGCCAGCTCGACAGTCGTGAGTGGTGGAGGACTAGCCAATAGGAGGGCCAACAGCGATCCGTATCACTTGGTTGGGCTGGCGAACCGCTGGCACGAGGCGTAGTGCCTGGAGCCGCCGTTGCCAAAGTGCGCATAACCGTGTTATGGCACGTGCCGCCGGGGCCGTCTGTCGGGTGGGTTACACTCGCCCCAACCATCCACGGCAAGGGGCAAGGTGGGTGCGAGGCGTTACGGTTTGGGAAAGCGCGGCTTCACAGCTTCGGTTGGAGAACGGGCAGCGACTGAGCGACATCCTTAACGGTAAGCATAAGGCGCACAATTCGATCTACAATTCCTCCGGATTCTCCGAACGGTCTGCACCGAAACGGCAGTCGCCGACGCCAGCGTGTCCGTCACAGCTACGAGGCACTCCCGCATGTCCAGCTCTCCTCTGTCCCGCTATGTTGCCATTTGCCCGAATTGCAGCAATCCCGGTGGGAAGCTCGACCAGCCTACATCGCTACCGGGCGTTGATACGTTCATTTGCCCGGTATGCAGGTTCGTCTGGATCGCGAAGCCGATATTGGCGCCGATTCCCCCACGTTAGCTTGCGGTCCTGTCCGAAAGGCACAGAACCATTGACTCGCCCGGAGTGCGAGTGTCCCCGCTCGGAGGCGTGACCGAATGGCGATTACTTGGATCTTTGAATACGAGGGCGAGCGTAGCTATGTGCAGCGGCAGGACGGGCTGAACCAGATTACTGTGCGGACATGGAGCAACCTGGATCAAGACGCCATGATCATTCACACCGATCTTGAAGCCGTGCAACTCGTTAATGCCCTCCAACAGGAATTGGAGTCCCGGGGATGGGCGCTTATCGAATGCTGCCCCGAACGCCGAAAGGGGGGTGAACGACGCATTGCTCCACAGCGGTCCGACCCCGACCGTCGCCGCCACGATCTGTAGCCGACACAGGTCTGACAATCAACCGAATGCTGACCCCAGAATCCAGCCGGGAGCGGCATCGAAGCGGTTGGATAGACGGTCGAAAGGGGCGTGCGGGTTCGATTCCCGCCACCGGCACTACTGCGCGCGCTCGATTCTTTCGGTCGGATGGATGCCGATGTGCTCGTTGATGTCCTGCTTCAGGCTCGCTTCGCCCATCACGAAGTAATGGTCCATGGGGATATATTGCCGAGGCATGCGATGCCGGGTCAGAAACGCGGGCGAGAAGCCGGTGACGGCCATGTCGTCGACATAAACTCCGGTTTCATTGGCTTCCACGATCTCATCGGGCAGGCCGACGATCTTCAAGGCCGCCGGCGCCTTCACGTCCAGAACCCGCACGACCTCACCGCGCTTGTATGCGCCCGGCCCCTGTCCCTGGACGACGCCGGTCGCGACCAGGGCGAGGCCAATTAAAAAGATCCGCATCGGCGACCTCATATTAGAATCCTTGGTCATTATGACACTTCCCCGGTTGCTGACCCGACTGCTGCTTCTGATCGCATTGTCTGTTTTCTCCCAGCCCTTCGCCTACGCACAGGCGACACAGCAGGGCGCCGAGTTCGAGCCCGTCTCCGGCCAGCCGGGCAAGGACGTCGTATGGGTGCCGACGCCAGAGATCGTCGTGGAGAGGATGCTCGACCTGGCGAAAGTGACCCCGCAGGATTTCGTCGTCGACCTGGGGTCCGGGGACGGGCGCAACGTCATCGGGGCGGCCAAGCGCGGCGCCCGGGGACGCGGCGTCGAGTTCAACCCGGACATGGTGGCGCTCTCGCGGCGCGTCGCAACCAAGGAGGGCGTCGCCGACCGGGCGATTTTCGTCGAAGGCGACATGTTCGCGGCCGAGTTCTCGGACGCCACCGTCCTCGCGCTCTTTCTGCTGCCCGATAACCTCAACAAGCTGAAGGACAAGTTCCTTGCCCTCAAGCCCGGCACCCGCATCGTCGCGAACACGTTCTGGATCGACGGATGGGAGCCCGACGAACAGGTCGACCTGCCCGGATCGGAATGCACCACATGGTGCAAGATCATGCTGTTCACCGTTCCCGCACGTGTCGCGGGGACATGGCGCTTTCCACAAGGAGAGCTGACGCTCACGCAGCAGTACCAAGTAATTACAGGCAACCTCACGGATGGCGGACGCACCACGCCGATCTCGAGAGGCCGGATGAACGGCGAGGAGATAGTGTTCTCCGTCGGCGGCGATCAGAGCATTCAATACAGGGGCCGTCTGCAGGGCGATCGCATTGAAGGAACTGTCACCTCCGCCGGCAAGAGCACACCCTGGACCGCGACGCGCGCCACCCCGCAAGCGCAGGCCGCAGGACAGGAACCGTTCGAGCCAGAGGTGGGCCAGGCCGGCAAGGACGTCGTCTGGGTACCCACGCCGCCGGAGACCGTGGCCACGATGCTGGACCTGGCCAAGGTCACGCCACAGGACTACGTCATCGACCTTGGCTCTGGAGACGGCCGCAACGTCATCGCGGCAGCCAAACGCGGCGCGACGGCGCTCGGCGTCGAGTACAACCCGAAGATGGTGGAGCTGTCGCGGCGCGCCGCGGAGAAGGAGGGCGTGAGCGACAAGGCGACGTTCGTCGAAGGCGACATGTTCACCGCCGACATCTCGAAAGCCACGGTCCTTGCCCTGTTCCTGCTGCCCGACAACATGCGGAGGTTGCGGCCGACGTTTCTCGCGCTCAAACCAGGCTCCCGCATTGTCGCCAACACGTTCGGCATCGACGAGTGGGAGCCCGATGAACGGGTGACCGCCCCCGGCGATTGCGGGTCGTGGTGCGCGGCGCTGTTGTGGATCGTCCCGGCACAGGTGGGGGGCACGTGGCGGCTTCCGGAGGAAGGCACCCTCACTCTCCAGCAGGATTACCAGAAGCTCTACGGCACGCTCCGCACGGGCTCCGGAACCCTGGAGACCATCAAGAACGGCAAGATGAATGGCGAGCAGATGACGTTTACCGCCGGAACCGCCGAGTACACCGGCCGCCTGAACGGCACCCGGCTCGAGGGTACCTTCAAATCCGGAAGCCAGACCAATAACTGGACTGCGACACGCGCCAACTGAAGTGTTCTCCCACGGTCCGGCTAAAGCCGGACACTACTTCGGGGTTCCTACGGTCCGGCTAAAGCCGGACACTACTTCGCGCGGTAGCGACCAATAAGCGACAGCGGCAGTTCGTTTGCACGGTATTGGGATCGGAGAATCCCAACCATTGGCCGTGTCCGGCTACGACTCATCGCGACACGCGTGGAAAGCTTTTTGCTCCTGGCTTGGCGTGGCCAGAAACAGAAGGGTGACGCTTGCCGTGGTTCTTGGCGGGGCCGTCTCGCTTGCGCTCCTCAACAGCCCCGCTGCAATCTCTTCGGACCAACCCCGGCTGTCGCCCGAAGCGCGACTGATTGCCATCCGGCGTGCGCAGGTATGGACGCCAACCGACGTACCGTCGATGGACCTCAAGGCCGGCCCTCCGGGTCCGGGCGCGCTTGCTCCAGGCGAAACGGTGACCTGCGAGTTCGTCGACAAGAAGCGAAGCGGCAGGTCGCCGAAATTCACCTGCGCACTGACGCCCGACGACGAGGTGAAGGTCAAGTACAGGCGCGAGAACGGCGAGGTTTACGGCGAAGTGGCCGCAAGCCGATTGTTGTGGGCCCTCGGGTTTGGCGCCGACCGGATGTATCCGGTGCGTGTCGTCTGCCGCGGCTGCCCGATGGATCCGGATGCGTCCGTGAAGGACCGCCATGAAGAGGTCGTCTTCGATCCGGCCGCCATCGAACGGGAACGAGACGGCGCGACGCTCGAGACGCACGCGGACTCCGGCTGGAGCTGGGCCGAGCTCGACCTCGTCGAAGAAACCGTCGGCGGGGCACCCCGGGCGCACCGCGATGCGCTGAAGCTGCTGGCGGTGATGATCCAGCACACCGACAGCAAGCCGGCACAGCAACGGCTGATGTGCGCGCCCGGCCAGGAGGTCAGCGACGACGGCGAGCCGTGCCTTCAGACGTTCATGATGATCAGCGACCTCGGTCTGACCTTCGGGCAGGCCAACCTTCTGAACCGCGGTCCGGTCGGGAGCGTGAACCTCGAGCAGTGGTCGCGCGCTCCAGTCTGGGCGGATCGACGGCGCTGCATCGGGAGCGTGCCGCAGTCGCAGACGGGCACGCTCAATCGACCGCGCATCAGCGAGCCCGGGCGCAAATTCCTCGCGGACCTGCTCGTCCAGCTCACCGATGCGCAGCTGCACGATCTGTTCGAAGTGGCCAGGTTCGAGGAACGCACGGGACCGTCAGTGCGGGCGGCGACGATCGACGAGTGGATGGACGTCTTCAAGCGCAAGCGGGACGAGATCGTCAATCACTCATGCCCGGCGGCGTGAATAGGCTCAGGCTTCGGGCTTCAGGCTCGGGGCCCCAGTCCCTAGCCGAAGCCTAGCCCTAACTCCGACGCCGCCCTGAAATACTCCCGAGTCATCCGGGCGATGTTCGAGATCGGAATCTCCTTCGGGCACACCGCCTCGCATTCCCCTTCGTTGGAGCAACTGCCGAATCCTTCGGCGTCGGCCGCCTCGATCATCGAAATCACGCGGCGTCGGCGCTCCGGCTGGCCCTGCGGCAGCAGCGCAAGGTGCGAGATCTTCGCGCTCATGAACAGGTGGGCCGAGGCGTTCTTGCAGGCGGCGACGCACGCGCCGCAGCCGATGCAGATCGCCGAGTCCATGGCGGCGTCCGAAATGTCCTTGGAAATCGGGATGCTGTTGCCGTCCTGGGCCCCGCCGCAGTTGACCGACACGTAGCCGCCGGCGGCGATCACGCGGTCGAACGCGCTGCGATCCACCACTAGGTCTTTCATCACAGGAAACGCCCGTGCGCGCCACGGCTCGATGGTGACCGTATCGCCGTCCTTGAATCGACGCATATGGAGCTGGCAGACCGTCGTCCCCCGGTCGGGCCCGTGCGCCACGCCGTTGACCACGAGGCTGCACATGCCGCAGATTCCCTCGCGACAGTCGGAGTCGAACGCGATGGTATCCTTGCGCTCCCGCACGAGCTCTTCGTTGACCACGTCCAGCATTTCCAGGAACGACATGTCGGGAGACACGTCCGCCGCCGTGTAGTCCTCCAGGCGGCCCGCGCTATCGCGGTCGGCCTGACGCCAAATCTTCAAATGCAGTTTCACGCTCGATCCAGTCTGGCTCCAGGCTTCAGGCTCTGGGCTCAAGCCCTAAGCCCAAAGCCCAAAGCCCGAAGCCTACTGATAACTCCGTTGTGTCAGATGCACTTCCTCGAAGGCGAGCGGCTCCTTGTGCAGCTCCGGCGGCTGACCGACGCCCTTGAACTCCCACGCCGCGACGTACGAATAGTGCTCGTCATCCCGCCGCGCCTCGCCGTCCGGGGTCTGGCTCTCCTCGCGGAAGTGGCCCCCGCACGACTCGCGCCGCTGCAGCGCGTCGAGGGCCAGCAACTCGGCGAACTCCAGGTAGTCGCTGACACGGCCCGCGTACTCCAGGTTCTGATTGAGGTTGTCGGGCTTCCCCGGCACGGAGACCTCGCGCCAGAAGGTCTCGCGAAGCCTGGGTATCTTCTCGAGCGCGCGCTTCAGGCTGGCTTCGCTGCGCGACATCCCGACTTCGTCCCAGAGAATCGCGCCGAGCTCGCGATGAATCGAGCGAATCGTCCGCGGCCCGCCAATCGACAGCAGCGAATTGATGCGCTTCTGCGCGTTGTCCGCCGCTTCGCTGAAGGCGTCGTCGTCGGTCGTGATCTTCGGCAGCGGGTGGCTCGCCAGGTAGTCGCTGATCGCGTAGGGGCTGATGAAATAGCCGTCGGCGAGCCCCTGCATGAGCGCGCTGGCCCCGAGGCGGTTCGCGCCGTGGTCTGAAAAATTCGCTTCGCCGAGCACGTGCAGCCCCGGCACGTTGCTCATCAGGTTGTAGTCCACCCAGAGTCCGCCCATCGTGTAGTGGATGGCCGGATAGATGCGCATCGGCGTCGTGTACGGATTCTCGTCCGTGATCTTCTGATACATCTGGAACAGATTGCCGTACTTTGCCTTGATCACCTCGACGCCGAGGCGGGCGATCGCGTCCTTGAAGTCGAGATAGACGGCCAGCCCGGTCCTGCCGACGCCGCGGCCCTCGTCGCACACCTGCTTGACGTTCCGCGACGCAACGTCGCGGGGGACCAGGTTCCCGAAGCTCGGATATTTCCGTTCGAGAAAATAATCGCGCTCGTCCTCGGGAATGTCTTCGGGCGCCCGCTTGTCGCCCTTCGTCCTGGGCACCCAGACGCGGCCGTCGTTGCGCAGGCTCTCGCTCATGAGCGTGAGCTTCGACTGGTGGGTGCCCGTCACGGGAATGCACGTCGGGTGAATCTGCGTGAAGCAGGGATTGGCGAAAAGAGCCCCGCGCTTGTGTGCACGCCACGCCGCGGTCACGTTGGCATTCACCGCGTTGGTCGAGAGGTAATACGCGGTGCCGTAGCCGCCAGTGGCGAGGATGACGGCGTCGCCGGCGTACCGCTCGAGCCGTCCCGTGACCAGGTTCCTCGCGATGATGCCGCGGGCGTGGCCGTTGACGAGGACGAGATCGAGCATTTCCCGTCTCGCGAGGAGGCGGACCGTCTTGGCCTGCACCTGGCGCATCAGCGACTGGTAAGCGCCGAGGAGCAGTTGCTGGCCGGTCTGGCCGCGCGCGTAGAAGGTGCGGGACACCTGCGCCCCGCCGAACGATCGGTTGTCGAGAAGGCCCCCGTACTCGCGCGCGAACGGCACGCCCTGCGCGACACACTGGTCGATGATGTTCACGCTGAGCTGCGCGAGCCGGTAGACGTTGGCCTCGCGCGCCCGGTAATCGCCGCCCTTGATCGTGTCGTAGAAGAGGCGATAGACGCTGTCGCCGTCGTTCTGGTAATTCTTCGCGGCGTTGATGCCGCCCTGTGCCGCGATGCTGTGCGCGCGGCGTGGGCTGTCCTGGATACAGAGGTTGATGACGTTGTAGCCGAGCTCGCCGAGCGACGCGGCCGCCGCGCCGCCCGCCAGCCCGGTCCCGACGACGATCACGGTGTACTTCCGCTTGTTCGCCGGGTTCACCAGCTTCATCTCGAACTTGTGCCGATCCCATTTCCCGGCGATCGGACCGGCCGGAATCTTCGGATCCAGTGTGATCCCGCTCACGAGCCCGCTCCGATGAAGTGCGCCCAGAGGGCGATGACGATGAAGGCGCCGGCGATCAGCACCGCGGCGGCCTTGCCCGCGACGAGCAGGCGCGGCGTCACCCTCGGATCGTCAATGCCCAGCGACTGAAACGAGCTCGAGATGCCGTGCCACAAGTGAGAACCGACGACCAGCATGCTGATGACGTAGAACCCGACGGTCAGCGGGTTCGCGAAGGTTTCCATCTCCAGGCGGTAGAGGTCGTGGCCGCCGGCCGGCCATTCGTAAACGTTGCCGAACCGGAATGTCCTGACGTGGATGACGATGAATATCAGCAGCCACAGGCCGGAGAAGATCATCGTTGCGGACGCGACCGTCTTCCGGCTGGGCGGTCCCGCGTAGCGCTTCTTCGCGTACGCGACCGGCCTCGCAATCCGATTGGCAAGGTACATCCTGATGGTCTTGTACACGTGGATCAGGAAGATCAGCAGGAGGCCGACTTCGATCACCGGAATCAACGGATTGCCCGAGAGCGTCGTCGCGTAGAGGTTGAACGTCTCGGGCCCGAGAAACACGACCAGGTTTCCAGCGATATGGACGATCAGGTAGATGAAGAGCCCCAGTCCGGTGACTCCGATGAGGAGCTTCATCCCGACCGAGGAATCGAGGATACGGGTGCGTGAAGGCATCAGCGAGGCGGATCGAGCTCGTCGGCCAGCGCCGCGGCCCCGTACACGGTCCGCAGCACGTGGACGATCGCGCCGCTGTGGACGGCGACTGCGCGGTTGGCCGTGTCGTCGTAGACGAATCGCCCCACAAGGCTCTCGATGTTGCCGTCGAAGATCAACCCGACGAGCTCGCCGGCGCGGTTGACCATTGGCGATCCTGAATTCCCGCCGATGATGTCGTGGGTCGTCACCATGTTCAGCGGCGTGGCCAGGTCGAGCTTCGCCCGGCCTTCGGCGAAGCGCGGCACCAGATCGAACGGCGGTTTGCCGTCGAAGCCAGCGGATCGATCGAGCAGTCCCGCGAAGGTCGTTTTATAGGGCGCGCGCGTGCCGTTCATCGCGTAGCCGGCCGCGATGCCGTATGACAGGCGCAGGGTGAACGTGGCGTCCGGGTACGCCGCGGTTCCGTACGCCGCGAAGCGCGCCTGGCCGATCTTCTGACGAGCGACGGTTTCCACGCTGGTGACTTCGCGCTCGATCCGGGTCGTGATGTCGCGCAGGATCGGGTCCACGGCGCGGCTGGCCACGATCAGTGGGTCCGTGGACGCCGTGACGGCCGCCGCGCCGCCGTCGATGAGCTGCTTGCGAAACGCCGGATCGGCCAGCCTGGTTCCGCGGATGAGGGCGGCGGCGGCATCTTTCGGCGAGCGGCCCGCGAGCGCTGCCTTCAGGAAGGGATCGGCGGGTCCCAGCTCTTCGAGCGATTCCTGGAGCGCGTCGGCGAGCAGCGCCTCTTCGAGCTCCGGATGGATTGGCGCGGGGGAAAGCAGCGACAACATCAGCGACTGGAGCTGCGATTCGTGAAATCCGTTGAGGCGCTCGGGGTCCGGCTTCTCCTTCTCCCTGACGTAACGGACGATCGTCAGCGCGATGCCGGCGAGACTCGATCCCCGGAATTGTGCGAAGCGCTCCTGCTTGTATAGCCGCCTGCGGGCTGTTTCCGCCCGCGCGATATCATCCCACCCGGACGCATAGGCTTTGCGCGATTCCGGATTGCGGCCGACGGACTCGCGCAGCGCACGCTCTTCTGCCGTCTTCTTGGCCATGATCTTCAGATCGAGGAGACCGTTGTACTCGCCCGTTTGAGCCTTGAGCGCATTTTCGAGGCCGAAGATGAGGTCCGAGGCCTGACGCGCCTGCTCGGGGCCCCGCGCTCCATGCTGGCGGAGCACTCCGAGGCGCCGCTTCACGACCTGGATGTTGTAGGGGTAAATGATGTCGCGTTGGGTCTCGAGCTCGGCCACCGTATCGGTGCGATCGGTCGAGCCGGGGTGGCCGCTGACGAACACGAGCTCGTTCTCGGCCGCGCCCTTCGCGTTCCACTTCAGAAAATTCGCGGTGCGCACTGGAACGCCGTTCTCGTAGGCGCGCACGAGCGCGAAGTCGAGGTCGTAACGCGGATAGGTGAAGTTATCGAGATCGCCGCCAAAAAACGCCGCCTGCTGCTCGGGTGCAAAGACGAGGCGGACGTCCGTATATTTCTTGTAGCGATAAACCCAGTACTGCGCGCCCTGATAGAGCGAGACGACATCGGATCGCAGGCCGGTGCGATCGAGGTTTTCTTTCTCGATTTTCGCAATTTCGGCGCGCCGCGCCAGGAGCGCTGCCTGCGCGTCGGCCGCGCGCTGCGATGCGCCCGCGACTCTCGCCGTGACCTCTTCGTACGAGGTCAGCACGTTGATCTCCAGGTCCGTGGCCTTCATTTCCTCGGCGCGCGTCGGGGCGTAGAAGCCGTCGGCGACGTAGTTCTTCTGCGGAGTGGAAAGCTTCTGGAGCTGGCCGACGACGACGTGATCGTTGGTCAGGACGAGGCCGTCGGCGGAGACGAACGAGCCGGAGCCGCCATCGTTGAGCCGGACGCTCGACAGCCGCAGGTGGTCGAGCCAGTCGGCGGTTACCGTGAACCCGTGCCGCTTCTGGATGACCTCCGTCGGCGGATTGTGGAACGTCCACATGCCCTCGTCGGCGCTCGGGTGGACCGTGACCAGGGCCAGGACAAGAGCCACCGACGCCGTGCGACCGGTGATCGTGCGCGCCGCTCGATGGGGTGACCGTACCAGGATGGGCATGGGAGGAGGGCTGTCGAAAATGTAGCACAAACGGGAAGGATGCCGAAAGGCGCGCGGGCGGGCAGGCCGGCGCAGCGCCAGCCTGCCCGCTGATTCTTTATTGCGCTTACGCGATCGCTCGCACGGGCTCGACGGCTGCCGGCCGCCGCTTCGGATCCACCATCAGCCGGAGCGCAAACCCCTGCGGTTTGCCCGATGTTGGAGGCGACACACGGTAGACCGCGGACAGTACCCGGCCCTGCCGAAGCGCCGCGGGCAGTGCGTCGGATTCGCGCGCTTCGCGCTCGAGCTGAAACTGCACGAGACGGTAGAGCGGCAACGACACGACCGAGTGGGCTTCTACGTAGACGCCGAACTCGCTGACGTTCCGCGCCACCACGCTGGCGAAACGAGTGGTGCCGTGTTGATCCTTCCAGGTCAGCCTGGCCGGAAACGCGACCTCGCGGCGTTCGGCGGCACGCTTGGTCTTCGCATCCGAAGTCGATTGGCCGGTCCAGATGTGTTTCACGCGTTTCCCCCTGTAAGTGCGAGCTTCGCCCAGATGTATATCAAGGTTCACGCCCACGGCAGAGCCAGGAAGCTCGATGCCAAACATTCACGAGTAAGTCTTTCTATCGTAGTTATTTACGAAGATATATCTCGCGGCAGGTCGGCGCGGATTGGCGATATCTGGTATCCACTGGACGTGGTAACTGAGTAGTCAGTATCCAGACGGATTGGCGGCCGTCACCCCTGAGCGTCCACTTCCGAACGGGCATCGAGCCCCAGCCGCCGGAGCTTGAGGTAAAGCCCACGGCGCGTCAGTCCAAGCAGGCGGGCGGTTTCCGAGATGTTTCCCCGGGATCGATCCAGGGCCGTCTGGATCATGTCGCGCTCGACTTGTTCGACGGCCGATGCCAGGCTGGTGCCCCCTCGCAGTCTGGGCCGCTCTGATGCTGGCGCGCCGGATGGTGGTGGTTGAGGGCTGCCGATTTCCGGCGAGAGGTGGGAGGGCTCGATCGTGCCGCCCGGGACACTCATCGCCACCGCGCGCTGAATCTCGTTCTTGAGTTGCCGGACGTTGCCGGGCCACCAGAACTGGGAAAAGGCGTCCAGCGTCTCCGAGCTCAACTGGATGTCCGGTTTGCCCAGGCGATCCGACGCCTCACGGAGGAAAAAGGTGCTCAAGTGCGGGATCTCTTCCCGGCGCTCGCGCAGTGGCGGCACATGGATTCGAATCACGGCCAGGCGGTAGTAGAGATCCTCGCGGAACTTGCCTTCCGCGACGCGCTGCTCGAGGTCGGCATTGGTTGCCGCGAGCACACGGACGTCGACGCGCTGCGGGTGGGTTTCGCCGATCGGCATGATCTCGTGGTGCTCGAGAAAGCGGAGCAGCTTGGGCTGGACGTCGAGCGGCAGATCGCCGATCTCGTCGAGGAACAACGTGCCGCCGGCAGCCGACCGCACGAGCCCCGGCTGGTCCGACACCGCGCCGGTGAACGCTCCGCGCCGGTGGCCGAACAACTGGCTGTCGGCCAGGTCGCGCCCCGTGGTCGTGCAGTTGTAGGGAAGGAACATCGCCGCGCTTCGCAGGGATCCGACATGGATGGCGCGGGAGACCAGTTCCTTGCCCGTCCCGCTCTCGCCGGTGATGAGCACCGTGAGGTCGTTTCCCTGCAGGCGCTGGATCTGCGTCACGACATGCGCCATCGCCGCGCTTGCCGACAGGAATCCCGGCAGCAGCGGCTCGAGCGACGGGTCGGCGGGCAGCCCGACGGCCCCCGGCGAGCGGTCGCGCGCGTCGCACAAGGCGAAGCCCTGTTGCGCGACGGCCGCAATCATGCGCAGCCGCCTGACGACGGGATGGCCAAGCGGCCGCGGCGAGGCGACGAGGAGGGAGCGCGGCCCTTCCGCGTCGCGCCCGAGCGCCTCGATCATGAACGCACCGTGACCGTATGGATGCCCGTGCAGCGCCGATCGGACGAGCGCGCGCGCCCCGTCGGCATCGCATCCCGCGAACGCGATCACGCGTGCCTCGCCGTCCGGCTGCTGGACGAACAGGACCGTGGAGTCAGCGGCGGCCGTCTCGAGCAGCGCCAGGGCGGTTTCACGCAGGAGGAGATCCGGCAGCGCCGCCGCATCCACGATCCGTCTCACGATCGCATCGTCGGCATCCGCGGGAGAGATGACGTATTCGCCGGTCCCGCCTTTCGCCAGCAGCGATTCGGCGAGGCGCGTGTCGGCGAGGTCGCGTTCCGCGCCAAGATGTTCGAAGATGGCAAAGGCCGAGGCGAGATGGCGCTCGGCCACCGAGCGGGCGCCGCTTTCCGCCACGAGCCGTCCAAGGGCGAGATGGCTCAGCGCCGCCTGATAGCGCTCGCCGAGCAAATCGAGCAGCGTGACGCTTTGCGCGATGTCGTGATAGGCGTCCGCCGCGTGGCCGTTTCGCGCGTGCAGCACGCCGCGCAGGCGGAGGTACTCGCCCCACACCGACGGTACGACCTTCGGATCCAGCGCGCCGGCGGCGGTGTTCAGGCGCTGCCCGGCGCCCGCGCGATCGTCCGCCGCGGTCAGGGCTTCCGCGGCAATCAGCGTCGCCTGTATCGCGTCAACGGGCGGCGCTCCGGCCTGGAGGATCTCGTCGGCGAGCGACACGGCTTCGTCGAGGGCCCCGCGCCTGAGCGCGATGCGGGCGCTGAGCACGCGAACCGACCACTCATACCAGCGGCTGGTTTCACGGCCGTAGGCGCCGTATGCGTCGCTCGCGCGCGTGAGGAACTCGCTGGCCGTTTCGTAGCGCCCGCGGATGAGGTGAATCTGCGCCAGCGTGTCGAAGACGGCGCCGGTCGTCTCGTGAAACTGGATCGGGCTGCGGACCTCGAGCGCCCTGTGAAGCGATCGTTCGGCGCGGGCCAGGTCGCCGAGGCGCACGCAGATCTGCCCGAGCGTGCCGAGCGCGACCGCGAGGCCGTGGCCCGAGCCGTGCTCCTCGTGCAGCGACACGCTGCGCTCGGCGAGCGCGAGCGCCTGTTCGTAGCGATGCTGCAGCATCATGACGCTCGCCTGGTTGCCGCAGACCGTGGCGAGCACGTCGTCGGCGTGCACCACCGACGCAAGCCGCTCGGCCTGCCGGAGCGCGGCCATCGCCTCGTCGTAGCGGCCGAGCTCGGCGAGCGAGATGCCCGACAGAGAGTGCACCAGCGCCAGGTAGCGGCGATCGCCTGCTGCGTGGAGGGCGGACGCGGCTTTGGTGATGTGCTCGCGCACGGTCGCGGCGTCGCCGACGTGGCGGTAGCACTGGCCGAGCTCGTAGTGCGCGAGCCCGATGCTCCGGGACTCGTGGGCGAGCTCGGCCTGCTTGAGGGCGCGGCCGTGCAGCGCAATGGCACGCGCCTGGTCGCCACGGACATACGCAAGCCGCCCGTGCAGCCGCCACAGCGTCGAGAGGCGGCCCGGAGGCACGGTTTCGCGGAAGGTGTCGGGCGGCCGGCCGAGCGCCGTCGCGGCCTGCTCCAGATCGTCCTGCAGCAGCCAGGCCTCGGCCAGCATCGACCGCAGAGTTAGCTCGTCGTCGCGCGTCAACGTGGACGATCGAAGGACCGGCGCCACGATTTGCGCGGCCTCGGCGCCACGGCCGCGCTCGAGCGCGGCGCCGGCGCGCGCAAGCATGGACGGCGGCAGCGAAGACGACACGCGGGGAGTATAAGACAACGCGAGGAGCTTACGCGGCGCCGAACCGTCGAGCGAGCGCGACGAGCGTGTCGTGGAAGACGGCGTCGTGCGTCAGCACTCGCAGCTCGGCTGCGATTGCCTGTGCCTCGTCCTCGTGCGGTACGGATACGGCGAACGTTCGGCCGAGCACGTCCTCCACGCTCACCCGGTGATCGTCGAGAACCAGTCGGAGGTCGTCGCCTAACGACACGATCAGCACGTCATCGTGCAGATGAGGATCCTCTTCGACGGTGATCGGCGGGTTCGGGGGACTGCGATCGGCGGTCCAATAGGACCCGCCCTACTCCTGTGTGGTGTAGGCCGGGTCCTTCGGACCCGGCGCTTTCGATCCAGCCGGCGAGCAGCCACGCCAGCGCAGACTCACCCGTGCGATGGCGAATCCGAACGGAGTCCCACACCGAATGTTTCGCGTCACCGCCCGATCCGATCGCGTGAACAAGTGCCTGACGCACCGGGGTCAGACGCCGCCAGTTCACGTCCGCCAAATCCGGCCTGGCCGCGGAAGCCGGAAGGGGCAAGGCTGGCTTGACGCGGCCGTCGAGCAGCGGCGTCAGCCCACGTACGGCCAGACGAACGTCGCTCCAGCGCCGGCTGTCATAGATGAGCTGCCGTCCCATCGTCACAAGCGGCGTCAGCGGCCGCGTCCCGGAAAAATCCTCCGTCCACCAGACAGCCGTGGGTACGTCGCCGAGCATCAGCCGGCGGACGATTGAGGGCAGCGCGGCCTCGCTGCAGGCGGAACGGATGACGATTTGTTCGACGCCATAGCGCGCCCCCGGTGGACCAAGGATCAGGACACCGACGCGTGCGGCGAGCGGCCGCTGCGCGCCGGGGGCGTCGGGATCGTGGTGGAGCAGAATGACGCGCGCCGGATGATGGCTCGCGACGCCCTCGACGGGGATGCCCGCGGGCGGCGAGGCCAGATCGAGGTCCTGATCCGAGGGGCACCGGCAGTACACGACGAGATTGGACATCACGGCGCGGGATACGGGGCCGTCGCGCGCGATCTCGCGCCACAACGCCGTCAGATCCTCGTCGATGCGGTCGGGTGCAGACGGGCGCCACACACGATCGGCTACAGCGTTCGCCATGCCCGTCCCCTGGACTCAATCAGGCGATCGGCCTCTGGCGGTCCCCATTCACCAGCCGGGTAGGCGGGAAGGGGCGCCTCACTTTGCTCTTCCCATCGCTCGAGAATCGGCGTGATCCACCGCCATGCCGCCTCCACCGCGTCACGCCGCATGAACAGAGTGGGATCGCCCGCCATGACGTCGAGCAGCAGCCGTTCGTATGCTTCGGGCGAGCTGGTGCCGAATGTGCTGCTGTAGCGGAAATCCATTTTCACCGGGTAGATGCGGACGCGGGGTCCGGGGATCTTCGAGCTGATGCCGAGGGCGAACCCCTCATCGGGCTGAATCCTGACCGTCAGCACGTTGGAATCGAGCGGCGCCGATCGATCCCGGTTGAACAGGATCGGCGGCACCTCTTTCAGCTGCACGCTGATCTCGCTTGCGCGCTTGGGCATCCGCTTGCCCGTACGGAGAAAAAACGGCACGCCCGCCCAGCGCCAGTTGTCGATGAACAGTTCGAGCGCCACGAAGGTTTCCGTCCGCGAGGCCTTCGCGACGCCAGTCTCGTCGCGATAGCCGGGAACAGGCGCACCCAAAACGAACCCCGCCGCATACTGCGCCCGCACTACCTGCGCGTCCACCGCTTCTCCTTCGATCGGCCGCAGCGATTTGAGGACCTCGAGCTTCTCATCCCGCACCACTTCCGCCTCGAGGGAGTAGGGCGGCTCCATCGCGATTAGCGACAGGAGCTGGAGCAGGTGGTTCTGCACCATGTCCCGCAGCGCCCCCGCGTGCTCGTAGTATCCGGCTCTCGTGCCGACGCCTTCTTCCTCGGCGACCGTGATCTGGACGTGATCGACGTATTTCTGGTTGAACAATGGCTCGAAGATGCTGTTGGCAAACCGCAGGACGAGGATGTTCTGGACGGTCTCCTTCCCCAGATAGTGATCGATTCGGTAGATCTGGCTTTCGTCGAAGACCTTTGCGATCGCGTCGTTGGTCGCCTGCGCGCTGGCCAGATCGTGGCCGATCGGTTTTTCGACGATCAGGCGCGCGAACGGCGCGGTCGAAGGCGGAGGCACGAACCGGGCGCGGGCAAGCTGCTCCACGGTCGGGACGAACATCGCCGGGGGGAGCGCGAGGTAATAAATGCGATTACCCGGCAGACCGCGCTCGTGTTCGATGGTGTCGAGACGTGAGCCGAGTGCGGCAAACGCACCGGAGTCTTCGATCGACGCGCTGACGACGAACAAAGATTCCGCGAACGCCGGCCAGGCCGCATCATCGACAGGGCGCCGGGAGTGTTCGGCGATGCCGGCCTTCGCGAGCTCCCGATACGCCTCGTCGGTCATGGCCGGCCGGCCGACACCGACGATCGCCGTGCGGGGTGGCATCAGACCGTCGAGATGCAGGTTGTAGAGCGCCGGCAGCAGCTTCCGGCGCGCGAGATCGCCCGCGCCGCCGAAGATCACCAGCGTGACTGGTTCGGCCGCCACGGGCCTCGAGGCACCGACGGCCAGCCGTTCGAACAGCGAGTCGTTCGTTTTAGATTCCAGTCTTCCTCCCCAACCGACTCAGCAGTGCCTCCGCGACCCGATCGATCAGCCGCGGATCGGGCGCCGGCAGGTGCACGTGCATCGCCCGGCGCCCCGTGCTGCCGAGCGACGCAAAGTCGCCGAGCGCCTGCGCCTGCTCGAGCGTGCCGAAGGAAAACGGCTGCCCCGGAATCGGAAGATCCTCGATCGGCGTCGCCGAAACGACGAGGAACACGCCCGTATTCGGACCGCCCTTGTGCAGCTGCCCGGTCGAATGCAGGTACCGCGGGCCGTATCCGAACATCGTGGCCACACGCGTGCGGTCGCGCACGGCGACGCGAAGCGCTTGCAGCCGCGCAGCCAGCTCCGGATCCGGTCCAAGGTACGCGAGCAGGCTGAAGTAATCCCCGGCGTTCAGCAGCGTGAGAAAGGTTTCCGGTGGCCGGCTTTCGAGCAGTGTCCGCGCGGTCGCGGTCAGCGTGAGCGTCACCCCGTCGTCACTGGTCCGATCGGGGGGCGACGTGGGAAGACCGCCGGTCGCCACGTAGGTGTCGAGCAGCGTTCGCGTTGCGTCCTTGGCCTGCTGGACGTTCGGCTCGTCGAAGGGATTGATGCCGAGCAGCGCGGCGGCGACGGCCGTGGCCACTTCCCAGCGCACGAACTCGGCGCCGAGCGCCGAGGGCTCGGGGAGGTCGATCTCGCCGATGGGCGCGCCGGCGTCTTTCAGATCGCGCACATCAGCGTCGCGCATCTCTTCGGCATACGAGCCGTGCAGGCGCAGCCGCACGAAAAAGCGGTCCGATCCATGGACTTCCGGGCCAGGTGGCTCGCCGGCGATCGGAATCACCCCGACGCCTTCTTTGCCGGTGCTTTCGGCCACGAGCTGCTCGACCCACAATCCAAATGGCTCGAGTGGCTTCGGCAGCAGCAGCGTGAGCTTGTCGCGTCCGGCACGTGTCGCGGCGCCCATCGCCAGCCCGAGCGCGGCGGCCGGCTGCGCTGTCACTTCGCCGAATCCCGGTTCGCAGGCCGACACCATCGCCAGCGCCCAGCCGACGATGGCGGCCACGTTCTGGCCCATGAGCGCCGCAGGAACGAGGCCGAAGAACGAGACGGCGGAATAGCGGCCGCCGATATCGGTCGGATTGATGAAGACCTCCCGGAAATGCTCGCTCCGGGCGCGGTTCGCCAGCGCGGTGCCTTCGTCGGTGATCGCGACGAAGTGGTCATTCCATCTCGGCACGCGCTCTTCGAGTCCGTGTTTGAAATGCGCGGCGAGCGAATTGGGTTCGATGGTCGAGCCAGACTTGCTGGCGAGGATGTACAGCGTCCGGGCGGGGACAGTGGCGACCGCGCGAACGGCGGCCGGATCGGTCGAGTCGAGCATGTGAAAACGCGGCCAGTCTGGTGCGACGCCGAGCACCGCGCGCAGCACCTCTGGCGCGAGGCTCGAGCCGCCCATGCCGAGCAGCACCACGTCCGTCATCCCGTCCCGGCGAACCGCAGACGCGAACGCCTGCAGCCTGGGGATCGAATCCGCCATCAACGCCGGAGAGTCGAGCCAGCCGAGTCGGTTCGCAATGGTCCGCTGGACCGACGCGTCGCTGCTCCACACGGTCGGATCGCGGCGCCACAGGCCGGCGGCCGCGCGCTCGGCGGCCCCGGCGTGGGCGGCGCCGACGTCGCGGAGCGGTCCGGGAGAAAGCTGAAAGGTGTCTTGCAGCCGTGCACGCTTGGCGGCCACGTCGAGCGCCGGCCAGCGCGTCAGGAGGTCGTGCGCGCTGTGCATCCCCTTAGCATATTAGACTAGGAGAGTATGGTCGTTAGTCGTTGGTCGTTAGTCGACCAATGACCAACGACCAATGACCAACGACCAATATGGCGAGGGGATTCGAAAGCAAAGACGTCGAGTTTCAACAGAGCGAAGCCGAGCGGTCGAAATCGTTGAAGCCGATGCTCACGCCGGAGGCGCGCGACGCGCAGGCGCGCCGCCACACGCTGGAGCTTGCGCTTTCGCGTGCGCAGACCGAGCTCGGCCTCGCACGTTCGGTCGCGCACAGGCGAATGCTGGAGCAGGCGGTCGCCGCGCTGCGTGAGCAGATAGAGCGGGGCCCGAAGCCCGGAGCCTAGAGCCCAGAGCCCATAAAGATGCAGATTCGCGTTTTTCCCGGCGTCCGGCTCCTGGCGTGTCTCGCGGTCGCGGCGACGTGTGCGTGCGGGTCGCGCGAGGAGGCCACGGACCGGCCTCGACCGGCCCCTCCTCCCAGTTCGATTGCCAGCGAGCCGGTCAACCCGAACCAGGGCGATCCTCGCATCGTTGTCCTCGGGGACAGTCTCACTTTCGGCCTGGGGCTCTCGCCCCATCAGGCGTACCCGGCGCTGCTGCAGGAGCGGCTTCGCGAGAAGGGACTCGCGTATCACGTGATCAACGCGGGCATTTCGGGCGATACCTCCGCGGGCGGCCTGTCGAGGCTCGACCTGGCGCTCGCGGGCGACGTGCGAATTCTCGTGGTGGCCCTCGGCGCCAACGACGGGTTGCGCGGTCTACCGGTCGCCCAGCTGAGGAGCAATCTGGCGCGGATCGTCGAGCGCGCCCAGGCGCGGCGCATCACGGTCGTGCTCGTGGGGATGGAGGCGCCTACCAACTGGGGCGCCGACTACACGACGGCGTTTCACGAGGTGTATCCCTCGCTGGCCCAGGAATACAAAGTGGCGCTCGTGCCGTTCCTCCTCGAAGGGGTCGTGGGGATCGAGCACCTGAACCAGCGCGACGGCATTCATCCGAACGCCGAAGGCGACCGCATCCTCGCGGAAACCGTCTGGACGACGCTCGAGCCGATCGTGGAGCGGCTGGCGAAGCAGCGGGAAGCCGCGGGATCATGATCCAGCTGCGTGATGTGTCCAAGACCGTCAAGAGCGGCGATCAGCCACTGACCATTCTTCACTCGCTGACGCTCGACATCCCGGACGGCCAGTTCATGGCGATCGTCGGCCCGTCGGGGAGCGGCAAGTCGACGTTGCTGGGCCTCATCGCGGGTCTCGATGCCCCCACCTCCGGCGCCGTCCTCATCGACGACGTCGACATCACGCGGCTCGACGAGGACGCGCTGGCGCGGCTGCGCGGCGAGAAAATCGGGTTCGTGTTCCAGTTCTTTCACCTGATTCCGTCGCTGACGGCATTCGAAAACGTCTCGGTTCCGATGGAAATCGCCGGCTCGGCCGACGTGCGGCGGCGGACCCAGACGCTGCTCGAGGAGGTTGGACTGACCGGCCGCGCGCATCACTACCCGTCGCAGTTGTCAGGAGGCGAGCAGCAGCGGGTTGCGCTGGCCCGCGCGCTGGCCAACGCTCCGCCGATCGTCCTGGCGGACGAGCCGACGGGGAACCTCGACACCGCCACCGGTCGTCATATCCTGGAGCTGCTCCGCGAGATTCATCGGGTGCGCCAGACGACGATCATTCTGGTCACGCACGACGCGGAGCTGGCGGCGATCGCCGACTCGCGGCTGGTCCTTCGGGACGGCCGCGTCGTTGAGCACGTATGAGAGTGGGACACGCATGAGCTTCGTCCTTCAGATGGCGGTCCGTGAAACGCGGGCCGCCTGGCGGCGGTTGCTGTTCTTCTTCGTCTGCATCGCCGTCGGCGTGGCGGCCATTGTCGCGCTGCGCTCCGTGATTCAGAACGTGCGGGAGGTCTTCGGCCGGGAAGCGAAGGGACTGGTCGCTGCCGACGTCGTCATCAACACGAATCGCGATTTGACGCCGGAGGCCGAGGCGCTGATCGACCGCCGGCTGGCGGAGGCGCAGGCCATCACCCGCACGGACACGGTCTCGACGCCCACGATGGTGCGGCCGGCGGACCAGTCCCTGGCGGTTGCCCGGATGGTCGAGCTCAAAGCCGTGGAAGCTCCGTTTCCGTTCTACGGCAGCATGGTGCTCGAGGGCGGTCAGCCCTATTCGCATGCACTCCTGGCGAACCATGGTGCGCTCGTCCGTCCTGAGGTGCTGACGACGCTCGGGCTCCGGGTCGGGGAGTCGATCGTGATCGGCACATCGACCTTCACCATCCGTGGCGTGGTCACGAGCGAGCCCGGCGCCGGCATGGGGCAGTTCAACCTCGGCCCGCGCGTGTTCGTCGACCTCGCCGACGTGCCCGGTACCGGCCTGCTCGGGTTCGGCAGCCGCGCTACCCGCCAGGTGCTGGTCAAGGTGCCGGAGGATCGCATCGACGCGCTGGTCGACACCCTGCGGCCGGAACTGCGCGGCGAGTTCGCCAACGTGCGATCGTACCGGTCGAACGAGGATCAGATCGGCCGCAACTTCGATCGCGCCGAGAACTACCTGAGTCTTGTCGGCCTGGTCATCGTCATCCTGGGCGGCATCGCCGTCTCGAGCGTCACCCGCGTTTTCATTCTGCAAAAGATTCGCAGCATCGCCGTTCTCAAGTGCCTGGGCGCCCGCAGCCGCGAAGTCATCACGATCTACCTCCTGCAGGTGCTCTCGCTGGGACTGGCGGGCAGCCTGCTGGGTGTGCTTCTGGCGCGCCTCGCCGTGGGCGCCATTCCGCTCGCCCTGGGACCCACTTCCTCGTCGCTGCTGGCGGATGTCGAATACGGGGTGACGTGGAGCGCGGCGCTGCAGGGCCTGACGATCGGCGGGTTGGTGTCGCTGTTGTTCTCGATCGTGCCGCTGCTGCACGTGCGGTTCATCAAGCCGTCGCTGCTGCTGCGCGACGAATCGATCGCGCAGCCGCGCGACTGGGTCGGCAGTGCCGCAATCGCGGGGGTCGCAGTCGCCCTCGTTGCCGTCGCGGTGTGGCAGTCGGCATCGTTCGAGATAGGTCTGGTTGTGTGCGCCGGCTTCACGGGACTCGCATTCGTGCTGTATCTGGCGGGCCGCGCGCTGGTCTCGGTGGTTGCGCCGCTCGCGAACTCGCGCTCGTTCCCGCTGCGTCACGCGGTGCTGCACCTGTCGCGTCCCGGCAACCAGACGAGGGTGATCCTGCTGGCCGTCGGCCTCGGCGCGTTCTTCATCGTCGGGATTCGCTCGCTGCAGACCAGCCTGCTCGAGGAGTTCTCGATTCAGGTGTCGGCCGATTCGCCCGACATGTTCCTGCTCGACATTCAGAAGGAGCAGGCCGAAGGGGTCCGCGCCTTCCTCGCCGGCCACGCCACCGGCGGTGCGGGGGCGCAACTGCTGCCGGTCCTGCGCGCGCGGGTGGTTGGCACCGGCCGTCGCGAGTACACCGTGACCTACCGGGACCACCTCGAATCGAACGAGCGGATTCTCGACGGGACGTTCTGGGAGGGCCCGTCCCCGGAACCCGAGGTCTCGATCGAGGTTGGCATCCGCGAGCGGCTGGACTACGAGGTGGGGGACAGCATCCCGTTCGACATTCTCGGGCAGATCGTGAACGCCCGCGTCACCAGCATCCGGGAGGTGGAGTGGCGTGACTCGCGCAACGGCGGGTTCATGTTCGTGTTCAGGCCGGGCGGGCTCGACGCGCTGCCGCAGACGTTCGTCGCGCCCTTCAAGGGGCCGAACGAGCCGGCCGATCGCGCCCGATTTCAGCACGATCTGGTCGCGGCGTTTCCCAACGTGTCGGTGATCGACTTCCACGCCATCCTGGCGACGGTGCGCGACATCACCGACAAAGTCACGCTCGCCATCACCGTGGTCGGTGGCCTGGTCCTCTTCAGCGGCGCGCTGATTCTCGTCGGGGCGGTGGCGATGACGAAATACCAGCGGGTCTACGAGGCGGCGGTGTTCAAGACGCTCGGCGCGAACACGGGGGCGATTACGCGCATGCTTCTGTTCGAGTACCGGTGTGCTCGGGGCCCTTGCCGGCCTGGTCGGATCGATCGGCGCAATCGGCCTGACGTGGGGGGTGAGCCGCTTCGCGCTGGAGATCCCCTGGCGGGTGGTCGGGGGCGAACACGCGGCCGGTATCGTGCTGACCGCAATACTGGTCGCCGCCGTCGGCGTTCTTTCCAGTCTGGATGTTCTCCGCAACAAGCCGCTCTCGACGCTGCGAGCGGAATAGAAACCACGAAGGTCACGAAGTCACGAAGATCAATATGGCGCTTCGTGTCTTGCGTGTGCTTCGTGGTTTAGAATGCCCGCGCGTGAGGTTTCTCGAACAACGTTTCGCCCTCTCGGCCCACGGAACCAGCGTCAGAACCGAGGTCGTCGCCGGGATCACTACGTTCCTGACGATGGCGTACATCATCTTCGTGCAGCCAACCGTCCTGGCCGCCGCAGGCATGGATTTCGGCGCCGTGCTGACCGCCACCTGCCTCGCAACCGCCTTTGCGACGTCGCTGATGGCGTTGCTCGCCAATTACCCGATCGCCGTCGCGCCGGCGATGGGTCACAATTTCTTCTTCGCGTACTCGGTCGTGATCGGGATGCAGGTGCCGTGGCGCGTGGCGCTCGGCGCGGTCGCGATTGCGGGCGTGATCTTCGTCATCACGGCCGGCATCGGGCTGCGTGAACGCCTGATTACAGCCATCCCGGCCTCGCTGAAGCACGCGATTTCGGCCGGTATCGGGTTGCTCATCGCCACCATCGGGCTGCAGTGGGCGGGACTCATCGTCGCGTCGCCAGGCACGCTCGTCACCCTGGGCGATCTGCGCCTTCCCGCGACTGTGGTCGCGATCGCCGCCCTGGCGTTGACGGCGGTGCTGATGGCGCGCCGCGTGCCCGGCGCTTTCCTCTGGGGCATTCTGGCAGGCACGGCGCTCGGCGTGCCGCTTGGCGTCATTCACTACCAGGGAATCGCGAGCCCTCCGCCATCGCTCGCCCCCACGCTCATGCAGCTCGATATCCGCGGCGCCCTCGCGCCCGGCATGGCCGCTGTCGTTTTCGTGTTTTTCTTCCTCGCCCTGTTCGATTCGGTCGGTACGCTCGTCGGCGTCGGCGAGCAGGCTGGTCTGATGCGCGACGGCACGCTGCCCCGCGCGCGCGAGGCGCTGCTGGCCGATGCCGTGGGCACAGTCGCGGGTGCGACGCTCGGCACGTCGACCGTGACCGCGTATATCGAGAGCGGGGCGGGCATCGCGGCCGGCGGCCGGACGGGACTCACCAGCCTCGTGACCGCGTCGCTTTTCCTCCTCTCGCTGTTCTTCCATCCGCTGGTGCGGACCATCGGCGGCGGCCACGTCGCAAACGGGAGGACCCTCTACCCGGTGGTCGCCGCGCCGCTCGTGCTGGTCGGCACGATGATGATCGGCGGGCTGCGCCACATCAGCTGGGACGATCCGACCGAGGCGATTCCCGCCTTCCTGACCATCATCCTGATGCCCCTCGCGACGAGCGTGACGGAAGGCGTGGCGTTCGGCACCTTGTCGTATGCGCTGCTGAAGCTCGCCGCGGGCCGCGGCCGGGAGGTGGATCCGCTTCTCTACGCGTTCGCCGCGCTCTTTCTCGGCCGATACATCTTCATCCGGTGACGGTGCTATTATTGAAAGTTACTCCGGCCCATGGAGGCCGTGCGAGTCTGGAGTCACATGGACGTGCAGCCTTACAAAGAAGCGCTTCTCAGGAAGCGGGTCGAGATACTCGGCACCGGCGGGATCAAGCCGCTTCAGGCGTCGATGGAAAACAACACCCGTCAGGGCGACATGGCCGATCAGGCCAGCGGCAACAACGAAGTTCACATCCAGCTCAAGCTGAAGCAGACCGACGCGAAGATCCTGCAGGCGATTGAAGAAGCGCTGGAGCGCATCCAGAAGGGCAGCTACGGCGTTTGCCGCGACTGCGGCGAGCCGATCGCCGAGGCGCGGCTCAACGCAATTCCCTGGACGCGCGTCTGCATTGCGTGCAAGGAAAAGCAGGGCGCGTGACCGATCTGCTGCCCCTGCTCCAGGAATTCCACCGGGAAAAGCTGGAGATGCTGCTCCGGCATCAGACGGGTGCCCGGTTCATCCAGCAGTACCGACGTCAACAACACGTATCAGTACCTCATCAACCGCGACGACGTTCAGCTTTCGTGGCTCGAGACCGCGATCAACGAGCTGGGGGGAACGGTCGCGGAGCAGACCGAGCCGCAGAGGACCGTCTCGGGCACGAAGGCCGAGGCGGCGATGCACGTGATCGAGGAGGACGCCCGCGACTCGCAGGCGTTCGTCGATCGCTGGCGCACCCGGGTGGACGCCATGGCCAACGCGCGGCACGCCAAAATGCTGCGGCTGATTCTAGGCGAAACCCTCGAGCAGAAACGCTTCTTCGAGCAGGCGTTGGCGGGGCGCACGGACCTGCTGGGCCGCCGCGGCGCGCAGGTCGGCCCGTCGCACGGCGTGGTACTGCCTTCACGGTGGATCGAGTAAGAGACACGGGAATCGGGTAATTGGGTAATCGGGTAATCGGGTAATTGATTGGGTGATTTGGTCGTTGCCGCGGTTGCCCTCGGATCGAATCTGGGCGACCGCGCCGCCCATCTCAATCACGCCGTCTCCCGGCTCCACGAACTTCTCGGCAATCTTCGGGTGTCGCGGTTCTACGACACGGTTCCCGTGGGCGCCCCGGGGCCACAGCCGCTGTTCCTGAACGCCGCGGCCGTGGGGGAAACGGGCATGCCGGCGCGGGATCTGCTCGAGGCGCTGCTCGCCGTCGAGCAGGAGCGGGGTCGCGCGCGCCCCTATCCCAACGCGGCGCGCAGCCTCGACCTCGACATCATCCTGTTTGGTGATACGACGATCGACGAGCCCGGCCTCATCGTCCCGCACCCGCGGTTTCGAGAGCGGCGTTTCGTCCTCGAGCCGCTCGCAGAAATTGCCCCCGACATGAAGGATCCGGTGACGGGTCAGACGATCGCTCAGTTACTGGAACGCAGCCTGCGAGCGCCACCAGACACGGAAGAGCGCGAGGCTCACGTCAGACTGGCCCTACTTCATGGCGGTCTTCGTGTCTTCGTGTCTTCGTGGTTGCATTTGCTCAGCGGGCTCTGCGCTGATCGTCGTTGTCAGGCGACGACTTCGACGGGAAGCGCCTTGAGCTCGTCCTCGGCCAGGCGGCGCGGGCTGACCGGATGATCGGACACGACGTGTCCGTCCCGGCAGGTGATGATGCGGTTGCCGTATTCCGCGATGTCCCGCTCGTGGGTGATGAGCAGCACGGTGATGCCTCGCTCGCGATTCAGCCGCTGGAAGATCCCCATGACCTCGATGCTCGTCCGCGTATCGAGGTTGCCCGTTGGCTCGTCCGCCAGCAGGATTGACGGGTTGGTCACGAGCGCGCGGGCAATGGCCACACGCTGCTGCTGCCCGCCTGAGAGCTGGTTCGGGTGGTGATCGGCTCGGTCGGCGAGGCCGACCATCGTCAGCATGTCCATCGCCCTCTTCCGGCGTTCCGACGCGCGCAGCTTTCCGCCGCCGTACAGCAGCGGCAGCTCGACGTTGTCGAGCGCCGTCGTTCGCGAGAGCAGGTTGAACCCCTGAAAGACGAACCCGATCTTCCTGCTCCGTACGGTGGCGAGCTGGTCCTTCGACATCTGCGACACGTCCTGGCCGTCGAGAATGTATTGACCGGAGGTCGGGCGATCCAGACAACCCAGGATGTGCATCAGCGTCGATTTCCCGGAGCCGGATGGCCCGGTCACGGCCAGGAACTGGCCGGTCTCCACCTCGAGCGACACGCCGCGCAGCGCGCGGACTTCCACTTCGCCGACGACGTACGTCTTGACGAGATTCCTGACCGAGATGACGATCAATGGTTCAAACGTTCAAAAGGTTCAGGGGTTCAAGACGCTCTACCTTACTCGAACCGCAAGGCGTCGATGGGATCGAGCCGCGCGGCCTTCTGGGCCGGATAGAAGCCGAAGAACACGCCGGTGGCGGCCGCGAAGCCGAACGCCATCGCGACCGCTCCGGGCGGCACCTGCGCCGGCCAGGACATCCACCGCTGAATCCCCTCGGCGAGCCCGAATCCAAGCGCGATGCCGATGCCTCCGCCGAGCAGGCTGAGCGTGACGGCCTCGACGAGAAACTGGAGCATGACGTCGCGGCTTTTCGCGCCGATCGCCATCCGCAGGCCGATCTCGCGTGTTCGCTCCGTCACCGACACCAGCATGATGTTCATGATGCCGATCCCGCCGACGATGAGCGACACTCCGGCGATGCCGGCCAGCAGCGTTGTCATCGTGCCGGTCGCCTGGGTGCGGATGTCTGCCATCTCCTCGAGCGTGCGGATAATGAAGTCGTCTTCCCCGCCGGGGCCAATCTGGTGGCGGGTGCGCAGCAGAACGGCGATCGCGTCAGCGACGTCGCTTGTGCCCTCCGCGGTCGCGGCGGATACGGTGATGTTCTGAACGTGTTGAATTCCGAGCAGCTTCTTCTGGACTGTTGTGTAGGGCGCGAGGATCTGATCGTCCATGTCCTCGCCCATGCCCTGGCCTTTGGTGGCCATCACCCCGATGACTCTGAAGGGCTGATTCCGGATGCGGATCACCTGCCCGACTGGATCCGCGTCGGCGCCAAACAGCTGCTCGGCGACCGTGGAACCGAGCACGGCGACCTTCGCCGCGCCGCTGACGTCCTGGGGGCTGAAGAACGACCCGAGGCGCGTCGGCCAGGCGCGAATCAGCGGCAGATCGACATCCGTTCCCTGGGTTCGCGTTTACCAGTTCTGGTTTCCGGCCACCACCTGTGATCGCAATCTGAACGCCGGCGGCCAGGTACTGCACGCCCGGCACCTGGGTCCTGATGGCCTCCGCGTCCTCCTCGCTCAACGAGCTCGACGCGCCCGCGCCCTGCCGCACGCCGCCCTGCGTGAAGTTGCCGGCGTTGACGGTGATCATGTTGGTGCCGGCGCCCTTGATTTGATCCTCAATCGCCGTTTGCGCGCCGTTGCCCATCGCGACGAGCGTGATGACGGCCGCAACGCCGATGATCATCCCGAGCATCGTGAGGCCGGTCCGCATCTTGTTGCGGCCGAGCGCCTTGAACGCAATGCGGAAGGTCATCAGGGGAGACATAAATGCAAACCTCAAGTCTCAAGTTTCAGGCTCAAGTCAAGTTTCAGGTTCAGCTCTCAAGGCTCAATGAGACTTGAGCCTTGACACTTGAGACTTGTGTTACCGGCGCTGACCGCCGCCGCCGCGATTGTTGCCGCCGCCGCCCGGGAACCCGCCGCGCTGCGGCTGCCCGAGGCCCGGGAATCCGCCGGCCGCGCCCGCCGCTGGCCGTGTTTCGGCGCCAGTGAGGACGCTGGTGACGACTTCCGTGCCTTCCTGCAGGTCGCCCTCCAGCAGTTCGCTGTTCTGACCGTCGCTGACGCCGACACGCACCCCGAACAGGCTTGAGCTGGTTGTCCACATACAGCCACACACGGCCGACGGTCTCCACCGGGGGAAGCGGCGCGAAAAGGGCGTCGAATGTGGTGGCCGACTGCGGCGCGACCGCAGCCGGCGCCGGGGAATTGCGGGGCGCGGCGGACGCGTCGGCGGCTGTGCCTCGCCCTCGTCCCTGCCGGTCACGGCCCGCGGCGCGGGGATCCGCGCCGCTCTCGATTGCCGCCGGATCCACGCCGCGCGCGCGCATCTGTTCCATCATGCGGGCGCGATCCTCGGGAGAGAGGCTCTGCATGCGTTCGGCAAGGCCCGCGTCCGCCGCCTCCGCGGCCGCCGGTGCCACGCTGACCACTTCCATCGGCCGCCTCGTCCCGGGCGTTCCCGGTCGCGGGCCCATCAACCGGAGCCGCGCCACGACCGGAAGCCTGCGGCGCCCTGCGCTGAGCTCCATTGGTCCGGCTGGAGCCGGCGATGATTCCGGCGTTTCCGGGGCGCCCGGGCCACTCTGGGCGCGGGCGACACCCGCGGCACGCGCGGGCCCGAAGGCGAGGCGGAGCTCGCGCGGGGTCAGGCGGCGTCTGGCCGAGCGCCGCGAAGATCTCGTTGGTCGGGCGGAACCGCAGTCCCGCATTCGGGATCCGCGCCACGTTGGTGCGCTTGGCAATCTCGACATTGACGTTGGCCGTCATGCCGGGCTTCAGCTTCAGCTCGGGGTTGGGAACGTCGATGACCGTCGCGTAGGTGACGACGTTCTGTTGCACGATTGGCTGAAGCCGTACCTGCGACACGGTCCCGCCGAAATCGTCGGCCGGGTAGGCGTCGACGCGAAAGCTCACGTGCTGGCCGGGACGAATGCGGCCGACGTCCGATTCGTCGAGGTTGGCGACGACCTGCATCTTCGTGAGATCGGCCGCCAGAACGAACAAGGTCGGCGCCGACATGCTGGCGGCAACCGTCTGCCCGACGTCCACGTTGCGGGAGATGACCAGTCCGTCGATTGGCGCGCTGATGACCGTGTGCTGAAGGTTGACCTCGTTCTGGTTGAGCGAGGCGCGCGCCTGCGTGACCTGAGCCTCCGACGAGCGGATCTGGGCGTCGATCGATCGGACGTTGATCTGGGCGGTCTCCAGTTCGCTCTGCGGAATCAGTTGCCGGCCCGACAACTCCTGCGCGCGGGCGAGCTTCGTGCGGGCGTCCTCGAGACTCACCTTGAGGCGGTCGAGATCGGCCTGCGCGCGGATGAGGTTCGCGTTCGCCTGTTCGATTTGGGTTTGGAAGAGGGAAGGGTCGAGTCGAGCGAGGACCTGACCCTTCTTCACCAGCGAGTTGAAATCGGCATACAGGTCCTGCATCGTCCCTGAAACCTGCGTGCCGACCTGCACCGTCGTGACGGCCTGCAGCGTGCCCGTCGCCCCGACCGTGTCGACCACATCGCCGCGTGTGATCGCGGCGGTGTTGACCGTCGGGGCGGGCGCCTTCCTGTTGTAAGCTGTAGTAGGCGAACGCCGGCGCCGCCGATCGCCCCCAGGACCAGCAGGATCAGCAGCCCTTTTTTCACTTATGCCTCGCCGTGGGCCACCGCATTCTTCTTCGACTTGAACAAAGCGGGGAGGCCCTCCTCGAACAACGTGTAGACGACCGGCACCAGCACCAGCGTGATGAGCAGCGAGGTGGTGAGGCCGCCGATGACCACGCGTGCGAGCGGCACCTGGAGCTCGCTGCCCTCGCCGAGGCCGAGCGACATCGGCACGAGGCCGAGCGCCGTGGCGATCGATGTCATCAGAATCGGGCGCAGCCGCGTGCGGCCGGCCAGTTCGACCGCTTCGCGCAGCGGCAACCCGTCGCGCCGGCGGAGCACGTTCGTGTAGTCGACCAGCAGGATGCCGTTGCTGACGACGATGCCGGCCAGCATGATGATGCCGATGTAGGCCTGCATGTTGAACGCCGTGCCCGTGAGTTTGAGCGCGAGGACGACGCCGATGGCCGCGGTCGGCACCGAGAACATGATGATGAAAGGATCCTTGAGCGACTCGTACTGCGACGCCATCACCGCGTACACGAGCACCAGCGCCAGGATCAGCACCATACGCAGCTGATCGAACGCCTGGGCCTGCTGCTCGACTTCGGCGCCAAAGCCGACGCTGAAGTCGCTGGGGACCTGTCCCATGATCTGCGGCAGCCGATCCTGCACCGCCTTGACCGCTTCGCTCAGCGTGACTTCCGGTTCGCCGCCGACGAAGTTGATGCGCTGCTGGTTCTTGCGCTGAATCTGCGTCGGCCCGACCGCGTTATCGACGCGCATCAGGTTTTTCGCCTGCATGACGACGCCGCCGGCGGTGGTGACGAGCACGTTGTCCACGTCGTCGACGTTCTGGCGCTCGTCCTCGCGCAGCCGAACGACAATCGGGTATTCCTTCCCGCCCTGGCGGAAGAGAGCCGCCTGCGTGCCGGAGACGTTGGTGCGAATCGTGTTCGCCAGCGTGGTGGCGCTCACGCCGAGCAGAGCGGCCTTCGCCCGGTCGACGCGGACGGCCAGCTCCGGGCGTCCTTCGTCGCGCCCGAGGCGGGCATCGGCGACACCCGGCGTGTTGTCGAGGAGCTCTTTAAGGGTCTGAGCGAGTTTCTTCGACTCGTCGAGATCTTCGCCACGGATCTCCAGCGAAAGCCGGCCGCCGCCGTTGTTGCCGCCGCCCGAGAGCAGGCGAGTGAGGTCCTGATTGCCGCCCGCCGGGTTCGCGCGGACGACCACGCCGGGAATGCCCTTGAAGCTGGCGACGCAGATCCTGGGCGATCTGCTCGCTCGACCGCGTCCGCTCGTCCTTCGGCGTCAACATGATGTTGATGTTGCCGCGACTCACGCGCCGCCGCCGCCGCCGCCCTGGAAATTGCCGCCGCCAGCGCCGGCCTGGACGATGATCGTCGTCGCTTCGGGTACGAGCTGAGCGAGCGAGTCCTCGATCCGTCGCAGGACCGGATCGGTGATTTCGATCCGGGTGCCTTGCGCCAGCTCCACGTTCACATTGACCTGTCCCTCGTCGGTCTGCGACGTGAACTCGGTCGGCAGCGTCGGGAAGATCACCGCCGCGACGACGACAGAGGCCGCGGCGAGGCCGACGACGATCGGACGATGGTTCAGCGCCTTGTGCAGCAGCCGGCGGTAGCCGTCGTCCATGTGCTCGAGCGCCTGCTCGCTGTAGGCGGACAACTTTCCGAACACGCCTTTCCTCTGGTCCATGGGTGGCGGCAGCTTCAGCAGCTTCGAACAGAGCACCGGCACGAGCGTGACGGCCACGAACAGCGACATCGCCAGCGAGAAGCAGACCACCACCGAAAGCTGCCGGAACATGACGCTCGAGACACCCGTCAGGAAGAGGAGCGGCACGAAGACCGCGATGTGCGTGAGGACGGAGGCCAGGATCGCCGACCACACTTCCTCGCTGCCGTCGATCGACGCGGTCAGCCGGTCCTTGCCGTGGTGCTCCATGTGCCTGTACGAGTTCTCCAGCACGACGATCGCGGCGTCGACGACCATGCCGACACCGAGCGCCAGCCCGCCGAACGTCATCGTGTTCAGCGTCATGCCCGCGAAGTAGAGCAGCGCGAAGGTGCCGACGACCGAGATGGGAAGCGACGTGGCGACGATCAGCGTGGACCGGGGGCTTCGGAGGAACAGGAAGATGATCAGAATGACGAGCACGGATCCGATCATCACGTGTTCCGACACCGCGGCGATGGCGCGCTCGATGAACTTGGCGTTGTCCTGGAGGAGCGTCAGATGGACGCCCGGCACCTCGCGGTTGATCCGATCGACCTCAGCGCGAACGTCCTGCGCAATCTGGACGGTATTGGTGCCCGATTGCTTGGTGACCTGCAGACGCACGCCGGGTTTGCCGTTGATCCGGAGCACGGACCGGATGTCTTCGGTCGAGTCGGTGACGTCGGCGATGTCCTTCAAATAGACGGGAACGCCCGCCTTTGTCAGCACCACCAGGTTCTGGATCTGTTCCAGGTTTTCGAACTGCCCCTGGCTCCGCATCAGGAACGAGCGATCGCCGCGGTAGATCTCGCCGATCGGAATGTTCTGGTTTTCCGTCCGCAGCACGTTGACGACGCGGTCGACCGACAGATCCAGCGCGGTGGTCTTTTCCCGCGACAGCTCGACGTGAATCTGCCGGCGAAGGCCGCCGTCGACCGTCACCGCTGCCACGCCGTACACACGCTCGAGTCGAGGCGACAGCGTCTGCTCGGACAGTTCGCGCAGCTCCACGCGATCGAGCGAGCCGTCCACGCTTTCCACCGCCAGGCGCAGAATGGGCTGCGAGTTCGGGTCGAATTTCTGAATGACCGGCGGGTCCGAGTCCTCGGGCAGGCGGCCGCGCACCCGGTCGATGCGCGTGCGGATGTCGTCCATGGCCTCGTTGAGGTCGTGGCCCCATTCGAAGTTCATCTGAATCTGGCTGTTGCCCTCCGACGACGTCGAGTTCATCTGGCGGACTCCCGACACCGCGCTGAGCTGCTGCTCGAGCGGCCGCGTGATGAGCTCTTCCATCTCGAGCGGCCCGACGCCCGTGTAGTTGACGCGGACGTTGATGGTGGGCTGCGCGATGTCCGGCAGGAGATCCACCGGCAACCGTGTCAGCGAGATGCCTCCCAGCAGGATGATGATCGCGCAGATCATCGACATCATCACCGGACGCTGAATGGCGAAACGCGGAATGCTCATACGGGCTCCTCGAGATGCTCTCGTTGGTCGGACATCACAAGCTGCAATCAGAAATCAGCAATCGACAATCGACAATGCGACGTCAGGATCTCGGGGCCCCGTTCGGAGCTCCCTGCCCCCTGCCCTCACCCCCGCCACGACGGCCCTGGCCACCCTCTCCTCGTCCCCGGGCGGCGCCCCCTTGTCCGCGACCGCCCGCGGCGCCAGGGGAATCGGCTGTTTCGCCGGGAAGTAGAATCCGATCGCCTTCGCGCAGCGCCCCTGCGCCGGTCGTGACGATGTTCTCGCCTTCGGAAAGCCCCGACGTCACTTCCGCGAGGGTCTGGTTGACGATGCCGATGTCAACCTTCTTGAAGCTGGCCACCTGGCCGAGCTCCCCTTGGTTGGCCAGGAACACACCGCGGTTGCCGCCGAGATCGACCAGCGCCGCCGTGGGAATCACCAGCGCGTTGTCTTTCTTGTCGACAGTGAACGCCACCTTGGCGTACATCCCCGGCTTGAGACGGAAGTCCGGATTGGCGATATCGATCTCGATCTGGCCCGTGCGCGTCCCCGGATCCAGAACGGGAGCGATATGCGCGACGCGGCCGGTGAACTTTTCGCCCGGGTAGGCGTCTACTTCCACGGAGGCGGGCAGGTCCTGCGTGATGCGCCGGATGTCTTTTTCGACGATGTTGGCGACGAGCCGGACGACGCCGATGTCCACCACCGAGATGAACGCGGTGTTCGGTGTGACCCATCCACCCGGGTCGAGCACGCGCTTGGCGACGAAACCGCTGACGGGCGAGGTGATGATGGTGTTGGAGAGATTGATCTTCAGCTCGTCGAGGCGCGCCTGCGTCTGCGCGAACTGCGCGCGGGCGAGGTCGAGCTGCGCCGTGGCGGCTTGATAGCGCGAGTCGGTATCGTCGAAGGTCTGTTTCGGAATCAGCTCGCGCTCGTAGAGGCTGCGCGATCGATCGAGGTTCGTCTGCGCGAGCCGCAGATCGGCCTCGCGCTGGCGGATCGTCGCCGCCGAGACGTCGAAGGACGCCTTGGCCTGCTTGACCTGTTCCTGGAGCTCGCGATCGTCGACCCTGGCAATCACCTGGCCGAGGCTCACGCGATCGCCCATACGAACCGCGACGGATTCCAGCCGTCCGGCGATCTTGGGCCCAGCCTCGACCGTTGCGCGGCCAATCAGATTACCTACGACGGTGACTTCCGAGGACATGTCGGCGCGCTTGACGGACACCATCTCCACGGTCATCGGCAGGCGCTGTCCGCCACCCTGATTACCGCCAAACCCGCCGCCGCCGAAGTTGCCGCCCTGGAAGCCACCCTGGCCGCCGCCTTGATTTCCACCTCGGCCGCCACCGGCCGCGCCCGCTTGCCCCGCACCTTCGGGGGCGCGGTTGACGTAGTACCAGCCGGCGCCGAGGGCGGCGAGGACTCCAATGACGATAATCGAGCGTTTCATGATGCTCCGTGTTCCGTTGCGATCCCGAGATCCAAACGTCAGGGCCGGCGCAGGCCGGACCCTCGTCGCACTTAGCTTATCGACCGAGGATAGTGATGTTGGCGCTCGTCGTCGAGGTCTGCTGGAGGCGCTCCAGCTCGACCACCGAGCGCCGATACGCGAGAATCGCCGACAGCTCGTTGTTCTGCGCGGTCGCGAGATCGCGCTGTGACTGCACGACGAAGTAGTTCGTGGACATGCCCACCTCGAACTTGCTCTGCTCGGCTTCGAGCTGCCGCTGCGCGAATTGGCTGGCCGCTTGTGCGGCCTGCACGCGCTCGGTGTTGTTCTGCACCTGCGTGGCCGCGTTGGTGACGTCGGTCGCGATCTGCAGCTCGATCTGGCGGAGCTGCGCCTCGACCTGGGTTGACTGCAGGCGCGCGCGCGCCAGCGAAGCGTCCTGCGCGCTCTGGCCGAGCGGATAGCTGATGTTGATGCCAAAGTTCCATGTCGGATAGTTGCCGTGGAGCAACGTGCTGACCGCATCGGCGTAGCCGCCCGGAATGACGCCGGTCACCACCCGGTTGACGCCGTTGCCCTCCGAGATGTATTGCGTGCCGCCCTGGCCGATCAGCGTGTACCGAGCCGTGAAATCCATCTGGAGCAGCGTCTGGTTGGTCAAGTATTTCAGGGTGACGTCGTTGACTTCGAGGTTCTTCCGCACCTGCGCGAGATCGGTGCGGGCCTCGAGCGCGCGCCTGACGGCGGCGTTGACGTCAACCTGCATCGGCACGAAGTCGGGCCTTTCGGTCGGGTCGATCGATCCGGCCCAGTTGGGATCCTGTGTGCCGCTGACGATGAGCCGCTTCAGGACGAGCTCGTTGGTCCGGCGCGTGCCCTCGGCGATCGCCAGATTCTGACGCTGCGTCGCGGCCTGCGATTGCGCCTGGATCACGTCGATCGGCGCCATCGTCCCGACCTCGACCCGCGTCTGGTTGTCCGAGACGAGCTGCTCGGCGAGCGCGACCGACCGGCGTGCGACCTCGACCGACTGCACCGCAAACACGTAGTCCCAGTAGGCGTTCCGGACGTTCGACAGCGTGTTGATGATGGTCGCTTGAAGCTGGATTTCCGAAATGTCCTGGTTCAGCCTTGTCACGAGGATCTGCTGCCGTGTGTTGTCGATCTTGAAGTTCCGGAGCAGCGGCTGCACAAAGAGCCCCGACCAGTTGTTGTTGTAGTTCGGATTGAACAGCGCAGTGGTGCTCGTGGTGGTTCCGCGGTTGTTGTTGATGGTCCCCGTGATCGTGCCACCGCCCCAGGGCAGGCTCTGCGACAGGCCGCCGTTGAAGGTGGTCGTGTCCTGAAGGACGCCGGTGCCGACCTGGCCTCCCGAGGTCGTCTGCGTCGACGGGTTCGTCTGCGACTGGTGCGCAACCGTGGACGTCAGCGTCGGCTTGTATACCGCCTGCAGGCTCGCCAGCGAGTAATCGAACGTCTGGGGATTGAGACGCTGGACCGAGATGTCCAGGTTGCGATCGAGAGCCAGCTTGATCGCGTCGTCGAGCGACAAGGCGACGACCGGGCGATCACCCTGGCCGGCCGCGGTCTGGGCCGAAGCGGGGGCCGTCGCGGTCGTCGCCGTGACGCCGGCGCGGGCCGCCGCCTCGCGAATCAGCTCGGAGATGCGTGCCTCGGTGATGTTCTGAGCCGACGACGTTCGAGACCATCGCCAGCACGAAGGCTGCGCATGCAGACGGAGCCAGCCACTTTATTCCGTTGTGTTCCATTTCTGAATCCTCTAGGCGAATAGGGCGAAACAACCGACTAGTTTGGACGGTTCCGGGGGCCCTCCGGACTCTTGGTCCCCTCGGGCGTGCCACGGTTCTTGTCTGCGTCGCGCTGTTGCCGCTGTTCCCGTTCCCGACGGTCGCGAAGCGCGGCGTTGAGCTTGACTCGCTGGTCCGGCGTCAGCACCTGGCGCATGTGCAACAGCATCAGCGTCCGTGTCTTGTTCAGCGAGGAGCGGATGGCCTCGACGTGGTCAATCTGCTGCGTCACCTCGCCTTCGTTCGCCATCGTCTCGATCAGGCGCGACAACTTGCCTTCCCGACGATCCAGCTCATCCTTTTGCTTCTTGAGCTGCGCGAACCCTTCCTGGAAGATGGTCTCGATCCGCGTGGACTGGTCCGCGGTGAGCGCCAGGTCGCTTCTGGTTGGCTCGGTCTTCCACCAGAACCATTGCAGGGGTTGGGCTGAAGCCGCTGCAGGAACCAGCAATAGGAACGCCAGCGCCAGCCCCCGGTAGAGAGAAGGCATTAGAGGTAACCTCATGATATTTCGGTCTTCGTAGAGGAATACGATGGGGCAGACAGATGTGTTTCGCCGGATAAGGCTCTTCTCAGAATTGTCACAATCGTGAGTGCAGAGATCCTGCCTCCGCTAACATGCTGAACAATAAGTGGTTATCAGGACGAAGACGCGGTGAACTCAGCCAGTCTGCGCACGGCGTCGCCCACGAGGTTGTCGGGGGTTGAGGCACCCGACGTCAGACCGATCGAGAGCGGGCCCTGCGGCGGCAGCCACCCTGTGGCTGTGGTCTCGGCCTTCGCACCCACGGGCCGATAGCGTATCTCGCCGGGCGACACCAGGCAATCAGGCTCGGCGATGTGGAACGTCGGCCGCTCGGCCGCGCAGATCCGCGCAAGGTTGCACGTATTGCTGCTGTTGTATCCCCCGATCACGATCATCAGATCGATCGGTTTCTCCTTCAGGAGCGCGACGACCGCATCCTGGCGGTCCTGCGTGGCGCTGCAGATGGTATCGAAGGCCTGGAAGTGCCGGGCGAGATCCGCTTCGCCATAGCGCTCGCTCATCGCCGCCTTGAACTTCTTCTCGATCCCGAGCGATTCCGACATCAGCATCGTCGTTTGATTGGCGAGGCCGATGCGCTGAAGGTCGCGCTCCGGGTCGAACCCCGGCGACACGGCGTTCGCGAAGCTGGCGAGCACGGCGGCCGGGTCCGCGCCCCGGCGGATGTAGTCGCAGACGACTGTCGCCTCGGCGTCGTTGTACACGACCAGGTAGCGCCCACCATACTCGACCGCCTGGGAAGCCGTGGCCTGCGTTTCCTCGTGCCACACCTTGCCGTGTATCACCGCGGTGTATCCGCCCTCTGCGTAACGGCGCACGTTCTTCCACACATTCAGCACCGAGCCGCACGTGGTGTCGATGAGCGTGCACCCGCGGCGCTCGAGCTGCTGAAGCATCGACATCGTCACGCCAAAAGCCGGAAGGATCACGACGTCGTCGGCCTCGAGGCGCTCCACCGTCCCTGGCGCATCGCTGAGGAAGCTCACGCCCATGGCCCGCAGTTGATCGTTGACGTGCGGGTTGTGGATGATTTCGCCGGTCAGATAGACCGCGCGATCCGGAAACCGCCGGCGCGCCTGGTAGGCGTAGTCGACGGCGCGATCGACCCCGTAACAGAAGCCGAATTCGCGCGCCAGGTGAATCGTGAGGCGCCCGGCGCGGTATGTGTAGTCGTCGGCTTTGATCTGCTGGACGAGGGTGCTGTGGTAGCTCTCCGCGAGCATGCCCGCGACGGCATCCTTGAGATCCAGCCCTTTTCGGAAGATCAGGGAAGAAGGCAAGATTAGCGGAGCTGAACGCGGATTTCGCGCACGTGCGGGGTCATCGCGTCGAGTGCGAAGAGCTCGGGCGTATGCGGCCGCTCCAGGGCGAGCTCGAGGTCCGAGAGGAACTGTTCCGTGTCGGAGATTGACTCGGGAACGCTCGTCAGCACGACAGGTGGTTCCGACGCGTTGAGGCCGGTGGCTGGCGTCCCGGCAACCGCAGCGCTTCCCGGGGCGACGGTGGCCGCGCCAGGATAGAAGAAGGTGCCCAGTCCGATGCCAAGAAAGAGGCCTGCGGCCGCCGCGGCCGCGACCCATCGCGGCGCCACGCGCGAGCGGGCGGCTGCGGCAGCCCGCGGGCCCGGCTGATGGCTCGGGAACGTGATGACGCGCGCCGGGTGGACGAGAAGCTCCAGGCGCCGCGCGATGTGCTGTTGCTGCGCTCGCATGCGCTCGGCCGGAAAAACGTCGTCGAGCTCGGCGTCCGCCTCGGCGCGAACCCCGTCCATGAAGCCCCGGAGATCCGCGTAGCGCGCGTGACATTCCGCGCAGTCGGTGAGGTGCACGGAGGCCGTCGGCTCGATCGGCTCCCCGCCCTGTTCGGCCACGTAGCAGTCGAAGAGACGGTCTTCAGGGAGATGGCGCGCCTGGAACATCACGGCTTTCCCCCCAGAAGAGCCCGCAGCTTGCGTGCCGCGCGAAACAGGTGGACGCGCACGGTCGATTCCTTGAGGCCCGTCATGGCGCTGACTTCGCGCGGCGTGCAGTCGCCGTAGTGCGTCAACATGAAAATGGTCCGTTGCCGGCCGTCGAGGCGGTCGATCGCCGCGGCAAGCCGCGCCCGCCGCTCGCGGGCGAGCAGCCGCGATTCCGGATCGACCGGCGCTGTGCTGCCGCTGAAAGCGGGGCGCGAGTCTTCGACGAGGGAGGCGGTATCGGCCGGCGCGAACCAACGGGCACGCCGCAGGCGTGCCTTCCGGCGATCGAGGCAGCCATTGATGAGAATCCGGGTGAACCAGACCTCGAAGGGCCAGGCCTCGCGGTACGAGCCGATATGAGTGAATACCTTGAGAAATGCGTCCTGCACCACCTCGTCGGCGTCAGCCACATCGTGCAGGTACTGATAGGCGATGCGCATCGCGCGGCGCTGGTGTATCGTGACCAGCTCCGCGAACCGCTCCCGCGCCGCATCCATCGAACCGTGGGCGACGAGGTCGCGAATGCCGACAGCAATCTCCGTGTCCGCCGAGAGCGGCGCGACAGGTCGTCGATCCCTGGCCGGGACGCTGGCATCGGCCGCCGGAACGGAAACGCCATCAAGGAGATGTGCGGGACGGTGGTCACTCATATTGGATACGTTCCCTGGGGGGAGTTGTTTACATTCTACTTCAATTCTCACGTGGCTTGACTGCGCCGAGAGGGGCGAGTAGGATTCGTCGATTCCGTCTATGTCGCTGTCCTGCCACACGTTAAAGGATTTCCAGTGAGCACTGGTGTCGAGCGGACCTCGTCTCTTTCCTGCGAAGAAGTTCCGGGCGCCAAGGCCAGGTGGAATCTGGCCCCGGCCGCGCTCTACGAGGAAGCCATTCGCCGCGGCGAAGGCATGATCGCCGCCGACGGCCCGATGGTGTGCCGGACCGGGGAGCACACCGGCCGATCGCCCAAGGATAAATTTCTGGTGCGTGAGCCGGTCACCGAAAAGGACATCGCCTGGGGCGCAGTGAACCGTCCGATGGACCCGGCCGATTTTGCGCGGCTGCACACCGATGTCCTGGCGTCCCTCGAGCGCAGCGAATTGTTCGTCCTGGACTGCTTCGTGGGCGCCGATCCGAAATACCGCGTCCCCACCCGCGTGATCACCGAATACGCGTGGCACAGTTTGTTTGCCCGTAACCTGTTCATTGTCGACCCCGCCGACGGGGCGGTTGCGTCCGACAATCAACGTTTCACGGTCATCGACTCGCCGAGCTTCAAGGCGGATCCGGCACGTTACGGCACGCGTTCCCCGGTCATCATCGCGCTCAGTTTCGCCCATCGCCTGGCCATCATCGTCGGAACGAGCTATGCCGGCGAGATCAAGAAGTCGATGTTCACCGCCCTCAACGGTTTGCTCCCCATGGCGGGTGTGCTCTCCATGCACTGCTCGGCGAACACCGGGAAGGGCGGGGATACTGCGCTCTTCTTTGGTCTGTCGGGCACCGGCAAGACGACGCTGTCGAGCGATCCGGAGCGGTCGCTCATCGGCGACGACGAACATGGGTGGAGCGAAAGCGGCGTGTTCAACTTCGAGGGCGGATGCTACGCGAAGACGATCAAGCTGTCGGCGGAAGCCGAGCCCCAGATCTACGCCACGACGCGACGCTTCGGCACTGTCCTGGAGAACGTGCACATCGATCCGGTCACACGCATGCTCGATCTGGACGACGATCGGCTGACCGAGAATACCCGCGCGGCGTACCCCATCTCCTTCATCGACAACGCCGAGCCGTCCGGACGAGGTGGTCACCCGCAGAATGTGGTCATGCTGACCGCCGACGCGTTCGGCGTGCTGCCGCCTATCTCCCGCCTGACGCCCGAAGGGGCGATCTATCATTTCCTGTCCGGCTATACCGCCAAGGTCGCCGGCACCGAAAAGGGCGTCACCGAGCCGTCGGCGACGTTCAGCACCTGCTTTGGTTCGCCGTTCCTGCCGCTGCCGCCCCAGCGGTACGCGACGATGCTCGGCGAGCGCATTACCCGGCACAAGACGCGTGTCTGGCTGGTGAATACCGGCTGGACCGGCGGGCCGTACGGTACCGGGCATCGGATGAAGATTGCCTACACGCGCGCGATGATCCACGCGGCGCTCTCGGGAGCGCTCGATGTCGTCCCGTACGAACGCGACCCGGTGTTCAACGTCGAGGTGCCGACGGCCTGTCCCGGCGTGCCGAACGACGTGCTCAAACCGCGCAATACCTGGAGCGATGGGGCGGCCTACGACGCGCAGGCGGCGAAGCTGGCGCATCTGTTCGCCGAGAACTTCAAGGCCTTCGCGGCTGGCGTCACACCCGAGATTTGCGCAGCGGGGCCTAAGGCATAGCTTGTAGAGGTTAGAGGTTAGAGGTTAATCAGGGCCAGCCTAGCCCCCAACCTCTAGCCCCCAACCTCTAACCTCTAACCTCTAACCTCTGTCATGCGTCAGTACGAACCTGTCATCGGGCTCGAAATCCACGCGCAGCTGCTGACGGCCTCTAAGATCTTCTGCGGGTGCAGCGCCGCATTCGGCGCGAAGCCCAACACGCACGTCTGTCCTGTGTGCCTCGGCTTGCCCGGCGCGCTGCCGGTGTTGAACAGAAGCGCGGTGGATCGTGCCGTTCGCGCAGCGCTCGCCCTGGGCTGCACGGTTCACGAGACGTCGATCTTCGCGCGCAAGAATTACTTCTATCCCGATCTGCCCAAGGGCTACCAGATTTCGCAGTACGAGCAGCCGCTGGCGACCAACGGCCTGGTCCCGGCCGGCAGTGATTACTGGGGCCCCGACTACGACATTCGTATCACCCGCGTCCACATGGAAGAGGATGCCGGCAAGCTGCTGCACGAAGGGTTTCCGGATTCCGATCGCAGCAGTTACGTCGACCTGAATCGCGCCGGCACGCCGCTCATCGAGATCGTTACCGAGCCGGATTTGCGTGCTCCCAAAGACGCCGCGGCGTTCTTCGGCTACCTGCGCGAGATGCTCGTCGCGCTCGGCGTCAACGACGGGAACATGGAGGAGGGCAGCCTGCGGTGCGACGCCAATGTGTCCGTCCGCGGGGCTGGCACCTCGGCGCTTGGCACCAAGGCGGAGATCAAGAACCTCAACTCGTTCCGGTTCGTGGACGAGGCTCTCTCGTACGAGATTCAGCGCCAGATCGACGCACTCGACTCCGGCGAACGGGTCGTGCAGGAAACCCGGCTCTGGGACCCGGCCGCGAAGCGCACGGTGTCGATGAGGAGCAAGGAGGAGGCGCACGACTACCGGTACTTTCCGGAACCCGACCTGCCGCCGCTCGTCGTGGACGCGGCGCGGCTGCAGCAGGCGCGCGACGATCTGCCGGAATTGCCCGCGGCCCGCCGGCGGCGGCTGATGGCGGCCTATGCGCTCACCGCGACCGACGCCGTGACGCTGACGCAAGTCGCACCTGGCCTCGACGTCTATTTCGAAGAGACGATCCGGCACGGAGCCGACCCCAAAGCCGTCAAGAACTGGCTGCTCGGGGTGGTCCGCGCCAGGATGAACGAGGAGGGGGCCGACACCACGCGCCTCCGTGAGCGTCTCGCGCCCGAGCGGCTCGCGGGCCTCATCGCGCTCGTCGAGCGGGGAACAATCAGCGGATCGAGCGGCAAGGACGTGCTCGAGAAGATGTTCGCGTCGGGGCGGACCGCAGAGGAGATTGTCAGCGCCGAGGGTCTCACGCAAATCGACGACGAGGGGCATCTCGCCGGGCTGGTGGCCGACGTGCTGGCGGGCAACGCCGACGCCGTGACGATTTATCGAGGAGGCAAGACGACGACGTTGGGGTTTCTTGTCGGGCAAGTCATGAAGGCCGCGGGCGGCAAGGCGAATCCCAAGCGCGTCAACGAGCTCATCAGGAGAGCGCTTGAGGCAGGAGGGGCAGGAGGGGCGGGATAGGAAGGGCAGGACCGCGTTTGTCGCGGCCCTCGCTTTAGGCCGATTTCGTCCCCGAATACGCCGGCCAGTTCGTCGGCGGCGATTACTTTACGGACCCATCCTGCACACGAGAACTCGCGCAACTCGTCGTTCGGCGGTGACACCTTCCGATACGTACGAACCAAGACAAAGGGTTCGAGCAGCGCCTTCGGATCGGTTGACGTTATCTGATCCTCGAGGACGCCAGGCGACGTGAACCTGATGCGCTCGCGCACGGTGAACTGATCGCTGTGCGGCGAGAACGTGTCGAACAGCGTGTCCTCGCGAATGGCCACCGTGTCCACGACGAGTGTGTCCCCTTCCCAATGTCCCGTGGAATACCCGGCGAACGTCGGATCGTCGAGCACTCGCTGTGACGGCTTGCGGCCGTCCAGATAAATCCGGCGATAGACGTCGTTCAGCTCGCCGTAAATGGTGATCCGGTCTTTGGTGTGCTGAATTTCCATGCCATAGGTCATCGACATCATATTGGGCATGCCGGCAGAGAGACACCTGGCGTTCGGATCGAATTCAGACGAACCGGCCATGCGCGACTTCCGCATGACTTCCCATTTAGCCAAGTACTCAGGCGTCAGCTTCGGCGCGGTTTCCGGCCGGCCCTCACGTCCATCGAGAACCAGCACAGGTCGCGCCGGCGGCAACGCCCCGCCGCGAGTCGCCGCCGCCGGCGGAGGCACCGGGGCGGGGCCGCGTCCCGCCAGGCGAAACGGGTCGACCGGAGAGTACACGCCTGTGAAGTCCGGATGGGGCGTCCCTTGCGCGCGAAGCGATGCCGTCGATACGAACAGCACGCACATGAGCGCCGAAGAAAGCAAAGCAACCGTCTTCCACATGATGTCCTCCCTCATCTGTGATTACTGAGCCGCCGGCGGCGCCTGCTGCCCGAGCACGGTGCCATCAGCCCGTATGACGCGCGTGAGGAGGCCAGTGCGGCTGCCGTCCTTCGCCGGGCTGAAATCCACGGTAATCGTGTCGCCGGTTTTGAGGATGGTCTTCGACCAGCCGGCGCGGATCAACTGGCCGGGTGTACGGCCCTCGATCTCCCACTGCACCTTGCGGCCGTTGCCGTCGTCGACCGACAGAAAGATCCACACGTGCGGGTTCGTCCACTTCCATTCCGTGACCGTGCCTTTGAGCACCATCACCTTGTCGCCGTCGAACGCCGAGTTGCTGTGGTGCGCGAGAGCGGACGTCGCCGCCAGCAGCACCACGATGACAAACGAACAGATTCTCATATCTGATCCTCCGCGATGCGCTATGACATTACACCGAATCGCCACCGCCGGAGTCGACGATGCGGCGGAACGGCGGTCCCCCTCCTTTACCCTGTTGTTGCCGTATTCCAGACGCTCGAGTTACCTTAACCCGTTTCGCCATCGACGTTTGTCAAACGGTTGCGGACAATCGGTCTCCTGGGCGGCAAGGCGAATCCGAAGCGCGTCAGTGAGCTTCTACGAAAGGCCATGGGCGCCTGAAGCGTATAGGGCTGAGGGCAACTAACGAATTCGGCCACCTCTCGGCGAGTAGGTGCGGACGACAAACCCCGCGACACTATCGGTCGCGAACATGCCGGATTCCGTTCGTCGCAACGTATCGAATGCGATGAGTGGCTCCACGGCCCGCGGCGGCAGCGACACGATGCCGAAGAACCCATTGCTGCGCGCGGTCTCCCGGTGGGAGATCGTGGCGCTCTCGATCAACGACGTCGTCGGCAGCGGCGTGTACCTCCTCCCGGCCGCCTCCGCCCTGTTGCTCGGATCCGCCAGCCTCTGGGCGGTGCCCGCGGCGGGTCTGTGCGTGGCGCTGGTCGTGCTCTGCTTCGCCGAGGCCGGCAGCCTGTTCGACCAGCCGGGCGGCGCCTACGTGTACACGAAGGCCGCGTTCGGCGACTTCGTGGGATTCCAGGTCGGGTGGATGACCTGGATTGCGCGGGTGAGCTCGGCCGCCGGGCTTTCAGCCGGATTCGCGCAGGCGCTCACCGGTGTCTGGCAGGGAGCCGGCGCGGGCCGGGGCGAGGCGCTCGCGATCGTCCTGCCGCTCGTCGCGCTGACCGCCATCAACGTCGCCGGGGTCAAGCACGGCGCCCGGACGGCGGTCATCCTGGTGGTCGGCAAGATTGTTCCCTTGCTGTTCCTGATCGCAATCGGAGTGTTCGCGATCGACTGGGACCGAATTTTCCCGATGCCGAGACCCGAGGCGCAGGGCTTCGGCGAGGCCGCGCTGCTGCTGCTCTTCGCCTACGCCGGTTTCGAGAACACGGGCGCTCCGGCCGGCGAGTTCCAGAATCCCCGCCGGGACGTGCCGTTCGCGCTGCTGTTCATGATCGCGGGCGTGACGCTGGTCTACACGCTCATTCAGTTCGTCGGCCTCGGCGTCGTGCCCGACCTTGCCAGGTCGCCCACGCCGCTCGCGGAGGCGGCCGGGATCCTGGTCGGGCCGTCTGGCGTGTGGCTGCTCACGATCGGCGCGATTCTGTCGATCCTGGGAACCAACAACAACACCGTCCTTGCCGGCTCGCGCTATCTCTACGCTCTCGCCGACAACGGGCGGCTCCCGGCCGTCTTCGCCGCGGTCCATCCGCGCTTCAGGACCCCGTGGATCGCACTGATCGCGCAAACGGCCGTCGCGGTCCCGCTGGCGCTGTCGGGCACGTTCACGGAGCTCGCGACGCTGTCGGTCGTCGCACGCATGGCAACCTACATCGGCACCGCGGCGGCCGTGCCGGTGCTGCGCCGCACGATGCCGGCAACACCGCGCACGATCCGCCTGCCCGGCGGCCCAGCGATCCCGATCGCGGCGCTCGCGGTGTGCGTGGTGTTTCTGTCTTCGGCTACGGCGCGGAATCTGATGGCGGGAGCGATCGCCCTCGCAGTTGGCGTCGTTATTTATGCCGCCGGCAGGCGAGGGGAACGAACAGACTCGGCACCGCGCATCTGAGGGGTCCTCTGCGTGCTCCGCATTTCGTAAACAGGCGCACGCCCGAACTCCATGTAGGCTCGTGTCCTGCTCAGCAGGGCGCTCTATCTGATAACTCGAGCTACCTCGCCCGTTTCGCCATCGCCGCCTCTCCAGCCCTTGCCGCGTGCTACACTGAAATTTCTGCACCAGAATTGATCGAAACTCATCATCTCTCGAAGCTCTACGGGCGCGGTGTTTATGCCCTGCGCGACCTCACCATCTCGATCGATAAGGGCGAGTTTCTCTTCCTCACCGGATCGAGCGGCGCGGGCAAGTCCACGTTTCTCAGGCTGCTGCTGCGCGAGGACCTGCCAAGCGAAGGCGAGCTGAAAGTCGCGGGACGGGATCTGAGCACGATGCGTTCGTCGCAGATTCAGTCCTACCGCCGCACGGTGGGATTCGTCTTTCAGGAGTTCCGGCTGATCCCGCGGCTGAACGTCTTTCAAAACGTCGCGTTCGTGATGCGTGTGCTGGGGGTCGCCGTCGCCGTGCAGCAGCGCAAGACGTTCCAGGTGCTGAAGTGGGTCGGCCTCCAGCACAGGATGAATGCGTACCCGCACGAGCTTTCGGGCGGCGAGCAGCAGCGGATCGCCATCGCGCGGGCGCTCGTCAACGATCCGCAGCTCGTGCTGGCCGACGAGCCGACCGGCAACCTCGATCCCGACCTGTCGTTCGAAATCATGAACCTGTTCCGCGAGATCAATGCCCGCGGCACCACCGTCGTCGTCGCCACGCACGATCGCGAGCTGATTCGCCGCGTCGGGCGCCGGGCGGTGACGCTCGACCACGGACGCGTCGTGGAAGTCGCCTGATGCGGGCGCTGCGATATGCGTTCGGCGAAGCCACTGCCAGCCTGTGGCGGGGCCGCCGATCGGGCCTGCTGTCGATTGTCACGATCGCGCTCGCCCTGTTCGTGCTGGGCAGTTTTCTGATCATGACCGCGAACCTCGAGCGCCTCGGCGCCGCGTGGAGCAGCTCCGCGGAGATGTCGGTGTATCTCAGCGACGAGGTGACCGACGAAGAGCGGCGCGCGATCGAAAGCGCGCTCGCACCGAGCGAGATCGTGGCGTCGCAGGAGTACGTGTCCAAGACGACCGCGCTGGCCCGGTTCAGGGAAACGTTCAGCGACCTCGCGGGGTCGCTCGAGACGCTCGGCCACAATCCGTTGCCCGCGTCATACGAGGTCCGGCTGAAACCGGGACCCGCGGCAGAAGCGGGCGTCGACAGCCTTGGCGCGCAACTTCGTGAGGCGTCTGGCGTGGCCGACGTTCGCTACGACCGTCAGTGGCTCGCCCGGCTGATGGCGGCCATCTCGATCATCCGCGGAGTGGGTCTGGTCATGGGCGCCATCCTGACGGTGGCCGCGGCGCTCACGGTCGCCTCGGTCGTGCGGCTCGCGCTCCACGCGCGCCGTGACGAGATTGAGATCATGCAGCTCGTCGGCGCGCCGGGCGCTTACGTTCGTGGCCCCTTTGTGATGGAGGGCGTGATGCAGGGCGGTGTCGGCGCAATCGTCGCCCTGGCCGCCTTGGCGCTTATGTTTTTCTCGCTGCGAGGGCCCTACCTGACGCCTCTGGCGCAGGCAGTCAATCTCGCGAACATCAATTTCCTGCCGGCCGAGCTCGCCGTCCTGCTGGTGGGGGGCGGGATGCTCGTCGGCTGCATCGGCGGCCTGGTGGCTGCATGGGGACGCTGAGACTTGCGAGATGGTTTACGTCTTGACACTTCTTTTCACAGGGCGCTACACTGGGTAAGTTCATTCGACAATCGAGCCGAGGAACCTGCATGCAACGCTTTGCGACCGCCACGGGGCCGAACGGCGCGCACCACATCATCGAGTTCTACCGCGAAGAGTTCCTCAAGCATCGTCAATGTCTACAGCAGCAGCGGCCCTACTATTCCGAAAGTGCCATCACGGACGTTGAAACGGCACTGGCCAAGATCATCAATCAGCTCGAACATCTTTCCTCGCAAGACGACGCTCCCCAGCTTGTCAGCTCCCTTCTCAAGAAATTTGACGTCGTGACGGGCCTCTCGGCCTGGTCGGACCCGAAACAAACGCACTGACCCACACCTCACTCACACGCGAACAAACGCTCGCCCTGATGCGCGAGCGCGTCCATCATCCCGCCGCCCTGCGCGAGCTCCTTCAGGTCCTCAAGATTCCCCGGGACGAGCGCGCCACCTTCAGGCGCCACGTGAAGTCGCTCGTCGCCTCAGGCGACCTGATTCAGATTCGCGGCAACCGTTTTGGTTTGCCCGAGAAGATGGATCTCTACGTCGGCCGTTTGCAGACCCATCCGGCCGGCTACGGCTTCGTGACGCCCGAGCGCCCGCTCGAGACCGGCGGTGATATCTACATCTCGCCGCCGCTGCTCAACGAAGCGATGCACGGCGACCGCGTCGTGGTCCGCATCGAACGCGGCGTCATCAACAAGGACGGCCGCGGGCGCTCCGAAGGGCGCGTCATCCGCATCCTCCAGCGCGGCCACGAATCGCTCGTCGGGCGGTACGATCGCGACGAGGACGGCATGGGATACGTCGTGCCCTTCGACCGGCGCGTGTTGATGGACATCGTCATCCCGCCGGGCCATGAGGGCGGCGCATCGCCGGGCGAGATGGTCACGGTGGAATTGACGCGGTGGCCGACCGCCACTCGGGGGGCGATCGGCCGGGTCGCCGAGGTGCTGGGCGATATCGACGCGCCTGGTGTCGACACGGAAATCATCATCCGCAAGCACGGCATTCCCGACGCCCACGGGAGCGAGGCCGTCGCGGAAGCGGTCCGGCTCGGCACGACCGTCTCGGAGCGCGACATCCGCGGGCGGACCGATTTCCGCGGCGTGCCGACGGTGACGATCGACGGCGAGCACGCCCGCGATTTCGACGATGCGATAACAATCCAAAAGCTGCCGAGCGGTCACTTCCGGCTGGGTGTGCACATCGCGGACGTGTCTCATTACGTCCAGGACGGCACCGCCCTCGACCGCGAAGCGTACGAGCGCGGGACGTCGGTGTACTTTCCGGAGCGCGCGGTCCACATGTTTCCGTCCGAGCTCGCGACCGGCTTGTGCAGCCTGAACCCGCACGTCGATCGCCTCGTCCAGTCGTGCATCATGGAGATCGATCGCCAGGGGCACGTGGTGCAGGCCGAGTTCCACGACGGCGTCATCAACAGCACCGAGCGGATGACCTACACGGCGGTCAACGGCATCCTGACCGATCGGGATCCGGCGCTGATCAAGCAGTACGCCGAACTGATCCCGATGTTCGAGCTGATGCGCGCGCTCTTTCAGATTCTGAACGACGCGCGGCGCCGCCGCGGATCGATTGATTTCGACCTCAACGAGGCGGAGGTCATCATCGACGAAGCCGGGGCGGTCGAGGCGATCATCGCGCTCCAGCGCAACGTCGCCCACCGCCTGATCGAGGAATTCATGCTCCTCGCGAACGAGACCGTGGCCACCTATCTCGAGACGCAGGCCGCGCCCGCGCTCTACCGAATCCATGAGGAACCGGACATCCTGAAGGTCGCCAAGTTCGAAGAGTTCGTGTCGGGTTTCGGGTACAGCCTCGCGGCGCCGGTGTCAGGGCTGCGGCCGCGGCACTTCCAGAAGCTCCTCGAAAAGATCCGCGGGAAGCCCGAAGAGAAGCCGATCGCGTTTCTCATGCTGCGCGCGATGCAGAAGGCGCGGTACGCACCGGAGAACCTCGGCCACTTCGGCCTGGCGGCGTCAAGCTATACGCACTTCACGTCGCCGATCCGCCGATACCCCGATCTGGTGGTCCATCGGGCGCTCCGCGCGGCGCGGCACGCGCAGCTCACCGATGAGCAGCGGGAGGAGTGGACGGAAGAGCTGCCCGAGGTCGCACGGCACACGTCGGAGATGGAGCGGCGGGCCGACGATGCCGAGCGCGAGCTGCTGCAGTGGAAGAAGGTGAAGTTCATGGCCGACAAGGTCGGCGATGAATTCGAAGGGTATGTGACGGGCGTCGCGGCCTTCGGACTGTTCGTCGAGCTGATCGAGCATTTCGTCGAAGGAATGGTTCACATCTCGACGATGGCCGACGACTACTATCGCTTCGTGGAGGGCGCGCATCTGCTGCGCGGCGAGAACACCGGGAAGGTGTACCGGCTCGGTGACAAGGTCAAGGTACAGGTCATCCGCGTCAACATGGAGGCGCGGCAGATCGATCTCGGCCTCGTGGAGATTCTCGAACGGGTCCGGGAAGGGGAGCGGGGACCGAAGCGAAGCCGGGCGACACCCAAGCGGGAAGCCGGGGGGGCGCGGCCGGGGACCCGGTGGACAACGACGCGCAAAGCAGCGCCCCGGACGCCGCGAACGGCAGAAGTCGAAAGGCCCGAGGCGCAAATAGCCGACAACAACTCCTGCGCCCTGTCGGCCTCTCAGGCCGGCGGGTTCGGGTTCGTCGTCTTGCCCTCTTTCATCTCGTCTTTGAAGCCCCGGATGGCGCTGCCGACACCGCGGCCAAGGCCTGGCAGGCGGCTTGCTCCGAAGATCACAACGATAATCAAGAAGATGATGATCAGTTCAGGCAGTCCAAGGCTTCCCATGGTGCTATTCCTCCGGCAGTTCTCGAAGTGGCGATCGACCTCGATTGTACCACTGTTCCTCGGCGCCCTCGCGCTTTTGGCTCAACCGCTCCTGGGGCAGTTCTCCTCCGGGGTCGATCTCGTCGAGGTCTACGCGACGGTCACCGACCGCGACGGGCAACCGGTCACCGGGCTGACGGCCGCCGATTTCCAGGTGTTTGAAGACCATCGGCCGCAGGCGATCACCACCTTTGCTGCCGGCGAGTTCCCCCTGTCGGTCACTATCGCGCTCGACCGGAGCTTCAGCATGGCGGGGCCGCGGCTGACGCTCTCGAAACAGGCGGCGCGGCATTTCATCGCGGCCCTCAAACCGACCGACGAAGTGATGGTGCTGGCCATCGGCAGCGAGGTCGAGACCATCACGCCGCCGGTGCCGGCGCGCGAGGCCGCCGCCACGAGATGGGAAGCCATCGAAGCATGGGGCACGACGCCGCTCTACGACGCAAGCGTGCAGGCGCTCGACGCCATTCAGGCACGTCAGGGGCGGCGCGCCCTGCTCCTGATCTCCGATGGCATCGATCGGGACAGCCAGACGAGCGCGGCAGAATTGATCGATCGTGCGAGGGAGAGCGGTGTGCTCGTCTATCCCGTCGCCATCGGCGGGACGCGTCCGCCACTGTTTGGTGAGTTGGCCAACGTCACTGGCGGGAGGTCGTTCTTCATCGACGATCCCAAGCGCCTCGAGTCGCAGTTGGCGATCCTGGCGCGCGAGCTGCGCCAGCAGTATCTGCTCGGCTATACGCCCTCGGAACCCTCCGGCTCCACGCCCGCCTGGCGATCGATTCAGGTAACGGTTTCTAAACCTGATGCTCGCGATGTTCGTGTCCGGGCCCGCGACGGATACGTTTCCCGCTGACCAGCGCCTCCCACGCGAGGCGCCACTCGAGTGTCTTCAGCAGCCGCCATCGGAGGCCGGCATAGGCCTGGCGGCCCGCGATGAGATCTGCCATCACTTCACGAACGGCGCCGCTGTGACGGAGCGCACGAACCAGCAGGTGCGTCGATGCCAGCCGGAAGAACCCCGCCTTGAGCCGCGCCGCGTGAGCGAGCTCGGGCAGGAGATCCGATCGCACACGCGCCGCGTACCCCGCCGCGTCGCCTGCCATCGCGGCGTCGGCGGCCCACGCCCCTGAGGCGAGAGCGAACGAGATCCCCTCCCGGGTGATCGGATCGACCAGGCCGGCTGCATCGCCGACGACACACCAATGTGTCCCGGCCAGCTCGATCCGCCGGAGGCTTCCCACACCGAGCGACGGAATGGGCCACGAGTACGGTTCCAACCGGGCACCGTCGGCAATCCGCGTCCGCCTGATCCACGCCGCGGTTCTCGCGCGCAAGGCAGGAGCTGTCAATCCTGCATCGGCTTGTGCGCAGATCCCGATCGCGAGATGCGTGGGTCGCGGGAAGGACCAGATATATCCAGGCGGATCGTCGATCAGCTCGATGACGATCTCGTTGCTGGTGATGCCGTGCGCGAAGTAACCGGTGGCAATCGACAGCTCGTCGCGCCGGAACGGCCGCGCGAGCCGGCGCCTGACCAGGCTGTTTGCGCCGTCGGCGCCAATCAGAAAGCCGGCGCGAACCATCCCGGCGGCTGTCTCGATCCGCGTGCCGCCCCCGTCCACCGCGACGTTGGCGACGCGGACGGCGGAGTGGGTCGCGCCCGCCCGGCAGGCGGCCGCCAGCAACGCCTCGTCGAAAGTGGCGCGGCAGGCGACGACGAGCGCGGCGGTTCGAGGCTCACCGTCGACCGAGCGGTTGTCGTCCGTCGCGATAGCTCGGGACAACCGTGAGCCTGCCGGATCATCGAATGGGTCGAGCGGCACCACGGCCGATCGGCCGCTGCGCGAGTCGACGAATCGCGCGCGGCATATCGAGGCTGGCGGCGGATCGAGCTCGCCAATCGCCCCGGCGACCAACGCCAGCGCGCGGCCGGTGATACCGCCGCCGCACGGTTTCTCGCGAGGATGCGTGGGATCGAAGATCGTGACGCGGGCGCCGCTTCGCGCCAGGTTGTAAGCGGCCCACGCGCCGGCGGGCCCGGCGCCGACGACGGCGACGTCTGTTGAACGCACTGTTGGCTACTCAGGCTTCTTAGTGACTCCAGGCTCCAGGCTTCAGGCTCCGGGCCGGGCAAGAACATGCCCAAAGCTCCGACGGCCCAAAGCCAGAAGCCCAAAGCCGGCCGACCTATCGTGCTACATTACACGCCCATGGTCGCAGTAGAAGCGGGACGATTCACGATTGGCGTGTTTCAGGACGTCGCCTGGGCGGAAAAGGGGATTGCCGCGCTCAAACAGGCCGGTTTCGTCCCGGAGTCGATGACGGTTCTGGGCAAGGAGAGCGTGGAGGCTGGCGCGTTGCTGATGCGCACCTTCGGCCTGGAAGGGGAGCAGCTGGAACTGGCCGGCATAGGCCCCGTGATAGTTCGGGGCCCGCTGGTCGAAGCGCTTCAGGGCGCAAGCCGCGATCTTCCAAAGCTCGGGCTGTCTCGCACGATGCGGCGCGTCGGGTTTCAGACGCATGACGCGCGCATCTTCGAAACGCTTGTCGCCCGGGGCGGCATCCTTGTCGCCATCCGCAGCGAGCCTCGCGCGGCCGACGCCATCGCCATTTTGCATTCCTACGGCGGGGGGAACGCCGCGATCGGCGCCTGGATCGGGAGGGTCTGACAAAAAGGGGTCGGGAGTCTTTTTGGGTCTTCGAGGCCCGAAAAGACTCCCGACCCCTTTTTGTCGTCTCTTACGTTGGAGGACACTTCTCGGCCGTATGCCGACGGGTCTCACCAGCGAATATGGACAGATCGCGAGGCATCTCTTTTGCAGTTGCGGGTCCGTAGTACCGTGCGCGACAATACGTCCACGAGCAAATTTCCAGTCCCCATGCCAAACACGAGTGAGCCTGTCGAGTCTGGTGCCAACACATCGGCGGGACATTTATCGTTCCACGTCGAGGGTCTGCACCCGGCCGAGCAGCGGTTCCTCTTCGAGCAGCAGCCCAAGCGCATGGGGCTGTCGGTGCTGGTGTCGATGGGATTTCAGCTGCTCATCGCGATGGCGCTGATCCTCATCAGTCGCTACGCGCCCACCCCGACAACCACAGCGTTTCTACCCGACAGGTCGAACAACGACATCGTCTGGCTGTCGGAAGAGGGTCCCGGAGGCGGGGGCGGCGGTGGCGGCAACAAGATGCCGGAACCGCCTCGCCAAGCCGAGTTGCCGGGCAAGGACAAGCTCACGGTTCCTGTCGATAAGCCGCCCGTGATCGAGCCGCCCAAGCCGCAGGAGCCGGAGCCGAATCCGGTGGAGCAGTTGACCATTCCGGCGAAGTTGCTGGCGGATGCGGAAAATTCGTCGCCGGGGATCATCGATGCCGGTCCGCCGATCCCCACGCCGTCCCAGGGAGCGGGTGTTGGTGGGGGTGCGGGCACGGGCGCTGGTCCTGGCATCGGGCCGGGAACCGGATCGGGGCTTGGCCCCGGCTCCGGCGGCGGCACGGGCGGCGGGGTCTACCAGCCGGGTAACGGGGTGACCGCTCCCGTCGCGACCTTCGTGCCGAAGCCGCAATATACGGCTGATGCGATGCGCGCGCGCATCCAGGGCATCGTGCTCGTCGAATGCGTGGTGACGACGAACGGGACGTGTACGGACACGCGGGTGGTGCGTTCGCTGGATCCGACGTTCGGCCTCGACCAGGAAGCGATCAAAGCCGCGCGCCTGTTCCGCTTCCGCCCCGGCGTCCGCCAGGGCGAGCCCGTCGCGGTCCTCGTCACGATCGAATTGAGCTTTTCATTGCACTGAAGCAGGACTAAAGTCCTGCGCTACTTCCTTGTCCACTAGAGGACGAAGGCACGAGTAGAAGGTAACAAGACAAAACAAAAGGCCCGGGAGCGTAAGCTCGCCGGGCCTTTTCAATTACCCGATAAATTACCCGATTACCCGATTCGTCAATTACCCGATTCGGCCGTTTAGTACATCCCGCCCATGCCGCCGCCACCGCCGCCGTGGCCCATCGGCGCTTCCTTCTTTTCTTCCGGGATCTCGCAGATGAGCGCCTCGGTCGTCAGCAGCAGCGACGCGATCGACGAAGAGTTCTGGAGCGCCGAGCGCACCACCTTCGTCGGGTCGATGACGCCCGCCTTGACCAGGTCCTCGTAGGTGTCGGTCAGCGCGTTGAAGCCTTCGGACTCCTTCATCTCGCGGACCTTCTGCACGACGATCGAGCCTTCGTGGCCGGCGTTGGTCGCAATCCAGCGCATCGGCTCTTCGATGGCGCGTTTGACGATGTTGACGCCGATCTGCTGATCGCCGCCGAGCTTCAGTCCGTCGAGCACCCTCGACGCGCGGATCAGCGCGACGCCGCCGCCCGGGACGATGCCTTCTTCGACCGCCGCCTTGGTCGCGTGCATGGCGTCCTCGACGCGGGCCTTCTTCTCCTTCATCTCGGTTTCGGTCGCCGCACCGACCTTGATGATGGCGACGCCGCCGACGAGCTTGGCCAACCGCTCCTGCAGCTTCTCGCGGTCGTAGTCCGAGGTCGTGTCCTCGACCTGCGCGCGCAGCTGTTTCACGCGGCCTTCGATGGACGACGAGGCGCCGGCGCCTTCGACGATCGTCGTGTTGTCCTTGTCGATGGTGACCTTCTTGGCCTTGCCGAGGTCTTCCAGCTTGATCGACTCGAGCTTGATCCCGAGGTCCTCGGTGATCGCCCGGCCGTTCGTGAGAATCGCGATGTCTTCGAGCATCGCCTTGCGGCGATCGCCGAAGCCCGGCGCCTTGACCGCGGCGGCCTGCAGCGTGCCGCGCAGCTTGTTGACGACCAGCGTCGCGAGCGCTTCGCCCTCGATGTCTTCCGCGATGATCAGCAGCGGGCGGCTGAGGCGCGCCACCTGCTCGAGCACCGGCAGAAGGTCCTTCATCGAGCTGATCTTCTTCTCGTGAATCAGGATGACCGGGTTCTCGAGCACGACTTCCATGCGCTCGGGATCGGTGACGAAGTACGGCGACAGGTACCCGCGGTCGAACTGCATGCCCTCGACGACCTCGAGCGAGGTCTCGAGCGTCCGCGCCTCTTCGACCGTGATGACGCCGTCCTTGCCGACCTTGTCCATCGCGTCGGCGATGATCTTGCCGATGGTCTCGTCGTTGTTGGCCGAGATGGTGCCGACCTGGGCGACCATGTTGCCGCTCACCGGCTTCGACATCTTCTTGAGCTCGGCGGTCAACGCCTCGACGGCCTTCTCGATGCCGCGCTTGATGTCCATCGGGTTCGCGCCGGCGACGACGTTCTTCGCGCCTTCGCGGTAAATCGCCTGCGCGAGCACTGTCGCCGTCGTCGTGCCGTCACCGGCCGTGTCCGACGTCTTGCTGGCGACTTCGCGGACCATCTGGGCGCCCATGTTCTCGAGCGGGTCCTTGAGGTCGATTTCCTTGGCGACGGTGACCCCGTCCTTCGTAATCGTCGGCGATCCGAATTTCTTGTCGAGGACGACGTTGCGCCCCTTGGGGCCGAGCGTGACTTTCACCGCGTCGGCCAGTTGATTGACGCCGCGCAGCACCGCCTGACGTGACTGCTCGCCGTACACAATCTGCTTTGCCATTACCTGTTTTCTCCTGTTGGGCGGGTTCTTCCGCACCCGCCGATGCCGCGTCGCATGGGACCCGGCCTACCTCACCGCCGATGCCGGCTCGATGAACCGGCCTACTTCTTTTTCTTGTCGACGCCGCCCTTGCCGTTGCTGCTGCCCTCGATGACGGCGAGGACTTCGTCCTCACGCATGATCAGAAACTCGTCACCTTCGAGCTTGATTTCCTGGCCCGAGTACTTGCCGAACAGGATGAGATCGCCGGCCTTGACGTCGAGCGCGATACGCTTGCCGTCGTCCTTGACCTTGCCGTTACCGGCGGCGATGACCTTGCCCTGCTGGGGCTTTTCCTTGGCGCTGTCGGGGATGATGATCCCGCCGATTTTCTGCTCGCCTTCCTCGAGGCGCTGAACAATGATGCGGTCGTGCAGCGGTCTGACGTTCATGCTCTGTGCTCCGTCTGTCGAATGGTGGAAGTGCCTTTCAGATGACCCTGAAGCTGACGTGGCCGGGGCAGGAGTCCGTTAGCACTCGCCCCTGGCGACTGCTAAGTATATGTCAGCGGTTGGCAGTGTCAAGAGGGGATTGCTTAAATACTTCCTATCCCGACCTTCTCTTGATGCGATACGCGCCCATCTTGCGCGTCAGCGTATTCCGGTGGATGCCCAGTGTGTCGGCGGACCGCGTGAGGCTGCCTTCGCAGTTGCCGAGCACGCGGGCGATGAACCGCTTCTCGAACTCGCGGACGGCGTCCTCGAAGCGCACGCCTTTGTCGACCATTTCCTCGACGAGTTTTTCGAGCTTGTCAGAGATCATTGCAATTTCCGCCCCGTGAGACGCTCGAACGCCTCGACGTATTTTTCACGGGTCTTGGCCACCACGTCATCGGGCAGCGCGGGGACCGGCGGCTGCTTGTTCCAGTGAATGCGCTCGAGATAGTCGCGGACGAACTGCTTGTCGAAGCTCGGCTGTGGTCCGCCGGCCTGGTAACCCTCGAGTGGCCAGAATCGCGACGAGTCGGGCGTCATGACTTCGTCGATCAGGATCAGCCGATCCTCCGCGGCCTGGCCGCCGCCAGCGGGACCAGGGGGCAGCAGCCCGAATTCGAACTTGGTGTCCGCGACAATGATGCCTCGTGACGCGGCATGGGCCGCCCCTTCGGCGTACAAACGGAGCGTCAGTTCGCGGGCCCGATCGAGGACCCGCTCGCCGACCAGCTCTGCCGCTTGCGCCGCGCCGATATTGAGGTCGTGGCCGGTCGCAGCCTTGGTGGCCGGTGTAAAGATGGGCTCGGGAAGCCGTTCCGCCTCGCGGAGTCCGGCCGGCAGGCGAATGCCGCATACCTGACCACTGGCGGCGTAGTCCTTCCAGCCGGAGCCGGCGAGATACCCCCGCGCGACGCATTCGATCGGCAGCGGCTCGGCCCGCCTGACGAGCATCGAACGGCCGCGCAGCCAGTCGGCCGCCGCCGCCGCGGGTTCGGGATAGGTGGCCGGATCGGTCGACACCACATGATTGGGAACGATCGCGCGCGTGCGGTCGAACCAGAAGGCGGAAATCTGCGTGAGCACCTTTCCCTTGTCGGGAATGCCGGAGCCGAGCACGTAGTCGAACGCGGAAATGCGATCGGTGGCGACGATCAACAGCTGGTCGCCGAGCTCGTAAAGGTCCCTGACTTTGCCTTGTCGGTCGGGCGGGCGGTCGCGGAGAGAGGTCTGGAGAAGGGGCGAGGCCAACAGCTTAGATTTCCTCGTGCAGCGGAGTTTGAAATCTTACAGGGCGTCCGCACGACCTGACAACAACAACTTGAAGGATCTGAATTCTGTCCTGCCACAACTCGTCCTGTCTCATCACGTTCTGCTAGGAGAACACGCCGATCAGGACACGAGACGAGACGAGGTGAGATGACCTAATACAGCACGAGGAGAGAAAGAGGAGAGCTTTTCACTCCCGTCTGACTGGTCACACGAAAAAGCTCTCCTACGAGTATCAATCACCCCTCGCGAGAGCTACTCGTGACCGCAGACGCGGCACACCCACAAACAAGCCCGGAAATACACGCGCCACAACGTCACGTTATCAGGCGCGACCTCGCGCTCGAAGTACTCGCGTTCCAGTTCCGCCTGCGCCCGCATCACGAACGCGCCATGTCCATACCAGAACTCGCCGCGCTCGAAGAACTGGACCTCGCAATCCGAGCCGCACATGAAGCGATTGCGCGCGCGCGACTGTGACCCACTGATCACAGCGGCCAACTACGATCTGGACGACGGCGGCCTGTAAATTTTATCGACTGACGCGTTCGAGCTACGGAGCCGTTCCGTCGCTCTGGACGTCATAGGCCCGAATCAGGACGTACGATTCTTCGAAGCCAGGGACATATGGAATCCAAGTGCCGAGAACGACCAGTGGATTTGTCCCCAGCGCCATATCACTCCAACCGTGGGTATGTTGCATAGGATGCGAGCGGTCATCCCACAGCAGGGTACCGGTTACCAGCCTCATATGCCCGAACCAACATTCATCTTGTTAGGATTGGGAATAGCCATGTCCTCGAGGCACGCCAGCAACGTACACGGCGCGTTCGCTCAGAGCGACGCCCTGGACCGACCCCTCGAAGTGACCAGGCTCCAGCCGCGGTTGAGCGTCCCATTCCACGATTCCGCTTGGCGCGTCATAGACGCGGACGAGCAGCTCATAATCGTCGGTGTGGACTACCTTTTCGACCAGCGACCGCGACTCGATTGCCTTCGACTGCCACATGGCACAAGAGCACCGTCATCGATACACTCTCCTCCCAAAGCAGCGCGCCGCTTTGCTCGTCAAACGCTCCCATGTAGCTGCATGTGTGCGCCGCCGGCGACAAACACGCGACCGGCACTGGCCTCGATCTCGCTGCGGCGTGGCCGGACGCATCGTTTCCCAGATCAGTCTGCCGGAGGAAGCGTTGTATGCGCGCAGCAGCATGTCGCTCGGTTCCGTCCCGTCATGGATTTCGATGCTGCCCAGCACGAAGACGCGATTCCGAGACACCGCAACCGCAACGGCGCTGCTGTGGTCATACCTCCTCACACGATCTTCCCAGAGGGGCGCACCGCCGACCGGGTCGTAGGCTCGGACGATCAACTGGGAGTCAGGACCGGGGATATCTTCACCATACGCTCTCTGGCCCACCACGACGACCGCTCCGGGACCCGCGACCATCGACCTGACCTGGTCTACGTTCCCTCCCGCGTCCCAGACCTCGCTCCACAGCAGGGTTCCAGTCGCCGCCTCATAAGCCCTGACGACAATACCTTCGACCGTCTGCGTCGCCGCGAATATCCGACCCTGGGAGCTTGCGATCAGTTTAAAGCTTGCTGCCCCTCCCCCCAGGAACTCCGGAGCCTGGACAGTCCATTGCACTGAGCCGTCCGTTCGGTGACGTGATTGCATGAAGGGGACTGGGTCAACGCTGCCCGGGAGCTCCGCGCGTCCAGTGAAGATCACCGCATTCCCAATCAGCAGGACGGCCGATCCCGCCGTTGCCCTGCCACCGAAGTCGTCCTCAACTTCCCAGAGCACTTTCTGGGCGGCCACCGTCGAAGCGACGAAGAACAGACCGAGAAAACACCAGGCAATTCGCATGAGACATGACCTCCCGGAAACGAAGTCGCACGCGTGCCAACTCGACAACAGACAATTTGCGGGGGGAGTTTACCTCAACCGTAAGTGGGCGGCAAACGTCTTGGCGGGCGCGAGGCGGATCGCGTCACGCTTGGCTCGTGCAGCTTTCGCGGCCGTGGACTGTTCCGTAGGATCCGTCGGGGCGATCACGGTCGCGCATCCCATACCGTCGCCCCAGGTTGCGCGCGATACTACCAATCTAGGTGGGCGGCGTTAGGAGAGCTAACCGAGAGCCACGACAGCAGCCAGGACGAGAACAGCCGCAGAAACACAGGCGGCAGCACCATACGCCCGACAACAACAACATGTAGGGGCGGTATAGTAGAGGGCGCTCAATTCAACATGCGATCGCCCCTCCGAACCATGGCCGTGCTGGCGGTCGCCGCCGTTCTGCTTGCCCTGTTCCTGCGCAACGTCGACCTCGTGCGCGTGATGGGGGAGATCGCCCGCGCGCGTCCCGAATGGCTGGCGCTGTCGCTCGCGACGATGTTCCTGAATCTGGCGATCCGGGCCTATCGCTGGCAGTATCTGCTCCATCCGCTGGGTGACGTGACGTTTGGGAGTGCGTTTCGCGCGACGGCCGTCGGATTCGCGGCGAGCACGGTGTTGCCTGCGCGCGCCGGCGAGGTTATTCGCCCATATTTTCTGGCGCGTCACGAGCACATGAGCGCCACCGGCGCGTTTGCGACGATCATTCTCGAGCGCCTGCTCGATACAGTGACCGTTCTCATCCTGCTCGCGTCCTACGTGTTCATCTTCGACCGGGAGTTGAGCCTCACGAACCCGGTTGCGCTCAGCTGGTTGAAATGGAGCGGAGGGATCGCCGGTGGCATCGCCCTCGCCTCACTCGTGATTCTCTTCATCCTGGCGGGCGACCCCGAGCGGCTCGGCCGCGCCACCGAGAGGCTCGCCCGGGTCATTCCCTCGTTCGCGGGGGCCATCGCGAGCGTCGCCGAGAAGTTCGCGCGCGGGCTCGGCGCCATTCGGAGCCCCCGCCGGCTGCTGGTGGCGCTCCTGTGGTCGTTTCCGCTGTGGCTGGCGATTGCCGCCGGCATCTGGACGGCGGCGGTGGCATTTCAGCTTGCCGTTCCGTTCACCGGTTCGTTCCTCATCGTCGCGCTGCTCGTGCTTGGCGTGGCCGTTCCAACGCCCGGCGCGGTAGGAGGATTTCATGCGGCCTTCCGCTACGGCGCGACGACGTTCTTCGGCGCCCCGGATGATGCCGCGGTCGGCGCGGCGATCGTGCTGCACCTGCTCTCGATCGGGCCGTCGCTGCTGCTCGGCCTCTATTTCGCGGCGCAAGTGGGAATGAACCTCACCCGCATGCGCGAGCTGGCCGTCCACCGGGGCGGGAGACGCCGGGTGAAGTGTCCCTTCTGCTCCCACCTCGGGGACAAAGTCGTCGACTCGCGCGAGAGCAAGGAAGGCGAGGTGATCCGGCGGCGGCGCGAATGTCTCGAGTGCTCGAAGCGCTTCACCAGTTACGAGCGGATCGACGAGATCCCGTACATGGTGGTGAAGAAAGACGGGACGCGGGAGCGGTTCGAGCGCCAGAAGCTGCTGGCGGGGCTGCTGAAAGCGTGCGAGAAGCGTCCGGTCAGCGTGGCCGCGCTCGATGCGATCGCCGATCGGGTCGAGGGGACGTTGCAGGAGCGGCCCGAAAAGGAGATCGCCACCGCCGAGGTCGGCGCGTTCGTGATGGAAGAGCTGAAGAAGCTCGACAAGGTCGCGTACGTGCGGTTTGCCTCGGTGTACCGCCACTTTCGCGACATCGGCGAGTTCATGACCGAGCTCAAAGACCTGCTGAACGCAAAAGAATGAACACAGCGTTTTCTTCGTGCCTTCGTGTTTTCGTGGTTGCATTTCCCTAGAGTCATACATGCCGGCCACCATCACGTCGATGCCGCCGCGACGTTCGAGTGGACCGCCCCGGCCCCGGCCCGCCGCCCTCGCGCCGCCGCCCGTTTCGCGACAATCCCCGGCTGATCCTCGCCGGCATCGCCTTCCTGCTCCTGATCCTCGTGGCGCTCGTCGCGCTCGCCAATCGCACGCCTTCCTTTTCTCCGGATTTCCTGACCGAGTTCGTCCTCTACGCGCTGACCGCGGCCGATCTGACGATGCTCGTGGCGCTCCTGTTCGTGCTGGCGCGCAACATCATCAAGCTGATCGTCGAGCGGCGGCGCGGGCTGCCGTTCGCGCGGTTCCGCGCCAAGCTGGTCGCGCTGCTGCTGGGCATGACGCTGGTGCCGGCCACGCTGGTCCTGATTGTCGGCAGCGAGCTCATCCGCACCAACATCGACCGCTGGTTCAACGCGCCGATGGGCGACATCCTGACGTCGGCGAACCAGATCGCCAGCGACTACTACCAGCAGCGGCAGGCGGTGCTGGCCGATCATGCCGACCGCATAGCCCGCGCGCTCGGGCCGACCGACCTCACGCGCGACGACGTGCTGTCGATCCGCGAGGTGCTGGCGCCGGAAGTGACGCTGCAGCGCGTCCAGATGCTCCAGGTCTACCGCGTCGGGCCGCCGAACGGATCGCTGCCGACGCTGGAGCCGGTGGTCGACGTGGCCGCGCCCCAGATGCCGCCCGGCTACAGCCGCGCAACCGCCGACCGCCTGGCCGTCCAGGCGCTGCGCGGCGCCGGCGAGACGGCATCGATAGAAGCGCTCGGGCCTTCCGGCGATCTCCTGCACGCCGCCGCCGTCATCCGCTCGAACGACGGGCGCGCCGACCGGCGTGGTGGTGGCCACCGATTACCTGACCGGCGAGCTCGCGATGCGGTCGCGCCGCATGACCGAGGCGTTCGAGAGCTACAACCAGCTGCGCGTCCTGCGCCGGCCGCTGACCGGCTTGTACCTGTCGTTCTTTCTCATGGTCACGCTGCTGATTCTCTTCAGCGCGACCTGGATGGGGTCTTATCTGGCGAAGCGGATCACGCGGCCGGTGCTGATGCTGTCGGCCGCCGCCCGCGAGATCGGCGCGGGCCGTCTGGATCAGCGCGTCGAGCCGCAGAGCAACGACGAGTTCGGCGCGCTGATCGACGCGTTCAACGCCATGGCGGGAGAGCTGGCGACGAGCCGGCGGCAGATCGATCGGTCGACCATCGAGCTCGAGCGCAAGCATCTCGACGTGGAGAAGCGCCGGCGCTATATCGAAACGATTCTGGAGCGCATTGCGACCGGCGTGGTGTCGGTCGATGCCGGAGGCACGGTCGCGACGATCAACAGCGCGGCGGCGCGGCTGCTCAGCCTGACGCGCACGACCGTCGGGCAGCCCGCGCTCGAGGTCTTCAACCGGCCGGATCTCCAGCCGCTGGCGGCCCTGCTCGCGGGTGCGAGCCGCGACGTGGCGGAGCCTGCCGCGCAGGAAGTCGCGGTGGCGCGCGACGGCCAGGAAATCCATCTGGCAGCCGTCGCGACCCCGCTGGTGGGCGACAGCGGGGTGCCGGAAGGCGTCGTGCTGGTGTTCGACGACGTGACGCCGCTCATCCGCGCGCAGAAGGTCGCGGCCTGGCGCGAAGTGGCGCGGCGTCTCGCGCACGAGATCAAGAATCCGCTCACGCCGATTCAGCTGTGCGCCGAACGCCTGCGACGGCATTTCTCGACCGCGCCGCCGGCGGCCAGGGCGCTCGTCGACGAGTGCACGGAGACGATCGTCGGCGAGGTCGAATCGCTCAAGGACCTGGTCGACGAGTTTTCGCAGTTCGCGCGGATGCCGTCGCCGCGGACGGTGCCGACCGATCTGTCGCAGCTCATCACGGAAACGACCGCGCTCTACAACGGCATCTTCAGCGCCGTGCAGATCGAGCAGCGGTTTGCGCCCGGGCTGCCGCTCGTGCGCCTCGATCCGGAGCAGGTGCGGCGCGTGATCATCAACCTGATCGACAACGCCATCGAGGCCATGGAGCGCCGTGGCGGGATCGTCGTCGAGACCCAGCTCGACAGCGCCAACGCCATCGTCCGCGTCGTCGTCGCCGACAACGGCCCCGGGATACCGGCGGGCGAGCGCGAGAAGCTGTTCCTGCCGTATTACTCGACCAAGCGCCGCGGCAGCGGGCTCGGCCTGGCGATCGTGCGCCGGATTATCGCGGAGCACGGCGGCAACATCGATGTCGGCGACAACACGCCGCGGGGGACGCGTTTTACAATTGAACTTCCGTGCTGAATACGAACGCTGTAAACCGCGAAGACACGAAGAACACGAAGGGTTTCTGTACCGATGATTCTTCGTGGCCTTCGTGACTTCGTGGTTGATAGTCGATGAAACCGACGATCCTGATCGTCGACGACGAGCCGGGCGTCCGCACCGCCCTCACCGGCGTGCTCCGCGATGAGGAATATACCGTCGAGGCGGTGCCGACCGGCGAGGCCTGTCTCGATCGGCTCACGCGCGGCCCGGTCGATCTGATCATCCTCGACGTGTGGCTGCCGGGCATGGACGGCCTGGCAACGCTCGCGCGCCTGCGCGAGCGGCAGGTCGACGCGCAGGTCGTGCTGATCTCGGGACACGGCAACATCGAATCGGCGGTTCGCGCCATCAAGCTGGGCGCCTTCGACTTCGTGGAGAAGCCGCTGTCGCTCGAGAAGACCGTGCTGGTCGTGCGCAACGCCCTGCGGCAGCGGCGGCTCGAGTTGGAGAATCTCGCGCTTCGCGCCCGGGTCGATCGCCACGAGACGATGATCGGCGAGAGCCACGCCATCGCGGCAGCTCCGCGAGCAGGTCGCCATGGCCGCTCCGACCAACGGCCGTGTCCTGATCTACGGCGAGAACGGCACCGGCAAGGAACTGGTGGCGCGAACCATCCACGAGCTCAGCCGCCGGCGCAACAGCGCGTTCGTCGAAGTGAACTGCGCGGCCATCCCGGAGGATCTGATCGAAAGCGAGCTGTTCGGGCACGTGCGCGGCGCGTTTACGGGCGCGGTGGCCGATCGGCGCGGCCGGTTCGAGCTCGCCGACGGCGGGACGATCTTCCTCGACGAGATCGGCGACATGAGCCTGAAGACGCAGGCGAAGGTGCTGCGCGTGCTGCAGGAGCAGACGATGGAGCCGGTCGGCGGGACGACGAGCGTGCGGGTGGATGCGCGGGTCCTGGCGGCGACCAACAAGGATCTGCAGACGGAGATTCGCGGCGGCCGCTTCCGCGAGGACCTCTATTTCCGGCTCAACGTGATCCCGATCTTCGTCCCCGCGTTGCGCGACCGCCAGGAGGACATCCCGTTGCTGGCGGATCATTTCATGGCCGGGCTCGCCCAGGAATACGGCAGGCGCGTGAAGAAGTTCGACGCCGAGCGCGATCGCGGTCATGCGGCAGTACTCGTGGCCCGGCAACGTGCGCGAGCTGAGGAACGTGATCGAGCGGCTGATGATCATGGTCGTCGGCGACAGCATCGCCGTTGGCGATCTCTCGTTCCTCGAACACAACGCCGCGCTGCGGGCGGACGCCGACCACGCGGCTCCCGGCCGAGCGCGTCACGCTGTACGAAGCGCGCGATCAGTTCGAGCGCGATCTGATCCTCCGGACGCTCGCCGCGCAGCAGGGGAACATGTCGCGGACGGCTGAGGTGCTGGGAGTCGAGCGCAGCAATTTGTACCGGAAGATGAAGGCGTTCGGAATCGCGCCTTCGCGACGGGTGGAGGAGGAAAGCGAAGCGGTGTGATGTTATAATCCGCCCGTCTTTCCGTATACCAATGTCAGATCCGCTTCGCACCGACGGCTCCCGCGCCTTTGCTGCCGCGTCGGAAGCGGATCGTGACGCGAAGATCGAGCAACTGCTGCTCGCCGGGCTCGATCACTACTTCGCCGCAGAGTACGACCACGCCATCAGCGTCTGGACGCGCGTGCTGTTTCTCGATCGCAGCCACGCCCGGGCACGCGCGTACATCGAGCGGGCGCGCAGCGCCCTGGCCGAACGCCAGCGCGAGTCCGAGGAGCTGCTGCAGAACGGAGTCGCGGCCTTCAAGCGGGGCGACGGCGGCGAAGCCCGGCGCCTGGTGCAGGCCGCGATCGAGGGGGGCGCGCCGACCGACGAAGCGCTGGCGGTTCTGGATCGGCTGGACCGTCTCGAAATCTCCGCCGCCGGGCCGCCGTCCGCCCTCACGTCGTGCGCGAAGCGGGGCGGCGGCCGCCGCGGCAGAGTCGCCCGCGGATTGGTCGGCGCTCTCCATCACCCTCCTGTTCGTTCTGGTCGCTGGCCGCTTCGGGCGCGTATTCGGCTGCGGTGTGGGGCCCGCTCGATTGGCGTTCGATGCTCCCGTGGCAGGCGGCGCCGGCCCGAGCCGTCGGCTCCACCACCGTCCGCGAGGCCGGTCTTGTATTGCCGCGGAGCGGGGAGCTGGCGTTGACACGCGCTCGCGCCTTCGTTGCCACCGGCCATTTGCGCGACGCCCTGACCAGCGCTCGATCTCGTACGGCAGACCGATCCCCAGAAGGCCGAAGCCGATCGGCTTCGCGGCGAAATCCAGCTGCAGTTCCTCGCGCTGACGTCGGTTCCCGCCGCAGCCTGCCGCTGAAAACGCTGACCGACCCGTCCCATGAAATGCCCGAAGTGCGGCTATCTGGGTTTCGAGGACGTCGACCGGTGCCGCAATTGTGGCTACGACTTCTCGTTCACTTCGCGGCCCGACCCTCTCGAGCTGTCGTTGAAGAGCGACGACCCGCCCCCGCGTCCCGATGATTTGAGGTTCCTGGATGCGGCCATGTCGCCCGAGTCCGTCCGTGTTGCCAGCGGGGACGCTCACGAGGGAGTCCCGGCCGACAGAGGGCCGGCGTCAACCTCTCCGGAATTGCCGTTGTTTGGCGGGTCGATTCCCGACGATTTGCCGCTCATCACCAGGCCCTCCCCTCCGCGCCCGCCGCTGGCGGTCCGTCGCGCCACTCCCGATGTGCCGCGCGTGCGAAGCGCGCCGACGCGGGCGGCGAATCTGGATCTGGCGCTCGAGCCGGTCGCTGCGGCGAGCGGCGGCCTGACGCCGCTGGACGATCGAGCGACGAGACGCCGGCCGGTGAGGATGGCACGAACGCCTCCGTCGGCGCCAGATTCGTCGCCGTCGTGACCGATCTGCTCATTCTCGCGGCCGTCGACGTCGGCGTTGTCTATTTCACGATGCAGATTTGCGGCATCGGCATCGACGAACTGGGAATCCTGCCCCGGGCGCCGCTCTTCGCGTTTCTGCTGGTCCAGAACGGCGGATACCTCGTCGCGTTCACGGCTGGCGGCCAGACGCTCGGGAAGATGCTGGCCGGCATCAAGGTTGTTTCCGCCGAACCACGCTCCTCGCTGGACCTCGGTCGCGCGTTCGTCCGGGAACTGGTCTGGCTCGTGCTCGCGGTGCCGGCTGGTCTCGGACTCCTGACGGTGTTGAGCCGCGATCGCCGTGGCGTCCACGACCGCTTCGCAGGCACCCGCGTCATCCGCGCCTCGTTGGGCTAAAAAGGGTCGGGAGTCTTTTTCAGTTCGTACGGACCTGATGGCAGACTCTGGAAAAGACTCCCGACCCCTTCTTGCGCTGGCGATCGCCACGACGTTCGGAGTCGGCTACGTGCCTGTCGCGCCGGGCACGTTCGGGTCTGCCGCAGGCCTGGCGCTCTGGATGCTGCTGCCGGCGTCCGCCGGCGTGCAGGCAGCCGCCATCGTGGCGACTCTTCGTCATCGGCTCGATCGCGGGGAACGTGGCGGAGCGCCATTTCGGCCGCACCGACCCGCGTCAGGTCGTGATCGACGAAGTGATGGGAATGCTCATCACCCTCTTTCTGAATCCCGTCGGCTTGCGGGGCGCGTTCCTCGGCTTTCTGCTCTTCCGCGCCACCGACGTGATCAAGCCCTATCCCGCCAACCGTCTGGAACGGCTCCACGGCGGCGATCGGCGTCATGGCCGACGACGCGATGGCGGCCATCTACGCGAACCTTGCGCTTCGCGCTCTGCATCTGGTCATCTAGTCATCTGGTTATCGGGTAGTCTGGATTCAATTTGCCAATCAATGACCAGATGACCAGATAACCAGATGACCAAATTGAAAGCCTGCATCGTCGCCGTCGGAAGCGAGATGCTGACGCCGTTTCGCGTCGACACCAACTCGCTCGTCGTCACCGAGCGGCTCAACGCGATCGGTTACGACGTCCGGCTCAAGGTGGTTGTCGGCGACGACATCGAGGAACTGGCACAGGCCTTCGCGTCGGCGCTGACGTGGGCTGACCTCATCGTCGTGATCGGCGGCCTCGGACCGACCGACGACGACATCACGCGCGCGGCGATTGCCCAGGTGCTCGAGGTGCCGCTCGACCTCCACGAACACGTGGTGGACCGGATTCGCGGCCGGTTTGCCCGGCGCGGCATGACGATGCCCGAGATCAACCGCCGTCAGGCGATGGCTCCGCGCGGCGCGACGCTCATCGACAACCCCAACGGCACCGCACCGGGCCTGTGGATCGAGCGCGGCGCGACGGCGATTGTCCTGTTGCCGGGCCCGCCGCGTGAGATGACGCCGATGATCGAAACCGTCATCCGCGATCGGCTGGCAGGGCCGAGCGGCGGCAGCCGCTTGTTCCGGCGCGTGCTCAGAATCACCGGCCGCACCGAGTCCGATGTCGATACCGACGCGCAGCCGGTGTACGGCCGATGGACCTCGGCGCCCATTCCGATTACGACGACGATTCTTGCCGTGATGGGCCAGATAGAGCTCCATCTGACCGCGACGGCGAAGAACCGCGCGGAAGCGGACGCGGCCCTGGATCTGGCCGCAGAGGAGTTGGCGGACGGTCCTCGGCACCGCCGTGTACAGCGCTGACGGGCGGAATCTCGAGGCGGTGGTGGGCGATCTGCTGCGCGAGAAGCGCTTCACGATCGCGGTCGCCGAGTCGTGCACCGGCGGGCTGCTGACCTCGCGTCTGACCGACGTGCCCGGGCAGCTCCGCGTACGTCGAGCGCGGCTTCATGTGTTACAGCAATCGATCGAAGGTCGAACTGCTCGGCGTCACCGAGGCGCTGCTGGCCGAGCACGGCGCGGTCAGCGAGCCGGTGGCGCAGGCGATGGCCGGCGGGGCGCGGACGAGGGCGGGCACCAACGTTGGCATCGGCATTACCGGGATCGCGGGTCCCGATGGGGGCACGCCGGACAAACCGGTCGGCACGGTCGCGATTGCGGTCGACGTGCGACGGCGAGATTCGCGTCCGGACGTTTCAATTCATCGGAGGACGCGAACAGGTGAAGTTCCAGGCGTCGCAGGCGGCGCTGAACATGCTGCGGCTCATGCTGGAGAACAACGATCAACGCGGAACCCGCTGAACACGCGGAGACAGTCGATCTCTGCGAGCTCTGCGGTTTCTGCGTTGATGTCGTGACGGAGACATCGATGCGGCTGTTCGTCGCCATCGATCTCGATGACGATCGCGCGCGCAGGCGATTGCACAGACGCAAGCGGCGCATGGCTCGAAGCGCTCGATGCCGATCGATCGCTGAAATGGGTCAGCCCCGCACACATGCATTTGACGCTCGCCTTCCTCGGCGAGATGGCCGAGCCCGCCGTGCCGGCCGATCGTGCGACGCTCTCTCGCTGAACATCGATGTCCGCCCGTTTGCGGCCGTGTTCCAGAATGCTCGGCGTCTTCCCGCCCCGCGGCGCGCCTCGGGTGCTGTGGCTGGGTGTCGGCGGCGGTGCGGCCGACGATCATCGATACGCAGCGGGTGCGTGGCAGCTCGTCTCGACCGGCGCCGGAGTCGACGCTCGAGCGGCGCCCGTTCCATCCGCACCTGACGCTGGCCCGGTGGCGCAGCTCGCGCCCGGCCGCCGCGCGCGCGTGCGCTCGCGGCGCGCGCCTCACACGCCCGATCGCGCGCGTGGACGTGGACCACGTCACGCTGTATCAAAGCCGCCTGACGTCGGCCGGCCCGGTTTATACCGCGCTGGCGCGTGCTACCCTGACGTAATGCCGACGATGGCGATCCTTGTGGCGTACGGCATCGGCTCGACGCCATTTGCGTGGCTGCTCGCGCGCCGGTGGGGGGCGCAGCGATTTGCGGCGCGTCGGCAGCGGCAATGTCGGCGCGGCCAACGTCTTTCGGGCATCGGGTGTGACGGCCGGTTTGCTGGTGGCGATGCTGGACGTGGCAAAAGGCGCGGCCAGCGTCGTCGTCGCCGATCGCCTGGGCGGCGGCGCCGTCACGGCGGCTGCGGCCGGAATGGCCGCGATCGTCGGGCACATCTATCCCGTCTGGCTGCACTTTCGCGGCGGCAAAGGCGTCGCCACGGCGTGCGGCGTGTTTGCCGTCCTGACGCCGGCGGCCGTGCTCCCGGCCCTGGCGGTCTTCATCAGCACCGTCTGGCTCACGAAGTACGTCTCGCTCGGGTCGGTGCTGGCGACGCTGGCACTGCCGCCAATCGCCTACGCGACCGGCAGCCCGGTTCCGGTGGTCGTCGTCGCCTGCGGGGCGTGCGCGCTCATCGTGTTTCGTCATCGGTCGAATGTGGCGCGGCTGCGGACGGGCACCGAACGCCGTCTCGGAGTGCGGGCGTAGATGCGCACGCATCGCGGTCCTCGGCGCGGGTTCATGGGGAACCGCGCTGTCCGTGCACCTGGCGCGGCAGGGGCACCAGGTTCGTCTCTGGGGTCGCGACCCGCGGCTGGTCGAGGAGATGCGCGTGCGCCGGGCGAACGCCGTCTACCTGCCGGACGTGACGCTGCCCGAAAGGTCTGTCCGTCACGTCTGCGCTGGACGAGGCGCTCAATCACGCCGACATCGTCGTGTCGGCGGTGCCGTCACATGGATGCCGGGCGGTGCTGCGCGCGGCGGCACCGCACCTGCAGGGCCGGTGCGACGATGGTCAGCGCCACGAAGGGGCTGGAGACGGACACGCTTCGGCGCCTTTCGGAAGTGATCGCGGAAGAAGTCGGGCCGGCGCATCCGGTGGTCGCGCTCTCGGGACCGAGCTTCGCCGCGGAAGTTGCGCACGAGCTGCCGACGGTCGTCGTCGTGGCGTCGTCGGATGCGAGGGCGGCCGACATCGTCCAGACGGAATTTCGCGGCCCGTACTTCCGCCTGTACGGCAGCGACGACGTCGTCGGCGTCGAGATTGGCGGGGCGCTCAAGAACGTCATCGCGATCGCCGCCGGCGTCGTGGAAGGCCTGGGGCTTGGCCACAACGCGCTCGCGGCGCTCATCACGCGCGGGCTGGCCGAAGTGACGCGGCTCGCGTGCGCGGCCGGCGGCCGCCGCGAAACGCTGGCCGGGTTGAGCGGCCTTGGCGATCTCGTGCTGACGTGCACGGGCAGCCTGAGCCGCAATCGGCACGTGGGCATCGAGCTGGCGCGAGGACGGCAGCTCGACGAAATTCTTGCCGGCATGAAGATGATCGCGGAAGGCGTTCGGACGACCGGCGCCGCGCTCGCGCTTGGCGAGCGGCACGGCGTCGAGCTGCCGATTGCCACGCAAATGGCGGAAGTGCTGGCGGGCCGCGCCGACGTCCGCGCGGCGCTCGATGCGCTCATGCTCCGGCGGCAGCGGGCGGAAGCGGAGAGCACGGATGGTAATCGATCAGTCCAATTCACCGTGAACTTCCTTGGGCCGCCTTCGCGACAGCCTCTCCCGCACCAAACAGGAGATCGTCGAGCCGCTTCGATGAGATCATCCGCCTGGCGGACGAGCCGGAGCGCCGCTCGCGTCCGGTCGATGTCGACACCATCGAGGCGCTCGAAGAGCTGCTGATCTCGGCCGACATCGGGGTCGCGGCGACCAACCGGATCATCGCAGGCGGTTCGAGGCGAAGACCTCGCGCACGTCGAGCCTGCGCGATCTCGTCAAGGACGAAATCCGCGCGGTGTTCGCCGCGGTGGATCGTCCCGTGCGCCGTAGGCGCCCATCCGATGGTCGTCCTGATCGTCGGCGTCAACGGCACGGGCAAGACGACGACGGTCGGCAAGCTGGCGAACCTGCTCAAGAGCGAGGGCAAGAACCCGCTGATCTGCGCCGCCGACACGTTTCGTGCGGCGGCGGTGGAGCAGCTCGAAATCTGGGCGAGCGCGCGCGGGCGTGGACATCGTTCGTGCGCGCGAGGGCGCGGATCCGGCAGCAGTCGTCTTCGACGCGATCTCGTCCGGGAAAGCGAAGGGACGGGATCCGATTCTCATCGACACGGCCGGCCGTCTTCATACGCGCGTCAACCTGATGAACGAGCTCGAGAAGATCCGGCGCATCGCGTCGCGCGAAGTGCCGGGCGCCCCGCAGGAAGTGCTGCTCGTGCTCGACGCGACCGTCGGGCAGAACGGTGTGACGCAGGCGCGGGAATTCATCGCGGCCGCCGGCGTCACCGGCATCGTCCTCGACGAAGCTCGACGGCACGGCCAAGGGCGGCGTCGGCGTCGCCATCGCCAACGATTTGAAGGTGCCGATTCGCTACGTCGGCGTCGGCGAAGGCATCGACGACCTGGTGCCGTTTTCAGCCGACGAGTACGTCGACGGGCTGTTCGAGGAAAAGTGGTGACCGACGGCCGACTACATGGATCGCGCGCTGTTTCTGGCGGCGCGCGGCCGCGGGCGGACGAGCCCCAACCCGATGGTCGGCGCGGTCGTGGTCGTCTCCCGACGGCGTCATCGTCGGTCAGGGATTCCACGAGCGGGCGGGGCAGGCGCACGCGGAGGTGCAGGCGCTCGACATGGCCGGCGCGCGCGCGCGCGGGGCGACGATGTATTGCACGCTCGAGCCTTGTTGCCATCAGGGCCGCACCGGTCCGTGCGCGCCGCGGGTCGTCGACGCGGGCATCGCGCGGGTGGTGGCGGCGACGGTCGATCCGGATCCGCGCGTGGATGGTCGCGGCCTCGCGTTATCTGAGGGACCAGGGTCTGGCGGTCGAGGTCGGCCTCCGCGGCAGCGGAGGCCGTCCGGCTGAACGAGGCGTTTTTCACGCTGATGCGCGAAGGCCGGCCGTTCGTCATCCTGAAGGCGGCGATCAGCCAGGACGGCTGTCTCGCGCAGGCGCCCGGACAGCGAACCCAGCTGACCTCGGCAGCGGCGAACCGGCACGCGCACGGTGTCCGGGCCGAGGTTGACGCGATTGGCGTGGGCGTCGGGACGGTTCTTGCGGACGATCCGCTTCTCACCGCGCGGGGCGTTTACCGCGAAGGTCCGCTCGTCCGCGTCATCTTCGATCGCTGCGCTCCGGACGCCTCCGGCGGCGCGCGTGCTCTCGACACGAGACGCCGGCCCTGTCATTATCGTGACCGGAGGCGAGCGCGGCAGCACGTGCGGACGTGCGCAGGCCTCTCGAGGACCAGGGCGCGGAGATCGAGGTGGCGCGCGACGGCTCGTTTGGCGCGGCGCTCGAGCGGCTCGCCGCGCGACAGGTCGGATCGCTGCTGCTCGAAGGTGGCGCGGCGCTGCACGCGGCCGCGTGGGATGCCGGCCTCGTCGATTACGTGCGGCTCTACGTGACGCCGCACGTCATCGGTCCAGATGGTCTCAGGCTGCTCGACGGGCGGTCGTTTTCCTCCGCTGCGCTCGTGGAGCGTCACGTGGAGCCGCTGGGACCTGATGTGTTGATCGAGGGATATGTTCACGGGCCTCGTTGAAGCCGTCGGAGAACTGATCGAGCGGAAGCCCACGAGCGGCGGACTTCGGCTGCGCGTGGCCTCGCCGCTCGCCGGCGAACTGTCGCCCGGCGACAGCCTGGCGGTGAATGGCGTGTGCCTGACCGTCATCCTTGCGGAGGCGGGGGAGATTCATGCGGACGTCGGCCCCGAAACCGTGCGGGTTACCACGCTCGGGACCCTGGGCCGCGGCAGCCAGCTGAACCTCGAACGCCCGCTGCGGCCCGACAGCCGGCTGGGCGGCCATTTCGTCCAGGGACACGTCGATGCGATCGGCTACGTCGAGGATTGCGCGCCGATGCCGATTTTCACTGGCTCACCGTGAGCTTCCCGTCGCGAGCTGGCGCCTTTTCTCGTGCACAAGGGGTCCATTGCGGTGGACGGCATCAGCCTGACGATAGCGGGGCTTGGCGTCGACAGGTTCGACGTGCAGGTCGTGCCGTACACGATGACGCACACGAATCTGGGCCGCGCCGAGCTCCGCGATCGCGTGAATCTCGAGGCCGATATGGTCGGCAAGTATGTCGTGCGGGCCGCGGAACTGGCCGGCCTGACGCTGACCGGCGTGCGGCCGGGCGAGGTCACGCACTAGGGATTTATGAAGAGCAAGAAGACTCCCATCAAGATTGCCAAGGGCGCGCGCCATGCACGGCCCCTTCGCCCCCATCGAGGACGCCATCGACGCGTTCCGCGCCGGCAAGATCATCATCGTGGTCGACGATGAGGGCCGGGAGAACGAGGGCGACCTGACGATCGCCGTCGGAAAAAGTGACGCCGGAGGCGATCAACTTCCTCGCGCGCTACGGCCGCGGGTTGATCTGCCTGTCGATGACGGCCGAGCGGCTCGACGAGCTGCAGATCCCGCTGCTCGTCCGGGACAACACGTCACGGTTCGAGACCGCGTTCTGCACGCCGATCGACGTCATCGGCGGCACGACGACGGGCATCTCGGCGTTCGACCGGGCGGCCACGGTGCTGGCCGCCATCGATCCCGCGTCGCGGCCGGCGGACTTCGCGCGGCCCGGACACGTCCAGCCGCTGCGCGCGCAGCCCGGCGGCGTGCTCGTGCGCGCCGGCCAGACCGAGGCGGCCGTGGACCTGGCGCGGATCGCCGGCCTGTACCCGTCGGGCGTCATCTGCGAAATCATGAACGAAGACGGGACGATGGCGCGCGTGCCGGAGCTGACGAAGTTCGCGCGCAAGCACGGTCTGCTGATGGTCACCATCGCGGACCTCATCAAGTACCGCATCCGGACGGAGTCGCTGGTCAGGCGTGTCGCCAACGCGAAGATGCCGACCGCAGTTCGGCGAGTTCCGCGTCTACGCCTTCGAGAATCAGATCGACCGGCAGTCGCACATCGCGCTCGTCTGCGGCGACATCAAGGACGGCAAAGACATCCTGGTCCGCGTGCACTCCCAGTGCCTCACCGGCGATGTCTTCCATTCGGGCAGGTGCGATTGCGGCGCGCAGCTCGAAGTGGCGATGGCGCGGATCGCAGCCGAAGGACGCGGCATCCTGTTATATCTGCGGCAGGAAGGGCGGGGGATCGGCCTGGCCAACAAGATCCGGGCGTACGAGCTCCAGGACGAGGGGTTCGACACGGTCGAAGCGAACGAGCGGCTCGGCTTCAAGGCGGATCAACGCGACTACGGCATGGGCGTGCAGATCCTGCGCGAGCTGGGGGTCCGCTCCATGCGCCTGATGAGCAACAACCCGCGGAAGCTGGTGGGCATCGAAGGGTATGGGCTCTCGGTCAGCGAATGGCTGCCGCTCGAGATCGAGCCTTCGGAAGGGACGCGGAAGTACCTCAAGACCAAGAAGGACAAGCTCGGTCACAAGCTGTCGGGCGTCTGAGGTGTAGCGCAGGACTTAGACCGACCTAGTATCTGAACAAATACTGCAGCTTGGCGAAGACCGACCGGTTGGTTCGCTGCCAGGTGTCGGCCGGGAACACGTTCGCGTTGAGCGTGCTGCCCTCGCGATAGTGGTCGTCGTAGCCCACGTAGAAGACCGTGCCGGCATTGACGCGGTACGTGAAGAGAAGGTTGCCGTCGAACGTCTTGTCGAACGTGTTGAACTGGGTGATATTGCGGATCAGGAATCGTTCGGTGAACTGATACGTCGTCTGGGCGCGGAAGATCTTCACATCGAAGACTTCGGTATCGGTGCGCCGATCCACGAAGCGGCTGGAATTCAGGCTTACTTGCGCTTGCAGCCGCGAGAACGGGCGCAGCGTGCTGTTCACGCTCCATGTCGTACCAGAGCCGAGATACGCGTCGGTGATGAACCGGATCTGATCGCCGGTGCTGAAGTTCCCGCTGAACGAGATGCGCCGGCTGGTGTTGACGTTGCCGTCGAACGAAACCCGTTTCTTCTGGAAGTCGATACCGTTGTACCGTTCCATGCTTTCTTCGAAGTTTCCGCTGACGCTGATGTTCTTCGCAAACTGCACGCTGATCTCAGGGGTCAGCCCTCGTTCCTGCAGAACGCCCTCGTAGTCCCAGAGGTAGTCGAAACTGAGCGAAGGCCCCCAATTGACGACCCAGCTCTCCGGATACCAACGGTACGAGGTGCCGCCTCTCGTGCCACGCTGGTCCGTGCGCCGCACGAAGCCGACGTCCGTACTGAAGTCGGGATCGACGAGGTGCGACTGGCTCCGGTAGCCGAAGCGTCCTCCTTCTTTGGCAAACACCACTTCGGCCAGCTCGCCGGTGTGATCCACGCCTAGCAGATCTCGCCGGCGCGTCGTAAATGCCTTGTACGAAAGCCGATGAGCCCGGCCAATCTGCCAGCGGCCGTCGAAGCCGCCGAAACGGCTGTTGCCGTCGAGGAACTCCCGATCGGTGAACAGCACGCCGACGTACGACCCGGAATAATCGTAGCGAAGGCGCCCGAGCATGGTTTGCGCCGTTTTTCCGAACGCGGGGTCCGCCGGATCCACCTTGCCGGGTGCCTCGTCGTCGGCGACGATCACGCTCACCGACGTCTTACCGATCTTGCCAACCAGCTTGGCCCCGAAGCGCGGATCCACGATCGTCCGTGTGTGGATGATCGTCGCCCCGCCGGGGCTCGCCACTTGATAGATATCCCGTCCTTCGAGAAAGAACGGCCGCAGCTCGGGATACTGGACCGGGAAGCGCTGGTTGACTTCGATCTGCTGGCGGTCCGATTCGATTTGCGAGAAGTCGGGATTGGAGGTGAAATCGAGTGTCAGGTTCGACGTGATCCCGTACTTGAGATTGATGCCGGCCTCCTCCACGTCCTGCGTCGCGTATTCCCCCGTCGTGCGGTTCAAGCTGCCGACTGCGATCGCGGTGACGGTGGGCAGGATCTCGAGGTTCCTGCTCGTCGAGAGATTCGTGATGCCGTCGACGACACCCATCTGGCGCAGGAACCCCAGCATTTCGCGCGAGATCGGCGCCCATTGCACGGTCTCGTTCTTCGTGCTGAATCTCGCGTTCGATCTGGAACCCCCACCGGTGGCTCTCGCCGTCTCCGCGCGCGGGGTACCGCAGGCTCTTGAAGGGAATCGCTATCTCGGCCGTCCAGCCATCTTCCACCAGCTGCCCGGCCGATGCGAACAGGGCGTTCCACGACGTGTCGCCGCCGCCGCTGCTGCCACCCGTGGTCCCGGCGCTCAGCAGCGCATCGCGCTGCACCCCGTAGCCGTTGACCGAGAAGACGAACGCGCGCTGCTGATCGAGAAACGGATCGAGGTAGAATCGTGACCGTGTCGTCGTTGTCCGTCCGGTCGCGATCGACGCGGTTGGCGCGAACCAGGCCTGGATCGGAGTAGTGCGCGTAGATGCCGAAGTACAGCTGTTCGTTGTCGTACGCGACGTGGACCTCCGTCTGCTCCGTCGCCGGCGCCCCTTCGACCGGCCGCTCCTGCACGAAGGTGCCGATGTGCGCCGCCGTGCGCCAGACCGACTCGTCCAGCCGTCCGTCGACAGCCGGTTTCTCTTTGGCGCGCACGGCGACCACCGTTGGTCGCGTTCCAGAAAGCACCCGCCCCGGCTCGAGCTGCGCCGGCGGAACGTTACCATCGAGGGCGATCCGTCCGCCCGTGGCCACCGTGGTCTGGGTCCGTGCCAGGGAAGGCGCCAGCACCAGAAAGGCGCTCATCGCCGCAGTGGCACGCAGATCTAAGGCCACAGCCACTCCTTGATAGGGGTCGCGCGACGCGATGCCGCTGAGCATACACCTGTTGCGCGCGAACGAGCCGCTGTCTGGCGTCAGTCGGCCGTTGACAGTAAAGCCCGGCGTCAACTACGATAAGCGTTTGCGCTAGAGCAGGTTAGCGGCCAATGTTTGACTCCCTCAGCACACGTCTGCAGAACGTTTTCCAGTCGCTTCGCGGGCAGGGGCGTCTCACCGAAGACCTGGTCGAGGCCGCGCTGCGCGAGATTCGGCTCGCGCTGCTCGAAGCCGACGTCAACTTCAAGGTCGTCAAGGCCTTCATCGACCGCGTCCGCGACCGCGCGATGGGGCAGGAGGTGCTTCGGAGCCTCTCGCCGTCGCAGCAGGTCGTCAAGATCGTCCGCGACGAGATGGTGGCGCTCTTCGGCGATGCCGAAGGGGGCCTGCAGCCGACGACCCAGCGGCCGCGCGTCATCCTGCTGCTCGGGCTGCAGGGCGCCGGCAAGACGACGACGGCGGGCAAGCTGGGGAAGTGGCTGGCCAAGCAGGGACGCCATCCGCTGCTCGTCTCGACCGACGTCAAGCGCCCGGCGGCGATCGAGCAGCTGAACATCGTCGGCCAGCAGGCCGGCCTGCGCGTGCACGATCCGGCCGGCCAGATGGACCCGGTCGCGCGCGCCAAAGGGGCGCTGGCCGAGGCGCGGAACCTCGGTTTCGACGCGGTCATCGTCGACACGGCCGGCCGCCTGCACATCGACGACGAGCTGATGACCGAGCTCGTGGCGATCAAGGACGCGACCGACCCGTCGGATCGGCTGTTCGTCGCCGATGCGATGACCGGTCAGGACGCCATCAAGAGCGCGGGCGAGTTCAACGCGCGCGTCGGCGTCACCGGCGTGGTGCTGACGAAGATGGACGGCGATGCGCGCGGCGGCGCGGCGCTGTCGGTGGTGTCGGTGGTCGGCGTGCCGATCGCGTTCGTGGGAAGCGGCGAGCGCCTCGAGGATCTCGAGCCCTTCCACCCCGAGCGGGTCGTGTCGCGCGTGCTCGGGATGGGCGACGTGCTGTCGCTCATCGAGAAGGCCGAAGCCGCGATCGACCAGGAAGACGCCGAGCGGCTCGAAGAGAAGATCCGGTCGAACGAGTTCACGCTCGAGGACTTCCGCGATCAGCTCAAGACCATCAAGAAGATGGGGCCGCTCGAGCAGATCATGGGGATGCTGCCCGGGATGGGCAACCTCAAGGCGCTGGCGGAGAACAAGCCGGACGAGGGACAGATCGATCGCGTCGAGGCGATCATCAACTCGATGACGCCGGATGAGCGGCGCAAGCAGCACATCATCAACGGCAGCCGCAGGAAGCGCATCGCGAGGGGCAGCGGGACCTCGGTCGAAGAAGTGAATCGTCTGCTGAAGCAGTTCGTGCAGATGCAGAAGATGTTGAAATCGCTCGGCGGGATGGCCGGGACTGTCCGGCGGCGGCAAGAAAGGGCGCCGCCAGGCGATGCAGATGCTGCGCGGCCGCAGGTAAGCCTGCGGTGCTCGGAAGGCAGGACCAAGTCTGCGCTACGACAGTCACGCGAGTGACTGTAGCGCAGGTCTTTGACCTGCTGACAGCGCAGCGAAATCAGCGCGCGGGGACGAGCCCTCGAGCGCGTTCAGGAGAGAAGCGATGGTTGCGATCCGTTTACGGCGGGCTGGTTCGAAGAAGCGTCCGTTCTTCCGCGTGGTGGTCACCGATGCGCGCGCAGCGCGCGACAGCAGCTTCGTCGAGATTCTCGGGCACTACAATCCGCGCACGAAGCCGGCCCTGGTCGACGTCAACAAGGAACGCGTCGACTTCTGGCTGAAGAAGGGCGCGCAGCCGTCGGACACGGTCCGCACGCTGATCGCCCGGCACCTGACCGTGAAGCCGGCCGCGCCGGCCGCTGAAGCGCCGAGTAAGTAAGGTCGCGGAATGACCTCGATCAATGACGCTGCCGGCGTGAAGGCGGTCGTCGAAGTGCTGGCGCGCGCGCTCACCGATCGTCCCGACGATGTCCGCGTCGTCGAGACCGAGCACAAGGGCACGACGCTCGTCGAGCTGTACGTCGCGCCGGACGATCTTGGGAAGGTGATCGGCAAGCAGGGTCGCACGGCCGCGGCGCTCCGGGCGCTCGCCGCGTCGGCGGCCGAGCGCGCGGGCAAGACCGTGACGCTGGAGATCAGGGAAGGACGACCCTGACGATGAGACGGCAATCCGGCAATGTCTGCGAAGTGGAATGAGATGGCGGCGGTCGGGCGGATTGCCCGGGCGCATGGCATTCGGGGCCAGGTCATCGTGAATCTCCACACGGATTTTCCCGAGGAACGGTTTCGCCCGGGCGCCGAGCTGTTCATCGAGCGCGACGGGGCTGTTCAGGCGCTGACGCTCACCAGCGTCCGGTTTCAACGGGATCGTCCCGTGGTCGGGATTGCCGGCATCGAGACGATGAACGATGCCGAGGCGCTTGCGGGGCACGAGCTGCGGGTGCCGGTCGATCGGCTGGCGCGCCTGCCGGACGGCACGTTCTACCGGCACGACCTCATCGGCTGCCGGGTCGAAACGTCGGCCGGGGAGGTGGTCGGCACGGTCGAGGACGTCGAGGGCACGCTGGACGGCAGCCGGCTGGTTGTGGCGGCGGCGCGCGGCGAGGTGCTGATTCCGCTCGTCGCGGCGATCTGCACGACGATCGACCCGGCGGGGAAGCGGATCGTCATCGATCCGCCCGAGGGGTTGCTCGAGCTGAATCGAGTAATCGGGTAATTGGGTAATCGGGTAATTGATTGCGGAATCTGGCGGCCAATTGCCAATCAATTACCCGATTACCCGATTATCCAATTACCCGATTCCGAGTGCTCTTATGACGTTCGATATCGTGACGATCTTTCCGGCGATGTTCGAGCAGCCGCTCGCGGCTGGCGTGATCGGCCGGGCGATCGAGCGCGGTCTGCTGGACGTCAAGGTGCATGACCTGCGGGACTTCACGACCGATCGGCATCGGGTCGTCGATGACGTGCCGTTCGGCGGCGGACCGGGGATGGTGCTCAAGGCCGACCCGATTTTTCGAGCGCTCGACGCGATCGAGGCCGCACGCGGGAAGCCGCTGACGGTCGTGCTCACGTCGCCGCAGGGGCCGCGGTTGACGCAGGAGACGGCGCAGCGGTTGAGCGGGCTGGGGAGCGTCGTGATTCTCTGCGGGCGGTACGAGGGCGTGGACGAGCGCGTCCGGGGCCGCGTCACCGAGGAGCTGTCGATCGGCGACTACGTGCTGACCGGCGGCGAGCTGCCGGCGCTCGTCATCCTCGATGCCGTCGCGCGGCTGGTGCCCGGGCGTGGTAGGGGACGAGCAGTCGGTCGCGGACGATTCGTTCAGCCGCGGGCTGCTCGACTTTCCGCAGTACACGCGGCCCGCGACGCTGGCCTGGCCCGGCGCGCCGGGCCCGGCGGACATGGCCGTGCCGGATGTGCTGCTGTCGGGCAACCATGCGCGACATTCGCCGCTGGCGGAAGCGCGAAGCGGTGACGCGAACGCTGGAACGCCGGCCGGATCTTCTGGCCGGTGCGAATCTGGACGACGAAGAGCAAGAGATGCTGCGCGAGATCGTGGCGCAGCGTGACAAATGACGACGACGATCAACGCAGAACGCGCAGGATCGCAGAGAAGATTACGCTCTGCGTGCTCTGCGGTCTCTGCGTTAGCCGTTGTGGCAGGGTTCTTACCTGCGGAGGAGTACGGTATGAGCGCGATTGAGCTGGTCGAGAAGTCGCAGCTGGCGCAGCGGCCGGCGATGAGGTCTGGTGATACGGTCCGCGTGCACGTCAAGGTGCGCGAGGGCGACAAGGAGCGCATCCAGATCTTCGAAGGCGTCGTGATCGGGCAACACCGCGGCGGCACGCGGGCGTCGTTCACGGTCCGGAAAGTGTCGTTCGGTCAGGGCGTGGAGCGCATCTTCCCGCTGCACTCGCCGACGATTCAGAAGGTCGAAGTCGTGCGCTCGGCGAAGGTGCGGCGCGCGAAGCTGTACTACCTGCGCGATCTGAAGGGCAAGGCCGCGCGCATGAAGGACAGCGTCAAAGCACGTAGGCAGGACGAGCGGGAAGGCTGGACGGGCAGGACCGATCTGGTTCGACCGTCCAGCCTTCCAGCCTTCCATCCGACCATATGGTTCGCGTCCCTGCCATGCGCACGCTGGAGAACACGCTGCGCCGCGTCGGGTTCGTGCACGTGGCCGGCGTCGACGAGGTGGGACGCGGCTGCCTGGCCGGCCCCGTCGTCGCGGCCGCCGTGGTGCTTCATCCCGAGAAGCACATTCCCGGGGTGTCCGACTCGAAGCTGGTGCCGGCGGCCGAGCGCGAGCGGCTGTGCGAGCGCATCATGCGTCACGCCGTCGCCTGGGCCGTCGCCGCGGCCGATCCGACCGAAATCGATCGCATCAACATCCACCAGGCCTCGCTCCGCGCCATGCAGCGCGCGGTCCTGGGCCTCGCCCCGCTTCCGGACATCGTCCTCGTCGATGCGTTTCGCATCCCGGAGCTGCCGATGGCGCAGCGGGGGGTGCTGCACGGCGATCGGCGCTGCTCGGCCATCGCCGCCGCGTCGATCGTCGCCAAGGTCACGCGCGATCGTCAGATGCTGGATCTGCACGGCCGCGATCCGCGATACGGATTCGACCGCCACAAGGGCTATGCGACCGCCGATCACCTCGACGCCGTTGCACGCTTCGGCTACTCCGAGGCGCACCGTCGATCGTTCCGCCCCGCAACGCTGTTTGATACGATTGACTAGTGGCCATCGACCGCGCCGCCACACTGAAAAACGCTGAGAAGCTGCTCCGCCAGGGCAAGATCGAACCTGCCATCGCAGAATATCTGCGCCTCGTCGAAGATCAGCCCCGCGACCTGAATCTCGCCAACACGCTCGGGGACCTCTACGTCCGCGCCGGGCAGATCGACAAGGCGGTCGAGCAGTTCACCCGCATCGCCGACAGCGTGAGCGAAGAAGGGTTCCTGCCGAAGGCGAGCGCCATCTACAAGAAAATCCTGAAGCTGAAGCCGGACCACGAGCATGCGCTCCTGCAGGCGGCCGAGATTGCCGGCAGCCTCGGGCTGTACGCCGACGCGCGCGCGTACTTGACGCAGATCATCGAGCGCCGGCGCGCGCGGGGCGACACGCGCGGCGCCGCGCAGGCGCGGATCCGGCTCGGATCGCTCGACCCGTCGGACTTCGACGGTCGCATGGCCGCCGCCAACGCCCGCGTGGAGATCAACGACGTCCCGGGCGCGGTGCGCGATCTCAAGGAGATCGCCGCCGAGCTCGTCGAGAAAGGCCGCGCCGCCGACGCGCATCGAAGCGCTGCGCGAGGCGGCGGTACTCACGCCTGATGACGACGAGATCCGCCAGCGCCTGCTGGATATCTATGTGGCCGCGGCGACTTCGCACGCGCCCGCGAGTGTGCGTCCACGCCGGATCAGCTCAAGGGGCTGGCCGCGGCGCTCGAGGCGGGGGGCCATGACGACGCGGCGCTCGAAATGCTCGGCGAGGCGGCGCGTCTGGACCCTGAGGACGGCGAGCTGCGCGCGCGTCTGGCGCGCGCGTTTGTCGCGCGCGGCAACCTGCAGGCGGCCGCCGAGTATCTGACGGTCGAGACGGCGGGCGACGACCCCCAGCTGCTGTTCACTGTGGCCGAGATTCGGCTCCGAGGGGACGACGCCCGAAGAGGGGCTGGCGATCGTGCGCCGGCTGCTCGAGCAGCATCCGGACCGTCGGGAAGAAGTGGCGCTCCTCGGCTGGACCGTCGGCGAGCAGGCGCCCGAAACCGGCTTCGCGGTCGTGGAACTGGCGGCGGATGCAGCCGTCGCGGGGCAGGACTGGGCATCGGCGGCCGCCGCGCTGCAGGAGTTCGTCACGCGCGTGCCCAATCACATCCCCGCATTGATGCGTCTGGTCGAGATCTGCGTCGATGGCGGGCTCGAGGCGACGATGTACAGCGCTCAGGCCCATCTGGCTGACGCCTATCTCGCCGGCGGACTCGCCGCGGAGGCCCGCTTCATCGCCGAGGATCTGGTCGCGCGCGAGCCGTGGGACCGATCGAACCTCGAGCGTTTCCGCCGTGCGCTGGAGTTGCTGGGAGAGCCCGATCCCGAGGCGCTGATCGCCGAGCGATTGAGCGGCCAGTCGCCGTTCATGACCACCGATCTCTTTCTCGAGTCGCACGAGTTCCCGGGCGGCGCTCCCGGGGCAGCGCAGGCTGCCGCCTCACCCGTGCCGCCGGATGCCGCGCCGGACGCCGCGCCGCCAGCGCCGATCGCGGCCGCGATCGAAACGGAGCCCGAGGCGCCCGTCGCTGCGAAACCACCGAAGAAAGGCCCGGCCAAGCCGGCGTCGAAGCTCGGGACGGGATGCATTTCGAGCTCAGCGCGAACGCGATCGACCTCGAGAGCATCCTCGGCGAGCTCGAATCGCCCCCTGCCGTCGCGCACGCGTCAACGCGAGAGCGTGGAAGTCGACCTCAGCATCGTGCTCGACGACATCAAACGGCCTTCGAACCGGCCCGAGCCGCCGGCTGCCGCTCCGCCCTCGGCGCCGACGCCGGGCGATATCGACGGGGTTTTTGCGCACCTGCGCGACGATGCGCGGCTCGGCGATGGACGAAGCCGAGCAGCAGTACAAGCGCGGGCTGGCGCTGCGCGAGGCCGGGCGACATCGACGGCTGCATCATGGCGCTGCAGGCCGCATCCCAGGCGCCGAGGCTGCGGTTCGCGTCGGCGTCTATTCTCGCCAGGATTTTCCGCGATCGCGGGCTGACGCCCAAGGCCGTGGAATGGTTCGAGCGGGCGGCCCAGGCGCCGGCGCCCACCGCCGAGGAAGGCCACGACCTGCTCTACGACCTGGCCGACGCGCTCGAGAAGGAAGGCGAAACGGCACGCGCGCTCGCGATTTCGCATGGAGCTGCAGGCCGACGCGGGTGCCTTCCGTGACGTGGCCGAGCGCATCGATCGTCTGACGAAGGTTCAGGCGCGAGGGTAGCATCCTGATCCGCCGGCTTGCCTACGTCGCCTTTTTTCTCGAAGTGGGCCTTCTGCTGCTCGTTCTGCCGTGGTCCGACTTCTGGGAAGCCAACTACTTCGCCGCATGGCCGCTGGTTCGCGGGATTCTGACCAACAACTTCGTGCGCGGCGGCGTCAGCGGCCTGGGTATCGTGAACCTGGTCGTCGGGTTCGCCGAACTGGCCGTTGTGTTGAGCGCACGAGACCGCTCGAGCGTCTCCCTTGGCGATGGCGCCGGACGGTCGATGTGATGCGATGTTAGTGTCTCGTGACCGATCGCCGTCGGTTGTGTCCCGAGGCCGCCGGCTTCGAGGCCGATCGCCGGCGTCTTGCCGAGCAGGCCGCGTGGGCCGTCGAGTCCGGAATTGACTTCATTCAGGTTCGCGAACGCGATCTCGAGACCGCGCAGCTGGCCGCAGTCGTCACCGATTTCGTCCGCGCAGCTCAGGGATCGGGAACGCGTGTGGTGGTCAACGATCGTCTCGATGTCGCGCTCGCCTGTGGCGCGCAAGGCGCTGCACCTCCGGCACGACTCCCTGCCGGCGGCAGCGGCGCGCACCATCACTCCTCCCGGTTTTCTGATCGGTCGATCCGTGCATGATGCGGCTGAGGCGGTTGGGGCCGGCCCCGTGGACTACCTCATCGCGGGGACCGTCTTCAGGACTGCATCCAAGGCCGCCCGGTCGCCGTTACTGGGTCTCGACGGGCTCGCCGCGATTGTTCAGGCGGTTACCGTTCCCGTGCTCGCGATTGGCGGGATCACCGCCGGGCGGCTCGACGAGGTGGCTGCAACCGGTGCGGCGGGTGTGGCCGGCATCGGGCTCTTCATCGAATGGTTTGACAGGCTCGAGACGCCTTCCTAACATGGGGGGCGGCGCACGACATGGCCGACCGACTCCCCACCGACTTCGGACGTAGTCTGCGCGAGGCGCGTGAGCGTCGCGGGCTCTCGCTTCGTCAAATCTCCAATTCGACCAAGATCGCGATGAGCGTGCTCGAAGCGCTCGAGCGCAACGACCTGTCGCGCCTGCCCGGCGGCATTTTCAGCCGGGCATTCGTCCGGGCGTACGCGGTCGAAGTCGGTCTCGATCCGGAGGAGACGATGCAGGCGTTCATCGCCCGGTTGCCGCACGGGTCGGTGAGTTCGGGATATTCCGCGTCGACCACGCAGGCCGAGGACCATCAGGCGGTTGAAAGCGAGCGCCGGACGGCGACCACCCTCATGAGGCTCGTTGCCCTGAGTGTTCCGATAGCGGCCGCGATGATCTACTTCGGAATCTCGGGGCGTTCGGGTGAGGCCCCCGCACCGGCCGTCGAGCTGAGTCCCGTTCCGGTGTCACCGGCGCCCACGTCCGGGTTGCCGGTGGTCCAGACCGCGTCGACGTTGGAAGTCCCGGCCGTTCGACTGCGGGTTTCATTGTCGGCGCTCCGGATGTGCTGGGTATCGGTTACGGCCGACCAAGGTAAGGCGCTCGCGAGCTTGCTTCAGGCCGGCGAACAGCGGACGATAGACGCGGAGCGCGAAATCGTGCTGCGAATCGGAGACGCATCGGCGCTCTCCGTCAGAATCAACGGTGTCGAGGCGAAACCGCTCGGCGGCGAGGGAGAAGTCGTGACCACGCGCCTGAACCTGACCAACTTCAAAGACTACCTCTCAACCCGGTGAGCGGACCTACTCCGCTGCTCGATTTCTTCAGGCGTGGCGAAGCCGCGCGCGACGTCCGGATGCTGGCTGCGGAGGGCACGCTGGCGCCACGCGCGCACGAGCAGCTCGCCATCCTGGTCCTGCTGCTCGAAGATTCCGACCGCGAGATTCGGCTCGTCGCCGACGCCACGCTTGAACCGGATTCCGATCGAGGCGCTGAAGGCGTTCCTCGCGCGGTCGGATGTCCCGGTCGACCTGCGCGAATTCTTCGGCGATCGCGGCGTCTTTCCGGCGGAGATTCCGGCGATCGAGGTGGACGAGCCGCTGATCGACACCGGTGGCTCGGAAGTCGAGGTGGCCGATGCGGAGGAAAGCCGGGAGTCGGTCAACCAGCGCGTCGCCAATATGGGGTTCGTCGAGCGGCTGAAGGCGGCCGTCAAAGGCACCAAGGAGATGCGCGCGATCCTGATCCGCGACCCGAACAAGATGATCTCGGCGGCCGTGCTGAGCAGCCCGAAGGTGACCGAGCAGGAGGCCGCGGGCTTCTCGCGCATGGCAAGCCTGTCGGAGGACGTTCTGCGGGCCATCGGCCACAACCGGGCGTGGCTGAAGAACTACGGTGTCGTGCTCGGGTTGACCAGGAATCCGAAGACGCCGCTCGCCATTTCGTTGAGCCTCATGTCGCGGTTGCAGGACGCTGACCTGGCGAAGCTTTCCGTGGACCGCAACGTGCCCGAAGCCCTCCGCCTGGCAGCCCGCAAGAGAGTTCATTCCGGCGGAAAGGATTGACCGTGCGGAGCCGACTGCTCGTGTTGACGGCATGCTTCGGCACCGCCTGCGTCGTCGCTACCGGTTCGGCCGCCGGGCGCGCCACGCCCTCGAGCGGGCAGATGGCACGGCTCAAGCCGCCCGACGTGAAGTTCGTGCCGACGCCGCAGAGCGTCGTCGTGGCGATGCTCAACCTGGCGAAGGTCACGCCGGCGGATGTGGTGTACGACCTGGGGTCCGGCGACGGACGAATCCCGATCACGGCGGCGAAGGAATACGGGGCGCGCGGCGTCGGCATCGAGATCGATTGGGTCCGCATCCGCGACGCGAACGACAACCTCAAGAAGGCAGGCGTGGGCGACCGGGTCAGGTTCGTGAACCAGGACTTGTTCGACGCGAACATCAGCGAGGCGACCGTGGTCACGTTGTTCCTGATGGGATGGATGAATCAGGAGTTGATGCCGAAGCTGAAACGAGAGCTCAGGCCGGGTACCAGGATCGTCTCGCATCAGTTCGACATGGGCTACGCATGGCCGCCGGAGCGATCGCAGGACGTCGACGGCCTGATGATTCACTTGTGGACGATTCGATAAACGCGAAGAGGCTCGCTCTGTTCCGGCGGCCGTGGTTGGTTGCTGCAGCAATCCTGATCGGCGCCGGAGCCCTCGCGCAGGCACAGGAGCCGTTCGTTGGCCAGGAGGGGAAGGATGTCGTGTACGTGCCGACGCCTCCCGAGATGGTCGAGCGGATGCTCGACCTGGCTGGTGTCACGCCGCGGGACTTTGTCATCGACCTCGGCTCCGGAGACGGACGCATTGTCACGGCGGCGGCCCGTCGCGGGGCGCGGGCACTCGGCATCGAATACGATGCGGGCCTCGTGGCGCTCGCCAGGCGGCTGACCGCCGAACAGGGGGTCGCCGACAAAGCGGTGTTCCTCCAGGCCGATCTGTTCGAAAGCGACTTTTCGGAGGCGACGGTCCTGACGACGTTCCTGTTGTCCGACGTCATGCTGAGGCTCCGCGAGCGCATCTTCAACCTCACCCCCGGGACCCGCCTCGTGTCGAACTCCTTCACGATGGAAGGGTGGCGGCCCGACCAGACTGACAGCATCGACGGCTGCACGACGTGGTGCACCGTTCACCTGTGGGTCGTGCCGGCCAAGGTCGGGGGGACGTGGCGTCTTCGGGATGGGGATTTGGTGCTGAAACAGGACTTTCAGAAGCTGTCGGGAACGCTGACGATGCGCACGAGCGGTGCGACTCCAATGCCGATTGCAGATGGCCGTCTGCGAGGCGACGAGATTGCGTTCACGGCCGGCGGCGCTGTCTACACCGGTCGCGTGACCGGACGTGCCATGAAAGGGACCATCGTCGCAGGCGGAACCACCGCCGGCTGGACCGCAGATCGCGTGAACTGAGCGTGTCCCGAGTGAACGCTGGCGGCATCGTCCTGTGCGGCGGGAGATCGACGCGAATGGGATCCTCGAAGGCGCTCCTGGCCTTTGGCGCCGAGACCATGCTCCAGCGTGTGGTGCGGCTGCTCGACAGCGTCGTCTCGCCCATGGTCGTTGTCGCCGCGCCGGGCCAGTCGCTACCCGAGTTGCCGGCGGGGGTCACCGTGGCTCGCGACGAGCGGGAGGATCGCGGCCCGCTGGAAGGACTGAGAGCCGGGTTGAAGGCGCTGCCCGCCACTGTCGAGTTTGCGTACGTGACGAGCTGCGACGTTCCGCTGCTCGTTCCCGGTTTCGCACGACGCATGATCGATCTGCTGGGCGATGACGACATCGCGGTGATGGAAGTGGACGGCTTTCCGCATCCGCTCTCGGCGGTCTATCGGCGCGACACGCTCCCGCACGTCGAAGCGCTGCTCGCGCAAGATCGACTGCGTCCGGTGTTCCTGTTCGATGCGGTGCGAACCCGCCGCGTGCAGCCAGCAGAGATGATCGCGGTCGATCCAGAACTGGTGACGCTACGCAACGTCAACACCCGCGAAGACTACCTCGAGGCGCTCTCGAGCGCCGGCCTGGCAGACGAGACGCAACCTCGATAGCTGCCGACACCCATGGCGGTCTCGATGGTGGGATCGATCTGGCTGATGACGTCAGGCGGTCGTCAGAAGGTCGTAAAGGCGGAAGTGGTGCTTGCCGAGCTTCCCGCCGTAATTCCCGGCGGTGATCTCGACCACGCCAGGACGGCAGGCGGCGTCGATGCCGACGCGCATGGCATCCTCGATCGCGCCGCGGTTCAAACCGTCGATGACGATTTCCATCACGGAATTCACCTCCGCCGGCAACTCCGTCGTGACACCATGACGTCGGCGAATCGTCGGGCAGTAGGCGTCGTTGGTGGAAGCCGGAAGCTTCTTGTAGTTCTTCGCGCCCACCTTGCTGCCCGCACGAACCATCCCCCCCGGAAATGGAAGGATGACGCCGGGAACCTTGCGCATCACGTCCACGGCCGCTTCGGCGGCCTCGAGCGTCACATCCGCATCCTTGCCGAGAATGAGAAAGTTGCCGCCGCCAATCCCTTTTTGAACGCCGAACTTTTCCTCGATCAGGAACTCGCCTTCCATCACGGGAATGCGCCAGTAGCGGTGACCCGCGAGCGACCGGCTCGACTGATATTTGTCGCCGAAGTGCCGCATGTGGCCGCCGACGATCACACGCTCGGGCGCGTCCGGCAGGCCGTCGAAGCACGCGGTCGTCGGGCAGGTGAGGATGGTCTGCCCGAGGCGGTCGAGCAGCCGCTGGCCGAGGCCGGCGGCGTCGAAGCCGAACAGGAGAGCGGACGCACCTGGTCGGCCATCCGGTGTGTCGTCAGGCGCCAATTCAGCCTCGAGGGCCGCCTCGACCTTGCAACCGATCACCGAGGTGGCGAATCCAGTCATCGTCTGCACGGCGGTCCGCGCCCAGGCAGGCGTCTTGGCGGTGACGATGACGCGCGCGGCGCGCATGTCGAACGCCTCGGCGAAGGTGTCGACAATCCGCACTCCACGCCGCTCCATGGCGACTCCGCTTTCGCTCGTGACGGTCGACATCTGCTCAGAATCCATTTTCTAAGAGTCCCGGGGAGACCACACAAGGATCTCGCCTCTGCCGATCACTGATGTATCCCCGGTATACCGCCGGTAGGTTCCGGCTCCGGTGTCGAAGGGGACCGTGATCCCAAGAGTCTCCAGGTGTTTGGCGTACAGGCCCATGAACGAGGGGGTGTAGGTCGACGCGTACAGAAAGCTCGGAAGGAGCGGGATGGGCTTGAGGGAAATGATGGTCCCCCGGCTCATCCAGGCTCCAGTGCGCAGTTCCGCGCCACTGAGAAGGACGATGGTGCCGCCCTTCATTTCGAGGCCGGTAAAGTCCCTGACCGGGCCGCCGATCACGATCAGGCCGCGCTTCATGCGCATGCCGATTTCGAGGCCCGCAGAGCCGCCGACGATGATGGTGCCGTTCGTCATCCCGCCCCGGCTGCCGCGGTAGGCGGCGCCGATCTGGCCGCCGGCGTTACCGGCAATCCGGATGAATCCGCCCGACATCTCGCCTCCAACCCAGTCCGAGGCGCTTCCGGACACTTCGATCGTTCCGCCCTTCATGTAGGCGCCGAGATGCATGCCGACGTTGCCGACGATGTTGATCCGGCCGCGGCTCATGCCCCGGCCGATCCACCGGACCTTCTTGACCTCGCCACGAATCTCGAGCTCGTCGCTGGCCTCGCCTTCAACAGTGAAGAAGTCGTCCATGCGGCACTGTTTCTTGCCCAGATAGACGGGCAGCGCGCGGATCGCGTCGTTCTTGAGCGCGGCCATCGTGTCCGGACAGATCGCTTCCGCTTCGAGCGGGACCATCTCGACCGGTTCTTTCAGCGTCAGCGTGATCATGCGGGCTCCGATGGAACCGCCGGCTCCGATGAGGGCGCTTTCACGCCGGGCCCCGGCGGAGTGCACGGCACGATCTCCGGGTGATGGAGCCGGTGCATTTCAGTCGGGTAGTTTTCGAACGACATCGTGTAGACCTTCTGGAACTGCGGGCGGATGAACTCCTCGATCGCCGGGTCGAAGTCGGGATGCACGATGAACTCGCGGCCCTCGCTGATCGCGCGAACCTGTCCCTCCTCCACGACCACCTTCCCCCCCTTGAGCACGTACCGCGGATAGGCGAACAGCACGCCCTCCTCGTTCGGCTTCTCCGAATAGATGGTGATGTCCCCGTCCGCACCGATGCCCAGGTGTCCCTTCTGCTTCAAGCCGAGGGCGCGGGCCGGACCCGCGGACGTGAGGATCGCCACATCGGAGAACGTGTACTGGCGATCGATATCGCCGAGCGTGATGCGCTTCTGCGCTTCGGCCGGAAGCTTGCGCACCTCTCCCTTGCGGAACTCGACGTCCATCAGGAGCCGCAGGATCTCCGGATACCGCCAGAAGCCGCCGCCGTTCGGATGGTCGGTGGTCAGGTAGACGCGCCACGGATCGTCGATCAGCAGCAGCAGCTCGAGCCCGACCGCCCACTGCACGGAATTCACGAGATGGTGATCGCTGTAGACGTACGGCACGATGCCGCAGCCGGTCTCGTTCTCGACGTCCAGATTGCCCCACTTGCGCCCGGTCAGCTCGTACAGCAGGTGCTGCCAGGGACCATCGGCCGTGATCGTCACGGCGTTGCCGAAGAGGATCGCGCCGACATCGCAGGTCAGGTTCTTGTTCTTGATGAACTCGGCGGCGATGGCGGGCGCCTCGGACTTCATCGAGCCCCAGTCGTGTCCGCCGTACGCATGGAACTGCAGGTGCGCGAGGTGCGCGCGATGGCCCTGCAGCACCTTCATCGTTTCGATCGTGGAGGTCACGTTGCCGGGAACGCCGAGATTGTTCTGGTGCAGGTGCATCGGATGCGGCAACCCGAGCTCGTCGACGATCTGCGCGAGCTGCGCGATGATCTGCGCCGCCGTGATGCTCTTGTAGCCTTCGATCGGCTCGTGAAGCAGGCTCGCGTTCTTTCCCCACTTCCACGCCGCGACGCCGCCCGGATTGACGGCCTTGATGCCGTAGGTCTTGGCGGCCCAGATCATCCATCCGACGAGAGACTTCGCCCGCTCGAACTCGCCCGCCTCGAGCAGATCGATCATCAGCTCGTTGTTCGCCATCAGCAGCAGCGTCGACTTGTCGACGATGGGAATGTCGTGCATCTCTTCGTGGGTGTGCTTGGCGGAGAGGATGGGCACGGCGGCCTCGTTGACCGTCGTCCAGCCCATGCCGGCGTACAGGTAGCCGGTTGCGAAAGTGGTCGGCGTCATGCCGCCGATGCCCGAGCGCAGCTCCGGCGTGTGCATGAACTTCCGGGCGACGCGCTGATTCTCGGGGACGAGGCCGCGCGCGAAGTTGAGCGCGCCGCCGGCCACGTGCGTGTGAACGTCCACGCCGCCAGGGAAGATCACCATGCCGGTCGCGTCGATGGTGCGGGTTGCGCTTCCGTTCGTGTCGGCGACGACACGGCCGTCGTCGGCGATGCAGATGTCCTTCACGACGCCCTCGACGCCGTTGGCCGGATCGTAGACTCTTCCGCCCGTTATCCTCACCATGCGCTTTGAACTCTCCCTGCCATCAGTACGGTGCGTCTGGTTTCAGCCGGACCATTGGTCCGCCTGAGGTGGACGCCGCTGAAGTCACAGCTTTCGCGCGAACGCGATAATACATCGTGTCCGGGCAACCGGTCGTCGGCGTGTCGTTGGAAGAGTGGCCCCGGCGCCCAAGAAAATGCCCCCGCCTCCAGTGTGGCGGCGAGGGCAGATGAGTCGGCAGCGGGCGAAGAGCTTCCGTTCCCGTCTAGGCGATCTCCGCCATCTCCGCGGTCAGCCGCGGGACGGAATCCCGGCTTCTTGGCGACGGCAGCGATGATGAGATTGACGATCTCTTCGTCGGTGGGATACGGCGATTTCAGCGCCGGTCGAAGCGGCATGGGAATCTCGTCCATGCGATACGCCGTCCCTGGCGCGCTGACGCCGGAGACCGCCGTCGTGAAATGGACACGGGCCAGCCGGCTCGTATGCGTCACCTTCGGATCGAGCACGATGGTCGGCGTCCGCGTGAGATGCTCGATGGCCGGCTGCGGCATCGTGGCCCCTGGATCGGCGCCGAGCACGAGCGTCGCGTCGTTGTCGCCGCGCACCAGCACGTCGACCGTCGAGAACTCTCCGGGATTGAACCGCGGATAGCCGCGGCTCAGATTGATGCCGAACGGATAGCCCGTCGTCCACCGCAGCACGACGTCGGCGCCGGTGACGTTGCCGTGACCGCGCATCGGCATGCAGACGAACTTGGTGAAGGCGTTCATCTCCGCGGCGATGTTCAGAATGCCCGCGGAGTTCATGTGCTTGCCGCGGGTCATCGACAGACCCATGCCGAAGAAAATGACGCCGAACTTGGCGCGCTTCATCCGATCGACGATGTCCTGGATGGTTGTCGAGCGACAGGCCGATTTCGGCGACGCGAGCCTCGTCCACGGGCTGGCCCTTCATCAGCGCCCGCATCGTCGTGCCGAGCTCGAAGTCCTTGCCCGGCTTGATGATCAGCGCGATGTCGGCCGCCTTGGCCGAGGGCGTTTCCCGGATGTCGATGGTGATCATCGTCCGGCCCTTGCGCCCTTGGGGAATGAACTTGCCCTTCTGGGTGATGGTGTACTTGCTGAAGTGCCGCGGATGGCACTCCGCAGGGTTCCCGCCCCAGTAGATGATGAAGTCCGCCCGGTTCTTGACTTCGCCCAACGTGCACGTGACCTTGCCACCCAACTGGGCGGCTATTTCAGTGGGGCCGTGTCAAAGCGAGGTGTGGCTGTCGACCACGCCTCCAATCATTTCGGCCAGCGCCACGGCACCGCGAGTCGTCTCGCACGTGACGTTGCTGAGTCCGTACACCAAGCGGCATGTTGGCGTTGTAGAGAATGTCGGCCGCGACTTCGACGGCCTCGGCCACCGTGGCCTCCTTGCCGTCGATCAACGCATCCGGATAGTGGTGCTCCGCGTGTGAAACTTGAAATGTGCCTCGCCGAGGCTGCAGGCGTTCTTGGCCTTGACGATCTTGTTTCCCTCGGCGTGCAGCTCGATGTCGTCACAGACGCAGCCGCAGAAGGTGCACGTCGCGTTCTTTACGATCTCCATCGATATCCTCTTGTCGCCCTACCCGGGTTGCTTGTCGCCCGTACCGGGCGACACAAGGAACGTTCAAGCAAGCTCACGACCGCGAAAGCTCCCTCGCGTCCGCCGCGGCTGGTACCGGCCTTCTTCGATCTCGGCCCAATGCGAGAACGTTCTCTTCGGGCAGAATGCCAAGACTGATCGCCAGGTCGCGATCGAGGGTCGTCTCTCGATTGTCCATATCTCTATGATTCTCTCTTGATAGCTCAGACGTTCATTCAGCTGTCGACAGGGGCCGGAACCGGAGCCGCCGGGGCCGGTGCCTCCAGGAGCTCGACCTCGACCTCCCACCCCTTGGACAGCGGCATCCCCGTTCCATCGGTGTACTGCCCCATCAGATGACAGGTGGGCGGCCCGTACGGCACGAAAATCATCCCCGTCGGAATTTGCCTTCCACGCACTTGAACGTCGCCTCGCCCCACGAGGACCGGACGAGCACGGTGCTGCCCGTGAGGCACGCCGATTTCCTTCATGTCCTCGGGGTTCATGTGCATGGTCCGACACAGTCGCTTTGTAATCGTCGCGGTCTTTCCCCGAGCTGATCTGCTGGCCCTGTTTGGTCGTGCGGCCGGCATTCACGGAAAAACGCCGAGTACCCTGTGAGCGGTGTACCGCTGCTTTCTAACGGGTTTCCTGCGCTGTCATCCATCCGGTACTGATACCCCTCTTTGGCCCTATATCTTAGTCAGACATCATAGCACACGCCTGCTGAGCCAGCCGCTAAGCCACAGGCAGCTCAAAGAGATACGGTCCTGCTGGGTCAGCTGCGATTACAGAATCGCGCTAGCTGCGCGGCTGGGCTCCCCGGGTTGCCGCTTCGTCGGGGGGACACGGCGCGTTCGCGTAGCCGGACCGGAACGGCGTGACCTCGCCCGTCGCGGGGTCGAACCGGTGCCGCCAGATGCACGCCGTGTCGTTGGCGAGCAGATGGATTGAGATCGACGCCGTTTCGGACACGGTCTGGACGTAGTGAATGTCGTCGGCCGGCGGCAGCAGGGTGTAGAACTCCCCGGTTTCGAGCGTCTGGCGTTTCGTCACCTCGAGGCGCGCCTGCCCGGGCTCGCTGCCATCGTCGAGCCGGCGGTAGACCGTTTCGTCCTGACGGCCGCGATAGATCCCGACCAGTCCCCAGGCCAGATGGTCGTGCACCGGTGTAGCGGCGCCTGCCGGCACGACCAGCGAAAAGAGGCACAGCGACCCATCCTCGGCGCGATAGAGGGCGTACTGCGCGATGCCGCCACCCATCCGGCTCTTCTCGTCGGGTCGCGCGCACTCCTCGGGAAGCCAGTCGTCCGCCGCCAGAAGCGCCGCGAACGCCGGACGTAGTGCTGTTACCCGTTCCTCGTCAGAACGAATCGCTCCGGTCACACGTTGCACCTCCGCGATGAGGGCGCGAATCTCCGGCGTATCGACCAGATATCCAAATCCTTCGCGTCCGTGATCGTGCCCCATGTCGCACATCAAGCACCCCTATTCGTCCGCCGGGCGACGAGTATACACTCGCGGGCTTGAGTGAACTTCGCAGAGAGATCGGCAAGTGGGGCCTTGTCGCGCTCGTCCTGAACTCCGTTATCGGAGCCGGGATCTTCGGACTGCCCGCTCGGGCCTTTGCGCTCGCCGGCGTGTACAGCCTGCTGGCGTACGTCGTCTGTGCCGTCGCGATTTTATTGATCGTCTTGTGCTTTGCGGAGGTGAGCAGCCGCTTCAAGGAGACCGGCGGCCCTTACCTGTACGCCCGTGAAACGTTCGGACCGCTGGTCGGATTCGAAATGGGTTGGCTCGCCTGGCTTGTCCGGCTCACGGCGTTTGCCGCGCTCTGTAACCTGTTCGCGGATTACTTCAGTTACTTCTTGCCGATGGCGGCGGCTGGCCCTGGCCGCACCGCTGTGATCGTCGCCGTCGTCGCTTTTCTTGCCGCCATCAACATCGCCGGCGTGCGGTTGACCTCGATGTTCATCAACATCGCCACGGTCGGCAAGTTGGTGCCGCTCGTGCTCCTGGTCGTCGCGGGATCGTTTTTCATCGATCCCCAGAATTACTCCTTGGCCGTCCTTCCGAGCTACACGGGGTTTTCCGGATCGGTGCTGCTGTTGATGTTCGCCTTTACAGGATTCGAGATCGCCGTCATTCCAGCCGGCGAGGCTCGAGACCCGCGCCGGCACCTTCCGTTTGCGCTGCTGACAGGTACCGCGATCGTCGCGCTGCTCTACGTGGCGATTCAGGCCGTCTGCATCGGTACGCTGCCCGAGCTGGCGACCTCGCAGCGGCCGCTGGCCGATGTCGGCGGTCGACTGTTCGGGAGGTCCGGCGCCGCGCTCGTGTCGCTCGGCGCCCTGATCTCGGTGACGGGGACGATGAACGCGATCATGCTGGCCGCGCCCAGGCTGCTGTTTGCGATGGCCGAGCAGCAACAGCTGCCGCGGCTGCTCTCAGCCATACACAGCCGCTTTCGCACGCCTCACGTTTCCATCGGGGTTTCCGCTGCGGGTATGTTGGTCCTGACGCTTTCGGGATCGTTCGCTTCCGCGGCCACGCTCAGCACGATCATCCGGCTCGCGACCTATGCCGCCACGTGCGCCGCGCTCCCGGTGTTGCGGCGAAAGAGCGCTCGCGACCACGACGCGTGGTTCGTCGTTCCCGCGGGCGGGATCGTGTCCACTGTTGCGTTGTTGCTGATCGCGTGGATGTTCTCCAGCAGTACCTGGTCCGATGCCGGACAGGCACTGCTGGCAGGGGCTATCGGATTGCTCCTGCACGCGGCCTACGGTTGGCGACGCCGTGTGCCGGGCGCAACGCTTGACGCACCATCGGCCCTGTACCTAGACACGATGGGTGGCTACTGCGCCGTGGGATCGGCGAGTGCCCGCCAGTTGTCTGCTGACAGCAAGGGCATCCTGTCCGCCCGGCCGACCAGTTCCGACAGGCGCGATAGTTGTGCGATCAGATCCGTGTCGCCTCGTTCATATCCGAGGCGAAAGTGTTCGAGGAGGTCCTTTTCAATTTCGAATCGGCCGCACTGCTCGCATGAGACGCGAAACAGCTCGCGATCGATGATGCGCCGGATCTGCGAGCGGCGTTGACAGAGCGGGCAAATCCACAGCTTCTCCCGCAGCTCGAGCCGTAACTCGCGCACGGCCTGTTCGGGAGACCACTGCGGCTGAATGCTGATATCGAAACCGGGGAAGCGCGTGTCTGGATGATGATCCCCGAAGCCGACCATCCAGGTGCCGTCGGTCAGCTCGCGAATCTCCATGACTTCGACCTTACTGGCGACGTCCAACTGCCGGAGGACGTCAGCCGCAAGGCGACGGAGCTGAAGGGCTTCCATTCTTATCACTGACGCATCATATCGTCGCTGCCCACGAAGGGTAATCAGCTGAGGTGTTTGACGGTCTTTTGCCGACCGTTTCACTGCCAACAAACATCGACTACAATCGACCCGTGTCCGCTCAAACGAATCCGCCCGCGCCGCCGACGTCCGCACCTGACGAGCCACCGCCGACGCTGGATCTGGCTGTGCTCGTCGCCCCTCTTCTCGGCAGGACCTTCGAGTTGCGGCGAGCCTACGAACAGAAGCAACGGATTCTCACCGAGTTGCAGCACGAGATTGACATCCTGCGGCTCTCGAGCACGCCGTTCCCGCGCCGCCGCCAGGGCATCGACAACCTCGAGCACCATTTCCGCGAGCTGGCCAAGGCCGCGGATGATGCCGCGGAGCTCCTGAAGGCGATCCGGAGTGAGTTCGACGCGGTCCATCACGAGGCGCACGACATAGAGAAGCAGCAGCGCGAGCTCTAGCCCCGGCCCTCGAGTCATTCAGAGACAGATGGACTTTCCCGAGGAAACGATCGCCGGCATCGTCTCCCGCCTGAAGGATGCGCCAGGCGCGCTGCTGCCAATCCTGCACGCCATCCAGGACGAGCTTGGCCACGTGCCGGCGGCGGCGGTGCCCGTGATCGCCGACGGCTTGAATCTGTCGCGCGCCGAGGTCCACGGCGTGGTCAGCTTCTATCACTATTTCCGCGATACGCCGCCCGGGCGCCATACGATTCACTTGTGCCGCGCCGAAGCATGTCAGGCGATGAATCAGCGGACCCTCGAGCGGCACGCGAAGGCGCGGCTCGGAATCGATTTCCATCAGACGACCGCCGACGGCGTCTTTACATTCGAGCCGGTCTACTGTCTCGGTAACTGCGCCTGCGCGCCATCGATGCTCGTCGACGGGGAGTTGTACGGCCGCGTCACCCCGGACCGTTTCGACTCGATTGCGTCCGAATGGGAGCGTCGCTGATGCCGGAGGGGCCACCGCGATCAGGAAAAGTGTGGGTCCCGTGCGACGCCGCGGCGCTCTCGGTAGGTGCCGGGCAGGTGGCGGAGGCGATTGCGGCTGAAGCGACCCGGCGCGGCGTGGACGTCGCGATCGCGCGGAACGGCACGCGGGGGATGTGCTGGCTCGAGCCACTGATCGAGGTTGAAACAGCGGCCGGACGGGTCGGCTACGGCCCGGTAACGCCGGCGGAGGTGCCGGGGCTGTTCGACGCCGGCTTCCTCGGCGGCCGCTCGCACGCGCGGCTCGTTGGCCCCGTCGAGGCCATCCCGTACTTCGCGAAGCAGGAACGGCTCACCTTCGAGCGAGTTGGCCTGATCGATCCCGTCAGCTTCGACGAGTACCTGGCGCATGGTGGCTACGAAGCACTGCAGCGCGCGCTGGCGATGGGATCCGCGGCGATCGTGCAGGAAGTGACCGACTCCGGTCTGCGCGGGCGGGGCGGCGCGGCTTTCCCGACCGGCATCAAGTGGAAAACAGTGCTCGACGCGCCGGCCGACCGGAAGTTCGTCGCATGCAATGCCGACGAGGGCGATTCCGGGACGTTCGCCGACCGCATGCTGATGGAAGGCGACCCCTTCACGCTCATCGAAGGGATGACCATCGCGGCAGTGGCCGTCGGCGCCACTCAGGGCTACATCTACCTGCGCGTCGAGTATCCGCACGCACACCGTGCGCTCCGCGCCGCGATCGCCGCGGCCTACGAGCGCGGATATCTCGGGCGCAACGTCCTTGGCAGCGGGAAGGCGTTCGACCTCGAGGTGCGGCTTGGCGCGGGCGCATACATCTGCGGAGAAGAAACGTCGATGCTCGAGAGCCTCGAGGGCAAGCGCGGCGAGGTCCGCCCCCGGCCGCCGCTGCCGGCCGTCAAGGGCCTCTTCGGCCGGCCGACGATCGTCAACAACGTGATCTCGCTCGCCAGCATCCCGATCATTCTCCGCAAAGGCAGCGCGTTCTACCGTGACTACGGCATGGGGAAGTCCCGCGGCACGCTGACGATTCAGCTCGGCGGCAACATCAAGCGGGGCGGGCTCATCGAGAAGGCATTCGGCGCGACGGTGCGCGAGATTCTCGATGACTATGGCGGCGGCAGCGCGTCGGGCCGGCCGATTCGCGCGGTGCAGGTCGGCGGACCGCTCGGGGCGTACCTGCCCGAATCGCAGTTCGATACGCCCCTCGATTACGAGGCGTTCACGGAGATCGGCGCGCTGGTCGGGCACGGAGGCATCGTCGCCTTCGACGACAGCGTCGACATGTCGCAGATGGCGCGCTATGCGATGGAGTTCTGCGCGCTGGAGTCGTGCGGCAAATGCACTCCCTGCCGCATCGGATCGACACGAGGCGTAGAAGTGATCGACCGCGTCGTGCAGGGCGTAGACCGCGACGCCAACCTGGTACTCCTCGACGACCTGTGCGATACGCTGTTCAATGGCTCGCTGTGCGGCCTCGGGGGATTGACGCCCTATCCCGTGCAGAGCGCGCTAAAATATTTCCGCGAGGACTTCCTGAAGGCCTGAGCATGTATTCCCGGGACCATGCCGATTTCGGCACTCCGCGCGTCGACGGGTCGCAGCCGGTCACGCTCGAGATCGACGGCCTGGCCGTTACCGTGCCCGAAGGCACGTCGATCATGCGGGCGGCCGCGATGGTCGGCCGGCAGGTGCCGAAGTTGTGCGCGACCGATTCGCTGAAGGCCTTCGGCTCGTGCCGTCTGTGTCTCGTCGAAATCGAAGGTCGCCGTGGGTATCCTGCCTCCTGCACGACGCTCGTCGCCGACGGGATCAAGGTGCGGACCGAGAGCGCCAGGTTGACGACGCTCCGCCGCGGCGTCATGGAGCTGTACCTGTCGGACCATCCCCTCGACTGCGTCAGCTGTCCGGCCAACGGCCACTGCGAGCTGCAGGACATGGCCGAAGAGCTCGACGTGACTGAAACGCGGTACGGCCTCAAGGGGGCAAGCCACCAGGGTCTGCCAAAGGACGTGAGCAACCCGTACTTCACCTTCGACCAGACCATGTGCATCGCCTGCTCGCGGTGCGTCCGCGCGTGCGACGAGACCCAGGGAACCTTCGCGCTCACGATCCAGGGCCGGGGATTCGCGTCGAAGGTGTCCGCGAGCCAGGACGAGCCCTTCCTGGCGTCCGAATGTGTCTCGTGCGGCGCGTGCGTCGAGGCGTGCCCTACCGTCGCGCTGACCGAGAATTCACTGATCACGCTCGGGGCTCCGGACCGTGTCGTCACGACAACGTGCGGCTATTGCGGCGTCGGTTGCTCGTTCAAGGCCGAAGTCAGGGGCGAGCAGGTCATCCGGATGGTCCCCGATCGGGATGGCCACGCCAACCACGGCCACTCATGCGTTAAAGGCCGGTTTGCGTACGGGTATTCGACGCATCCCGACCGGATCGCGACCCCGATGATCCGCGCCTCCATCGACGAACCGTGGCGGCAGGTCAGCTGGGACGAGGCGATCGGTTACGCAGCCGGCGAGTTCCGGCGGCTCCAGGCGAGATACGGCCGCGACGCCATCGGCGGCATCACGTCCTCCCGCTGCACGAACGAGGAGACGTTCCTGGTCCAGAAGCTCGTGCGCGCCGCTTTCGGCAACAACAACGTCGACACCTGCGCACGTGTGTGCCACTCGCCGACCGGCTACGGCCTCAAGAGCACACTGGGGGAGTCGGCCGGCACTCAGGCGTTCGACTCCGTGATGAAAGCGGACGTCGTCGTCGTCATCGGCGCCAACCCGACCGAAGGCCATCCAGTGTTCGCCTCGCAGCTGAAGCGGCGCCTGCGCGAGGGCGCCCGGCTGATCGTCGTCGATCCGCGCCAGACCGCCCTGGTCCGTTCGCCACACATAGAAGCTGCATGCCATCTTCAGGTGCGGCCAGGTGCCAACGTGGCGCTGTTCAACGCCATCGCCCACGTGGTCGTCACCGACGGGCTCACACGCGATGAATACGTCTCGTCGCGCTGCGAGCTCGAGTCGTACGCGCGATGGAAGGCGTTCGTGGCCGAGCCGCGGAACTCGCCCGAAGCGACAGCGTCGTTCACCGGCGTCGAACCCGAGCTGGTGCGGAAAGCGGCGCGACTCTACGGGTCGGCTGCCAACGGCGCCATCTACTACGGCCTTGGCGTCACCGAGCACAGCCAGGGCTCGACCATGGTCATGGCGATCGCGAATCTCGCGATGGCGACCGGCAATCTCGGACGGGAGGGCGTCGGCGTCAACCCGCTGCGCGGCCAGAACAACGTGCAGGGCTCGTGCGACATGGGATCGTTTCCACACGAGTTCAGCGGATACCGTCACGTGTCGGACGCGGGCGTCCGCGGCATGTTCGAAGACGCGTGGGGCGTGCCGCTGCTGTCGGAACCTGGCCTTCGAATCCCGAACATGTTCGAGGCCGCCCTCGACGGCAGCTTCAAGGGCCTGTACATCCAGGGGGAGGATCCCGCTCAGTCCGATCCCGACACGCAGCACGTAACCGCTGCGCTCGCCTCGATGGAGTGCATCGTGATCCAGGACCTGTTTCTCAACGAGACGGCGAAATACGCGCACGTGTTTCTGCCGGGCTCGTCGTTCCTGGAGAAGGACGGCACCTTCATCAACGCCGAGCGGCGGTGCTCGCGCGTGCGCAAGATCATGGCGCCGCGCGGCGGCTTCCAGGATTGGGAAGTGACTGTGCTGCTGTCCAATGCGCTCGGATATCCGATGCAGTATCGTCACGCATCCGAGATCATGGAGGAGATCGCGCGGCTCACGCCGACCTTCGCCGGCATCTCGTATGAGAAGCTGGATCGTCTCGGCAGCATCCAGTGGCCGTGCAACGACCAGGCGCCGGACGGCACGCCGACGATGCACGTCGGCCAGTTCGTGAGGGGTAAAGGGAAGTTCTTCGTGACCGAGTACGTGCCGACAGAGGAGCGCGCCACACGGCGCTATCCGCTGCTGTTGACCACCGGCCGCAAGCTCGCCCACTACAACGTCGGTGCCCAGACGCGCCGGACGTCAAATGTGACATGGGCGTCGGCCGACGTCGTCGAAATCCACCCGCACGATGCGGAGGTTCGCGGGATTCGGGACGGGGACAGCGTTGGCCTCACCAGCCGATCGGGGGAGATCGTGCTGCCGGCCGAAGTGACGGACCGGGTGCGGCCCGGTGTCGTGTACACCACTTTTCACTTCCCGGAAACCGGCGCCAACGTCGTGACCACCGAGAACTCCGACTGGGCAACCAACTGTCCCGAATACAAGGTGACAGCCGTGGAGATCGTGAGGGTCAATCACCCCTCGGCCTGGCAGCAGCGCAACAAGGAGTTCACCGACCAGCAGATCTCGCTTCTCAAGGGGCGTCAGACGACGCCCGCCTGACGCGGGGCCGAGTGTGAGAATCGAGCGCCTGGTCACGATGGCCAACGACATCGGTATGTTCTTCGAGGCCGAACCGGACAAAGCCGAGGCCGCCAGGGGTGTCGCCAACCACCTGAGGCGGTTCTGGGACCCACGCATGCGGCGTCAAATCGTCGAGCACTATCGGGGTGGCGGGCTGGGCTTGAGAGACGTGGCTCGCTCGGCGATTGGGCTGCTTGCGGACGAAACGTGAACGTGATCGCGCGGTCAGGGTGGTGTGAACACAGCAAGCCGAACAAGCGGAAAAGCTAATCCAATGCAATCAGAAGCCAAAGGCCCCGGCGACTCGTTTCGCGCGGTCGACATCACGCGCGTGTGCGGCGGCGCGCGGATCCCGGAGGTCGACCGGGCCGCCACCGAGGAACCGCTGGAGGTCCGCCTTCACGGCCGTCCGTTCGCGGTCGTGATGCGGACGCCGGGCGCCGATCGTGAACTGGCGGCTGGCTTTCTCCTCTCCGAGCGCGTGTTACGCACGTCGGACGACCTGGGCACGATTGCGCATTGCACCGATGCGGGCGCCGACCATCCCGAGAACATCATCAATGTGACGCTGACGGACACCGCGGCGTCCGAGATCGATCGCGTGTTCGCGGCGCGCCGGAATGTCATGACGAACGCGTCGTGCGGCATGTGCGGCCGTCTGACGATTGAGTCGCTACGCGTCGATGGCCCTCCAATCGAGAGCAACTGGACGATTTCTGTCAACGAAAATCGTGGCGATTCCCGACCGCCTGCGGGAAGCGCAGGCGGTGTTCGACCAGACTGGCGGCCTCCACGCGGCCGGGCTGTTCACCCGTGAGGGTCAGCTCGACGGGATGGCCGAGGACGTCGGTCGCCACAATGCGGTCGACAAGGTGGTCGGACGCCTGCTGATGCAGGACAAGCTGCCGTTATCGGACCACTTGCTCTTCGTGAGCGGCCGTACCTCGTTCGAGATCGTTCAGAAGGCATTCCTTGCCGGTATTCCGATTGTTGCGGCGGTCTCGGCGCCGTCGACCCTGGCGATCGAGCTCGCCGAAGCGTGCGGCGTCACGCTGATCGGCTTCCTCCGCGGGCCGAACTTCAATGTCTATACGTGCCCGGCGCGCGTCGCGTAGCCGAGCTCGCTAACGGTCTGCTTTTCGGCTAAGAATGGAGCTGACCTATGGTGAAACGAATTCTGTCGACTGCGTCGCGCGCGGCGTTCATCGTGGCGTTGCTGGTGCTGGCTGGCTTCGCGATCAGGAGCTACCCGGCGGCAGCAGAAGGCGGGCTCGCGCTCCCGGCTCCCGCCGTCGACACGCCGCCAGGGCAGGCGACGTCAGCCGTGGCTGTCCTGGCCGGCGGGTGCTTCTGGGGTGTGCAGGGTGTGTTTCAGCACGTCAAGGGCGTCACCAGCGCCGTCTCTGGTTACGCCGGCGGCGACAAGAGGTCGGCAAACTACGAAATCGTCAGCGGGGGCGTCACAGGGCACGCGGAGTCAGTTCAGGTGACGTTTGATCCGCGCCAAATCAGCTATGGGCGCCTGCTCCAGATTTTTTTCTCGGTGGCCCACGACCCGACGGAGCTCAATCGACAGGGGCCGGATATCGGGACGCAGTATCGCTCAGCGATCTTCCCCGTAGACGCCGATCAGGCAGACATCGCAAAGGCCTACATCGTCCAGCTCGATAAGACACGGCCTGTTCCCAAAGGCGGTTGTCACCAGAATCGAGCCGGGCCGCACGTTCTATCCGGCTGAGGCCTATCATCAGGATTTCCTGACGCGGCACCCGACAGATCGCTACATCGTCGCCTACGACCTGCCGAAGATCGAGGACCTGGAACAGCTCTTCCCCGACCGGTACCGTGCGACCCCGGTGCTCGTCGCGGGACTGCAATCGCCGAAGTAACTCTTAAGCCTTCCCCTTCTTGCTTTTCCCCTTTGCCTTCCTTTCCCGTGCCCACTCCGATCGCATCTGCGCGAGCCCGTCCATGTAGACGGCGGCGCGCTCGCGCTCCTCTTCGCTCGCCATCGACTTGAGCAGGTCGAGCGCCTTGGCCAGGTCCTGCTGAATCGTCTGGCGCGTAGTCTGATAATAGAGACGCTTGATTTCGGCGTGCTTGTCGTCGGCCGACAGCATGCGGAGCTTCATGCTATCGGTTCCGCCGCAGGCTGCTTTCGAAACGCGTCGAACGGCCGCGTGTTGAGGACCTGCTCCGGCCCGAGCCACGCGCGCCGGGCCACCACGACTCCCCAGCCGAGCGCGCCCACGGCCGCGCGGGAGTGCGCGTCGCTCGAGATCACGAGCCGCGCGCCGCGATCGCGCGCGAGCCTCGCGTGGACATCGTTGAGGTCCAGCCGGTGCACCTGGCAGTTGATTTCGAGCGCGACGCCCCGCGCGACGGCCGCGTCGATGACCTTGACGACGTCGAAGGGATACGGCTCGCGCTGCAGAATCCGTCGGCCGGTCGGGTGGCCGAGGATGTCGACGTGCGGGTTCTCGATCGCGCGTAGCAGGCGCTCGGTCATCTGCTGACCGTCCTGATTGAACGCCGAGTGCACCGAAGCGACGACGAGGTCGAGCGCGGCGAGGCAGTCGTCGGCGAGATCGAGCGAGCCGTCCGGCTTGATGTCGCATTCGATGCCGGCCAGCAGCCGGACGCCGATGCCTTCCGCGTCCAACGCCCGGATGCGGGCGGCATGCGCGAGCGCCCGGTGCTCGTCCAGGCCGTTCGCCATCGCCAGCGACTTGCTGTGATCGGTGATCGCGACGTACTCGAGGCCAGCTTCCCGCGCCGCTTCCGCCATCGCCCGGAGGTCGTCTTTCCCGTCGGTTTCCGTGGTGTGCATGTGGAGGTCGCCGCGCAGGTCGGCCCGATCGACGAGCCGAGGCAGCCGTTTTGCCTGCCGCCGCCTCGATTTCGCCGTGCATCTCGCGCAGCTCGGGCGGAATCCAGTCGAGCCCGAGCGCGGCGTACACGTCCTCCTCGGTGGCGCCCGCGATCTGGTCTCCAGCGGTATCGTCATTTCCGGGCTCGCCAGTGTCCAGCAGCCCCGTTCTGAAGACGCCGTACTCGTTCAACTTCAACCCGAGGCCGATCGCGCGATCCCGCAGCGCGATGTTGTGCGCCTTCGATCCCGTGAAGTACTGCAGGGCGGCGCCGCGGCTTTCGCGGCGGCACCAGCCGGAGATCCGCCTGGAAGCCGCCCGAGAGGAGCACGCTCGACTTGGTGTCGCCATGCCCGAGGACGCGTTCCACTCGCGCGTAGCCGACGAAATCGTCCATCAACGACTGATCCGCGCCGGAGGCCAGCAGGTCGAGATCGCCGCAGGTGTCGCAGCCGCGCCGCAGGCTGCCGACCGCCGTGATCGTCGCCTGCGGCGCACGCTCGCGCAGATAGCCGATGAGCGCGGCCGCGGCATCGTGCGCATCCGGCAGGAGATGCCGCCCGGCGTAGCGCTTGCGCTCCTCGAGCGCCTTCAGGATGAGCGCCTCCTTTTTCCCGCCCATGCCGCGCAGCGCGCGGACGCGTCCATCGGTCGCCGCGCGCTCGAGGTCGTCGAGCGTCCGGATCCCGAGCTCGCGGTACAGCGTGGCCACGGTCTTGGGGCCGACGCCCTGCAGGTGGAGCAGATCCAGAATGGTCGGCGGAAACTCGGCGAGGAGCTCGCGATGAAAGGCCGCGCCGCCGGTTTCGGCGATCTCGCGGATTCTGGCGGCCAGATCCTTCCCGATGCCCGGAATCTCGCGCAGCCCCGCTTCGTCGAGCGACGCGAGCTGGTGCGGATGGTTCGCGGCGATGTCGGCGCCGTTGCGATACGCGCGGATCTTGAAGGGGTTGTCGCTCTTGATCTCCAGGAGATCGGCAATCTCGCGGAGAATGCGCGCGATGCGCCGGGTTATCCAAGCTGGAGGCCATCCGTCTCGATGCGATAGTCGAGCACGCGCGCGCCGCCGTCGGCGAGGGCGCCGGCGATGGCAGGCCGGGCCGACGGCGGACCGTAGCAGAAGAGACAGCCGCCGCCGCCGGCGCCGCAGACCTTGGCGGCGGTCGCGCCCGCGGCCGAGGCGCGCGCGATCAGGTCCTCGATCATCGGCGTCGTCACGCCCGGCGCGAGCCGCTTCCGGTTGTCCCACTCGATGGCGATCTGCCGGCCGACTTCGTCCCAGTCCTCGCGCGTCAACGCCGCGCGCATCGCGGCCGCCGTGTCGCGAATGCGCTCGAAGCAGTCGAAGATGTCGCGATCGCCGTCGATGTGCCGCTTGGTGATCTCCCAGTTGTTCGTGCCCGAATGCCGCGGCTCTCCCGTGTAGGCCAGGACGATTCGTTGTTCGAGCGCCCGGGGGTCGACGTCGAGGGCGACACGCTTGACGCCGTCCACCCGGAGCTCGATCGCCGCGATGCCGCCGTACATCGCGGGGCGATAGTCCTGCACGCCGGTCGGCACATGAATCGTCTGGCACTCGATGTTCATCGCCACCTGCAGCAGATCGTCCGGATTGATGGACGCGCCGGTGAATCGGGCCAGCGCTCCGCAGAGCGCGATGGTCAGCGCGGACGACCCGGCGATGCCGGCGCCGGCCGGCGATTCGGCCCGCGTGGTCACGCTGGCGCGCTCGAGGCGGTAGTGACGCGCGACGTGCGCCAGCAGCGGCAGCTGGCCGCCCGGTTCGAGCTCGGACCAGTTCCGGGCGCTGATCCGGCGCGCCGTGTCGAGGGACTGCAGCTCGACGAGGTCGTCCGGCAAATCCTTGACCGTGACGTGCGCGCGCAGGCTGATCGCCGCGTTGAGCGTCGCCGCGCCGTCGTGAAAGAGATAAAGCGGCCAGATGTCGATCGTGCCGCCCGCCAGGTCGATGCGCGTGGGGGCGGATGCCTCGATATGCATGGGACGGCAATTATAGACTCCGCCCCTGCGCGGTTTAGAATCGTACGCACGCATGTCGCCGAGCGCGCTCCGCCACCAGATCGGACAACTGCTGATCGCCGGGTTCGACGGGCACGATGTGCCGGTCGAACTGAGGTCGCTCGCCCGCGAGTTCGGCCTGGGCGGCGTCATTCTCTTCGCGCGCAACGTGGCGGAACCGGAACAGGTCGCCGGGGTGTGCTACGACGCGGCTCGTCTGGTTCCGGAGCTGCCGCTCTGGGTCAGCGTCGATCAGGAGGGCGGGCGCGTGGCCCGGCTCAAGGCGCCGTTTACCGAGTGGCCGGCGATGGCCACCCTCGGCCGGAGCGGCGATGTGCGGCTCGCGGAGCGATTTGCGCGCGCGCTCGCGGCCGAGCTGAAGGCCGTCGGCATCACGCTCGACTACGCGCCCGTCCTCGATATCCACACGAATCCCAGGAACCCCGTGATCGGCGATCGCGCGCTTTCGGAGAAAGCCGAGGAAGTGGCCCGGCTCGGCGCCGCCATCGTCACTGCGCTGCAAGGCGAGGGCGTGGCCGCGTGCGGCAAGCACTTCCCGGGTCATGGCGACACGCAGGCGGACTCCCACCTCGAGCTGCCGCTCGTCGAGCATCCGCTCGAGCGGCTCCGCCAGGTCGAGTTCGTGCCGTTCAAGGCGGCCATCGACGGCGGGCGTCGCCACGATCATGACCGCCCACGTGTTCATGCCGGCGCTCGACGAGACAGCGGCCCGCCACGCTGTCGCGCCGCGTGGTCGCGGACCTCCTGCGCGACGAGCTGAATTTCGAGGGCGTGATCCTGAGCGACGATCTCGAGATGAAGGCCATCGCCAGCACCTATGCCGTTCCTTCGGCGGCCGTTCTCGCGATCGGCGCGGGCTGCGACGGCATCCTGATTTGCAGCGGCGACCACGCCACGCAAGCGGCGGCGCTCGAGGCGCTCATCTACGCGGTCGAAAGCCAGGAGCTGCCGCTGACGCGCGTCGAGGACGCGCTGCAAGCGCCAGCGGCGCGCCAAGGAGCGGTTTCTCACTGCCGGCATCGCGGCACGGCCGCTCCAGGGCAAGGCGCTGTCTCAACGGCTCGGCCGGGAAGAACACCGCGTCATCGCCGACGAGATGGCGCAGTTCATCTGATGGTGAAGCCGCGCGCCCTCGAGCCGGGAAGTCGTCTCGCCGTCGTCGCTCCGGCCAGTGCGTTCAAACGGGAAGACTTCGACCTGGGGATTGCGGAGCTTTGCCGATTGGGATTCACGCCGGTGTACGACGACTCCGTCTTCGAGCGGCGCGGATACGTCGCGGGCCCTCCGGGGATGCGCGCCGACGCCATTCGCAAAGCACTCAACGATCCCGCGATCGCGGGCATCATCGCCGTCCGGGGCGGCTTTGGCAGCGCCCAGGTCCTGCCCCTGCTCGATCCTCAGGAGTTCCAGCGCGCCCGGAAGCCGTTCATCGGTTACAGCGATCTCACGGCGCTGCTCACTTTTCTGACGACGGCGTGCGATCTCGTGGCGTTTCATGGCCCGATGCTGGCGGGACGCCTCAGTCGAGGGGCCGACGGCTACGACCACGACTCGTTCATCAACGCCGTCTCGCGCCGCGAGCCGCTGGGGGAGCTGACGACACCAGCTGTCGAGACCGTCAGGGGCGGCGAGGTCCGCGGCCCGCTGTACGGCGGGACGCTCACGCAGCTGGTTGCGTCGTTGGGAACGCCGTTCGCGTTCGCCCCGCCCCAGGGACACGTGCTCTTCCTCGACGAAGTCGGCGAACGGCCATATCGGCTGGACCGCATGCTGACGCAGCTTGCGTCAGGCGGGCGTGATGGCGCGCGCGGCGGCCGTGGTCGTGGGTGAGCTGCCGGCGGTGCGACGAGCCATCGGGCGAGCCTCACGGCGCGTTCGGTGATGGCCGATCTATTCAGCGATTTCCCGGGGCCGGTTCTCATCGGGTTCCCGTCCGGACACACCGCCGGCCCGGCGATGACGTTGCCTCTGGGCGTGTCCTGCCGCGTGGTCGCGGGCACGCGCCCGCGTCTCGTGATCGAAGAGGCGGCGGTTGAGTAACGGACGTAGACCGCATCCACGTCATCGGCATCTGCGGCACCGCCACGGCGACGCTGGCGGCGCTGCTCAAGCACAAGGGGTTTGACGTCCGCGGCTCGGATCAGGATGTGTACCCGCCCATGAGCGATTTCCTGGCGGCCGAAGGCATACAGGCCATGAGCGGCTATCACGCGGAGCACATCACCAGCGATCTCGACCTGGTCGTCGTCGGCAACGCCATCTCACGCGGCAATCCCGAACTGGAAGAGGTCCTCGATCGGAAGATCCGCTACTGCTCGTTGCCCGAAGCCATCCGCGAGCACTTTCTCTGGGGCGCGCGGTCGATTGTCATCGCGGGCACGCACGGGAAGACGACGACGACGGCGCTGGCCGGATGGTTACTGACCGACGGGGGGCTGGATCCAAGCGTGCTGGTCGGCGGCATCGTGCGCAACTTCGGCCCGCACGGGTCCAGCTACCGGGTCGGGCAGGGGCCGCGACTTCGTCATCGAGGGCGACGAATACGACAGCGCGTTCTTCGACAAGACGGCAAAGTTCCTGAAGTACCTGCCGGATATTGCCGTCATCAACAATGTCGAGTTCGACCACGCGGACATCTATGCGGATGTCGAGGCCGTGACGCTGGCATTCCGTCGCCTCGCGAACCTCGTCCCCAGACGCGGCCTGATGCTCCTCGGAGCGGACAGCGAGCGTGCGCTGCGGCCTCGGCGCCGGCGCCAGGTCACGTGTCGAGAGCTTCGGCACGGCGGACGGGGCGGACTGGCAGGCGCACGACCTCGAAGCGGCGGCGGCGTCTACGCGATTCAGGATCAGGCGCGGCGGAGCGCCCTACGGTATTTTCGAGGTGCCGCTCGTTGGCACGTACAACGTGCGCAACGCCACTGCCGCGATTGCGATCGCGGCGGAGGTGGGGATTGGCGCGGAGCGGGCCGCGGAAGGACTTCGCCGATTCGCGGGCGTCAAACGGAGGCTCGAGGTATTGGGCAGTCGCCTCCGGCGTGACGGTCTACGATGACTTTGCCCACCATCCGACGGCGGTCGCCGAAACGCTGGCCGGCCTCCGGGCCGCGAATCCCGCCGCACGCATCTGGGCGGTGTTCGAACCGCGATCGGCGTCGTCGTGCCGCCGCATCTTCCAGGACGACTTTGCCCGCGCGTTCGGCGGGGCGACCGAAGTGCTCATCGCGCCGGTGTTCCGATCGACGTTGCCTGAAGCGGAGCGGCTGTCGGTGCCGCAGCTGGTTCGCGATCTCAAGAAGCGCGGCCAGTCGGCCCGCGAGGCGGAGTCGCTGGAGGACATCGTCGAGACGATCGTTCGCGATCACCGGCCGGGCGATCTCGTCGTGCTGATGTCGAATGGCGGATTCGGCGGCATCCATCAGAAGCTCCTGAGGGCGCTCGGCCAACCGGCCGTCGAGGATCACGATCGGTGAAGCCTGACTGTCGCATCGTCACGGCCGGCGACGCTGCGCTGATCGTTCGCTTCGCCGACCGAATCGATCCGGCGATCAACGAAATGGCCATCGCGCTGGCGGAGGCTGATCCAGGCGGCTGGAATCGCCGGCGTTCGCGACGTTGTCCCCACGTATCGGTCGGTGGCGATCCATTTCGATCCGCTTCGCACGAATGTCGACGCGCTGGTTGAACGAGTCGAGGCGTGTACGGGGGACGGGTCCCCGTACTGTACGGAGACCCGTCCCCGTACGACCCGTACGGAGAGCCGTCCCCCGCGCCTGCCGAGCCGATCCGTGTGCCGGTGTGTTATTCGGGAGAGTTCGGTCCGGATCTGGCAGACGTGGCCGCGTTCGGCGGCATCACCGAGGCCGAAACGGTCCGGCTGCACACCTCCCGCACGTATCGCGTCTTCATGCTCGGTTTCAGTCCAGGGTTCACCTACATGGGCTCGGTCGACGGCCGCATCGCTGCGCCGCGGCTGCCCACGCCGAGGGTCCGTGTGCCGGCGGGATCGGTCGGCATCGCCGGCGAGCAGACGGGCATCTATCCGGCCCCGACGCCGGGCGGCTGGCAGATCGTGGGCCGCACGCCTCTGAGGCCGTTCGATCTCGAGCGCCCGGAGCCTTTTCTGTTCAAGCCTGGCGATGCTGTGCAGTTCTACGCGATCGAACCATCCGAGTACGTGCGGCTGCAGAATGTTCGCTGAATGGCACATCTCCGCGTCATCGCCCCCGGCATGCTGACGACGATTCAGGACCAGGGTCGCTGGGGATGGCAGAGCCGGGGTGTGCCGGTAGCGGGGCCGATGGATCCCTATTGTCATCGGCTGGCGAACGTGCTGGTCGGCAACCAATCGGACGGGGCGACTCTGGAAGTGACGCTCGTGGGCCCGGAAGTGGAGTTTCAGGACGAACGGATAGCGGCGGTCACAGGCGCCGAGTTCGAAATCGACCGTCGACGGGCGCGCGCAGCCGCTGAACGCGCCGTTCGCCGGTCTCCGCGGGGTCCGTGCTCCGACTTCGGGCCGCGGCGTCGCGGCGCACGCGCGTACGTGGCGGTAGCTGGTGGGATCGCGTCGCCTGCCGTTTTGGGAAGTCGCGCGACGCACCTCCCGAGTGAGATGGGCGGCCTGAACGGCCGGCCTCTGCGGGCCGGTGATGTCCTGCCGCTGGGAAAAAGGGGTCGGGAGTCTTTTCCGGGTCGCGCTCCGACGGAAAAGACTCCCGACCCCTTTTTGCCGGACGGGCGTGCGACTGTTCGGATCCTGCCAGGCCCGCACGCCGACCGCTTGGCGCCCGACGCGCTGGACGTGCTGCAATCGGCCCCCTATGTGCTGGACGCGAGCGCCAATCGGATGGGATTCCGCCTGCATGGCGCCAGACTGCGGCATGCTGGAGACGCAGAGATGTTGTCCGACGCCACGCCGCTCGGCGCGCTGCAGGTCCCGGCCGCAGGCGAACCGATCCTGTTGATGGCCGATCGGCAGACGACTGGGGGTTATCCGAGTCTCGCGACCGTCATCAGCGCGGACATTCGCCTGGCAGGGCAGCTCGCGCCGGGGGACTCGATCGTGTTCGTCGTCTCGTCGCGGCGCGAAGCGATGGCGGCGCTGATCGCCCAGGAGCAGGCGCTGATGGCATTGGAGGCCGGCCCACGAGGATGAGCGACAGCGACGATCTTGCCAGGTTGACGAGGTTGACGACGTTGACAACGTTCTCCGGGGCGCTCGAGCAGGTGTTCGGCGATCGAGGTACGGCGCCACGTGCCGCTCGCTCCGCTGACCACGTTCCGCGTGGGCGGGCCCGCGGACTGGCTGGTGGAACCGCGGACCAGCGGCGAAATCGTCGCCGCCCTGAAACTGGCGTCGGAGGCCGGCGTGCCGGTCACGATGCTCGGCGGCGGATCGAACGTGCTCGTGTCAGACCAGGGTGTGCGCGGGCTGGTCGTCAGGCCGCGAGGCGGAGAAGTGAGCCGTCTGGAGACCACGCGCATCCGCGCGGACGCCGCGGTTACCATCAACGGGCTGGTGCGATGGACGATTGCTCACGGCTGCGCCGGCCTCGAAGCCTGGGCGGGAACGCCGGGAACGGTCGGCGGCGGCATCTACGGGAACGCGCATTTCGGCGGCCGCCTCATCGGCGATCTGGTCATCGAGGTGCGTGTCGCCTCGCGCGACGGCGCTGTGAGCGACGTGCCGCGCGCGGCCATGGCCTTCGCGTACGATCGCAGCCGGCTGCAGCAGACGGGAGAGGTCCTCTTGTCGGCGGTGTTTCAAGTGTCGGACGGCGAACCTGCCAGCCTGCGAGCGAGAGCGCGCGAGTCGCTGGCGTTTCGAAAACGCACGCAACCTCTCGATGCGCCAAGCGCCGGTTGTATTTTTCAGAACCCTGAACCGGGCCGCGACTCGGTGCCCGACGATATCCCCTGGTCGGCCGGCGCCCTGGTCGATCGTGCCGGTCTCAAGGGCCTCGCGATCGGCGGCGCACGCGTGTCTCCGACGCACGGCAACTTCATCGTCAACGAGGGAAGCGCAACGGCGAGCGACATTCGCCAGCTGATCGGCCGGTGCCGCGACGGCGTGAGCGCGCGGTTCGGCGTCGAATTGAGGGAGGAGATCGTGTATCTTGGCAACTTCTGAAGTCCGGCTGAGGCCGGACACTACGTAACTGACTTATGTCGACACTTGCAATCGAAGGCGGACACCGCCTGTCTGGCTCTGTTGACGTCGAGGGCAACAAGAACAGCGCCCTCCCGCTGCTCGCCGCCTGCCTGCTGACCACCGAAGAGTGCGTGCTGACGAACGTGCCGCGCATCAGCGACGTCGAGGTCATGGCGCGGCTGCTGATCGATCTGGGCGCCACGGTGGAGGGCATCGGCACGACAACGCTTCGCGTACGGTGTCGCGAGGTCGTGAAAGACGAACCGGACGGTGTCATGGTCGGCCGGCTGCGCGGCTCCGTGCTGCTTTTCGGCCCGCTGCTGGCGCGGAGGGGCCGGGCACGCCTGGCGCCACCCGGCGGCGACTTTCCGGCGCGGCGAACCATCGCCACTCATCTCGAAGCGCTGGCCGCGATGGGCGCGCGCTCCATGCCGCATCAGCAGGGACACGGCCTGGAGGTTCCGGATGGGCTCAAGCCCGCATCGATGTACCTCTACGAGGCGTCGGTGACCGGAACCGAAACGGCGGTGCTCGCCGCGGCCGCAGCCCCGGGTGTGTCGGAGATCCGCCACGCGGCGTGCGAGCCGCACGTGGCAGAGCTGTGCGCGTTCCTGAAACGCCTTGGCGTTGGCGTGAGCGGCGGCGGGACATCAACGATCCGGATCGAAGGCGGCGTCGAAGCTTCATGGCGCTGAATACCGGCTCTGCGGCGATTACATCGAAGCCGGCAGCTGGGCCGTGGTTGCCGCCGTCACCGGCGGCGAGATCGATGTCCACGGCGCGCGTCCGGAAGACATGGAAGTGGTCGCCGCGGTGCTGCGCCGCATGTCGATCGAGTGCGCGATCGACGGCGAGCTTTTCAGGGTGGCGCGATCGACGCCGCAGGCAGCGGGCAGGATCACCACCGGCCTGTGGCCAGGGTTTCCGAGCGACCTCGTCAGTCTGGTGACGGTTCTCGCCACGCAGGCTACCGGACAGACGCTCGTGCATGACTGGCTGTACGAGCTGCGGCTCTTCGCGCTCGAGCAGTTGAGCGGCATGGGCGCGGATTTGTTTCTCTGCGACCCGCACCGGATCATCGTCACCGGCGGTCAGAAGCGATTGAAGGGTCGCCCGCTCGACAGCCGCGATCTGCGATCGGGCATGGCGCTCATTGCCGCGGGACTGGCGGGGGAAGGTGTGAGCCGCGTATCGCCGCTCGAAACGGTGGAACGGGGCTACAGCCGGCTGGTCGAACGGCTGCGGGCGCTCGGCGGGCAGGTGGAAAGGATCACTTAGGATTCGTGAGCTGAAACGGCTGCGTGGCTGGCGGTTGCGTAGCTGGCGGTTGCGCGACCGCGCGGGTCCGATGGCGGCGGTTCGAGCAGCGGCAGCTCGGGGAGCGGGATCAGCGAATCGCGCCCCGCGCGGAACGCGCGCAGATCCGCTTCGTCGAGGTCGAGCACGCGGATGATGTGCGGCGTCAGCGTGAGGACGATGTCGGTCTGGGCCGTGGTCCGCTGCGTGCGTCCGAACAGACAGCCGACGCCTGGTATGTCGCTCAATCCGGGAATGCCGTCGACCTGCCGGCGCTCGTCGTCGCGAATGAGCCCCGCGAGCATGTTCGTCTCGCCGTCGCGGAGACGGATGACGGTGCTGATTTCCCTGTTGCCGAAGGTCGGCAATCCGCCGAAGCCGGTTCCCAGACAAACTCGTCACCGCCACCTTCAGCACGAGCGTCACGTCGTCGTCGTGATGTGTCCGCGGCGTGATGTCGATGTTCACGCCGATGTTCTGATAGGCGTACGCGGTGATCGGCTGCTGGGGCGTGCCCCCGGTGGCGATCGGCGTAAACGTCGTGGTCGGAACGGGCACCTGCTCGCCGAATCGTGCCTGAGCCGTCGTGCCGTCCGAGGTGCGGAGCTGCGGATTTGCCAGCGCCCGCGTGTTCACGTCGGTCTTGAGCAGCCGGTAATAGAGCGACGGCAGGTTCGCGAGCAGCACGTCGGACGGCGACAGATTCCGCAGCGCCTCCAGGGTCAGCGTCGAATTGGTGGGTGAGGTGACACCCACCGACCCGTCAAGACCAATCGGCCCTGACGCCCCCGGCGACGCAATCTGCAGGCCGTAATCGAGCAGCCTCGTCCGATCGACCTCGAGCAGCTCGACGTCGATGATGACCTCCGGACGTGCCTTGTCGATCGCGGTGATCACGCGGGCCGCGGCGGCGATCCGTTCCGGCGTGTCCTTGATCGTCACCGCATTGGTCGCGGTCGTCACCGAGATGCGGCGCGCGTCGAGCACCAGGCGCAGGAGGTCCATCGTCTCTTTGAGATCCGCGTTGCTCAGATAGAACGTCCGGACGACCTCTTCTTCGTACTCGCGCCGCTTCGCCTGCGTATCGGGAATGACGACGACCGTATTCTGGGCTGTCACCCTGTAGAACGTGCGGGTGACGCCGGCGACGGTGTTGAGCGCATCCGCGAGCGAGGCATTCCGAAGGTCCACCGTGATCGACGTGTCGCGGAATGCCGAATCGAACACGATGCTGATGTTGGCGAAGCGGGCGATGCTGGTGAAGACGTCACGGCTGCTCGCCTCGCGGAACGTGAGCGACGCCGGCATCCTGACGTCCGGAAGATCCAGGCCGGGCGGCGCCATCGTGTTGGACCGATCGATGAGCGTCTGGAGCTGGGTCTTGCCATCGCTCGACACGGTGATTTTCGCGCGCAGACTGTTTCGCGTCGATCGCAGTTCCTCGTCGATGTCCGCGCTGCTCGGGTTCAGCTCGGCGGCGAGACCGTACTCGACGAGCGCTTCGTCGAACTTGCCCAGGGCCGACAGGCGCCTGCCCTTGATGAAGTGATCCTGCGAGGCGCGCAGGCGGGCCCGTTCGAGACCGAGACGCGCATCGGTGTTGTCGGGAGAGAGGCGCAACACCTGCGAGTACTCCGCAACCGCCCGGTCGTAGTCCTGACGCAGCTCGGCGTCGCGGCCCCGGCGATAGCGCCGACGACGGTGGCACAGGCGCTGACGAACGCCGACAGCAGCACCACGGCGACAAGCGCGCGAGCCTGTTGCGAGGCCGGGCGGCGTTCAGGGACGGGATGGGTTCTTGACAATATCGACACCGCGCGGGATCTGGAAAGCAAACTGCTTATCGTCCAGGCCGACGTTTTCCTTCATGTTCGTGAAGGAGAAGGTCGATGTCCCACCCTGCGCGTCGCCCGTCACCAGACCCCGGATGACGAGCGTCGCCGGATCGACAGCAAGGACGAGCCAATCGTATTCCGGTTGCCTGGATTTCGGTAGAAGCTTCAACGCCAGGCTGCCGGCCGGCATCCCGGCGGGCAGCTCGACGAGGGAAGGCGCGAAGTCCGTTGTCAGGCGCCCTTTTCCCGCGAGAAACAGGGCCGGCGTCGTCGCCTCGGCATCGGCGGGCATCGGGCTGACGACCACCTGCTTGTCAGCCGGGATATAGAAATAGACCTTGGCGCCGTCCGAGACGAACTGCTTCCGCTCGGGCTCCATGTAGTCCCACCGCATCTTGCCGGGCTTCTTGACCAGAACGCGCCCGCGCTCGGTCAGACGCCTCTTGAGCGCGCCGCCCTGATAGGTATGAATGAAGTCGGCGGAGAAATCCTTGATGGCGTCGTACTTCCGCTGCAGCGCCTGCGCGAGCTCCGGCGCTGTCGGGTCCGCGGCCAGGCCGGAGACGGGCTGCAGGACGGCCAGCGGCGCGACCAGCGCGACGGTCATGAACCGGCGGCGGAGCATGACTCAACGATAGCACGGTGGGATTTGCAATAGGGCAAAGGGCCGAGGGCAAAGATAGAAGATATTCGACGTGGCCGGGCCGTCCAACTTGAAGGACAGTGCCCGCCACGATCCGCGAGCGCGCGTCCTCGGACCCGCGTCCACGGGAGCCGGAAATGCCCAACAATCCTCAGGTGGCGGCCCTTGTGATCCTGGCCGTGATCGCGGCGGCGGTGAGCCTCTTCTTGTCCGGCGGGCCCGACGCGGGAGCAACTGCCTGGTACCAGGCGATGACGACCTCCATCTCAGCAGTCGGCGTGGGCCTGGTGATCTTTCACCGCTGGCTGTGGCGGTACCTCCCTGACTTTCTCGCCCCCAAGCCTGATTTGAACGGAACCTGGAGTGTCATCCTGAAGCCGGGCGTGCTGGACGAAGACGAGGCGAACAGAGGTACCCGCCGAACGCTTGAACCGATCGTGGCGTACGCCTTCGTTACCCAGCGCTATTTCCGGCTGGAAATGAAAGTCGTCACGCAACGGACGACGTCCCACCTGCTGTCCGAGTCGATCCAGTGGAGCACGAAGCACCAGGCCTACGAGCTCACGGCAATCTACAGCTGCGGAGACTGCGATAACCTGGTCGGCCAGCCTCACGAGCTCGATCACAACGGCGCCATGCAACTGACCTACAGCAAACAGGGCACGAGAGTGGGCTTCCGCGGCCGCTACTGGATGGACCGCATCCTCAAGATCGACGGCGTGAATCCCAGCCACAACGGGTCGATGGAGCTTAGTGGTCGTAAAGAAGAGTTGTATGTGGACTTCGACGCCGCTGATCAGGCCTTCAACCCAAGCCAGCCCACCTCTGTTCGTCGGGCGCCGACAGCGGATGAAGCCGCCACCTGACGCCCCGCCCTAGTTCGTAATCAGGTATCTCGGCTGTGGGGCGAAGATATTCGACGCGTAAGCCGTGCGGATGGCCTCTCCGGAGTCATCGAACGCCGCAAAGCTGACGCCGCGCTCGACGATCAACGTGTGCCGGCGGGCCGCGATGACGTGGCCGAAGCCCATCCGGCGGATCGTGTCGGCCGAGAGCCACGACTCCATGCGGATGCTGACGGACACGCCCTCGAGATCGAGCCATTGGCGGAACGGGCGGTTCGAGCCGAGCAAAAGATCGGGAGGGCGCCCGAGCCTTCCCGCGATGACGACGTAATCGCCATCAGGCACGCGCGCGGGCCCGCCGGTGAGCGCGGTCAGCGCCCCGCCGATATCGTCCCAGTCGAGAGCGAGATCGCGCGTGGGTTTCAGAATGCAGAAGACGTAACGGCTGCCGGCCGGCAGGTTCCGGGCCGCGTCCGAGAGGGAAGGAGTCGGAACTCGCGGATCGCGGTCCGACGGAATGAGCGGCCCATAGGCGGCCGTCAGCGTGCTGCGTGCGCGTTCCGTCAGGACCACATCCCGGCCGATGGCCGTGTTGTCAGCGATGAGCGCCGGCGCGTACAAGAGCACCGCGGGCATTCGCTCGTACGCCACCTGCGGCGCAATTGACTTGCCGAAGTAGCTCAGGCCGTTCTGTACCTGCCAATTGAGATCCGTGAGCAGAATCGCGTCCCGATCGTCGAGTCCCGCTGTCAGTGCGGCGAGCACCCTGGTGGGTCGATCGTCGTGGCTGCGGTCGATCGCGGGATAGTCGCGCCACGCCCGCGTCCCCGCGTAGGCGACGAGGAGGAGCGCTACTACGAGGTGGCGCTGACGGAGGACGTTGCCGACCAGCACGATCCCGGGCGCCGCGAGCAGCGCGACCATGAGGTGCGACGGCAGGTAGAAGACGTGCGTATCGCCCACGTTGTAGCCAAGGGCGAAGACCAGGTTGACGACATAGATCGTGAGCACCAGCGCGGCGTGCCGCCGGTTCGTGGTCACGAGTCGGGCAATTCCGGCGAGCGCGATCAGCGCGCCCGCCCAGCCGAACTGCTGGCGCAGATCGAAGGCGTACATCGCCGCATGGTCGGCGGCCATCGCGCGTGGCACCTGCATCACCATCGTTTCCCGCCAGTCCGCCTTCGTGACGTCGAACCAGAAACGCCGGAGCCCGTCGGCGAGCCCGTCGGGCGGATCGGGCAGCATCCAGAGCGCACTGAGATTCCATGCGTACTGCAATGCTCCCGCACAGGCGCAGACAACCGCGAGCGCCAGCACGCGCGGCGTGATCAGGGACCGCCAGCCATTCGGAGCCGCCGCCAGCAGGAAGAGCGCAAAGGCGGGCGCGAGCAGGATCATCGACAGATGGTTCCCGAAACCGATCGCGTAGGCGGCGAAGAAGGCCGCGAGCCGGCCGAGGGAGGGCCGCTCGGCCCACCGGAGGACGAGCAGAACCGTCAGCGCGACGAAAACGATATGCAGCGCATACACCTCGGCGATGATCGATTGGCTCCAGAACGTATACGAAGTCGCAAAGAGCAGCGCCGCCGCCGCCCCAGCCGCCACCGATCCGCTGAGCGTGGCGCCGACAGGGACGATCAGGGCGCACGCGAGCGCCGCCTGCACCGCGGACGCGACATTCAGCGCGCGTGCGGGATTGCCGGGCATCGCCCAGTGAAAGAGATTGCCGATCGCGGTGTACAGAGGATAGCCGTCCCGCGGTGTGATCAGGGACGAGCCGATTCGCGTCTGCAGCGACGGGGTGTCCCCCAGGTCCATCCCGGGAAGGAGCGTCGCCCGGTAGAGCAGGAACGCGGCGATTCCAACGGTGATGGCGGCCAGCAGGGCGTGTCGGCGCACCGGGATTCAGCCTCCTCGCTTGGCGGCGACGAGCGCGCGGATCTCGGCGAGCGGCCGGGTGTTGACGACGTGGCGGCGCTCCACCCAGCCGCGTCGCGCGGTCGTGACGCCGAGCTCCATTTGAACATCGAGCAGCTCTGCCCGGTGGCAGTCGCTGTCCACCGCCACCAGGGCGCCCGCGCCAATCGCCCGTCGTGCGAGCACACCGTCGAGATCGAGGTGAGCCGGCGACCCGTCGATCTCGACGAACGTCCCGGTCTCGACCGCCATCTCGAAGAGCGCGTCGTAGTCGAGATCGTAGCCGGGCTTGTGCGGCACGTGCCGGTTGGTGGGATGCGTGATCAAGGTGACGAGCGGATGCTTCATCGCGTCGACGTAGCGCCGCAGCAGGCGGTCGCCCGAATGTCCCGCACGCTCGTGAAGCGACGCGAGCACGATGTCGAGGCGCTCGAGGACGCGATCGGGAAAGTCGAGATGGCCGTCGGGAAGGATGTCGACCTCGCAGCCGTGCAGAATCGCGATCTCCGGATACAGCTCGCGTAACCGGGCAATTTCGTCGGCCTGCCGCGCGAGCGAGTCCACCGAGAGGTTGCGCGACGCGGCGGAATGCGGGGAATGGTCGGTAATCGCCATGTACTCGTAACCGAGTCCGCGGCACATCTGCACCATCGCTTCGACCGGGTCACGGCCGTCGCTGAACTCGGTGTGCATGTGGAGATCGCCGCGGATGTCGCTCTTCGACAGCAGCGCCGGCAGCGCATGGCTCTTCGCGGCCTGGATCTCGTCCGCGCCGTCGCGAATCTCGGGGGGAATGAACGGCAGACCGAGCGCGGCGTAAATCTCCTCCTCGGTCGCGGACGGACGAAGCGTGCCGTCGGCGCCCCGCAGTCCGTCCCTCGTGAGGCGCCATTCGGTGGTTTCGGCATGGGCGCGCAGCGCGGCGAGGTGGCCGCCAGAGCCGGTGATCTGCAACAGCGCCGCGCCTGCATTACGCCGGATCCGGCAGGCGTATGCCGACCTGCACGCGCTCGAACAGCAAGTACACGCGGCGGTCGCTGCGATGGAGACAGCGCACGATGTCCGGCAGTTGGAGGAGCTCGGCGATCGCCTCTGCCGGTCTTGGTGGTCGCGGCCACGATCTCGATGTCGCCGACCGTGTCCTGGCCGCGGCGCAGAGAACCGCCGGGGCTGGCCCACGCAACGCCGGCCACCGAGCGCAGCCGCTCGAGGATTGGCCCGGCCAGCATGACCGCCCGGCCCAGCGGAATGCGCGGAACCGTCCGCCGGAGATCGGGCAGCGCGCCGGCAATCGCCAGCTCAATCGATTCGCTCGAGGCCCGCGACGGCCTGGACGGCGCGATCGGCAACCGCAGCCCCCAGGTCGCCGACAGACGTGGCGCCGAGCGCGAGGTGAAGCGCCGCCAGCTGTTCAATGGTGACCGCGCCCGATTCAAACAGCCAACGCAGGTCGGCCGGCAGATCCGCGATGGCCGATTCGAGCAGGACCCAGGCGGCCGACTCGTGCATGTGTCGCAATCGCCGCAGCACGTCGGCGTCCGCGTCGGCGGGCGGGTGCTCGAGCAGGTCGCCGAGGTTCGCATCCGAGTCGATGCCGTGCCTGCGCACGAGCGTCGGCGGCCCGGCCGAACAGCGCCTGTTCAGTGGCGTCGCCGCGGATGGTTGCCAGCAGCGCCAGCTGGTCCAGCGTCTGCGGAAGGGAAGGCGGGGTGGTCGCCGGATGATCGGGGAAAATCCGCGCTAGCCTTTCAGTGCGCCAGGTTCCGGCGGGGCCATCATCGGCGCCGTTTTCGTCTCGATCGGGAGATTGGCGGAGAGCCAGTCGTTGATGCCGCCCTTGAGCGCCACTGCCCGATAGCCCAGGCGAATCAACTCGGCAGCGACGTGCGAGCTGGCCAGCTCGTTCGGATCCGAATCGTAGACGACGATGTCCCGATCGCGGGGAATCGACGATGCGCCTTCGGTGTACCTGATGGCGCCGGGCAGCCGGACCGTGCTGTGTTCGTAGGGATACTTCAGCCGCGCGTCGATGATGACAGGCGGTGCGCCGCTGTCGAGGCGCTGCTTCAGATCTTCTTTAGCTGATGCGGAGGACGGGCACGGCGTGTATTGTGATCGGCCCATGCGGAGGCTGTCAAATAGTGCGCGGAGGCACGAGCGTCAGTGCGCGGCTGCGGGTCGATCGAGCGGCGCACTGCCCCGATCGCGCGGGCAATGACGTCGAGCTGGTCGTGCGGGGGCTGTGATGCACGGCTCTGTGGCTTGGCGTAGAGCTCCCATCCGGGAGAGCGGCGGCCGCAGTTGAGACACCGAAGACAGATGGCGCCTGGTTCGCACCACATGCCGTATTCGTGGCGCCCCGACAGATAGCAGTTGAACCAGCTCCACATCGCAAACCTCTCTTCCTATTTTTCGGTTGCTTGCCCGACCGCAATAGAGGTGCCGCAGGATCTTTTCCTGTTTCCGCAAGTATTCTGAGACGTCGCGAGACGGGAACTGACAATCGCGTGTCCCGAAAATGCACACTGAGGCTGGTGTGCGCGACAAATTTGTAAGAACATCATGATGTCTTTCTGGAGCGGCGCGCACATATGGCACGAGAGCTCGACATCAAGGGTCGTCGATACTGGATTCTGTCCGAGCCGGAGGCCGGCCGCTGGAAAGCTCGTGTGATCGAAGCGTGCGAGGACGGTTCGAGCGACGAAGTGGGGATCGAGGCCAGCGGCGAAACCCGCGGCGCGGCCGACGAGGCAGCGGAGCGAAAGCTCCGGCGCCTCCTGCAGTCGCACTAGCGCCTAATGCGTCATCGCGTAGATCAGCGCGTTGACGGCGAAGGCGTAGCCCCTGGCGGCAAACTCGAGGAAATACTCGCGGTCGTCGGTTTCGCGTTCGAACGCATCGCCGAAATCGGTGTTGTGCGTCATCAACACCATGATGCGCCGCTTGTCATCGAGGATGGCGCGCACGTGCGGCACGGCGCTGTCGTATCCCCGCTCTGACGTCACGCCGCGTCCCCCGACCCAGAAGCCGATCGCCGGCACCTGCAGTTTCTCGCTGCACGTCGTAGAGGGTATGGAAGACTTCGTGGTCGAGCTCCAACTCCACGATCTGATGCGGCGGCGGCAACGCCTTCGCAAGCTCTCCGGCCCAGACCGCCCAGGCCCGCTCGCCCCAGAAGTCATCCGCCCACAGGAACCCGCCCTTGAGCAGGTAATCGCGCAACGCCGCCGCTTCCAGCGGCATCGAGGTACGCGCCGCCCGGCTCCGTCATCATGATGAACGGACACTGGTAGAGCTCGGGGTCCGTCAGGCGGATGATGATGTGCCTGATTTCGCCGCTGGCGTCGTGGCTGATCGGCGTCTTCGTCAGCTCCGCGAGCCGGAACGACAGGTTCAGATCGGACCGCGGGTAGTCCACATTCCATCCGCCGCCGTCGCCCCCCCGCCTGATTGCGGAACGAGATTCGACAGAACAGAAACGAACCGGTATAACTGCCAGGCGGGACGTATCGTGGGGCCTGACGGCCGCGGCCGAATTGGGCCGCGCTTGCCGAGGCGAGGAGGAGAAAGCCCGACAAGGCCCAGCAGAATGCCCGAGCGCACGGCGAGGCGTTTCACGTGCCTAGTGTATGACGATGCAGGGGCGCACACAGCGGATATCAGAAGGATGACGCGATTTCTCCGGAATTTCGAGACCATGGCTCCCGGAGGTCGAGCTCGCGTATGATCTCGGGCCGGAGCAGGGAGACCACGTAGGAGCAGACCGAAATGGCCCCCGCCGAAGACGGCGTGTATCGCATCGAAGTCAGGGCCTACTATAATTCGCCCAAGGGAGAAGTTATGAAGGCATCGCAGCTACTGCGGCGGTATGTGTGGGTTCTGGCACTGTCGATCTCGACCGCCGGCATTCTCGCGCAGACAGCCACCGACACATTCAAGCCAACCGTCGGACAGGCGGGCAAGGACGTGGTGTGGGTCCCGAGCCCGCAATTGCTCGTCGATCAGATGCTCGACGTGGCAAAAGTCACGGCACAGGACTACGTGATCGACCTCGGATCGGGCGATGGCCGCACCGTCATCACCGCGGCGAAGCGCGGCGCGACGGCCCTCGGTATCGAGTACAACCCCGATATGGTGTCCCTGTCCCAGCGCAACGCCAAGGAAGCCGGCGTGACCGACAAGGCGACCTTCGTCAAAGCGGACATTTTCGAGAGCGACTTCTCGAAGGCCACCGTCATCACGATGTTCCTGCTGCCCGACCTCAACATCCGGCTGCGTCCGAAAATCCTGGACCTCAAGCCGGGGACGCGCATCGTCTCCAACAGCTTCACGATGGGTGAGTGGCAGCCCGACGAAACGATCAACGTCGGCGGCGAGTGCCAGTCGTGGTGCACGGCGCTGTTCTGGCTCGTGCCGGCAAAGGTTCAGGGCACGTGGAAGCTGCCGACGGGAGAGCTCGCGCTCAAGCAGGAGTTCCAGATGGTCACCGGCACGCTGACGAACAACGGCAAGGCGTTGCCGGTCTCAGAGGGCAAGCTGCGCGGCGATCAAATTACCTTCACGGCCGGCGGCGCTCAGTACACGGGCCGCGTGAATGGCAACGCAATCGAACTGATGGGCCCGGGCGGCGCCACGCGCGCAACCCGCTCCTAGAACGGCACTATAATTTCGGCGTTCGCACCGGGCCGGGATATGCCCTTAACTGTACGCGGGAGATCAGACATGAGAGCAGCGCACACACTGCGGCGGTCGTTGTTGTTGGCCCTCGGGATATCGCTCGTCGCCGTCAGTGGTTTCGCACAGACGGCAACCTTCAAGCCGGAAGTCGGACAGGCAGGGAAGGACGTCGTCTGGGTCCCGACCCCGCAGGCTCTTGTGGACAAGATGCTCGACATGGCGAAAGTCACGCCACAGGACTACGTCATCGATCTCGGGTCGGGTGACGGCCGCACGGTCATCACCGCGGCCAAGCGTGGCGCCACGGCCAAGGGCATCGAGTACAACCCGGAAATGGTGGCGCTGTCGCAGCGCAATGCCGCCACCGAAGGCGTGACAGCCAAGGCGACATTCGAGAAGGCGGACCTCTTCGAGAGTGATTTCTCGAAGGCGACCGTCATCACGATGTTCCTCCTGCCCGATATCAACCTGAGGCTCCGGCCCAAGATCCTCGATCTCAAGCCGGGAACCCGCATCGTGTCCAACACGTTCACGATGGACGACTGGCAACCCGACGAAGAGGCGACGGCCGGCCCGGAATGCACGATGTGGTGCAAGGGGCTGTTCTGGATCGTGCCCGCCAAGGTCGCGGGAACCTGGCGGCTTCCGCAGGGAGAGATGCAGCTGACGCAGAAGTATCAGATGGCGTCCGGAGCGCTCAAGAACGGGAACATCACCACCCCGATTACCAACGGCCGGCTGCGCGGCGATCGAGATCACCTTCACCGCCGGGAGCACGACCTACACCGGCCGCGTCGAGGGCAACACGATGGCAGGAACGACATCGACCGGAGAGGCCTGGCGCGCGACGCGGTCCTGACAATCACCGCAGAGCTCGCAGAGAACGCAGAGTTGGATTTTCTCCGCGTGCTCAGCGGTCTCTGCGGTTGACGTAACGGTCGCTACTCACCAAGATAGGCAGCGCGGACACGCGGGTGACTCGCTAGCGTCGTCGGCGCTGCCCTCCAGGATCACCTCGCCTGTCTCGAGCACGTAACCGCGATCCGAGTGCTTCAGCGCGGCGCTGGCGTTCTGCTCGACGACGAGCAGCGTGGTGCCCGCGGCCTTGATCTCGTCGATGGTCCTGAAAATGGTGTGGCACACGAGCGGCGCCAGGCCGAGCGACGGTTCGTCGAGCAGGAGCAGCTTCGGATGTGACATCAGCGCCCGGGCGATCGCCAGCATCTGCTGCTCGCCGCCCGAGAGCGTGCCGGCGGGCTGCTTGATGCGCTCCTTGAGCCGGGGAAAGAGCGTGAACCCCCGCTCCAGGTCCTGTTTGATCCCCGTCCGGTCTTTCTGGCGGTAGGCGCCCATCTCGAGATTCTCGAGCACGGTCAGGTTCGCGAAAATACCGCGCCCTTCCGGGGCCATCGAGATGCCGCGCGCCACCCGTTTGTGCGCGGGCACCCCCGTGATGTCCTCTCCCTCGAAACGCACCCGCCCGCTCCTCGGCGCCAGCAGGCCCGTGATCGCCCGCAGCGTGGTCGACTTGCCGGCGCCGTTGGCGCCGATGAGGGTGACGACTTCGCCGGCGTTGACCGCAATCGACACGTTCCGGAGCGCATGGATCGCGCCGTAGAAGACGTCGACGTTCTCGAGTTGCAGCATCATCAAGTCTCAAGTTCAAGTCTCAAGTCTCAGCTGTGAGCCTTGAGCCGAGCTTGAGGTTTATCCCCCTCCAAGATAAGCCTCGATCACCTTCGGATTCTGCTGGATCTCGCGGGGAGGGCCGATGGCGATCGCCTCGCCGTAGTCGATCACCTGAATCGTCTCGCAGATGCCCATCACGACCTTCATGTTGTGCTCGACGAGCAGGATGGTGATCTGGAACTCGTCGCGCAGCCAGCTGGATGAGCCGCATGAGGTCGAGCGCTTCCTGCGGGTTCATGCCGGCAGCCGGCTCGTCGAGCAGGAGCAGCTTCGGTCCGGTCGCCAGCGCGCGCGCAATTTCGAGGCGGCGCTGGCTGCCGTACGGCAGGCTCGTCGCGTACTCGTCGGCGACGCCGTCGAGGTCGAAGATCGTCAGGAGCTTCATCGCCCGCTCGGACATCTCGCGTTCCTCGGCATGGTGGCGGCCGGTCCCGAGAACGGCGTCGGCGAGCACCTGGCGGGTCCGCAGATGATGCGCCGCCAGGACGTTCTCGAGAACGGTCATGTCCGCGAACAGGCGGATGTTCTGAAACGTCCGCGCGACGCCGAGCTTCGCGATCTGATAAGGCTTTTTCCCGTCCAGGCGCGTCCCGTCGAAATGAATTTCGCCTTCGGTCGGATCGTACTGTCCCGTCAGCAGGTTGAAGACCGTGGTCTTGCCCGCGCCGTTCGGGCCGATCAGTCCGTACAGCGCGCCCTGCGCGACGTTGATCGTGAGCGCCTTGACGGCCGTGAGCCCGCCGAAACGCTTCGTGACGTTGCGGGCCTCGAGGAGCCAGGGCGCCTGGGTGCGGCCGCTCGGCGTCGTCATCGGGGTCCGTCGATGGCCGGGCGGCGGCTCGGCAGCCGGAGCCAGCCCCACCCGAGCTCGCGGCGGCCGAGCAGGCCCTGGGGACGGAAGATCATCAGCAGGATGAGCAGCAGCGCGTAAATGACCATGCGCAGGCCGGGGAACTGCTGGTCGAACGTCCGCAGCGCCTCGGGCAGGATCGTCAGGGTCGTGGCGCCAAAGACCGCGCCGGTGATCGATCCAATCCCGCCGAGCACGATCATGACGATGACTTCGATCGACTTCACGAAGTTGAGGTTCTGCGGATTGAGCGGATTCGCGAACAGCTGGCCCGACAGCCCTCCGGCGACGCCCGCGAGCGCGGCGCTGATGACGAAGGCGAGCACCTTGTAGCGCGTCGTGTTGATGCCCACCGCCTCGGCGGCGATCTCGTCGCCGCGGACGGCCGCGAGCGCCCGCCCGAACGTCGACACGGCGATGTTGCGCACGATGGCGATCGTCATGATGGCCATCGAGAAGATCCAGAAGAAGTTCGTGATCGGGATCGCGTCGGTGAATCCGGTCGCGCCGCCGACGGCCGGAATGTTGAGGATGAGGACGCGGATGATCTCGCCGAACCCGAGCGTCACGATCGCGAGGTAGTCGCCCTTGAGCCGCAGCGACGGAATGCCGACCACGAGGCCGGCCACCGCGGCCGCGAGCGCCCCGGCGGTCAGGCTCGCGATCATCACGACCGACGCGCCGACGCCGGCGGTCGAGCGTGCCGCCCAGGAGCCCCGCAATCTGGTCGCCGTGATACACCGTCAGGTAGGTGGCGGTGTACCCGCCGACCGCCATGAAACCCGCGTGGCCGATCGAGAACTGTCCGGCGAGCCCGTTGATCAGGTTGAGGCTCACCGCCAGCGTGATGTTGATGCCGATCAGGTTGATGATGCGCGCGTAGTAGGGATTGATCTGGAAGTCGCCGAACCCGTACTCGAAGATCTGGTTGAGCCCCAGGAGAATCGCCATCGTGACGGCAACGGCGACGAGCTTCCTGGCGGCGCTCATGCGGTCGCTAGACCTTCTCGGGGCCTGCCGTCCCCAGGAGGCCGGCCGGCCGCACGAGGAGGATGAGGATCAGCACGCCGAACGCGACCGCGTCCCGGTAGGTCGAATACGCCGTCGCGCTGAGGCCGGTTTCCATCAGGCCGATCAGCATCCCGCCCGAGCATCGCGCCCGGAATGTTGCCGATGCCGCCGAGCACGGCGGCCACGAACGCCTTCAGCCCCGTCATCAGGCCCATCAGCGGGTCGATCCTCGGAATCGCGAGCGCCACCAGCACGCCGGCGGCGGCGGCGAGCGCCGAGCCGAGGGCGAAGGTGAACGCGATGATGAAGTTCGTGTTGATCCCCATCAGCGTGGCCACCGAGAGGTTGTAGGAGGTCGCGCGCATCGCCTTGCCGATCTTCGTGTGGTGGACCACGAAGTGAAGGCCGAACATCATCACCACCGCCACGATGATGATCAGCAGGTTCTGGTTCGTGATCTGGACGCCGCCGAGCGAGTAGGTCTCGGAGCGGACCATCTGCGGGAAGAAGCGGGGCGTGGCGCCGAAGACCACCTGTCCGCCGTACTCGAGCAGCAGCGACACCCCGATCGCGGTGATGAGCGACGTGAGGCGCGAGTGGTGGCGCACCGGCCGGTAGGCGAGGCGCTCGATCAGGATCCCGACGATCGCGCAGACGGCCATCGAGGCGAGGGTCACCAGGATCGCCCAGAGGATCGACGGGTTGGCGTCCAGTTCGAGCGCGTTGGCGATGAAATAGCCGGCGAACGCGCCGAGCATGTACACGTCGCCGTGCGCGAAGTTGATGAGGCGCAGCACGCCGTACACCATCGTGTAGCCGAGCGCGATGAGTGCGTAGATGGCGCCGAGCGAAAGGCCGTTGATGAGCTGCTGGAGGAAGGTTTCCAATTAGTTCGGATTGATCGTCGTCTTGTAGACGAACTTCACCTCGCCGTTCGCGTAGGTGACCTCCTGAATGACGGCCGGCTTGTCCACGTTCCGCTTCGCGTTGATCTTGAGGCGGCCGGTGACGCCGGGGACGTCGGCCGTTGCCAGCGCGTCGCGCAGCTTCGGCCCTTCGGTCGAGTTCGCCCGCGTCAGCGCGTCGGCGAGCACCTTGACCGCGTCGTAGGCGAGCGCGGCGATGGCGTCCGGCTCGCGGTTGAATCTCGCGCGGTACGCCTTGACGAAATTCTGGACCACCGGATCGGGATTGTCGCCGGAATAGTGGTTGGAGATGTAGGTGTTGTTCAGCGCTTCGCGGCCGTTCTTGAGCGAATCGCCGACCCAGCCGTCGCCTCCGAGAATCGGCATCTTCATGCCGAGCTCGCGCGCCTGGCGGACGATGATCGCGGCTTCGGGATAGTACCCGGTGGCGAACACGGCATCCGGCTTCTGGCTGCGGACCTGGGTCAGGATCGCCTTGAAGTCCGCGTCTCCAGTGCTGTAGCTGACCGGATCCAGCACCTGGCCGCCGAGTGCCGTGAAGTGCTTCGAGATCGAATCGGTGAGGCCAACCGAATAGTCCTGCTGGATGTCCTTGAGAATGGCCACCCTCCGCGCCTTGAGATCGTTGTAGGCGAACTTGGCGAGCACTTCGCCCTGGAACGGATCGATGAAGCAGACGCGGAAGATGTAGTCGCCGACCTCGGTGACGCGCTCGTTGGTCGAGGAAGGGCTGATCATCGGCACCTGATACTTCTGGCTGACCGGTGCCGCGGCAAGCGAGCGGCGGCTGGCCACTTCGCCGAGCACGGCGACCACCTTGTCCTGGGTCACGAGCTTGGTGACGGCGTTCGAGGCCTCTTCGGGCTTGCTCTGATCGTCTTCGACGAGCAGCCTGATCTTGCGGCCGCCCAGCAGGCCCGGCCGCCGCGTTGATCTCGTCGACGGCGAGCTCCGTGCCCTCGCGCGATGACTGGCCGAAGGACGCGCCGTCGCCGGTGAGCGATCCGTACATGCCGACGACGATGTCGCCGGTGGTAGTTTCGGCGCCGCCGGTTCCAGGTCTCCGCTCGCATGCGACCGTGCCAACCGCGACCGAAAAGGCCAGAGCGCCCGCGAGGGCGAGTCGTCCCAGCCCGTCATTGAATGCGCTGAATGTCATATGCTCCCCGGCACTAAAGCCTCCGCATTGTAGCGTGAGCCTTACGAAACATCCATCCGTGGCAGGCGTAGCAATCCTGTTGACGCAGTGGCGTATTGGTCGTGCAACCTGAGCTGACGGGAGCCCCGATCGCGCATCCCGTAGCAAGGAGCGAACATGGTCAAACCTGCTGCTGTGGCGTTGGTACTTCTGATCTATCCGATTCCCGTGCGCGCACAGGACCGCGTGTGGGTTGCCGAGGGGACGGCCGGATATGCCGGATTCGTGGACGACTCCACGAAGAACTATTGGGCAGCCGGCGGCGGCGTGCGCCGGTACCTGACGCCCCGGATGAGTGTCGGGCCGGAACTGGTCGTGATGGGAAACTCGAACCTCGTGACCGACCGCCACTTGATCGCGACCGGTAACGTGACCTTCGACCTCTACCCGGGGACGCGGCGGCTGACGCCGTTCGTGGTCGGTGGGCTCGGCATGCTCTTCAGTCGAGACCAGGTTCGGAACGGACCTTTCTGGTCGAGCGATCCGGCCTTCACGGGCGGCGGCGGGATGCGAGTCAGCGTTGCAGAACGGGTGTCACTCGCAGCCGAGTATCGCCTGGGCTGGGGGCTGCATCATCGGCTGACGGCGGCCGCCGCACTGGAGTGGTGACACGCCGCGATTTTGAAGACGCGCTTATAATCCCCCGTATAATCAACGTGCGGTGGATATCCGAACCCGGAAGACGATCGCGATTCTCTGTGTCGCCGTCGTGGTGTTCACGGGCTTCCTGCCGGGCGTTTCGGCGAATCTCCCTCCCGTCATTCTCACCTCGCTCTGGCTGATCGTTCCGGCGGTTGTGGCCGTCACGATGCGTCGCCGGGCGATGCGCTGCGACCAGCAATCCGTCGCGCTCCTCTCGCTCGTTCTCTCCCGCGCACCTCCTTTCCAACCCACGCTCGCGTAACCATCCCATTCGTCTGACGGGCTGAGTGGCGGCTCGCAAGCCGCCGTTCGTGGCACGTCTGTCATAGTGTCCGGCTTCAGCCGGACGGTTGGAGGCACCGTGTCGCTCAAAAAGCGGTTGCGCACGCTACTGGCGTGTGCGTTGCTCCAGGTCGGTGTGTTCCATGGGGCGCCGATGCGTCCCGAGCAGATCCAAGAGTTATTGCAGCAGCTCAACCAGGCAAAGCTGGCACATCGCCTTCCGAGCGAGAACGACGAGGGGGGCGGGGGCCACGGCCGGAACGCCGATCACGGTCCGAATCGTTGTGGTCCCTAACGTATCAGGACGGTACGTGGGGTCCGCCTTCAGGCGGACCAGCACGGTCCGGCGAAAGCCGGACACCACGTACTACAGACATGCGATCAACGTCAGCGACACCTCGCGGTGCTGCCCGCCGTCGAAATCGACCAGAAAAACCCGCTGCCAGCGGCCGAGGTTCAACTGGCCGTCGGTGACGGCCACACATTCCGACGTTCTCAGCAGCGCAGCGCGGCAGTGTGCGTGGCCGTTCCGCCGTTCGCCGGGCATGAGGTTGACCGTGCGGCGGCTGAAGTCGTCGTGCGCGTACAGGGTTGCCGCGGGTGCGAGCCGCTCGAAGAGCGCTTCGAGGTCCTCGAGGAGCAATGGCTCGTGCTCGTTGATCAGCAGGCCGGTGGTGGTGTGGCGCGTCTGCGCGACCACGATCCCTTCCAGCAGGCCAGCCTGGCTGACCTCGCGTGAGATCGCGTCCGTGATATCGACGAACTCGAGAGGCCGGTGAGTCTCGACCGGGAGGACGATCCGGCGGCCGATCGAATGTTCGCGCTTGGCGCTAGTCGCGGCTGGCATGGCCACTCTCCCAGGTGCTGCTCGTCGTTCCGGCGCGGAACATTGCGCCCCACGACACATGCGCCGATCGGTACTGGACGTTCAGGCTGATGACGGCGCCCGGCACGGCATTCACGCCGCTGCGCGCGACGAGCGACGACCCGAGCACGGTCCATGCAGCTGAGGTTCCTACAAGAATCAGTGCAATGGCTGCCCATCGACGGAAAGTCACGGAGTCCTCCTTTGAGATTCAGGCACGCTGGCGCCAGCCAGTTCCTGCTCCAAGGATGCCGCGTAGGTGCAACGGAGTCTTCAGCGCGAGGTGAGCGTTCGATGAGCAGTTGATGAGACTGGAGCGGATTACGTTTCGGGAGAAGCCGGCCGGCGTGTCAGCCCCCAGGTGAGCGCGCAGCCAAACGCCGCGCCCTCGAAGCCACTGAGCAGCGTGCGCGTGACGGGACCGAAACCAGGCTCACCGATGAAGTAGCCGAGCGGCGCCAGCACCAGTTCTGAGTCACGGGACAACCGGGCGATGTCGTGCACGAGCCCTCCGACGAGAAGGCGGCCCGACAGCGCGAGGGCGAGGGCCGCGGCGGCGCAGCAGGCGCCGACGATCACGGCGGCGGCCGCACGTCGCCACCCCGACGGCGCTGCAAGCCCGCCCCCCGGAGGTTGTCGAGTGGCCAGGGCGTACCCAATGCCTGCCGCCGCCCCTAACACGAGTCCGTCGATCGCGCCGCCCTCGTAAGGCAGGCGCAGGCCGAACAGGCCGCCGAGCACCGCCCGGAGCAGAAGGTGTGCAATCAGCGCCACCAGTGCTCCCGACGCCGCGCCGCACGCGGCGAGCGCCAGGCCCCGGTGCGAGCGCGCCAGAACCTCCGCCGAGGCAAGACCGGCGCCGATCCCGGCGGCTCCCACGCCGCCGGCCAGCGCGCCGATCACCGCAAGAGCGATCGACGACTGCGGCCGCGCGCTGGTCATCGGTGACAGATACAGCGCAACGCCGCCGCAAACCCCCGCGGCGGCCCCGCCGAGCGCGCCAGCGGTTGCGGCGCCTGCCCACCGGCGCGCGACCATTCGGCCAACATCTGAGAGACGCAAGCGCACCAGGGCGAGTACCGCGCGAGGGGCCTCGGGATCGCTCAGCAGCGGCACGTGGCCGGCGCCAGGCACGTTCCAGCGCGCGTCGCGCATCAGCGCGACGGCGGGTCCATGTCCGGGTCGCGCGACGATCTGCGCCATGGCCTCCGCAGTGCCCAGCGCATGAAGGCGCTCCGCAACATCCCTGGCTTCGTCTCCGGCTGCGGCGCCGGCATCGGTTGCGGTCGTCAGCCGAAGGACGAGGGCGGCAACGTCTCGACTTCTCGACATTCTCAACGTTCTCCCGAGGGGCGGCCGAGGGCACCGGCGCAGGAGCAGCTACATGCCCGTCGTCAATTTCCTCGACGACCTCGGCCCAGATGAACTGATAGCCGTGGCGCGACACCGTGCGAATGAAGCGCGGGTCGCGGGAGTCGTCGCCGAGCGTACGTCTGAGCGTTCGGACCGCCTGCGACAGCGCTCCGTCCGAGACGACGACGTCGCTCCACACTTGGTCGAAGATGGCTTGCTTGGATACGGCGTCTTGCCGGCGCACGACGAGCAGCTGAAGAAGATCGAGGTACTTCGGGATTAACGCAACCGGAGCTCCGTCCCGCAACAGCAGACGCCGGCGCGGCGAGAGGACGAACTCTGCGAACCGAAATCGGACGGGCGGAGTCACGACGCGTCGAAGTCTATCCGATGGGGGTGGACCCGCAGCGGTCAGCCCCGGCGCGCCCTGAATCCGGTCGCTGTGGGTGAGCCGACGTCAGGCCGGCACTGGCGCGTCGGGAAGATGGCGAGTCCGCTCCCGTGGTCGTGTCGCGTTGGCTTGCTCCCCCCATGCGTCAACCCGTCCACAGACCATTGCGCCATCGGCGACAACGATGCTCGGCGCCACCAGGTCGCCCTCGACCCGGCCGCTCGCGCGCACATCGACCCTCTCGCTCGCGCGGACGTTCCCGATGACCGTGCCGTGAATCGTGACCGTCTTGGCGACGATATCGGCGCGGATGGCCGCATCGGGCCCGACAGTCAAGGTCTGGTCGCGAACCTCGATCGTTCCCTCGACCTGGCCGTCGATGGTGATGTCCTCCGAGCTGGTCAGCGTGCCCTTGAAGACGACTGACTTGCCCACCCACGCCACCACTCTGCGCTCCTCGACGGGCAGGGCGGAGCCGATCGACGGGGCGGGTTCGAGCTGTCCGGCCTTTTCGGGTCTGACAGCGCTTTCTCGATTCCACATGGAGGCGTCCTTTACTTGATTGGTACTTGATTGGGGCGAGACTGTACTTTGTGCAAGGCCCGTTCCCCCGACATACCGCGGCCTCGGGCGCCGTGAGGATTTTTCACCGACAGAATGCGCTGGTCGCTGTCGAAAACTGAAAGTGGAGGTCGTCCACGGTCCAGCTGAAGCCGGACACGAGGTGCGTAGTCATTGCGACGTGATTTCGCGGTAGTGCTGAAAGATGATGGTGGACGGCTGGAGGCTCGAACTCCAGACCTCCGCGTTGCGAACGCGGCGCTCTCCCAACTGAGCTAGCCGCCCACTCGAAGCGAACGCCTCAGTGTAACACGCCGATTTTACGCGTCGCAACGCGCCGCGGCAGGCGTTTGCTATAGTCGAACCGATGAAAGAGGTTAACCGCATCGGCATCCTGACGGGCGGAGGCGATGCTCCAGGCCTCAATGCGGTCATCCGCGCGGTCGTCAAGTCCGCCTGCAACGCCGGGATCACCTGCATCGGGCTGCAGGACAGCTTCGACGGACTGCTCGAGTTCGACCACTCGCGCGAGCTGACGCCTCGCGATGTCACGGGCATCCTCAGGCTCGGCGGCACGATCCTCGGGACGGTCAACACCGGCGATCCATTCGGTGCGTCGGTGGCGACATCCGAAGGCCCCCGCCTGTATTCGGAGCGCGTCGTCGAGATCTTCCACAAGATGGAGCTCGATGCGCTGGTCGTCATTGGCGGTGATGGGACCCTCGCCATCGCCCATCAGTTCTCGAAGATGGGCATCCCGCTCGTCGGCGTCCCCAAGACGATCGACAACGACATCGTCGGCACGGCGAACTGTTTCGGGTTCGATACCGCCGTGGCGTTCGCGACCGACGCGATCGACCGGCTCCACACGACCGCGGAAGCGCACCGCCGGATCATGGTCGTGGAGGTGATGGGACGCTATGCGGGCTGGATCGCGCTCCACGCCGGGGTGGCCGGCGGCGCCGACGCGATTCTGATTCCGGAAATACCCTTCGATATCTCGATCCTCGCAAAGCGGCTGATGGAGCGCGACAACTGGGGCGCCAAGTTCAGCATCGTCGTCGTCGCCGAGGGCGCGTTTCCGAAGGGCGGCACCCACACGTTCATCGAGGCCGCACACGACGCGCACGCTCGAACGCCTCGGGGGCATTGGCGTCCAGGTCAGTGAGGCGCTTGCCAAGGAGACGGGCAAGCAAACGCGCTCGGTGGTGCTCGGTCATCTGCAGCGGGGCGGCGCGCCGACCAGCTTCGATCGCGTGCTGGCGACGCGCTTCGGGGCCAAGGCCGTGGCATTGATACGGCGCAGGCCAGTTCGACGTCATGGTGGCGTCCGCGCCGCCGGACATCGTCCCGCGGCCGCTCGAGGAAGTCGTGGGGAAGACGAAGACCGTGCCGCTCGACTACGACCTGCTGCTGGCGGCCAGAGCGCTGGGAGTCACCTTCGGCGACTGAGGCTGAGGCGCATTTCTACCTTCCGAGTAGCTCCGCGTCCTTCTTGTTCTGGGCCTCGTCGATCTGCTTGACGTGGCTGTCGGTCAGCCTCTGAACCTCGTCCAGGCCCTTCTGCTCGTCGTCTTCGGAAATCTTGTGATCCTTGAGCAGCTTCTTCAGCCGCTCGTTGGCGTCCCGGCGCACCAGGCGGACGCTGTTGCGTCCCTCTTCGGCCATCTTGTGCACGTGGCGCGAAAGCTCCTTCCGGCGTTCTTCCGTGAGGGCGGGGATCGGAATACGCACGACCTTGCCGTCGTTGGCCGGGTTCAGGCCGAGGTCGGAGGCGCGAATCGCTTTTTCGATGGCGCCAAGCAGCGAAGGGTCGAACGGCTGGGCGACGATCAGCGCCGGTTCCGGCACCGACAGACCGGCAAGCTGGTTGAGGGGCATCCGCGAGCCGTAGGCGTCGACGTGCACGCTGTCGAGGAACGTGACCGACGCACGGCCGGTGCGAACGCCGGCGAGCTCGTGCTTGAGGTGCTCGAGCGCCTGATTCATCCGCTTGTTGACTTCCGCGAAAAGCCCTTTCAGGTCGTTGACATCCATCGCTAGATCCTCAAATCCTCAAATCCTCAGATTCTCAAATCTCTGGATTTCAGCTACGCCGTCACCAGCGATCCGATTCGGCTCTCCCATGATCGCCCGTTTGATGTTTCCGGGCGTCTGCAGGTTGAACACGACGATCGGCAGGCGGTTGTCCATGCAGAGCGAAATGGCGGTTGCGTCCATCACCTTGAGGCGCTGCTCGAGCACCTGCAGATACGAAATCTGGTCGAAGCGCGTCGCCGTCGGGTCGAGCATCGGGTCGGCGTTGTAGATGCCGTCGACCTTCGTCGCCTTGAAGATCACTTCGGCCTTGATTTCCATGGCGCGCAGCGCCGCGGCGGTATCGGTGCTGAAGTAGGGGTTTCCGGTGCCCGCGCCGAAGACCACGACCCGGCCCTTTTCGAGGTGTCGAATGGCGCGCCGGCGGATGAACGGCTCGGCGACCGCCCGCATCTCGATGGCGGTGACGACGCGCGTGACCACCCCCTGCTGCTCGAGCGCGTCCTGCAGCGCCAGCGCGTTGATGACGGTCGCGAGCATCCCCATGTAGTCGGCGGTCGCCCGGTCCATCCCCCGGGCGCTGGCCGCGACGCCACGAAAGATGTTTCCGCCGCCGATGACGATGGCCGTCTCGACGCCCATCGACTGGATGTCGGCGATATCCATCGCAATCTGCGTCGCCACGGCCGGATCGATGCCGTAGGTCTGCTCGCCCATGAGGGCTTCGCCGGAAAGCTTGAGGAGGATGCGTTTATAAGCGGGAGCAGGCGCGGAGGTCACGGAGGGAGATTATAGATCGAGCGGTGCCGGGTGCCTGGTGCAGGATGCCATGGCTGGCCGGGCTGTCGGGCGCGCATGCACCATGCACAGCACCCAGAGCCTGGCAGTCTGCACCAGGCACCGGAAGGCCTAGCCCGCTTCGCCGACCTTCAGCCGCGCGAAGCGCGTCACGGTGATCGGGCGCGCCGAGCGCCTTGGTGGCGGCCGCCAGCACCGTCGGCGACCGTCATCTTCGGGTCGCGGATTGATGCCTGATCGGGCAGCACGACCTGCGAGTAGAAGCTCCCAAGCTTGCCCTCGACGATCTTGTCGATGACCTGTGGCCGGCTTGCCCTGGCCTTCCATCTGCGCGCGGTAGATGGATTTCTCCCGGTCGAGGATGTCAGCCGGAACGGCCGTCGCGCGCGACGTAGGAAGGGCTGCGCCGCCGCAATCTGCATGGCGATCTCCTTGACCAGCGTCTGGAAACTCGTCGCGCGCCGCCAGTTGCGCGTCGACGCCGCTGAACTCGACCTGCACGCCGATCTTGCCGCCGGCGGAATGTGGATGTACTGTCCGACATAGCTCGTCGGGCCCTGGCCGGCGAACCGGACGAAACGGCGGACCGCCATGTTCTCGCCCGAGCTTCGCGATGCCGGCCGCGACGCGCTTCTGAATCGGGCCATTTGGATCGGCGAGCCAGGCGTCGCTGGCCGCGTCGCCGGCGCGCTCGATTTCGGTGATGACGTCTTCGACGAGCTGCTGAAAGTCGGGCGTCCGCGCGACGAAATCCGACTCGCAGTCCACTTCGACCAGAATGCCGCTCGCGATGATCCGCGCGACACGCGGTGGCCGATGAGTCCTTCGCTCATCGCGCGCCCCGCCTTCTTGGCGGCGCTGGCGAGGCCGCGCTTCCGGAGAATCAGGTTGGCCTCCTCGAAGTTGCCGTTGGCTTCGGTGAGGGCGGCCTTGCATTCCATCATCCCCGCGCCGGTCTGGTCGCGGAGCTTCTTCACATCGGCGGCGGTGATATTGGCCATGGGAGATTGGTGAGATTCGCGAGTTGATGACTTGTCACGTTGCGTGGGGTCCGCCTTCAGGCGGACCAATCCGGCTGAAGCCGGATCCCACGAATTCGAGACGGTTAGTCTACGCCGATGCCGGTGCCGTTTCGCGCGGGCGGCGGGGCGGACGCTGCTGCCGGCGATCGTCGCCCGCGGCGGCCGCGTCTTCGGCCGCCTCGCGCGCGGACTCGGCGTCCACCGACTGCTTCATGTCGCGGCCGCCGATGATGGCATCCGCGATCCGCGAGGCGAACAGCCGGAGCGCGCGCAGCGCATCGTCGTTGCCGGGAATCACGAAGTCGACTTCGTCGGGGTCGCAGTTGGTGTCGACGATGCCGATGACCGGAATCTTGAGCTTGCGCGCCTCGTCGACGGCGATCTTCTCTTTCTTCGTATCGACGACGAAGACGGCGTCGGGCAGCCGCGACATGCCGCGGATGCCGTCGAGGTTCTTCGCCAGCTTCTTGCGCTCTTTCTCGTTGCGCGCGATTTCCTTCTTCGAGAGCGTGTCGAACCGTCCGTCGGTCGCCATCGCCTCGAGATCCCGCAGCCGGCCGAGGCTGCGCTGAATGGTCGCGAAGTTGGTGAGGAGGCCGCCGAGCCAGCGCTCGTTGACGTAGAACATCCCGCAACGCTGCGCCTCTTCGGCGATGACGTCCTGGGCCTGCCGCTTCGTGCCGACGAACAGGAGCGTCCGGCCTTCGGCCGCCAGGCGTGTGAGGAACTCCTCGGCTTCGCGGAACGCCTTCACCGTCTTGCCCAGGTCGATGATGTAGATGCCGTTCCGTTCGCCGAAGATGTATTCCTTCATCTTCGGGTTCCAGCGCTTGGTCTGGTGGCCGAAGTGAACCCCCGCCTCCAGCAGATCCTTCATCGCGATCGCGGCCAATAGTCCTCCCTTACCGTTTACTGAACTGGAAGCGTTTGCGCGCTCCCGCCATGCCGTACTTCTTGCGCTCCTTGGCGCGCGCGTCGCGCGTCAGCAGCCCTTCGTCCTTCAGCTTCTTGCGCAGCTCCAGGTTGTATTCGACGAGCGCGCGCGCGATGCCGAGCCGCACGGCGCCGGCCTGCCCCGAGACGCCGCCGCCCGAGACGGTCGCCAGAATATCGAACTTGTCGGCGGTTTCCGTCAGGGTGAGCGGCTGGCGAATCTGGGTGCGGAGCGCTTCGGTGGTGAAGAAGGCGTCGAAGGCTTTGTGGTTGACGTTGATGGCCCCGGTGCCGGGCCGGAGAAACACGCGGGCGGTCGATGTCTTGCGCCGCCCGGTTCCGTAATACTGCACTGCTGCCACGTTACGCGACCTCGAGTTTGGATGGTTTCTGCGCCGCGTGCGGGTGATCCGGACCGGCGTACACTTTCAACTTGCGATACATGGCCGCGCCGAGCTTGGTTTTCGGCAGCATGCCGTGCACCGCCTCTTCGACGAGCCGCTCGGGCTTGCGCTGACGAATCAGGCGCGCGCGCTCCTCGCGCAATCCGCCCTCGTAGCCGCTGTGCTGCCGGTAAATCTTCTGGTCTTCCTTGCGGCCGGTCAGCTTGACCTTTGCCGCGTTGACGACGACCACGAAATCGCCGGTGTCGAGAAACGGCGTGTAGGTGGGCTTGTGCTTGCCCTGAAGCAGTCGCGCCGTCAAGGTGGCGAGGCGCCCGAGCACCTGACCCTCGGCATCGATGATGTGCCAGCGGCTATCCGCGGCGGCCTGGCTGGCGTTGGCCATGAACGTAGACATTACTATTTCCCACGGGCATTGAACCCGCGATTTCCCGCGCGGGCACGAGCCCCGCCTTTCACGCGACCGAGAAGAACCGATGTAGGGGATTTCCTGTCCGGATAAACTTCTTGTCAGCCGCTTCGGTCGGACAGGTCCAGGCAACGGTAAACCCAAATCATACGAGCCTTTCTGGGCACTGTCAAGCGCATCACCGGGCTGTCGAGTGTCACGAAAGGTATCACGCCCGGCAGCCGTTCGTGCCGATAAAGGTCCGCGAGGGCGGGGCCCAGCCGCGTGCCAACTGCAACGATTTCGTGATCGGCCGTCGAGGGCTGGCAGCGATTGCACTCGGCAGGCCAGCTGGTTCGGTGCAGATTTCGCCAGTCCGACGCCGGAAAGCCGGCATTCCAGTTGATCTCGCGGCTGGTATCACCTTTGCGCTCGGCAGCTGGTCCGGCAGTTCCGGTCACGTCCACAGAATCAGGGTTTACAGATGTTTGGTCTCGGGAAATCGAAAGCCGTCGTCGGTCTCGACATCGGCTCCAGCGCCGTCAAGGCGGTCGAGCTGAAGTCGTCGGGCAAAGGCTTCAAGGTCACGGCGTTCGCCGTCGAGCCGGTGCCGCCCGACAGCATCGTGGACGGCGCCATCATCGACGGAACCGCCGTCGCCGACGCCATCCGCCGCCTCTTCGAGAACAAGGCGTTCAAGACGAAGGAAGTCGCGGCGTCCCTCTCGGGGAATGCGGTCATCGTCAAGAAGATCAGCCTTCCCGTCATGACCGAGGCGGAGCTGGCCGAGTCCATCTACTGGGAAGCGGAGCAGTACATCCCCTTCGATATCCAGGACGTCAATCTCGACTACCAGATTCTCGATGCGGGCACGGGGCCCGGACTCGAAGGGCACGATGGAAGTGCTGCTCGTGGCGGCCAAGAAGGAAAAGATCGCCGACTACATGGGCGTCATCTCGCAGGCCGGCCGCGTGGCCGTCGTCGTCGACGTGGACGCCTTTGCGCTGCAGAACGCGTACGAGACCAACTACGGCCTCGAGCCGCAGTCGGTCGTCGTGCTGCTGAACGCCGGCGCCAGCGCGATCAACATCAACATTCTGAGCGGCGAACAGTCGGTGTTCACGCGTGATATCTCGTCGGGCGGCAACGCCTATACCGAGGCGGTGCAGAAAGAGCTCAACCTCCCGTTCGAGAGCGCGGAGCTCCTGAAGAAGGGCGAAGCGGTCGAGGGCGTCACCTTCGAGGAGGTGCGGCCGGTCCTGCACGCGATGACCGAGAACGTCCTCCTCGAGATCCAGAAGACATTCGACTTCTTCAAGGCGACGGCGTCCTCCGACCGCATCGATCGCATCGTGCTGAGCGGCGGCGCCTCGCGCGTGGACGGCTTCGCCCAGGCGCTCGAAGAGCGGTTCGGCGCACCCGTCGAGACCTTCGACCCGTTCCGGAAGATCTCGTTCGAGCCCAAGCGCCTCGGCATCACGAACCCCGAGAACCTGGTGGCGACGGCGGCGGTGGCGGTCGGCCTCGCGCTGCGAAAGGCGGGCGACCGATGATTCGCATCAATCTCCTCGCCTCCGAGCGCACGCCGTCGAAGAAGAAGCTGGCGTTCCAGACCGGCCAGAAGCTGACGGTCGGCTGCAGCCTGATCCTCGTGGTGGCCGGGCTGTTCATCGGCTGGCGGTACTGGAGCCTCGGGCAGCAGTCGACCGCCGTCGACCCGGAGATTGCCGCCGCGCAGCAGGAAACCCAGCGCCTGCTCTTCGATCATCAAGCAGGTTCAGGAGTTCGAGCAGCGCAAGGCGCAGCTTTCAGCAGCGCGTCGTGCTCATCGAGGATCTGCGCAAGGGCCAGACCGGTCCGGTCCACATGCTCGATCAGATCAGCCGGTCGCTGCCGCCGATGCTCTGGCTGACCGAGGTGAAGCAGGTGGGCGCCGACGTCCTCATCGACGGCCTCTCCACGACGCAGACGGGCGTGTCGGACTTCGTCGACAACCTCGAAGCGTCGGGCTACTTCAAGCGATCGATCGACATCGTCGGCACGACGACGCGAGCCGCTCCCGCAGCCACCCGGCGAGCTGGTCAAGTTCACGCTCAGGGCGCAGTTTCAGCGGCCCGGGGAAACGGCGCCGGCCGCTCCCGGCCGCGGCGGCGCCGAGGCGGTAGGAATAAAGCCGCGGGGCCGCGGCCCCGATACGGCGGGTAGCATCATCATGGAACTGAGTCTCACGAAATTACCGTGGTATGCGCAGGTCGGCGCCTTCGTCGCGCTCGCGCGTGGGCGCGTGCGGGGCGTTCTACTACTACTACGAGATGCCGGTGAAGGCCGAGCTCGACGGGTCGCCAGACGCAGCTCGTCAAGTTGAAGGCCGACATCACCAAGGGCGTGAACACGGCCAAGCAGCTGCCGGAGTTCAAGGCGGAGGTCAGCAACCTCGAGGCGCGGCTCGAGAACCTGCGAGCGGTGCTGCCGGAAGAGAAGGACGCCGCCGACCTGCTGCGCCGCATGCAGACGGTTGCGACGCAGTCCAACCTGTCATCAAGAGCTTCAAGCCGGCGCCCGTCGTCACCAAGCAGCTCCACGCCGAGTGGCCGATCAACCTGGAGCTCGAGGGCACGTATCACAACCTGGCGATCTTCTTCGACCGCGTCGGCAAGTTCACCCGCATCGTGAACATCTCCGGCCTCGACGTGAAGGGGCAAGGACCGGGCCGGCGACGTCGAACGCGACGATTACCGCGACCTGCGTCGCGACGACGTTCGTGCTGCTCGACAAGCCTGCGGCGCCGGCCAGCGGCGCAGGCGCCAAGCCCGCGCCGGCCAAGAAGGCCGCGTAAGTCATGCGAAGGCCGCCGCCTCGTTTCCTCGCGGCCTGTCTGGCCGTCGCCAGCGTCACTTCCGCCCAGACAGCGGCGCCCGCTCAGACGCCGGCAGCTGCGCCGACACCGCCGCCCGCCCAGGCACCGGCACCGCGCTCAGGCGGAGGCGCCCGTCGCACCCGCGCTCGTTCCCGAACCCGGCCGGAGAACTACACCTATGCAGCCCGATGGCCGGCGCGATCCGTTCCTGAATCTGCTGGGTACCGGCAGCACGCCGCAAACGCCGGGCGCGCGGACCGACGGAGCTGCGGGACTGACGGTCGCCGAGATTACGGTGCGCGGCGTGCTCGTCAGCCGCGGCGCCCTGATCGCGATGATTCAGGCGCCCGACAACAAAACCTACATCGTGCGCCAGGGCGACAAGTTCGTCGACGGCACGATTCGAACGGTCACCACCACCGGGCTCGTCATCGTTCAGGAAGTCAACGATCCGCTGTCGCTCGTGAAGCAGCGGGAGATTCATAAACTGCTGCGTTCGCAAGAAGGCGCCAAGGAGTAGCCGTGAAGAGGGGCCTTGCCCTGTTTCTCACTGTGGTCGCGGCCGGCACGCTGCTGAGCGCGACCGGCGCCGGTGCTCCGTGGCGCCGATCGCCGGCGCCCGGCTTGACGACGATCAGCTCGCGCGTCCACAGCAAAGGCGCGTCGCTCGTGATCGAGGCGACCGATCCGGTCGGATACGTCGCCGCGCGTCCCGATCCGCTGACCATCACCATCGACTTCCGCAACGTGGCCGCCGAGCGGCGTGGCGAATTCCGTCGCGTCGAGCGCGAGCAGTCCGATTGCCGGCGTCTCCGTGGAGCCGGTGGAGTCGCTCGGCGCGCCCGCCGCGCGCGTGCGCATCACGCTGTCGCAGCCGGTCGCGCACCACGTGCGCAGCGATCGCAACACCGTCGTGATCGACTTCGACAAGCCGACCGGCCAGCCGTACGTCCTGCCGGCCGTTGCCGAGCAGTCCAACACGGCGAACGGTCAGCCGCCTGACGCGATGAAGGCGCTCGAGATCGCGCAGTCTCCGGTGGTCGATCCGCTGGCAGTGCTTGGCTTGACCGAGCCGGCGCGCGGCGCCGCAGACGGCGGGCGCTCCCGCGCTCAGCGTCGCGAATTCACCACTGCCACTGCCAGCGCCGCAGCCGCTCGCGCAGGCCCAGGCGGCCATGCGTCCGCCTCGGGCGCCAGGGCAGGTCGGCGTTCAGGCGATCAGGCGCAGGCGCAGGTCCCGGCCGGCCAGGGCGGAACGCAATTCACCGGAAATCCGATCAGCCTCGACTTTCAGGGCGCCGACCTGCGCGCCGTGCTCCGGAGCTTCGCCGAGATCAGCGGCCTCAACATGGTCATCGACCCGAGGGTGACCGGCACGGTCGACGTGGCGTTGCGCGACGTGCCGTGGGATCAGGCGCTCGACATCATCCTGCGCGCCAACGGGCTCGAGTTACCGCGTGGACGGGACGATCGTCCGGATTGCGCCGGTCGCGGTCTTCGCCGCCGAGAACACGCGCGAGGGAACAGGCCGCGCATCGCGGCGGAGAGCGCCGGGCAGCTCACCACGCTGACGCGTCAGCTCAGCTACTCGCGCGGCGAGGAAATCGTCGCGCTGCTGAAGCAGACGAACATTCTCTCGAGCCGCGGCCAGGTGTCGGTCGACCCCCGCACGAACACGCTGATCATCACCGATCTCCAGGATCGGCTGACCGAGCGCGTCGGATCTGATTGACACGATCGACGTGCCGCAGCCGCAGGTGGAGATCGAAGCGCGCATCGTGCAGACGAACAAGAACTACGCGCGGGCGCTCGGCATCCAGTGGGGGTTCAACGGCATCGTCTCGCCGCAGCTCGGCAACACCACGAACCTGGCGTTTCCCAACAGCGGAACGCTCGGCGGCCGATTGGGCCAGCAGGGGCCGGCCGGCGGGGCCACGAACTCGACGGCGGTGAACCTCCCTGCGGACGGCGCGGTCAATAGCGCCATCGGGCTGCAACTGGGATCGATCAACGGGGCGTTCAGCCTCGACGTGGCGCTGACGGCGCTCGAAGAATCGGGCAACGGCCGCCTGCTGTCGTCGCCGAAAGTGTCCACGCTGAACAACGTCGCGGCCGAAGTGGTGCAGGGCGTCCAGATCCCGATTCAGACCTCGACGAACAACACGGTCACGGTGTCGTTCAGGGACGCGTCGCTGTCGTTGCGGGTGACGCCGCAGATTACCGCGGCGAACACGGTCATCATGCAGATCCTGATCGCGAACGAATCGCCGGACTTCGGGAACCAGGTCAACGGCATTCCGCCGATCAACACCCAGCGCGCCAACACCACCGTGCTCGTCCTCGACGGGCAGACGACGGTGATCGGCGGCATCTACACCAGCTCGTCCACCGAGAGCCGGGATTCGACGCCCGGCCTGAGCAGCATTCCGCTGCTCGGCTGGCTGTTCAAGCGCGAGTCGATTACCGATCAGAACACGGAGCTGCTGATCTTCATCACGCCGAGGATCATCAGGAACCAATGAGAGTGAGCAGGAAGCTGATGCGAATGCGTAGTCTCGTTCGGTGGGCCGGGCTGGCGGTCGTTGCCGCCGCCACCGTGTCGTGCGGCGACGTCGTGACGTCGAGCGACGCGCCGGTCATGCTCGCGGTCAATTCACTTGCGGCCGGGACGACGGCATCGGCCTTCCTGCTGTCGGACGTGATCCGAACGTGATCACGCTCCGTGCTCGGCTGCCAGCCCCTGCCCGACGTCTTCAACGATCCTGGGACGGCCTCGCTGGCCGTCATCATGAAAGACGTCACCGGCTCGCGCCGACGCACGAACAACGACGTGACCATCACGCGCTACCGCGTGGAGTTTCGACGCGCCGACGGACGCAACATGCCGGGGGTCGATGTGCCACATCCATTCGACGGCGCGGTGACCGCGACGATTGCCGCCGGCGGAACGGCGGTCGACTGGGTTCGAGCTGGTCCGGCATGTGGCGAAGAGCGAATCGCCGCTCGTGCAGCTCATCGACAATCCGAACATCATCAGCACGATCGCTGACGTGACGTTCTTCGGGTCCGATCAAGTGGGGAACGACGTCAGCGCGACCGGATCGATCCTGATCGAATTTCGGAAATTTTGGGGACTAACCGAATGATCACGCGTGGATTGACGCTCTGGGCGATCGCCGTCGCGGTGTCGGCCGTCGGCATGTACGCTGGATCAAGCGTCGGTCGCCGGCATTGACCGGGCCCTCCGGCTTTGCGACCAGTCTCATCGCTGACGACGAACCCGGACACCGCTCGTGCTCAACGGGCAGCAGTCGGTCGTCATCGTCCAGGCGATCGGGACGCGTCAGGTGCGCCGCTGGCGAACCTCCGCGTGCATCTGGATCTCGTGTCCGGCGGCATTGTGTCAGCCTGCGGTCGCCTTTCGTTGACCGACGTCACGACCGCCAGCGACGGCCGCGCCAGCGTCGTGTTTACTGCCCCGACACTGCCGCTGCCCTTGCCCGAATGCGCCAATGCGAGCGGGCGGCATCACGATTGTGGCCACGCCGGTGGGCACGGATGCGCAGGCTGGGAACAGCTTCAGCGCCGCCATCCGCTTCCTGACGCCAACCGCCACCAATACCCCTGCGGTCTTCGCGGTGAACTTCGTGATCTCGCACGAATCCCGCTGCCGTCGGGCAGGTGGTGACGTTCAGCGACGCCGGCAGCGTGTCGCCCGGACACGCGATTTCCAACTCCGGCTTTCGATGGAGTTGGAGCGACGGCACGACGAAAATCGGCCCGAGCGTCACGCACGACTTCGGCTCCGCTGGAACATACGTCGTGACGCTGACGATCACCGACGACATCGGGCAATCCGGCTCCAAAAGCGCCCTCATCACAGTGAACTGACGTTCGAGCATCCGCTCGATCGAAATGGCCGAAAATTCACGCATCGATGACTTGCGGCGCCGGGTCCAGAAGGATTCGGCGTCGATTGCCTTCGCCCAGCTGGCCGAGGAGCTGCGTCGCGCCGGGGAGTATCAGGAGGCGGTCGATACGTGCCGGGCCGGCCTCGAGATTCATCCGGCGTACCTGTCGGCGCGCGTGACGCTCGGGCGCGCCCTCGTCGAGCTCGGTCAGAACGACGAGGCGCAGGCCGAGCTGGTCCGGGTGCTCACGAGCGCTCCGGAAAACCTGGCGGCGATCCGCGGCCTCGCCGAGATCCACCACCGGCGCGGCGACCTGGCTGAGGCGCTGGCTGCAATACAGGGCGGCGCTGCTGCTCGCCCGCAACGATCCCGATCTCGAGGAGACGATCGCCGACCTGGCGCGTCAGGTCGAGCCCGCGAAGCCAGCCCCGGTCGGTGGCCTGACGCTCGAGCACATGCAGCACGAGCTGCTGAAGCACACGCCCCCGCCGCCGCCCAAGCCGCCTCCGGCAGTCCCCGCGGCAACGGCGGCACAGGTCACCACTCCGCCGCGGTCGCCGCTGAGTGGACGATCCGGCTAAAGCCGGATCCCACGAAGAGCCGCGCAGCTAAAGCCGGAGCCCACGCGAGCGACGGCGCTACCGAGATCCGCTTCCTCTGCGCTCTCCGCGAACGCTGCGGTTGACGTTGGTCCGGCGCCCCCACTGGCCGCCGCCACGCCAGGCCCCGTCGGTGGTACGCTGGACCCGAGCCCTGACGATCGCGCGACACGGACTGTCGCGGCGCTCGAGGAGTGGCTCGCCGCCATCCATGTCGCACGCGCCCCGTGAAGCGCTTGAACGCCGTCATCAGGCGATTCGCGCCGCGCTCGCCGAACAGCGTCTCGACGCGCTCGTCGTCACGTCGCTGCCGAACGTTCTTTACCTGACCAACTTCACCGGGACGTCGGCGATTGTCATCCTCACCGCCGATCGCCTGGAGTGCCTGACCGACTCGCGATATGTCACCGAAATCGAGCGGCTGCAGCGCGATTTTCCCGCGCTCGAGCTGACGCGGGTCGACGGCGCCTATGACGTGACGCTCGTGCAGCGCCTGACAGCGCTCGGGCCCGCCCGGGTCGGCTTCGAAGCGGCACACCTGACGGTGGCGCGACACGCGTGGATCACGCACCACGCTCGAGCAGTCGCCGGGTTCCGTCGCGCTCGTTGCGACGGAGAGCATCGTCGAACGCTCGCGCGTGGTGAAGGACGACTACGAGATCGAAACGCTCCGCGAGGCGGCGCGCCGGCTGTCGGCAGTGGCGGACGCCGTGCTCGGAGACGTCAGGGCGGGCAGGACCGAACGGGAAATGGCGCTGGCCATCGACTGGCACATCCGGCAGGGCGGATTCAGCCGCACGGCGTTCGAGACGATTGTGGCCAGCGGGCCCAACGCGGCGCTGCCCGCACGCACACCCCGGCGAGCGAATATTAAGCGAAGGCGACCTCGTAGTGCTGGACTTCGGCGGGGTCTACGCTTCATACTGCGTCGACTTGACCAGAACCGTATCGATCGGACCCGCCACGTCGAGGGCTCGGGAGGTCTACAACGCGGTCCTCGAAGCGCACGACCGCGCTATCTGCGGCGGTCCGTCCCGGGGCTTCGCGCCTGGAGATCGACGCCGCGGCGCGCGAGACGCTGGGACGTTACGGCCTGGCGGAGGCCTTCGGGCACGGCACGGGGCACGGCCTCGGCGTCGAAGTGCACGAGGATCCGCGCATCACCAGGCGGCGGCCTGGAATCGACGCCGTGGATACCCGCGACGAAGCTGTCGCTGCCGGCATGGTTTTCACCATCGAGCCGGGCGCCTACCTTCCGGACTGGGGCGGCGTCCGCATCGAAGACGACGTGTTGGTGACGGCCAACGGCGTCGAAGTCCTGACCGAGGTCACGACTGTTAATCGAGATTTGAGGATTCGAGAATCTATGAATTTAAGGATTTGGCCGGCCGGAACCTCGAAGAATCCCAGCTCCTCAGGTCCTCACCTCCTTAGATTCACGATCGCACATTGATTATCAACGTCGAGCAGTTGAAGCAGATCCTGGATCTCGTGCGCGAGCACGAGTTGTCCGAGCTCGAGATCGAGCACGAGGGACTGCGGCTGAAGGTGCGCAAGGACGCCGCCGGCGGCGTTGCGGCTCACCCGGCTCCTCCCGTAAGCGCGGCTCCGGTCGCGGCGCCGGCGTCTCGCGCGGCCGCGCCGGCTGTTCCCGTCTCGGCGGCCTCGAGTCCAGACGCCGGGGACGAGCTCACCGACATCGAGCTTGCCGTCGTCAAGTCGCCGATCGTCGGCACGTTCTATCGCTCGCCCGAGCCCGGGTCGCCTCCCTTTGTCGATATCGGCGCCGGTGTGAAGAAGGGGCAGGTGCTCTGCATCATCGAAGCGATGAAGCTGATGAACGAAATCGACTCCGAATACGACGGCGAGATCGTGAACATCTACGTCGAAAGCGGTCAGCCCGTGCAGTACGGGGAGCGGCTTTTCGCGATAAGAACAAGGTAGATGTTCAAGAAAATCCTGATCGCCAACCGCGGGGAAGTCGCCCTGCGGGTCCTCTACGCCTGCCGCGAGCTGGGCATCAAGACCGTCGCGGTGTACTCGGAGGCCGACGAGAACTCGCTTCACGTGCGGTTCGCCGACGAGGACGTCTGCATCGGCCCGGCACGCAGCGCCGACAGCTATCTGAACGTGCCGGCCGTCATCAGCGCCGCCGAGATCACCGGCGCCGACGCGATCCACCCGGGCTACGGGTTCCTGTCGGAGAGCGCCTATCTCGCCGAGGTCTGCGAGGCCTGCCATATCAAGTTCATCGGGCCGACCCCGCAGGTCATCCGGTTGATGGGCGACAAGGCGCGGGCGCGCCGCGTCATGAAGAAGGCGGGGGTGCCGATCCTGCCGGGCACCGACGGACCGATCGAGTCCGAGGACAAGGCGATCAAGGCGGCCAAGGAGATCGGCTATCCGGTCATCATCAAGGCGACGGCCGGCGGCGGCGGCCGCGGCATGCGCGTCGTGCGAGCCGTGGGCGAGCTGTCGCATGCCTTCAAGACGGCGCAGCGTGAAGCCGAAGCGGCGTTCGGCGTCGGCGACGTGTACCTCGAGAAGTACATCGAATCGCCACGCCATATCGAGTTCCAGGTCCTCGGCGACCAGCACGGGTCGGTCATCCACCTCGGCGAACGCGAGTGCTCGATCCAGCGGCGGCACCAGAAGCTGCTCGAAGAGTCGCCCTCGCCCGCGCTCAGCGACAAGATGCGACGCCGGATGGGCGCGATCGTCATCGACGCCGCCAAGGCCGTGCAGTACACCAACGCGGGGACGTTCGAGTTCCTGATGGATCCTGATGGCCGCTTCTACTTCATGGAAGCGAACACGCGGCTGCAGGTCGAGCATCCGGTCACCGAGATGGTGACCGGCATCGACATCGTCAAGGAACAGATTCGCATCGCGGCGGGCGAGCGGCTCCGGTTCAAGCAGGCGGAAGTCACCTTCACCGGTCACTCGATCGAGTGCCGCGTCAACGCCGAAGATCCGGAGACCTTCGTGCCTTCGCCCGGACTGATTCACGCTTTCAGCGTCCCCGGCGGGCCGGGCGTCCGCGTGGAGACGTTCGCTCACTCCGACTGCACGGTCTCCCCGTACTACGACTCGATGATCGCGAAAATCATCGTCCACGGCCGCGATCGCCAGGAGGCCATCGCGCGGATGAAGCGGACGCTCGAGATGACCGTCATCGAGGGCATCAAGACCACCATCCCGCTGCACCTGCGCATCCTGGCCGACGCCGATTTCATCGCCGGCAAGCTCAGCACGTCGTTCATGGAACGGCTGCTGTCGCGCCCTACTCCGGGCCGGCTCGCTGAGGCGGTCTAGATAGACACTTAGATCTGAGGATCTGAGGATCTGAGAACATGAGGATCTGATTCTCATGCGATCCTCAAATCCGTAGATCCTCAGATCCTCAGATCCTCACTCATCCATGAAACCTGCCCTCGCCTTGATGGCGATTGTCGACGCCGATGCCGCCCGCGGCGCAGGCTTGCCGGTGGTCGATCTGGCGTCGGCGTTTCTGAGCGGGGGCGCCACGTTCCTGCAATTTCGCGCGAAGGCGGCGCCAGGCAAATGGCTGTTCGACACCGCGTCGGCGATCGTGGCGCTGGCGCACGGGGCGCACGCGCACGTGATCGTCAACGACCGTGCCGATATCGCACGGCTGAGCGGAGCGGACGGCGTGCACGTCGGGCAGGACGACCTCGCGCCAGCCCTGGTTCGTCACCTCGTCAGCGAGCAGGCGATGGTCGGTTTGTCGACCCACACACAGGAACAGGTGGATGCCGCGGTTGGTCAACCGATAAGCTACCTCGCGATCGGCCCGGTGTTCGACACGCGGACGAAGCCATCCAACAACCCGGCGATCGGTCTCGACGGCGTGCGGGAAGCTGCCAGGGCCGCGCGTGCAGCCGGCCTGCCGCTCGTGGCGATTGGCGGCATTGCGCTCGAGAGCGCGCCGGCTGTCATCGACGCTGGCGCGGACAGCGTCGCCGTGATCAGCGATCTGCTCGTGGACGGCAATCCGGAGGCTCGCGTCCGCGCGTACCTCGAGCGCCTCACGGTATAATTGGCATGGCCGCAGACGCTCACCATGCCCGCACGACTCCTTGACGGCGTCGCCGTCGCAAATCAGATTCGAGCAGAGGTCGCTCCCGAGGTGGAGGCCTTTCGGGCCCGAGTGGGGCGACCGCCGGGGCTTGGCATCGTGCTGGTTGGCGAGGATCCCGCCTCAGAGATTTACGTCCGCGGCAAGCTGAAGTCGGCCGGAGAGGCGGGTTTGCGTGCTGATCTCGAGCGCCTGCCCGCGACGGCCACCCTGCCGCAGCTTCTGGAGCTGGTCGAACGGCTGAATCGGAGCGACGCGCACGACGGCATCCTCGTCCAGTCCCCGCTACCGGAAGCGATGGGGCCGAACGCCGAACGGCAGATGTTCGACGCGATCCGGCCTGACAAGGATGTTGATGGGTTCCATCCCGTCAACGTCGGGTTGCTCGTGCAGAATCGAGCCCGGCTCGTCCCGTGCACCCCGTTGGGCGTCATCGAGCTGCTGCAGCGGTCCGGGATTGAAATCGGCGGAAAGCGGGCGGTGGTCATCGGACGCAGCGACATCGTCGGCAAACCGATGGCGCTTCTGCTGCTGCACCGGCACGCGACCGTCACGATCTGCCACTCGCGGACGCCGGATCTTCCGGCGGTCGCCGCCGAGGCGGACATCCTCGTCTCGGCCATCGGCCGGCCCGCGTTCGTCACCGAGAAGTTCGTCAAGCCCGGCGCCGCCGTCATCGACGTCGGCATCACGAGCTTGAGCGACCGCGCGACGGTCGAGCGTCTGTTCGCGGCCGGCTCGAAGCGGCGCGAGACGTTCGAGCGCCGTGGATCGATCGTCATCGGCGACGTCCATCCGTCGGTCGAACAGGTAGCAGGCGCCCTCAGTCCGGTTCCCGGTGGAGTCGGTCCGTTGACGATTGCGATGCTCCTCAGGAACACCCTCGCGGCTGCGCAACAGAGGGCAGGATGGGCGGGATGGGCAGGATAGGCGGGAAGGGCAGGAGCGCCTGCGGCCATGCCGAGGTCCCCGACGCGGCAGCCGCGTGAGGTAGCGCGAGCGGTCTCCCGCGAGGCATCAGCGTCAGTTCGCGCCGGGGGTGGGGCCCCGGCGCCAGTGCAAAAAAGTCAACGGATGCTGAAAGTCGCCCTCACCGGCGGGATCGCCACCGGCAAGAGCCACGTGCTCGAACAGTTCCGCCGACGGGGCGTGCCGTGCCTCGATGCAGACCTGCTTGCCCACGGCGTGACCGCGGCCGGGACGGAAGCCTCGTCCGCGATTGCCGCCCGGTTCGGGCAGGAGGTCCTCGCCGCCGACGGAAGCGTCGATCGCGCCAGGCTGGGCCCCATTGTCTTTGCCGACCCCGCCGCGCGGCGCGAGCTCGAGGCGATGGTGCATCCGGCGGTCTATCGCGCCATACGGGCCGGACTTCGCGCCTTCGAGCTGGAGCTGCCTGGCTTGCCGCTGGCGGTCGTCGATGTACCGCTGCTTTATGAGTCCGGCCACGCCGGCGATTTCGATCGCGTCGTCGTCACGGCGTGTCCGATGGAAGTGCAGGTGGCGCGGCTCCTGAAGCGCGGAATGAGCGACGCCGAAGCGCGGCAGCGCCTGGCCGCGCAATGGCCAACCGAAGAAAAGGCGCAGCGCGCAGATTTCGTGATTCGCACGGACGGCAGCTTCGAGGAAACCGACCGGCAGGTGGACGAAACGCTGACGTTGCTTAGAGATCCGAATCTGAGGATTTGAGAATCCAAGGATCTGAGGAATCTATCGTTGAATCTGGATCAGACGCTTCCCAAGATCCTCAGATAGATCCTCAGATCCGCAGATCCTCAGATCCTCAGATTCTGATATCTTCGATATCCCCGGTGTCGGCCCGCAGGTACTCACGCTGGTGCGGCTTGATGGTCTTCAGCAGTTCCCTGCGGCTCTTGATTTTCAGCGGCCGCCCCAGATGAATCTTGCCCATCCTGGCCATCAGTTTCTCCGGCAACGCGCTGGCGAACAGGAAGAGCGGCCACGTGAAGCCGGGACCGTTCAATTTGCGCAGCTTCCACGCCCACAGGGCGAGCGCGCCCGTCCGCCACGCCGCCGGCCCCCACCAACTGGCATTGCCGGGCCGGAGGTTCATCTTCCAGCACTTCATCATCAGCTGCCACTGCAGCGGCGTGAGCTGCCTCGTCTCGGTGACGCCCTTCTTCTGCTCCATCCGCGTGTCGTGGAGCGGGGTGAAGATGGACGGGATGAAGAAAGCGAACAGACCGCGCCGCTCGACTTCGTAAATCAGATCGAGCGTTTCACGGCAGTCCTCGTCCGTTTCGCCAGGGTTGCCGACGATCAGGGTCATCGCCGGGAACCAATTGTTGTCGTTGAGGGTCTTGAGGCCCTGCACCACGACGCTCGGCCACTCCTCGATCGGGAACGGCACGCCTTTGCTCGGCATGATCTGCCTGGCCATCCGCACGGAACCCGTCTCGAGACCGATCAGCGGGACGAGGGCCTTGTGACGGGGATGGGTGCTGAGAACCGGTAGATGAATCGGGCTCTTCTCGAGCAGCACAGCCGAGAGTTTCTCGATCAGCACGGGATCGACAACCGCCGGCGCCATGGTGGCATGGCTCAGGACGTGTTGTTCCACACCGGGCGTGTTGACGATCGACGAGTACAGATCGAGGAGCGCCTCGCGGTTGGGAAAGTAGAACGGCGTGGACGTGTGGACCTGCCCCCAGATGAACATGTCTTCCGTCGCCAGCGAAATCTGTTTGTTGCCCTCGCGCACGTTCGCACGGACCGCGTCCATGATCTTGTCTTTCGGCAGGTCGATCTGCGGGTTCAGATCCGGCAGGCAGAACTGGCAGCGGCGGCCGCATCCGGTGGTCATCTCGACGACACCGAACGTCGTCCGGCGGTCTGGAAAGAGGATGCCGTCGCGATCTTTCGGGTGCTGCACATCGATCCGGCGGGGCAGAGGCTCGTTCCTCAGCGCCTTCTCGAACAGGCTCAGCGTCTCCACCGATTCGCTGCGGCCCTCGACGATGCAGTCGACGCTGAGCTCTTCGTAGCTGTTGGTCTGATCGATCTGCCATCCGCCCGATCCGCCGACAATCACCTTGAAGCGATCGCGATGGGGGTTGTTCTTGATCTGCGCAAACAGCTCGCGCGAGTAGTGCGAATTGATCGGTTGCTTCGACGATCCAAAAATCGAGGTATAGACGCCGGCGGCGAAGGTGACGCCCAGCGGATTGTGGGTGGACACCGCCACGACCCGGGTATTCGGACCGACGAATTTCTCGAGATCGGCCGGGTAGCAGCAGACGACGTCGCGAGCCGGAAAGCGGCGGTGCAGGGACGCTTCGAGCACGCGGATCCCCGCCGGCATCGAGCGGGCCGTCCCGTCGTCGTTGTACTCGACCTCGCGCCACTTCGGATACTTCCTGTTGATGATCCCTTCCAGCCAGATCGGCAGGGACGCCATGCTCATCTGAATGAAGTAACCCGCGTGGTCGATGATCTCGGTCAGCGGGGCCGTGAGAACGATCGGCACACCTGCTTCTGGGTCGGATCCGGTCATTGAGGTCCTCGAGCAAGGAAAGGGTGCCCGGAAGGGCTAAGCTCGTCCGGTAATTTTACTGAAAACGGCGGTCTGTACTGCTAGACCTCGACTTCGGTTGCGTCCTGCGCGGGGGCGATCCGCTCCTCCACGAACGTGTTCCAGTCGTGGCAGTGCGGGCACTGCCAGAGCAGTTCCGTGCTCCGGTAGCGGCATCGCATGCAGACGTGAGGGTCGAGGTAGAAGACCGCGTGCCGCGTCAGCTCGCTGTAGCGACTGACGAGCGAGGCGGGGTACTGCAGCTGCGCCAGCGCCCGCCAGATCGCCTGGTGGATGCTCAGCGCATGGGGATTCTGCACGAGCGCAGCAAACTGCAGGTCGAGCGCGTCATGTGCGCGCCCGCTGGCGGCCAGGTGGCGCGACAGCGCCAGGCGCGCCCGCCAGTCCTGCGGGTTTTCGTCGATCAGCCGCCGGCACACGCGCGTGAAGCGCTCGGGCGATCCGGTCCGCACGGCAAGCGCTTCGAGCCGGTCGAACGCCAGGTAGGCGCGATCGGGCGCCACCTCGATCAGCTTCTCCCAGACGGTGGCGGCGTCCTGGTCCTTCCCTTGCGCGACGCGGACGTCGCCCAGGTTCAGATAGGCCGGCACCGCCCGCGCATCGAGATCGATGGCGGCGTCGAAACGCCGGATCGCCTCGGGGTAGTCCTTGCGCCGCATCGCCTCGAGGCCGATTTCGTTGTCGAGAAACGCGAGAATGGCCTGGTTCTGCGACGGCTCGCCGGTATTGGTGAGTGCCGAGAGCCGGCGGCGCGTGTCGTAGGCCTCGGTCCACTGATGCTGCTCCTCGTGCAGCTTCTGGAGGTTGACGAGGGCGTACTCGTTCTTCGGATCGAGGCGCAGCACCTCGTTGAACGCCTCGAGCGCCCGATCGACGAATCCGCCTCGCTTGTAATCGAGGCCGAGGCAGAGCAGCACGTGGGCGTGCTCCAGCCGCGTGAGCCTCGGGCGCTGCAGCAGGCTCTGGTGAACGGTGATCGCCTTGCCGACCTGCCCCTTCTCGCGATACAGGTTGCCGAGGATCATGTGCACTTCGAGCGCGTCGTTCTCGAGGCTCGCGGCGCGGCCCAGTTCTTCGATCGCCTGATCGATCTGATTGGCGACAAGGAAGTTCAGCCCGAGGATGTAGTGCGGAGACTGGCGCGCGCGGCGCCGGTCGAACCACTTGCCGTCGCGCAGCTTGTAGCGCTCCCACGCCTTGCCGATGGCGAGCCCGGCCAGGAGGGCAAGCAGGCCGGCGAGCAGCGGCTCGTACCCGTTCATGCGCGCTGCGCCTCGCGGACGAAAGGAGCTGACGATGGCTGTCCCAGCGACCCTGGGCGCGCAGGATCAATTCGAGCAGCTCCCGGGCGGCGCCGCACCCTCCGGCCGAGGGCGAGATCCAGTGCACGCGCTCGCGGACCTCCGGCACGGCGTCGGCCGGCGCGGCGGCCAGGCCGACGCGCGCCGAGCACGGCGAGGTCGACGATGTCGTCGCCCATGTAGGCGACTTCGTCGTCGTTCAAGCCGATATCGCCCACGATCTCTTCGTACGCCTCGATCTTGCTCGGCACGCCCTGATGCACGAGCGTGATGCCCAGTTGCGCGGCGCGCTCGGTCGTGGTGGCCGACATGCGGGCCGACAGCAGGCCGACCTTCAGCCCGACGCGCTGCGCCCAGACCATGACGATGCCGTCCCGGATGTGGAACTGCTTGCTTTCGCTGCCGTCGCCATGCAGCACGACCCGTCCGTCCGTCAGGACGCCGTCGACGTCGAACAGGATGAGCCGGATACGCGTTGCCCGTTGATCAACTGTCAACTCGAATCATCGAAGTCATCGAAGTCTGCAATCGCAATGTCTCTAGAACATCTCCGTTCGCCACAAGTCGTGCACGTGCACGACGCCGGCGACCCGCTGGCTTCCGTCCTCGACCACGACGATCGACGTAATCTTCCGCTGCTCCATGATGTTCAGCGCTTCGACGGCGAGCGTCGCGCGCGCCACCGTGACCGGCGCCCGCGTCATGGCATCGGCGGCCGCAAGCGTCAGGACGTCTGCGGTGCGCTCCATCTGACGCCGCAGATCGCCGTCGGTGATGATGCCGAGCAGCGCATCGTTGCCGTCGACGACGCAGGTCATGCCGAGCTGTTTGCTGGACATCTCGTAGATCACGTCGCGCATCCGCGTGTCTGCCTTGACGATCGGACACTGCCGGCCCGCGTGCATCAGCGCCTCGACGCGCATCAGGCGCTTGCCGATTTGTCCGCCCGGATGCAGGTTCGCAAAGTCTTCCTGGCGAAATCCCTTCTCGACGAGGAGCGTCATCGCCAGCGCGTCGCCGATCGCCAGCGCCGCCGTGGTGCTGGCCGTCGGCACGAGGTTCAAGCGGACAGGCCTCTTCGGCCACGCTGCAGTCGAGCGCCACGTCGGCGGCCTGGGCGAGCGTCGATGTCGGCCTGCCGGTGATGGCCACCAGCTTGGCGCCGAGGCGGCGAATCGTCTCGAGCAGCCGGAGGATCTCGTCGGTCTCGCCGCTGTACGACAGCGCGACGATGACATCGTCGCTCTGGATGACGCCGAGATCGCCGTGAATCGCCTCGGCGGGATGGAGAAAGAACGCCGGCGTGCCGGTGCTGGTCAGCGTCGCCGCGATCTTGCGGCAGATGATGCCGGACTTGCCCATGCCGGTCAGGATGACGCGGCCGCGGCAGTCCCGCAGCAGCTGGACCGCGCGTTCGAAGCGCTCGTCGAGCCGATCGACCAGCGCGAGGATCGCCGCGGCTTCGGTTTCGAGCACCTTCCGCGCGAGCGTGAGGTCACCCATCGATACGTTCCGTGGGGACGCGTCTCCCTGTCGGCGACCCGTCCCCCGTACTGTACGGAGGCCCGTCCCCATTTCTCGCGATCGCGTCGATGGCCATCAGCCGTCGCAGCAGCGGCTCGAGCCGATCCAGGTGGCAGCGCGTTCTGCGCGTCGCTTCTTGCGCGCGCGGGATCGTCGTGCACTTCGAGAAAGACGCCGTCAACCCCTGCCGCCACGCCGGCCGATCCCAGCGGCTCGATGTATTCGCCGAGGCCGGCCGTCACGCCGTCGCCGCCGCCCGGGAGCTGCAGGCTGTGCGTGACGTCGAACACGACCGGCACGCCCTGCGCGCGCATCATCGGAAAGGCGCGCATGTCGACGACGAGGTTGTGATACCCGAAGCTCGTGCCGCGTTCGGTCACGATGACGCGAGGATTGCCCGCGGCCACCGCCTTCGCCACGGCGTGGCGGATGTCGTCAGGCGCCAGAAACTGGCCCTTCTTGATGTTGACGACGCGGCCGGTTGCCGCAGCGGCGGCGATGAGATCGGTCTGGCGCGAGAGGAACGCGGGAATCTGCAGCACGTCGGCGACCTCGGCGGCCCGGCGCGCCTGCGATGGCTCGTGGATGTCGGTCAGAATCGGCACGTCGTACTTCGATTTGATGCCGGCGAGGATGCGCAGTCCCTCGTCCAGCCCTGGCCCGCGAAACGAGGTGCCGGCCGTCCGATTGGCTTTGTCGTACGACGCTTTGAAGATGAACGGCACGCCGAGCCGGCGCGGTCAATCGTGGTCAAGCGCCCGGCCAGCTCGGTCGCGTGGGCCTCGCTTTCGATGACGCACGGGCCGGCGATGAGGACGAGCGGCCGCCCGCCGCCGATAGCGATGTCGCCAATCGTGACCGGGTTCACGGGGACCATTATAGAGCGAGGGCTGGATGGGCGTCCGCCTTCAGGCGGACCAATCCGGCTGAAGCCGGATCCCACGAGCCTGGTGCGCCTCGCTGCCTATCCCGTCTACCGCGATGCGACCGACTCGGTGCGCTTCGCGATGGTCGTGCGCGGTCTTGTGGCGGTACGCGGCCTCGACGAAGCTGGCAAAGAGCGGATGCGGCCGTGTCGGCTTCGACTTGAACTCCGGGTGGAACTGGACGGCGAGGAACCACGGATGGCCGGGCAGTTCGGCGATCTCGACGAACTTGCCGTCGGGCGACCGGCCGGAGATGCGGAAGCCGTGCTCCACGAGCGTCTCGCTCGTACAGGCAGTTGAACTCGTACCGGTGCCGGTGACGCTCGTGGATCTGGCTGGTGCCGTACACGCGGTGCGCGAGCGACCCGGGCGTGAGATCGCAGGCGTAGCTCCCGAGCCGCATCGTTCCGCCGAGGTCGTCGACGCCGAGGAGATCGCGCAGCTTGTAGATGACCTTTGTCGGGGTGTCCGGATCGCACTCGGTCGAGTCGGCGTCGACGAGCCCGCACACGTTGCGCGCGTATTCGACGGCGGCCCATTGGAATCCGTAGCAGATACCGAAGTAGGGGATACCGCGCTCCCGGGCGATCTCGGCCGCCTTCATCATGCCGCGCGATCCGCGGTTGCCGAATCCTCCCGGGCACCAGAATGCCGTCGGCGTCGTCGAGCAGGCTCGTCCCGCCCGGCTCCTCGAGCGCCTCGGCTTCGACCCACTTGATGTTCACCTTGACGCGATGCGCGAAGCCGCCGTGATAGAGCGCCTCGTTGAGGCTCTTGTAGGAATCCTCGTACCCGACGTACTTGCCGACGACGTGGATCGTGATGTCGTCGCTCGGCTGCGTGACGACCTTCACGAGCTCTTCCCAGGCCGGCATGCGGCGTTCGGTCTGCGGCAGGTGCAGGTACTTGAGCACGATGCGGTCCAGGCCTTCCGCGGCCAGCACGAGCGGGACCTCGTAGATCGACGACACGTCCTTGGCGGTGATGACCGCTTCCTCGTCCACGTCGCAGAACAGCGCGATCTTGCGCTTGATATCGGGGTCGAGAAAGCGATCCGTGCGGCACAGCAGGATGTCCGGCTGGATGCCGATGGATCGCAGGTCGCGGACGCTGTGCTGTGTCGGCTTGGTCTTCAGCTCGCCGGCGGCGCCGATGAACGGCACCAGCGTCAGGTGCACGTAGAGGGTGTTGTCGCGGCCGACGTCCTGGCGGAACTGGCGGATGGCTTCGAGGAAGGGCAGGCTTTCGATGTCGCCGACCGTGCCGCCGATCTCCACCAGCACGACGTCGACGTCTTTCGACACGCGCGCGGATCGCATCCTTGATCTCGTTGGTGATGTGCGGAATGACCTGCACCGTCCGTCCGAGATAATCGCCGCGCCGCTCCTTCAGGATGACGCTCTGGTAAATCTTGCCGGTCGTCCAGTTCGACTGCTTGGTCGGCGTGCTGTTGGTGAAGCGCTCGTAGTGGCCGAGATCGAGGTCCGTCTCGGCGCCATCGTCGGTGACGAAGACTTCGCCGTGCTGATAGGGGCTCATCGTGCCCGGGTCGACGTTGATGTACGGGTCGAACTTCTGCAGCGTGACCTTGTAGCCGTGGCCTTCGAGCAGGCAGCCGATCGAAGCGGCGGCGAGTCCCTTGCCGAGCGAGGAGACGACGCCGCCGGTGACGAAAATGTACTTCGTGGTGTGCTGCCCGTCCGCATTCATCATGTTGTGCTCAGTTGCTCATGTCGTGGGCGCCGCGATCAGTCGACGCACCTGTTCGAGATCCTCCGGCGTGTCGACGCCGATCGAGTCGTACTTGGTTTCCACGGCCTTGATGCGAATCCCGTGTTCGAGGGCGCGCAGCTGCTCGAGCGATTCGGTCCGTTCGAGCGGCGTCGGCTCGAGCGTCGCGAGCACGAGCAGGGCGCTGCGGCGATACGCGTACAGCCCGACATGCCGGAAGAGCGGCGGCCAGCCGCCACGCGGATCGCGCACGTAGGGAACCGGCGACCGCGAGAAATACAAGGCGAAGCCGCCCCGGTCGACGACGACCTTGACGATGTTGGGGTTCGACAGCTCGGCCGGCGTGGAAATACGATGATAGAGCGTCGTGATCTGCACCGACGGCGTCGGCGAGCAGCGGCGCGACCGCCTCGGCAATCGAATGCGGATCGATGAGCGGCTCGTCGCCCTGCACGTTGACGACGATGTCGCAGTCGAGCGTGGCGGCGACTTCGGCGAGCCGATCGGTCGCGCTGTGATGGTCGGCGCGCGTCATGCGCACCTCGCCGCCGAACTGCTCGCACCGCGCTGGCGATGCGGAGATCGTCGGTCGCGACGATGACCTGCGAGACGCGCTGCCGACGCCGCCGCGCGCCGGTAGACGTGCTCGATCATCGGCCGGCCGTCGATCAGCGCGAGCGGCTTGCCGGGAAATCTGCGTCGAGGCGAATCGGGCGGGGATGAGGGCGACGATGTGCAGTGCAGGAACCGAATCGAGTCGATGATCACCAGGGCGATCACTCGAGCGAGGGTGCACGACGAATAATAGCATAGTCGCAAAGTGCGTCGTGCTACCATCGGCCCACGGACGAACGCAACGTCCGGCTTCAGCCGGACCGATCGCGATGAACCTGAAGCGGACGACGATCATTTTTGTCGGTGGCGCCGCGTTCGCCGCGTGGCTGTCGGCGGCGATCACGCCAGGACGGCCGGCCGTGCCGCGTTGAAGTGATCGCACCGGCGCCGATCGATGCGAGCGGCGCCGCCCTCGCAGGCGAGATCGCCCGGCTGCGCGAGCGGCTGCGGCCCGACCCGCGTCCGAGCGAGCACGCGCGCAATCCGTTTGCATTTCAAACCGCTCGCGCCGCCGCGCGGCCTGGCCGTCTCCGGCGCCGGCGGCGAACGATGCGGCCGTCGCCGCCGCGCGCCGTTGATCGTTCCGCGCTTGAGGTTGACGCTCGCCGGCATCGCCGAGGATCCGGCGCCGGACGGCGGCGGGTCCGTGCGGACCGCAATCATCACCGGCAACGGCCAGCTGTTTCTCGCGAAGGAAGGCGACACGGTCGCCGATCGCGGAGTCGAATATCGAGTCGGGAACATTTCCGCCGACAGCGCTGAGCTTATCGATCTCCGCGACAACACCACAAGACGCCTTACACTGAAATAACTCTCAAGTCTCAAGTCTCAAGGCTCAAGTCTCAAGCCGGCACCGAGTCTGAAAGTTGAGCCTTGAGACTTCCTGATGTCCGTCACCATCATCATCAATCCCATCTCGGGCGGGCGTCCGGCCCGGACAGGCGCGCGCCCGCGCCGAACTGGCTTCCGCCGTGGTCGATACGAATGGCGAGGCGGCGGAAGTGTTCGTCACCGAAGCGCGCGGCCACGCGCGCGAGCTCGCCCGGGCGGCGCTGCGGCGCGGCACGCGGCTCGTGATCTCGTGGGGCGGCGACGGGACGCTGAACGAAGTGGCGTCGGCGCTCGCCTTCCAGGATGTGCCGCTCGGTCTGGTGCCCGCGGGATCGGGAAACGGCCTCGCACGCGAGCTGGGAGTGAACCTCGACCCGCGGCGGGCGATCGCCGACGCGATTCGCGCGCAGCCCCGGACCATCGATCTGGGACAGGTGGACGATCGCCTCTTTGTCAACATCGCCGGGTTCGGCCTCGATGCCTACGTCGCCGCGCAGTTCGACAAGCCGGGTAACCGCCGCCGCGGATTTGCCGGATACGCGGCCATCACCGCGCGGGCGCTGGCCAGCTACGTGCCCCAGACCTACACCATCACGACCACGGAAGGCCGCCGGGTGTCGCGCGCGATTCTCGTCACCGTGGCGAACTCCGCGCAATTCGGCAACGGGGCGCGAATCGCGCCAGGCGCCCTCCTCGACGACGGACTGCTGGATCTGGTCGTCGTGGAGGAGCGCGCCAGGTGGCGCACGGTCTTCAGCGTGCCGCGGCTCTTCAACGGCACCGTGGAAAAAATCCCGGGCTGCTCGATCTGCCACATCCAGCAGGCGACCATCGAATCCGACCGGCCGATGGTGTTTCACGTGGACGGGGAGCCGGTCGAAGGGGGCACGCGGCTGCAGGTGCGCGTCCTTCCGGCCGCGCTGCGCGTCGCCGTTCGATAGATACGCCTGTCAAAGGCATAGCCACGAAAGCACGAGAACACGAAGACATCGAGTTTCTTCGTGTCTTCGATGTCTTCGAATGCTCTCGCAGTTGCATGTCGCGTGTTAGGTCAATCGCACGACCCACGCTTCGCGGATGGCCGGGACCTTTCGCAATTCCGCGAGCGCCGTCGTCGAGCACGAGTGGCGAGTCCGCCTCTTCGTCGACGTTGACCACGCCCACGGCGCCTCGATCGTTGCGGCCGAGCGCGAAGTTGGCGATGTTGACCTTGTGGCGGCCGAGAATCGTTCCCACTTCGCCGATCACGCCCGGCTGATCGTCGTTCGCGATGATGAGCATGGTCCCGCCGAGCGGCGCCTCGACCTTGACGTCGCGGACCGAGACGAGCCGCAGGCTGTTCGGCTCGAACACGGTGCCTTCGACCCACCGCTCGCCGCGGTCGGTCTTCAGCGTGATGGTCAGAAGCGTCGCGTAATCGCGGGCGCGCGAGCTGCGCGACTCGACGATGTCGATCCCGCGCTCGCGGGCCGCGGCGCGGGCGTTGATCATCGAGACGCCGCTCGACAGTATCGGCCGCAGCACGCCGGCGGCCGCGCTGGCGGCGAGCACGCCGACAGCCCGGCCGTCGGTCAGCGCCCCGCAGTAGCGGACGCCCAGCGCTTCGATGCGCGCCGTGCCCATCTGCGCGGCCAGGCCCCCCAAGTTGATCCGCCAGACGAATCCACGGCTGAAGCCGCTGCAGTTCGTCGGCCTGGAGCGCAGGAAAGTTCACCGCGTTGCGGACCGACGCCGGTCCGCAGGAAATCGCGGACGGTCGCCGCGGTGTCCGTGCCGACGAGCTCCTGCGCTTCCTCGGTCGAGGCCGCGATATGCGGCGTCGCGACCACCTGCGGAAGCTGCGCGAGCGACCAGTCCTTTGGCGGCTCCTGCTCGAACACGTCCAGCCCTGCGCCTTCGACGATGCCGCTGTCGATGGCGCGGCGAAGCGCCGCTTCGTCTATCAGCTCGCCTCGGGCGGTGTTCACGAGCCTGAGCCCCGGCTTGCAGCGCGAAAATCGCGCATCGTCGAACACATGCCGGGTTTCGGCTGTCAACGGCAGGTGCAGCGTGATGTAGTCGGAGGTCTCGCAGAGCGCGTCGAGCGTCAGAAGCTCGACGCCCAGGCCGGCAGCCACCTCGGCCGAGATATAAGGATCGTGGGCGACGATTCGCATCCCGAATGGCCGGGCGCGCTGGGCGACCTCCTGGCCGATCCGGCCCAGACCCGCGACGCCGAGCGTCTTGCCGCGAAGCTCGTTTCCGAGAAAGCGCTTCTTTTCCCAGCGGCCGTCCTTCATGGCGCGATCGGCGGCCGGGACCGAGGCGCGCCAGCGCCAGCATGAGCGCGAGCGCATGCTCGGCGACGCTGATGCTGTTGGCGCCCGGGGCGTTGACGACGAGCACGCCGCGGGCGCTGGCGGCCGCGACGTCGACGTTGTCCACGCCGGTGCCGGCCCGGGCCACGATCCGCAGCTGCGGCGCGGCATCGAGCAGCCGGGCGTCCACCTGTGTGGCGCTGCGAACCATCAGCGCGTCGGCGTCGGCGAGATCGGCGGCCAGCACAGCGGGCGTGCGGCCCGAACGGGCATCGATCACCCAGCCGGGTTCCGCGCGCAGCAGATCGAGCGCGGACGCAGGGAGGTCGTCGGCAATGACAATTTTCAATGTGTGGGTGTCGTGTCGTGGCCGGGTTCATCTTCGACGCCCCACGTAATGTCGTGGGCGTCAGGTGATTACAATATAATCCCTCGGATCTGTGCGTCGTGAGCCGCCGCCGCTGTGCTTGTAAGCGCCCTGCCGTGGTGCAAAGCGCTAAAACATTCGAGTTGGTGCGTGACGATGGCGTAAACGATCGACTTTTTCCACAGAGTTTTCCACAGTCGTCGCGGAAATTATCCACAGACGGCAGGTGACCTGACCTAAAGGGGCTTATGTCGAACTTCACATCCGTCACGCCGCCGTCGACCGGAACCGCCATCTCGCGACGAAACGGCCAGCTCGTCGTGCCTGACGACCCCATCATCCCGTTCATCGAGGGCGACGGCACCGGACGTGACATCTGGCGCGCCAGCGTTCGCGTGCTCGAATGCGGCCGTCGAGAAGGCGTACCGCGGAAAACGGAAGATTGCCTGGATGGAAGTCTACGCCGGCGAGAAAAGCTTCAAGCAGTTCAACAGCTGGCTGCCCGACGACACGGTTGACGCGTTCCGCGAGTACTACGTCGGCATCAAGGGCCCGCTCACGACGCCCGTCGGCGGCGGGTTCCGCTCGCTGAACGTCGCGCTCCGCCAGCTCCTCGACTTGTATGTGTGCCTGCGCCCCGTTCGCTGGTACAAGGGCGTCCCTTCGCCGGTCAAGCATCCGGAAAAAGTGGACATGGTCGTCTTCCGCGAGAACACCGAGGACATTTACGCCGGCATCGAATACCCGGCCGGGACGCCCGAAGCCCAGAAGATTCTGGATTTTTTCGAGAAGGAATTTCCGAAAGACTTCGAGGCGATCCGGTTCGGAACGCAGGGCGGCCGCCGCAGGCCTGGCAGGCCGAGCTCGAGGCCATCGGGGCGCCTCACCGGGACGTCGGCGTCGAGGTCGGCCTTGGATTGAAGCCGGTGAGCCGCCTCGGGACGGAACGGCTGGTGCACAGCGCGATCGGATATGCGGTGAAGATCCGGCCGCAAGAGCGTCACGCTGGTGCACAAGGGCAACATCATGAAATACACCGAAGGGGCGTTTCGCGACTGGGGCTACCAGACGGCGAAGAACTTCTACGGCGCTGTCGAGATTGACGGCGGGCCGTGGTGCCGGATTCCCGAAGGAAAGCCCGGCGCGGGACTGGTAATCAAGGACGTCATTGCCGACATCGCCCTCCAGCAGGTCCTGACGCGGCCGGACGAGTTCGACGTGATCGCGACGCTGAACCTGAACGGCGATTACCTGTCCGACGCGCTGGCGGCGCAGGTGGGCGGGATCGGCATCGCGCCGGGCGGCAACATCAACTACATTACCGGCCACGCCGTTTTCGAAGCAACGCACGGCACCGCGCCGAAGTATGCCGATCTCGACAAGGTGAACCCCGGCTCGGTTATCCTCTCGGGCGAGATGATGTTCAGGCATCTCGGCTGGACCGAGGCGGCCGATCTGGTCGTGCAGGGGATGGACAGGGCCATCGCCTCCAAGCACGTGACCTACGATTTCGCGCGCCTGATGGACGATGCCACCGAGGTGAGCACGTCGGAGTTCGGGGACGCGATCATCGAGAACATGTAACGACGCTTCAGACTACGAGACTCCAGGCTCGAAGCACTGTCAGAGCCTAGAGTCTCCGCGAGCTTCGCGACTTCGTGGTTGACAGGGGACTCGAAGGAACCGATGAATCGCAAAGTGACCGTTGTTGGCGGGGCCGGGAACGTCGGCGCGACGGTGGCGCGCGGGGTTGCCGAAAAACAGCTCGCCGACGTCGTCGTCATCGACATCGCCGACCAGAAAGCGGCCGGCGTGGCGCTCGACATGCTCGAGGCGTGCCCGATCTGGGGCTCGGACTCGCGTGTGCTCGGGACCGGCGACTACGCCGAGAGCGCGGACTCCGACGTCGTCGTCATCACGTCGGGCGTGCCGCGCAAGCCGGGCATGAGCCGCGACGACCTGCTGAACGTGAACTACAAGATCATGCAGCAGGTCACCGAGCAGATCGTCAAGCATTCGCCCAACTGCATCATCATCCCGGTGTCGAATCCGCTGGACGCGATGGCGCAGGCTGTTTTCAAGCTGTCGAAGTTCCCGCGCGAGCGCGTCATCGGCATGGCCGGCGTGCTCGACAGCGCGCGCATGCGCTCGTTCATCGCCAAGGAGCTGAACGTCTCGGTGGAGAACGTGCACGCGTTCGTCCTGGGCGGCCACGGCGACACGATGGTGCCGCTGCCGCGCTATTCGACCGTTGCGGGCATCCCGATCACCGATCTGATGGACAAGGCGACGATCGACCGGATTTCGGCGCGGACCGCCGGCGGCGGGCTCGAGATTACGCAGATGGTGGGCACGAGCGCCTGGTATGCGCCCGGGCGCATCCGTCGTCGAGATGGTCGAGGCCATCCTGCTCGACAAGCACAAGATCATGCCGTGCTCGGTCTTGCTTCAGGGCGAGTACGGCGTGCAGGACGTGTTCGTCGGCGTGCCCGTAAAGCTCGGGCGTCCGGGGTGTCGAGCAGATTATCCAGATTACGCTCACCCCCGCGGAAGACGCGGCGTTCAAGAAGTCGGCGGGTGCCGTCAAGGAGCTCGTCGACGTGATCAACGTCTAAAGACAGGGACTAGCGGAATAAGGGAGCCGCGTGAGAGTTCACGAATACCAGGCGAAGGCGATCCTCGCGCGTCACGGCGTTCCCGTGCCGAGAGGAGAAGTGGCGTTCACGGCGGCCGAAGCGGGCGAGATCGCCAGCCGCCTTGGTGGCGGCCCGGTCGTCGTCAAGGCGCAGATCCACGCGGGCGGCCGCGGCAAGGGCGGCGGCGTGAAGCTCGCCAAGTCGCGGGACGAAGCCGAGACGCTTGCGGGCCAGATGATCGGCATGACCCTCGTCACGCGACAGACCGGCAAAGCGGGCCGCCTGGTGCAGCGGGTGCTGGTTGAAACGGGCGTGCACAATTGCCCGCGAGGTGTACCTGAGCCTCGTGCTGGATCGCGCCGCGGGTAAGCCGCTGATGATGGCGAGCGCCGCGGGCGGGATGGACATCGAGGAGGTGGCGGCGAACGACCCCCGAGAAGATCGTCCGCATCTATATCGAGCCGGGCGTTGGCCTCGTCCCGTTCGAGGCGCGGCGGCTCGGCTTCGGCATCGGCCTCGACGGCCGCGCAGGTCGACCAAGTTTGTGACGATCGCCACGGCGCTGTACGAAGCCTTCGTGGCGAACGACGCGTCGCTCATCGAGATCAACCCGCTGCTCGTCACCACCGAGGGCGATCTCCTGGCGCTCGACGCCAAGATGGACTTCGACGACAACGCGCTCTATCGCCATCCCGACATCCGCGAGCTGCGGGATCTCGGCGAGGAAGACCCGCTCGAGATCGAAGCATCGAAGTTCTCGCATCAACTACATCCGTCTCGACGGCAACATCGGCTGCATGGTCAACGGCGCCGGCCTGGCGATGGCGACGATGGACATCATCAAGCTGGCGGGGGGCGAGCCGGCCAACTTCCTCGATGTCGGCGGCGGCGCCAATCAAGGAGCAGATCCGCCACGCTTTTCAGATTCTGATGTCGGACAGCAAGGTGAAGGCCGTGCTCATCAACATCTTCGGCGGCATCCTGCGGTGCGACGTTCTCGCGCAAGGCGTCATCGCCGCGGTCGGCGAGCTGGGCGTGCGCGTGCCGATCGTGATCCGCATGGAAGGGACGAACGTCGACGAAGGCAAACGGCTGCTCCGCGAAAGCGGCCTGAATTTCACGACCGCCGACTCGATGGACGAGGCCGCGCAAAAAGTTGTGCAACTTGCTGGTTAGTGCGTCAACAAGCCACGAAGACACGAAAACACGAAGAAAACACAACTATTCTTTTTCGTGTCTTCGTGCCTTCGTGGTTGCAGTTGAAGATACCCATGTCGATTCTGATTGATAAGTCGACGCGGCTGCTGGTGCAGGGCCTCACGGGCCGCGAAGGTACGTTCCACGCCAAACAGGCGGCGGCGTACGGGACGACGGTTGTCGGCGGCGTGACGCCCGGCAAGGGCGGCACGACCCACGAAGGATGGCCGATCTTCGACACCGTGGAGGACGCGGTCAGGAACACCGGCGCGAACGCGTCGATGATTTTCGTCCCGCCCCGTGGCGCGGCCGATGCGGTGATGGAGGCTGCCGACGCAGGCGTGCCGCTCGTCGGTCTGCATTACTGAAGGGATTCCAACGCTCGACATGATGCGGGCGTTCACGTTCCTCAAGGAACGGCCGAAAACCCGCCTGGTCGGCCCCAACTGTCCGGGGCTGATCTCGCCGGGCAAGGCCAAGGTGGGCATCATTCCCGCGCACATCTGCAAGGAGGGGCGCATCGGCATCGTGTCGAAGAGCGGCACGCTCACGTACGAGGCCATTCATCAGCTGACGAGGCTCGGGATGGGGCAGAGCACCTGCCTCGGCATCGGCGGCGACCCGCTCATCGGCACCTCGCACATCGATGCGCTCGAGCTGTTCGCGGCCGACCCGGAGACCGACGCGGTGATCATGATTGGCGAGATCGGCGGCAGCGCCGAAGAAGAAGCCGCCGTGTGGATCCGCGCCAACTTCAAGAAGCCCGTGGTGGCGTTCATCGCCGGACAGACGGCGCCCCCCGAGCGGCGGATGGGCCACGCCGGCGCGATCGTTGCGGGAGGCAAGGGCACGGCGGCCGAAAAGATGGCGGCGCTGACGGCCGCGGGCGTCAAGGTCGTGAAGAGCCCCGCAGACATGGGTAAGGCCGTCAGGGAGGTGGCTGGTGGCTAGCAGCAGGCGACGTGCTACACTTGAGAGTTGGGCGTCCATCTTTTCCCCTATACCGCTACCCCGTAAGGACTTGTGAATGTCATCTGCTGATCCGGCCGTTCAGGAACAGTCCCAAGCATCCCAGACTCACCGCATCGTCAACGATTTCAGCATCCAGGTGGCGACCGTCAATGGCTCGGGAAGCCAGACGGCGAACCTGGTCCTCCTGCGATCGATCCTGATGACGGGAGTCCCGGTTTCCGGGAAGAACATGTTCCCGTCGAACATCGCGGGGCTGCCGACGTGGTACACGATCCGCGCCAGCAAGCGCGGGTATGTCGCGCGCAAGAAGGAAATCGATTTCCTGGTCGCGATGAACCCCGAGACCGCCAAGGAGGACGTGCTGACGCTCGAGGCGGGCGCGGCCGTCGTCTACGACGAACCGCTCAAGCTCAACGCCCTGCGCACCGATCTGTCCTTTTATCCGGTTCCGTTCGACAAGCTCGTCGTGCCGGTCTGTCCGGACGCGAAACTGCGACGCCTTGTCCGCAACATGATTTACGACGGCATCCTGGCGAAGCTGCTCGGGATCGATCTGGCGCTGATGGAGCAGGCGCTCGGCAAGCAACTCGGGAAGAAGGCCAAGGCGGTGACGCTCAACCAGGGCGCGCTCAAGGCCGGCTGGGACTACGCCGAAGCGCAACTTCACCAAGCAGGATCCGTTCAGTCATCGAGCCGATGAACGAGACGGCCGGCAAGATCCTCATCGAGGGGAATGCCGCCGCCGCCATCGGCTGCATGATGGCCGGGGTCACCGTCGTCGCGTGGTATCCGATTACGCCCTCGTCGTCGCTCTGCGAGTCGCTCATCACCTACATGAAGAAGTACCGGGTGGACAAGGACGGGAAGGCGACGTTCGCGATCGTTCAGGCGGAGGACGAGATTGCCGCGCTCGGCATGGTCATCGGCGCGAGCTGGGCGGGCGCGCGGTCGATGACGTCGACGGCAGGCCCGGGCATCTCCCTGATGGGCGAGTTCGCCGGCCTCTCGTACTACGCCGAGGTGCCGGCGGTCATCTTCGACGTGCAGCGTGTGGGACCGTCCACCGGGCCTTCCGACGCGGACCGCGCAGGGCGATCTGCTGCAGGTCGCGTTTCTCTCCCACGGCGACACGAAGCACATGATGCTCTTCCCCTCTTCCGTCGAAGAGTGCTACACGATGGCCCAGGAAGCGTTCGACCTGGCGGAGCAGTTCCAGACGCCCGTCTTCGTGATGCTGGACCTCGACCTCGGCATGAACAACTGGATGTCGGACGGCTTCAAGTACCCCGACAAGCCGATCAACCGCGGCAAGCGGCTGACGGCGGACGTGCTGAAGACGCTCGGCGAGTGGGGCCGCTACAAGGACGTGGACGGCGACGGGATTCCGTACAGGACCGTTCCGGGCGACGGCATGCCGGCCTCCTTTGCGCGCGGATCGGGCCATAACGAGAAGGGCCAATACAGCGAACGTCCGGACGATTACGTGAACAACATGGATCGGCTCGGCCGCAAGTTCGAGACGGCGCGTGCGTTCGTTCCCAAGCCCGAGATCGAGAGAGTGGCGGGCGCGAAGATCGGGTTCATCGGCTACGGCACGTCGCACTGGGCGATCACCGAGAGCCTCGATCAGCTCCGCGAGGAGACCGACGTCAAGGTGTCCTATTTCCGGCTCCGCGGGTATCCGTTCAACGAGGAACTGGTGGAGTTCATCGACGCCCACGAGCGGGTCTACGTGATCGAGCAGAACCGGGACGCGCAGTTGCTTCAGCTCATCAAGCTCGACGTGACGCCCGAGCGCGTGGCCAGGCTGCGCAGCGTGCTGCACTACAACGGGCTGCCGATCGACGCACGCACCATCACCGACGACGTCCTGGCGCAGGAAGGCTTCGAGGTCGCGAAAAAGACGGACCGCATCGGCGGCGGCATGTCGGGCGGAGAGTAGCGGAATTGTTGATTGCGGATTGTTGATTGCTGATTGTTGATTTTGATCTAACGGGTCTTCATATATGCCAACACCACTGAAAGTGAATCGTATCGGGCTGGAGCCGCAGATCTACAAGGGCGGCAAGACGACGCTCTGCGCCGGCTGCGGCCATAACGCGATCTCGGAGCGCATCATCGACGCTTTTTACGAAATGGGCGTCGATCCGAACCAGGTCATCAAGCTGTCCGGCATCGGCTGCTCGAGCAAGAGCCCGGCATACTTCCTCGGCAGCTCGCACGGCTTCAACGCCGTCCATGGCCGGATGCCCTCGGTCGGCACGGGCGCGATGCTGGCGAACAAGAAGCTCATCGCCATCGGCATCAGCGGCGACGGCGATACCGGCGCCATCGGCATCGGCCAGTTCGTCCATCTGATGCGGCGGAACCTGCCGATCATCTACATCATCGAGGACAACGGCTGCTACGGGCTCACCAAGGGGCAGTTCTCGCCGACGGCCGACCTCGGATCGAGGCTCAAGACCGGCGTCGTGAACGATCTGCCCCCGATCGACACGTGCGCGCTGGCGATCGAGCTCGGTGCGACGTTCGTGGCCCGGTCGTTCTCGGGCGACAAGAAACAGCTGCTCGCGCTGCTGAAGGCGGCGCTCGCCCATCGCGGCACGGTCATGCTCGACGTCATCTCGCCCTGCGTCACGTTCAACGATCACGAGGGCTCGACCAAGAGCTACTCGTACGTCAAGGACCACGACGATCCGCTCGAAGAGGTCACCTTCGTGCCGTTCTTCGAGGACATCGCCGTGGACTACGAGCCCGGCACCTCGCAGGAAGTGACGATGCACGACGGGTCGAAGCTGTACTTGAAGAAGCTCGAGGAGGCGTACGATCCGACCGACAAGATCAACGCGCTCAGGCGCCTGCACGAGACGGCGCGCCGCGGAGAGTTCGCGACTGGTCTGATTTACATCGAGCCGGACCGCGACGACTTCCTGACGCTGCTGAACGTGGTCGACGAGCCGCTGGCGAGCCTGCCGCTGGAGCGAGTCAGACCGGGCCAAGAGGCGCTGGAAGAGATTATGGAGGGGCTTCGTTAGATCGACGATCGACGATTTGGCGATGGACGATTTATCGGCTGATTAGCGGTGACGACGCGCCTACTGTTCTCCTTGGCGGTCTTTTGAGATTTGCCGAAGATCGCCAGTAGCTCGTTCGCTTCACCAAGCAGCCAGATCAACTCTGGTCCACGGGCGAGATCGACCTGGCCGATCAATTCCAGCCAGCCGACCGCTCTCGTCAGCTTCCTCGACCGACGACTCCGAGCTTCGCGATGAATTCTGCCCGAGAGCGCCCTCGGGTTGCGCCCTGTAGTTCATTGCGACCGAAGTTCCCGCGTCAATCAATTGACCGCCAATGCGGCGTGCTTCCCACGTGTCTGGCAAAGTACGGCAAAAGCGCACGACCCGGACAGCAAAGCGCATCGTGCGCTTGCGGAGCTCTTCAGAGCGTCATGCCGGGTCACGAGCAGCCGGCGTGCCAGGCCCTGGTTCGTGAAATCGTTCGATAAATCGTCGATCGCCAAGTCGTAGGTCGTAGATTTTTCAACCCTGCGAGTCGTCCTCATTCGCCCCGATTGCGTCCTGCTGCCGTGGCTACCGGATCGTTCGGCATCCCATTCTTGTCGATGCCATCGCCGTGCGGGTTCCCCTGTTGCTCATCGGCGGGACGGTCGCCTTCGATCGCTCCTTTATGGATGTCCGGGTCGGCGTGGGGCGGCACAATGTTGGACGTCACGTTGTCCTCCTTCGGACATGTAGGCCAGGCTTCTCGGAACCGGGGCAGGACCGCTGAAATTGCGCCTGCTATAATCGCACGATGATCGAACGGACGTTGGCCATTATCAAGCCGGACGCCGTGGAGCGCCGGCTCGCCGGCCGGATTCTGCATCGCATCGAGGACGAGGGATTCCAGATTCGTGCCATGCGGCGGCTGCACCTGTCGAAATCCCAGGCCGAGGGGTTTTATGCCGTCCACCGCGAGCGTCCGTTCTTCGCGAGCCTGACCGAGTTCATGGCGTCCGGGCCGGCGATTGTGGCTGGTTCTGGAGGCGCCCGACGCCATCAAGAAGTGGCGGACGCTGATGGGCGCGACCGACCCGGCCAAGGCCGACCCGGGGACGCTCCGCAAGGAGTTCGCGCAGTCCATCGAGCGTAACGCGACGCATGGATCTGATGCACCCGAGACGGCAGCCGTCGAGATCGGATACTTCTTCCCCGGGCTCGACCTGGTTTGATCGGCACGCTGGCATCGATCCTTTACTGTGTCCTTCGTGCTGTGTCAGAGACACAGCGTATGGGTAGGACGCTCGTCCTGATCGGCCTCGCCATCGCGGCTCTCGGCCTGCTGGTCATGCTTGGCGTGCCCTTCGGCCGCCTGCCGGGCGACTTCCAGGTGAGGCGAGGCAACTTCTCCTTTTACTTTCCGCTCGCGACCTCGATCATCCTGAGTATCATTCTGACGCTGATCCTCGCCTTCTTTCGACGGTGAAGACACAGAGCTCTACCACGGAGGCCACGGTGACGAACCAAGGTCACGGTGATGCTTTTATTATGAGTATTAAGTCTGATACCTGGATCAAACGCATGGCGCTCGAGCACAAGATCATCGAGCCCTTCGTCGACGAGCAGATGCGCAGCCGGCGTGATCTCGTACGGCGCTGTCGTCCTACGGGTACGACATCCGCGTCGCCGACGAGTTCAAGGTGTTCACGAACGTCTACAACACGGTGGTCGATCCGAAGAACTTCGACCCGAAGTCGTTCGTCGACATCAAGGCCGACGTCTGCATCATCCCGCCGAACTCGTTCGCGCTGGCGCGGACGATCGAGTATTTCCGGATTCCGCGCGACATCCTGACCGTCTGCCTCGGCAAGTCCACCTACGCGCGCTGCGGGATCATCGTCAACGTCACGCCGTTCGAGCCGGAGTGGGAAGGGCACGTGACGATCGAGATCTCGAACACGACGCCGCTGCCGGCCAAGATCTACGCCAACGAAGGGATTGCCCAGGTCCTGTTCTTCCAGAGCGACGAGCCGTGCGCCGTCTCGTACAAGGACAAGAAGGGCAAGTACCAGGCCCAGCGGGGCGTCACGCTGCCGAAGATCTGAACATCGACGCTTCGGCGATGGACGATTGTAACTGCAATCAGCTGGCTAGATCGGCAGATCGCCACGTCGTCAATCGTGACATGACTCATCTGTTCATATTATAATCCTGTAAAGATTATCAATTGGACAACTAGGCCGCCGGTTGAGTCTAATAACGGTAGATGCGGCCCATGGGCCATCATCCAGCACCGGGTGATGGCTCTTTGTGTATGGGGACGAGAGACCCGGACAGACGGACGTCAGGGGCCATCATCGACCGGGTGATGGCCTGGTGACTGAGGCGAGACTGGTTATGAAGATGGCCTATCAGGGAGAGCCCGGCGCGTTCAGCGAAGCGGCCGGCCGCCGGCTCGTCCCCGACGCGGAGCTCCTGCCGTGCAGGAGCTTCGAGGACGTGTTCGCGTCGGTCCAGGACGGCCGGGCCGACTTACGGCATCGTCCCGATCGAGAACTCCATCGGGGGCAGCATTCATCGCAACTACGACCTCCTGGTGACGCACGAGCTGCCGATTCAGGCCGAGATTGAGCTGCCGGTCGTTCACCAGCTGCTGGCGCTTCCCGGCACGGCCATCGAGCGGCTGCGGCGCGTGTACTCGCACCCGCAGGCGCTGGCCCAGTGCGAGCGGTTTCTGCGGACGCTGAAGGGCATCGAGATCATCGCCACCTACGACACGGCGGGCAGCGCCAAGATGGTGGCCGACGAGCGCCTCGAGGACGCCGCGGCGATCGCGTCGGCCAGGGCCGGCGAGCTGTTCGGGCTGACGGCGCTCGCCTCGTCGATTCAGGATTTCGACGACAACATCACCCGGTTCCTCGTCATCGGTGCCGCGCCGCTTCACGACGCGCTGCCCGACAAGACCTCGATCGTCTTCTCGCTGGCGAACGAGCCGGGTTCGCTGTTCAAAGCGCTCAGCGTCTTCGCGCTTCGCGGCGTCGATCTGACCAAGCTCGAATCGCGGCCGATTCCCGGCCGCCCCTGGGAATACCTGTTCTACGTCGATCTGGCCGCCGCGCGCGACGAGCTCACCTGCGGCCGCGCGCTCGCGCACCTCGCCGAGTTCGCCCCGATGCTCCGCACGCTCGGCTCGTATGCGAGCTGGAAGACGCACCAGGGTTGGCTTCCCGATCCTTTTGAAGTGGTTTCCTGAACGGCGAATCCTATGACCCTGTTGAACCGACATGAATCCTAACCCGCTCACCACGGGCCCCAGCCGCGCGCCTGCCCGCGCGATGCTGAAGGCGGTCGGCTTCACCGATGCGGATCTCAAGAAGCCGCTCATCGGCGTGGCGAACACCTGGATCGAGATCGGTCCCTGCAACTTTCATCTCCGCGATCTGGCCGTGCACGTGAAAGAGGGCATCCGCCGCGCCGGCGGCACGCCGATGGAGTTCAACACGGTTTCGATCTCCGACGGCATCACGATGGGCACCGAAGGCATGCGCGCCTCGCTCGTCAGCCGCGAGGTGATCGCCGACTCGATCGAGCTGGTCGCGCGCGGCAACGGCTTCGACGGCCTGGTCGTGCTGGTCGGATGCGACAAGACCATCCCCGCGGCGTCGATGGCGCTCGCCAGGCTCAACGTGCCGGGGCTGGTGCTGTACGGCGGATCGATTGCGCCGGGCAGCTTTCAGGGCCACGACGTGACGATTCAGGACGTGTTCGAGGCGGTTGGCGCGCACGGCGCCGGGCGGATGACCGATGCCGAGCTGTGCGACCTCGAAGCGACCGCGTGTCCTGGCGCCGGCGCCTGCGGCGGGCAGTTCACCGCGAACACCATGGCGATCGCCTCGGAGTTCCTCGGGCATCGCGGCGCTCGGCAGCGGCAGCGTGCCGGCCAACGATCCGGCCAAGGCCGACGTCGCGCGCGCCGCCGGCGAGCGCGTCATGGACCTCGTCCGCGAGAACCTGCGCCCGCGCGACATCATGACGAAGGCGGCGTTCGAGAACGCGATCGCGTCGGTGGCGACGACGGGCGGATCGACCAACGCGGTGCTGCATCTGCTGGCCATCGCCCGCGAAGCGGGCGTGGATCTGGAGCTCGCCGACTTCGACCGCATCAGCGGCTCGGTGCCGCTCCTGGCGGATCTCAAGCCATCCGGACGGTTCGTGGCGACCGACCTCCACGCGGCCGGGGGCAGCGCGCCTCGTGGCCAGGCGTCTGGTCGAGGTCGGGTTCTGTCCACGCCGACGCGAGCGACCGTCACCGGCCGCACTTTGGGCGCCGAAGCGGCCCTCGGAGTGGAAACGCCCGGCCAGGAGGTCGTCCGGCCGGCCAGTCAGCCGATAAAGAAGACAGGCGGACTGGTCATCCTGCACGGCTCGCTGGCGCCCGAGGGCTGCGTCGTCAAGCTGTCGGGCACCGAGCGCGTCTCGCACCGCGGCCCGGCGCGCGTCTTCGACAGCGAGGAAGCGACGTTCGAGGCCGTCCAGCGGCAGGCGATCCAGCCCGGCGACGTGGTGATCATTCGCTACGAAGGGCCGAGCGGCGGCCCAGGCATGCGCGAGATGCTGGCCGTGACGGCGGCGATCATGGGCGCGGGGATTGGCGACAAGGTGGCCCTCGTCACCGACGGGCGGTTCTCGGGCGCCACTCGGGGACTGATGGCGGGACACGTCTCGCCGGAAGCGTCGCGGGGCGGTCCGCTCGCGCTGGTTCGCGATGGCGACATGGTGCACCTCGACATTCCCGGGCGCCGGCTCGATCTCGAGGTGCCCGAGGCCGAGCTGCAGCAGCGGAAGGCGGCCTGGGTCGGGCCGGCGCCGCGGTACAAGACCGGCGTGCTCGGCAAGTATGCGCGGCTGGTGTCGTCGGCGTCGATTGGAGCGGTGACGGGATGAACGTGGAGCGGAACGGGCTTCAGGCTTTAGGCTTCGGGCCGCGTCAGGGCCAGAAGTCCAAAGCCTGGAGCCTAGAGCCGATGAGGATGACATGCCATTGACCGGTGCGCAGATCATCTGGGACTCGCTGGTCCGCCAGGGGGTGACCGACGTCTTCGGTTATCCGGGCGGGGCGATTCTGCCCGCGTATGACGCGATGCTCGGCTATCCGGTGCGTCACATCCTCGTCCGGCACGAGCAGGGCGCGACGCACATGGCGGACGGCTACGCGCGCGCGAGCGGGAAGGTCGGCGTGGCCATCGCGACGTCCGGGCCGGGCGCGACCAACATGGTCACCGGCATCGCCACTGCGATGATGGACAGCTCGCCGATCGTCTGCATCACCGGTCAGGTGGGCAGCAAGGTGATCGGCTCCGACGCGTTCCAGGAAATCGACATCACGGGCATTACGCTGCCGATCACGAAGCACAACTACCTGGTGACGCGCGCGCAGGACATTGCGCCGGCCATTTTCGAGGCGTTCGCCGTCGCGAAGTCGGGACGCCCGGGCCCGGTGCTGGTCGACATCACGAAGGACGCGCAGCAGGCGAGCTGCGACGTCGACTGGGCGGCCGCGGAAGCGCACCTGGTCGAGGCGTACGACGAGGCGCTGCCCGGCGACGGCGACTACCGCGACGCGGTCGAGCTGATCAACACGGCCGAGCGGCCGCTGATTCTCGCCGGCCACGGCGTCATGCAGTCGGGCGCCGAGCGCGACGTGCTCCTGCTCGCCGAGCGCGCCGGCATTCCGATCGCCGTGACGCTGCTCGGCATCGGCGGCGTCCCGGCATCGCATCCGCTCAATCTCGGCATGATGGGCATGCACGGCGAGTCGTTCGTCAACCACGCGATCCAGCAGGCGGATCTGCTGATCGCGCTCGGCATGCGCTTCGACGATCGCGTCACGGGCAACCTGAAGACCTACGCGCCCACGGCGAAGAAAATTCACGTCGACATCGATCGCGCCGAATTGAACAAGAACGTCCGCGTCGACGTCGCCATCGCGAAGGACCTGCGGACGGCGCTCGGCGAGTGGATGCCGCTCGTCAAGAACGGCGATCGCCGTGCGTGGCTCGAGACGATCGATGCGCTCAAGGGCGACTCGGCGGTTCGCGACATCCAGAACCTGCCCGACAACGGGCATCTGTATGCCGCCCACGTCATCAACGATCTCTGGCGCCTGACCGGCGGCGACGCGGTGGTCGTGACCGACGTCGGCCAGCACCAGATGTGGGAGGCGCAGTACTACAAGCACGAGAAGTCGCGTTCGCTGATTACGTCCGGCGGTCTCGGGACGATGGGCTTCGCGCTGCCGGCGGCGATTGGCGCCAAGGTGGCCCGGCCGGACGCCGAAGTCTGGGTGGTGTGCGGCGACGGCGGGTTCCAGATGACGATGTGCGAGCTGGCGACGATTGTTCAGGAAGGGCTCGACGTCAACGTGGCGATCATCAACAACGGGTATCTCGGGATGGTCCGGCAGTGGCAGGAGTTCTTCTACGAGAAGCGCTACGCGGCGACGCCGCTGATCGGCCCCGATTTCGCGAAGCTCGCGCAGGCGTTCGGCATCGACGCGGTGGCGGTCATGCAGCGGAGCGAGGTGGCCGCGGCCGTGCAGGGCGCCCGCAAATCGCGGCGCGCCACGGTGATCGACTTCCAGGTGGAGCAGGAGGACTCGGTGTTCCCGATGGTGCCGGCCGGCGCCGACCTGCACAAGATGATTCTGCGGCCGTCGCCGATCGTGGAAACGGCAGCTGATTGAGACGCGCCACCACAGAGGACACAGAGGACACGGAGGAGCAAATCGGTTTTGACCTCCACGTCCTTCGTGTCCTCCGTGGTGGAGAGCTGACAGGGCTTTGACATGCTTCATACCTTTGCGGTCTACGTCGACAACAAGCCGGGCGTGCTGAACCGCGTGGCGTCGCTCGTCCGGCGCCGGGCGTTCAACATCGAGTCGCTGACGGTCGGTCATACCGAGATCGCCGGTGTGTCCCGCATGACGGTGGTCGTCGACACCGACGAGTACGGGGCACGGCGGCTCGAGGCGCATCTCTACAAGGTCGTCCCGGTCCGCCGCGTCGAGAACATCACCGCGAGCGCGTCGATTGCCCGCGACCTGGCGCTCATCAAGGTGGCGGCAACCGGCGACGCGCGCACCCACGTCATGCAGCTCGTCGACGTCTACCGGGCGCGGATCATCGACGTCAGCCCGGAATCTCTGGTTGTCGAAACGACCGGCACAGAGGATAAGATCGACAGCTTGCTCGAAGTGCTGAGGCCCTATGGGGTCATCGAGATGGTTCGAACCGGACGGATAGCGATGGCCCGGGGAATCGGCGGGGCCGACAAGTCCGCGCCCCGCGCCGCCCACACGGCGCCCGCGGAGGCCAGCGACGTCAGTAGCGGCTCGGTATAGATACGCAATAAATTGAGTTATCTGGTCATCTGGTTATCTGGTCATTGATTGATGAATTGGCATACTCAATTGACCAATCAATAACCAGATGACCAGATAACCAGATGACTAAATTCTAAGGAGTCCCCCATGGCTACCATGATTTACGACGACGCGGCCGACCTGGCCATCATTCGGGGCAAGAAGGTGGCGATTCTCGGCTACGGATCGCAGGGCCACGCGCACGCGCTGAACCTGAAGGACAGCGGCGTCGACGTCAACGTGGGCCTGCCGGCTGCCTCCATGCCAATCGCGCGAGAAAGCGCAGGCGGCGGGGCTCACGGTAGGCGAGCCGGGCGAGGTCACAAAATGGGCCGACGTCGTGATGGTCCTGGTGCCCGACACGACGCAGGCGCAGCTCTACACGGAGCAGATCGCCCCGAACCTGTCGCCCGGCAACCTGCTGATGTTCGCGCACGGCTTCAACATCCGCTTCGGCACGATCGTGCCGCGCACCGATGTGGACGTCGCCATGGTCGCGCCCAAGGCGCCGGGGCACCGCGTGCGCGAGCTCTTTCAGGAAGGGGCCGGCACGCCGGCGCTGTTCGCCGTTCATCAGGATGCGACCGGCCAGGCGCGCGCGGCGACGCTCTCGTATGCCAAGGGCATCGGCGTGACGCGGGCCGGCGTCATCGAGACCACCTTCGCGGAAGAAACGGAAACGGATCTGTTCGGCGAGCAGGCGGTCCTCTGCGGCGGCACCAGCGCGCTCGTGAAGGCGGGATTCCAGACGCTCGTGGACGCGGGGTATCAGCCGGAGGTCGCGTATTTCGAGTGCATGCACGAGCTGAAGCTCATTGTCGATCTGATGTACCAGGGCGGCCTGAACTACATGCGGTATTCGGTCAGCGACACGGCCGAACACGGCGACTACACCGGCGGGCCGAAGATCGTGACGGACGAGACCCGGAAGACGATGAAGAAGATGCTCGCGGACATCCAGTCGGGTGAATACGCCCGTAACTGGATCGCCGAGAATGCCGCCGGCCGGCCGACTTTCAACAAGACGCGCGACGCCGAGCAGAATCAATTGATCGAGCAGGTGGGCGCAAAACTGCGCAGTCTGATGCCCTTCCTCAAGCCCGTTACCGTGAAGCAGGACACCGGGAAGAAACAGGGGGCCACGGTTTAGCCGTCGATTCCCTTCCCTCCGCGTCTTGACCGCTAAACCTCTGCAGTGGTAAAACTTACTGTCTCGGGTTTTTGTCCAACAGTGTTTCTCCCTACATGAACAAACTCGTCGAGCGCGAGCCCGCGCCCCGAAGCCCGCTAACCGCCGCGCCCGCCTTAGCCGTCCAGTTTTTTCTGATCCCATTGGCCGTCGTCGCGGTTGTGGCGGTCGTCTATCTCGGCTTTCGCTCGATGCTTGCCGACAACCGCGGCGCGCAGGAGTACCTTGCCGAGATCAGGAGCGGCGGCGCGGACCGTCGCTGGCCGGCCGCATATGAGCTGTCGAGGCTGATGGCCGATCCCAAGGTCCGCGCGGATCGCTCGCTCGCGCCGGCGCTCGTCGACGCGTTCGAACGCGCCAAGGACGACGACCCGCGGATGCGCCGCTATCTCGCGCTGGCCATCGGCCGGCTCGATCCTCCCATGCCGCCGGAAGCGATCGAAGTGCTCAGCAGGTCGCTCGACGTGCCCGATTCGGGAGCGGCCCCGGAGAGTCCGGTCAGCAATGCCTGGATCTCCCGTCTGACGGGGTGGTCCGAGAGCGACATCGGCGAGGTGCGTATCAGCACGATCTGGGCCCTGGGCGCCTCCGGCGATCCGCAAGTGGCCGCGCGGCTGCAGCCGTTCTACGAGTCGCCCGATCCCGGGATCCGGAAGATGGTGGTCTACGCCCTCGGTGCGCTGCCCGGAGACGCGCAGCTCGGGACGCTGCAGACGGCATTGCAGGACGCTGAGCCGGACGTGCGCTGGAACGCCGCGGTCGCGCTCGCGAGACATGGGCGTCGTGAGGGCGCCGGCGTCATCCGGCAGATGCTCGATCGCGGGTACGTCGAACAGACGGTCAAGCGCGAGGTACGGCAGGACAGCGACATCGATCCGATTGCGGATGTGATGATCAGCGGCTTGCGCGCGGCGGCTGCACTCAAGGACGACACGCTGCGCGAACCCATCGCGGTCCTGAGCCAGCAGGATCGCAGCATGAAGGTGCGGCAGGCGGCATTAGAGGCGCTGAAGGCGATAGGGTAAGGGAGAATGGCTGACGATCCGAAGCCACAGGGCGTGATACCAAACGGGCCGCCGACCGCGGTTCCAGCCGCGGCAGCCGCGCCGGCGGCCCCTGCCGCCAAGCCGGCGGCGCCGCGTCCACCCGCCGCGCCTGTACCCGATTTCGCCGGCCGGACCACTTCCGTGGTGTCCAAGGGTGGCGCCGCCGCGAAGACGGGGGCTGTTGCGACGACCCCCGCTGCCGCCTCGGGGGGCCGCGCTGCCGACGATACATCCCCGCTCCTCACGCGCCGCGCCTGGATGGGGCTCGCCTGGGGCGCTTTTTCGGCCGCGTCGGCCGCTGCCCTGGCGGCGACCGGCCGCTTCATGTTTCCCAACGTGCTCAACGAGCCGCCGCAGCAGTTCAGGGCCGGGTTCCCGAACGAGTACGGCATGGGCGTCGACGAGCGCTGGAAAGAGAAGTTCGGCATCTGGCTCGTGCGTACGCCTGACGATCCCGATGCCGGCGGCAGCGGGTTCTTTGCGCTCATCACCGTGTGTACCCATCTCGGCTGCACCCCGAACTATCTCGCGGCCGAGCTCAAGTTCAAGTGCCCCTGCCACGGCAGCGGCTTCCGCACGAGCGGCATCAACTTCGAGGGGCCCGCGCCGCGGCCGCTCGAGCGGGCGCGCATCGTGCTGGCCGACGACGGCCAGATCCTCGTGGATCGGAGCCGGAAATTCCAGCGGGAGCTCGGGCAATGGATCGATCCGGAGGCATTTCTGCGAGCCTGAATTTGAGGAGCTTAGGATATGAGGATCTTGAGGATCTCAATCTCCAGATATATCCTCAGATCCTTAGATTCTCAGATCCTAAAATCCCAAGATTCAGATATCACCGTATGGCTGACACCAAAACCATCGCCCCGAAGGAAGGCGCGCCCACCCGTTTCTGGAACTGGCTGACCGAGACGCAGGCGTGGACCTCGGTGTTCCGGCACGACCGGCCGAACACCGATCGCAACCGCGTCCTGGTCATGCTGTCGAACGTGTTCCTGCATCTGCACCCGGTGCGGCTGCGGAAATCCGGCGTGAAGCTGCGCTACACGTGGTGCATGGGGGGGTTGAGCTTCTTTCTCTTTCTCTCGCTCACGCTCACCGGCCTGCTGTTGATGTTCTACTACCGGCCGACCCTCGAGTACGCCTACACGGATATCGTCGGTCTTCGCGAGCACGTCCCGCTCGGGATCATGCGCGAGATGCACCGGTGGGGCGCTCATGCCATGGTCATCACGGTCTGGCTGCACATGCTCCGAGTGTTCATGACCGGGTCGTACAAGCCGCCGCGGGAGTTCAACTGGTCGGTGGGCGTCGTCATGCTCGTGCTGACGCTGCTGCTGTCGTTCACGGGATATCTGCTCCCGTGGGATCAACTCGCGATCTGGGCGATCACGGTCGGGTCGAACATGGCGCGCGCGACCCCGTTCCTCGGCTACGAAGGCCCGGGAGCCGCGCTGATGACCCTGGGCGGCGTGCCGCTCATCCACGCTGCCGACGACGCGCGGTTTGCGTTGCTCGGGGGAACGTTCGTCGGCGAAGGCGCGCTCCTGCGGTTCTACGTACTGCACTGCGTCGGCCTGCCGCTCGCGATCGCGCGTGCTGATGGCCGTGCACTTCTGGCGCGTGCGTAAGGACGGCGGAATTTCAGGACCACTGTAGGCTCCAGGCTTCGGACTTCAGGCGTTGGGCCTGAAGGCGGAAGCCAGAAGCCCATAGCCGAGCAACAACGAGATGAACTTCATCAAAGGTATTTTCAACGCCGTCGCCGATCCGCGGCTGTTCTTCCTGCTGGCCGTTGTGGCTCTTGTCGTGCTGATGTGGCAGCGCGAGAAGATCGCGTCGAACGTGGTCGGGTACGGCGGGCTGGGGCTTCTGGCGGCCTTCTTCATCTTCGGCGCGTTCGATCCCAATTTCCGGCTGATCATGACCAAGCCGGACAACGTGCCGATCGTCGGCCTCATCTTCATGCTGGTGTTCTTCGTCTGGTACTCGATCCGCGAGGGCGTTCTGAACGATCGCCGGATCGCGGCCGGGAACGGTCCGATCGAAAAGGCTGAGTCCGATCGCGTCTGGGTATGGCCGGACCTCGTCTACACCGAGCTCATCTCGCTCATCGTCTGTTCGGTCGTCCTGATCGTGTGGTCGATCTTCCTCAAGGCGCCGCTCGAGCAGCCGGCGAACCCGGCCAGCACGCCGAACCCGTCGAAAGCGCCCTGGTATTTCCTCGGGCTTCAGGAAATGCTCGTCTACTTCGATCCCTGGCTGGCGGGCGTGGTGCTGCCGGGGCTGATCATCGTGGGACTGATCTGCATTCCGTATATCGACCGCAACCCCAAGGGGAACGGGTATTACACCTTCAACGAGCGCAAGGCCGAGATCGCGCTGTTTCTGTTCGGGTTCGTGGTCCTCTGGGTCTCACTGATCGTCCTCGGCACGTTCCTGCGCGGGCCGAACTGGAACTTCTTCGGGCCGTTCGAATTCTGGGACATCCACAAGCTCGAGGCGCTCACCAACGTCAACCTCTCGGAATACATCTGGGTCCGCGCGCTCGGCACGGGTCTGCCCGATGCGTGGTATCTCCGCGAGCTCTTCGGCATCGTGCTGGTGGTGATCTACGTGTTCGCGCTGCCGGTTCTCCTGGCGAGAGGCATGCTGAAGAAGTACTACGAGAAAATGGGCGCGCCGCGGTACTACATCGGCGTGTTCCTGTTCCTGATGATGATGTCGCTTCCGATCAAGATGCTCGCGCGGTGGATCTTCAACCTGAAGTACATCGTCGCGATTCCTGAATTCTTCTTCAATATTTAGCAGCGACAAACATGGCCGAAAAGAAGGGTATCGGGCACGCTTACAACGTCGACTTCCTGAACGTCGTCTTCGCGGCGTGCAGCGTGTTCCTGTTCCTGTCCGTCGTCTGGATGGTCTGGGACGACTACGACCGGGACTGGAAGAACACGCAGCGCCGGTTTGCCCAGCTCGAATACGAGGTGACGCAGGCGCAGCTCAAGCAGGCGAGCAGCGGGGTCAATCGCAGCCGCCTCCAGCAGCTCCAGGCGCAGGTGCAGGCCACGAGAGAGAAGGTCGCGGCCAACCAGCAGAGGGTCGACGAGCTGCGGGAGCAAATCGAGGACGCGGACAACCGGCTGTTCCGCGCCACAACCGACTACCAGATGGCGAAGGCGAGGTGGGACCAGGACCGCTACGACTTCGAGGCATCGCGCGTCGCCAAGGATCCTGATGCGGAGGAGAAGGGCCAGGCGGTGGCCGAACTGGGGCGGCGGACCGCCGAGCTGAACCTCGAAGTCGAGAAGATCACGGCCGAAAGGGCGGCGCTGCAGGCAGAGCTCGCCAAGTACATCGGCGAGGCCGCGGCCATCGAGAAGGAGATTGCCGCCCTGACCGCCGAGGAAACCCGTCTGCGGAATCGGCTCGACGTCATCGCGCCGAGCGCCGTGAAGGACTACTTCCTCAACGCACCGCTCCTCGACTTCATGGCGCCGACGCTGAAGATTCAGCAGGTCATCCTGCCCAACGTCGTCGACGATGTGAACTTCATCCGCGTGCCGAAGATGGATCGCTGCCGGACCTGCCACCTCGCGATCGACCGGGCGGGCTACGAGAAGTACCCGCAGCCCTTCACCACCCATCCGAACCTCAATCAGTACGTCGGCAGCGCGTCTCCGCATCCGATCGAGAGGACCGGCTGCACCGCCTGCCACGAGGGCATGGGACAGTCCGTCAGCTTCGTCGATGCGGCGCACACGCCGGCGACCGATCAACAAAAGACGGAGTGGGAGGAGGCCTATCACTGGGAAGAGCCGCACCTGTGGGACTACCCGATGCTGCCCACGAACCTGACAGAGGCCTCGTGTGCGAAGTGTCACAAGCAGGAGATCTATCTGCCCAACGCGGACAAGCTGACCAACGCCTACGCGACGTTCGAGCGGGCCGGTTGCTTTGCCTGCCACAAGACGAAGGGCTTCGACGTGAACATGAAGAAGCCCGGGCCGATCCTGACGAAGATCGACACCAAGCTGACGCCGGACTGGGTGAAGACCTGGATCCGGAATCCGCGCGCCGTCAAGGAAACGACGTGGATGCCCCGCTTCTGGTACAACTCGAACAACAGCTCCCCCGAGGACGCGATCCGCAACGAAGTGGAGATCGACGCGATCGTGGCGTACCTGTTCGCGAACGTGGACCAGCACGAGTTTGCCGTCCGCAACCCTCCGCGCGGCGACGCCAAGGCGGGGGAGGCGATCGTGAAGTCGATCGGCTGCCTCGGCTGCCATGTCGTGGGTGAGGGCTCCCGCGCGGAGGCCGGGCCGCGCCGCACCTTCGGCCAGCCGCTCGAGAACATCGGCAACAAGACCAGCTACGAGTGGATCTTCAACTGGGTTCGCGATCCCAAGCACTACAGCGCGGCCACGTACATGCCGGATCTGCGACTCACCGATGCGCAGGTGGCCGATGTCGCCACGTATCTGGAAACGCTCAAAGCGCCCGGCGGCGATGCCGCGAAGGCGAAGCCGGATCAGCAGGCAGTGGACACGGTCCTGCTGGACTACCTGAGGGCCGTGATGCCGTTCGAGGACGCCAGGGCGACTCTGGCGAAATGGAATCCGCAGCAGAAGCAGACGGAGTTGGGACAGCGCGTGATCAACCGGTACGGCTGCTTCAGCTGCCACGACATCAAGGGCTTCGAGAAGGCGCAAGCGATCGGCACCGACTTGTCCGAAGAGGGCAGCAAGCTCGTCTCGCGCCTCGATTTCGCGTTCGTCAGCGAGATTCCGCACACCTCGAAGCTGGCGTGGTTCGAGACCAAGCTGCACGATCCCCGGGTCTTCGACCGCGGCCGCGAGCTGCCGCCCCTCGACAAGCTGCGAATGCCGAACTACGACTTCGCCGACGAGGAGGTGGAGCGCCTGGTCACGGCGATCATGAGCTTCCAACGGGAAATTCAACCGCCGGCGGCCCTGCCGGTGCGCTCGGCCCGCTACGACCAGCTGGTCAGCGGGCGGACGCTCGTCAGCCGCAGGAACTGCGTCGCGTGTCACATCATCGAGACCACGGGTGGCGAGTATCTGAACCTCGTGGCCGACTCCTCGCTCGGGCCGCCGAGGCTGACACCGGAAGGCGCCCGTGTGCAGCCCGATTGGCTGTACGCGTTCCTTCGCGAGCCGATCACCATCCGGCCGTGGCTCGACGTGCGGATGCCGACGTTCGGGCTCAACGATGCCGATCTGAACGGCGCGATCCGGTATTTCGGCTCGATTTCGAACACGATCGGCCCGTTCCAGACGCACGAGATCACGCTCACCAGGAACGATCAGGCGGTCGGCAAGGAGCTCTTCGATCTGCTGCGCTGTCAGCAGTGTCACGTCCTCGGCACGATCCCGAAGGACCAGCCGACTGCGAACCTGGCGCCCGATCTGCGCATGGCGCCGGAGCGGCTCAACCCCGACTGGATCGACCAGTGGTTGAAGACCCCGATCGCCTTCCTGCCGGGAACGCGCATGCCTGCTTACTGGCCGGACTTTCCGAAGTCGCCATTCCCGCAACTCGGTGGCGACGCCGCCGCCCAGATCCGGGCGGTCCGCGACCACCTGATGACATTCCGTGGGGGGCCGTCGCCGAAGAAGCCAGGCGGTTCAGTGGTTGTTGCCGCGGCGAACTGATCGCGCGGACGGGGCAGGAGCGGCGGGAAGGGCAGGAGCCATCGGTGTCGCACCGAGACTGTCGAGCCAGCCATTGCGATGATCTCGGCTGCAGAGGCATTCGAACGCCTGCGAGAGGGGAACCGCCGTTTCGTCTCGGACGTTCGGAACCTCAACACGACGGGTAGCCAGACCCGCCGCCACGAGCTGGCGGCAGGCCAGGAGCCGTTCGCCATCATTCTCGGGTGTTCCGACTCGCGGGTGCCGGCGGAGATCGTCTTCGATCAGGGCCTGGGCGACCTATTCGTCATCCGCGTCGCGGGAAACATCGTGGCGGCGTCTCAAGTCGGCAGCGTCGAGTTCGCCGCGGCGCGGTTCGGCACGCGGCTCGTGGTGGTCCTGGGGCATTCCCAGTGCGGGGCGATCCTGGCAACTCTCGAAGAACTTCAGCAGCCGACCGACAATCAATCGCGAAATCTGCGCTCGATCGTCGATCGCATCCGGCCGTCCGTTGAGGCGCTGCTGGTGACAGATCTCAGGCACGACCCGGACGCTCTGGTGCGGCACGCCGTTCGGTCCAACATCCGAGCCTCTGCCAACCACCTGCGGCACGGATCCGAAGTTCTCGAGGACCTGATCCAGAAAGAGCAACTCCTGGTCGTCGGCGCCGAGTATTCGCTGGACACGGGGGTCGTAGATTTCTTCGACGGCGCGCCGGTGGCACCCAGGAAGACGCTCAAGTAGCGCGGCCAGGCAGGGCCGCTCGGGTATACACTCAGCCGCATGGCAAACCACCGACCATCGCCCGCTTTCATCGTTTGTGCTGTTGTGGCTGCCGTGGCCCTGTCCGCAGCCATCTCCCATGTGCCCGCGAAGGCGCAAGCACGTCCGGCCATCTCCGATGCCGGCACGGCTGCGATTTCGAGGCAGCTTGCCGCGTCCGTCGAGCGAGGCGACACGCCCGGCGTGGTGGCGCTCGTCGTGGATCGCGATGGAGTCCTCTACGAGGGCGCGGCCGGAAAGCTTGACGTGGGGAAGAGCCTCCCGATGCCGGTGAACGCCATCTTCAACATCGCCTCGATGACCAAGCCGGTCACGTCAGTCGCCATCATGATGCTGCTCGAAGAGGGCAAGCTCCAGCTCGACGATCCGGTGTCGCGCTACCTTCCAGGCTTCGACGCTCTTCACGTCATCGCGACGTTCAACGACGTCGATGGCACGTACACGACGCGACCGGTCCGGCGAGCGATGACGATTCGTCACCTGATGGCGCACACTTCGGGCATCGGCTACGGTTTCACCAATCCGATTGTCAACCGATTGCAGCGGGGTGTCCAGAAGAGCGAGTGGGAGCTCCCACTCCTGCACGACCCCGGCGATAGATGGACCTACAGCGCCAGCACCCGCGTTCTCGGGCTGATCGTCGAGAAGATCACCGGCGTGGAGCTCGAATCCTGGTATCAGGAGCGCATTTTCCGCCCGCTCGGCATGGTGGATACGTCGTGGGCGGTGGCGGCCGACAAGCAGTCGCGTGTCCCGACCACGCACAGCCGGGCGAGCGGAACCCTTCAGGAGCAGCCCCGGACGCCGATTGCTTCCAGGCCGACGCCTCCGTTCCGAGGCGACGGCGGCCTGTACTCGACTGTCCAGGACTACGGCTTGTTCGTCCGCGCGCTGCTCAACGGAGGGCGCCTGGGGTCGACGAGACTGCTCACCGAGCGGTCGGTAAAAATGATGGGGGAGAACCAGATTGGATCGATCGCGGTCGAGCTGCAGCCCGATGCGGATCCGCTGCGGACGAAGCCCTTTCCACTGGGCGCCGGTCGCGACAAGTTCGGCCTCGGCTTTCAGATTGCGTCCAGGGATGAGCAGTTCGCGCAGTTCCGAAGCCCGGGCAGCCTGAGCTGGGCGGGCATCTTCAACACCGAGTTCTGGATCGATCAGGAGCGGCGAATCGGCGGTGTCCAGATGATGCAGCTGCTTCCGTTCTATGACGAGGGAGCCATCCGGACCCTCAGGGACTTCGAGGCGCTCGTGTACCAGCACCTGCGATGATCGCCTGCGACGAGCTGAAGCTGACATAGGCGCGATTACCATCGTTCAACACTTGGCACCCAGTAACGTTCAACCCGCCCGAGGCACCCGAGATTTTCTGCCCGCCGACGTCCGTCGCCGCGAGTACGTCATTCGTGTCGTCCGCGGCGTCTACGAGCATTACGGGTTTGAACCGCTCGAGACGCCGGCCTTCGAGAACATCGAGACGCTGCAGGGGAAGTACGGCGAAGAGGGCAACCGGCTCATTTTCAAGATTCTGAAGCGCGGCGAGCACGAATCGAGCGGCGAGGCGGATCTCGCGCTGCGTTACGACCTCACGGTTCCGCTCGCGCGTGTCGTCGCCCAGTACCAGAACGAGCTGCCGAAGTTCTTCAAACGGTACCAGATTCAGCCCGTCTGGCGTGCCGACCGGCCCGCACGCGGGCGGTTCCGCGAGTTCTTCCAATGCGATATCGATGCGATTGGCTCGACGTCGCGCGTCGTCGAGGCGGAGCTGCTCGCCGCCGTCTGCGACGTGATGGCGAAGCTGGGGTTTCAGGATTTCGTGGTACGGCTGAACCATCGGCGCCTGCTGTCGGGGATTCTCGAGCAGGCGGGGCTTCCGCCGGCCCAGCACGGGGATGCGCTGATCTCTATCGACAAACTGGACAAGCTTGACCGGGACAAGGTGACGGCCGACATGGTCGCCCGCGGGATCGATGCGGCGATTGCTGTCAGATGCCTCGACGCATTCGTGCGGCCACCGGGCGCCGGCGACGCGGATCTACTGCGGTCGCTTACGGCCTCGCTTCCGCCAGACGGCGAGGCCGCGCGCGCTGTTGCAGAAGTGCAGGATCTGATGCGCCTGTGCGAGGCGACGCCCGCCGCCGGCAGGATTCGGCTGGATCTCGGGCTCGCGCGGGGACTGTCATACTACACGGGCGCGATCATGGAGATCGCCGTGCCGGACCTGGCCGGCAGCCTGGGCGGCGGCGGCCGCTACGACAATCTGATTGGCATGTTCCTCGGCCGTGACATCCCTGCGTGCGGCTTCTCGCTCGGCCTCGAGCGGATCATCGTCGTCATGACCGAGCGGAAGATGTTTCCCGAGTCGGTCGAGAGCGGCGCCGTCGACGTCATGGTCACCGTCTGGAATGACGATTCGCGCGCCGACGCGCTGGGGCTGGCCGCGGATTTCCGGCGGGCCGGTTTGCGCGCCGACGTCTATCCGGAGGCAGACAAGCTCGGCAAGCAGTTCAAATACGCGGCGGCCAGGAACATCCAGTGGGTAGCAGTTCTTGGAGACGACGAGCGCTCGCAAGGCAACGTGTCGCTCAAGGACCTTCAGAGCGGTCAACAGCACATCGTCGCGCGTGCCGAGGCCGCACATTACGTTCGAACGAGGCGTCCAGAGTGACCGAGCCGTCCACGAATCGTTATCGCACTCACACCTGCGCCGCGCTGGCGACCGGAGACGTCGGCCAGACGGTTCGCCTTGCGGGGTGGGTGAATCGCAAGCGGGACCATGGGCAGCTGCTGTTCATCGACCTGCGCGATCACTACGGCGTGACGCAGTGCGTCTTCATGCCCGAATCGAGCGCATTCAAGGTCGCCGAAACGATCAGGCTCGAGAGCGTGATCGGCATCACCGGGCGGGTCATTGCCCGCACTCCGGAGAACGTCAATCCCGCCCTCCCGACCGGCGAGGTCGAGGTCGTGGTCGATCAGATCGAGGTATTGTCGCCCGCAGAGGTGCTGCCGTTTCAGGTCGCCGGCACCCACGACATTCCCGAGGACCAGCGTCTTCGCTACCGCTTTCTGGACCTGCGTCGCGAAAAGATTCACGCGAACATCGTGCTCCGCTCGCGAGTAATCGCCAGCATCCGGCGGCGCATGGAGCAGCAGGGCTTCCTGGAGTTTCAGACGCCGATTCTGACCTCGAGCTCGCCCGAGGGGGCGCGCGACTACCTCGTGCCGAGCCGCATCCATCCCGGAAAGTTCTACGCCCTGCCCCAGGCGCCCCAGCAGTTCAAGCAGCTGCTGATGGTGGCCGGCTTCGACCGCTACTTTCAGATCGCCCCGTGCTTTCGAGACGAGGACGCGCGGGCCGACCGGTCGCCCGGAGAGTTCTATCAGCTGGACGTCGAGCTGTCGTTCGTCACACAAGATGACGTGTTTGCGGCGATCGAGCCGGTGCTTGCGGGGGTGTTCAAGGAATTCTCGGCCTCCGCACGCTCTACAGCGGCCGTCTCGGAGCCCCCCTTTCCGCGCATTACGTACGACGATGCGATGACGATGTACGGCACCGACAAGCCCGACTTGAGGAACCCGCTGTACGCCGTGGACGTCACGGAGATCTTCCGCCAGTCGGAGTTCGCGGTTTTTGCGCGTGCAGTCGAGGAAGGGTCGGTCATTCGTGCCATCCGGGCGCCCGGCGCCGCGGATCGATCGCGAAGCTTCTTCGACAAGACCGTCGGCGTGGGCGAATCGCTCGGGCTCGGCGGCCTGGCGTATATCGTCGCCGCCGAAACGCCCAAAGGGCCGCTGGCGAAGTACCTCCCGGACGAACGCAGGCAGAGGCTGTTCGAGGCGGCAGGTGTCGAGCGGGGCGATGCTGTCTTCTTCGCATCGGGGCCCGCGAAGACCCTTCGTCGGCCGATTGACGGGCTCAGGAATCACCTCGGACGCGAGCTCGGCCTGATCGAAGCAGGTGCGTATCGCTTCTGCTGGATAACCGATTTTCCATTTTTCGAGCTCGATCCGGAGACCAATCAGATTGCCTTCAGCCACAATCCGTTTTCGATGCCGCAGGGAGGGTTGGAGGCACTGAACACCAGGGATCCGCTGACGATCAAGGCCTTCCAATACGACATCGTCTGCAACGGGGTCGAGCTGTCGAGCGGCGCGATTCGGAACCATCGTCCCGATATCATGCTCCGCGCCTTCGAGATCGCCGGCTATCCCCCGGACGAGGTCGAGAAGCGGTTCGGAGGCATGCTCAACGCCTTCCGGTATGGCGCTCCGCCGCACGGCGGATTGGCCCCTGGCATCGACCGCATCGTCATGCTGCTCGCGGAGGAGCCCAATCTTCGCGAAGTGATCGCCTTTCCGATGACCCAGAACGCCGAAGACCTGCTCATGAACGCCCCTGCGCCCGTGTCCGACAAGCAGCTTCGTGAGCTGCACATCCAGGTCGTGGAGCCTCGAAAGAAGTGAAGGGCCGACGCCAAATAGTTGCGGGACCTGCACTTACGGGCCGGGGAACGAGGTCGCTATAATACAGCTAAGTAGTTGAGCAACAAGGAGATAATGAAGAGGATCACCGTCCCCGAGGAAGGGATCGAAACGTTGTTCGGTTCCTACGACGAGAACCTCAAACACCTCGAATCACTCTTCAATGTGCGCATCCGCACGCAGGGACACGACCTGCTCGTCGAGGGCGAGTCGCCCGATCTGGACCGCGTCGACCGGGTCGTCGTGCAGCTCTCGTCGCTCATGCGCGACGGCTACAAGCTGTCGAACGCGGACGTGAAGACCGCATCGGACCTGGTCGCGCAGGACGGCTCCGTCGACCTGCGGGACCATTTTCTGAAGGGCAGCCTCTCCCCCGGCGGCAAGCGCCGGATCGCGCCGAAAACGGTCACGCAGCGGAAGTACCTCGACGCCATCGAGCAGGCCGACATCGTGTTCGGCATCGGCCCGGCCGGCACCGGCAAGACCTACCTGGCCATGGCGCAGGCGGTGGCGTTCCTGGTCGCGAAGAAGGTCAGCCGCATCATCCTGGCGCGCCCGGCGGTCGAGGCCGGGGAGAAGCTCGGGTTCCTGCCGGGGGATCTGCAGGAGAAGGTCAACCCGTACCTGCGGCCGTTGTACGACGCCCTCTACGACATGCTCGACGCGGAACGCGTGGCGCGGTATATCGAGCGCGGGACGATCGAGATCGCCCCGATCGCGTTCATGCGGGGGCGCACGCTGAACGACTCGTTCGTCATCCTCGACGAGGCCCAGAATACGACCTCCGAACAGATGAAGATGTTCCTGACGCGTCTCGGCTTCGGCTCCAAGGCGGTGATCACCGGCGACGTGACGCAGATCGACCTGCCGACCGGACGCACCTCCGGCCTGGTCGAGGCGATGAAGGTCGTCGGCGCCATCGACGGCATTTCGTTCGTGTACTTCGACGAGCGCGATGTCGTCCGGCACAAGCTGGTGCAGCAGATCGTCAAGGCGTACGAGGCCTTCTCGAATGGGAATGGCGACCATCGGCCCACCAAGAGCCCGGCCCGGTCCTGATTGCCCATGAATCCTGATGGCATAGAGGTGGGCATAGAAGTGATCGTGGGCGACGCGCGAGGCCGGCCCGTGCGCATTGCCGGGCTGTCCCCCTGGCTGCGGCGGGTGGCGCCGCCGGGTGCCCGTGGACATGTCAGCATTGCGCTCGTCAGCGACCAGCGCATCCGCGCGTTGAACCGCACGTACCGGCGGAAGGATTACGCGACGGATGTGCTGAGTTTTCCTGGTGCAAGCTCGCCACCACGGAGGACGCGGAGGACACAGAGCTCAACACCGATTTTTTCCTCCGTGTCCCCCGTGTCCTCTGTGGTGGAGCGTTTCTTGGGGGAGATCGTGATCGCCCGCGGCGTCGCCCGGCGGCAGGCGCGCGAGGCGCGTCACTCTGAGCTGACCGAATTGAGGGTCCTGGCCCTGCACGGGCTGCTCCATCTCCTCGGCTACGACCACGAGCGCGACACCGGCCAGATGCGGCGCGTCGAGGAGCGCCTCAGACGGAAAGGCGGCCTGCGCGAGGGTCTCATCGAGCGGGCGCGCGCCCGGTCGCGTCCACAATGATTCCGCTCAGTATTTTCCTGCTCGCGTGTCTCGCGGTGTACCTGGGCGCGATCGAAGCCGCGTTCAGCGCGCTGATGCGGCTGTCCCTCCGGCTCGCCGCCGAACGCAGCGACCGTCCCGACTCCCTGAGCGCGTACCTGGACGATCCGCTGCTGCTGTTCATGCCGGTCCGGCTGCTGCTCGGCCTGGTGACGGCCGGCGCGACCGCCCTGCTGGCCCGCGCCATCGGCGTCAGCGGCGCGGACACGCTGACGTCGGTCATCGTCTCGGTCGTGGCGTTCGTGGTGCTCTGCGAGCTGCTGCTGCCGCTCGCAATAGTCGGCCGCGATCCCGAGCGGATGCTCGAGCTCCTGCTGCCGTCCTTTGCGCCGGTTGCCCGCGCGCTCGGTCCCGTCACGAGGTTGATCGCCCGGACCGTCGCGAGCTCGAAGCGGCCGGCGATTACCGTACAGGCCGACGAAGCCGGCGAAGATGCCCAACGAGGCCGCGGCGAACCTCGACGCCCGGGAACACGAGGGAATTATCCAGGGCGAGGAGCGAAAGCTTCTCCAGAGCATCGTCGACTTCGGCGACACCCTGGTACGCGAGGTGATGACGCCGCGTCCCGATATCGTCGCGATCCGCGACACGGCCACCATCGGCGAACTGCGCGCTCTCTTCCGCGAACAGGAGTACTCGCGGTTTCCCGTATTCAAGGAGAGCCTCGACAACATCGCCGGCTTCGTCTTCGTCAAGGATCTGGTCCTCCTCGACGTCGCCGACAATGCGCGGCCGATTACCAGCCTGCTGCGGCCGGCGCTCGTCGTCCCCGACACCAAGCGGGTGCCCGAGCTGCTCAAGATGTTCCAGCGGCAGCAGGCGCAGTGTGCGATCGTGGTCGACGAGTACGGCGGCACGGCGGGCCTCGTCACTGCCGAGGACGTGCTCGAGGAGATCGTCGGCGAAATCCGGGACGAGTACGACGTCGAATCCGAGCCGATCGTCGACGAAGGGAACGGGAGCTTTCTGTTCAGCGGCAAGGTCGACATCGACGAAGTGGTGGAGCGGCTGAGGGTGCCGATCGAGCGCGAGGGATTCGAAACCGTCGGCGGCTTTCTCCTGTCGCATGTCGGCCGCGTCCCCGGGGTCGGCGAGCGGTTCGACATCGACGGGCTGAGCGTCGAAGTCGTCGACGCCGAGCGGCGCCGGATCAACAAAGTGAGGATTTCGAGGCCCGAGGTCAAGCTCTCCGACGCCGAGGATACGGAGGACGCCGAGCAGAGATCGGGTCTGGCTCGATGAAATTCGGCCACGTCTCGTTCCTCGGCCGCCCGAACGCGGGGAAGTCGACCCTCCTGAACAGGCTGGTGGGCAGCAAGCTCGCGATCGTCTCCGACAAGCCGCAGACGACGCGGACGCGAATCCTGGGCGTGAAGAACTACGAAGACGCCCAGGTGGTGTATCTCGATACGCCAGGGATCCACCGGCCGCTGCACCGGATGAACGTGCGGATGGTCGATGCGGCCGTGGACACGATCCACGAGGTGGACGTTCTCGGGCTGGTCGTCGACGTCGCCGAGCCGCCCGGCCACGGCGATCAGTTCATGATCGACCTGATCAAGAAGTCCGACGCGCCGGTGTTCCTGATTCTCAACAAGATCGATCTGCTCCGCAAGTCGAAGCTCCTGCCGATCATCGACCGGCAGCAGAAGCTGGCGGATTTTGCCGAGATCATTCCGCTGTCCGCGGCGACGGGGGACAACGTCGACCGGCTCGAGCGCGCGATCATCGGCCGGCTGCCTGAGGGGGAGCCGCGTTATCCACCCGACTATCTGACCGATCAGCCCGAGCGCGTGTTCGCGGCCGAGATCGTCCGCGAGCAGCTGCTCCGCTTCACGCATGCCGAGATTCCCTTCTCGAGCGCCGTGATCGTGGACCGGTTCGAAGAGCCGGAGCCCCCGAGCCGCCTCATGCGCCTCTACTGCACGATCGTGGTGGAACGGGAGTCGCAGAAGCCGATCGTGGTCGGGAGGGGCGGCGAGATGATCAAGAAGATTGGCACGGCGGCGCGCGAGGAGCTCGAGCGCTTCTTCCAGACCAAGGTATTCCTCGATCTCCACGTCCGTGTGAAGGCGGAGTGGCGCGAGGACGACCACGTGTTGAGCGACATCGGTCTGTAGTAGAGTTGAAACCCGCCTTCGGATGCCGCTTTACACCACCGACGCACTGATTCTGAGGACCTACAGGCTCGGTGAGTCGGACCGGATCGTGGTATTTCTCACCCGCGATCGCGGCAAGAAGCGCGGCGTCGCGAAGAATGCGCGCCAGAGCCGCAGGCGGTTTGGCGGCGCGCTCGAGCCGCTGACCTACGGGCGCGTCGGGTATTTCGAGCGCGAGCGCCGCGAGCTCGTGACGCTGAATTTTGTCGAGCCGGCCCGGTCGCCGCTGTCGGCGCTCGACGGCGAGGCGCTCGGCTATGTCGGGTACTTTGCCGAGTTGATCGACGAGTGGGCGCAAGAGGCGGATCCGAACGAGACGTTGTATCGTCTGGGCGCGTCGATGGTCGATGCGATGGCGGTCGGGGTGCCGATCGAGCCGCTGGCCAGATATTTCGAGTTCTGGCTGCTGCGGCTGCAGGGTGTGTACGAGACAGACGCGCGATTGTCCCGCGAGGCGCGCGATTTCCTGACCGCGGCGCGCGCGCTGAGCCCGTTCGCGCTGGGCCGGCTGGCGGTCGGCAGTGAGGTGCTTCGGGAGCTGGAGGCGGCGCACCGCGCGCTGATCGCCATGCACCTGGAGAAGGATCTCAAGTCGGCGCGGGTGTTGAGGGAAATGCGGCGGTAAGGGGCAGGTCTAAAGACCTGCGCTACGACTGTGACGGTAGTAGCGCAGGACTTTAGTCCTGCATGATGAATGACCTTTCAAAACCTGATCCTCAAGCTGTCGGAGTTCTGGGCCTCGCGCGGCTGCACGCTGCAGCAACCGCTCGACATCGAGGTCGGGGCCGGCACCATGCATCCGGAGACCTTTCTTCGCGTGCTGGGTCCCGCCCATTGGAACGTGGCGTACGTGCAGCCGTCGCGCCGTCCGGCCGACGGCCGCTTCGGCGAGAACCCCAACCGGCTCTTCAAGCACCACCAGTTTCAGGTGATCCTCAAACCCTCGCCCGACGAGGTGCAGCAGCTCTATCTCGAAAGCCTCGAAGCGTGCGGCATCAACCCGCGCCAGCACGACATCCGCTTCGAAGAGGACAACTGGGAGTCGCCCGCCCTCGGGGCGTGGGGCATCGGGTGGCAGATTCTTTTCGACGGCCTCGAGATCACGCAGTTCACGTATTTTCAGCAGGCGGGCGGCGTCGAGCTGGCGCCCATTTCGGCCGAGCTCACCTACGGGCTCGAGCGCATCGCGATGGTGCTGCAGAAGGTCGACAGCGTCTACGACCTCGAGTGGTCCCCGGGCGTGAAATACCGCGACGTGCGCCTTCGGGACGAAGTCGAGCAGTCGAAATACGTCTTCAACAGCGGCCTCGACCTGCCGCCCGGGGAATTCGCCGCTTTCCACCGCAAGCTGTTCGACGAGTACTACCGATTTTCCGAAGCGCTCCTGCGGTCCGGCCTCATCTGGCCGGCGCTCGAGCATTGCCTGAAGTGCTCGCACCTGTTCAACGTGCTCGACGCCAGCAACAGCATCGGCGTCACCGAGCGGACCGGCTACCTCCTGCGCGTACGGCAGCTCGCCGTGGGGATAGCCAGGACCTACGTCGCGGAAAATGCCAGCCCGGCTACCGAACAGGTGACCGGCCTCGCCAAAGCGGCGGGCGAAGGCAGGAAGGCCTAGACGCGTGGATCGCGAGCTGTTACTGGAGCTCGGCTGCGAGGAGCTGCCGGCCTCGTGGCTGCCGGGCCTCACGAACCAGATCGGCGACGTCGTCGTCGCGCAGCTGAAGGCTCACCGGCTGTCCCCTGACGCGCCCGCCGAGACGTTCAGCACGCCGCGCCGGCTGACGGCGCGAGTCGCGCGCGTCCCGGAGCGGCAGGCCGACCTCGAAGAGCTCGTGAATGGCCCTCCCGCGTCGGCGGGATTCAAGCCCGATGGCACACCCACGCCCGCTGCGGCCGGTTTTGCCGCGAAGCAGGGCGTGGAGCTGTCGGCGCTCGAGCGCGTGCAGACGGCAAAAGGCGAGTACCTGGCCTATCGGAAGCGGCAGCGCGGGAAGGCAACCGCCGACGTGTTGCCGGACGTTCTGGGCGGCGTGCTCCGGGCGCTGACCTTCCCCAAGATGATGCGCTGGGACGCCACCCTCGAGGATGGTCGCGGAGAGCTCCTCTTCGGCCGCCCGATCCGGTGGATCCTGTTCGTCTATGGCGGCCGCGTTGTCCCTTTCACGATTACGCGGTCGTCTCTGGCGCAGTCCTCGCAGGTGCAGGATGTCAGCTCGGGCGCCGTCACGTACGGGCATCGTTTTCTGACGACCAGCGGCCGCGCCGGCCGCGCGATCAAGGTGCGCACGTTCGACGAGTACCGCGCGCGGCTGCTCGAGAATTTCGTCATCCTCGAGCGCAGCGAGCGTCACGACAAGATTGCCCGCGACCTCGACATGAAGGCGCAGCGGCTGCAGGGCCGCGTCAGCCGCGCGGTACAAGGTGTCCACGGCGACTCCGGCCTGCTGCGCGAGGTGCCCGACCTCGTCGAGTACCCGTCGGTGGTGGCGGGGACGTTCGCGCACGAGTTCCTCGAGCTTCCCGAGGAAGTGCTGACGACCACGCTGATTCACCATCAACACTACTTTCCGGTCGAGGCCGAAGACGGCGCTTTGAAGAACGCGTTTCTCGCCGTCATCAATACCGAACCGGGCGACGAGCGCACGATCGCGCGGAATGCGGAGCGGGTCGTGACGGCGCGCCTGCGAGATGCGCGCTTCTTCTGGGAAGCGGACCGGAAAGCCACGCTCGATTCGCGAATCGAGCGGCTCGCCACGCTGATGTTCCACAAGAAGCTCGGCACGCTACAAGGAGAAAGCGGAGCGGATCGAACGGCTGGCGGGGTGGATCGCGGCGCAGGCCTTCGGCGCGCCACCGGAGGCGGCGGCGCACGCCGCCCGGGCGGCACGCCTCGCGAAGGCCGACCTCGCGACCGACATGGTCCGCGAGTTCACCGAGCTGCAGGGCACGATGGGCGGCATCTACGCGCGGCATGAAGGGGAGCCAGAGGAGGTGTGGAAGGCGATTTACTTCCACTACCTGCCGGTCGGCGTCGAAGCCGACGCCGCCGCCGACGCGCGCGCAACTCGGGAAAGGCGTCGCTCACCTGGGCCGCCGTGTCGCTTGCCGACAAGCTGGATACGATCGTCGGCCTGTTTGCCGCGGGCGAGAAGCCCACGGGCTCCCGCGACCCGTACGGGCTGCGCCGGGCGGCCCAGGCGGTGATGAAGATCCTGACCGATTTCGCCACTCCGTCTCGCGGCAGCGGCGTCGATCTGGGGGAGATGATCGGGCAGGCCTACACGAATTTCGGCGAGGGGCGGCTGGCCACACCCGAATCGTGGGAAGGACCGCTCAACGAGTTCCTGATCGATCGCGAGACCCACCTTCTCGAGAGCCGCGGGTTTCGCGCCGACGAAATACGAGCGGTCGTTCCGCAGTGGTGGAGACGGCCGCAGAATGCGCGTCTCCGGGTTCAGGCGCTCGCCGAGGCGAGAAAGTCGCCCGATTTCGAAGCGCTCGCCGTCCTGTTCAAGAGGGTCAAGAACATCACGAAGGGCTTCGACGGTGCTCTGGACGACGAGCGGCGAGCGAGGCTGGCCGCGCCGGCCGACCTGGCGCTGCTGGATGAAATGTCGAAGCGCCTGGCCGGCGATTGAGGCCTCGCTGGCTGAAGAGAGCTATGGCGACGCGATGCGCGAGCTGGGCGCACTGAACAAGCCGGTCGACCGGTTCTTCACCGATGTGCTGGTCATGACCGACGATCCGCTGCTGCGAGAGGCGCGTCTGGCGCTGCTCAAGAAGCTATCCGACACCGTGTTACAGACCGGCGGCGACATTTCCGAGATCGCTCCGGAGGAACGGTCCGGCTGACAGCCGGACACCACGACGAGTCAATGCGAGAACTCAAGAATGTCGAAGAAGTCAGTGCGCGCGAAAAGGAACGTCGAAGGCCAAGCCTTCAAGTAAGCCCGCGAAGTATGTCTATTTTTTCGGGTCCGGGAAGGCCGACGGCAATCGCACCATGAAGGACCTGCTCGGCGGCAAGGGGTCGGGCCTTGCCGAGATGACGAACGCGGGCCTGCCGGTCCCGCCCGGATTCACGATCTCGACCGAGGTCTGCAACATCTATTACCGGGAGAAGGCGAAGATTCCCGCCGCGATCGATCGCGAGATCGACGAACAGGTCAGGAAGCTCGAAAAGGCCGCCGGCGCGACGCTGGGATCGACCGAGAATCCGCTGCTGGTCTCGGTGCGCTCGGGCGCGAAGTTCTCGATGCCGGGCATGATGGACACGATCCTCAATCTCGGCCTGAACGACGCGGCGGTCGAAGGATTGAAGCGGCGGACCGGCAACGGCCGGTTTGCGTTCGACAGCTACCGCCGGTTCATTCAGATGTTCGGCAACGTCGTCCTGGAGATTCCGAAAGATGTCTTCGAGCACGAGTTCGAAGCGGTCAAGAAGGCGACCGGCGCGAAGCTGGACACCGATCTCGACGAGCAGGCGCTGCGGGACGTCGTCGCCCGCTACAAAGGCGTCATCCAGAAGACGATCGGCGAAGTCGTTTCCGCAGGATCCGCGCGAGCAGCTCAGGATGTCGCGGAATGCGGTCTTCCGCTCCTGGATGAATCCGCGCGCCATCGAGTACCGGCGCATCTACGACATCCCCGATCACATCGGCACCGCCGTCAACGTTCAGATGATGGTGTTCGGCAACACCGGCGATCGCTCGGCGACCGGCGTCGGCTTCACGCGCAATCCGGCGACGGGCGCGAAGGAGTTCTACGGCGAGTTCCTCATCAACGCCCAGGGCGAGGACGTCGTCTCCGGCGTCCGCACGCCGCAGCCGATTCGAGAGCTCGAGCAACGTGCTGCCCAAGGCCTACAAACAGCTGCGCGAGATCACGACGCGCCTGGAGAAGCACTACAAGGACGTTCAGGACTTCGAGTTCACCATCCAGGACGAGCGGCTGTTCATGCTGCAGACCCGCAGCGGCAAGCGCACCGGGTTTGCCGCCGTCGTGATCGCGACCGATCTCGTCAGCGAGAAGCTGATTACGCCAAAAGAAGCGGTGCTGCTCGTCGACCCCGAGTCGCTCAACCAGCTGCTGGCGCCCGGCTTCGATCAGGACGAGTGGAAGAAGATCCCGACCGTGACCAGAGGACTGCCGGCGTCCCCCGGCGCGGCGAGCGGGCAGGTGGTATTTTCGGCCGACGACGCGGTCGAATGGGTCAATCAGGGCAAGCAGGTGATTCTCGTCCGCCGCGAGACCGTGCCGGACGATATCCACGGGATGTTCGTCGCGCAGGGCATCCTCACGGCCACGGGAGGGATGACCTCCCACGCGGCAGTCGTCGGCCGCCAGATGGGCAAGCCGTCGGTCGTCGGCGCGGGCGAGCTCGAGATCCACGAGGCGGAGAAGCAGTTTCGAATCAAGGGACAGACCGTCAAGGAGGGTGACTACGTCTCCTTCGACGGCCTGTCGGGCGAGGTCAAGCTGTCGCGCGTCGCATCCAAGCCGAGCGAGATCCTGCAGGTCGTCAACGGGACGCTCGATCCGAAGAAGTCGGACCTCTATCGGCGGTTCAATCAGCTGCTGACCTGGTCGGACAAGTTCCGCCGTATGGGCATCCGCGCCAACGCGGATCTGCCGGATCAGGCCGAGCTCGCCTATAAGTTCGGCGCGCGCGGCATCGGGCTGTGCCGCACCGAGCACATGTTCTTCGGCGAGGGACGCATTCCCGATCGTCCAGAAAATGATCCTCGCCGACAACGAGGCCGACCGCCGCAAGGCGCTCGACGAGCTGCTGCCGATGCAGCGCGACGACTTCTACGGCGTGTTCAAGGCGATGCACGGGGAGGCGGTCACCATCCGGACCATCGATCCGCCGCTGCACGAGTTCCTGCCGAAGCGCGAGGACCTGATGGTCGAGGTCGCGCTGCTCGAGGCCGCCAGGGCCGGCCAGAAGGGCGGCGGCGAGTCAGCCGTTCTCAAGGAGAAGAAGCGGATCCTCGCCCGCGTCGAGCAACTCCACGAGTTCAATCCCATGCTGGGCCATCGCGGGGTCCGCCTGGGGATCACGTATCCGGAAATCACCGAGATGCAGACCCGCGCGATCATCGAAGCGGCGTGCCGGCTGGCCAAGGAGGGGCAGAAGGTCGTGCCGGAGATCATGATTCCGCTGGTCGGCCACGTGAAGGAGCTGCGCGATCAGAAGGCGATCGTCAATCGCGTGGCCGGGGAGACGATGAAAGCGAAGGGAGTGAAGGTCAAGTATCTGGTCGGCACGATGATCGAAGTGCCGCGAGGCGCGATGACCGCGGATCTCGTGGCCGAAGAGGCCGAGTTCTTCTCCTTCGGCACGAACGATCTCACCCAGCTGACGTTCGGCTTCTCTCGAGACGACATCGGAAAATTCCTGCGGATCTATCAGGACAAGAAGATTCTCGACCGCGATCCGTTCGCGTCGATCGACACGGAAGGGGTCGGGCGCGATCGTGCGCACGGGGGTGCAGCTCGGCCGGAAGACGCGACCGGATCTGAAGATCGGCGTCTGCGGTGAACACGGCGGCGACCCGTCCTCGATCCACTTCTTCGAGAGCGTCGGCCTGGATTACGTCAGCGCGTCGCCATACCGGGTCCCTGTCGCACGGCTCGCGGCGGCACAGGCGGCGCTCGTCGGTGAAGGTCGGGGACTAGACGTCAAGGCTTGAGGCTGCAGAGCTCGCAGAGCATCCGTGGCTCTAAGCCCGAAGCCCTAAGCCCTGAGCCCAAAGCCGTCGTGATCACCATCTTCGTTCACCGCAACGGCAAAACCGAGCCGGAGACGAGCATCGATCGCGCCTGGCTCGATCCGCAGAGCCCGGGAAACGATGTCGTGCTGTGGGTCGATCTCGCGGCGCCGACCATTCCCGAGTCGCTCATCCTGAGCGACACGTTCGCGTTCCACCCGCTGTCGGTGGAAGACGCCCTCACTCCGATGCAGTATCCCAAGGCGGAGGCCTATAACGGCTACCTCTACGTGATTCTCCACGGCATCGATTTCCGCGCCGAGGAGCACTTTTTCGGCACGCACGACATCGACTTCTTCATCGGCGCCAACTATCTCGTCACGGTGCACGACGGAGCGTCGCGCTCGATCGGCGAGCTGCGCGACCACTGTCCGAGAAACACGAGGATTCTCGGCGAGGGGCCGATGGCGCTGTTCCATCGCATCGTCGATGCGATGGTCGATCGCTATCGGCCCGAGGTCGAGGAGCTGGCCGATCGCCTGGACGAGCTCGAGAAAGAGGTGTTCGACAGTCCCCGAACCGAGCTGGTGCGCGAGATCCTCGACGAGAAACGGGACGTTGCGTCGCTGCGGCGCGTGATTACGCCGCAGCGGGACGTCATCGGACGGCTCGCGCGCCGCGATTTCGCGGACATCAGCATGGAGATCTCCTTCCGCTTCCGCGACGTGTACGACCAGCTGGTGCGAATCGCCGACGATGCCCTGATTCTTCAGGATCGCATCGGCGGCATCCTCGACGCGCATCTGGCGAGCGTGAACAACCGGCTGAACGCGGTGATGAAGGTGCTCACCGTCGTCTCGGTGGTCATTCTGCCGCTGACCCTGCTGGCCGGCTTGTACGGCATGAACGTCCAGCTGCCGCGCTTCCCGGGCGGCGACGCGGTGCAGTTCTGGTGGATCTGCGGCATCTGCGTCGGCGTGATCGCCGTGATGCTCGCGCTGTTCCGCCGGAAGCGATGGATATGAAGAACGACGATCAACGCAGAGACCGCAGAGACCGCAGAGAAAGTTTGCTCTGCGTGCTCTGCGATCTCTGCGTTCAACGTTGAGAGGCAAGCAGGCTTGGGAAAAGTCGCGCAGCTTCCACCGGACCTCGCCAACCAGATCGCCGCCGGCGAGGTCGTCGAGCGCCCGGCCTCGGTCGTCAAGGAACTGATCGAGAACGCCCTGGACGCCGGGGCCCGGCGGTTGACGATCCACGTCGAGCTCGGAGGCAAGAAGCAGGTTCGCGTCGAAGACGATGGGGAAGGGATGGAGCCCGGCGATGCGCGGCTGGCGATCGAGCGTCATGCCACCAGCAAGATCCGGCGGGCGGACGACCTCGCGGCCATCCGGACGCTCGGGTTTCGCGGCGAGGCGCTGCCGTCGATCGCATCGGTGTCGCATTTCGTCCTCCGGACGCGCGCGCGCGGGGACGCAGAGCGGCACCGAGCTGCGGGTCAATGGCGGGGCGGTGGCGTCGGTGATGGAGGCCGGCGCCGCCGAAGGCACGACGGTCGAAGTCAACGATCTCTTCTACAACCTCCCGGCGCGGCGGAAGTTCCTGAAGTCCGACGGCGCGGAGTCGGCGCAGGTGTCCCGCATCGTGACCCAGCTTGCGCTGGCATATCCCGAGGCCGGCTTCGTGTTGACGAGCGGTCGCCCGGACACTGCTGCGGTGCCCGCCGGCGGCCTCGCTGCACGATCGCCTCTATCAAATCTACGGCGAGCGCGACGATCTGATCGAAGTGGCGAAGAGCGCGGGCGGTCTTCGGGTGACCGGCTACATCGCGGCGCTGGCAGAACAGGGACCCACCCGCGGCGCGCAGCACGTGTTCATCAACCGCCGGATCGTCAAGGATCGGACGATCGCGCACGCGATTCTCGACGCTTACAGCGTCGCGTCGATCAAGGAACGCAGTCCGGAAGTGCACCTGTTTCTCGAGATGCCGCCGGAGTCGGTCGACGTGAACGTGCATCCGACGAAGGCCGAGGTCCGCTTCCGCGAGCAGTCGCTGGTTCACGAGGTAGTGCGACGGGCGCTGATGGACGCGCTCGGAAAGACCAGCGCGCCGCAACTGCAACTGCGATCCGAGACGGCGTTTCACGATCCGGTCGCGGCTGCGATCCCGGGCATTCTCGCCGGCGGCGTGTATCCGAATCGGTGGCTGCCCCAGACTCAATACCGACTGCGTCGACGTGCTGTCCAGTGCCGACGCGGGATCCGGCTTCAGCCGGATGCCGGCCGTCCGCCGAAGCAATCCGCCTGAAGGCGGATCCCACGACGACCGGGGTGCCCGGCATGCGGCCGATGATTCCCCTCGGCCAGTTTCGCGACACCTTCATCGTGGCGATCGACGACGAGGGGATTGCGATCATCGATCAGCACGTGGCGCACGAGCGCGTGCTGTTCGAGCGGGTGATGGAGCGGTTGACGGCCGGCGCGCTCGAATCCCAGCGCCTGCTCGTGCCGATGGTTCTCGATCTGGCACCGGCCGCGCACGAAACGGTCGTCGGCCGCACCGCGGAGCTCGCGCGCCTCGGTTTCGAGTTCGAGGCATTTGGCGGGAACGCGATCAACGTCACTGCCGTGCCGGCGCTGCTGAACGCGCAAGAGAGCTTGAAGGCGCTGCAGGCGCTCGCCGACGACCTCGAGCGGCTCGATCGTGGCGCGGATCTCCAGCAGGCGCTGAAGCGGCTCGCGGCCACGACCGCCTGCCATGCCGCGGTCAAAGCCAACTATCCTCTCAGCTACGAAAAAATGATCCACATCCTGGAGGAGCTGCGGGCCACGGCGTACTCGAGCGTCTGTCCGCACGGCCGTCCCGTGATGCTGCGGCTGACACGGCGTGAGATCGAGAAGAACTTCGAACGGATCTGAGCGTGGGAAGGGCGGACTTGTTGAAGCAGGGCGCTCTACTATCTCGGTCGCTTCGGACAGATCGCCGGGCATGTGGATCCTGCTCGTCGATGTCTTTACGGCGGGCCCGCTCGGTCCGGACCCCCGGTTGTTCGGGGTGGGGGTAGCGGTGTTTCTCGTCGGGTGGGCGTTGACGCGTACCCGCCCGGGACACTGACGTATCAACCCGGTGCTCGTCGCTCGAACTTCATTGACACTCCTGATTCTCCTTGCTAAAGTAACCGTGTTCTCCCCCACAGGTAACTAGCGCTTTCCAAGCGAAAGTGCATTCGGTTTCGCGTAGGCCATGCCTTCTAAGGCGTGGTCCACGGACAACCGTGGTGAGCGCAAAGCTGTGTCACGCGCGCGGTGACGGTGTGAGCTGGCGAACTTGGAGTCACAGATGATGTCTCGTGTGTCCAAACGGACGGTCTTCCTCACCTCCATCTTCGCCACGGCGATTTCATTTTTCACCCTGGGCCTCACGGGCGCCCGCCGCGGCGAGGCGGCGGCTCAGGCTTCGTACGAGGCCACGCTCGCAGCCATTCGCAGCGAAGTGAAAAGTCAGCTCGGGAAGGGGCTCGACGACGCGTGGCCCGCCGGGACCGCCGGATATCTTGCCGGCAAGACCTCCGCCTCGGCTCGCGCCGAGATGGTCGCCACCATCAAGGAGGAGCTGAAGAGCGAGATGGGGCTCATCCCTCTTCAACTCCTGCGCGATCGCCGATCGAGCTTCGTCGAGCTGTATTCCTACGATAACTTCGGCAAGACCAACTACGGGACGGCGGGGTACCTGGGCGGCGGGTACTTCATCACCGTCAAGCACGCGGTGGTCGCCCTTCCCCAAGACGACGGAGGGTCGGACGGCCGCAAGATCGTGTCGGTCAAGATCGTCTATCGGGGCAAGGAGATCGCGGCGAAAGTCGTCGACACGGGCGACGCCGACGCCGAGGTGCACAGCGGCGACTGGGCCATCATCAAGACCGCCGAGCTCGATCTGCCGGCGCTGAGTACGGACACAGCGTATGCGTACGACTTCGCGGATCCGATCTTCCGGCTGGGCAACGACTACTCCAAGGGCATCATTCTCTCCAGCGGTTACGTGGGCCAGCGGACCGCAAACGGGCTGGTCACCTGTCTCACCGATGGCCACCCGGGCGTGTCGGGCGGCGGGGTGCTCGATCAGCGGGGTAATCTGGTGGGCATTCCCGTGGGCCGGATGCAGGGCGATTATCGATTCTCGTTCATCCTGCCGCTGCGCCCCGAGATGCTGCGGAAAGTGCCGGTGCAGCCAGCCGCATCACCGGCGACCGCTATCGCCGCAAACGTAATTCCCAGGTAGCCGCGACGGCTAGTAGGACCACATCACCCGTATCGAAGGCCTGATCGCATTCTCGATCTCATCACCGATCGAGCCGTAATCGATCCGAACGTCCGGCACCAACGACAGGCGGGGCGTCAAGGCGAGGCTCATGCCGACGCCTCCTGTCAATGCGCCCAGGTTACGCACCATCCGCCCCTCCTGCGGGACGACCCGCGCCAGTTTGTCGGGATCGACACCTTCCGGAAATGCGATCGGCACCACGCGCGAAACGTCGATGACGTGATGGTTGGTGATGCCCGCGTAGAACAGCGGCGTCCACCGACCGCGTGAGCGCGCGCGGAAGACGACGCCGCCCGAGACGGTGGACAGAACCCTGCGGTCGTACGAATACTCCGAGGTCACGGCCAGCCGCTCGAATTCTTCGAACGAGGAGCCAGGTGGCGCAAAGGACGGGCTTTTGCCCGTATATTGGCGGAACAGGCGGCCACTGGAGCGGACCACCTCGACCTCGGCGTCCCACCGGGAGCTGAGCCTGATCCCAGCAGCGAGGCCGAAGCTTGGGGAGGTGCCGTCGACGTGGTCGGAATCGACGTGGTAAGCACCAAAGATCCCGGCGACATGACCGCGTCGTGCCATCTGCGCGAAGGCTGGTGATACCGATACGAGTTCCGCCAGCACTGCAAGCGCCACAAGGTTGAACACTCTCGGCATCCCACACCCCCGAACCACCGTGCTGTACGGAGATGCGCGATGTGAACTGCAGATGGCTCAGGCTGGTCTGTTACAATCCGGCCGCATGAATCGCGGCGCGGTTCTGACTAGCGCGATTGCGCTGCTGGCTGGCGTCATTCTCACGACAGTACGGCTGCGGAACGACGCGAACCTCACCATCCACGGACGATCCCACGGCTCCACCTCGATCTCCGGCGGAAGTCCGCGCGGCGCTGTTTGCGGAGGTGCAGCCGGTCAAGCTTGCCAACTGCGAGCTCGAGCGGTTCGGCGAAGCCCACGACGGCGGTTACCTGATGTGCGGCAATCTTCTAGGCGAGGTCGAAGCCGGATATTCCTACGGCATCAACGGGTTCGATGGGTGGGGCTGCCAGATTTCAACGAAACTGGGCGTCAGAGTTCATCAATACGACTGCTTCAACACGGAGGCGCCGCTCTGTCCCGCAGGGAACGCGGTATTTCATGCCGAATGCGTCGCAGACACGAGGCACGTCGAGGATGGCCGCCCCTTCGACACCATCGCCAACCAGACGATGGCGAACGGCGACGGCACGAAGCGCATCGTCTTGAAGATAGACGTCGAAGGCGCCGAGTGGGACTCGTTCCTTCAGACGCCAGACGATGTGCTGCGACGGATCGATCAGCTGGCGGTCGAGTTCCATTTCGTCAACGAAGAAAAATTCATCAGGGCCATCCGGAAGCTCAAGACGCACTTTTACCTGGCCCATGTGCACTTCAACAACTGGAGCTGCCGGCCGGATCTCCAGCCGTTTCCTGCATATGCGTACGAGGTGCTGTTCGTGAGCCGTCGTTTGGGCGTCGTCGTGCCGTCCGAGAAATGGGGCGGTCTGGCGCCGGCCGATGCGCCGAACAACCCGGACACCCCGGATTGTCAGGCTTCTTTTTGATGCTTACTTTCTCGTGCGTTTCCGGCGACTGAAACCGAGCCTGGCCAGGCCAACGCCGAGAAGAGTGAGCGTGGCGGGTTCGGGCACCGTATTCAGTAGCGCGGGGTAGGTTCCGAACAGACCGCTGAGCGACGCACCATTGGGCAGAATCACGGTATCGAGGATTGCCGTATGCGAGAAATCCGCTGAAAAGGGCGGCTGCCCTTCGATTCCGCCGCAGCACAGACTATTCAGGTTGCCGCTGAGATCGAGCCACGCGGTCAATGTGAACGGCACGTCATAGGTAAAGACATACGGGAGCGTGACGTCATACGCAAAATCGGGCGTCCACGCGGGGATCTCCGTGTAGAGCAAGCGAGTGCTGAAGCCGGTGAAATTCCCGCCTGCCCCACCATTGACTGCCAGCGTGAAATTCGTCGTGGTGTGGTCCGTAAACGATCCGGATACGTGCGAGCCAAAGATAACCTCTCCAGCGCCGGTGCCCCCCGTGATCAGGATCGTGTCTGTCCAGATCGACCATGCGGATGCGTTGGCGGTTCCTCCCGCGGGTGTGAGGCTGCCGGAAATCGAGGCAGCATTGACCCCATAGGCCGTCGTCGCAGCCGCATTCGCGTGCGTCGACAGGGCCTCGTTTACAACCGGCGAGGTCGAGTCTCCGTTGGCCACGCAGCCGGCGTCGTTGTTGTCACCGCCGCCGCCCCCTGTCCACTGAACCGCAGCGTAGGCTTGAAGACCAAGAGCCGTTGGCGAACAGATGGGACCTGCCACCGCTGTCCCGATCGACAAAAACGGTCCGAATGAGGCAATCAGGAGCGTGCGGCAGAGTGTCATTTTGAGCCTTTCGTGTTTCAAAGCCGAGATGCATGTCGCGCCGGCCGCCCTCGGAGGGAATTGCCGTACGACCTCATGCACGGCAGGTGCGCAACATCGCTGCCGCAATTGCACGCCAAAACACGCCCACTACGGACGGACACACCAGGATGTTTATCGGCAAGCCGGCTAATGTCATTCCGCAGGGAGAAATTCGCCCACAATGGCGCGACTAACTTCCTTCAGCCGTTGTGTCCGACAGGCGATACGGTGTCTCATGCCGAACGCTTCGCTGGCACGAGGCGTATCGTCTTGAAGATAGATGTCGAAGGCTGCGCGGGACTCGTTCCTTACCTGCCGTCGGAGCGAGGGGGCGGCTTTGGCGCCGGCCGGTGCGCTGAACAATCCGAACGCCCCGGATTGTCAGTGACTTCTTGATTGCCTTCCAGCCCTCAGAGGTTGGCGGGATCCGGTCCGGCTGAAGCCGGACGCAACTTTTTGTTCCTGCTCTGCGTGCTCAGCGGTCTCTGCGTTGATCGTTGTCCTCGCGTCGCTTCTTCTTGATCTCCTCCCAGCCGTCGAGCCGTCGTTTGATTTCCTTTTCGAACCCGCGCTCTTTCGGGTCGTAGTACTTCCGCCCCTCGAGCGCGGGCGGCAGGCACGACATGTCGGCGATCGCGTCGGCCTCGCTGTGCGCGTATCGATAGCCCTTTGCCGTACTCGAGGTCCTTCATCAACTTGGTCGGCGCGTTGCGCAGGTGGAGCGGCACCGGCTGGGCCACGTCGTTGTGGGCATCTTCCGCCGCCTGGTTGTAGGCCTCGTAAACCGCGTTGCTCTTGGGCGCCGTCGCCAGATAGATCGCCGCCTGCGCCAGCGCCGTGTTGCCCTCGGGCATGCCGATGAAGTGGACGGCATCCTTGGCGGCGACGGCGACGGTCAGCGCCTGCGGGTCGGCGTTGCCGACGTCCTCGGACGCGAACCGGACGAGACGGCGCGCGATGTAGAGCGGATCCTCTCCGGCCTCCACCATGCGCGCCAGCCAGTAGACCGCGGCGTCCGGATCGCTGTTGCGCATCGACTTGTGGAGCGCGGAGATCAGGTTGTAGTGCTCCTCGCCGGACTTGTCGTAGAGCAGCGCGCGCCGCTGGATGGTTTCCTGCACGCGCGCGAGGTCGATCCGGCGGACACGGCCTCCGGGGCCGCTCCCCGGATCGACGACCGGCGCGGCCGCGACGCTCAACTCGAGCAGGTTCAGCGCCACGCGCGCGTCGCCGTTGGCGTACATCGCGATCGCGCGCACGCTGTCCTCGTCGATGTCGACACGGGTCGGCGCCGAGACCGCGCTCGGCGTCGGCGAGCGCGCGCCTGAGGATCGCCGCGACCTTCGTCGACGGTCAGCCCGCGGAGCACGAACACCTTCGACCGCGAGAGCAGCGCGGCGTTCACCTCGAACGACGGATTCTCGGTCGTCGCGCCGATGAGCACGATGTCGCCGGCCTCGACGCGCGGCAGAAACGCGTCCTGCTGCGCCTTGTTGAACCGGTGAATCTCGTCGATGAAGACGATGGTCCGCCGGCCGGTCGCCCGGCGCATCCGCTCGGCCTCGCTCATCACGTCGCGGATTTCCTTGATGCCCGCGAGCACCGCGCTGAACGAGACGAACCGCGCCTTGGTCGTGTCCGCGATGATGCGGGCGAGCGTGGTCTTGCCGGTGCCGGGCGGGCCCCACAGGATGATCGACTGCAGCAGGTCGCGTTCGATCGCTTCGCGCAGCGGCTTGCCGGGCGCGAGCAGCTCCTCCTGGCCGACGAACTCGTCGAAGGTGCGCGGCCGCATCCGTTCCGCGAGCGGGGATGGCGCGGCGCCCGATCGCGGCGTCGTCGTCGGGAAACAGTGAGTCCATGTCTCGTCTGTACGCAGTCGGAGTCCGTTAGGCCGCGGTCCAGAGTCTGACCCGCCCTACACGTCGCGCTCGCGCTGGCGCCGGGCCTCGTACACGATCAACGCAGCGGTGACGGCGGCGTTGAGCGACTCGACGGGCGGCTGCATCGGGATCGTCATGCGCTCGTCAGCGTCTTCGAGCTGAGACGCCGCGAGGCCCGGCCCTTCGCCGCCGATCAGCACGGCGATCGGCCCGCGGAGATCGGCGTCGAACAGCGGCCGGCCGCCGCGCGGCACCGTCGCCACGATGCGGCAGCCGTGGCGACGCGCTTCGTCGATCGCTTCGCGGGTGTCCCGATGGACGAGAATCGGCAGCCGCAGGGCGCTGCCCATCGACCCGCGGAGCGCCTTCCACCCGAACGGGTCGGCGCACGCGCCCGCGCAGACGACGCCGCTGGCGCCGCCCGCTTCGGCCACCCGCACGATGGCGCCGACGTTGCCCGGATCCTGCACGTCGAGGGCGACGAGAACGAGCGGCGTGCCTCCGTAGATCCGCGAGGCGCGGGAGTCCCGAGTGGCGGCTCGACCGGGCGCTCGGCGATCGCCACGACAGGGCTCGACGATTGAACCGGACTGAGCGCATGCATCACTGCCGCGGAAGCCGTCGTGACGGGCACGTCGAGCCGCCGCAATCGTCCGGCGAGGTCGCGACGCCGTCGAGCCCTCGAGTCCCCGGCATCGCGGTCTCCGGGCCAGCCACCGATCACCGCGACCTCCCGGATCCGGATACCGGCCGCATCGCCTCCGTCGACCAGATGCACGCCGTCGAGCAGGAGCTCGTCCGGGCGGTCGCCCCGTGCGACCGCGCGAAAGCGCGCGACGATGGGGTTCTGGCGGCTCGTGATCGCGGGCACGCAGGAAGAATAGCACTGTGGTACGATGAACCCGCCCATGGCGGAATCGATGAAAGAGCGGCTGATCAAGAAGTTCGAGGACGAAATCCACGCGCTCGATCGCGAGCTGAAGGTCGAGCTGCCGAGGGAAATCCTGCGCGCGCGCGAGCTCGGCGACCTGCGGGAGAACGCCGAGTACCATGCCGCGAAGGAGCGCCAGCGGCTCGTCGAGTCGCGCATCAGCATGCTGCAGAAGCGCGTGTCGGAGATCGCGCTCATCAACGTCGACCGCATCCCGACCGATCGCGCCGGCTTCGGCTCCACGCTGCATGTCGTCGAGAGCACCGGCGAGAAGCTGGTGTTCCAGCTGGTGATGCCGGAGGACGCCGATGCGGCGAAGGGGATGATTTCGACGACGTCGCCGATCGGCCGCGCGTTCCTGAACAAAGAGGAAGGCGACAGCGTGAAGGTGGCCACGCCCGGGCGGCACGCGTCAGTTCGAGATCATCAAGCTGCTGACCATCCACCACGAAGCCGCCGATGACCGGCCGGTCTGACACGCCGCCGTTTCCCCTCGCCGAACCGTACTCTCCGCAACTTCGCACCGCCCTCGTCCTGACCGGCACCGGCACCGCCGGCGCCTATCACGCCGGCGTCGCTGCGCGCGCTGCACGAAGCCGGCGTCAAGCTGGACGTCGTCGCCGGCCGCGGCATCGGCGTCGTCGGCGCGCTGTTTGCGGCGATCGACGGGGCGCAGCGGCTCTGGGACGAGAAGGGTTACTGGCGGGCGCCGGAGTTGCGGTCGCTCTATCGCTGGCGTGCTGGTCGCCCGGGTCATCGTCTGGGCGATCGCGATCGCCGTCGGCGATCGTCGCGATTCCGCTGGCGGTGATGGTTGCCGGGCTGGTCGTCTTTCCGCTCGATTTCCTGCTGCGGATGGTGGGCGTTGGCGGCGCCACGGGACTCGTGGACGCGTATCTTCGCGTGGCGCAGGCGGCGTTCGCGCCGGACGCGCTGCCGACGTGGCTTCCGCGGCTGGTCTTTCTGGTTCTCGCGCTGGCGGCGGCCGCTGCCGTCGTGAACGGCTGGGTCGGTCGCGGCCGGCGAAGCCGTGGTCGCCGTGTGGTGGCGGATGGTGCCGGCGCCGCTGACGGCCGACGGCGCCGTCGATCGCTGCTGGGGCGTGCTGTGGGATCTGCTTCGTGGCGCGGCGCAGCTCAAGCAGCCGGCCCCGGGCGATCTGGCGAAGCGCTACGCGGAGGTGCTGGCGGACAACCTGGGACAGCCGGGATTCCGCGAGCTCGTGATCCTCGCGCACGACCTCGATGCCCATAGCGACCTGGTGTTCGCGCTCGTCGCCGAGTCGCGCCGCCGCGATCTGTTTCGGCGGCCGACGGCCGAGGCCGCGGAACTGCGGCGGGCGGAGGTGATCGATCTGAGCGGGGTGGGCCGCGACTATCTTGCCGATGCGATCGCCGCCGCGCTGGCCGTGCCGATGGCGACCGAGCCCCACGCCATCGCCTTCGCTCCGGACGCCTACTGGCGCGGGGAAACCCATCGCGTGTGCGATCGACCGTCGGGTCTCGTGCGTCTGCTCGACGAGCTGGTCGAGCCTGGGCGTCGAGCAGATCCTGGTCGTCTCGGCTGCGCCCGAATCGCCGCGTCCCCATGCGCTCGCCGCACCCAGCCTCGATGGCCGCGCGCGACTCGGCGAATACCTCCAATCGTCGGAAGCGGCCGCGGTCCGCGATGCGACGCGGGCCATCGCGCGCGTCCGCCCGCGTGTTCACGATCCGTCCCTCACACAACCCTATCGGCCCCTTCGACTTCGGCGGCGGCTACGACGATCGGTCGGATCGGCGGCAGCCGCTCGACGAGCTCGATGAGCCGCGGCTACGAGGATGCCTACCACCAGTTCATCGAGCCCGTGGTCGGGGCGAGTGGCGAACGCGTCGGCACCTAAGCGTCTGGGAAGACACGGGTTGGGCTCGCTTTCTTCGGAGCGTCCGCGCTGAGGATCGAACCTGCGTGCAGGCAGGTTTTCGTTGACTCTTTCGCGTGCCTCCCCAACAATGCCCCAAGGAGGAATATCCGATGAGACAGCGCATGACGGGAGGGTTGATTCTCGTGGCCTTCGTGCTTCTCGGTGGGGCGTCGGCGGTGGCGCACCATGCGTTTGACACGGAGTTCGACGCGAAAAAGCCCGTAACGCTGAGGGGCATTGTCACGAAGGTCGAGTGGACGAACCCCCATGTCTGGTTCTACTTGAACGTCAAGAACGACAAGGGCGAAGTCGAGAACTGGGGCTTCGAAATGGGCGGCCCGAACGGGCTCCAGCGAGAAGGATGGACACGGAACACGATCAAGATTGGCGACGAGTTCATCGTCGAAGGGTTCCTGGCCAGGAATGGAAGCCGAAACGTCAACTCCAAGCTCGTAACAGTGGCGAAGACCGGGCAGAAACTGGGCGCGGCATCCAGCCAGGGCCGAGCCACCGGCGACCTTCCGTAAACGGAGGTTCACGTGCGACATCGCCTTATCGTTGCGCTGACGACATCGGCGTGTGTTCTGTTGGCGCCGCTGGCACATTCGGTATCTGCTCAGACGCCCGCCACACCAGGGTCGCTGACGCCCCCGCCCGCTCAGAAGGCCAACGCCCCCGCTCCGCGCTGGCCCGATGGCCGGGTGAAGCTCGGCGCACCCGAGGGGGCAAAAGGTATCTGGCAACCCAATGGCCGGCCGATCCTCGCAGAACCGGAAACAGATCCCGCGATCAAGGACGGGCAGGGGCGGGGCGCTTTTTCTGGCCCGCCGTTTCCTGGAAAGCCGAAGGAAAGCGAGGTGCCCTATCAACCCTGGGCCAGGGCTCTGTACCGGTACCGTGAAGCGAATTTGTTCGAGCCCCACACGCGATGCAAGCCCTCCGGCGGCCCCAGGCAATTCATCACCCCTGGCGGCGTCGAATTCATCGACATGCCGGGGCTCTCGACGATCTACATCGTCGACCAGGCCGGCCCTTACACCTACCGGGTCATCTACATGGACGGCCGGCCTCATCCGAAGGATCTGACTCCCAGTTACTACGGACACTCGGTCGGGCGCTGGGAAGGGCGACACGCTGGTCGTCGATTCGGTGGGCTTCAACGAGAGATTCTGGTTCGAGCGGCAGGGCGCTCCGCACACCGACAAGCTCCATCTGATCGAGCGCTTCACCCGCACCGATCTGAACAACATGAAGATCGAGCTGACGATCGAGGATCCCGGCGCCTACACGAAAACGTGGACGACAGGATTTTTCCTTCGCTGGACGCCGGGAGAGGACTCGGAAACGATCGAATATATCTGCCAGGCGAACAACCGGGCCGGGGTGCTGATGATCGGCGGCGAAGAGGGAGTCGATCGGAGCAGCCCAATCGTCCCGTAGTATAAGGCCTATGCACATGACTCGCGCGTTGGTGGCGGCGCTGCTGGTGGCGTTGCCTGCACTGAGTGTCACCGCCCAGACGCCTACCGATCCGTTTCCGGCACCGATTGCGGCCGTGGACGGCGTCATCAAGGTCAAGTTCGTCGAGTTCGCTTCGATCCCGGACTCGACGGACAAGCCGCCCGGATGATGCTGCTCGTCGACGAACCGGGCACGCGGCGAATGTTCGTCAACGACATGCGCGGGCCGCTCTACAGCGTCAGCCATGACGGCAAGACCGTCGGGTTGTATCTCGATATCAACGCTCCGGCCTGGGGAGTGAGCGTCCAGTCGCAAGGCAACGAGCGCGGCTTCCAAAGCTTCGCGTTTCACCCCCAGTTCAACCAGGCTGGCACGCGTGGCTTCGGCAAGTTCTACACCTACACCGATACCAGCAACACGACGCCGGCGCCCGACTTCAGGCCCGGCGGCGGCACGAGAACCCATGACACGGTTCTGCTCGAATGGACCGCCAAGACTCCGGCCGCCGCAACCTACGATGGCGGACCGCCGCGCGAGCTGATTCGATTCGAGCAGCCCTTTGCCAACCACAACGCCGGCCTGACCAGCTTTCAATCCGCTTGCGTCACCCGGCGGCGCCGATTTCGGTCTGCTGTATATGGGCTTCGCCGACGGCGGCAGCGGCGGCGACCCGCTCAACCTTGCGCAGAATCTCGGTTCGGTCTTCGGCAAGATCCTGCGCATCGATCCGCTCGGCTCGAACAGCGCCAACGGCAAGTACGGCATTCCCGCCGGCAACCCGTTCGTCAGCGACGGCAACGCCGCCACGCTCGGCGAGATCTACGCCTCGGGCGTCCGCAATCCACAGCGCTTTTCCTGGGATCCCAGGAACGGCAACATGTTCCTCGCCGACATCGGCCAGAACATCGTGGAAGAGATCAGTCTCGTGACCGCGGGCGCCAACCTTGGCTGGAATGCCTGGGAGGGCAGCTTCAAGTTCATCAGCCGAAACGAGGTGGGTCTGGCCGATCAACGCGGCGATCCCAAAGTCACCTATCCCCTCGTCGAGTACGGGCAGCTGGATCCGCTACTCCAGTCGAGCTCCGCCGTCACCGGCGTCATCGTCTATCGCGGGACCGCGATCCCGCAACTGGCGAATCTCGTCGTGTTCGGCGACAACCCCAGTGGCGAGGTGTTCTATTTCAGCGCCGACAAGCTGCCCACGGGCGGACAGGGCGCCATCCGCCGGATCCTGTTCAACGACAACGGCGCGTCGAAGACGCTGCTCGAGTTGATCAAGGAAAAGAACGTCAAGCAGGGAAAGATGCCTGCCACGCGCGCAGACCTGCGCTTCGGTCACGGGCCGGACGGCCAGATTCTGATCCTCAACAAGCGCGACGGCACCATTCGCCTGCTCGTCCCCTGATAACACGTTGGAATCGGCTAATCGGGTAATTTGGTAAATCGGGTAATTGATTGGCCAATTAACCAATCAATTACCCGATTACCCGATTATCCAATTACCCGATTCAGCTATCTCAGCTCGTCGTACACCACCTGGACGTTGGATTTCAGCCGGGTCTCGGCGGGCGTCGCATAGCCTGTGTATCTCGCCGGGATCTTCCAGCTGTTGGCGATGTCGTCGACCGACTTGCCGGCCTTCTTTCCTTCTTGAACAGCCATCAGGAAGTCCCGATTGAAGTCGGCGTAATCCTTCAGGTCGCTCATCGTCATCTGAGTGCTGTGGCCGGTGATGATCGTGTCGACGTTCTTGATGCTGCTGTACGCTTTGGCCAGCGTTTCCGGGATCGCGACGCCGCTGCCACCGTTGACCGCGTCGAGGAGCGGGACGTTCTTTCCGGAGAAGATGTCACCAGCGTGCATCACCCGAAGCGAAGGGAAGACGACCCATGCGTCGCCGTTCGTGTGCCCGCGGCCGAAGTAGTGCAGATCGATCCGATCGTTGCCCGAGCCGAGAGACATCGTGTCTTTGAACGTTCTCTTGGCCATGCCTCTGCCGTTGTTCGCCTTGAAGATGTTCGTGGGGGTTGCCGGCGGCGCAATGCCGGACGGCGTCGCCATCCTCTCCATGTTCGCCTTGGTGTTCTCGTGGGTGACCACGTCCACGGTCGCCGGAAACTCGACGTTGCCGCTCACATGATCGCCGTGCGTATGCGTGTTGATGATGGTCGTGATCGGCTTGTCGGTGAGCTTCCTGATGCTGTCCAGGATGGGCTGGCCCCATCCGGGATTCTTCGTGTCGACGACGACGACGCCCGTTGACGTGACGAATACGGCCGTGTTGCCGCCACCGCCCGTGCCCCTCAGCACGAACAGGTTGTCTTTGAGCTTGTCGACCTCGATGACCTTCGGCGCCGGCGCGGCCGGTGGCTCCTGAGCGGTAAGGGCGAGCGACAGCGACCCGGCAGCCAGCAGAACGGCGAGAACGCAGGCTCTTCTCATGACACGGCTCCTCGACAAAGGACCTCGGTTGGCGTCCCGATTATAGGGCGCGAATCGCCCGATCGCCAGCGACCTTCGGTGGTATTCTCCGGACCTGAACAGGAGAACGAACGACCATGAGGCAGCTCGGTTTCGCGGCCATCGTATGCGCGGCGCTGGGTCTCGCCGCATCCGGCGCTCAAACGCAGCAGCCCCCACCGGCACAGACAGCCCCGGCACCCACTCCAGGATCGCCAGGAACGCCGGCGACCTCCACCGCTGATCCCTATGCTGGCAACGCCGCGCCCGGAGCGACCCAGTTCCCGCTGGCGGCGCCCGCCGGCAAGGACAGCAACGCGAATCATGGCCGCGCCGCCCGGCGCGCAGAATCAGGGCCCCTTCGATCCCGCCACCTGGAAGTACGGGCCCGCGTTCACGCCGCCGGCAGGCGCCAAGATCTGGAATCCCGTGAAGCTGAAGCTGATGCAAGGCGGCAAGGTGACGGGCGGCACGCTGTTCAGCGCGACCGATCCGGCGACCTACTGCGCGATGGCGAATGCCGGCTACGACTTCATCTGGACCGAGATGCAGCACGACCAGCACGACTGGCAGGCGGTCGCGCGCATGTGGCGCACCTGCCCGCACGCGAAGGCCGTTCCGGGCGTGCGCGTCGCCTACACCGACGAGCGCGAAATCCAGCATGCGCTCGACGCCGGCGCCCTCGTCGTGGTCGTGCCGACCGTCGACACCGCGGCCGAGGCGCAGGAGGCGCGCGAACTGGACCTACTTTCCGCCGCTCGGCCGGCGCAGCAACGGCGGCGGCCAGGCGTTCGACGCGGCGATGTGGGGCGGCGTGCCGGGCGGATACCGCAACACGGCCAACGACAACGTCGTGCTGGTCGTGATGATCGAGACGCTCGAGGGCCTGAAGAACGCCGACGAGATCGCCAGAGTCCCCGGCGTGGCCGCCCTGTTTGCGGCCAGCGGCGATCTCGGCAACTTCTCGGGCTACCGGCAGGGCTCGCCCGACTACGAGCGCGCGATCAACATCGTGCACGACGCGGCGATCAAGGCGGGGAAGCGCCTGTGCGGTCCGCTCGCCTGGCGCGATCGCCCGGACTTCACCTGCTTCCAGGCCGGCAGCGAAACGGCCGCCATCGCGCGCGGCGTTGCCGCGGAGCTCGGTCCGCTGGCCAACACGCAAGGCCAGCCCGAGGTAGGACCGTTCGCCGCGCCGCCGAAGCAATGAGGACAACGCTGTGAGAAGGACAATGCGCCGCCATCTGTTCCTTGTGACGTCTGTTGCGCTGCTGGCGCTTTCGTCGGCGTCCGTCGCGCAGGTCAATCTCAAGAGCTTCACGCCCGTCACGCAAGAGATGCTGGCGAATCCGAGTCGCGGACGACTGGCTGATGTACAGCCGGACGTACGACGCGCAGCGTTTCAGCCCGCTGAAGCAGATCACCCGGCAGAACGTCGGGCAGCTTCGCCAGGTGTTCAAAAAAGAATTGGGGATGGGCAACCAGGAGAGCATTCCGATTGTGCACCGCGGTGTCCTGTATCTGGTCGGCCCGGGTGCCAGCGTCCTGGCGGTCGATGCGACGACCGGCGCGACGATCTGGGAGCACAAGCGGCCGACCGGCGCCAGCAGGACCAAAGCGATCGCCATCTACGACGACATGGTCTTCTACTCGTCGCCCGACGGCTTTATCGTGGCTCTCGATGCGCGCACGGGTGAGGTGAAATGGGAGACGAAATCGAGCGGAAACCTCACCTCCGGTGTGATTGTCGCCGACGGCAAAGTGCTCTCCGGGCGCGCCTGTGGAACCGAGCGCGACAACTGTTACATCTCGGCGCACGATGCGAGAACCGGAAAAGAGGCGTGGCGCTTCTACACCGTGCCGGCGGCCGGCGAGCCGGGGGACGAAACATGGGGAGGGTCGCCTCCCGCGGGACGGCTGGCCTCGCCGTGGGGATTGGCAGGCGGCTACGATCCGGTGCGGCGGCTGATTTTCTGGGGGATCGCCAACCCGATGCCGAATACACGGGCGGCCCGACACGGCGGCAACGCGCGGGCGATTCCGCTCTCGTCGCCCGCGGATCTCTACAGCAATTCGACCGTGGCGCTCAATCCCGACACCGGAAAGCTGGTCTGGTATTACCAGCATCTGCCTGGCGACGACTGGGACCTGGACTACACGAACGAACGCGTGCTGGTCCGGACCGCGATGAGTCCCGATCCGAAGTTCGTCAAATGGATCAACCCGGACATTCCCCGGGGCCAGCAGCGCGACATCGCGTTGACGGTCGGCGAGGGTGGCGGCATCTGGGCGCTCGATCGAACGACCGGCCAGTTCCTGTGGGCTAATCCGTTCCCCTACGACGCGCCCGAGTTTCTCATCTCGAAGATCGACGTGAAGACGGGAAAGACGTATATCAACGAGAGCGTGCTCGTCGACGCGCCCGGCAAGCGGCGGACGGTGTGTTTCTGGAACACGAAGAGCTACTGGCCGATGGCGTACCATCCTGGCGTCAACTCGCTCTTCGTGCCGTACACCGACAACTGCCTCGACATGACGGCGGCGGCTCCGGCGGCGGACGGGCAGCCGGCGATGGCCGAGCGTCGTGACGGCATTCCGCGCCCGGGATCGAAGCCGGAGGAGTTCGCCGGCCTCGCGAAGATCAACGTGGCGACCGGCGAGATCCAGCACATCTATAAGGGACGTGCCCCAGGCCATGGCGCCGTGCTGGCGACGGCTGGCGATCTGATCTTCTGGGGCGATCTCGATCAGAAGCTCAGAGCCTTCCATGCCCAGAGCGGGGAGATGGTCTGGGAAACGACGCTCGGCGGAACCATTCAGAACAGCACGATCACGTACGCGGTGAACGGAAACAATACATCGCGGTGCTGACGGGAGAAGGATTGCTGACGGGCGGACTGATCACGCAGGCGAAACTGCAGCCGACGCGCCGTTATAACGCGCTCTACGTCTTCGCGTTGCCCTGAGGGAGGACTATCGATGAACGAGTACACCGCAGAGCACGCACGATCGCAGAGAGTCAGAAACTATCAGGACTGAATATGCGAACACGACTTGCGGTCCTGACGTCGATCGCTTGCTCGTTCCATCGTCCTGTTCATTCCGCGCCGAGCTCCCTGCAAGCTCAGCTCAGGCCGCAGATGCGCTGACCGGGCTGGTCACTTCCTCCGAGGAAGGCCCGATGGAAGGCGTGCTCGTCAGCGCCACCAAGGCCGGCTCCACGGTCACGACGACCGTCGTCAGCGACCGCCAGGGCCGTTATCGCTTTCCTCGGGCACGGCTCGAACCGGGCCAGTATGCCCTCCGCATCCGGGCGATCGGGTACGACCTCGAGAGCGCCGTCACGGCGCCGGTCGTCCGCCCAAAAGACGACCACCGCCGATCTGAAACTCCGCAAAGCGCACGATGTGGCGTCCCAGCTCACGAACGCGGAATGGCTCGCGAGCTTTCCCGGCACCGACGAACAGAAGGCTTCCGTCCGCGGCTGCGCGCACTGCCACACGCTGGAACGGGTGACGCGATCGCGGCACGATGTCGAGGCGATTCGTGTCGGTCATCGAGCGGATGGCGGGGTACCCGCCTCTCGCGTTTCCGTTGATGCCTCAGCGAACACCCGCTCCGCGGATCGGCCCCGGAGCGGCGCAGGCCGGAGCAACAGCAACAGGCGCGGCGGCGCCAGGCGGAATACCTGAGCAGCCTCAACCTGAGCGCCGGTCCGCAGTGGAGCTACGCCTTCAAGACGCTGCCGCGGCCGAAGGGCAAGGCGACGCAGGTCATCTACACCGAATACGACTTGTCGCCGAAAACGAGACAGCCGCATGACGTGATCGTGGACTCGGCGGGAATGGTGTGGTACGCCAGCTTCGGGGAACAGATTCTCGCCAAGCTCGATCCGCGCACGGGGAAAGTCACCGAATACCAGGTGCCGCTGCTGAAGCCGCTGCGCCGACGGGCATCCTCGCCCTGCGGTTCGATGAAGACGAGAACCTGTGGCTGGGCCTGCAGTTCCAGGGAGGCATCGCGAAATTCGACCAGAAGACGGAGAAGTTCCAGGTGTGGAGCCTGCCGCCGGAACTGAACGGCGATCACGTCCAGATCAATCAGGTCAGCCCCAATCGACACCACGTGGACGGCAAAGTCTGGCTGCAGGATGCCGGGACGTACACCATCCTGCGCCTCGACGTCCGTTCCGGCAAGTTCGAGGTCTTCGAGCCGTACAAGATTCCCAGTCCCAACGTGTACGACGTGATTCCCGATTCCCGGAACAACGGGTACGTTCTGCCGCTTGGGAAGCGACGAGATCGTGAGGATCGACGCGAAGACGGGAAGCATGACGAGATACAAGACGCCGACGCCTGGATCAGGACCGCGGCGCGGCATGATGGACTCGCAGGAGCGTCTCTGGTTCGGCGAGAACCGCGCCGATCGAATCGGGATGTTCGATACGCGGACGCGAACGCTTCCAGGAATGGCTCGCGCCGACGCCTGGCGCCTGGCCCTACGATGTGACGCTCGACAAGAACGGCGATGTGTGGTCCGGCGGCGAGTACAACGATCGCATCCTGCGGCTCAATCCCGCGACGGGCCAGTTCATCGAGTATCTTCTTCCGCGGCAGACGAACGTCCGGAGGGTGTTCGTCGACAACTCGACGACGCCGGTCACCTTCTGGGTGGGGAGCAATCACGGCGCGTCGATCGTCAAGCTGGAGCCGCTCGACTAGATGTTTCGACGCTGCAGGTCTAAAGACCTGCGCTACGCCGCGAAAACGCCGAGCGGATCGTAGCGACCCTTCAGGACGCTCTGTGTGTCGTCGTAGCCGAGCCACTCCTTGATCAACGTCGCGTAGACCCGCCTGAAGTCCGTCGTCATCTTCATGTTGCCGTCGTCGAGATCCGTGAGGCTCGGATGCTTTCCGTAGAACCCGCCCTTGACGCCCTTGCCGGCGACGAACATCGGCGTCGCCGTGCCGTGATCGGTCCCCAGGCTCCCGTTCTCTTCGACCCGCCGCCCGAACTCGGTGAAGATCATCACGGCGACCTCGTCGCCGCGCCCGATGCGTGTGAGGTCTTCGATGAAGCCGCGCACGGCATCGGCGGTGTACATGAGGAGCCGGCTGTGGAGATCCGCCTGCTGCACGTGCGTGTCGAACGAGTTGCCCGAGTAGGTGACGTAGTACAGGCGTGTCGGCATCCCGGCGGCGATCAGCGCCGCGACCCGCTGGAGGTTGCCGCCCAATCCGCCGCCGAGCCCGTAGTCCACCGGCGTGCGATAGCTGGCCGATGCCTGGCGCACGAAGTCCGAGCTTTCGGTGGCGTTCTCGGCGGTCGACGCAAGGAACTCCAGCACCGCGTTCGAGGTTGCTCTCGGCTGGCTCAGCTCTGCCAGCACCTGCTTCTCTGTGTCGGTGCCCTCGCGGCGGAATCGGGCCGGATCGTCGAAGACGAGCGGCGAGTGCCGGCCGCTTCGGACGGCGAGCGACTGGGACGTGCCAAGGTTCACGATCAGATTGCGCGTTGACGCGTCGTAGCGGTCGTCAGCCAGCCGCCCGAGCCATCCGAGCGCCTCGCCCGCCGTTTGGCATCGCCGGTGTGCCAGAACCCCATCGACGAGAAGTGCGACAGGCTCGGATGGTCGTATCCGCAGCCCTGCACGACGGCCAGCATGCCGTCCTTGTAGAGTCGCTCGAAGCCGACCATCGAGGGATGAAAGCCGAAGCCATCGGCCGCCTTGATCACATCGCGTTCGGCGATCCCCAGCTTCGGCCTGGCGCGATAGTACGCAGCGTCCGAATATGGCACGACGGTATTCAAGCCGTCGTTGCCGCCCGACAGCTCGATGACGACCAGGATCCGCTCGGGGTGTTTTTCGACGCTGGTGCCTTCGAGCGCCTGCGCCGCCAGCGCCGCCGACGTCCGGCTCAACACGAGCGGCAGCCCGGCGCCCACGCCGATGCCGTACAGCCCGCGCGCGAGGAAGTCGCGCCGGGAACACGCGCAGCCGAAATGCATCTGTTTGCGAAACATGTCGAACCCCCAGGCCCCTTATCCCTAATCCCTAATCCCTAACCACTCCAACCTCCAACCTCTACCCCAATTGATATTCCGGCGTGCTCAACACGAGATAGAGCAGCTCCCTGAGCGATTCCTCCAGCGTTTCGCTCGGCTGGACACTCGACGACCCGAGCTTGCCGCGCAGGAAGTCCACGAGCAGGCTGCGTCGCCGTGTCCGGAAGCGTGACGGACAGGAATCGGTGAACAAAGTGATCCACGACCTTGTCGACGGTGTCCGCACCGGCGGCGCTCGCCATCGCCGTCAGATCGATCTTCGCCGGACTGCGGGGAATCAGCCTGGTCCGCTCGAAGGCAAGCAGGCTTCCCTTGTATCCGCCGTACCGCGTGTTGTAGTCCTCGTCGCGGTCGACCATCATGTTCGATTCGGCCATCGTGTTGACGTCGACGTCTTCCTTTGTGGCTTCGGTCATGCTCAGCCCCTGGGCAAACCGCTGCCCGACCCGCGCGTCGGTCGCGGACATCGACCGGTCGGGCGCGCGAAACCCCTTGACGTCGGGAAAGAGCACGCCGCGGAACAGATTCCCGCGGTTCAGCAGCGTCGACGGAGTAATCCAGGTGCGGCCTCCGGCCCAGCCGGCGACATTCGGTGGTTCGAACAGCGACTGCCCGAGGCTGGCGGTCATGCGGCCGAAATCGGGAATCGTCGGCACCTCGGCGAGCGACATTTTCTTGTAGGTGGACACGACCAGGTGCACCGGGCTCTTGATCTGGGTAGCAGAGGCCGGCGGGCTGTAGAAGTCCTTCGAGAGGAAGATGCGCTTCAGCAGCGGCTTCATCTCATAGCCGCTGTCGCGATACGTCTTGCCCAACTCCGCCTTGAGGGAGGCGTCGATCTCCTCGCGCACGAAGAACCGATAGACCTTCGCGGCGATGAATTCGGCGGTGACCGGCTGGGCGAGGATCGTGTCGAGGATGTCCTCGCCATCGAAGGCTCCCGTCCGCCCGAGAAACGTCTTCTGGCCGAAGTCGTGCTGATCCTTGTCGAACTTGAACACCAGCACGTCGTTCGTCCATCCCGTGAACGCGCGAGCGGCCTCGCGAACATCGCGCTCCGTATAGTGGCCCACGCCCATCGTGAACAGCTCGAGCAGCTCGCGTCCGAAGTTCTCGTTCGGGTGTGTCTTGACGTTCTCGCCGTTGTCGAGATACACGAGCATCGCTGGATCTCTCAGGATCCCCACCAGCAGGTCGCGGAACCGCCCCGACGCGCGCGCGCGAAGCATCTCGTTCTGCCGGAGCATCATCCGGTAGTCGCGCACCTTGTTCTCACCCGTCGCGAAGTGGCCGTGCCAGAAGAGCGTGAGCTTTTCTTCGAGCGGTCGGGGCGTCGCGAGCATACGGTTCGCCCACCACAGGCCGAGCCGTTGCGTCTCGATGGCATTCGCGGCGAGGCTGTAGAAGAACTTGTCCACGACGGGCTGGAGCCGGCGCTGCGCCCCCTCGGGCAGCACCTTCTCGCCCAGCCCCTCGCCCCGTTCGCGGGCAATGCGCACCGCTTCGGCGCGGCTCGGAGGGAACGGATCCATGCCCGGATCCCAGATGACCGACTCGTCGAATGCCTTCAGGTCGCTCCTGATGGACTCGTAGTCGACCAGTTCGTCAATGGCCTGCTGCGGTGTCAGCCCCGCCAGGCGCGCCACTTCGCCCGGCGCAGCGCCGAAGCCGGCACGCTCGATGAGATGCGCGGCGCGGTTGTAGCTCCAATCTCCCTCGGCGATGGGCGACAGGTCGCCGGCCCAGCCGGTGGATGCGGAGGGGACGGCGGTGCTCCGCGCCTGGGCGAGCGCCGGGAGGGTTCGCTCCGTCACCGTCAGCGCAGCAGCGGCCATGACAAGTGCCACGGCGAAGGCGGCCCTGAATTTCATCGCCTCTCCTAACGTTGGTACGCCCTTATAATCGCACCAACTTCGTGTCTTTTGTGTCCTTTATAAGGAAATTTCCAACCGGAGGAACCATGTTGAAGCACCGTGCCGTGATTGTGGGGCTCGTCGCGATCGGCTGTTGTGGTGCCACCCGCGCGCTCGAAGCGCAGGGCGCGGGTGGAACAGTCGTCCCGATTCCAAAGGTCACGGGCCCGATTCCGGTGACGGCGGATTCGTATCCGCTGATGGCGGCCGGCAAGCTGCAGGACCCGGTCGACCTGCCGCGCGTCGGTTACGTGGAAGAGGAGTTCTTCGTCAGCGGCGCGGCGAACGTGTACGACTGGGCATCCGACGACGCGCTGACCGTGAAGACGCCGAACGCGCCGTACACAACGCGCATCCTGGTGCGCCGCCCGGCCGATCCTGCCCGCTTCAGCGGCAACGTGGTCCTCGAAATGGGAAACAACGCCCGCCGCTACGACTGGGGGTTCACGTGGTCGCTCTCTTGGGAACATTTCATCGAGCGGGGCGACGCCTGGGTTTTGCTCACCTACGTGCCGGCAGCCGTTGACGCTCTGAAGCAGTTCAACGCTGCCCGATACGCGCCGCTGTCGTTCGCGAACCCGGCTCCGGGCGTCGCGTGTGCCGCCGACCGACCAGCCGCGAGCGCGGAAGAGGGCCTCCGGTGGGACATGATCAGTCAGGTGGGCGCGCTGCTGAAGAGCGGCGCACCGGCAACCCCGCTCGCCGGATTCCAGGTCCAGCGCCTCTACGCCACGTCCCACGGCGGCGAGTTGCCCACGTACATCAGCGCTGTTCATCCGCACGCCCGGCTCGCAGGCGGGCGGCCCGTCTACGACGGCTTTGTCGTCCACCGCTACGCCGGGTTGGGGCGCATCAACCAGTGCGCGGCCGCGCCGGCCGCAGGCGATCCGCGACAGATCACGAAGAACGCAGGCGTGCCGGTGATTCGCATCGTCGCCCAGACCGACGTGCTCGGGACGTTTCAGCGCCGCCGGCCCGACAGCGACGAGCCAGCCGACCGCTACCGGCTGTACGAAGTGGCCGGGGCCCCGCACGCCGACGCCTACTTCTATCGCCACATTCCTTCGGTGAAAGACCAGGCTGCGGTCGGCACGGCGGCATTCGTGACGCAGTGGCCGTTCGCGGAGGTGTGCACGCCGCCGATTCCGTTGATGGAATTTCCGGTGATGCGCTACGTCGTGGACGCTGCGTTCGCGAACCTGGATCGCTGGGTGCGTGATGGGACGCCGGCGCCGCGAGCCGAACGGGTCGAGGTGAAGAACGGTGGCACACCGCAGGCCGCCATCGCCACCGACGAGTACGGCAATGCAATCGGCGGTGTGCGCAGCCCATACCTGGACGTTCCGGCCGCAACATACTACGCGTCCACCCCTGGCCCTGGCACGTGCGGCAATCTCGGGCACAAGGAGACGTTCACCTGGGAACGCCTCGAGAGCGTCTATGGCGCTTCAGCAAAATACGCCTCGAGATTCAGTCAGGCCGTCGATCGTCTCGTCCGGGAAAGGTGGTTGACCGAATCAGATGGGCGAAAGATCAAGGCAGAGGGGGCGGCGCTGAGGACGAACTAGGCTCGAGGCTCAGGGCTCAAGGCAACCATGGCTCTTTCTGCCGGCATGCGTCTCGGCCCGTACGAAATCCTGTCGGCGCTCGGTGCCGGTGGGATGGGCGAGGTGTATCGGGCGCGGGACCTGCGGCTCGGACGCGATGTCGCCGTCAAGGTCCTGCCGTCGGCGTTCTCCTCGGACCCGGAACGGCTGCGCCGCTTCGAGCAGGAAGCGCGGGCAGCCGCCGCGCTGAATCACCCGAATATTCTCGCCGTCTACGACATCGGCACGCATGAGGGCGCGCCGTATATCGTGTCCGAGTTGCTGGACGGAGAAACCGTACGCGCGCGGCTCGGCAAGGCCTCGACGCGATCGATGCAGACATCGGGCAGTGGCGGTTCCGGCGCGACGGAGCAGAGCGTTGGTGCACGGGGGCTGTCCATTCGCAAAGCGATCGACTACGCGGTCCAGATCGCTCGGGGGCTTGCGGCGGCGCACGACAAGGGGATCGTGCATCGCGATCTGAAGCCGGAAAATCTGTTCGTCACCGCAGACGGCCACGTCAAGATTCTCGATTTCGGGCTCGCGAAGCTGCTCGAAGCCGCGCCGGCGTTGGCCGCCGTCAGCCAGATCCCAACGGTGCACGTCGATACCGCCGCAGGCACGCTGCTCGGCACGGTGGGATACATGGCGCCCGAGCAGGTCCGAGGCCAGGCGGTTGATGGTCGCGCCGACATCTTCGCGTTCGGCGCGATTCTCTACGAGATGCTGTCGGGACAGCGGGCGTTTCGCGGCGAGACGGCGGCCGACACGATCAGCGCGATCCTCGACAAAGAACCGCCGGACTTGCCGATCGCCGAGCGAAACATTCCGCCCGGCCTCGCACGTATCGTGGATCGCTGTCTGGAAAAGAATGCCAGCGCGAGGTTTCAGTCTGCGGGCGATCTCGCGTTTGCGCTGGAAGGACTGTCCTCGTCTTCAGGCACGCTCGCCGACGTCCGCCCGACCGCGCGAGCAAGCCGCCATGAACGATTAGCCTGGCCAGTTGCAGCGGTGTTAGGTCTGGCGGCTCTAGGGGCTCTGGCGGCTCTCTATCTTCGCCCCCCGGTGCTCGAACCCGGTTCGGTCCGTTTTACTGTGCTTCCGCCCCAAGAGACAAGGTTTGTCACCGGCCCGGCGCAACCGGCTCAATCCGTTTCACCCGACGGCCGACGACTGGCGTTTGCCGCCAGTCGTTCTGGAACGCCGGTCTCTCTCTGGGTGCGGGAACTTGATTCGCTGGAAGCTCGTCCTCTGCCAGGTACGGATCGGGCCGGCGATCTGTTCTGGTCGCCCGACGGTCGATTTCTCGCGTTCTTTGCGGATGGATTTCTCAAAAAGATCGATGTATCCGGCGGATCCGCTCAGGTCATCTGTGAGGCGCCGGCGGCTCAAGGCGGCACTTGGAATGCCGATGACGTGATCATCTATGGCAGCAGCGCCGGCCCGTTGTTCCGAGTGTCCGCGATGGGCGGGCAGCCTGTTGCGCTCACGACGCTGGATGGCACGCGCAAGGACACGGCGCACCGGCGTCCCTACTTTCTTCCTGACGGCCGCCATTTCCTGTACGTCGCGGGGCCGTCGAACACCGTGTACGTCGGGGAACTGGACGCGCACGATGGGAAACCGCTGGTAAGGGCCGATTCGAAAGCCGTGTACGCTCCGCCGGGATACCTGCTGTTCGTCAGGCAAGGCACGCTGATGGCACAAGCGTTCGACGCCAACAGTCTTGAAACGGCGGGCCAGCCGTTTTCCGTTGCGGAGCAAGTGGGATATAACGCGGATAACGCTCGCGCTGCGTTCTCTGTCTCGGACGCGGGCGTCCTGACGATCGCAAGCGGCGATGCGGGGGCGTTGGGTCGGTTCGTATGGTTTGACCGGACTGGCAGAGCCCTCGAAACGCCAACGACAGAAGTGGCACCATATCGGAATTTCGACCTGTCGCCGGATGAGCGGCAGATTGCGGTGCAGCGAACAGGCGATATCTGGCTGTTAGACGTCGCACGCGGAGTGCTGTCCCGGTTCACGTCGGATCCCGGAACCGAGGGAGATCCGATCTGGTCTCCGGATGGCCGGCGGCTTGTTTTCGGCTCTAATCGAAATGGCCAGTCGGATCTGTTCGAAAAGGCATTGAGCGGCGAGACGGAGACCTTGCTGCTCGCTTCGGACGAACCGAAATATCCCGAGGACTGGTCCAGGGACGGACGCTTCATCGTGTACGTCTCACTGACAGGAGGGCAAGATCTCTGGATACTTCCGGTGCCTGAAGATCGCAAACCGTTCGTCTTCGTGGAAAACCCGTTCACAAAGGACGAGCCGCACTTTTCACCGGACGGGCGATGGCTCGCGTACTACTCCAACGAGTCGGGACGGGCGGAGGTTTATGCCCAGCCGTTCCCGGGCCCTGGAGAGCGGGTGCGTGTCTCGACGAGCGGCGGAAGCCAGCCGCGGTGGAGGAAAGACGGCAGTGAGCTGTTTTATCTCGATCTCGATGGCAGGTTGATGGCCGTTACCCTCAAGGCCGGATCGGCGCTGGAGCTGGGCGTGCCGAAGGTTCTCTTTCAAACTCCGATTACCGCTGCGACGCCCACCATAGACCAGTACGCCGTCACCGCGGACGGCCAGCGCTTCGTCGTCCTCGCGCCAGTGGACGGGGATGCGCCGCAATCGCCCATTACCGTTATCCTCAACTGGACAGCAGGACTCAAGAAGTAGAAGTAGGGAGGTTCTATGCCGCAGGCCCACAAAGGCCACATGACCCGCGAAGAAATCGTGGCGTTCTTCGAACGCCGGCAAGTCGCGTACGACAACTTCGACGCCGGCGGCGTTGGCCGCGGACTATGCCGACGACTGCGTCGTCGACAGCCCTACAGGTGGCACGCACACGGGGCGAGCATCCGTGCAGAGTGTGCTCGAAGCGGTGTTCGAGGCGTTTCTCGACATGAAAACCAAAACCGATCACCTGCTCATCGACGGCGACCATGTCGCGCAGTTCTGAGCGTCGAAGGAACCAACATCGGCGGATTCCTGGGTCTGGAGGCCAGCGGAAAGCCGTTCCGCCTGGCCGCAGTCTTTGTATACGAGTTCAAGGATCGTCAAATCGTGCGGGAGCGCCGCATCTATGATTTCACCGGGATGCTCACGCAGATCGGCGTCTTGAAGACCAAGCCGGTATGAGGGCGGGAAGGGCGGGAAGGGCAGGAAGGGCAGGAAGGGCAGGAGGGAGCGCCTGCGGCCATGCCGAGCCGAGGACAAGCGAATCCGAGGCGAGGCATCAGCGTAAGTTCGCGCTGGGGGTGGGGCCCCAGCGCCATTGAAAGGGATGGGCAGGAGGGATTCATGGCCGAGGACAAATCAGACGAGGGCCTTCGGGGGAGGCCCTGGAGGGTTATCCCGCCGCGAGCTGCTGAAGCGTGCCGGCCTCGCCGTCGGGGCAGCGGTTGTCGTGCCGGTGCTTCCGGCTGCGGCCGCTCAGCTGCCCGCGCCGGCCCCCGTCGGGACGGCGGAGACGCTCAAGACGCTCACGCGTCTTGAATACGACACGCTCGATGCCATCTGCTCGCGGATCATTCCAACCGACGCCAACGGACCCGGTGCGAAGGAAGCGCGGGCGGCGCGCTACATCGATTGGGGATTGAGCGGAGCGCTCGGAAATGCCCGCGATCAGTACGCGTCGGGTCTCGCTGCCGTGGAAGCCTACGCGCTCGCCTCGAAAGGCGCGCCGTTCTCCAGGCTTTCGCCGATGGATCAGGACGCCGTGGTGACCGATCTGTCCCAGGACCGGGTTCCCCAGGCTCCCCAGACATTTTTCAACACGCTGCGCGCGCACACGATTCAAGGCACGTTCTCGGACCCGTTCTACGGCGGAAACGCGAACTACACGGGCTGGGACTTGATCGGCTATCCCGGCGTTCGCGTCGGGGTCCCTGCGGAATACCAGCAATGGAACACGGAGCTGAAGCCGAATCACCAGTCGGCCTATGACTCCGACATGTTCTCGAAGGGGCAGCTGTAGGCAATGGCCACCACTCTGCCCAGGACCGGAGCGGTGATTGTCGGCGTTGGCGCGGCCGGCGGTGTGGCGGCGCTGCCGCTCGCCGAGGCGGGGATCGAGGTCGTCGGCCTCGAGGCCGGGAGCTGGCTCAGCACGCGGGACATGGCGCCGGATGAACTACGGCTCCAGCGCGGCCTCTGGCCGCCGGGTCCGCAGAAGGTGGACGGCGAAGTCCCGAGCAGCCGCGCAAACGCCCAGGCGACTGCGACGCGCGGCACGAACCATCCGATGATGAACGGTGTCGGCGGCACCGCGCTGCATTACATGGCGCAGGCCTGGCGTCTCAACCCGTGGGATTTCAAGGTCGTCAGCGAAACCACTCGGCGGTACGGCGCCTCGCCGAATTCCCGCGGGATCCACCGTCGAGGATTGGCCGCTCGGTTACGAGGATCTCGAGCCGTACTACGATCGAGTGGAGTACGAGCTTGGCGTGTCCGGCAATGCGGGAAACATCAAGGGCACGAAGATCGAGGCCGGCAACATCTTCGAGGGGCCGCGCCAGCGCGACTATCCGATGCCGGCGCTTCGCAGCACCGGGTTCATGGACAGAATGTCCGAAGCGGCGCGCTCCTTGAAGCTGCATCCGTTTACCGGACCGGCCGCCATCACCAGCCGTCCGTACGAGGGCCGGCCAGCCTGCGTGTACCACGGCTTCTGCATCGGCGCCGGATGCCACGTCAACGCCAAGAGCTCGCCGGCGGTGAGCACGATTCCGAAGGCCCAGAAGACGGGGCGGTTCCAGGTTGTCACCGAAGCCCACGTCACGCGAATTGAAGTGGACCGTGACGGGCGCGCCAGCGGCGTCACCTACATAAAGGACAATGCCGAGTTCACTCAGCCGGCAGACGTGGTGTTGATTGCCAGCCAGACGTACGAGAACGTGCGTCTCCTGTTGCTCTCGAAGTCGCCAGCGTTCCCGAACGGTCTTTCGAACAACCACGCTCAGGTCGGACGGCACTACTTCAGTCATGCGCAGTTCGGCGGCCTGACCGCGCTGTTCCCGTTCGATCTCCGCAACTGGTATGGAACACCCGGCCAGGGGATCTGCGTCGATAACTGGGCTGACGACAGCTTCGACCATTCCGGTCTCGACTTCATTGGCGGCGGCGACGATGTACGTCTACAGCGAGAGACGGCCGATGGCGGCCGTCAATGGCCTGGGCGCGTGGGGGAGGCAGGGGCCGAACTGGGGTTCCGACTGGAAGGCCCACGTCATGAAGAACGTCGACCGCACGAACGGCGCCTACATGCAGCGAACCGACCTTGCCTTATGAGGGCAACGCCCTCGATCTGGATCCGGTCGGGAAAAGACCCGCTCGGCAATCCCGTGATACGCATCACGGCGTCGTTCCGCGAGAACGAGCAGAAGATCAGCGCCTTCGTCGGCGAGAAGATGCGGCAGTGGTATCTCGAAGCGGGCGCCATCGACGTGCAGGGAACCGGCACGATCAACGCCGGCAGCGCCATGGGGACGTCCACCCACGCGTATGGCGGCACTCGCATGGGCCACAACCCGGACACGAACGTCGTGGACGAGTGGGGAATGTCTCACGAAGTGCCGAACCTCGCCGTCATGGGAGGCTCGGTCATGGGGACGAGCGGCGCCCGCAACCCCACGCTCACCCTTCAGGCGCTCGCCTGGCGCACGGCTGAATATGTCGCGCGCAATTGGAAGTCGATAGTAAAGTAGAGGTGGCTCGCACGCGTTGAGAGAGAGACGACCATGTTGAATGTCCGCCGAGCGATGGCGATCGTGTGTGCTTTTCCCGGGAATGATGCTCGCAGCCGCTCCCGCGTTCAGTCAGGCGGACTTCAGCGGTTCCTGGGGCGCCCGTTACCACGAGGACCAGCCCGAACGCATCCCGGGACCCGCCCTGGTGGACTTCCTCGGTCTTCCCATGAACGACGCGGCGCGTCAGTTTGCGCTCAGCTGGGATCCGCTGCGCCTGGGTCTTCTGGAGCACCAGTGCCAGGTGCACACGGCTGCATATATCTACAGAGGACCACTGCAGCTGCGGATCTGGGAAGAACGCGATCCCGGGACGCAGCAGATCGTCGCAATCAAGCAGCGCATCAGCACATACGAGCAGGAACGGACAATCTGGATGGACGGCCGTCCGCATCCTTCCGCCAACGCGCCGCACACCTGGATGGGCTTCTCGACGGGCGAGTGGAACGGCAGCATGTTGACGGTCACGACCACCCATATCAAGCAGGGCTGGCACCGCCGCAACGGGTTTCCGTCGAGCGACCGCATCACGCTCCGCGAGCACTACGTCCGGCACGGGGACCAGCTGGTTCACATCAACATCGTCCAGGATCCCGATTACCTGAGTGAGCCGCTGATCAAGACGCAGAACTTCGTGCTGACCACCACCGGTACCGGCAACTGGCTCTGGCCCTGCGAGTACGTCGTCGAATCGGCGGATCGGAAACAGGGCGAGGTGCCGCACTACCTGCCGGGCGAGAACGAATTCCGAGAGGAGTTCGCCACGCGGCACGGCCTGCCTGCCGACGCGACGCTCGGCGGCGCCAAGACGATGTATCCGGAGTACCAGAAGGAACTGAGCGACTGGTACAAGAACGGCGGGCGGTAATGCCGGGACCGTTCAAGATCCGGCCGCGTGGTGCTTCCCGGGCTGCTGGCCGCGATCATCGGATTCGGCGTGCCCAGCCAGACGTTTTCGCAGGGCGGCGCCTCGGGCGCGGCAGGCGGGCTCGAGATCCTGCACGTCCAGAACAACGTGTATGCGATTTTCGGCGCCGGAGGCAATATCACGGTGCAGATCGGCGAGCAGGGCCCCTTGCTCGTCGATGCCGGCCTGGCCGGAACCAGCGAGAAGATCCTGGCAGCGGTCGAGACGCTTTCCCCGAAACCGATCCGCGACATCGTCAATACGCACCTCCACCCGGATCACATCGGCGGCAACCAGGTGCTCTCGACGCGCGGCGGCTTCGTCAGCGGCGGAACGACCGGCGGCGGACGCCGCGATGCGACCATCTACTCCCACGAGAACGCGCTGCTGAGGATGAGCGGAGTGCTCGGCAAAGAGAAGCCCCTCGATACCGGGTTATGGCCGGGGAACACGTTCTTTACGGGGAGAAAAGAGCTTTACGTGAACGGCGAGGCGATCGAGTTGATCCATCAGCCCGATGCGCACACCGACGGCGACGTGATCGTGTTCTTCCGCCGGTCCGATGTGATTTCGACCGGCGACATCTTCGTCATGAACAGCTTTCCGGTGATCGATCGCGCCCGCGGGGGAACGATCGACGGCCTGATCGCCTCGTTGAACACGATCCTCGACCTCGTCATTCCCGCCCCGACACAGGAACGGGGCACGATGATCGTTCCGGGGCACGGACGCCTGGCCGACGAGCACGACCTGCTGGAGTACCGCGACATGACGGTCATCATCCGGGATCGCATCCAGAGCCAGATCGAGAAGGGCATGACGCTCGACCAGGTGAAGGCCGCGCGGCCGGCTCTCGATTACGAAACGCGGTGGGGCGCGGACACCGGCAACTGGAATACCGCGATGTTCGTCGAAGCCGTTTACAACAGTCTCAAGGACGGCCAGGCTGGAGGCCGGGTCTCACAGGGAGAGCGCAGATGAAACGCACGGTGTTTCTCTTGATCGTCGGAGGCGTGCTGCTCGCGGGCAGGGCGGCATCGGCCCACCACTCCTTTGCGGCCACGTATCACGAAGACAAGCTGGAGATGATCGAGGGCGAGATCGTCCAGTTCCTGTACCGCAACCCTCATTCCTTCGTGCACGTCATGGCGCCCGACAAGGATGGAAAGATGCAACGCTGGTCGATCGAATGGGGCGCCATATCCCAGCTGAACCGGCAGGGTGTTGAACGCTATACCCTCAAGATCGGCGATCACGTGCAGATCACCGGCGCCCCGGCCCGCAACGCTGACGACCACCGGCTGCTGATGCGCCAGCTGTTGCGTCCCTCTGACGGGTTCAAGTGGGGCGGTCAGGTCGGCTGATGGCTGTTTACGATTGGTCAAGACCACGAACGCTCAACGCAGAACTCGCAGAACACGCAGAATTTCTTGATCAAGGAGTTTCTGCGGATCCTGCGGGTTCCGCGCTGTACGTCGTGGCTGCCGTTGTCGGGGCGCTGCTGCTCCTGGGACCCACGCGACTCGACGCCCAGCAGGGCCGAGGCGCGCCTCCCGGGCCTCCGCCGACCGCGCAGGCTTCCGCTCCCCTGGATCTCACTGGTTACTGGGTGTCGGTCGTGACCGAGGACTGGCTGTGGAGGATGGTCACGCCGCCGAAGGGCGACGTCGCGAGCATCCCATTGAATGCCGCCGGCCGGAAGGTGGCGGACGCCTGGGATCTCGCCAGGGACAACGCGAGCAACGAGCGGTGCAAGGCCTTCGGAGCGGCCGCCGTCATGCGCATTCCCGGGAGGCTTCAGATCACCTGGCAGGACGCCAACACGCTCAAGGTCGAAACCGACGCGGGGACGCAGACGCGGCTCTTCCATTTCGGCGGAACCGGCACGAAGCCGGGCGCGCGCAGTCTTCAGGGATTCTCGGTTGCCACGTGGGAAACAGGCGCCGCCGGCGGCGGGGGTGGTGGCGGCTTCGGAACGTTCGGCGCGGGCGCCGTGGGCGGGATGAAAGTGGTAACCACCCAGTTGAGCCCGGGCTACCTTCGGAAGAACGGCGTTCCATACGGCGAGAACACGGTCGTGACCGAGTACTTCGATCGGCACACGGATTTCGGCGCCGAATGGTTCACGGTGACGACGATCGTCGAAGACCCGCAGTACCTGGCGCAGCCGTTCATTACCAGCACGCACTTCAGGAAAGAACCTGATGGGTCGAAGTGGAATCCAACGGCCTGCCACACCGATCCGCCCAGAATCAATAAACCCGTCGTGAACTAGCGGCTCTGGGCTTCGGGCTCTAGTTTCGGGCTTTCGGCTTCAGGCTTCGGGCCATTCGTAGTGATCCGGCTTTAGCCGGACTGATTGGCGGACTCCAAGAGACGCGGGATCCGGCTACAGTAAGAAGTAGAGCGAGGTTCACGCGCGACGTGTGCCGGTTCCTGGAGGCGCGTCGCGCCGCTCGAGCGCTTCCACCCGGGTCGCAAGGCTGGTCGTGGTGGCGAGCGTCCAGTCGTAAAGGTTCCGGAACTCGCTCCTGAAGCTTTCGGCGGTAAGGTCGAAGTGCATCCGCAGTTCGTCGCGTACGGACTTGAAAGAGAAGTCCACGTACGCTCGCATCTCGGCAAAACCGGTGCTCATCTCCGTCCGAAGTTGCTCCGTCCCAGCTTGGAGGTCAGCCTTCACCGACTGAAGCTCCGCCTTGGTCGCAAATTCTGCGCGAAGCTCCGCACGAAGCTCCTGAAAGTCCGTCCGAAGCTCCTGAAGTTCCGCTCGAAGTTCTCTGCGCGTGACGGGTTGATCGAGATCGGGCATGTCGTCAGAATCGGGCGCCATTGTAGCATCGTCTGCACGAGGTGTGCCCCCAACAAACTCTGGCAAATCTGCCAAGTGGTGTGTTGAAGGTGGCAGATTCTGCGATGACTCGACTGAGCCAGTACTGAGAAACCTGCGACCGCACGCCCTCCATCGTTTGGCAGGACTGAAGTCCTGCACTACGTCACGAGCTTCGCTTCGATCCAGCCACGTATCGCGTCGAAGACCTGACTGCAGTTGGTTCGAGCATCATGAAGTAGCCGTTGTCCAGGATCCCCCTTACGGGATCTGATTATCTGGTCATCTAGTCATCTGGTCATTTAGTCATTGATTGACTGATTCAATCCGCCAATCAATGACCAGATAACCAGATGACCAGATAACCAGATGATTGGCCACCGTCACGCATCCTTTTCGATGAAGGTCGCGTCGGTTCGCCGTGACATCGGAACCTTGGGATCCGCTGCCGGGGCCGCGGGTTTCGGCGCCGCCGGAATCTTGGCGCCCGCCTTCGGTCGATTGGCCTCCGGCACGACGATCGGCTCGAGCATCGCGACGATCCTGGCGCGCTCGTGCTCGAACCAGGGCGGCAGCAGCAGGTGCGTGCCGAGCTCCTCGTACGATTCGTCCTTCAGGAATCCCCCTTCGGCGGTTGCGGCGCATTCGGTCAGGATCCCGCCAGGAGACCGCACGTAGATCGAGTGGAAGTAGAAGCGATCCTTGATTTCGGAGCAGTCGGTGTAGCCCAGTTCGTCGTAGAGATTCTTCTGTTCCGCCAGTGCTTCGTCGGTGCCGATGTCGAGCGCCAGGTGATGCGCGGTGCCCGCGCCGAATCCCCAGCCTCCCGCCGGCCGATCGGGCTCGTGATACAGCACGAGCGTTTTTGCCGCGCCGCCGTCGCCAACTTCGAAGCGGTGATACGCGCCCTCGGCGCCGGTCTTCCGGAACCCGAGCGCCTCGATGAAGAACCTCTCCTGCTCGGGAATTTCCCGCACCGATAGCACCGGTCCGTGGAATCCACCGAGCGAGACGTCGGCGCTGATCTGATCCGTGGTCCAGCCCGTGCGCTTGTCGGCGGGATCTTCGATCGCCTCCATCAGCAGGCCAGACGGATGTTTGAATCGAATGAACGACTGGCCGAATCGTTCGAGGATTCCGCTGTGCTCGACCTTGTGGCGCTCGAGATGTTCCTTCCAGAACTTCATCGCGCCCTTGGGCGCGGTGTAGGCCGTAGACGAAATCTGGCCCGAACCCTGGCGGCCCGGCACGCGCTTGTACGGAAACGTGGTCAGGACCGAGCCGACCTCGGCGTTGGCATTGGCGTAGTAGAGATGATAGTGGGCGTAGCGTCCATCGAACAGCACCGTCTGCTTGATGAGGCGCTGCCCGAGGACCTGCGTGCAGAAGTCGACGTCTTCCTGGGCGCCGCTTGCACACAACGTGATGTGATGGATGCCCTTGATGACAGGATTCGCCATATACCCTCCCAGGTGTTGGACGTGAATGCTGATTCAATTACGCCAGAAAGTCCAGAACCGCCTTCGGCGCCTCGTCCTTCTCGTCCAGCACGAGGTGACCCGCGTCCTTGACGATGTGCACGACCGCATTCGGAATCAGCTCCGCCCACGACTTCGATTGCTGCACCGGCGTGATCCGGTCCTTGTCTCCGTAAAGCAGCAGTGTCGGCACGCCAATCCGGTGCAGCCACCCGGCGAGCTTCGAGTCGTAGGGACGTTCCCAGGCCAGTCGGGCGTAGCTCGACATCTCGTGATAATCGTTGACGAGAAAGTCGAGGAAGTCCGGGCCATGGGGATCGGGCACATAGGGCGCGAGCACGCTGAGGTCCTGTACGAGATATGCCGGCAACTCCTCCGGCTTGAGACGAAAGATGTCCGCGGTCGGATGCTCCGGCACGCGAAGTCCGGCCGGGCCGACGAGCGCCAGCTTCTTCAGCCGGTGACTGTTCTGCGTCGCCAGCGTGGCCGCAATCCAACCGCCCAGTGACAACCCCACCAAGCGAACCTGGTCGAGCTCGAGGTGATCGAGGAGCTCGAGGTAGTGGAGGACGTAGTCGTCGATCGTCGTGATCGCGGCGCTATCCGGAGACTCGCCAAACCCGGGGTGATACGGCAGGTAGACCCTGAAGCTCTGCGCCCACGAGGCGGCGAAGTTGAAGCCCGCGGCCGTGCCGGCGCCATGCAGGAACACCAACGGCTCGCCGGAGCCTCCGACGAACAGCACGACATCGGCGCCGTTCACCGTGATCTGGCGCCGTTCGAAGCCGGGTGGAACCTTGTTCAACTGTCAATCCTCAAGGCTCAAGTACGTGAGCCGGACCTTATAAGGTCCGGCCTACCTCCCGCAAGGTCCGGCCTACTTCCCGGCCGGAGCCTGGGAATGACCTCTTCGGCGAACAGCGTCATGTTCTTGACGACCTTCCAATGGGGCATGTCGCCGATGTGATGGTGGCAGATGACGCGGCTCGAGTCGGCCTCTTCACACCAGCCGGCGATCTTCTCGGCCACGTGCTGCGGCGTGCCGACCGCGACCCGCCAGTTCTTCGTCATTTCATCCCAATCGAAACCGCCGTGCATCTTGGTGGCGGCGCCGGCCCGGATGCGGAACTGATCGAGCGAGATGTAGCCAGGCGGGGCCAGGTACCGCGGCGTCGTCCGGGCGGCGACCGTGAAGTAGTACTTGATGTGCTCCATGGCTTCTTTCTCGGCGATCTCGTGCGTCTCGGCGACGTAGACGATCGTGTTCGCCATGGCCTTGTCCGGCGTCATCTCGTGGCCGTGCTTCGGCATCGTCTCACGCAGCAGCTTGAATGTTTTCACCTGTTGCGCGATCGGCACGAACACGGATGCGTAGCCCCATCCGCGCTCGGCGGCAAAGGCAATCGTCTCCGGGCTGCCGGTGCCGACGATGTAACACCGGGGATACGGCCGTTGATACGGACGGGGCCAGACGTTGAGATAACGGTAGTTGTAGAACTCGCCGTCGAACGTGGTCGGCCCTTCCTGCGTCCAGGCCTGAATCATGATGTCGATCGATTCGCGGAACTTCGCGCGAGCGCTCGCCGGGTTGACGACCGAGGTGCTCCAGTACTCCATGCCGGTCCCGAGCGGAAAGGCAATCTCGAGCCGTCCCCCCGACATGACGTCGAGCATCGCGTACTCCTCGGCCAGCCGGTTGGGCATCACGAAGTTGACCGGCACGCCGAACACGCAGATCTTGGCTCGCCTGGTCATCGGGATGAGCGCCGCAGCCGCCGTGGTGCACACCGGCATCATGCTGTACACCGTGTTGTGGTGCTCGTTGACCACGAGGCCGTCATAGCCAAGTTCGTCGGCGAGCACCATCTCGCGGAAATAACGCTGGTACAGCTCGTGGCCTTTCTCGGGATCGTAGTGCTTGTTGGAAAAATCGACCCACAGCGAATCGTGCTTCTCCTGGTCCGCGGGCAGGTGCACGTACGGCATGAAATGCATCGAATAGAATTGCAGGTCGTCCTGCCAGCGCATTGGTGATCCTCAGGCCATGGGCTTCTGGCTTCTGGCTCATGGCTTAGGCCGGCTTAAGCCTTGAGCCCTAAGCCGTGCTAGTTCACCGGTTCTATCTTCAGAAGCGCTCCATCGTCTTCGTCCGTCAGCACGTAGAGCAGACCATCGGGGCCTTGCCGCACGTTTCTGATCCGCTGACGCAAATCCACCAACAGCGACTCCCGCCGGATCTCGTCCCAGTTCGTGTTGAAGACGATGCGATGCAATTGGCCGGTCCCGCCGATTCGTCCGAACTGCATTCCACCGACGAAAAGGTTTCGCCGCCAGTTCGGAAAGCGGTCGCCGGTGTAGAACGTCAGGCCCGACGCAGCTATAGACGGGATCCAGACGATCCATGGGGACTCCATACCCGCCATGGACGTGCCTTCTGAAACTCTCGGTCCCGCGTAGTCGCGCCCGTAGCTGACAAGCGGCCAGCCATAGTTGGCGCCCTTCTTGATGATGTTGATCTCGTCGCCGCCTTGCGGACCGTTCTCCGACTCCCAGATCGCGCCGGTGTCCGGGTGGACGGTAAGGCCCACCATGTTCCTGTGGCCGAAGGACCAGATCTCGGGCTTGGAGTCGGCCTTCCCGACGAACGGATTGTCAGGCGGAACGCTGCCGTCATCGCGAAAACGGAGGATCTTGCCCTGGTGTGTATTGGTGCGCTGTGCGATGGCGTCGTTGGCGCCGCCCACCGTCATATAGAGGTGCCCATCGGGCCCGAAGGTCATGGCAGCCCCGGCTGGCGGTCCAGTGCCAGGCGTGTCGGCGACAAAGAGCTCCTTGACATCCACCAGCGCCATGCCGTCCAGACGACCGCGAACGAGAGCCGGTGTATGTCTCTTCTCACCGAGACCTTTGATGTAACTCAGATACACCAGACGGTTGTCGGCGAACCGCGGATGGAGAACGACCTCCAACAGTCCGGACAGAATCGCGCTGTAGACAGCCGGAACGCCGGAGATCGGCTGAGGGTCCAGAACGCCCTTCCGGATCATCCGCAGGCGGCCCGCATTCCGCTCGGTGACGAGCATGTCGCCGTTCGGTAGAAACGCGAGGCTCCAGGGGTGCGACAGACCCTTCATGACTGTGACCCGGATCTTTTCCTCGGCGGTGTCGATCACGAGGGGGCCGTCCGGAAGCGGCTGGCGCGGCAGGGTCACCGGACCCTGGGCCAGAAGTGGTCCAGCAGCCGTCACAAGAAACAGCAACAACAGATACTTCATATGGTTACTTTCTCCAAGCCGTCAACACCTGCGCTCGCTTGCCTGACGTAGCGCAGGTCTTTAGACCTGCAACGCAGCGCGAGCGCCTCGGGCGGGTCTGAAGACCCGCACTACATCAGTGACTAGGGCGCCGGCTCGATTCGGAGCACGGCTCCCGCTTTCTCGTCAGTCAGCAGATACAACAGTTCGTCGGGGCCCTGCCGGACCTCGCGGATGCGCTGCCGCAGCTCCGTGAGCAGCGCCTCGCGCCGCAGCTCCTGCATCTTCTCGTTGAACAGAATCCGCTCGAGGTGGCCGGTGCCCGGAATCTCGCCGGTGCGGAGCGACCCGACGAAGACGTCGCCCTTCCACTTTGGCAAGCGGTTGCCCGTGTAGAACGTCATTCCGGAGACCGCGATTGCCGGCGTCCAGTACACGACCGGTGGTTCGAACCCCTCATGCGTGGGGCGCTCGGACTGCCACGGGCCTTCATACTTGCGCCCGTAGCTCACGAGCGGCCAGCCGTAGTTGCGACCGGGCTGGAGGATGTTGATCTCGTCGCCGCCGTTCGGGCCGTTCTCGTTCTGCCACATCTCGCCGGTGCCAGGGTGCATCGCCAGGCCGAGGGTGCTGCGGTGACCGAGCGTATACACCTCAGGCTTGTGTCCGGCGCGCCCGGCGAACGGATTGTCGGCCGGCACGCTGCCGTCGTCGTTGAGCCGCAGCACCTTGCCGCCCAGTGTGTTGGGGTCCTGGGGGTCGTTGCCGGTTGTTGTCATGAACAGCTTGCCGTCACGAGCGAACGCTATGCGCGAGGTGCCGCCTGCGTTCGTCAGGAAGATGTCGCGGACCTCGGTCAGCGCGCGGCCATCGAACCGCCCGCGGGCGAGCGCCACCGTTCGGCGTTTCTCGTCGAGGGGCTTGGTGTAGGTGAGATAGACGTACCGATTCTCGGCAAACTGCGGATGAAGCGCGATGTCCTGGTAGCCGTGGACGGCGCCGGGCAAACCGGATTCGACGGCCCAGTAAGACGCTGGTCCGCCAGGGATCGGTTGAGGATCGAGGACACCGTTTCGGATGATGCGAAGCCGGCCGGCGCGCTCGGTGACCAGCATCGAGCCGTCGGGAAGAAACGCGAGGCCCCACGGATACTCGAGCGCCTTCGTGACCACGACGACCCGGATCTTCTGGCCCTCTCCCGTGTCGAACTCCATCGGCCCGGCCGGCAGGGGACGACCGGCAAGGCCAAGCGGGGCGACCGGGATCGTGCCCTGGAACGGGACCGTCTGCTGGGCGGATCCTATTTGGGAGGCGACCGCGGCGACGAGCAAGACGGCAATGGGCCTGATGAACCGGACGAGCGGGGCGGACTTCGGACCATGCGAAATCTTCATGGACAGCTGACCTCCTGACGGAGCGGCCAGTATAGAGCGAAGCACGCTATTTGCTCGGATGAAAGGTTAGAGAGTCGTTCTGGCCAGATTCCGGCCTTTTCCCGGAATCTGGATTACAGAACTGCCGTCCGGGCAACAACTTCGTCTCGGGCAGGAGGTCTCCGGATGATTCGACATGCTGCAGCCGTCGCCGTTGTCATTTGCTTGAGTCCAACATGGCTTTGTGCGCAGAGCACTGGATTCACGGTGAATACCGCACCGGCCGACGTGCACAAGGGTCCAAGCACGGGTAGTCCGGTCATTGGTCAAGCGTCACGCGGGGCAGTGCTCACAATCACGCGTGAGCTCGGAAGCTGGGTCAGGATTTCATGGCCAGCTGCCCAGGATGGCATCGGCTACATCCATGTGAGCATGGGAAGGATCGGAGACACTTCCACGGTCGCGTTGAATCAAACGGGTGGATCGACAACAACCTCGAGTCCATCGATCGCACCCACCACATCCATGACATCGATCACCGGGCGGCCTGCGGCGGCGTCCCCGTCGCCAGCCACGACGGGTGTCCAAGAGGATCGCACTGGAGCTGTTGAGCAGCCCGCGCCAGGAGGTTCGGTGTCCATCCCGCACGTCGTTGGCCTGGGCGGCCGAATGGGTGGCTCGACGCTCGGTTTCGGCGCCAGCGCGCGGGCCGCGGTCGGCAATCGCTTTGGCATTCAACTCGAGGTGTCGCGTTATTCGGTGACCAGCGCCGTGGCGCTGCAACCTCTGGGTTTCCTCGAGTTCGCGCCGAGCCTGATCTATTCATTGCCAGATCGCGTGACCGACTACTTATGGGTGCGCCCGTACGTCGGGGCCGGGTTAGTGTCTCGCTCCACTCTAGGCGGTGCGCCGGCAGCTGGTGCTTCGTTGACGGACAACAGACTGGGCCGGCAGGCGTTCGCAGGCGCCGAGATGAGCCATGCCACCCTGCCACGATTCACGCTGAGCGCCGACTACGGTCATCGCTGGGCGACGGCATCGTCTGACGGGTTCGATTCCGGTGGGCGGGGTTTGTCCGTGTCAGGACATTGGTACGTGAAATAGCTCTCCACTTCCCGAAAAATTGAGTCCCGACGGGCGTCACGCTAGACTGGCAGCGCCGCGAGGCCAGACGAGCGGGTCGCTGCAACGGGCCGCGTCCCGCACGAAGTTGACGAATCGTCGGGGGAGGTGGTCCATGCGCCGATCCGCAGTCGTTCTTATTGGTGGCGTCGTGCTACTCGGTCTAGGGATCCAGGCGTCCGCACAGCGTCCGCCGGGCAACCAGGGGCGGCCGAATGTCGTTCTGATTATTACGGACGATGTCGGCTACGGCGACATCGGCAGCTATGGCGCCCCGGACATCAAGACGCCCAACATCGATCGCCTTGCGAAGGATGGCGTGCGGCTGACGGACTTCTATGCGGCTCCCCTGTGCACGCCAACTCGTGCCGCCCTAATCTCCGGACGATACCAGCAACGTGTAGGGCTCGAGCGCGCTCTAGGCAGCGTCGGACCCGCACTCGAACAAGGGCTTCCCGCGACGGGTCATTCGCTGCCCCGGTTGCTGAAGAACAACGGCTACCGCACGGCTCTCATCGGGAAATGGCACCTGGGCTACAAACCGGAGTTCGGTCCGAACGCACACGGGTTCGACTACTTTTTCGGCTTCCTGAGCGGCTTCATCGATTTCTACACCCACACGAGGGGAGGAGACGGCCAGAGCGACCTCTTCGAGAATACGACGCCGGTGCAGGAACAGGGATACATGACCGACCTCATCACCACGCGCGCGATTCGCTTCATCGAGCAGCAAGCCGCTGAACCGTTCTTCCTGGAAGTCGCCTACAACGCGGCCCATTGGCCGTTCCAGCCGCCAGACCACTATTCGAAGGCACCGAACAATGGTGCGTTTCAAAGTCCCGCGGACGCGACACCGGCGACCCGAAAGGATTACGCGGCCATGTTGGAGCGCGCCGATGCGGGTGTCGGGCAGATTGTTCAGAAGTTGGACGCTCTCGGCCTGACGAGGAACACGCTGGTTATTTTCACCAACGACAACGGTGGGGAATGGCTGTCGCGCAATGCGCCGCTTTTTCATCGCAAAGACACGCTCTGGGAAGGTGGTATCCGTGTGCCCGCGATTTTCAGGTGGCCCGGACGTCTCCCGTCCGGCAAGACCAGCACTCAAGCGGGGATCACCATGGATCTCACGGCGTCGATTCTCGCTGCCACGAACACCTCCGTTCCGGCCGAAGCCCGACCCGAAGGGATGAATATCCTTCCGATCCTGGAAGGCCGGGCTCCCCAGGTGGAGCGAACGATGTTCTGGCGGATCAGCATCCCGACCCGGCAGCAGAGGGCCGTCCGGAGGGGCGATTGGAAGCTCCTGGTGGATGGGGACGATCTGCTGCTCTACAACCTGCGAACGGATATTGGCGAGCGCAACGATCTCGCCGCGCAACGTCCGGATCTCGTGGCCGCGCTCCGGCCCCTTCTCAGCGAATGGGAAAAGGACGTCGATGCAGAAGCGAAGGCGAGATGACGGCCAGTGAAGCTCCGGCGGCAGCGCGGCTCACCGATTCACCAGACGCGCCGGAATGCCGAGCACGGCCACGGCGCCGACGACGAGCGCGACCGCTACCGCGTACATGCCGGCCTCCGTGCTCTGGGTGAGATCCCTGAGCCAGCCGACCGCATACGGGCTGACAAAGCCTGCGAGATTGCCGAATGAATTGATGGCCGCGATGCCCACCGCCGCGGCGGCGCCGCCGAGGAACGCCGTCGGCAGCCCCCAGAATACGGGTCCCGCACTGAACACACCGGCAGCCGCCAGCGACAGGCTCACGACTGCTGCAGTGGTGTGGTCCCCGGCCGCGACGCTGAGGATCAGGCCGAGGGCGCCGACGATCATCGCAACCGCGGTGTGCCAGCGGCGCTCCCGCTGTCTGTCCGCGCTGTGTCCGACGAGCAGCATGACGACGACCGCCACGACGTAGGGGACGGCGGTGACGAACCCGATCCTCGCAGTGCCTTCGACTCCAGCGGTCTGGACGAGGACCGGCAGCCAGAACGTCAGCCCGTAGTGTCCCATCACATAGCAGAAATAAATCGCGCACAGGAGCCAGACGCGCCGGTCGGCAAACACGGCAGACAGCGACGGATGGTCAGCGACCGTTGCCCGATCCTCAGCGAGCCTGAGCTCGAGTAGCCGTTTTTCGTCTTCAGTCAGCCATTTCGCCGATCTGATGCCGTTGTCGAGATAGATCAAGACCCCCACGCCCATCACGATTGCGGGCACTGCCTCGATGAGAAACAGCCACTGCCAGCCCGCCCAGCCGAGCACGCCCGCGAAGGCCTCCATAATCCAACCAGAGAGGGGACTTCCAACCACGCCCGCAATCGGAACCGCCGTCATGAACAGCGCAATCATGCGGACCCGATGCTCGCTCGGGTACCAGTAGGTCAGGTAGAGGATGATGCCAGGAAAGAAACCGGCTTCCGCGACCCCAAGGAGAAAGCGGAGCGAATAGAACATGGCCGGCGTCGTGGTGAACACGAACAGAGCGGATACCAGGCCCCAGGTGATCATGATCCGCCCGATCCACATCCGCGCTCCGACCCGGTGCAGAATCAGGTTACTCGGCACTTCGAAGAGAAAGTAGCCGATGAAGAACATCCCGGCGCCAAGACCGTAAACGGTTTCACTGAATCCAAGGTCGCCGAGCATCTGGAGTCTGGCAAATCCGATGTTGACGCGGTCGATGTATGCGACGACGTAGCACAGCATGAGGAACGGCAGCAGCCGCCACGTCACCTTGCGGTAAGCTCTCGACTCGAGCGTGGCGTCGCTGGCAGTCAGCACGGGGTCCACAGTCTACAGGCTCCATGACTCTGAAGACGATGATTCAGTGCTGGCCACTACGATCAACGCAGAGCTCGCTGAGCGCGCAGAGACGCTCGACGCGGCGCCGCTACGCGGCGTGGCCGGCACGTCCAATCGCAGACGAACGATAGCCTGCGCTGCCGAATCGTTCGTTCGCGATTCGACGTGCCGCACCAGTCGGCCTGCGCGGCAGGCCGACCGCGGCGAGCGTATGGCGACGATGTCCGTATCGACGGCATCACCCCCTACCGTTTCTGCGATCTCTGCGGGTTCTGCGTTGTACGTCGTCCTCACTACGGTACTGATTCAGCAAAAACACGCCTCTGCTGCGCGAGGGTCCAATGAAGGTTGTCATCACCGGCGGCGCGGGATTCCTCGGCAGGCGCCTCGCCGGGGCGTTGTTACAGCGCGGTACGCTGCGCGGATCTGATGGCCGCGACGAGGCGATCGAGAAGATCGTGCTGATCGATCTCGTGCCACCGCCGGCTTTCTCGGATCCTCGCGTCGCGGCAATGGTCGGAGACATCGCCGAGCCGGACCTGCTGAAAAGGGTTATCCAGGACACGACCTCTATTTTTCACCTGGCGGCGATCGTCAGCGGCATGGCGGAAGCGGATTTCGATCTCGGCATGCGCATCAACGTCGACGCCACGCGTCTGCTGCTCGATGCCTGTCGCTCGTCCGCTCATCGTCCTCGGGTCGTGTTCACGAGCTCGATCGCGGTCTACGGCGGCGACCTTCCCGATCCCGTGCCCGACACGGCTGCGGTCAGCCCGCAGTCGTCATATGGGACGCAGAAGGCGATCGCGGAGCTCCTGGTCCACGATTACACGCGGAAGGGCTTCGTCGACGGGCGAGTGCTCCGGCTGCCAACGATCAGCATCCGGCCCGGACGGCCAAACGCGGCCGCCTCCTCATTCGCCAGCGGGATCGTTCGCGAGCCTCTGAATGGGGAGGATGCGGTGTGCCCGGTGGACCCGGCGACGCGCCTCTGGCTGTCGTCGCCATTGACGGCGATTGCCTGCCTGATCGCCGTTCACGAGATCCCGTCGGATGCACTGGGATCGAACCGGATCGTGAACGCTCCCGGGATTTCGCTGACCGCAGGCGAGATGGTCGCGTCGCTCGAGCGCGTCGCCGGATCGGAGGTGGCGAGACGGGTTCGATGGGAACGCGATTCCCGGATCGCACGGATTGTCGCGACCTGGCCCGGAGCGCTGGATACGACCCGGGCGCGGGCCTTCGGGTTTCCCGGCGACGATTCGTTCGAGACGATCATTCGCCGCTATATGGACGAAGAATCGATGGGATAGCCGTAGACGATTCGTGTCGTCCGGGCCGGCACCGAGGTGAGCGTGCAGTTACTGCCCGGCGTTCGGCGATTTCCGCCGTATAATCACAGCGTTTTTTTCAGTCTCGTGTCACCGCGCGGGTGATGTATCGTCGGGCAGTTGAAGGGACCGCGCGTCAGCGGCGTCGATGAGCGACTTTATGAGCAGCAAGGAAGGCACACGTGATCCACTATGACGATCGAGCAGCGAGGCCTGCGCTCGCTTTATTGGCTGTTGTTCTCTCCTTCACCTTCAGTATGACTGCAGAAGCCCAGGACCGCATGCCGCCCATCCCGGCCGAGAAGATGACCGAGGCCCAGAAAAAGGCGGTCGCGGAATTCACCGCGGCACGCGGACCTCTTACGGGCCCGTGGGGGGTCCTTCTTCGAAGCCCGGAAGTGGTGAATCGAGCGCGAGGTCTGAGCGACTACTTGCGGTTCAACAGCGTCTTGCCCCCACGGCTCTCCGAGTTCGTCATTCTGATTACCGCCCGTGAATGGACGCAGCAGTACGAATGGAACGCGCACTATTCACTCGCCGTGAAGGGCGGGCTGAATCCGGAAATCGCCAAGGCGGTCGCCGAAGGGCGCCGCCCGGAGCGCATGGCGGACGATGAGGAAGTCGCCTACGACTTCTGCATGGAGCTGCACCGCAATCGCAGCGTGAGCGACGCCACCTACGCACGAGCCCTCTCCAAGTTCGGTGAGCAGGGCATCGTGGACATCGTCGGCCTCAACGGGTATTACACGCTCATCGCGATGGTGTTGAATACCGCGCGCACTCCGCTTCCATCCGGTGCGGCGCCGGCGCTGGCGCCTTTTCCTCGATGACTCGCAATCGTTCCTCGAAGAGAGGTGTGGTCATGTCGCATGCAACTCGAGTTGGATTGACAACGGTACTGACCGCCGTGGCTCTGGTGGTCGTGGCTGGGGTGGCGCCCTTCGCCCAGGGTGGATTGCCCAATCCGTACCGTCCCGTCAAGGGACTGGCGGATGGCGGGGGCCCGAGCATTCCGGGAGGTGAGTGGGCACGGTTGCCGGGGGGCAGAGAGATGGGGCCGCCGGCCTCCGTGCACGTTGACATTGACGGGGAGAGCATCTGGGCATTCATAAGATGTGACGAGACCAGCCCGCTACCCGTCGCAGCGGGCGGCCGGTTCGGTCTCGACTGTCTTGGTCCCGACAACAAAATCAAGCCCCACGACACCATCTACAAGTTTGACGCGAAGGGCAACGTCGTCAAAAGCTTTGGCGCTGGAATGTTCATCTGGCCGCATGGGCTCCATGTGGACCGGGAAGGCAACGTGTGGGCAACCGACGCGGTGACCGCGCAAGGCGTCGCGCTGGCCGCGAAGGCCGGGGTGAAAGCCGGGCACCAGGTCGTCAAGTTCAGCCCGGACGGAAAGGTACTGATGAGGCTCGGCGAAGCGGGCGTTCCCGGAAGCGACGAGTATCACTTCAAGTCGCCGAGCGCGGTCGCGGTGGGTGCCAACGGTGACATTTTCGTCGCGGACGGCCACGGCGCCGACGAGAACAACCGCGTGGTGAAGTACACGAAGGACGGAAAGTTCATCAAATCCTGGGGCAAGACCGGATACGGGCCGGGCGAGTTCCGGACGCTGCACGGCCTCGCCATCGACTCCAGGGGCAGGGTCTTCGTGGCCGACCGGTCGAACAATCGGATCCAGATCTTCGACCAGGAGGGGAAGCACTTGTCCACCTGGTTGCAGTTCGGGACGCCGAGCGGAATCGCGTTCGACGATCAGGACCAGATCTATGTCGCCGACTCGGAGTCGGACGCGGTGAACAATCCGGGCTGGGAACAGGGGATCAGGATCGGGGATGCCAAGACCGGCTGGGTGAAGTACTTCATTCTGGACCAGGGCGGCAACCCGAATACCGGCACGGGGAGCGGGCCCGAGTTCGTCGCCGTGGATCGCCATGGCAGCGTGTTCGGCGGGGAGCCCCGGCCACGCGTCCTGCGGAAATACGTCAAAGTCAGGTAATGACCGGAGGCAGATCATGTCAACGAATCCTCCGTCTCGCCGCGAGTTCCTGACGGCCACGGCGGCGGGGCTCGCCGGTGCTTTCCCTGGCTCCGGCGCAGTTTCCCGGGCTGCCCTCGGCCACGACCGCCGGTCCCCAGGATCTCATCGGTGACGGCCGCAGGCGCCGCATCCTGCTCCGGGGGGGCGTCGTGCTGAGCCTCGACCCGCGGGTGGGGGACTTCGAGAGGGCCGACGTCCTGATCGACGGAAAGTTGATCGCCCAGATCGCGCCCAACATAGCCGCCGGCGATGCCGAAGTGGTCGATTGCTCGGGCACGATCGTCATGCCGGGCTTCATCACCACGCACCATCACCAGTACGAAACCCTGCAGCGGAGCGTCATCGCGGATGGCCTGCTGGCGGGCGCCTGGCCGCAGGAGAGCTACGGGTCGGTGGTTCAGAACATCTGGACTGCGGGCCGGATAGCGGATCCAGCCAAGCCGGGCGCCTTCATCTGGGACCTTGGACGCGTGCCGTACGACCCGGAGGACTGTTATATCTCCGAGCTCGTCGCCTGCCTGAGCGAGATCAGCGAGGGCATCACCTGTGGAACCGATACCTCGCAGGCCAACCACACGCCCGAGCACACCGACGCCATGATCAAGGGGCTGATGGACTCCGGCCGGCGCACGGTCTTCGACTACAGCGGCGGAACCAACCGGAGCGCCGAAGGCATCCCGTACGAAGCCCCCGGGGCCATGAACGACACGACGAAGGGGATCGGCCGGCTCGCGCAGACGTACTTCAGTTCAAAAGATCAGCTGGTGACGCTGGGCTTCGCCGGCGGCGCGGGGCCGGCTTTCCCCGGCGCGGAGTACACGGGATGGCAGCTCGGTCGCTCGTTCGGCGCGTTGATCAACAACCACAGCGTCGGCAACCCGATGGGAATCGTCAATGCGGCCGCCGACGCCAGGAACGGCACCGACTGGTCCGACGTCACATTCGTCCACGCCACGCGATGGCAGGACGAACCTTTTGCCCAGATCGGTGCCGGGTCGTCCGGCTACCCGAAGGCCAGCCAATCGAGAGCGTGGGACATCTGCCGCGACCGGGGCGCCCATATCTCGATCGCGATCCTCATCGAGATGCAGATGCGGCACGGGATGCCTCCACTCCAGGAGGCGCTGAACCATGGCATCCTGCCGAGCCTGAGCCCCGACGTCGACACCAACATGACGACCGACCCGTTCTCGCTGATGCGTGGCGCCTTCTGCCTGCAGCGCGCGCTGGCCAACGACCTCGCCTTCAAGGAGAGCAACCCCGGTAATCTGCCGATTCCGCAGCTGGTCACCTCCCGTCAGGTGATCGAGATGGCCACCATCGCGGGCGCGGCCGCGAACCGTCTTCTGGACAAGGTCGGCACGCTGACGCCTGGCAAGGAAGCCGACATCGTCGTGCTCGACGCCCGCAACATCAACACCTGGCCGATGAACAATGTGCCCGGCACGATTGTGACGATGATGAATCCCCGACACGTGCGCGACGTCGTGATCGCAGGGAAGGTCGTGTATTGGAGGGGGAGGCTCGTGGGATGGGACATCGACCTGCTGCTGCGCCAGATCGAGCGGGCGCGCGATCGCGTGCTCGCGCGAATAAACGGCCCTGCGAAGGTCGGGACGCTTCCTCCGGGCAACAACAGCCTCAGCAATCCGTACCGGCCGAATTTCCTGGGGAATTGCTGTCACAAGGGGGCGAACACCACGACTCCGGAGTATGTGTTGAGGCCGTAAGGGCCCGCCATGTTGCGCCAGGCGATCGCGTTTTTCGGGTTCGTAGCGCTCGTGGCGTGCTCAAATCCATCTGTGGAGATCGCGTCCAACGGCCCCGCGCCCGTCGTCCTGTACCAGGGTGCCAGGCTCATCGCCGGCGACGGCAGCGCGCCCCTGGTCGATTCGGCGTTTCTCGTCGAGAGCGGCACGATTATGACCGTCGGCAGGAAGGGCGACGTGATCGCGCCCGTCGGCGCGGGCCGCGTCGACCTCACCGGCAAAACGGTCATGCCCGCCCTGATCAACGCGCATGGGCATCCCGGCTTCCAGCGAGGCCTCACCTACAGCGCCGATAACTTCACGCGCGAAAACATCATCGACGATCTCAACCGGGCGCTGTACTACGGAGTCGCGGTCATCCAGTCGCAAGGCATCGAAAAGGGCGACGTCACCTTCGAGATTCGTGCCGACCAGGAAGCAGGAAAGCTGGGCGGCGCGCGTCTGCTCATCGCCGGCCGCGGCATCGGCGCGCCGAACGCGGGACCGGGTGGTGCGGCCTACGCCGGGATTGCCTATGAAGTGACGACTGAAGACGAGGCGAGGCAGGCGGTTCGCGAACTGGCCGCGAGGAAGGTGAACCTGATCAAAATCTGGGTCGACGACCGAAACGGCCGCGCGCCCCGGTTGCCGCCCGATCTCTTCAGGGTGATCATCGACGAGGGCCACCGGTATGCGCTGAAGGTGAACGCGCACGTGTTCTACCACACCGACGCCGTGGATCTCGTGAACGCGGGGATCGACGCCCTCGTGCATCTCGTTCGGGACAAGGAGATGGACGACGCGCTGGTGGCGTCCATCGTGCAGCACAACGTGTACGTCCAGCCCAACCTCAGTCCCGAGCGGAATACGCACGCGGAGCTTCCGCATTGGCTCAAGGACGGCGATCCGCTGATGACGTTGTTGCAGGAATCGACCCCGCCGTCCGTACTTGCGCGGATGACGCGAGCCTACGAGAACCGCGACCCCGCTGCCGTCGAGAGGACGCGCGCGCAGTACTCGATCCTCCAGCGCAGCCTCGCGAAGCTGGCCAAGGCCAACGCGAAGATCACCCTCGGCTGCGACACCGGCCTCGAGGACCTGTTGTTCGGCATGGCCGAGCAGCACGAGCTGGAAAGCATGGTCAAGGCCGGCATGACGCCGATGCAGGTCATCGTCTCGGCGACGAGCCGGGCGGCCGAGTACCTCGGGCTCGACGAGACGGGCGTGCTCGCGGCAGGGAAGGAAGCCGATTTTCTGGTGCTCGACGCGAATCCCCTCGAGGACATCACGAACACGCAGCGGATCTCGAGCGTCTACGTGAAAGGCGCCGAAGTGGACCGTGCCTCGCTGCGGCCGTCGCTGACCAGGGAGGCTGGAAACTGAGAATCGGGGGGGAAGGTGGCCCTTGCACCTTCCCCGTCCGTCCTGCGGTTTACGGCGTGGCCGGTGCCTGAGCGGGCTGTTAGGCGCCTGCTGAGTGAGCTGCTGCCCGGTCGGGAGCGTGATCGACACGAAGAGTCCGCCGGGGGTGCCGTCCACCATGGGCCGAAGCGTCACCTTCACCTTGTCGCCCGGTTTGATCGTGTTGTTCTTCCAGCCCGCGCGCACCAGGCCGGCGGGCGCCGTCATCTCCGCGTTCCAGAGCGCGTGGCCGCCCTTGCCGTCCGGCACGTCGATCTCCATCCAGGAATGGGGATTCGCCCATTTGAACTGCGTGATGGTGCCTTCGACCGTCACCGTTTTCGTTTGATCGATACCTGCCGCGGTGTGGTGCGCCCAGGCCGAGCCTGCCACGCAAAGCGCGATCACCAGCGAGCCCGCGATCTGTTGACGTTTCATCGCTCTGCCTCCTGTTGCGTGATACCTAACGCACGTTGAATTCGGATTTCACAGTGGGCATGTGCTGGTTGAGATCGGGCAGGCACTCGACTTCAGAGATGTCCCGGTCATCCACACGTCTCCAGAACTTCGTGATTTTCCAGGTGCCCTCCCACATCTTCGGGTCGGTCAGCGAGAACTCGATCTCCAGCCTCATCCCGTTCTCGATCATCCGAATCCGTTCGACGATGTGCAGCGCATCGCTGGCCGGAATCGACCGGCGGTCGTGAATCCAATGATGGTCGTTGACGAAGTTCTTCGTCTCGATCACCAGGGTGTCGCCCTCCCAGCGCCCGATCGACTCGCCGTTGAAGCTGGGCACGGCGATATCGGGATCTGTGTGAGTGCGTCCGTCCATGTAGATGATCCGGAGGCTGTTCATCAATTCGCTGATCATGAAGATCGAGGTCGGCATTTGAATCATGGAAACCGGCCAGACGCGGGTCATCATGATCGGCACGCCGGCGGGCCAGCACAGGCCGATGTCGTTGCGGTACACCTTGCCTTCCTTCACGGCTTTTAGTCCCGCGTCGTAGTGCACCTGGGCCTCCGGCGTGAGCTTGAAGCCCTCGGGCGGATCGAACCGCTCGCCGTTTGGACTGTTGTGCAGCCACGTCCCCGTCAGGTCGAACGGCGCCTTGGGACGAGGCTTGGCGAGGTTCGCAGGCGCCAGCACGCCGAGCCGCGCCGGCTCCTGGGATTGCGTAGACACGTCGGGTGAGGCGACAACGAGAAACATTGCGCCAAAGGCCGCCAGGCTGCCCATTCGACAAATCCGTGACTTGCTCATCTTCTCCTCCAGGTCGTCGAGTCTTCCAAGGGGCGGTAGACCAGATTATGGCTGCGCGGAAGGGGGGGTTCAAGGGCGAACTTCTCATTGTGGATTGCCGATTGTTGATTGTTGATTGGGTGCTATAAACCGGTTTTGCCCATCAAACCCGACGCGCGCCTGGTCGAACTGCTGCGGGAATCGCGGCGCATCCTGGTCTTCACCGGGGCCGGCATCTCCACCTCCAGCGGCATCCCCGATTTCAGAGGTCCAAATGGCGTCTGGAAGCGCCGTCGCCCGGTGTACTACGACGAGTTCCTGGCCTCAGAGACGGCGCGAATCGAATACTGGGACTTCAAGCTGGAGGGCTGGGAAGTGTATCAGCGCGCCCGCCCGAACGCCGTGCACGACTCCACCGTGGCGCTCGAGCGCGCAGGGAAGCTCGTCGCTGTCGTCACGCAGAACGTTGACGGCCTGCATCGTCGCGCCGGCACGTCACCCGGTGTGCTCGTCGAGTTGCACGGCACGGACCTGCTGGTGGAATGCCAGAGCTGCCATGCCACGAGCGATCCGGCGCCTCACTTCGAGGCGTTCAAGGCGACGCGGCATCCGCCCGGCTGCGCTTGCGGGGGCCTGCTGAAGCCAGCCACGATCAGCTTCGGTCAGTCGCTGCGGCCGGCGGATCTCGAACGGGCGGCCGCTTTCGCGCTCCGCGCCGATCTGGTGCTGGCCCTGGGATCGACCCTTTCCGTCCATCCGGCCGCCTCGATTCCGATGTTGGCGGTCGAACGCCGCACTCCGTACGTCATCGTCAACCAGGGCGAAACCGGACACGACGCTCATCCGGGGGTGACGCTGCGGTTGGAGGGCGACGTGACGACGATCGTGCCGCCGGCCGTCGAAGCGGCCCTCGGACGGCTTTAGCGGCACGGCTCGGCTGAACACATCCTTGGCGCTTTTTTCACAAACGTGTAGCGCAGGTCTTTAGACCTGCACGGTGCCACCCCAAGGCAGGACTAAAGTCCTGCGCTACATGCACGGCAAAACGGGGGTCGCGCCGGCGCTACGCCTTGATCCCGAGCAGCTTGATCAGGTTCCCGCCGAGGATCTGTTCCTTTTGAGCGTCGGTCAGGAAGGAGGCGTTCAACACGAAGTCGATACCAACGGGCCAGTCAAAGGGATAGTCCGTTCCGTAGAAGATGTGGTCGACGCCGACCTGAGCCACCAGGTTCCGCAACCCTTCCTCGTGAAAGATCATCGTGTCGATGTAAAGCTGGTTCCTGAAGTACTCGCTCGGCTTCCTCTTCAGTGCGTTGCAGTCGGCGCCGAGGCCGCCACCGCGCCCGCACAACGCGTCCGACCGCCCGCTATAAGAAGGCAGGTATCCGCCCGCATGAGCGCTGCAGATCTTGAGTCCCGGAAAGCGATCCAGTGTGCCTTCGAAAATCAAGTGAGAGAGAAACACCGTGGTCTCGAGCGGATTGCCGATGGTGTTCCCCAGGCCCCCTTTGCCCTGCAATCGCGGGTTCTGCGTCGTGCCTTGCGCGGCCTGTGGATGCATGAACACCATGACGCCGAGCTGTTCCGCTTTGGCCCAGAACGGATCGAACTTGCGGTCCGACAGTTCCTGGCCTTCCACGCTGCCTCCGATGGCGGCGCCGCGCAGTCCGAGCTTGTTCACCGCGTGGTCCAGCTGTTCGGCCGCCAGATCGGGATGCTGCAGCGCCAGCGTGGCCATTCCCACAAAGCGATCGGGACGCGCGGCGACCGCCGCCGCGATCTTCTCGTTCTGCAGCTGAACCAGGTCGCGGGCGAGCGCACGGTCGGCGGCGTATCCCCAGGCGTTGACATTGATCGCCTGGACGTCGATGCCTTCTTTGTCCATGTACTGCAGGCGTGCCGCAGTGCCGGGGCCGAGGGCAATCGGCCCCGTCAGATTGTTCTTGGCCGCCATGGCCAAAGGAGTGTCCTTCACCAGATCCCACACCTCCGGCACGAACGTATGCGCGTGGATATCGACGACCGTCACGCGGCGGCCGCCTATCGACACCTGGCGCCGGGCCGTGGGAGCTGCCTGGAATGCTCCGAGGGCAGCGCGCGTGAGCCCGTGCCCTCCGATGAGGCCACCAGCGGTGGCGCCCGCCACGTTCGTCAGGAACTGTCTGCGATTCGGCATCGTCTTCTCCTTGGCGCGGCGCTCACTGCTTCGATTCGGGCCGCTTCGTGGTGATGAGAATCTGCTGGAGCGTTTCAGGATCTGCCTCGAGCTCCTGCTTGCCGAACGGGAACTGGTTCGACTGCAGGATGAACGCGACGATGTCGCGATAGCTCTGGCTGGACAGGCTGCCTGGCCGACCCGAGGGCATCAACATGCGGATCCGTCCGTAGAAATCGCCGACCGTGGTGTCGCCGTAAAGAAAAGCAAAGCTCTCCTCGACAAGACTCGGTGCCGTACTGCTGCCGCGGAGATCTGCGCCGTGACAGGAGGCACAGGACGTCGTGTAGTCGGCCCGCCCGCGTGCAGCCTGTTCCTCGGTGTACACACCGTCCCACACCGTGCGGTTCGCGGCCCCGAACACGACGCTCGCCAGAACTCCTGCGCTGACGGTTGCGAGAACGATGTTCATGCGGCAGTCCGGCTCATCGCGTTGGACCTGGCAGCGCGAAAACCAGCAGCGAGTTTCCAGAATTTGGCCGGCGGATTTCTGGAGCCAGTTCCGGTGTAATCAGCGTCGACCAGCTTCCGCCGCCGATGCCCGCCGGCATGGCGACGTACTGTTTTCCCCTCGCTGTGTACGTGATCGGAAAACCCTGAGCCGACGTCGGCAGGCGTGTCTGCCACAGGATCTTCCCTGTGGCCGAATCGTACGCATACATATGGCGGTCCCAGTCACCACCAAAGACAACGCCGCCGGCGGTGGTGAGGGCCGCGGCGTTGGAGGGTGAGGCCGTGCGATGGCTCCACAGGACTTTCCCGGTTCGGACATCCATCGCCAGGAACTCACCCAGGCTCCCTCCCGATTCCGGATGTTTGTAATCTCTGCGCCGCACCGGGCCAGTGCCGCCGCCTCCAGCGACTTTCGGAACCGGACCGAAAGTGGCTCTTTCACAGTTCAGCGTCAGCGGAATGTACATGGCGTTCGTCTGTGGGCTGAAAGCCATCGCCCGCCAACTCTTGAAGCCGGAGGTGCTCGGGCACATGTCGATCTCGACGCCGACTTGCGGGACCTTGCCGGCAAGATAGGTGACCTTGCCGTTCTGCGGATTGACCTGCACGATGTTCTGGTACCCGAGATCGTTCGCGTTGATGAATGCACCGTTTGTGCGATCGAGCTGCCAGAGAATACCCAGCTTGCCCATCTTGAACAGGGACTTGCGGCCGCCGACGTCGATGAGCACATTCTCAAAGACTTCGTCCATGTCCTGCGTCTCGCCGGGAAGGTGCTGGTAGTACCACTTCATGGCCCCCGTGTCGGGATCCAGCGCGAGGGTCGAGTTCGTATAGAGCGCGTCACCGTCGGTGCCGCGAACCGCTCTGGCCCACGGTTTGGCCTGTGCCGTACCCCAATAGACAAGGTTCGAGTCCGGATCGTAGCTGCCCGAGATCCATGCATCGCCGCCGGCGCGGAACGTCAGCGGCAGATCGCCCCATGTGTCGCCGCCGGGCTCGCCGGGGCGGGCAATCGTTGACGTGCGCCAGAGCTCCTTTCCAGTCAACGCATCGTGGCCGCTGATGAAGCAGACGTCGTCCTTGTAACGGCCGCATCCCGTGATGCCGGCGATCACCTTGCCGCGAACGACGATCGGCCCGGATGTGTATTCATAGCCCAACGTCGGATCGGCGACCTTCGTGTCCCACACGAGCTTGCCGGTCCGCGCGTCCACGGCAACGATGCGCGCGTCGTTGGTCGTTCCGAAAATCCTGTCTCCATAGATGGCGACGTTTCTCTGGATCCCTCGGCCTTCATCACCGGCGGCTGCAGCAGCCGGCCGCTGCGAAAGGCGCGGGATCGTGCTCTGTTCTCCCGCTCCGCCTGGTGGCGCCGGGGGAGGGGACTGCGCGACCTCGGGGCGGTACTCCCAGATCAAGTCGCCCGTTGCGCCGTCCAGAGCCTGAATGACGCCGCGCGGATTCGGCAGGTACAGGATGCCGTCGTGGGCAAGCGGCGTCGCCTCATTCGCGCCGGTATCGTCCACCGCCCACGACCAGGCGAGCTGAAGTTGATGCACGTTCTGCCGGTTGATCTCGTCGAGCGGGCTGTAGCCCCAGGCATTGTCAGTGCGCCGCCAGTTCAGCCAGTCGCCCGGAGCCGGCTTGCGCAGCATCTCCTCGGTGACCGGACGGAAGTCTTTCACTTGCGCGACGATGCAGAGGCTCCCCAGCAACACGGCGAGAAAAACCGAAAGCGAGAATCGCGCTCTCATCATGCGCCCTTCGCGGCGGTCGCCGCTATCTGCCCTTGTAGACGAACTTCTGCACGCGCCGGCCTTCGTTCTCGCCCGTGTAGATGTTGCCTTTCGAATCCACGGCGATGTCCGTGATGTGGTGGAACTGACCCGCATAGTGCCCGAGGCGCCCGATCGTGCCGAGCACCTGAAGGCTTTGCCGATCCAGGATGCGGATTTTCTGATCGCCGCTCGTGACGTACAGGAACCGCTGCTCCTTCTCCGGAGAAAAGGCCATGGTGACCACGGTACCGGTGGGCGTGCGCACGTCTCGCGCGACGAAGGCCTCCTTCACGAACGTCCCATCCGGTCTGAACACCTGGACGCGGTTGTTCGACCGGTCTGCCGCATAGACCAGGTCGTCGTTGGAAATCTGGACGTCGTGTATGAGATTGAACTGCTCCGGGAAGGCCCCATCGAAGGAACGGGTACGCGCCACCGAATCATCGGGTCTCTTTCCGTACGCGCCCCAATGGCGCTTGTACGCGCCGGTATCGGCATCGAAGACCGCGATGCGACGGTTGATGTAACCGTCGGAGACGAACACCTCGTTCGTCTTCGCATAGTAGGTCGCCTTGGTGGGCGAGGCGAAGTTCTCCGTATCGTTGCTCCCGTTGCTCTTTCCGGAATGGCCAATCTGGAGGAGGAATTTTCCATCCTTGTTGAACTTCAGGACCTGCGCGTCGCCTTTCCCGTTGCCGCCGATCCAGAAGTTGCCCTTCGAGTCGATGGACAACCCGTGCTCGTTTGCCGGCCACTCGAACCCGGGGCCCGGCCCTCCCCATCCCTTGAGGAACCTGCCGTTCTCATCGAACTCCATCACGAAAGGGCCAGGATGGATCGACCTGGAACGTCGGGACACCGCCCGCCGGCTTCTGGGCGCGGGCAGGGCGTGCGATCGTGGCCACGCCGAGCGCGACGACGGCCAGGAAAGACGCCAGGCAGCGAACCTTCGCGTTCATTGTTTCTCGAAGACCAGGACGTTGGTAACCTGCTGCCCTTGTGCGAGGGTGAAGCGCTCGGTCAATGTTCTGCCGTCTTTGGATATCGTCCGGGTGCTCGATGAGATCACCTTGCCATCTTGCTTCTGGACGATCTCCACTGTGTACGGATCGATGGGCGTATAGGATATCGTGCGGTCTACTTTTGGCCCTATGTGCGAGCCCAGAGAGGTGGCCAATGTGGCCAGTGTGTGTTGAGCGTACTCCTTGCCGTCATAAGCCGCGGCAGAGATGGCCCCCAGTGACGGAAGCCCCTGGGGACTAATAGTCATAGTGATAGCGACGATGGCGCCATCGTCACCAACGGCATACTGCCGCACAGAGCCTGAACCTTTCGGCGGCGGCGGTCCCGGAGTGTAGGTGGACTTCTCCATACTCTGCTTCCACATGCCCACCAACAAATCCGCGAGTTTTGCTTGACTCTGCGCCTGCAGGACAGTCGAGCAGAGGATCACTGTGACGCCAACAACGACAACCAAGCCGCGTTTCATAAAAACCTCCCACTGGTCGCTGTTGCGCAAATCCGCTTCTTCGTGCGACTTCCGATGGTTGTACGGCGCACGTACGGAGCCGTCAAGGAAATTGTCGGGGAACCCCTGGACCCTGAAATGTTCGGGAAGTGTTCCTTGTGCTTCGCTACACTGAGTGCCGCTGGTCTGGAGAAACGAGAGGTTTCCGATGAGCCAACGATTCGTGGCCTTCGCGGCTGTTGTAACTGCAGTAATCGCGGCCGTGTCGCTGGCGCCAGTGTCCATCGCCGGCCAGCTCGACAGCCGGCCCAACCTGGAGGGCATCTGGACCAACGCGACGATTACGCCGTTGGAACGCCCCCAGGAGTTTGCAGGGAAGGAATTCCTCACGGAGAAGGAAGCGGCGGAGTATGAAAAGCAGGTGCGGGAACGCACCAATGCAGAGCGCCGCGACGCCAATGCCGAAGCCGATCTTGCCGTCGGCTATAACGACGTGTGGTGGGACCGGGGAACGCGAGTGGTTTCGACCAGGCGGACTTCGATCGTTGTGGATCCGCCGGACGGGAGAATTCCTCCCTTAACGCCCGAAGCGCAGAAGAGAGCGGCCGCTCGTGCAGAAGCGAGGCGGTTGCATCCGGCCGACGGTCCGGAGGATCGATCGTTGGCCGACCGTTGTATCGTGCGAGGTAACACGGGGCCGCCGATGCTTCCGGCCGGCTACAACAATTACTATCAGATTCTGCAGACTCCGGAGCACGTCGTGATTCTCATCGAGATGATTCATGACGCACGCCTCATTCCTCTCGCTACGCGTCCGCATCTGCCCAAGAATGTCCAGCAGTGGCTGGGAGACTCGCTTGGGCGTTGGGAAGGCAAGACGCTGGTCGTCGACACAACGAATTTCACCGACAAGACGAACTTCAGGGGATCCGGCGAGCACCTCCGCGTGACCGAACGCTTCACGCGCGTGGATGAGGGCACGCTCCTGTACCAATTCACGGTCGACGATCCGCAATCGTTTACGCGGCCCTGGTCCGGGGAAATCCCGATGAAAAAAGTCGACGGTCCGATATTCGAGTACGCCTGCCACGAGGGAAATTCCTCTATGGAGAATATCCTTCGTGCCGCGCGTGCCGAAGAGAAAGCAGCCCAATAACACTACGTCGATTTTGTGTGCCCGAGGAGGACCGCCAGGAGGAACTGTTCCTCCGCCCCGTGCAGCCCGAGCTCATGGTTCAAGAGGTCGTCGAACACGCCTCCGAACGGCCGGGCGCTCAGGCCCAATGCGGTCGCCGCAAGCACCAGGTTCTGGGAGATGTGACCTGCCTCGGCGACCAGCATCCGGTAGCCCCCTTGCCCGTACTTTCGTTCGTGGCGCGGGAAGCAGCCGGCCAGACAGAACAGCGCTGCCGCGCCCGCTACCATCGCTCTCTCGACGGGCAGCGCCGCGCCGACGATGCCGGCCGGATCGATATCCGGCCTCACCACCTCGAGCACGTTCTCTGACGCGCGGTAATGGTAAACCGCCGGCGACAGGCCTTCCACGCGGAAGACGATCGGATAGATCTCCACGGCGTAAAGCGCTCCGCTCGAAGGATACGCCCGGAGCTTCACCTCGCGTCCCGCCCACGGCATCGCGCCGGTGACCCCGCACGCGGTGTGGAGGAGTGCATCGAAATCGCCCCGGCCCACGGCGAGCCCGCCGTAGTCGCGGGAAGATCGACGCCGCAGCGGGTCAGCGCATGGAACGTTCGAAGGCGATCGGGAACCGATTCGCTGACGGCGATCCGGGGTGCTTCCGGATACGCGCGGTAGTTCCCGTCGGTCGCCAGCCGAAGCACTTCGTCTCCCGCCAGGCCACCAGCCGGAAGGACTCCCTTCTTGGTGGCCAGATGGAGGAACCGGCCGACAGGCCGTCCGGAGACGTCGATGGCGCCGGTGGCTGCCAGCGCGGCCAGCGCGTGCGCCGCAACCGCACGCTCGCTTGCCGGATGCTCCGGAAGGCCCGGAAACGTCGTCAGGATCTCCTCGACCGTACTTGTCCCATCCATCCCTTTGACAAGCCGCCAGATGACGCTTGAAATTCCCGATACGGCCACCTCATGACGGATCCTTCCGATAACGGTGCAGCCGGGCTGTCGTTCGACGATCGGATCTCCCATCGGAAGGCTGAAACGTACCGCCCCTTCATCGTCGGTCCACGTGCGCGTGCACGGCATCAGCATCGGACGGACGCCGCCCGCCGGAAGGTCCGCGTCCCCGGTCCATTGGATGATCCGCCGCTCGCGCGGACCATCGACAAGCAGATCCGTCTCGAAGACGTAGTCGGTCATCAGGTCCTCGTGGAGCGTGACCTCGAGGGTCTGTGTTTCCCGCGATGGGGTGGCGTGCAAGATCCTGCCGAGCCGTTGCGAGGCATGCGCCTGGCCCCGAAGATCCCGCAACTCCTCGGCGATCTTCAGTGCCGCTTCATATGCCTCCCGGGCACCGGCGTCCTGACCGATGGCGTGGAGCATGTCCCCTAGATCCGAATGCAACGTGCCACCAAGGCTTTTCACGCCGTCGCCCGGCGCGAGCGTCGCGGTGATGCCGATCGCGTCACGAAGACACCGGACGGCCAGATCGGGCCGCCTGCCCATGTGGAAGCAGCGGCCCAGTTGTCCGAGAATCACGGCCCTGCCGTAGCTCGGCGACTCGCCGACGCGGGCGAGGGTGGCGAAAATGATCGGCTTGCCGCCGTTCTTCCAGTCCGCCACCTCTGGTTTTCCAGCTTCGTGTGCGAGGACAACCAGCTGGTTCCACGTTTGAGCGGCTGCGGCCAGGTGGCCACGCTCCTCGCTGATGCGTGCCGCCTCCCGGTAATGCCGTTCAGCTTCATCCCACTGCCGCCGTTGGTGGTGGATCCTGCCGAGCTGATGCCAGGCGGCCGCCTCCATCTCGGGCTCGTGAAGCTGTTGCAAGAGTCGCAGCGCCGCCTGTTGACGCGTCCGCGCCTCCTCGAGGTTGCCTTCCGCCAACGCGAGCGCGCCGAGCCGCCCCAGGTCTACACCCTGACCCCGGAGGTCGTTCAATTCCTCGGCAATCTTGAGGGCCGCTTCGTATGCCTTCCTCGCGTCGCCGTAGTGGCCACCGGCGCGAAGCGCATCGCCGAGATCCGAACGCAGCGTGCCCCGCAAGCCCTTCACTCCGTCGCTCGGCGCGAGCCTGCCGATGAGATCAATCGCTTCCCGCACGTGCAGCACGGCGAGATCGTGGCTGACCGCCCATGTGGAAGCATCGACCCAGCCGGCCGAGAATGACGGCCCTGGCGTAGCTCGGCGTATCGCCGAGCCGCGAGAGAATGGCTTCGAACGCGTCCGTCGCCAGGCCGATCTGACCTTGGTCCAGCAACTGCTGGCCACGTTTGCCCTCGGCGACATACCAATCCTGCGAATCGTCGCCTGCCATGGCCTTTGCCGCTTGGTTTTTACTTGATAAGGTCGTAGATCCGCGTAACTCCGAGGAGAGGAACCCCTGGACCCTGAATATTTGGGAAGTGTTCCTTGTGCTTGGTCAGGTCGGCCCGCTTCGACGCTTCCTCTGCCGAAACGCCTTGCTGCTTCAGGCGGCCGACCTCGGTCCACACGTCACGGAGGTATGCCTGGTAATAATCGATCTTCGCCTTGTCGGTAAAGGCATCGCCGTGGCCGGGAAGGACGGTATCGAAGTCGAGCTTCTTCAGCTCGTCGAGCGTCGTCACCCATTCGTTGACGAACGCATCGCTCATATTCGAGAGCCCCGTGGTCATCATGTCGCCGGTGATGACAATTCTCTCTCTGGGAAGGTAGACGACGACGTCGCCGGCCGTGTGGGCGCGGCCGAGAAAACGAATCTGGATTTCGCGGGCTCCGCGATGGAGCGTCATCTGCGTCCGGAGAGTCAGATTTGGCGGCGTCGGTTTCAGTTCGGCTTGTGAAAGCTTGTTGTTCTCGGCGGCCTGAAGCTGCGTCTGCAGTGTCGCCTTCCTCGCGGCGTCGGGCTCGGCCGCAACCCGCTTCTGCAGATCCTCGATCTGGCGTGGAAGCCCCTCGACGTAATTCTTGTACAGAGGCATCCCAAGCGACTTGCCGCCGAGCAGCATCTCGCGAGTGAACTCGTGGCCGATGATGTCGACCTCGCTTCCGAAGACCTGGTTGCCATGCGCATGATCGAAGTGAAAGTGGGTATTGATGACGGTGCTTACCGGCTTGCTGGTGATGTCCTTCAACTCCTCGAGCAAGACCCAGGCTGCGGCGGGCGATACGTGATCGTCGACGACGATGACGTCGTTGTCGTTGACGATGATGGCGGCGTTCCCCACCACCGAGAGCGTGCCTGTTTGGACGGCGTGGTAGACGCCCTCTTTCACTTGGTTGAACCGGAACGCCTTCCCGGTGTGTAGCGTGCCGGCCGGTTGCTGAAGGCCCGCAACCGCAAAGAGCGTGAGGCCGGTGATGAACGCCAGCGTCAGTCTGATCATTACAGCCTCGGCTCGCCCTTCGGGTTCGCCTGGAGCTCGTCGTACAGATTGCCGAAGAAGGCGGCGTTGAACATCCACCCCAGGTCGTCCTGTTTCACCTGGGTCGCCAGCGTCTCCTTGGTCGCGCCTTTGCTGATGGCTTCCCTCACGCGGGCCATGAAGGTATCCCACTTGCCTTTGTACGCCTGGACTTCCGCCCTCGTCATCGGACCGCCGCGGCCGGCGAGCGCCACGTCCCAGTCCAGCTTCAGGATGCTGTCGAGAAGACCCGGCACCTGGACCGCGCTGCCGCCGCCACCACCGAAGCCGACGCCCGGAGTCGGGTTCGCCACGGGAATCGTGTCGGACACCATCACGAATCTCTTGTCGGGCAGGTAGACCACCGTATCGCCACCGGTATGGCTGGCGCCGTAAAAATGAGCCTCGACCGCCGCGCCGCCAAATTTCAAGGTGTAGTCCTTGGGGAACGTCACCGTCGGCGGACCCGCGATCTCCTTCGTCCGCTGATCGGTGGTCATGAGCTGTTTCATCTTCTCGAGCCCGACAACGGTGGCGCCCTGCGCGACGAACGTCTGGTTGTTGCCCGTGTGGTCGGGATGATGGTGCGTGTTGAACACGTACTTGACCGGCAAATTCGAGATCGCCTTGATCTGCTCGACGAGTGCGGCGGAGATCTCGGCGCCTGGATTCTTGGTGTCGATGACGATCAACCCTTCGGGCGTGACTCGAATGACCGCGTTCGCCCCGGCGCCGGGGACATAGTAGAGGTCGGGCTTGAGCTGAACGGCCTTCTCGACCGGATCGGGCGCCGCGGCGCCACGACCGCCGCCGCGGCCCTGTGCGTCGCCTGCGCCGGCGCCCCGGCCGCCACCGCCGCGCTCCTGGGCCTGAGAGGGAATGGCAACAGACACGAGAGCGATGGCTGCGGCCACCGTCAGAACCAAGAATTTCTTCTGCAACATGTTTCCTCCTGACAGGTCTCCCGATTCAGTGCCTCCACGATCGCCTGACGTAGTGCAGGTCTTCAGACCTGCAAAACAGAGCCGAGCGCCCGGCGGGTCTAAAGACCCGCACTACATCGGCGGCACAGTTACGGCATTCGGCACACGAAGTTCGCGGCGTCGTCGATGCTGCCGGTTCCGTCGTATCTCGCCACCATCGGGTACGCGCACAGTGGCCGCGTGCGGTTGAGTTTTCCCCCACTACTGTGGGACGCAATGATCTGGGCCGGGGCCTGTCCTTTTTCGACCCAGGTTTCCAGGGCGGTCAAAGCGTCAAACGTGTTCGGACCGTCGCCGCCCCGGCAGTGACCCATGCCCGGCGCCATGAACACACGGAACCACTCGGAGGTTTTGTCAGCCCCGCCCATCGTCTCGCGCACCTTGCCGTAGTAATCGACCGTGGATGTCGGGGCAACCTGCTGATCGGCCCAGCCGTGATAGACGAGCAGCTTGCCACCGCGTGACATGAACCCGGTGAGATTGGGATTGGTCGCATTCGCCGGGTCGTCCAGTTTTTCGAGTGGCGCGAGATCGGTTGCGAGATTGAACTTCCTCCAATCCCAGTTCGGGTCCTTGAAGATGACGTACTTGAGCCTGTCGAGGACGTTGTTATACGGCTCCGGCCCTCCGGCCTGCACGCCCCAGCCAAGCTCGCTGCCCGGTTCCATGCGTGGCAGGAGCTCCTTGCCCGTATGTGGATGCTTCACTGGCGTCAGGATCTTTGTCGCGGCCTCCACCTGCGGCGCCGTAAGACACGATGCGCTGTCCCCATCTTTGCACTGCAGCACCTTCGGGTCGAACCGGCACTGCCGTGGATCGTCGATCAGCCCATCCTTCAGTCCATCGATCCCGTCGCACGCGTTGACCACGGCCTGATGAATCATCGGATACTTGGCCGGCGGAATGAAGCTGGCGGGATCCTTCAGCGTGGCCTGTGGAAACCACATCCTCGCCGCCTGATACATCGGCGTTGTGTTGATGGCGGGCGCGCCCGCGATGATCCCGTTGAAGTCGCCAGGATACCGTTGCGCCTCCAGCATCGCCTGTCTGCCGCCAGCCGAGCACCCGACGAAATAGGAGAGCCGGGGATCGTTGCCATAGAACGCCTCCGTGATTGCTTTCGCTTTCACGGTCATTTCATGGATGGCCCGGTACCAGAAATCGATCAGCTTTTCGGGATGGCCGAGCATCTCCTTCGCGGTGCCGCCGACGTGCCCGGTGTCCGTGGAGCTCGTGGCATAGCCGCGCTTGAGCGCCTCGGCCAAAGCCGGGTAGAGGATCGAGCCCGCCCAGCCACCGTTGCCGAGGGCCTGATACTTACCGTTCCAGTTCGCAGTCGGTAACCAGACTTCGATCTTGATGTCGGAGTCGCTCGTCGGCTTCAACGTTGCGGCCACCCGGCAGAACGCCGGCAGGCCGGCCAGGGCCTGGCCCTGCGCGGCGGTTGAGCCGGGTGGCGTGAACGTTCCGGTCGAAACCGTCTGGGCCAATGTGATCGTCGTGTCTGGCAACGAAAGGCGGGTCAGGCTTTCACACGTCGCGGCATTGGCCGGGGTCGCCAAGAACAGCAGGGCCGCAGACACAACCGCAAAACTCATGATTCTCACGTTCATACTCTCCTCCTGCCGACACGCGTTGGCGTCATCGTCGCAGCTTCGTGCCAGGAAAACAACCATTTCTCCGACACTTCGACGTCACGGCCGACGGGCGGAGACTCCTGAAGATCCCGACGTCGGGCCAGGTATGGCCCAGTGGAGCACCGCAGGTTTTGTCTCGGGCAGCCGCGACGTTCGTGGCAGAATCTGCACCGTCACAACTTCATGTCACTTGCGCCCGGCGTCCGTCTCGGCGTCTACGAAGTCTCGGCGCTCATCGGCGCCGGGGGCATGGGCGAAGTGTATCGCGCGAGAGACCCGCGGCTGGGGCGCGACGTGGCCATCAAGGTGCTGCCGCCTGCGTTCTCTGCGGATCCCGAACGCCTTCGTCGCTTCGAGCAGGAGGCGCAGGCCGCCGCGGGGCTGAATCATCCGAACATCCTCGCCGTCCACGACATCGGCACGCATGATGGCGCCCCTTATATCGTCTCGGAGCTGCTCGAGGGGGAGACGCTGCGCGAACGGTTGACGAGCGGGCCGTTGCTGGTCCGCAAGGCGGTCGAATACGCGGTGCAAATCGCGCACGGCCTGGCCGCCGCGCACGAGAAGGGCATCGTGCATCGGGACCTCAAGCCCGAGAATATTTTTGTGACAGCCGACGGCCGCGTGAGGATTCTCGACTTCGGGCTCGCGAAGCTCACGCAGGCCGACGGCACGCCGGCCGGGGCCAGCGCCCTGCCAACGACGCCCCCGGACACGCTCCCCGGCGTGGTGCTCGGGACAGTCGGCTACATGGCGCCGGAACAAGTGCGCGGGCTCCAGGCCGATCATCGCTCGGACATCTTCGCGTTCGGCGCCGTGCTATACGAGATGTTGTCGGGATCGAGAGCGTTTCTCGGCGAGACGACGATGGACGCGATGACCGCGATTCTCAAGGAAGATCCCCCCGACCTTCCCTCTGCCGAACGGCGCATTCCGCCGGCGCTGGCGCGCCTCGTCGATCGGTGTCTGGAGAAGAGCCCGGCCGCGCGTTTCCAGTCCACGAGGGACCTTGCGTTTGCCCTGGAGGGCTCGTCTTCGCCGTCCGAGAGCGCGACGGCGATCGCCGCCATCCCCATGCGAGGATCACGGAGTCGCGTCGGATGGTCGATTGCCGCGCTCTCCTCACTGGCTTTTCTGGCGGCGCTTCCTTTTGCGATCGCGCATCTGCGCGAGCCGGCCGTTCAGCCGGGCGCCGTGCGTTTCGCCGTGGCACCGCCAGACGATGCGACGTTCCCAGGGGCGACGGCGTATTTCCAGGCACAGACGGTATCTCCGGATGGCCGGCGTCTGGTGTTCCGGGCTCAGCGGCCGGGAAGCGCGGATCTGCTCTGGGTGCGCTCGTTGGATGCGCTGGAGGCACAGCCGCTGCCGGGAACCGAGGGAGGCGATCACCCATTCTGGTCGCCCGACAGCCGCTTCATCGGGTTCTTCGCCGAGGGCAGGCTCAAGAAGATCGAGGCCTCGGGCGGCCCGTCGCAGGCGTTGTGTGACGCACCGGCCGGCGAGGGCGGCACCTGGAATGCCGAGGGCACTATCGTATTTGCCGCATCTGGAAGCTCCGGCCTGTCGCGAGTCTCTGCGGCCGGTGGAGAGCCGGTGCCGCTGACAACGCTCGACGCCTCCAGCAAGGAAACTTCTCATCGCTGGCCGCAGTTCCTGCCCGATGGCCGCCGCTTCCTGTTCCTGGCGCAGCCAGGCAATTCAGTGCGCCTTGGCTCGCTCGATTCTCCCGAAACCCGGAACCTGCTGAGTACGGACTCGAAAGCCTTGTACGCAGCTCCTGGCTATCTCTTATTCATGCGGGAACAGACGCTGATGGCTCAGTCGTTCGACCCATCGCGTGCCGAGCTGAAAGGCGATTCCTTTCCAGTCGCCGAGGAGGTGCGCGTCGGTGTCACCAACGGCCGCGCCGCTTTTTCTGTCTCAGAAAGCGGCGTCCTCACCTATCGGTCTGGTGCCGAATCCCAGGTCAATCAGCTGACATGGCTCGATCGATCGGGCAAGGTGCTTCAGACGATCGATCAGCCGAACGATTATCGCAGTTTCGCGCTTTCGCCGGATGACAGTCAGATCATCGTCCATCGTCACGAGGGGCCCGGGGGCGGCGGGTTGTGGCTCATCGACTGGAAGCGCGGAACCAAGTCGCGTTTTACCTCGAGTCCTTCACACAACACAGATGCGCACTGGTCACCTGATGGCGGCCGCATCGTGTACGGATGAGTCGTGATGGCGTTTGGAACCTCTATCTGAATGTGGCAAGCGGCACCGGTCAGGACGAGCGCCTGATGCAATCGAGTACGAACCAGGGCCAGCAAGCTGGTCCGTGGACGGGGGGTTCATCGTATACGAAGACGTCGATCCGAAGACGCGAACCGATCTATGGGTGCTCCCTCTGTTCGGCGATCGAAAGCCGTTCCCGTTTCTGCGAACCGAATTTTCAGAGGCTCAGGGGCAGCTTTTCTCCGGATGGGCGCTGGATGGCGTACACGTCGAACGAGACGGGCAGGAACGAAATATACGTCCAGCCCTTCCCGCCTTCCGGCCTGAAATGGCCGGTCTCTCCAGGCGGTGGGGTCCAGCCCCGATGGCGGCGCGACGGGAAGGAGCTGTTCTATGTCGCCGGGGATGCCGCCGAAAAGTCAGTCATGGTCGCGGAAGCTCGAGCCGACGGCTCTGTGTTCGCAGCGGGAATTCCCCGGGCCCTGTTCACGACCCGATTGAATACCCAGCCAACGCAACCGCTCGGGCCTGGTAACCAGAGCGGAGGCTTTGCGGTGTCTGCCGACGGTCAACGCTTTGTCGGCCTTATTCCGGTAGGGCAGGCCCGTCCCGATCCGTTCACCGTCGTCCTCAATTGGACGGCAGGACTCAAGAAATGAAGATTATCGGAAGAAATCGGGTAGTCGAGTCACGACGGCAATATTTGATGTGGGACGTTCGATCTACGCGTCGGCGAACGGGTTGCGAACGCGAACGCCTCTCAGGAGTTGTCCGTCGCTTAGGTCTTCGGTCCAGAGCACGTCACAGCCCAATTCCCCGGCGGCCTGCACCACCATCGCGTCCCAGAAATTGATCTGCGATTGTTTCTGGATCGCGATCGCGGCCAGCACGTCGTCGGCCGTCGGCGCGAATACCTTCCAGGCCGCGAGCTCTCGAACGCGGTCGGCGGCTGCGTCTATTGAGAGGGGGTGAGCGACCTTCCGAGTGACGATGACGAAGAACTCCTGCAACACCTGGACGCTGAGGCACCCGGCGCCACTGGCCCACAGTCGCTCCACGAGCTGTCCCGCCGAGCGGTGTTTGGCGCCGGCGGACGGATCGAACGCGTAGACGAACACGTTGGCGTCGACAAATTCTCGCGCCGGCTCAGCGCGCATGCAGGTCGTCGCGCGACCAGGTTCGGCGACCGCGGGTGCCGAGCGAGCGCGCGGATCGGAGCGCGGCGAGCCCACGCCTGCGCGCACCGGTGTAGCGCCGATCCTCGTCCGCGAGCCGGGCGAGCGCCTCGGCCATCAGCGACGATACGGAGGTCTCTCGATCCACGGCCAGACGCTTGACGCGCTTCAGCAGCTCGCGGGGAAGGCTTAATGTGATGTTCTGGTTTTCGGCCACGTAAACAAGTGTAGCACGTAAACGCGTGAAGACCGGGCTGCGTGACCGCGAGGATTCGGACGATCCTATTCGTACCCGCAGGGCGTCGGGAATCTGCTCAACAACGGTCTACAGGCCGCGTTTCCGCTAGCGGAGCGGTGACGCGCCAGTGCGTCGCTCGGTACTACTGCTGCGCCTTCTTCTGCGCGTCCTTGTAGCGCGACGACGTCGGCGGTACTCGGGCGTAGGCGGCTCGGGCCTTGTCCGCATTCTTGACCCTGTCCTCGTACATCTCGCCGGCACGCCACGCCGCATCGCGCGTGTTCCCCGGGAATCGCCCGGCAGAGATCGTCGAGTGCCTGGGCCGCGAGGTCGTAGCGCCTCAGGTCCGTGTAGATCTCGGACATCCTCCACAAAGCGGCTTCGACGCCGTCCGCATCGGGATAGTTCTCGGTCAGCGTTCTGTAAGAGACCAATGCGACAGGTACAGAGGCGTTGAGCTGCGGATCGAGCATTCGAACCCGGGACCGTTCCTCGAGGCTGGCCTTCAGCACCAACGCCCGCGGCGCCCAGGGACTGTTCGGAAACTGCACCGGAATCGTATTCAGCAGCTCTCGGGCCGTCTCCTGAGCGTTTTGCCTGGAACTCAGCATCAGGCCGGCCATCAGGAAGGCGCCTTCGGCAGCGGCAGGGTTCGCGGGGAACTTGTTTCCCAGCTCGAGGTACGCGGCCATGGCATCGTCGGGGCGGCGTTGTTGTGTGTGGATACTCGCGGTCAGGAGATAAGCGGCGGGCAGGCTCGGGCTCGATGGGTATCGTTCGACGATGGCCTTCAGATCGCCCAGCGCCTGATCGTAGAGCCTCGCATCGACCTTGGCGCGGGCAATTTTCAACGCTTCGACCGCGGGATCTCCCGCCGGCGCGGGAGCCGCTGACGCATCGGCTCGAGCCGGCGGCCTGGGTGCGGCCGCTTCCCGAGGAGCCGCGGGAACCTGCGGCACAGCGGTCGATGGAGGGATGATCGCAGGCGCAGGGGCAGGCGCGGGCGCAGGGGCCGGCGCAGGCGCAGGGATGGTTTCCGCGACAGCGGGCAACGGGGGCGCAGCCGATTCGGCCGGCGCCGGCGCCGTCGCGGGGCCAGTCCGGCTCTGGTAGAAGAGCGCGCCGCTGACGAGCAGAGACAGGACGCCCGCGGCCGCCAAAAGGATCGCCGAGCGTGAATGGATGCTCGGGACGGGGACTGGGGCCGGGCTCGGCGCCGGTGCCGGCGCGAAGGACGCACTGTCGGCAATTGCCGATGGCCACGTCGAACCGATTGCCGTCCGTGCCGCGCCTGGCGTAGACGGCCGCGACGCGATTCGGCCCGACTCGCGATCGCGCTTCACGCGCTGGAGATCGGCGCGCAGATCCGACGCGCTCTGATAACGCAGCCGGCAGTCTTTCTCCAGGGCCTTGCCGATGATCCGTTCCAGAGCTGGCGGGATATCGCCGTTCAGCTCCGTCGGGGCCGTCGGCTCACGATTCGAGGATCGCATCGAAGATGACAGCCGACGTGGGTCCCGAAAATGTCTGTCGTCCGGTGGCCATCTCGTACAACACCACACCGAACGAGAACAAGTCTGTACGGGCGTCGAGCGTCTCGCCGCGCGCCTGCTCGGGCGACATGTACGCCACCGTTCCGACAGTGGTCCCTTTCATCGTCAGCGGGTCGCTGTCGAGCGTCGTCAGCGCCGTGGAACCACTCTCCGCGGCGGCGGCGCGCTCCGACTGAAAAAGCTTCGCCAGGCCGAAATCGAGAATCTTGGCCTGACCCCGCGTCGTGACGAAAATGTTCGCCGGCTTGAGATCGCGGTGCAGGATGCCAGACGAATGCGCCATGTCGAGCGCGTCCGCGATTTGAATGCCAAGCTCGAGCAGTAAGCCCCCTTCGAGGGGCTTGCCGGCAATCCGTTGACTGAGGGTCTGTCCCTGCAGCAGCTCCATCGCGATGAACTGCGATCCGCCGTGCTCGTCGATTTCGTAGATTGTGCAGATGCTCGGGTGATTCAGGGCCGAGGCGGTGCGTGCTTCCATCTGGAAGCGATCGATCGCCTGGCGATCGTGGGTCCGCTCGGACGGCAGGAATTTCAACGCCACCGGGCGGGCGAGCTTGACGTCCTCGGCCTTGTAGACGACGCCCATGCCGCCTGCGCCCAGAACGTCGACCACCCGGTAGTGGGAGATTGTCTGGCCAACCATCTTTCAGGGGGAAAGCAAGAGCTTAGGCGGCGCGCCGACCGCTGTCAATGGCTACGGAATGAACGTGAACTTCGCCCGGCCGGTGACGGCATTGGTCCAGCCGAGAAGGGACGCGCCGTGGGGGCGTGACTGGGCGTTGATGCGGACGTAGTAATCGCGAGTCGAGTCCAGCCTGGCGGTCCGGGACAGCGGCACCCTGGTAAACGTCGTCAGCCACTTTCCGACGATCGACTGCGTCTTCCGTCACCGACGACTCTACGACACGGCCGTTCACCGTCCGCGACAGGACGTGGCGCCTCGTCAGGTTGTCGTACTGGTCGCTGGCGCTGACGGAGACTGCCGCGATCGTCCGATCCACCCAAAGCGTACCCGACCATGCGCAGCTCGACGTTGTACGTGAAGGTCGTGCGAAGACCGCTCGAAATCGCTTCGCGGACATCCCTGGTGTAGGCATCGGCGAGCTCGAACGACACGAGCACCTCGTCGCCCTGGACGACGGGCACGATACGCAGGATCTCCCGCGGCGCCCAGGGTCGCGCCCCAGACGAGGAGTCCCATCACGCACCAGAAGCCGAGCCTGCGATTCATCGAATGCTCCGCGTCATCGCCGAATCACGAGCGCCATGCTTGCGCGCCAGAACGAGAGATACTCCGGGCCGATGCTGATCCGCGCAATGGTTTCCCGCCGACGCTTCGGAAGTAGCGTGCTTCCCAGCTCAGCCCGACCCGTTTCCGACAAAAAGCCATTGACCCCGCCCCCGACGTCCATCGCCGGCAGCGTGCTCGCGACCGGCAGCGCGTCGAACGACTCGATCGATGCGCACTTGCATGAGGCCCGCCCCGACGACGAAGTATGGGCCGAGTATGTACTCGGTCAAACGCCGCGGCGGGGTGAGGACGACGTTGCCAGTAAGCGTCATCGCACTGCTTCCCAGCACCAGTTCCTGGTCCCCCGACTGGAAGAAACCCGGCGCGTGCCCGAAGTCTACATCAATCCCGATCACGTCACCGAGCAGCCTCCCGCTGACGCCGAAGACGACGTTGGGACTGGCCGCGCCCTCAGCCAGGACAAAGGTTGTGCTGGCAGCCGAACGTCACACCGAGAAACGGTCTGATCTGCCATTCCGCCGACGTTCGGGCCGGCGAGAACAGAAGAATCGTCAGGACCAGGAAACCGACTCGCATGATCGGAACGCCGATGCTCCTACCGGACAAAGAGACTGAGGAATAGCCGGCCGAACGGCGAGACCGTCAGGTCGCCAGTCGCGAGCGGGTAACGGCCTGACAAGGCCGTCGCTGTTCGCCAGGAGGATCAGCGTGATCCCGCGCCCCGGAACGGTCACCATCAGGGACGATGAGGCGTTGGTGTTGACGCCGAACTGCCAGACGATCGTCTCGCCCTTGTAGTTCTCCACGAACCAGCCCAGCCCGTGTGGCAGGGGCTGGCGGTTCGCGCCGAGCGGCGCGAGCCACGCGGTCGCGAGCGTTTCAGGGCGCAGGAGCAACCCCTTCTTGAGGGCCAGGTCGAACTGCGCGAGGTCGCGCACCGTTGAGATGAGGCCGCTCGACGGCGTCAGGGTCGTCGCCGAGGACTGTGTCGGCGAGGCGGATCCTCTCCGATCCACCGTGTACGGCGTGGCAAGACTCTGGAGCACCCCGGTGTAACGCGCAACCTCGGCAGGGGAGGGGATGCCGTCGGGGAGCAGTTCCGGGTGGATGATGTCCGGACCGGGCACGGAGTGGATCATGGCCAGGCGGTCGAGCAGGTTCGCGACCGTTTCGCGGAACGAGTTGTCGGTGCAGGCCCTGATGGCGCGGCCCAGCGGCTCGAGCCGCTCCGGACGGTAGTCGAACGCTGCGGTTTCCGAGCGGTGAGAAAGGACCTGCCGGATTGTTGCGCCCGCATCGGGACTGTCGGGTGAGAACTGACCGAGGCGGTCATCGAGCGACAGGCGCCCTTCCTCGACGCAGCGCAGCACGAGCGCAGACGTCAGCATCTGCGTCAGCCCGTCGACGTGAAATGGCGTGTCGGTCCGCGCAGCGATGGACCGCGCGGTGTCCTGCAGCCCGAATGCACGCTCCCAGAGGATGTCGTTGGTGCCGACGATCGTGGCCGCGAGGCCGGGAATACCCGCCTGGGCGCGAAGCGACTCGACGTAGTCGCCGAAGCGAGCGAGGATCAGGTCCTGGGCCGCCAACGGCACCCGGACGAGCAAGGACAGGGCGATCGTCAGAACGAGCAGGGAACTGGGTACTGGACGTCCCGTTCGATGGCCAGCGGTCACGGTCGGGGTACTCTCTGCAAGGTCGTGGTCCCGTGTAGTGTAGCTCAGTGCGGTTGCGGTGGGGCTCTCAGATCGATTGACAGGCGTAGCCGGCGGCGGTATCGTCGGGCGCGAGTCGAGTCAGGTTCGTCTCAACCCAATCTGTGGGGTCCGCCTTCAGGCGGACCAATCCGGCTAAAGCCGGATCCCACAGGCAGGCTAAAGCCGGATCTCACAGGCAGGAAGGTACCATGCGAGTTCTGATTTGCATTCTGGCTTTCCTGTTCGTTCCCGTCGCGTTGTCGGCCCAGCACGAATACCCCGCGACGGACGTCGAGAACGGCGGCCGGCTCTTTCTCGCGAGCTGCGCGGCGTGCCACGGTCCGGACGGTAACGCCGTAGCGGGCGTGGACCTGAGCCGCGGTCAGTTCCGGCGCGCCACATCCGACGAGGATCTCGTCCGCATCATCAGGACCGGCATCCCGAACACGGGGATGCCGCCGAACAACATCTCCGAAGTCAACGCCGGCAACATCGTCGCGTACCTCCGTACCATCGCGGCCGAGACGCGGAGCACGTCCGCGCCGGGCGATCCAGGACGGGGCCGGGCGATTTTCGAAGGCAAGGGCGGCTGCACGACGTGCCATCGCGTCAGCGGCAACGGTTCCCGGTCCGGCCCCGATCTCACCGACGTGGGCGGACAGCGGCGCGCCGCCGATCTCGAGCGATCGATCGTGGACCCGGGGGCGGCGGTGCTGCCGAACCATCGGTCGTTCCGCGTCGTCACGCGCGAGGGCGCGGAAGTCACCGGCCGGCTCCTCAATCACGACCTCTTCACCGTGCAGCTCCTCGACTCGAAGGAACAGTTGCGGTCCTTTCAGAAGTCGGCCCTGCGTGAGCACGCTTTCGTCGACGGCTCCCCGATGCCTTCGTATCGCGACCGGTTGAGCGCCGAGGAGCTCTCGGACCTGGTCGGCTACCTGGTTTCCCTGAGAGGTCGGGTCACCCCATGAACGCATACCGATTCCTGCTCCTGGCCGTCGTTCTGGGCACAGGCGCGTCGCTTCAAGCCCAGGTCACGTTCGACCGGATCCTTCGCGCCGCCCAGGAACCGCATAACTGGCTGACGTATTCCGGGAGCGTTCTGAGCCAGCGCCACAGCCAGCTGACACAGATCACACCGGAGAATGTCCGGAACCTCGAGCTGCAGTGGGTGTTTCAGGCGCGGTCGCTCGAGAAGTACGAGGCGACCTCGCTCGTCGTCGACGGTGTGATGTACACGGTTCAGGCGCCGAACGACGTCGTCGCACTCGATGCCGTTACCGGGCGTGTGTTCTGGACGTACGCGCACACGCCGTCCCCACAGGCGCGCCCTTGCTGCGGCCGCGTCAACCGGGGCCTGGCGATTCTGGGCGAGACGCTGTTCATGGCCACGATCGACGGCCGGCTGATTGCGATCGATGCCAAGGACGGCCGGCCGCTCTGGAACGTGGCGGTCGAGGGCGCAAGACCGGAAGCCGGGTATGCGTTTACCCACGCTCCGCTGGTGGTCAAAGACAAGGTCATCATCGGCACGGCCGGAGGCGAGTACGGCATTCGCGGCTTCCTGGCGGCCTTCGATGCCCGCACCGGCAAGGAAGCGTGGCGCTTCTATACGATTCCCGGCGAGGGCGAACCGGGCAACGACACGTGGGCCGGCGATTCGTGGAAAACCGGGGGCGCGTCGATCTGGATGACCGGTTCCTACGACCCGGAATCGAACCTCACGTACTGGGGCATTGGAAATCCCGGGCCCGACTGGAATGGCGACAATCGTGGCGGCGACAATCTGTACAGCAACTCCGTCGTCGCTCTCGACGCGGATACCGGCAAGCTGAAATGGCATTTTCAGTTCTCGCCTCATGACGAGTTCGACTACGACGCGGTGCAGGTGCCGGTTCTGGCCGACATGACCTGGCAGGGGCGTCCCACCAAGGTCATGCTCTGGGCGAACCGGAATGGCTACTTTTACGTGCTGGACCGCACGTCCGGTGATTTCCTGATGGGTAAGCCCTTCGTCGAGGTGAACTGGGCCAGCAGTCTCACCGAATTGGGCAGACCCGTCCGAGTTCCGGGCAAGGTGCCGACCCGGGAAGGGGCTCTCATCGCGCCTGGCAATCAGGGCGGCACGAACTGGTATTCCCCTTCGTACAGCCCGCTGACCGGCCTCTTCTACATACCTTCCTGGGTGAATTACACGTCGCTGTACGTGAAGCAGGATGCCGAATACGTCGAAGGGCGAATCTTCGGCGGAGGAGCTCCGAGAACCACGGTCCCGGGCGTCAGGGCGGGGCAGCTGCTCAACTACGCGAAAGAGGACGAAGGCTACGGGGCCGTCCGCGCCATCGATCCGAAGACCGGCGATCTGAAGTGGGAGTTCAAGATGACCGACTTCACCGACGCCGGCGTGCTCACAACGGCCTCAAACGTCCTGTTCAGCGGTGGACGCGAAGGCTATTTCTTCGCGCTCGACGCAAGAACGGGTTCGCTTCTGTGGCGGGCCGCTGTCGGCGGTCGGGTTGTGTCGGGGCCCATGACCTATGCGGTGGGCGGCCGTCAGTACGTCGCGGTCGCGGCGGGCAACGCGCTGTTCAGTTTTGCGTTGAGACAATAGGAGAAAGACTCCCATGAAGACAACAACGGCCACATTCTTCGTCGGTATCGGGATGCTTCTGGCTGGTTCGTTCGCGGGGCCGGCCCTGGCCCATCACTCGTTCACGGCGGAGTTCGACAACAGCAAGCCAGTCACCGTGAAAGGCAAGTTCACGAGGCTGGACTGGGTGAATCCGCACTCGTGGGTGCATCTGGACGTGACCATGCCGGATGGCAAGGTGGTGAACTGGGGTGGCGAGACTCCGCCGCCGAACGTGCTCTTCCGGAACGGCTGGCGGAAGGATCTGCTGAAAGTAGGCGACGAGATCCAGCTGACGGGGTTTGCCGCAAAGGACGGCACACCCAACATGTGGGCGTCGTCGGTGATTCTGGTGTCTACCGGACAGCGCATCCTGAACATGACGCCGCCCGAAGTGCTCAAGGAACCACAAGTCAAATGAGGTCGAGAGGCATAGCGATTTCAGCGTTGGTTGTCGTCGCGGCGGTGGCGGTCGCCTTGCTGGATACGCCGGTGGCAGGCCAGACGGCGGCGTCGAAGGCACCGGCCTATACGCCGCCCCGGACGGCGAGCGGGCAGCCGGACCTGCAGGGCATCTGGCAGGTGCTGAGCACGTCAACGGCCGCGAATATCGAGCCGCACGCGGCGTCGTTGGGCGTTCCGGCAGGATTGGGTGTCATCGTCGATCCGCCTGACGGGATGATTCCTTACCAGCCGTCGGCGCTGGCGAGACGGCGCGAGAACTTTCAAAACCGCGCGACCGCCGATCCGCTGGCCAAGTGCTTCAAGCCCGGCGTGCCGCGACTCACGTATCTGCCGTTTCCGTTTCAGATCGTCCAGTCGCCTCAAGTCGTGATGATTTTCTACGAGTACGTCCACAACTATCGCACCATCCATCTGAATCGAAAGACCCACGTCGAAGGCCTGGACTTCTGGAACGGCGACTCCATTGGCCGCTGGGAGGGGAATACGCTGGTGGTCGACGTCGCCAACTTCAACGGGCAGACGTGGCTCGACAGCGCCGGCAATTTCCACAGCGAGGCGCTGCACGTGGTCGAACGCTACACGCGCACCGACGCCGGCACCATGATGTACGAGGCGACCATCGAGGACCCGAAGGTGTTTACTAGGCCCTGGAAGATAGGCGTGCCGCTCCACCTTCGCCGGGAGCCGAACGTCAGGCTCCTCGAATACGAGTGCCATGCCTACACCGAGGACGCGGCCAAGGAGCAGAGCAAATGAGATGGCTTAGGGGTCACGGTTTGATGACAGCGGCCGTCCTGGCGTTGTCCCTCGGAATCGCAGCGACGACGACGCTCGCCGCGGGTCAGGCGCCTAAGACGCCAGACCTCTCGGGATACTGGTTGGGCAGTTTCTTTGTCGGCTTGCAGAACATCGAGACGGCGAAGGGCGTCATCGTCGACCCCCCGGATCTCAAGATTCCGTACCGGCCCGAGGTGCGTGCCGAAGCGACGGATATCCGGACCAATCGGATGTACGAAGAGCCGGAACTGCATTGCTTCATGTCGGGCGTTCCGCATCAGATGTACGTGCAGTTCGGATTCCAGATTGTCCAGAATCCCGGACTCGTGGTGATGGCGTGGGAATTCATGAATGCCTTTCGCATGATCCCCACGGATGGGCGGCCGCATATCCCGGCGTCGATCAAGCTGTTTCAAGGCGACTCGGTCGGCCGATGGGAGGGCGGCACTCTTGTCGTCGACACAACGAATCAGAACGACCGGACGTGGCTCGATACGGCCGGGAATATCCATTCCGACGCCATCCATGTGGTCGAACGCTTCACGCTCGCCGACGCCAATACCATCCGCTACGAAGCGACCATCGAGGACCCCAAGGCGTATACGGGACCATGGAAGGTCGTAGAAACCTTCCGGCGCATCGCGGCGCAGGATTACGAGCAGTACGAGTTCGCGTGCCTCGAGGGCAACCGCGACCCGCAGCACTATCCCGAGCAGGCCGGCGGGAAAGCGAAGGCGCAGCCACAACCCGACAAGTAATCGGATGCGAATACGGTCGATACCCTGGGTCGTCGTGATCGGCGCCGTCGCCGCCGGCTTTTGGCCGCCGACGCAGCCCATCGCAGCGCAGGCCCCCGCCAGTCCCACGCGCACGGCAGACGGCAAGCCCAACCTGAGCGGCATCTGGCAGGCGATGAACGAGGCGAACTGGGATATTCAGGCGCACGTTGCCTCGGCGGGGCCAGTCAGCGCCCTGGGCGGCGCTTACGCGGTCCCACCTGGCCTCGGCGTGGTGGAAGGCGGCGAGATCCCTTATCAGCCCGCTGCAGCCGAGCAGAAGAAAAAGAACTTCGCGAACCGGCTGACGCTGGATCCGGAGATCAAGTGCTACCTCCCCGGCGTGCCCCGCGGGATGTATATGCCCTATCCGTTCCAGATTATCCAAAGCCAGAAACACATCATGATGGTGTTCGAATATGCAGGCGGCCTCCGCACCATCTACATGGATAATCATCAGGAGGCTCCAGCCGACAGCTGGATGGGCTGGTCGAACGGGCGTTGGGAAGGCGATACGCTGGTCGTCGATTCGACCGGATTCATCGGCCAGACCTGGTTCGACAGAGCGGGCAACTTTCACAGCGAAGCCCTGCGCGTCGTTGAACGGTTCAGCGTGCTGACGCCGGATGCGCTGCTGTATGAAGCCACAATCGAAGACCCGAAGGTGTTCACGCGGCCATGGAAGATGAGCATGCCGCTTTACCGGCGTCTGGAAAAGAATGCGCAGCTCATGGAATTCAAGTGCGTGGAGTTCGCGGAGGAGCTGATGTATGGGCACCTCCGCAAACAGCCCGCCAAAGCTCAATGAGAAACCGACGAGAAAGCAGGTACAGGTGAGGACACGATCTCTCGCGCTTGTCATGGCGGCCGTGCTGCTGTCGCCGCTCTCTCTCGCCGCCCAGACGAAAGGGTCGGCGCCCCGCACCCCCGACGGCCGCCCGGATTTGCAGGGCATGTGGACGAATGCCACGTATACGCCGTTGCAGCGGCCGGCGAATCTCGGGACAAAGGCGTTCTACACCGACGAGGAACTGGCCGAGGTCGAGCGACGCCGGCTCGCCCAGGCTCCAGAAGTGACCGAACCCGGAACGGCCGCCGACGTGCACTACGATTTCGGCCAGTTCGGGCTCGAGCGCGGCCAGGGCGTCGTCGCGCCAAACAAACGAACCTCCCTGATCGTCGACCCGCCCGACGGGAGGATTCCTCCCCTCACCGCTGAGGGCCAGAAGAGGGCCGCGGCACGCGCTGAGGCAAGAAAGCAGATGGGTGGTCCGTTCGACGGCCCCGAGAATCGCGGCCTGGCCGAGCGCTGCATCGTCTGGAACGCCGGACCGCCGATCCTTCCGATCGGCTACAACAGCAACTATCAGATCGTGCAGAACGCCGATTACGTCATGATTCTCACCGAGATGATCCATGACGTGCGGATCATTCCGCTCGACGGCCGCCCGCCGCTCCCGCAGGGCATCCGTCAGCTGCTCGGCAGCTCGCGTGGGCGCTGGGAAGGCGACACGTTGGTTGTCGAGACGACGAATTTCACCGACCGGACGGCCTTCCAGGGTTCGGGCGAGAACCTGCACGTCACGGAACGATTCACGCGCGTGTCGGCCGACACGCTCAAGTACGAGTTCACGGTGAAGGATCCCTCGACGTGGGCAGTGCCCTGGTCGGCGGAAATTCCGATGGCGGCGATCACAGGCCCGATATTCGAATACGCCTGCCACGAGGGAAATTACGGCCTGGCGAACAACCTGGCCGGCGCCCGGGCGGAAGAGAAAGCAGCCGCAGAAGCGGCGGCCGGGAAAGGATCGCAATAACATGCGAACGAGACGAGCGGTCGCAGTTGCCGGTACCGCCTTGCTCCTCGCCTCGGTGCCTGCGTGGGCGCATCACGCGTTTTCGGCGGAGTTCGACGCCAAGAAACCGGTGTTGCTGCAGGGAAAGGTCACGAAAGTCGAATTGATCAATCCCCACTCCTGGATTCACATCGCCGTGGTCGATCCCGACGGCAAGGTCGTGAACTGGATGATCGAAGGCGGCAGCCCGAACGCGCTCATCCGGCAAGGCATCACGAAGAACAGCCTGCCGATCGGAACCGAGCTGCGGGTGGACGGATATCGCTCCAAGGACGGCGCGAACAAGGCGGTCGGCAAGGACGTCACGCTGGCCGACGGGCGAAAGCTCTTCTTCGGCGGCTCGGCGCCTCCGGCGCCTGGTGCGCCGTAGCGGCCGACACGACGGTCAACCGCAGAGACCGCAGAGCGCGCAGAGAAAAATGGTGGACGTGGGATCCGGCTTTAGCCGGATTGATTCGTCTCAATTCCCGGAAAGCATCTCGACGAGCAATCGGGAATCCTGCTCGCGCTGCAACTGCAGGCCGAGGATCAGCGCGAGCGTCGGCGCAATGTCTTCGGGACCGCAGGGCTCGGGGTAGAACCCGGGCTTGATTCGAGGGCCCATGAAGACGATTGGCACGTGACGGTCGTCGTCGTAGGCCGTGCCATGGCCCGTGCCTCCGACCAGGCTGCTCAGGTACACGTGCTGCTTCAGGAGCACCGTCAGGTGCGGGCTCCGTGGCTCGTAGAAGCCATTCTTGAACAGCGTCAGCAAGGGGTCTGCATCTGAAGGCGATCGCGCGCTTCTGAGGTCGTCGTGCGTGTAGACTCTCGCCACCAGGCCGGTGCCGAGCAGCGCGGCGATGGCCGTCTTCTCGACATCCTCGCGATTGAGCTTCCTCTCTCGAATCAAGCCTTCATTCAAGTAGAAGTCCGGAGCCGAAAAGTACTCCACCAATCCGTCGATCCCAGGGAAGCGCTTTTCGAACGCCTGCTTGACGGCGTTCGTCAGTGTGACGGGCGCCGCGCGTTGCGCGTCGAGGCCCTTCGCCTGCAGGTTCTCGACGAGCGGCGTCACGCCATGATCCGACGTCAGGACGACGAGCGTGTTCGCGAGGCCCACTCTGGCTTCGATGTCTGCGAATAATCGTCCGAGCACCAGATCCAGCCGCAGCAGTTGATCCAGCGTCTCGTGGCTGTCGGGACCATAGGTATGCCCGACCACGTCGGTTGCCGCGAAGCCAATGGCGAAGACATCCGTGACGGCGTCCTCGCCGATGTGATGCGCCTTCAGGGCTTCCAGCGCGACATCGAGTGTCAGATCGTCGGAGAACGGCGTGCGCCGCACGTAGTCGTAGAAGGAGGCTGCCGGCGGATTACCGCGAATCGCGTGGGGAAACACCGTGTCCTTGCGATCCCATTCGCCTTCGACCGCGTCCTTCCCGGCGTACCGCTCGTAGAGCGCGGCGTCGGGAAGCAGCCGTGTCCAGATCTTCCCGGCATACTGATCCGCCAGACGACGCTCGTTCCAGGCGACCAACCATGAGGGCGCCTCGGACATGTAATACGTGCTGGTGATGAAGTTGCCGCCGGCGGTCTCGTACCAATAGGCACCGTCGGCCCGGCGGCCGCCCATGAGAATCGCCGATCGATCCTTCAGCGACACGGCGACCACTTTCGATTCAGGATTGTTCGACTTGAGAACGTCTCCGACGGTGAACCCCAGTGCGTTCGCCGGCGACGCACTGCGGCCGGCGCCGCCAAGAGGCTTCTGTACAGGGTCTTCGATAACGTTGACGGACTTGTGGAGATAAGCGTCATACCAGTCGTTGGCGACGATGCCGGAATGGCTCGGATGACGTCCAGTCAGGATCACCGAATAACCGGGGCCGGTTTCCGTGGCGGCGTGACGGTAGTTGGCGTTCGTGAAGACCGCACCCCGATCCAGCAGCATCCGCAGCCCGCCTTGTGTAGAGCGCGTCGAACCGGGTCAGGTAATCGAATCGCATCTGGTCGATCGCCACAACCAGGACAAGCCTTGGCGGGTGGGCGCAGTCTGGCTGAAGGCGGTCGACGCGCAGAAGCCGGCAGCGATCAGCCATGACAGCGGATGCGAGCGCCATGATTCACTACTGTGCGCCTCCCTGATTCTGGGGGGCGGCTGCAGGTGCCGGGGCCGGTGGCGGCGGTAACGCGAACGCCACCAGTTGCGCCGGCGTCGATGTGGCGGCGTCGCCGGCCATGAAGGCGATGTATTGCCGCCCCTGATGCATGTACGCCATGGGCAGGCTGGCCTGCGTGCCTGCAGGAATCTGCGTCTCCCAGATGATCTGTCCGGTGGCTTTGTCGTAGGCGCGAAACACGGGCTGGCCGCCCCATCCTTCGCCGGCAAACAACAGCGTCCTGGTCACGAGAATCCCGGCGCGCGACGGGCTGCCGGTTCTCGGGATGTTCAAACCCTTGAGGGCGGGATTGTTCCTGATGGCGGGCGGCGTGTCGCCATTCGGGATCTGCCAGGCGATCTCGCCTTTGTTCATGTCGTAGGCGGTGATGCGGCCATACGGCGGCTTCATCAGAGGCAAGCCGTCGATCCTGGGCAGACCGAGACCGTCGCCGCTCACATAGCTGGCGGTCTGCGTGTTCGGCTGCGGCCGCGTCAAGGCGATGACCGACGGACCCGTGTTGGAGCCGACGTAAACGAATCCGGTTTCCGGGTCCGCCGCGCCCGATTCCCAGTTGGCGCCGCCTCCAAAGCCGGGAAGGATGATCGTCCCTCGGGTTCCGCCGGGCGCCTGGCCAAGGGAACCGGGTGTGTAGAGCGGTCCGGTCCGGAACGGTTTGATCGCCTCGATCGCTTTCGCCCGCAGCTCCGGCGTGAAATCGATCAGATCGTTCGTCGTGATTCCCTGGACGTCGAACGCCGGAGGCCTGGTCGGAAACGGCTGCGTCGGGAACGCCAGCTCTCCGGGAACATCCGACGCCGGAACCGGCCGTTCCTCGATCGGCCAGACTGGCGCGCCGGTGACGCGATCGAACACGTAGGCAAAGGCCTGTTTCGAGAGCTGCACGACCGCCTTGATTGGCCGGCCGCCGACGTTGATATCCACGAGGATCGGGTGCGGGGGCATGTCGTAGTCCCAGATGTCGTGGTGAATGAGCTGCCGGTACCAGACGACCTTTCCTGTTTCGATGTCGACGCACATCAACGAATCGGAAAACAGGTTGGCGCCCGGGCGATCGCCTCCATACACGTCGTTAGTGGGCGCTTCAATCGACAGATAGACATAACCGAGTGCCGGGTCTACGGAGTACGGCCCCCACATCCCGGCGTTCCCCGTGTATTCGGCGGAGTCGTTCAGCCACGTTTCGTAGCCGGCCTCCCCCTTTCGCGGAATCGTGTGAACGACCCACTTTCTCCTGCCCGTGCGGACGTCGAAGGCCATGATGTCGGCCTTCACGTTCTCCTTGCTGGTCCGCGCGCCGACCAGCAGGGCAGGCCCCACGACAATCGTGTTGCGCGCAATCACAGCCGGCGAGGTGTTGCCGATTCTCCCGGTCAGATCCTCGGTGTACTGATACTCCTTGAAGAGATCCACAATCCCGTTCTCGCCGAAACCCTGGACCGGGATGCCGGTCCGCGCGTTCAGCGCGACGATGCGGAATCCGGGAGTGATGACGACGATGCGTTCGTCCTGACCGTCCGCCCAGTACGCCACGCCGCGACCGGAATTCCTTCGCGGCGCCCGCTGATGGCGCTCCCTCTCGTCCATCCTCCAGACCCAGAGCGTCTCACCGTTTCCGGCATCGACGGCGACGACCGCCCGGCGGTCGCCGGCGGTGAAATACAGGATGCCGTTCGCCATCAGCGGCGTCGACTCGTTCTTGAATTCCGCGCGGCCGAAGTTGTCGGACTTCCAGGTCCAGGCGATCTTCAGCTCCTTCACGTTCTCGCGGTTGATCTGATCGAGCGGCGAGTACCGTGTGCTGCCCTCGTCGCCGCCGTAGGAGCGCCACTCTCCGTTGACCGCGCCGGATTGCGCGAGCAGAGGAATCGCGCAGGACAGCGCCGCGATCGCGAAGCCGCAGAAGGCTTGCCGAAGTCGCCTCATGATGTGCCTCCTCGTCCTACCGGGCCGGGGCGGTGGCGCCGACGATCGCCTGGCGCCCGACCAGACGCGCCGGATCCACGCCCTTCTTCGGCGTGAATTTCTGGATGCGGCCCACGTGCACGTCGGCGATGTACAGGTTGTTCTCGTTATCGACGCTGAACTGGTGCGGTCCCCACATGCCGCCCGGGAACGCGCCGAACGTGCCCCACGAACTCAGCAGCTTGCCGGTCAGGTCGTACTTGAGAATCTTGTTGGTCTGGCCGTCTCCGACCCACAGGTGCTGGTCCTGCGACATGTGGATGTAATACGGGAAGCGTGTGTACCACTCGTGCAGGTACTTCCCGTTCTCGTCGAATACCTGCACCCGCCGGTTGGCGCGGTCTGCCACGTACACGCGCCGCTGGTTGTCCAGCTGAACGCCGTGCACGGTGTTGAAGTAGCTGGGGCGCTTCTCCGTCCCCGCGTTGCCCGGCATGCCCCACTCGAGCAGATATTTCCCGTCCTTGTCGAACTTCACCACGCGGGTATTCGTGTAGCCGTCGCTGATGAAGAACTCGCCGCTTGGCAGGAACGCGATGTCGGTCGGCCGGGCGAAGTGCGTCTGATCCGCGCCCGGCTGGCGGAATTGTCCCAGCGTCAGCACGAGCTTCTTGCCGTCGTTGGTGAACTTATAAATGGAGTGCGCGCCGTCGTCGACGAGCCACACGTGCTTTTCGGGATCGTAGGGATTCATCTGCACGCGATGCGGCCGGACGAACAGCTTGTTGTGCTGCTCCCACGATTCGACCAGCTTGCCGGCGCGGTTGAACACGAGGAAGACGTGATCCCAGCGCGGGTGCTGCGCCGGGTCTTTCTGCGACAGGTCGAAGCCCGACGCATTGCGCTCGGGGACGATCGCGTCCGAGGGCTTGAGGACCGGAAGACAGCCACGCTGGAAGACGTAGACACGATCGGCGCTTTCGGCGAAGACGCCGCCGACCGACCCACCCTGGTAGCCCGCACCGCAGACGTTCTCCGGCCAGTTCGCGGCCAGGTCGTACGGCCCTGTTACATCGTCGCCTCCCTTTTCCTGCGGAGTGACGGTGACTGCAAACGCTATCAAGAAAAGCAGTGTGATTCGAGTTGTGCGCATCGGATCCTCCTTCAGCTTGCTGGCTGCTAGCATATCCGCCGCCGCTCGGTTGGCCCGTGAAATCTACTGAGGCATTTTTCCAACGGCCGACACCAATTCCGAGAACGGAGCCACGCCGCCGTGGCCGCCGACGTTGGTGTCCACCCTGAGATTCAGCTTCCTGACGGACTCCAGCAACTGCCTGGCCGCCGGGTTGCCGGCGCCCCCGGTGCCGGGGAACCACAGGTCGCTTTGAAACAGCGCGCGAACGTTCCGTACGTAGGCCAGCACGATCGGCTCGGCATGCGGCGAGCCTTCCACCACGTACAGCTCGAGGGCCTGGTTGCCCTCGGCGAGGATGTGTTTCCCCTCGTAGAACTCGCCCTTCCACGCCATGCCCTGCGAGCGCCGTTTCTCGAGCTCGTCAGGCGGACGCGTATGTCGCGCGTCCATCAGCTCGCGGATGGCGGGCTCGTGCCGCGACGCGACGAGCAGCGTCGCTCCTTCGGCGGCAATACCGCGAACCCCGCCGATGTGATCGTAGTGATGGTGGGTCACTGCGGCGTACTGGATTGGCTTGTTGGGGAACTGCTCGCGGATCAGCCGTGCCAGCACCTTGCTCTGCGTTTCCGTGTACGGCGCTTCGACGACGGCGATGGAGCTGGGAAACTCCACGACCAGGCTGTTGTGCGAATAGGCGCGCGCGAGATACAACCCGTCCGCGACTTTCGTCAGCGAGAGCGGCGTGTACTCTCCAGCGGCCGCCCGGTCGGCTTCGACCGACGCCGATTCAGGAATCGCGAAGACGCTCAGCGCCTGTGGATCGTTGATCGCGACCGCGGTAAACCGCACGTCCGAGTAGTCCTTGCCACCCTTGCGAATCGTGACGTGGTGCGGCAGCATGATGCCGTCCGCCGCCTTGTAGTCGCTGAACAGGTACTGCGCCGGCACGTCGCCGAGCATCGTTTCCGTGTCGATCGCCTCGAATCCCGCGATCAGCTTCGATTGCGGATCGAAGTAGACGCCGATCTCTTCGCCGTCGCGCGTTTTCGCCGTCCCGAACTTGAGCATTCTGCCGTCGAGCTCTTTGTCCTGTGCAGGTTCGGAGTCGGACATCGAGTCTGCGGCGGCGAGGGCAACCGTGACGATGTTGCGGCGAAGCAAAAACTCCGGCGAGTTCTGCGTTCCCCAGCTGAAGAGGCCGCCGGGCGACGTTGCCACGATCGGCCGCGTACCGACGATCTCGATACCCACGGGCGGAGCACTCGGGCTATCGCCCCGTCTGGTCAGGATCTCGTGGCGATGCTGCGTGAAGTCGCCGTTCTTCAACTCGTAGTCGAGCGACGCGCGCCCGTTTACAAGATCGGCCGTCTCGGTGACGTTGGAGAGCTCCGGCGCCGGGCTTTCCATGTCGCCGACACTCTTCGTCTGGCCGAGCCGGTACCTCGTACCCGTGCCGCCCTTCATGACGAGCACCTGAATCCCCTGAACCTTCTCCTTTCCGCCCATCGCGGCCAGCGCGTCGTTGGCGAGCAGACGTTGGGATGGAGGGGAGGAACAGGCCGTGAGAAGGAGCCCGAGTGCGAAAACGGACGAACGTTTCATGTAGGAAGGCCTTTCCGAGTCGCCGTTACTTGCCTTCCGAGGCTCCGCGCAGGATCGCCGCGGCGGCGGGATACTCCTTCTTGGCGTTGGCGTAGAAGATGCCTTCGGCCATCATCAGCGGCGTCCATCCGAGCTGGGTTCTCGCATCCACGCGGGCACCCTTCTCCAGGAGAAATTTCGTGATTCCCGGCTGGCCGGAGACCACGGATGCGTGGAGCGCGGTGCTGCCGCTCCACCGGGGATCGCCCTGGACCGTCTTGGAGAGCTCGTCCTGGTTCAGCGGGTAATAGAGGAGCATGTACTGGGGATCGCCTTCCATCGTGTAGTCGCCGAAATTGGCGTGGTAGTTGACGTCGTTCCCCATCGCGATCGTCAGTTCGATCGCCTCGATCCTTTCCGCCTCCGACACGCCGGTGAAGGGGCCGGGCGTTTCGCCTTCCCAGTAGTCGAGGCCGGAGGCGACGATCAACGGCGTGATGTTCAGCGCATTCTTGATGTTCGCGTCGGCGCCGTGCTGCGCGAGGAGGCGCATGTACTCGACGTCGCCGTTGTGGGCGGCAATGTAGAAAGGCGTCGCGCCGTTGTAGGTGAGGTAATGACGTCCGAGCTGGATCAGGGGCGGATTCCGCATCGCGCCGCCTTCCTTGGCGAACGGGCGCTCCTCCCAGTCGATACGGACGTTCGGATTGGCGCCGTGTTCGAGAAGCCGCTTCGCGAGTTGGATGGCGCTGAGGCTGCCGGTCGGCGGCGGCGGCCCTTTCGGGGTATTGCCGACGCCGGCGGCGCCGTCGGCGCCGGGCTTGCGGAGGAACGCCAGGGTATGAAGAGCCGATCCGCGCGGATCGGGAGCGTTCGGATCCGCGCCGCGGTCGAGCAGCACGGCGGCCAGCTCGAAATAGGCATTCACGACGGCCATGTTCAGCGCGCTCGTCCCGTCGGGCGCGGCCTCGTTGACGTTGGCGCCGCGGTCGAGCAGGACCTTGACCGTATCGAGGTGGCCGTTCCGGATGGCGAAAAGCAGTGGTGTGAAGCCGGCCTTCGATTTCGCGTTCAGATCGGCGCCTACTTCGATGAGGAGGTCGGCCGCGGCGGCGTTGCCTTCCGACGCGGCCCACATCAAGGACGTCTGCCCTCGGACGGGTTCCGCGGCGTTCACGCTGGCGCCCGCGCCGAGCAGCACTTTGAGGGCCCCGGTTTTTCCCGTGAGCGACGCGGTCATCAGCGCCGTCTCGCCTTCCTCGGAGGTGCCGTTCGGGTCGGCGCCGGCTTCGAGCAGCCGCTCGATGATTGTCTCGCTGCCGTTGGTCGCGGCGAGGAAGAGCGGCGTCACCTTGTAGCGGTTGGCGGCCTTCGGATTCGCGCCGGCGGCGAGGAGAAGGCTCGCGATCTCGGAGTTGTCGCGTTGAGCGGCCCAGTGAAGGGCCGTGGATCCGTCGACTTCCGTGGCGTTGACGTCCACGCGCTGGGCGATCAGGGCTCGGACAGCGGCAGTGTCGTTGTTCTTGACCGCGTCAATCAGGCGAAGGTCGCCGGCGAGCAGCAACCCAACGAGAAAGAGGGTCTTCATGGCGGACAGTATATTCCAGTAAACCGAAGTATTAGTATGGTGAAGGCGGGTCTGAAGACCCGCACTACACCAGACTTATGAGACCGGTTCCAGCCGCGAAAAGGCAGCACATGCGCAGAAGATCCCTGCTGCCGATTTTGCTCGTTGTGCTGGCGGCGCCGGCGGAGGCCCAGCAGCAGACGCCCGGAGCGGTCTTCACTCGATATTGCGTGACCTGTCACAACGCGACGACGAAGGTCGCGGGGTTGGTGATCGATCCCGCCGAGCTCAGCAACGTCGCGGCAAACCCGGAGCTGTGGGAGAAGGTCGTCCGGAAGCTGCGATCCTCCGCGATGCCGCCCGTAAATGCGCCGCGTCCGGATCAGGCAACCTACGAGTCCGTCGCGACGTTCCTCGAGACCGAGCTCGATCGTGCGGCGGCCGCGAAGCCGAATCCGGGCAGAATGCCGCTGCTGCATCGGCTGAGCCGCACCGAGTATCAGAACGCCGTTCGCGATCTGCTCGCGCTCGACGCGCTTCCGCAGGAGATGGATTTCTCCACGCTGCTTCCCCAGGACAACATCTCCAGCGGCTTCGACAACATCGCGGACCTGCTCTTCATCTCGCCGACAACGATGGAGCGCTACCTGGACGCCGCGCGAAAAATCAGCCGCGTCGCGGTCGGCGATCCCCGGATGCCGCCGATGGTCAACATCCACCGGCTGTCTCCGGAGCACTGGCAGGACGCGCGGGTCGACGAGCTGCCGTTCGGAACGCGCGGCGGCATCGCGGTCCGCAGCACGTTCCCCGTCGACGGCGACTACGACGTCAAGCTCGAAGTGGCGGGCGCGGGCCGCGAGGCGCACGAGCTCGAGATCACCGTCGACGGCGAGCGCGCGCACATGACCACTGTCGGCGGCGCCGGCACCGGCGTCGCACCACCCGAACTGGAATTCCGGATCCCGGTGAAGGCGGGCGTGAGGCTCGTCGGCATCACGTTCATCGAGCAGAACCAGGCGCGCAACGAAGAGACGCTCAAGCCCCGGATGCGCGCCAGGGGCACCAAGCCCGCGCTGGTCAGCGCCGTCATCAGCGGTCCCTATAACGTCGGCGATCCGGGCGACTCGCCCAGCCGCCGCCGCATTTTCGTGTGCCGGCCGGAGCCGGGCGGAGGGCCGCCGCGACGAACAATCAGCTGGGGTGCGCGAAACAGATCCTGTCAACGCTGGTGCGGCGGGCGTATCGCCGGCCGGGGACGGATGCCGAGGTCGAGCGTCTGCTGCCGTTCTACACCGCGGGCCTCACGGAAGGCGGATTCGATCGGGGGATTCAGAAGGCGCTCGAACGGGTGCTGGTCAGTCCGCAGTTCCTGTTCCGCATCGAGCGGGATCCGGTGAATGTTGCGGCCGGGACGCCCTATCGCGTCAGCGACCTCGAGCTGGCATCGCGCCTGTCGTTTTTCCTGTGGAGCAGCATTCCGGACGACGAGTTGCTGGATGTCGCCATCGCCGGGAAGCTGCGGCAGCCTGAGGTGCTCGACCGGCAGGTCCGGCGGATGCTGGCCGATCCGCGTTCCGAATCGATGGTCACGAACTTCGCCGCGCAGTGGCTGTTCCTGCGCGACATCGAATCGAAGCGGCCGGACGAGATCCTCTTTCCCGAGTGGGACGAAACGTTGCGCGCCGCGTTTCATCGCGAGACCGAGCTCTTCCTGAACAGCATCCTGCGCGAAAACCGGAGCGTGCTCGAGCTGCTGACGGCCAACTACACGTTCTTGAACGAGCGGCTGGCGAAGCACTACCGGATTCCGAACGTGCAGGGCAGTTATTTCAGGCGCGTCACGCTGCCGGCGGGCAGTCCTCGCGGCGGCCTGCTGGGGCAGGGCAGTATCCTGACGGTGACGTCGTATGCAGCGAGGACGTCGCCGGTCGTGCGCGGGAAGTGGGTCCTGGAGAACCTGCTGGCCGCGCCGCCGCCGCCGCCGCCGCCGAATGTCCCGGCGTTGAGGACGGAGGGCGAGGAGCCGGGGAAGATGCTGACGATGAGGGAGGCGACGGTCAGGCACCGGGCGTCCCCGGTGTGCGCCAGCTGCCATGCGCTGATGGATCCGATCGGGTTTGCGATGGAGAATTTCGATGCGGTGGGGAAGTGGCGCGAGAGCGACGCGGGGGCTCCGATCGATACGTCGGGCGTGCTGCCGGACGGCACCGGCATCGAGGGGCTGGCCGGCCTGAAGCAGGCCCTGCTGGCCAAGCCCGAGCACTTCGCATCCGCGGTTACGGAGAAGCTATTGATGTATGCGCTCGGCCGGAACCTGCAATACTATGATGTGCCGGCGGTGCGGGCGATCGTGCGCGCCGCGGCGCGCGACGACTATCGCTTCTCTTCGATTGTGATGGGGATCGTCGAGAGCGCGCCGTTTCAGATGAGGACGTCGGCAAACGGCAACTAGCTACCACGGAGAACACAGAGGACGCGGAGGTCAAGTCGTACAGGACTCTTCTCCATGTCCCCCGTGTCCTCTGTGGTGGAGAGCTAAACATGTTCATCACGAAGAAGGCGCTCCCACGCCGAACCTTCCTGCGCGGAGCCGGCGCCACGCTGGCGCTGCCGCTGCTCGATGCCATGATTCCCGCGCTCACCGCTGCCGGCAAACCGATACCTCGTCTGGGATTCATCTACGTGTCCAACGGCGTGATCCAGGACCAGTGGATTCCGGCCGTCACAGGCGCCAACTTCGATTTGCCGGCGATTCTCGAGCCGCTGGCCCCGGTGCGGGACCACGTGAACGTCCTCAGCGGCCTGTCCCATCTCCAGGCCGACACCTTCGGCGACGGAACGGGCGATCACCCGCGCTCCTCCGCCGTCTGGCTCACGGGCGTTCATGCGTACGATCGGACCAGGCCCGGCGTCGAAGTCCGCCTCGCGACAACGGCCGATCAGATCGCCGTGCGCGAAATCGGCAAAGGCAGCCAGGTGGCGTCGCTCGAGCTGTCACGTCGATTTTCCGACTCAGGCCGGCTGCGACTCGGGCGATTGCTTCTACGTCAACACCGTCTCCTGGCGCAACGAGACGACGCCGAACCTCGCCGAAACCCATCCGCGAATCGTGTTCGAACGGCTCTTCGGCGACGGCGGAAGCGCGGCCGATCGCATCGCCCGGGTGAAGGACACCGGAAGCATTCTCGATTCGGTCACGCGACGAAGTGAGCTTCCTCGCCAGGACGCTCGGCCGCGGCGACCGCACCAAGCTGACGGAATACCTCGAGTCGGTCCGCGAAATCGAGCAGCGCATCCAGAACACCGAGTCGAACGGCACGCAGGCGCTCGAGCTGCCCGAGCGTCCGATGGGTATCCCGCCGTCGTTCGACGAGCACACGAAGCTGATGCTGGATCTGGTGGCCCTGGCCTAGCACGCCGACATCACCCGCGTCTTCTCGATGATGTTCTCCCGCGAGCTCAGCTCGCGGACGTTCCCGAACATCGGCGTGACCGACGAGCATCACGCCGTCTCACATCACCGGAACGATCCTGACCTGATCTCGAAGAAGGCACGGATCGACACCTACCACGTGCAGTTGCTCACGTATTTCCTCGAGAAGCTGAAGGCCACGCGCGACGGCGACGGCTCGCTTCTCGACAACAGCCTGGTCATGTACGGCGGCGGCATGGGCGACGGCAATCTGCACAGGCATTCGGATCTGCCCTGCGTGCTTGCCGGAAAGCTCGGCGGCGCCGTTCAAGACCGGCCAGCACCTGAAGTACCCGTTGGACACACCGATGTCCAACCTGCTCCTCACCATCCTCGACAAGGCCGGCGTCCGCCTCGACAAGATCGGCGACAGCACCGGCCGGCTCCAGCCCGACTACCTGTCGTTCCTGTAACAGCAGGACTGAAGTCTGCGCTACGTACGTGGGGCGGACCTTATAAGGTCCGCCCTACTTTTGTACGTGGGATCCGGCTTTAGCCGGATTTGTCCACTGTACGTGGGATCCGGCTTTAGCCGGATTTGTCCACGACCGATGGTATCCTGTGCCCCGATTTTCTGGCTGTTGCCATTCCGTGGTCGTTAACGCCTAAGGAGACGTGCCATGCCGTACATCAGTGTGGGTGAGGAGAACTCGGGCTCCATCGATCTTTACTACGAGGACCACGGCAAAGGTAAGCCCGTTGTCCTGATCCACGGATGGCCCCTCAGTGGTCGTTCCTGGGAGAAACAGGTTGGAGCTCTGATTCAGGCCGGGCAACGCGTCATTACCTACGACCGCAGGGGCTTTGGTGAGTCCAGCAAGCCCTGGTCGGGCTACGACTACGATACGCTCGCCAAGGACCTGGACACGATCGTCACGAAGCTCGATCTCCGGGACGCGGCGCTGGTGGGTTTTTCGATGGGCGGCGGCGAGGTGGCGCGCTATCTGGGTAAGTACGGAAGCGAGCGCGTAAGGGCTGCCGCCTTCGTCGCGGCCGTTCCGCCGTTCTTTCTGAAGGCGGCGGACAATCCCGAAGGTCTGGACATCAGCGTCTTCGATGGCATCAGGGCCGCGCTGGCCGCCGATCGCCCTGCGTTCCTCTCGCAGTTTTTCGCGAACTTCTTCAACGTCGACGTGCTTGGCGGCCGCCTGATCAGCGACGAAGTGGTCCGGCTCAGTTGGATGATTGCGGCCGGCGCTTCGCCCAAGGGCTCGTACGATTGCGTCGCGGCATGGGGAACCGACTTCCGTGCCGATCTCAAGAAGATCACCGTTCCGACCCTCGTGATCCACGGCGACACGGACCGGATTGTTCCGCTCGCCGTCTCAGCGTCGCGCACACACCAACTGGTCAAGGGAAGCCGGCTGGTTGTCATCAAGGACGGGCCGCACGGCTTGAACGCGACGCATGCAGACGAGCTCAATCGCGCGCTCGTGGAGCTGCTTGGATAGTGAGGAATGCAGGAAGCGGCGGCCCGCAGGCCGCCGCTTCATCGGTCAACGCGCTCCCGTGGAGGCTTCAGGAGCCTGAGGACCTTGAGGACTTTGAGGACCGGGCTGAACCGCAACCGGCGGAATCGCCGCAGCCGGCGGAGCAGGCCGCGGTGCGACGGCCGGCTTGTGCGGGGCGGCGCTCGGCATCCGCGCCTTCAGCAATTCCTCGGCGCGCGTGAAGAGCTCCTCCCGGGAGATCTTGCCGGCGTCGACGTCGGCCAGGATCGATCGCTGGGCTTTGTATTCCCGGTTCTCGATGCCCGCCTTGCTTTGCAGCATCCGCCAGGCCTTGCGGCGCTCGACGCAGAACAGCACGAGCTGCCGCGAGAGCGACCGGTACTCGACGCCGCCGTTTTCTCCCTGAACCTTGATGTAGACGCCGAAGTCGGGCACGTACGAGCGGTGTTCCGGAACCAGATACCGGCGATACACGACATCCTGCTGCGTGATCCTGACGAGCATGTTCTCGAGCGGGACGAGCTTCGCCGCCATCGTCCGGCTTGATCTTCTTCAAGTGGTTCCGGAACCGCGCTTCGGTGGCGCACCAATGGGCCACGGTGTAGCGATAGGGCTCGTTGGTGCTCTTGAACTTCGTCTCGTACCAATCCATTTCGATCGACGGATTGCCCTTGAGGTCGAGGACCTCCTGGTACGTTTCGCCGAGCCTGGGGTTGAACACGAACTCCGGCGCGCCGCGAGAGTCGCGCACGCGCTGCGCCTGGGTGAGCGCCATGTCGTCGGCCACGCCGTGCTCGGGCTGGCAGGTGGTGAAGCACTGGAAGAACGCCGTGCCCCGGTACTCGATGCCGTCGAGAATCGCCTTGTACAGCTTCGGCGCGTTGGCGATCGAGATCTGGGCGATGAAGGGCGATCCGTGGCCGGCCAGGAACGTCTCCGCCACCGTCTTCTTCTCGACGTTCTTGCCCTGGGTGGCCGTGCCGAACACGTTCATGTCGTTGCCGCCGAGCATCGGCGTCGAGTCGGAGTTCTGGCCGCCGGTGTTCGAGTAGACCTGCGTGTCGAGCATCAGCGCCTTGACGTTCGGGCGGTTCTGGAGGATCACCTTCGAGGTGTTCTGATAGCCGATGTCGCCCATGCCTCCGTCGCCGCCGACGACCCACGCCTTTGGCAGCTCCAGGATCTCCTGGTCGGTCATCACGGCGTCGCTGAAGTGGACGTACTCGTAGTACTCGCGCGGATTGATCACGTCCTTCTCGCGCTGCAGCAGGGCATCGGCGAGCCGCTCGGGGACCACCGACCGCCGGCCGTGATCGACGATGAAGCTCTCGCCGAGAAGCCAGCCAACCGTGATGCCGTCCTGGAAGAGCGAGTTCATCCAGGGGTACGGGTGCGGGTTGTTCGACGGTGTCGAGCCGTAGACGGTGTTGCAGCCGGTATGCGCCGCCATCGCCATCACCGACATTCCGTTCGGAAGCCGTCCGTCGATGGCCTGGAGGTTCTTGTGATTGAACGCCTCCTGCCGCATCACGGCCGTAATCGCGCCGATGATCTCCTGGTCGGAGATCGGGCCGTGCTCGGCGATGCGGCCCAGCGTGTCCTTGTCGTCCTCGCCGCCAAGTCCCATCAGCAGGTGCGCGACGGCCTGACGGAAGAGCTCGTACTCCTCAGGGCTCCGTTCCTTCAGCGCCGCCAGCTTCAGGACGCCGAGCTCCTCCAACCGATCGGCCTTCGCGCGGAACCGATCGGCCTTCGCGTGGAACAGCGGCCGCATGTAGGCTTCGGTGACCGACGTGATCGCCTTGAGGACACTCTTCTCACCGCATCCCGCGCAGGCGCCGTCCCCCGACACGAGCGCGTCGTAGTTGCGACGCACCATCAGCATGTTCCGCAGCGTGGCCGTCTTCGAGTCCTGCGGCCGGGCGTCGTTGTAGAGGCCGAGGTACTTCTGGGACGTGTCGGGCAGCAGGTCCAGGAACGCGGTGCCGGTTTCGTGCTCCGCGTTGACCTCTTCGGTTTCCTGCACCATCCGCAGCGCCTGGTGCTCGCCGCACGCGGTGACGCAGGCCGCGCAGCCCTTGCAGAGATCCGACACGAAGATGGAGAAGACGCCGCCCGCGCCGGGCGCCTTCTTCTCCGGCGTCGCAAAGATCGCGTTCGTCTTCTGATACGCGAGCGGCACCTTGTCGAGAACGGCGAAGAGCTGGCTCTTCGCTTCCGGCGAGAAGCCGTCGACGACGTTGGTGACCTCGCGGATCAGGGTCTGGAACGGGGTCTTCAGGTTCTTCGCCACCGTGTCGCGCATCAGCTCGCGCGTGCGCTTCTCGATCTCCGGCAGCGACCGGAACATCTTCTGGCGCTCGCCCGGATCGGTCACGTAGTTGGTGACCGCCGTCCGCAGCACCGTTTCGAGATCCTGCGAGCAGTTGGGCAGTGCCGTGTCCGGACACACCGCGATGCACTCCATGCACTGCGTGCAGTTTTCGGCGATGTAGAGCGGCGTTTCGCGGCGGGCGACGTACTTCGACGCCGTGTCGCCGCTGCCTGCGGCCATGATGCCCAGCGCCGCGTACGGCGTGGCCGGCTGGTTGTAGCCGTAGTTGGAGCGGAACTCCCGATCGAAGGATTCAATCCGTGTCAGCGGGGTGCGTTCTTCCTGGCCCTCGGGGACGGAGTGCGATCGGCACCCGGAGCCACAGCCATTGCCGTCGCCGTTGGTTTTCGCGACCAGCGGCAGCAGAGCCTGCCCACGCATGCTGGACCGGTCGGCGGCGGCGATGTCGCCAATCGGAATTTCCTGCACGCGCTCGAACCCCTGGGTCATGACCTCCATGTTGGATTTCACGACCCCCTCGCCCAGCCGACCGAACTTCTTCACATACTGGTTGTGCACCACCTGGTGAAACTGTTCCTGGGTGATACGGAAATCCTGGAGCAGCGGAGACACCGAGAAAAACGCGCCGAGAAACGCGTTGCCCTGCATGCGTAGTTGCAGGTCGGCGCGGTCGGTGGCATTTCTCGCAATTTCGAACCCGGGCAGCGTGAAGACGCGAATCTTCTTTTGAATGATCTGCTGGCGGGCCCACAAGGGCAGCCGTTGCCAGGCCTGCTCGCCCTTCTCCTCGGACTCCCAGATGAGACAGCCGCCCTCCGCCATCCCGTCGAGCGGGTTGCAGTGGGTAAAGGCTTTCGGATCGCAGCACAGGACCACGGTGACGTGACGCAGGTCGCAGTTCACGCGGATCCGTTCCGGCGCGGCGACCATGAAGTAGGAGGTCGGGGCCCCCTTCTTCTCGGACCCGTACTTCGGGTTCGCGCTGACGTGGATGATTTCCTTGGGATTTCCAAACTCGTCGACGACCTTGTCGCGGTCGTAGAGCAGATCGTTCAGGTCGCCGATGATCGCGCCCAGGTTCTTGCCGGTGGTGATCGCGCCCCAGCCGCCGACGGAGTGGAAGCGCACGGCGACCGCCCCTTCGGGCAGCAGTGACGGCGTCTCGTCCGACTTCACTTCGTAGGGGTGATCGATCCCCAGCACGAAGAACGAGACGCCATCCGCCGCGCTTTTGCCGTCCTTGCGCGCCCGCTTGCCGACCGCGAACTCGTACGCGCCCAGCGTGTGCTCCGGGCCGGAAGTCGCGAGAGCCGAGGCCGTACACCCCGGCGAACAGCCGCGGCATCTGCTCGGCGGTGATCGCCGGGAGTCCTTCCTCGTGCTGCAGCGCCTTGTGCAGCGCGGTCCGGATGTCGCGCCCCATCGGGTTGTCGCCCGCCAGCGGCTCGTCGGTGCGTTCGAGGATGATGACGTTCTTCTTTCCCGCCAGCGCCCGGACGATGGCCGCCTCGGGGAACGGACGGAACAGGTTCGGGTGGATCGAGCCCACCTTGACGCCCCAGCGCTCGCGCATGTAGTCGACCGCCGCTTCGACGTTCTCGGCCGCCGATCCGAGCGACACGAACACCGTGTCCGCATCGTCGGTCTTGTATTGGGTAATCAGGCCGTAGTCGCGGCCGGTCAGCTCGGCGAAGTCGCGATACGCATCCTCGAAGAAATCGAGAATCGGCTCGACGAAGTTGTTCCGCCGGGCGACGACGCCCTGCATGTAGTGCTCCTGGTTCTGAACCGGCCCGAGCAGAACAGGATTCGTCAGGTCGATCATCTTCGGCACGCGGCGGCGCGTCGGACCGAAGAGGACGCGCTGGCTCTCGGTCGGACAGTCGATGATGTCTTCCGGCGCCCCGAGGTACTGGCGAATCAGCTCCGATTCGTGCTTGTAGAACGTCCGCTCGAGATGGGAGGTGAGGAACCCGTCCATGACGTTCATCCCGGGAGTCAGACTGAGCTCGGTGACCCGGCGAAGAATGAGCGACTGGTCGGCGGCCTGCTGCGCGTCCTTGCCGAAGACGATGATCCACCCCGTGTCGAGCGCGCCGTACACATCGTCGTGCCCGCAGTGGACGTTCAGGGCGTGCTTGGTCAGCGCGCGCGCCGCAACCTCCAGCACCATCGTGGAGCACTTGCCCGGAGCGTGGTAATACTGCTCGACGCCGTAGACGACGCCCTGGCCGGATGTGTAGTTGACCACGCGCTTGCCGCACACCGAGTGCGCGATCGCGCCGCCCTGGGCGGCGTGCTCGCCTTCCGCTTCGACGGCGATGGTGTTGTGGCCGAAGACGTTGAGCTTGCCCTCGGCGAACGCCTGCTGATAAAGCTCGCCGCCCTCCGTGGACGGCGTAATCGGATAGAACACGCCGGCGTCGGCGACGCGTGTTTCCGTGTGATAGGACACGAGCTGGTTGCCGTTCGCGGTGACTCGGATTCCCGGGTAACGAGGTCTGGATCTCATGGCACCCCTGTGATGGCTGGGCTTGCGTGTCAGGCCTGGATGCGCACGGGCACATCCGAGACGTACGCGTTCAGCAGGCTAATCGCTTCGGCTTTCTCGTCCATATCGACGGTCATCAGGTCGCGGAGCGAAACGATCCCGGCCAGGCGCCCGTGATCGAGGACGATCAGATGGCGTATTTGCGCCTGCTGCATCCGGTGCAGGCACACCTCGCACGGTTCGCCGACCTCGGCCACGAACAACTGCGTGGACATCACGTGGCTGACGGGCGTCGCCAGCGGATCGAGGCCGGCGGCGACGATCCGGATCAGGATGTCGCGCTCGGTAAAAATCCCGGCCAGCCGATCGCCGTCGACGACCGGCAGGGCGCCGATGTGCCGGGCGGCCATCAGGCGTGCGGCTTCCAGCGCGCACGTCGAGCAGCCGACGGTGACGATCTCGCGCCCGTCGATGATCGCGTTGATGGATTTCACGCGTCCCTCCGCGAGTCCACGCGTTTGCGGATCCGTGCGGCCGCTGGCGCTCCCGTCACGAGCAGGCGGCCAATTACGCCGACGACGGGCTTCGCCAGCTCGGCGAAATCGGCGTAGTGCATCCGGATCGCGTCGGTATGTGTGCCGGCGTTGAATGCCATGTCGGTCTCGCCGACCAGGCTCTGGTCGACGAAAACACGCTGGAGGTACAGGTTTCCGAAAGGCGGCATCGCGCCCGGTTCGCAGTCTGGATACAGTTGCTGGAATTCGGCCTCGCTTGCCAGGCGAAGCACGCAAGCGCCCGTCAGGACGCGCAGCTGCTCGAGGTCCAGCCTGAACGGGGCCGGGAGGACCGCCAGAACGGGCTCGGCGTCGGCGATGCAGACGACGATTTTCGCCCACGAGCGGCCAGGCACGTGCGAAACCGCCGCTTCGCCTTGAGCGGTAAAGGCTTCCGGGTGCCTGAAGGTGGTGTACGGGACGCGAGCCCGTTGCAGGAACTGGTCGAGAGAGCGCGGTCGCACAGGAACCTCCAAGCCGACTGAGCGTCGGCCAGCAAAAACGGTCACCTGGGATCCGACCCTGCGGGGTTCGACACACCCACCCGCGCGGGGAGTATACGCCCGGCTGTTGCGCGCCTACAACCTTTTCCGTGCACACCTTTCAGTTTGCGTTTACTCTTGCGCTGTCACCTTTTCCGGTCTGTTACCGTTCCTGAAGGAGGCTCGTATGCGCAGATTCCACGTTCTCGGGATTCTTGCTCTGATGCCCGTCGTGGCTGTAGGCGTGACTGCGCAGTACGCGCAACCCACCCCAGCCGGCCAGCCGGCGTGGGCGTATGCGATTCCGATTCCGCCGCCGGCTCCGGCGGCGGGCGCACCCGCGGCCGCACCGGCTCCCGTCGATTCGACGCCGCGGAGCCTGCCCGGTACCGACAGAACCTTTACGCGGGCACAGATCTCGAATGGCTTCGGTCCCGCCGATTGGTATCCAGACGATCATCCCCCGATGCCCGACATCGTGGCGAAGGGTCGTGCCCCCGAAATTCGCGCCTGTGGACTGTGCCACATGCCCAACGGCAAGGGCCGTCCGGAAAACGCCAGCGTCTCTGGCCTGCCAGTCGCGTACTTCATCCAGCAGATGCACGATTTCCGGAACGACTCGAGAAAGAGCGCGGAACCGCGGAAGGCCAATACGAACGCCATGATCGCGATCGCGAAAGCGATGACGGAAGATGAAATCAGACAGGCCGCCGAATACTTCGCGGCGATCAAGTGGACGACCCGCTACATCAGGGTCGTCGAGACGAACACGGTTCCGAAGACTCGTGTCCAGGGCGGCGTGCATCTCGTGCTCGAGGGAGCCCAGGCGGGAACCGAGCCGATCGGTCAGCGGATTATCGAGTCTCCGGAGCACACCGAGCACTTCGAGATTCTCCGTGACCCGCGTGACGGATTCGTGGCCTACGTTCCGGCTGGCAGCATCAAGCGGGGCGAGGCGCTCGTCAGGACCGGCGGGAATGGCAAGACCACCGCGTGCGGCGTCTGTCACGGCGCGGACCTGCAGGGTCTCGGCCCGGTCCCGGCCATTGCCGGCCGTTCTCCGAGCTATCTTGTGCGCCAGATGTATGACATGCAGCAGGGCGCGCGCAAGGGACTGTGGGCCGACCTCATGAAGCCGGTCGTCCAGAAACTCACCGACGAGGATCTGGTGAACATTGCCGCCTACACGGCGTCGCGGCCCGTGAACGGCAACGCCACGAATTAGTGTCGTGTCTTCGCTCCGGTAGGGGCCGGTCTTCAGACCGGCCCGACCGAGATGGCACGGCCTTGAAGGCCGTGCCCTACCGGTAATCAGGAGCGCCGGGTACGATTCAGCGGATACGGGCAGCTAGGCAGGAGGGAAATTGATCAGAAAGGCTGTGTTCGGCTTATCAGGTGCAGGAGTGCTTCTGTTCCTCGTCATCGCGCCGCTGTCGGCACACCACGTGCCGGCGGCAAAGTTCGACCCGGCCAAGACCAGTGACGCTGACGGGAGTGGTCACGAAAGTCGAGTGGCTGAATCCTCACGTCCATGTCTTTATCAACGCGGAAGGGACGAATCCCATCGAAAACTGGGCGATCGAGTTGGAAAGCACCGTGGACCTCGAAGGAAGCGGCTGGACCCGCGACACACTGAAGGTTGGCGATGCCATCACCGTGCAGGGGATTGCCGCCAGAGACGGAAGCACCACCGCCTGGGGAAACTCCGTGGTCGTCACCGCCACGGGCCAGCAGAGTCTTCACCGTTACGCCCGCGCAGCCGCCGGCTGTCCAGGCCGGTCAACCGACGCCTCGCTGGCCTGACGGACAGCCGAGACTGGGCCCGCCGGCCGGCCAGATCATGGGCTATTGGGCCTTCCCGAGCGCGACCATGCTGGTCGAGCAGGGCGTGAACGTTCAAGCCGACGCGCACGGCATGTTGCGCAACCTCGCCGATATCGACAAGGTGGCGCCGTTTCAGCGCTGGGCCAGAGACCTCTTCGAATTGCGCCAGCGGAACTTCCAGAAAGACGACCCGATGTTCATCTTCTGCAAGGCGCAGTCGGGCCCGCGGCGTCTTTCAGCTTCCTTACGGCGTGCAGTTTCTGGAGGAGCGGGACCACGGCCGGATCCGGGTCATGTTTGGCGCCGGGAATCAGAACTGGCATTTCATCTATACGGACGGACGTCCTCTATCGGCGCTTCCCAAGGAACAGGCCGACAATCCGCTGTACTGGGGCCGGGCGCTCGGCAAGTGGGACGGGGATACCCTGGTCGTTGATTCGACAGGCTTTAACGACTGCTTCTGGTTTTCCAACGGCGGCCTGCCCCATACCCAGCAGCTTCATTTGATTGAGCGCTTTTCGCGCCCGGATTTGAACACGCTCAGGTATGACGTGACGATTGACGACCCGGGCGCTTATACCCGGACCTGGTCGACCGGATGGACACTTCGGTGGGTCGCCGGTGAGGAACTTCCCTTATACTATTGTCAGGATAACAGGCCCTAAGCCGCTTCGGCAGGAGGATGGATGATGAGATCGCGACTTTTGCTCCTGGGTTTCGGTCTGCTTGTGGCGGCGGCGCCGGTCGTGGCGCACCACTCCTTTGCGGCCGAGTTCGATGCAAAGCAGCCGATCACGCATCAAAGGAAAGGTGACGAGGGTTGCCTGGACGAATCCACATGTGTGGATCTACCTGAACGTCCAAGATGAATCGGGCAAGCTCACGAACTGGGGTTTTGAAATGGGAGCCCCACACCTGGTCCAGAATCGGGGATGGACCCGTACGACGGTGAAAATCGGCGACGAGCTGGTCGTCGTCGGGTCTCGCTCGAGGGATGGCAGCAACCGGATGAATGCGCGAAATGTCACGTGGCGTCGACCGGGAAAACGTTGGGCGCGGGCTCGAGCGAAGGCGTTACTCCGTAAATCGATCGACCTCTGAAGGAGGTTCGCGAATGCGCGGGCGTTGTCTTCTCGCCGCATGCACAGCTACGTGTGTGCTCGTCCTCTTGCCGGTCCTGGGCCAGTCGCCTTCGGCGCAAGGCGGTCAGAAGCCGGCCGCGCCACCGCGGCCGGCGCCGCGAACAGCGGATGGGACGATCAACTTCTGGATCGCCGTCCAGGACAGAAAGGCACGTGGAACGGCGTTGACAGCCGCATGCTGTTTCCCGAGCGAGCCGGAGGAGGTCGGCCTGCGCGACGACGCTACAGATCTCCTCCTCCGGCGCCCGGGGCATTTCCCAAAGCCCAAGTTCAGCCAGGTTCCTTTTCAGCCCTGGGCACGGGCACTGTACATCTTCCGGACGCAGCATGAGTTCGAGCCCTATACACGGTGCAAGCCCGCAGGCGGCGCGCGGATGGTCGCCACTGCGTACGGGACCGACTTCATCCATGTTCCCGAGCAGAAGCGGATCTACATCACGCAGACCGGCGGGCCTCATTCCTTCCGGCCGATTTTCATGGATGGCCGCCCTCATCCCAAGGATCTGGATCCCAGCTACTACGGACACTCCGTTGGGCACTGGGAGGGGGATACGCTGGTCATCGACACGATCGGGTTCAACGAACGATCCTGGATCGACCTTCGGGGCCTGCCGACCACCGAAGCAACTTCACCTGACCGAACGCATCACGCGCCCGGATTTCAACACGCTGCGCTACGAAATCACGATCGACGATCCCGGCGCCTATACAAGCACCGTGGACGACCGGCATGTTCTTCCGCTGGTCGGCCGGAGCCGAGCAGTTCGAGTTCCTCTGCCAGGACGGCAATCTTGCTCCCGCTCCTGATGATTGGCGGGCGAGAACGTGAAGTGTCGAACGCAGCAGCCGGGTCAGCGCCGTAGAGCGAGCGGAGGTCAGATGCGCGTGAGGGGCTTCGGGTTTGTGTTTGTGTTCTTGCCTGCCTGACGATCACGGCGGTGGCCCCGATCGGTAGCCCAGGAGGGCCACCCGCTGATCGGCACCTGGTCCGGCGAATGGGGGCCTTCAGCGAAAGCTTCAGAATCCAGTATTGATCATCCTGGACTGGAACACCACCACGCTCAGCGGGATCATCAATCCTGGCGAGCCCGATGAAGCGCCGATTCGAGTCGGGACGCTGGATTCCACGAAGTGGACGCTTCACCTCGAAGCCGATTCCAAGGACGAACGTGGAAACCCCGTCAAGGTTGTCGTCGACGGGAAACTGGAGAACATCGGTTCGCACAGCCGAACCCTGACCGGGACGTGGACCCGCGGCAACATCAAGGGTGATTTCAAGCTGACGCGGGAATAGCCCGCGAGCGCCGCGTCTACTTACCGACCAGGTGCGGGATGTCCTTCTCGTTTTCCAGGCAGATGTAATCCAGCAGCTCCGTATCGGTCATGAGGAAGTGATTGAGCGTCACCGTCCACGGCGCCGTGTACGCTTTGGGATCGTCGACAGTGACTTCGATCTCCAGCTTCCCGTAGTTCACCCGCCGGAATCGCTCGACTCATTTTGGCGGCGTCCGTCATCGGGCTGCCGTTGCGGTCGAGCCACAGGCCGTCCTTGAAACCAATCGTCTGCACGACCAGCGTGTCGCCTTCCCACTTTCCCGACGAGTAGCCCGTGTACGACGGCTGGTCGATGGTCGGCAGCGGCCGCCCGTCCGTGAATATCTGGCGGTAGGTTGTGTTGCGCTCGTTGAGAATGACGACGAGTCCTGGAATCTGGATGACCTTTCTGATCAAGGGAGTCGTGTGCATTTTCACGATCCCTGTCGGCAGGCAGTGGGTGCCGGGATCGTCTTTGCCTTCCTGCTCCATCCGTTCCTTCACCAGAGCCGCCGCCCAGGGCTGATAGGGAAGACCCGTCTCGAGACTCCAGCCGATGTTCACAAACTCCTGACCGACCAGCATGTCCGCGCAGCCTTCCGGCGGGCAGGGCCGGTTGTGCTCGATGTCCCACATGCCGGAGAGATCCGGCTTGCCATCACTTGTTCTCGGCGCTGGGGCGCTCAGGTTCGGCTTTCCGCCAGGCGTCTTGGGAACACCAGCGGTCGGGTAGTGCAGCCACTGAGCCTGGAGATGTAGCGGCAACAAGCTCGATGCAGCCAACGCCAGGATCGGACCCCGTAATCGATGTCGTCGATGTCTCGCCTTGACCGGAACCGTCATGTTCGACCTCCTTCAGGCCTGCGGCCACAGCCACCCGAACGCACCTCCGGTCAACAGCGCATATATCAGCCCGTCGATATTGGCTTTCAACGTCGTCGTCCACGCGCGCCTGTACCAGATGGTGTTCTCCCACAGCGCCAGCGCATACCCGGCAAATGCGATCGTCCCCGTAAAGCGGAAGACCTCGAGGTAGGGCGCACCGGCCGGCAGGGCACGGCTCGTGAGATAGCCGGCAAACACCCCGACGGCCACGCAGAAGACAAACCACGCTGCGAGGCTGCCGCCCATCGCCATCGGTCCGGACGGGAACACGGTCATGATGAGGAACGGGCCGCGCTTCAACTTGGCGACGAACTCGGGCGCCTGCGCCGCGGCAGGGGAGGTGGAACAGGGAACCATGTAGTCACCGGGGGCTATGCCGAACGGCCTCAGCGCGTCCATCACCTTGTCCTCGGATCCCACCTTGCCATAGTCCGTCCGGTGATAGGGCAGCACCATGTGTATCAGCGAGCTGGCAAGGAACACGAGAACCGCGGCCAGCAGGATAGGAGCCCATAATGCTGCGAGCGACACCATTGGTTACCTCCAGCGGAATACCCTGCCTATGTCCGGCTAAAGCGATCCCACGTGGAAAGCGGATCCCACTTTGACGGAGGTGCTGGAGGATACCCGACTTTGTAACCTCCAGAGTTAGAATCGCCGTATGACACGATGGATTCTGTCGTTCGCCGTGGGCATGGCCTGTTCCGGCATCGCGGTCCTTGCGCATCATTCGATTGCGGCCGTCTACGACAGCAGCAGGAAAGCGACCGTCGAAGGGGCTGTCATCCGGTTTCAGTTCACCAATCCGCATCCACTCCTGATGATCGAGGTGGCCGATGCCGGCGGCAAGGCGCAAGAGTGGGTGCTCGAGATGGACAACCGGTCCGAGCTCGCCGCGGTCGGCGTGACGGCCGACACGTTGAAGCCGGGCGATCGGGTCGTCGTCACGGGCAGCCTCGGCCGCGCGCAAGCGAACCGGCTCTACATCTCCAGGCTCGATCGGCCCGCGGACGGCTTCCGCTACGAGCAGGTCGGCAGCAGCCCGCGGGTGCGCACCCCGTCGCGGCCACGGCCTGACTGAAACGGCATCGCACGTTCATGCCCGCTCGCATCAAAACGACGGTCGTCGGCAGTTATCCGGTTCTCCCCTGGATGGTCGGCAACCCGTCGCGTCTCGTCGTGCGGGATGCCGTGATGGCGGTGCTGAAGACGCAGGAACTGGCCGGCCTCGACCTGGTCACCGACGGCGAACTGATGCGGTTCGACGCGAGCCATCCGGAAGCCAACGGCATGGTCGACTATTTCGTCTCCCGGCTGGACGGCATCCGGCGGACGGACTCGCCGTTCGACTCCGAGCGCTATCGCGCCGATCGGGCCGCCGGCTACCTGGCGCTCACGGGGGCGACCGTCGTCAGCAGGATCGGCGACGGCACGCTGAACCTGCCGCGCGACTGCGAGTTCGCCCGCGTGCTCACCCGTCTGCCGTTCAAGTTCACGTGCACCGGCCCGCACATGCTCGCGCGGCTGTTGAACAACACGTACTACCCCGACCTGCCTGACCTCGCGATGGACCTCGCCGCCGTGCTGCGGCGGCAGCTCGAGCTCGTCGAAGCCGACACCGTGCAGCTCGACGAGGCAAGCATCGCGGGTTTTCCGCAGGACACGAAGTGGGCGGCCCAGGCGATCAACCACGTCCTGGACGGGATGCTGAACGAGAAGGCGGTGCACATCTGCTTCGGCAACTACGGCGGCCAACCGATGCTGAGCGGTTTCTGGCGCGACCTGATCCCCTTCCTGAACTCGCTGCGTGCCGATCATCTCGTCCTGGAGTTCGCGCGGCGCGGCTACGACGAGCTGGACGTGTTTGCCGACCTCGACCCGAAGATCGGCCTCGGCATCGGCGTCGTCGACATCAAGGACAACGAAGTCGAGAGCCCGGAGCTCATCGCCTCCCGGATCGAGCGCATCGTCAAGACCCTCGGTGAGCGGCGGCTGCGATACGTCCACCCCGACTGCGGATTCTGGATGCTGCAGCGCAGCGTCGTCGATCGCAAGATTGGCGCGCTCGTGGCCGGGCGCGATCTCTTCGAGGGCAGACTGTGACCTCTGGAATCATTGCCGGCCGTGTCCATCTCCGAGGCTGACAAGGCCGGCGTCCGGGCTGCGGTCTTCACGCACCTCGCGGGCCTCGCGATCGCGCCCACGATCGGCGCCCTTTGGGAACGCGGCGCGCTCGAGGTGCTGACGGGGCGCCCGGCGCGCTCGATTTCGCGGAGATCCTGGCGACGGACGCGCGCCAATCCGGGTTACCTCCGCGTGGCGCTTCGGCTGCTCACGTCCTGCGGGTGGCTGAGTGCCGGACCAACGGCTGCGAACCGGGCCCACGGCGCGGGTGCGGCGCCAACGCCGGGCACCCCGAACGGACCGCTGGCGTACACGCTGACGAACGAAGGCCGCATCGCGATGACGCTGGCGCCGCCGCTGTACGGCGAGCTGACCTCCTTCTTTCTCCCGAAGGCCCTGATCCTCGACGACTACGTGTTCGGGCCGTCAGACGAGCCGTTGCTCGCGCCGCTGCGCGAGCTCGTGCAGCGGGCGAAGGATGGGTGGCGCATCGCCCCGCACGACCAGCCGATGACCTCGCGTGTGCGCGATCTCGTGCGCGGGCATCTCGATGGCATGCTGATCGGCCCGGCGATGGTGGCGTTGGCGCGGCGCGACGTGCTGGGCCGGCTCGAGGGCGGACCGGTCCGTGTCGAGGCGTTGCCGGGCAACGCGGCCAGCCTCACGTGCCTGTTCGAGCTGCTGTCGATTCCCGGCTGGATCGAGCGCACGGAACAGGGTGTGCAGCTGACGGGCCGCGGGCGGTATGCCGCACAGATAGCGGCCTCGTACGGCGTCACCGTGTCGTACCTGCCAATGTTCGCCGTCCTGCCCACGCTGCTGTTCGGCAACCCGCGCATTCCGCGGGTCGACCCGGGCGGGATCGAAACCACCGTGAACCGCGCGATGAACGTGTGGGGCAGCGGGGGCGCCCACAGGACCTATTTCAAGAAGCTCGATGAAGTCGTCGTCGAGATCTTCAATCGCCCGATCCACCAGCAGCCGCGCGGCATCTGCGACATGGGCTCGGGCGATGGCACGCTGCTCGCGCACCTGTATGCGGTCGTGCAACAACGGACCGCCCGCGGCGGCATGCTCGACGAGCACCCGCTGACCGTCGTCGGCGCGGACTTCAACCGGATTGCGAGGCGCGCGACGAAGCAGACGCTGCACGCGGCCGGCATCCCCGTGTCCCACGTCATCCACGGAGACATCAATCGGCCGGCACAACTGGCGAGCGATCTGGAGGCGCTCGGCCTCGACGTCCACGATCTGCTGCACATCCGGTCGTTTCTGGATCACAACCGGCCGTACACGCGCCTGGCCAACTACGCGAGCGGCTCGCGCACGCCGCGCACGACCGGCGCGTTCGCGTATCTGGGGGAGGAGATTCCGGCCGACGAGCTCGAGGAGAATCTCGTCCGGCATCTCCGCCGGTGGGCCCCTTACATCGGCAGGTTCGGGCTGCTCGTCCTGGAGCTGCACACGCTGCCGCCGCCGGTGACGGCGGCGAATCTCGATCGCACGCCCGCCATCGCGTACGACGGCACGCACGGCTTCTCCGACCAGTATCTGGTCGAGCTTCCGGTGTTTCTGGAGTGCGCGCGCGAAGCCGGCTTGCGGGCTGACGAGCGTTTTCAATCGAAATTCCCGCCCTCGGAGCTCGCAACCGTCAGCCTCAACTACTTTACGGCGGCACCGTAGCGGCTCGAAACTAGCAGTCGAGTTTCCCTGCGAGAGCAGTTACAATTCCACGATTGCGGTTTCCTTAAGGAGGGTTTGGGCGTGAATCCCCATCGCGTCGCTCGACTCGTCGGAACCGTGGCTGCGCTTGTTCTTTCGCTCGCGTCCGACGGCCGTGGCGCAGGTCAATCCAAACCCGGTCCTGCCGCCAAAACCATATCCACCGACGCCTCGACTCGCCGATGGCACCCCGAACCTGGGGCCGACCGAACCGAACAAGGGACACTGGCATCTCGCGCAATTCCAGGACTACAAACAGGTGCTGCTCCATCCCAAGGAGATTCCCTACCAGCCGTGGGCCCGGAAGCTGGCGTTGCAGCGCAGGGCCGATCAGTCGAAATGGGATCCTCAGGGCTATTGCATGCCACCCTCCGGACCGCGGCTGATGACCACGCCTTTCCCGATGGAGATCCTTCAGCTCCCCGCGCAGAAGCGCATCGTGATGATCTACGAGGGAGGCGCCCACATCTGGCGTCTCATCTACATGGACGGCCGGCCGCATCCAAAAGGCGACGAACTGAACCCGACGTGGCTTGGCCACTCGGTCGGCCGCTGGGAAGGCGACACGCTGGTCGTGGACGTCGTCGGCTTCAACGAGGGAGGCTGGATCGATATGGCCGGCGATCCACATACGGACTCGATGCACATCGTCGAACGGTTCACGCGAAAGGATCTCTATACCCTGCGCTACGAAGCCACGATTGACGATCCGGCAGCGTACACCGAACCCTGGACCGTTGGTTTCGACATCGTCTGGGACGAGAAAGGCGAGATTCAGGAGTACATCTGCCAGGAGAACAGTCCCTGGATGCGGCGTCTGTTCACCGAAATCAGGGAAAAGGGCGACCCGAGGTAGGCCGGCGCAGAGATCGCCAGCGTAGCTGTTCGCCACTTGGAGGACATATGGACTGCAGAACCACCGGGAACATTCGGTCGCTGATGATCGCGTCGCTCGTGGGAATGCTGCTGCCGGCGCCCGGCGTCAGTGCGGCGGAACCGGGCGACTCGCGGCTCGCGGACGCGGTGATGAAGCGCGACGGCGCCGCCGTGCGAGCGCTGCTCGGGCAGAAGGTGGATGCCAACGTGCCCGGGAAGGACGGCACGCCGGCGTTGCACTGGTCGGTGCGCGAGGACGATCTCGCGACCGCCCGTCTGCTGCTCGGCGCCGGCGCAGACGCCACACTCGCCAATCGATACGGCATCACGCCACTCTTTCTCGCCTGCGCGAACGGTAACGAGGCGATGATCCGGCTGCTGCTCGATGCGGGCGCCGATCCGAATTCCTCCGATCCGACGGGGGAGACCGCGCTGATGGCGGCGGTGCGCCTGGGCAGCAGCGGCCCTGTGAAGCTGCTGCTCGACCGCGGGGCGATGGTCGAGGCCAAGGATCCGGCGTTTCAGCAGACCGCGCTGATGGTGGCGGTGCGGGAGAATCATCCCGAGATCGTGAAGCTGCTGCTCGCCCATGGCGCGCAGCCGAACGCGACGACCAGGGTCGGCGGCACACCGGCGTGGATCCTGCCGAATTCGGTGCCGGGATTCGGGCACGGTGTCGGCATCGTGCGGGGCGGATTGCCCGCGCGCGGGTTGCGCAACCCGATTCCAGGCGGGCTGTCGCCGCTCCTCTATGCCGCTCGCGACGGCCGCCTCGACATCGCGCGCACGCTCGTCGAGGCCGGGGCGGAGATCAACCAGGCCGATGCCAACGGCATCTCCCCGCTGATCGCGGCGATCACCAATAATCACGTCGCCGTCGCCCTGTTCCTGATCGATCGCGGGGCGGATATCCACGCGAGCGATTGGTACGGCCGCACGCCTCTGTGGTCGGCCGTGGAAACACGCAATCAGGACTTCGACGCCGGCACGCAGGAAAACAGCATCGATCGCGCACCGTTTGTCGAGCTGATCAAGGTCCTGATCGAACGGGGCGCCAACGTCGACGTGAGAACGAAGGAGATCCCGCCGTTCAAACGACACTTTCTGAAGGGTACTGGTTCGCTCTCGTGGGTGGACTTCACCGGTCAGACGCCGTTCCTGACCGCGGCGCTGGCTGGCGACGTCACCGTGATGCGCCTGCTCCTCGCGCATGGCGCCGACCCGCATATTCACGACGGTGGCGGGGACCACGGCCCTGATGGCCGCCGCGGGCATCAACTGGGTCTTCTACCAGACCTACGACGAGGGACCCGAGAAGCTTGCTCGAAGCGGTGGAGCTCTGCTACTCGCTCGGGATGGACGTGAATGCCGTCAACTCGATGGGGCTGACGGCGGTCCACGGCGCCGCCAACAGAGGGTCCGACGACATCATCCGGTTCCTCGTGGACAAGGGCGCGAAGCTCGACGTCAAGGACAAGGAAGGGCGCACGCCGTTGACGTGGGCCGAGGGCGTCTTCCTCGCGACGCATCCGTCGAGGCCCAAACCGAGCTCGATCGCGTTGATCGAGAGTTTGAGCGCGAGATGATCGAGACGCGTCTGGCTGAAGCCAGACATGACGTACGCTGGTGCGGTCCAGCCTTCCAGGCGGTTCAGCCAGCACCTTCCAATCAGAAATCGATCTGCGCGCTGAACTTGACGTATCGCGGCTGCAGCACTGAGGTCGGCCTCAACCAGGTCGAGACCGTCTGGCCCGGAGTGAACGTCTCGTTATAGGTCAGCACCGGCGCCGCGTTCGTGACGTTGTAGATGTCGACCCCGACGTTGGTCCGCGTACGCCCGAACCGGAGAATCTTGGCCAGGCGGAGGTCGAACTGGTTCACCCGATCGCCGTGGAGCGTGCCGGGCTCGACGAGGTTGACCGTCACCGTCTGACCCCCGACGCCGGCGAACGGCCGGTTCAGGCCGACGGTGGCCGAATTGGGCGCGGCCCAGTTCGCGTCCAACTCTCCTCCCGGGTCGCTCCTGAACGTCCCCGCAACCTGCAGTCAATCCTCGGGATGGTGTACGACCCGAAGCTGGTGAAACGCGTGACGAATCCGGTGGACGTGTCGCACCAGGGGTTGATCGGGCGCGGTCTCCGGCAACTGGCGAACGGAGCGGCTGCAGCTGTCGCAGTGTCCGTGTTTCGCGCTGTTGAAGCCGCCCTGCAGGGACAGGCCGCGTCCCGGCCGCGCGGTGACCTTCATGTTGATCGAGTTGGCCATCTGGGTCTGGTCGCCGTACGCTGCCGCTTCCGTGACGAAGTTATTGGCGCCGAGCGCGGCCGCGGCCGGGGTCACGTTGTAGAGGCCGCCGAGCACGTACCCGCCGCCGTCAGGCAGCCGCGCATCCGTGGGCACGTTGATGCCGAACTGCGTGTGGTCGTTCACCCCGCGGGTGAGGCTGTCGGTCGCGGTGAAGTTCACGAGCCAGCGCCGCTGATAGCCGACCTCGAGCGACACGCGGGACAGCAGTTGCTGTTCGAGCGACACGCCCACCTGCCAGTCACCCGACCGGATCCCCCAGCCCGAGAACAACGCCGGGTCCTGCGTCGTGTCGAAGATCGGCGTGCCAAAGGCCTGGTTCGCGTTCGGGCCGCAGATATCTCCGCCCTGGCCGCTCAGATTCTGTGCCCCGGGATTCAACAGGTCGCAGTCGGCCACGAAGTCCTTGTCCGTATCGGTCCAGGACCTGGTCGTCGTCGTCACCAGGCGTCCGACTGGTCTCGACGCGATGAAGAGGCCGGCATTCTGGGCGGCTTCGAGATACCGGCCCATATTCCCCTTGAGGGCCGTTTTCCCGTTGCCGAAGACATCGAACGCGATGCCGCCGCGTGGCGTGAGGTCGTGATAGCCCGTGACGCCCTCTGTGTGCGGGTAGACGACCGGATTCGGGAAGAACCGGACGGGGCCGACCTGCACCTCCGGGAAGTAGCTCCACGCGTGGTCGTACCGCAGCGCCCCCTGCAGCGTCATGCGGCCGCGCGTCCACTGATCCTGCGCGTAGAAGGAGTCGGCGCGGACGCGCCCGCCGAACGAATAATTGTTGATCGTGAGGGTCATCTGATCCGGCACGCCGTTGTTCGTGCGGTATTGGAGGTACTCGGAGTTCGTGATGCTGTTCGACTGTTGATAGAGGAGCGCGCCCTGGTACCCGACCTTCAGGCTCTGCGCGCCGAAGACGTAGGTGGCGGCGGCCGCCCAGTTGACCGACATGTTGATGTTCGAGGACCGGTTGCCCGAGCGGTACGTCAAGCCGGGTATGTTGCCGTTGTCGAGGCAGCCCCCCGCGCATTGCTCGACCACACGGATCAAGTCCTCGGTCTTGCGCCCCCGGAATCAGCTTGCCCCCGTACCGGCTCCAGTAGGCGCCTGCGTTGCTTTCGAGCAGCAACCGGTTCGTCACCGGCGATGTCCATTTCACCTGCCGGACCCGCTGCCCGAAATCGCGATACGCGGCGGTTTCCGGCGCCAGCGTCGCGCTGGCGCGCGGCGTGGGCGCCGCCGTGCCGCCGGCGAAGTACTCGCCGTCGCCGGCCTTCCGGCAGGCGGACACGTCGCTGCCTGCAAACGGAGACGCGCCACCCTCACACGGCGCCTGCTCGTCCCAGAACACGTTGAACTTGTTGCGCGGCGTCGCCTGCACGGTCAGGCGCAGCGACAGGTTGCGATAGGAGGCGGCGTTAACGGCGGGACGGGACGTATCCGCCACGTAGGTCCACTTCGTCGGGTCGCCCTCGTTGGCATTTGCGAACATGCCGGGGACGGACCGATGACTGCCCTCGTCGCGCACGCCAAGGAAGTACCAGAGGCGGTCCCGGACGATCGGCCCGCCGATGCCGAGGTTGAAGTCCCAGAGCTGCTGCAGCTCGCCCGGCGTGGTCAGGCCGCGGTCCTGCAATTCCTGCGTGTAGTTGCTGCCCACCATCCCCCCGCCCACAACGGCGGCATAGAATTGACCGGCGAGCGTGTTGCCGCCCTCTTTCGGCACGATGTTCATCGTGGGGCCGCCGACCTCGGCTTCGCCGAGGCCGCCCGACGACACCATCGTGATTTCCTGCGCGTTCCCGACGTCCGGGATGTACGCGGACACGCCGGCGCCGCCGAACGCGGAACCGATGCTCAAGCCGTCGAGCTGGAGGCGTCCCTCGTTGGCGCGGCCACCCGCACCACCGAATATCACCATCCCGGGAACCGTCTGCTCCGAACCGCTGGCGGTGACCACGTTGGGCATCAGCGTCATCAGGTTGTTGTACGCCCGCGACGACGGCAGCGAGCTGATCATGTCGTTGTTCATGACCGTCTGCAGCCGCACGCTCTGGACGTCGACGATCGGCGTCTCACCGGTAACCGTGACGGTTTCCTCGAGCGTCCCGACCGTCAGGTCCGCGTTGACCGTGGCGACGAAGGCCCCCGTCAGCTCGATGCCTTCGCGCTTGACGGTGCCGAACCCGGGCAGCGTGAACGTCACCGTGTAGGTGCCGGCGCGAAGGTTGACGATGCGGTACTGGCCGGTGCCATCAGCGACGGCGGTGCGGACTTTTTCGATCAGCACCGGGCTGGAGGCCTCGACCGTGACACCCGGGAGCACGGCCCCCGACGTATCCTTGACGATACCGGTGATCGACGCCTGAGCGAACGCCGCGGACGGGACTACAACCAACAGGACGCGACGCACGCTGCGCGCAGTTTCAACATGAATTGACTCCTTGCTGGGTCGTAACACGGTTGAGCCGGGCCTTCCCGACCGACGCTTGATCTGTCGCTGTGCCTCCGTTTCGTCACGCCGACACCCGCCGGGGCCGGGGATCTTCAGGAAGGTGGTTGGTTCTCGCCGGTGGGGCAGGTGTACTGCCGAAGGATACGGCCGTCAATACAGTCAACCAGTGATTCAGCCGGCGACTGCACAGGAGCTGAGTCCGATTTACAGGGACGGGCGTGCCGCTTTCGGATCGTCCTGGGAAGGCGAGGGCGCGTTGAAGCCAAGAAGGCCCGCGTTCCTGCGAACGCGGGCCTTCAGTAGAACCGAACGAAGAATCCGAACCTGCCGGAGGCCTATCGACGCCGGTGTTTCCTCATCAGAAGTCGATCTGCGCGCTGAACTTGACGTATCGCGGCTGCAGGACCGAGTTCGGCCTCAACCAGGTCGACACCGCCTGGTTTGGAGTGAACGTCTCGTTATAAGTGAGCACAGGCGCCGCGTTCGTGACGTTGTAGATGTCGACCCCGACGTTGGTCCGCGTGCTCCCGAACCGGAGAATCTTGGCCAGGCGGAGGTCGAACTGGTTCACCCGATCGCCGTGGAGCGTGCCGGGCTCGACGAGGTTGACCGTCACCGTCTGCCCCCCGACGCCGGCGAACGGCCGGTTCAGGCCGACGGTGGCCGAATTGGGCGCGGCCCAGTTCGCTGCGAGCTCCGCTCCCGGGTCGCTCCTGAACGTCCCCGCAAGCTGCAGATCAATCTTCGGGATGGTGTACGACCCGAAGCTGGTGAAACGCGTGACGTACCCGGTGGACGTACCGCACCAGGGGTTGATCGGCGCGGTCTCCGGCAACAGGGAGCGGACGGCGCAGCTGTCGAGGTCCGTTTTCGTGCTGTTGAAGCCACCCTGCAGGGACAGGCCGCGTCCCGGCCGCGCGGTGACCTTCATGTTGATCGAGTTGGCCATCTGGGTCTGGTCGCCGTACGCTGCCGCGTCCGTGACGAAGTTATTGGCGCTGAGCGCGGCCGCGGCCGGGGTCACGTTGTAGAGGCCGTTGAGCACGTACCCGCCGCCGTCAGGCAGCCGCGCATCCGTGGGCACGTTGATGCCGAACTGCGTGTGGTCGTTCACCCCGCGGGTGAGGCTGTCGGTCGCGGTGAAGTTCACGAGCCAGCGCCGCTGGTAGCCGACCTCGAGCGACACGCGGGACAGCAGTTGCTGTTCGAGCGACACGCCCACCTGCCAGTCACCCGACCGGATCCCCCAGCCCGAGAGCAACGCCGGGTCCTGCGTCGTGTCGAAGGTCGGCGTGCCAAAGGCCTGGTTCGCGTTCGGGCCGCAGATATCTCCGCCCTGGCCGCTCAGATTCTGTGCCCCGGGATTCAACAGGTCGCAGTCGGCCACGAAGTCCTTGTCCGTATCGGTCCAGGCCCTGGTCGTCGTCGTCACCAGGCGTCCGACTGGTCTCGACGCGATGAAGAGGCCGGCATTCTGGGCGGCTTCGAGATACCGGCCCATATTCCCCTTGAGGGCCGTTTTCCCGTTGCCGAAGACATCGAACGCGATGCCGCCGCGTGGCGTGAGGTCGTGATAGCCCGTGACGCCCTCTGTGTGCGGGTAGACGACCGGATTCGGGAAGAACCGGACGGGGCCGACCTGCACCTCCGGGAAGTAGCTCCACGCGTGGTCGTACCGCAGCGCCCCCTGCAGCGTCATGCGGCCGCGCGTCCACTGATCCTGCACGTAGAAGGAGTCGGCGCGGACGCGTCCGCCGAACGAGTAGTTGTTGATCGTGAGGGTCATCTGATCCGGCACGCCGTTGTTCGTGCGGTATTGAAGGTACTCGGAGTTCGTGATGCTGTTCGACTGTTGATAGAGGAGCGCGCCCTGGTACCCGACCTTCAGGCTCTGCGCGCCGAAGACGTACGTGGCGGCGGCCGCCCAGTTGACCGACATGTTGATGTTCGAGGACCGGTTGCCCGAGCGGTACGTCAAGCCGGGTATGTTGCCGTTGGCCAGGCAGCCCCCCGCGCATTGCTCGACCACACGGATCAAGTCCTCGGTGTTCGCCCCCGGAATCAGCTTGCCCCCGTACCGGCTCCAGTAGGCGCCTGCGTTGCTTTCGAGCAGCAACCGGTTCGTCACCGGCGATGTCCATTTCACCTGCCGGACCCGCTGCCCGAAATCGCGATACGCGGCGGTTTCCGGCGCCAGCGTCGCGCTGGCGCGCGGCGTGGGCGCCGCCGTGCCGCCGGCGAAGTACTCGCCGTCGCCGGCCTTCCGGCAGGCGGACACGTCGCTGCCTGCAAAGGGAGACGCGCCACCCTCGCACGGCGCCTGCTCGTCCCAGAACACGTTGAACTTGTTGCGCGGCGTCGCCTGCACGGTCAGGCGCAGCGACAGGTTGCGATAGGAGGCGGCGTTAACGGCCGGACGGGACGTATCCGCCACATAGGTCCACTTCGTCGGGTCGCCCTCGTTGGCATTTGCGAACATGCCGGGGACGGACCGATGACTGCCCTCGTCGCGCACGCCAAGGAAGTACCAGAGGCGGTCTCGGACGATCGGCCCGCCGATCCCGAGGTTGAAGTCCCAGAGCTGCTGGAGCTCGCCCGGCGTGGTCAGGCCGCGGTCCTGCAACTCCTGCGTGTAGTTGCTGCCCACCATCCCCCCGCTCACGGCGGCGGCATAGAATTGCCCGGCGAGCGTGTTGCCCCCCTCTTTCGGCACGATGTTCATCGTCGGGCCGCCGACTTCGGCTTCGCCGAGGCCGCCCGACGAGACCATCGAGATTTCCTGCGCGTTCCCGACGTCGGGGATGTACGCGGACACGCCGGCGCCGCCGAACGCGGAACCGACGCTCAGGCCGTCCAGCTGGAGGCGTCCCTCGTTGGCGCGGCCACCCGCACCGCCAAACACCACCATGCCGGGAACCGTCTGCTCCGAACCGCTGGCGGTGACCACGTTGGGCATCAGCGTCATGAGGTTGTTGTACGCCCGCGAGGACGGCAGCGAGCTGATCATGTCGTTGTTCATGACCGTCTGCAGCCGCACGCTCTGGACGTCGACGATCGGCGTCTCGCCGGTGACGGTGACGGTCTCTTCGAGCGTCCCGACCGTCAGGTCGGCGTTGACCGTGGCGACGAAGGCCCCCGTCAGCTCGATGCCTTCGCGCTTGACGGTGCCGAACCCGGGCAGCGTGAACGTCACCGTGTAGGTGCCGGCGCGAAGGTTGACGATGCGGTATTGGCCGGCGCCATCAGCGACGGCGGTGCGGACTTTCTCGATCAGCACCGGGCTGGAGGCTTCGACGGTGACACCCGGGAGCACAGCCCCCGACGAATCCCTGACGATGCCGGTGATCGAGGCCTGAGCAAACGCCGCGGACGGGACCAGAACCAGCAGGAGGACGACGGACGCTGCACACGGTTTCAACATGAGTTGACTCCTTTACTTGGTCGTAACGCGATCGAGCGGGGCCCTCAGGGATGGCGCGCTTCTCTCTGGCTCGTCCTGGGAAAGCTACGTTACGTGACGCCGGGAAGGCCGCTGCCCGCCCTGAAGGAGAGCGGGCCTTTGGTAGAACCGAACGAAGAACCCGAACCTACCGGTGCGAGCATCGACACTTCGGTCTTACCGTATCAGAAATCGAACTGCGCGCTGACTTTGATGTAACGCGGCTGCAGCACCGAGGTCGGCGTCAACCAGGTCGAGACCGCCTGGTTCGGAATGAACGTCTCGTTATAGGTGAGCACAGGCGCCGCGTTCGTGATGTTGGAGATGTCGAACCCGACGTTGGTCCGCGTCCGCCCGAATCTGAGAATCTTGGCCACGCGGAGGTCGATCTGGTTGACCCGATCGCCGAAGAACGTGCCCGGCTCGATGAGGTTGACCGTCACCGTCTGGCCCCCGACACCCGCGAAGGCCCGGTTCAGCCCCACCGTGGCCGAATTGGGCGCAGCCCAGTTCGCGTCCAACTCTCCTCCCTGGTCGCTCCTGAACGTCCCCGCCAGCTGCACCTCAATCTTCGGGATCATGTACGACCCGAAGCCGGTGAACCGCGTGACGTACCCGGTCGACGTGTCGCACCAGGGGTTGACCGGGTTCTGCGCACCGGCCACGGTCCATTCGGGCAGCTGGCTCCGAATCTCGCAGTAATCCGAATGGGTATTCGAGGTGTTGAAGCCGGCCTGCAGCGACAGTCCGCTCGCCGGCCGCGCGGTGACCTTGAAGTTGATCGAGTTGGCCACCTGCGTCTGGTCGCCGTAGGTGCTCGCGGTCGTGACGAAGTTGTTGGCGCCCTTGGCGGCCGCGTCTGCGGTCACGTTGTACAGGCCGCCGAACACGTACCCGCCGCCATTCGGCAGCCGCGCATCCGTGGGCACGTTGAGGCCGAACTCCGTGTGGTCTTGCACACTCCGGTTGAGGCTGTCGCTGGCGTAGAAGTTCACGAGCCAGCGCCGCTGATAGCCGAACTCGACCGACACGCGAGGCAGCAGTTGCTGTTCGATCGCCATGCCCACCTGCCAGTCACCCGACCGGATCCCCCAGCCCGAGAACAACGCCGGGTCCTGCGTCGTGTCAAAGTTCGGCGTGCCAAATGCCTGGTTGGCATTCGGGCCGCAAAAATCTCCGTTCTTGCTGCGAAGGTCCTGCTGCGCGGGATTCAACAGGTCGCAGTCGGCCACGAAGTCCTTGTCCTGATCCGTCCAGGCCCTGGTCGTCGTCGTCACCAGGCGTCCGACCGGTCTCGAGTCGGTGAAGAGGCCGCCGTTCTGGGCGGCTTCGAGATACCGGCCCACATTCCCCTTGATGGCCGTTTTCCCGTTGCCGAAGACATCGAACGCGATGCCGCCGCGTGGCGTGAGGTCGTGATAGCCCGTCACGCCCTCGGTGTGCGGGTAGACGACCGGATTCGGGAAGAACCGGACGGGGCCGACCTGCACCTCCGGGAAATAGCTCCACGCGTGGTCGTACCGCAGCGCCCCCTGCAGCGTCATCCGGCCGCGTGTCCACTGATCCTGCGCGTAGAAGGAGTCGGCGCGGACGCGCCCGCCGAACGAATAATTGCCGATCGTCATGGTCATCTGATCCGGCACGCCGTTGTTGAAGCGGTACTGCAGGTACTGGGAGTTCGTGAGGGCGTTATTCTGCTGATACAGGAACGCGCCCTGGTACCCGAACTTCAGGCTCTGCGCGCCCAGGACGTAGGTGGCGGCCGCCGCCCAGTTGACCGACATGTTGATGTTCGAGGACCAGTTGCCCGACCGGTACGTCAAGCCCGGGATGTTGCCGTTGGCGAGGCAGCCTCCCGCACATTGCTCGACCACCCGAATCAAGTCGGTCGTGCTCGAGCCCGGCATCGGGATGCCGCCATACCGGCTCCAGTAGGCGCCGCCACTGCTCTCGAGCAGCACGCGGTTCGTCACCGGCGAGGTCCACTTCACCTGCCGGACCCGCTGCCCGAACTGGCGATACGCGGCCGTTTCCGGCGCCAGCGTCGCGCTGGCGCGCGGCGTGGGCGCCGCCGTGCCGCCGGCAAAGTACTCGCCGTCGCCGGAGCTCCGGCACGTGGACACGTCCGACGCCACCTGGGGGGTCGCTCCTCCCTCACACGGCGCCTGCTCGTCCCAGAACACATTGAACTTGTTCCGCGGCGTCGCCTGCACGGTCAGGCGCAGCGACAGGTTGAAATACGAGGCGGCGTGCACCGCGGGCCGGGACGTGTCCGCCACGTACGTCCACTTGTTCGGATCGCCGGCGTTGGCATTCGCGAACATGCCGGGCACCGACCGATGACTGCCTTCATCGCGGATGCCTGCGAAGTACCAGAGGCGGTCTCGGACGATCGGCCCGCCGATGCCGAGATTGAGGTCCCAGAGTTTCTGCAGTTCGCCCGGCGTGGTCAGGCCGCGGTCCTTCAATGACTGGGTATAGTTGCTGCCCACCATCCCCTCGCTCGTGGCGGCGGCATAAAATGAACCGGCCATCGTGTTGCCGCCCTCTTTCGGCACGATGTTCATCGTCGGGCCGCCGACTTCGGCTTCGCCGAGGCCGCCCGACGAGACCATCGAGATTTCCGCCGCGTTCCCGATGTCCGGGATGTACGCGGACACACCGGCGCCGTTGAACGCCGAGCCCACGCTCAAGCCGTCGAGCTGGAGACGTCCCTCGTTGCCGCGGCCACCGGCGCCGCCGAACACCACCATGCCGGGAACCGTCTGCGCATCCGAGGCGGCACCGCCGGCGGCCACCGCGTTGGGCATCAGTGTCATCAGGCTGTTGTAGGCCCGCGAGGTCGGCAGCGCGCTGATCATGTCGTTGTTCATGACCGTCTGCAGCCGCACGCTCTGGACATCGACGATCGGGGTCTCACCGGTGACGGTGACCGTCTCTTCGAGCGTCCCGACTCTCATCTCGCCGTTGACCGTGGCGACGAAGGCCCCGGTCAGCTCGATGCCTTCGCGCTTGACGCTGCCGAACCCGGGCAGCGTGAACGTCACCGTATAGGTGCCGGCGCGAAGGTTGACGA
>CAVVNL010000015.1:0-416132 GCA_963749565.1 uncultured Acidobacteriota bacterium | reverse complement strand
ATCACCCTATCCTCTGCGGGGCGCTCACAGGCCAAGGCCGGCTCGCGCTGTCACTTAAAGAACCCAAAGGAGAGTCAGTTAGCTTGTCGTCGCAGCAAATCCGCGTAGATCAACCGCCCTCCAGGTGGCTCACTTTCTGAGCGGCGGACTGGTCTACTTTCCGAGCGGCGTGCGCAGCTCGTTTGCCACCAGGGAGAAACGGCCATGCGGATTCTGTATGGATTCCTTGGGGCGGGGGGCTACTCGCCCTCGCCAGCTTTTGTCTGGGCGGCCCGACGTAGCCCGTTGGACCGAGCGACCTCACGCCCGTCAGCGATGGATGGCGAGCGGAGCAACGTGGGAGAAACCTGCCCGACTAATCGCTTCAGACCCGCATCTGCTCGCTATAGAGGGGGGAGACGCGCATTCAGCACCAACTGTAGAGTCGGCAGACACGGCAGATGATTATCTCAGGCCGGGGAGTCGATTCGACCTCGGAGTGACGAAACCTGATGTTACGGGCGGGGCCACGCGTGGCCGCCTGAGAGGTTATCGACATTTGCCTATTGCACTCCCCAAGCCCAGCCGCTAGACTTGACAGCCTCTCACCCTCGCGTTCACCCAGCGACCATTAGAAAGTCACAAATCTTTTTTGAAGACTCGCGCGTTCGTCGTGACGCTCGCGCTCGTTCTTCTTATGGGAGTCGTCGCTCCTGCGCTCCTACTCGTCCCTACTCTTTTTACCTCACGCCGCGCAAGACTCGAAGACCATCACCGTTTTGTGACTCGCACGGGCGAGAAGTAGCACCAGGATGGACTTCTGCGGCAAAGCCGGATCCCGATCTCACTGGCGGAAGCCGAGTAGCAGTTCGACCCATGCTCGACATGTAAACCCCATACGTCGAAAAAGTAGGTGCTAATGAGACACATCGCGTTCGCCACGATTCTGCCGCCACACTTTGTTCATTGACGGCGTGGGCGTGCGCAGGCGGCAATAGTCCCACTGCGACCCCAACCGGGCCTTCGGTTACAGCGCCGGTAGTCGTGGCACCCACCCTGCTGTCCATCACCGTGGCTGGCACAGCGCCGACGATCGGCGGTCCGACGCAATTCAACGCCGCTGCGAACTATTCCGACAACACCACAACTGTCGCGACAACAGTGGCAACCTGGCAGTCGTCGAACGTGCTCGTTAGCACCGTTTCGGCCAATGGATCGGTAACGGGACAGGGCGCCGGGAATACGAACATTAGCGCCACTTACTTGGGCATGACGGGCGTCAAGCTGGTAAGCATCGTCGCCATTGCAGCTCCAGCGCCACCGCCAGCCCCAGCGCCACCTGCACCTGGGCTGACCTGTAACGGTTCGACCGTGCCTTCGATCGTGGCCTGCCCGAACGACGGCGGGAACCAAGCGCCCACCGCGAAGTGTAACGACGGGACGTACAGGCTCTAGCAAAACCGAAGCGGCACATGCTCGACGCACGGAGGTGTGAATTGCTGGGTCTGTCCGGGGCCGCTCTGCTGAGCTTGAGCATCGCAAACACAATTGCGACGGGCGGTGACACTTCTTCATGATTGACCTCTATCCGGAAAAATGACGCGCGTTTCGACCTGAAACCGGCCTCGCTCGACGCCAGCGAAGAAAGCCGCAGGCGGAAACAGCCCGTATTGCCATGCCTATCTCAACAGTAGGCCGTAACCGATAGTTCGTCCGCTACTCAGCGCCACGCCTCCACCCATCGGCCAGTTGAAAGTACGAGATGCTCTTCAAGGCCCGCGCTTTTCTCGTAACGCTCGCCCTCGTCCTGCTGACGGGGTCTATCGCCCCCGCGGTGCCCGTTGTTTCCAATCTTGCCCATGTTCATGCCGCCCAAGACCCAAAGACGATCACCGTTTACGCAACCAGAACGGGCGACAAGTATCACCAAGATGGGTGCCGGTACTGCGCCAGAGCAAAATCGCTATGTCGTTGGCGGATGCAGCGAAACGCTATGGGCCGTGCTCGGTGTGCAGGCCACCCACGCTCAAGGGTTAACTTACTCGCGGCACTCTCTGGGCGGGAGCCTAAGACCACCTCTATGTTTTCGTGAGCCGCGTCACGATTGACGCTCCGAGCGGTAGGGGTTACTTTTTCAGCGCATCAAGCGGGAACGTTGTCGGCTTTACTTCGGTGACCTTTCCGTCCGTTTCATCCAACAACTGGCTTTGGCCGCTCGTATACGTCCATCTAATCCGTCGATGGCCTGCGGTTCACCGATTCGCCCTCGGACAACCGCTTCCGTTGACCCTATAAGGTCATTTACATCCTCATCGTGGTTGGCGGTTGCGGCGTTACGGGGGCACCTGGCTGGAGCTTCACCAATGTCGCAGAGTTAAAGGCCTTGGTGAAGTTAGCACCGGCAGTGGGGATTGCTATCACCGTCACGCTGGCGCCCGGCGCGAACGCGGAACACGCAAAAGACACCTGCCCTTCATTCAGAGTAGCCGTAGCTCCTAGGGCAGTACACTGCGTCGTTGGTCTGAGCGTACTGGCCACTGGCTTGACCTCGCGACCATTCCGCTCAACGACGACCTTCATGATGTTTGGTGCACCGATTTGAAACACAAAAACAGAGACCACTACCCGCCCTGGCACCGCCACTTGAGCGATCGGTTCGCGTGTGCGAATTGCTTCGATCAAATCTGCGCGATACTGACGGTATGGAAAGGAAACCGCTATCGAGATCTCGTCTGAGCGATGCACAGTCTCGTCGCTGTAAATCATGTCGGCGCTGCCGGTGTCGAAACCGACAGCCTTGTCCAGCGCAACTATGAAGTTGTTTACGTCAGGGTGTTCCGACCGCAGACGGATCGCTGTCGCCTTAAGCTGGGCGGCTGCCGGTGAGCAACCGGCAGGGGTTTGCTGCGCGTAGTTCAGGCTTGGAATGGCCACGAAGAGGAGTGCTGCGAAGCGTAACCGGCACGGTTTCAACGAACCACCTCCTACCTCAGCCGCATATCGGATGTTATCGATCAGATGCCCCGACACGTCAAGGTCTACGTTTTCGACGGTCGGTCACCTTTTGGTTTGGAGGGGTGTGACAGTAAGCGAGAATACAGCGAGGGTGGTACGCGGTACACGACGGTGGTCTTTAGAAACTCGGGAAGGTTGCGGAGCCCGAAGCGGCTTTGTGTCCGCTTCATGGCGAGTCGGCGCTAGAGTGCGCGTGCAACAAAGTGCAACGGATTCCGTATAGACGCGGCCTGAACCGACCTTGGACGGCGTGTTTGGAATAAACCAACCCAGTTTCAGCGAGGTCGGCGTCAATCGGCTGCGTTGCTTCTCCGCTTGAGGGGCTGACGATCGCAGGCAAAACACCCTGCTCGCCGCCTCGTCGGCCTATCTCACCAGTAAGCCCAAACTGATAGTCCTTACACAGCGCCCCGCGTTCGCCCATCGGCCAGTGCCGGGAAGGCAAATAGGAAACAGGAGGCAGGTCAATGGGTTTGATATCAGGTTTGATGGGTCATGCGTCCGAAGTCTCGATCGATGAGGTCCGTAAAGAGTTCGCGCCCATCTTGGCTGACGGCGAAGAACTCGCAATGGCTTACAAGCTTGTGCGCGACATGTTCGTCTTCACCAACAAGCGACTGATCCTGGTAAATCGCCAGGGGATGACCGGTATAAGACGGAATACCTCACGATTCCTTACTCCAAGATCGTCAGGTTCTCGAAGGAGAGCGCAGGTCTGCTCGATCTGGATGCTGAACTGAAGATTTGGGTCCAAGGTCAAACGGAACCGATCAAAAAGGAGTTTCGAAAGGACTCGCACGTCAACGACATTTACCGACTTCTCGGCAACGCGGTGCTCGGCTGAGGGTCCGTTCAAGGTTCGCGACCGTTGCCACGATTTGCCAAGACTGAGGACGGTTCGGGCGGATTCCCGCGGGTGTGAGCGGAAACCTCATCGGACGGGAAGTTGATGCAGCATCGAGGCTTGTTGCCAGAAGTCTCACGCCATCAACATATTAAGAAATCAGTTCCATAGGGTTCAAATCCCACCCCCCGATCAAGTTTACCAACCCCCATCATGCTCGACTGAGCGAAGGCCCTACACGGCGGCATCATCGATGCCACGTTTCCGACGACCTGTAACATCCTTTCCCGGTGGACTCACAATCTAGTTGAGAAATCATCGCAGCGCCCGTCGCGCCGCGTTCCCGCTCATCGTGTCTGGAGTCGGCGGGTATGGGCGATGTCTCACAAGTCCTGGGACGGGACCGCCTGGCGCCCGTCGCTCTTATATTGGGAGCGTCTCGGCGGCGTCTTCACGAGTCCGCCGGCCGTCACCGCCTGGGTCCAGGACCGGCTGGACATTTTCGGCTCGGCACCGACGGCGCGATGTATCACAAGCCCTGGGACGGGCGGTGCCTGGCCGCCCGTCTCCGTCGAACTGGGAACGCCTCGGCGGAGTCTTTATGGCACCGTAATCTGTTGCTCGGTTGCCGAACGGTTTCTCTCAACGCGCAGTTGACGAAACGAGCGCGGTTCGAAAAGACATGTCGCGGTGCGCGATGCCGCGCGCGTGCGCCGAATCGAACGCATCGGCATTCGACCGGGGGGCGCAGGTCGGACGGGGCGCGAGAGCTGTGGCTCGGCGACGACGGGCGGCGGTGCTATGAGGGAGGACCCGAGGGAGGAAGCCGGCGCCGAACGTCGTTGAAAGGCTAGATACCTCGCTATTTCGCGGGGGACCTCGCATCCGCCGACGGACGACATAACTCAACGGCAGCTGCTAATTGCTTACATCGAAATAGGTAGCCACAACGCGACTACCCAGGACCGATCGGGCCGCCAATTCGGCGGCGTGCCTTGAGCGCGTGGCTCAAGGCGGGACGGTCCTGCCTCACCGCGTTGACTATTGGAACAGTTCCTACTTGAGCGGTAATCGTGGGTGTGCCGCCGACCGGAGGTCGCCGACGGCGAGGCGGTCGCGGCCCGAACGATTGACGATTCTCGATCCGGCCGCCGCGCCCGATGGTCAGCCCTTGATGATGTTGTGAACCTCGAAGATGTCCGGCGGGTTGGTGAACTGGATGCCGGCGCCGGCGAGGATCGGCATCAGACGCTCGCCGAAGGCCTCGAACTGCTCACGCGAGTTCCAGATCTCGCTGACCTTAAGGTTGCCATCCGAACCGAAGCAGACGTGGTAGTCGAGCCCGGCCGGTGGCCATTCGCCGGCGTTCTTGAGTTGGCTAATCGTCTCGTCGTACTTCTTGGCAGTGAGAGCGGTGGGACTGAAGCGGACAACGATACTCATGATATGAACCTCCGTGATCGGGTCGCGAATAAGATCCGATGTGATTGTGAAGCGACACGTCGTCGCTCCAAATCATACCAGCGCAGCGGTGTGGGGGGCGGATCGGTCCTCAGTGACGCCGAAGGGTCGACCATCCTGGATTGCCGCGTTTCACTCTGCCGTGCATAACCCATCGGGAGAGATCCGAGTCACAGAGAGTCCGAGAGTCCGTCTGTCAACCTACGTCGAGAGTGAACTCCAAGCCGGCTCCGGCTCCCAGGTTGCAGAGCCTGAACCGGTGCTCCTGATCCAAGTGGACTCCCCGGAGTCGAACAGTGACTTGGTAGGTGTCGCCATCGAGGCGGAATGCCGGGTTCTCCCAGTTGGGATGGTCGTATGTGCCGTTATCGAAGGCGTAAAAGTATGCCTGTTCTGGATGTTTTATCGCAACGTTAAGTTCATGAGTCTCGCCGATGCGGAAAGGAACTGTGTTGAGATCGATTAGCGAGGCGAAAGGGTCCTTCGCTTTCCTTATCGCTGGTTGGTCCGTGTCGCCCCAGCGAGCGGTATTGATCGTCAGCACTGGAATTCCCTGGTCGAGGAACATAATCTGACCGAGGACCGAGGGCGCTTCGGCAGTCGGATGGGAACCGTTAGGGTCGTTTCTAAGAAGAACATTTGCACAATACACAAAGGAATGTGGGGCGGTTGCACCGACGGCGATCAGAGGGCGTACGTCAACTCCCACTTTCACTGGCACTAGGTGCGGGCCGACTACTGCGGCCGATCCGTGGAGCTCACGTTCTTTGCGTCCAAGCTCGTCGAACAACGTCACGATTTGTGTCGAGAGGCGTTCGTTCACAAACGCCTCGAGGTGCTCGCGTAGCAGCGTGCTGAACACGGTTGGATCTGCGTAGTCGTTGACTCCCGCTCTCAATGAGCCGTCCGAATCGGTAAGTCCGTAGAAGAAGCTTTTTACCGCGCCGTACTGCGCACGTTTGATTTCGATTTCTGGATCGTCGATATCGATCTGCGGCTTGGCGCTGCGACGATACAGAGAATACCGGCTTGCTGCCAGCCAGCGCGTCCTCGTATTCCCAGACGGTCCCGGACGGATAAGGGGAGCCGTCAGAACGAGACACGTGAGGCGGCAAACGCGTTCCGAGCCGACTCCAGAGAATAACGAGCGTCAGATCGCAGTCGGACGGACGCCCAATATAGCGAGTGACTGAATTCTGGGGCGTTTCGCGCGCGTCCATCGGCACAGCGGCATAGCCGTCGTCCCAGGCCACGATGTCGAAGCGAACCTTGCCTCGCAACAGATGGCCTCTTTCGAGCTTCTCCATCACCTCGCGCGCCAGCCGGCGTTCTTCGGCAACATCGCCTGGTGAACTCAGAAAGACGCGCAACACGAGCGGCGACGCCACCATATGGCCCAATTATAGACGGTCAGGATCGAGGGGTCGGGACGCGTTTTCGATGACGAGTGCGCTGCAGCGTACCCGTGACTTAATTGCGCTACATCCTCGACCCGACCGACGTCTATGGCGGGGACTGGCGACTTGTCGCTCAGATCTTAACGATGTCGCACGCTCTGATGCGCGCTCTGCCGCGCGGAAAGGCGGCAAGACGCAATGCGGCGGACGAACTCCGTACAGGCGCAGTCGTTCTCTGGTGTAGTGGCGTCAGGCGCGGATCGACACGACGTCGGCTGGCTTCGCCGTGGCGTATTTCGCCCATGTGTCCATCAACTTCCGCCGCCGATCGAAGAGGTCCGTCCGGTTATACGCGGCTTCCGTCTTATCGCCGACTGTGTGCGAGAGAGGCTTCGCAGACGGCCCGCGGGACAGTTGTCGGGCCGGCTTGGAACGAGGGACGCTCGAAGGGAACGCTGGACGCCGCTGCGTCGAAATGCGAGGGGACCCGCGGCTTGGTGGAGGACATCCTGTCCGCCGGCCGGCGCCCCTCAATCGCCGGTCGCAGGTCCGGCCGGGTCTCCCAGCACACCACCTCCTCAGGAGCGTCAGCGGTCCACTCCGCTAAGATCCGCTGTTCAGAGGGGCGTGAGCGCGACTGTCAGCGACGACCCGGCGTCCCCCGCAGCTTCGCGCGGAGCGAGGCCCGCGCGCGCTCATACGGTCTCAAAATCTTCTCCCTTCGCCCTCAACCGGGCCTCCGCATCTTCCAGCAGGATGCGTTCGGCTTCGGTGAGGTCTACCACCGTCTCGGTCTCGGCCTCGGTCTCGGTCTCGGCCGCCCGCCGCATCTTGGCGGTCAGAGATGTGTGAGCCGCCGCATACAAGGTGCGGCGCTCCGCGAGATAGCGGTCATACGCCTCGCCGTCGATGTCATCGACGCTTACCCACGCGCCACGGTAGAACACCTCTATCGCCCTCACCGACGAGAGGGGGACGTCTTCGTCCGTCGCGAGCCATTCCGTGGGGTTGCCGATGCGCGCCATCGTGTCCCGGTGCTGCGTGGATGTTGGATTCAGGCGCAGGTAATCCGACCACCGCAACTTCGCCAAGAACGATGGCACCGCGAAGCGCAGAAGGCCCGCGCCGAGCATCTCGTTGTACGATCGGCCGATCGCGATCGGGCTCCCAGGCGGTTCGCCGGGGGGAACCACTTTCATGACGGAGTATTCCCACACCGGGTTGCGAGAGAACCAGAGGAGCGGCGCCGGTTCATCGACGAGGCGCGGCGCATTACCACGCCTCGACCGGCCATCCCGCCGCGGCCGCCGCGGGCGCAGCGCGTCGGCTTGAATGATGCGATCGAGATAGGCCCCAACCGTGTAGTGGTAGCAGGGCGGCGCCGTCTGCTGGTGCCCGACGTGCCACGCGCCGCATTCGTCACAGGGATACGCGGCCAGGCCGGCGGATCGGTCGGTGTGCCCCGTCGTGTGGTTGCGCCAGACCAGTGCCTTGATGTGCTCGAGTGCCTCATCCCGCGTCGGATGTCGCCGTTTCGCGCCGCAGTGCGCCGAATGTGGGGCGCTCATCGAGTCGTCTTCTTCAGCCATCACGCCCCACCTTTCTCGAGCGCCGCGCGCTCTCTCGCCGCCCATCCCTCGGCCTCCACCCGCAGGACGAACCGCCGGGCATCGAACAGCTGGCCGCGCTCGAGGAATTGCGCTTCCCAACCGTAGGACTCCCCGTGGAAGCGCAACTCGCAGCGAGCACTGCGCCTGATCCGAGGCGCGCACGAACTCAAACAGCCGCTCACCGGGCTTCGGTTGCCGCGGCGCCGGCTTGTGCCCTGGAGTGGTAAACGGCTCGTCGGCCATCAACCCTCTCCGCCATGTCCCCCAGCCGCCGGGCCCTCTGTGCCCTCTGCGGCGGGGTTCAACAAACAGATGTTTGTCCGACCCGCGCGATATAATCCCGCGACCTTCTCCTCGCGGGACGCGATGTCCTTACCAGGCAGCATCGAATTCGGGACCGTCACCGGACTGATCCTTGAGCGTCTCGAGTCGCCTCGGCGGCGCCCGTGCCGGCCGCGGCTCGAGTAGGGTGAGCATCGCACGCGCCGCTCGCAGCTGAGTGGCAGGTCGTTAGCCAGGACAGGACATAATTCAGCTTTCATAGGAGACACTCGATGCGAATGCTCGTTCACGTTAAGTTTCCGCACGAGCCCTTCAATGCAGCAGTTCGGAATGGCAGCGCGGGGAAGACGATAGAGCGCATCCTCTCAGACACAAAGCCAGAGGCTGTTTACTTCACAGAGTACGACGGTCGCCGGGGCGCCATCATGATCGTCGACATCGTGGATCCGTCGAGAATCCCTGCTTTGGCCGAACCATGGTTTCTTTCGTTTAGCGCCGACGTCTCCGCTCATATCGTGATGAGCCCAGAGGAGCTTGGCCGAGCGGGCCTTGACGCCTTGGGCAAGAAGTGGGCGTGATGTGACGGCCGATAGCGCGACGCGGGCGTGGCGCCCTGAAGGAACTGATGCGGGCGGTCGTCGTTGTACTCCGCGCGGAAGCGGTTGAACGCACGCTGCTGGGGCGCGAGCGTCGCTCGGGGGGGCCGAATCGCCTCCGCCTTGAGCGTCTTGTGCATCCGTTCATGCGCGCCCTTCTCCTGCGGCGACGCGGGCCTGCTCCGCTGTGCTGAATGCCGAGCCGCAGCCACCAGACATTGAGCTGCGACAGGCCGTGAATCCCCGTTGTCGCGAACGGGACACCATTGTCGGTGCGAATCGCGTTCGGCAGACCGTACTTGCGGAACAGCCGGTCGAAGACGGGGCGGACGCCGAGGCAAACCTTGACACGGCGCGTCTCTCGCGATTCACTCTGAGCCGTGAAGCCGTCTCGCCTTCGCGCGATTCCCTCCGTCGACAAGGTGCTGCAATCGCTCGGCGACACCGGGCTTCCGCGCCCGATCGTGCTCGATGTCGTGCGCCGGGAGCTTCAGGCGCTTCGCACACAGAAGCAGACCATTCCCGATGCGGACGCCGTGCTGGCGCGCGTGCGAGCCGGCCTCGCTGCCGTGCGCGCCTCGCGCATTCAGCCGGTCATCAACGGCACGGGCATTCTCGTGCATACGAATTTCGGCCGTTCCCCGCTCGGCGCTGAGGTCATCGCCACCCTGACGGCCATCGGGTCGAATTACAACAACCTCGAATACAGCCTCGCCGGCGGCGCGCGCGGCGGGCGCGCGAGCGTATCTCGAGCACGGGCTTGCGGTGCTGTGCGGCGCCGAAGCCGCCACCGTCGTCAACAACAATGCCGCCGCGCTGGTGCTGATCCTGCGGCACTTCTGCGGGGCGGCGGCGAGCGAGGTCGTGATCTCGCGTGGCGAGCTGGTGCAGATTGGCGGCGGCTTCCGGATCCCGGAGGTGCTCGAGTCGAGTGGCGCCCGGCTGCGCGAGATCGGCACCACGAATCAGACGTCGCTCAACGACTACGCCCGCGCCATCACGCGCCAGACGGCGCTCGTCCTGAAAGTTCACCGCAGCAATTTCTTCATGGACGGCTTCGTGGAGTCGCCGCTTGACAGCCGACATCGCGGCGCTGGCGCGGAAGAAGCGGGTCCCTTTCGTCGAGGACCTCGGCAGCGGGGCGCTGATCGACACGCAGTCCGTCGCCGGTCTCGAGCACGAGCCGACGCCCGCCGAGGTGCTTCGTCACGGCGTGGATCTCGTCTGCTTCAGCGGCGACAAGCTGCTCGGCGGTCCGCAGGCCGGAATCATCGCCGGCCGCCGGAGGATGATCGCCGCGCTGAAGCGCGAGCCGCTGTTCCGCGCGCTGCGCTGCGACAAGCTCATTCTGTCGGCGCTCGAAACGACGGTGGACGCCTATCTGCGCGGCGACGCAGACGTTCCTGTTCTCGAGATGCTGCGCACGACGAACGATGATTTGCGCATCCGCGCCGAGCGGATCATCGCCGCGCTCGACGGGTTGCCTCCGGGAGTGCTGACTGCCCGAGTGGGCGCCGGCCGCGCGCAGGTCGGCGGCGGCACGCTGCCGCGCTCCGTGGTGCCGTCGGTCACGATCGATTTGACGCACCGCACGCTCAAGCCGCAGGAAATGGCGGCGCGCCTGCGGGAATTCACGATCCCGGTGATTGGCTATCTCGTCGCGCGGCACCCTCAAGCTCGACCTGCGGACCATCTTTCCACGGCAGGACCAGGACGTTGCGAGCGCGATCCGGGCCGTGTCTGCTGCGCGGTGATGGCCGAGCCACAGCATTTCATCGTCGCCACCGCCGGTCACGTCGATCACGGCAAGAGCGCGCTCGTCAAGGCGTTGACGGGCACCGATCCCGACCGCCTGCCGGAAGAGCAGTCGCGCGGAATCACGATCGACCTCGGCTTTGCCCACCTGGAGCTTCCCGCGCCCGGCCCCGAGTCCGTCGACGTTTCTCCTGGGGATCGTCGACGTTCCCGGTCACGAGGATTTCGTCAAGAACATGGTCGCCGGGCGTTGGCTCCGTCGATCTCGCGCTCATGGTCGTGGCGGCCGACGATGGCTGGATGCCGCAGACTGAGGAGCATCTGCAAATCCTGACCTACTTCGGCGTGCGCCGTGCGGTCGTGGCGCTCACCAAGGCCGACCTGGCGGCAGACGAGCAGGCGTCCGTCGCACGCCATCCGTGAGCGGCTGGCCGGGACCCCGTTCGCCGATGCACCAATCGTCCCGACGTCGGTTGTCGAGGGGAAGGGCTTGACCGATCTGAAGGCCACGCTGGCACGTGTGCTGGCGGAGACGCCTCCACCGCGCGATATCGGCAAGCCGCGGCTTCCAGTCGACCGCGTGTTCACGCTGCCGGGCATCGGGACGGTGGTCACCGGCACGCTGTTCGGTGGCACGTTGCGCCGCGGCCAGTCGGTGGTGATTCAGCCGTCCGGCAAGACGACGCGGATTCGACGGATACAGTCGCATGGCCGGGACGTGGAGGAGAGCGGGCCGGGAACCCGGACCGCGCTGAATCTGACCGACGTCGACGCCCTCGAAGGCGTTCACCGCGGTGACGTCGTCACGCTCGAGGCGCTTGGCGGTCCGAGCGAGATTCTCGACGTGCTGCTGGAGATTTCTCCGAGAGCCGCCCGGCCGCTCAAAGATGGCCTCCGCGTGCGCGCGCATCACGGCAGCGGCAACGTGGCCGCGCACGTGGCGTTGGTGACAGGCAAGGAACTGGTACCGCGGCGGCCGCGTGCTCGCGCAACTGCGGCTCGAGGCGCCGGCGTTCGTGTTCGCGGGCGATCGCTTCACGGTGCGCGACTGGTCGGAGCAGCGCACGCTGGCGGGCGCTGTCGTCCTCGATGCTGATGGCGATCGAAAGGCGTTCCGCACGCCCGCGCGTCAGCAGTCGCTCGGTCTCCTGGCGGACTCGATAGACGACGTGACGCGCCTTGTCGCCGCCTATGTCGCGCGTGACGGTGCGGCCCGGCGGGCGCAGCTGCTGTTGAAATCAAACTACGGAGCGGACGATATCGACGGCGCCATCGCGCGGCTGGAGAGCGCGGGTTCGCTCGTGAGGGTCGGGGACTTCGTCGCCGATGCCGCCCGGTGGCAGGCGCTCGGGCGCCTGGCGGGAGAAGCAATCGATGCCGAACACCGGGCGCATCCCGGAGCACCTCGGTCTGGCACTCGCAGACCTGCGGGCCGCGCTCGAAGACTGATCTGCCTTTTGCGGAGATGTTCGACCCGTTGATCGCCGCTTTATGCGCGCAGGAGTTCGTGCGGGTCGGGATCGGTCGTGCGCCGCGCGGCGCATCGGCCCGCGTTGCCGGAGCCGCTTCAGGCCGCCGGCGCGAAGCTGGCGCAGGCGTTGGCGGCCAAACCGCTCGAGCCGCCTTCCCGCAAGGAGCTCACGTCCGATGCCGTTTCGCAGCGAGCCTTGCGGTTTCTGATCGAGACCGGAGAAGTCGTCGAGATCAACGCCGAACTGGTCATGTCCGCGCAGGCCGTGGCCCGCGCCTCCGAGATGGTCCGGACGTTCATCCACGAGCACGGCCCTGCGACGGTGAGCGATCTGCGCCAGGCGCTCGGCACCAGCCGGCGTGTCGTCGTGCCGCTGCTCGAATATCTCGATCGCACGTTCGTCACCCTGCGGCAGGGTGACAAGCGGACCCTGCGGCGATAAGACTGGCGAGGTGTAGCGCAGGAACTATGCGAGTAATCGGTGTCGTCGACCTGCTCGACGGTCGGGCCGTGCACGCGCGTGCGGGAAAGCGCGAGAGCTACGCGCCGGTGCAGACCGTCGCACGCTCGATCCTCGACCCCGGCGACGCGCTCGCGGTCGCGCGCGCCTACCTCGACCAACTCGGCATCACCGAGCTGTACGTCGCGGACCTCGACGCCATCATGGGCCGTGCTCCCCAGGACACGATCGTGACGTCCCTGGCGGCATTGGGCGCGCCGCTCTGGCTGGACGCCGGCGTGTCCTCGGTCGATCGCGCGCGTCATGCGCTCGACCTCGGTGCGTCACATGTTGTCGTCGGGCTGGAGACGCTGGCGTCATATGACGCGCTCGGAGAGATCTGCGAGGCGGCCGGCGGCGAGCGCGTCGCCTTCAGCCTCGATCTGCGCGACGGAGAGCCGATCATCGCTTCGAGCGCGCCTGGTAGTCGGGGCGGAATTCCCGGCGAGCCGGTCGCCGCGCATCGCCGCGCACGCCGCGGACGCCGGCGTCGGCGCGCTGATCGTGATAGACCTGGCCCGTGTCGGCACCGGCGCGGGGCTCGACCTTCGGTTGATCGCGCGTGTGCGGGATGCCGCGCCAGGGCTGATGCTGCTGGCTGGGGGAGGTGTTAGCGGGCTGGACGATCTCGCCCGGCTCGCCGATGCCGGATGCGACGGCGCGCTGGTCGCCACGGCGCTCCATGACGGCCGGTTGGGCGCGACCGAGGTCGCGGCCGCGATGCGATATCAGCGCAGCGCGAGGCGGTAGACAGCCGCCTGGCCGAAGTTCTCCTCGACTTCCATCTCGATTGCCGTGATGCCCCGCCCGCCCGTCGCCTCGAGCTCGGCTCGAAGACGATCGGTCAGCATCTCCGCGAGCATCTCGACGGTCGTGTTCGTGATCGGGAGCAGTGCGCAGTCACGGCGCGGAAACACGTAGCGCGGCTTCCCGTCGACGGCGACCGCCACCGTTTCACCCTCCTCGGTCGACTTGCACCCGCGAGCTTTTGAGCGGCAGCAGCACCAGGTGGTCGATCTCGTCGCACAGGCGGCGCATGATCTTCTTGAGCTCCACGAAGTCGAACACGAACCAGCTCTCTTCGTTCGATGTTCGCCGTCGAGCGTCACGCGTACACGGTAGTTGTGGCCGTGCAGCCCTTCGCAGCGGTGCCCGGCGAACGTGATGAAGTGCGCCGAGGCAGAAGACGAGATAGTCCTTGGTGACCGATACGCGGAATTCACCGCGCCGCTGCATCATGTCCTCCGTCACTGGCGTGCCAGCCGCCGCTCGAGCAGCACGACGAAGATTGCCGCCGCCGTGAGGTCCGCGGTGGTGCCGGGATTGGCGGTGTTGCGCGCGTCGCGCAGCCCGCGATCCATGTTCGTCGATGGCGCTGCCGGCCCGCCTCCGAGCGGACGCCGCCGGCCGCCAGCGCCGTGCGGGCGCGCCGCGACACCTCGGCCGCCAGCGCCGTCCCGCCGCGCCGGGCCACGTGCGTGTCGGGTGCGGCGGCGAGCAGGGTAAGAAACGTTTCGACGATGGCGTCGTCCCAGGAGAGCCCCGCGCCGCGTGACTGCTCGAGCGCGGGCACGCCGGTGCCGAACGTGGCCTCGAAAGCGGTCGCGTACTCGCGCGCGATTCCGTCCCGATCGGCCGCGAGCCGCATCACATCGACCAGTGGCAGTGTCGGCTCGTTCGCGACGTCCTGCGCATCCGCTTGTCCCAGCCCGCCCGGTGCGGCGCGACGAATTGCGGTGTACACCTCGCGGGCATCGTCCACGGTAGTCTCGTCGAGCACCCGACGCAGAGCGCTGCCTGAGGGTCCGGCTAAAGCCGGACACTACTTCTGTAGACGTAGTGTCCGGCGTTGGCCGGACCGTTGATGCAGACGTAGTGTCCGGCTTCAGCCGGACCGTGTTCGTCTCGTCCAGTTCCAACAGCGCCGCGCGCGCGATGGGCGCCAGGAGCAGGACGATGCCGAGATTCGTGTTCGAGCGCGTCCACCGCGCCGTGGACTCGATGGCGAGCCGCACCGTTGCGCCGATGCCGCGCGTGCCGGCGCCGGCAAGCGGCTCGCCGATCGCCGCCGCGCTGGCGAGGAAGTCCTCGTAGCGCGCGTCGGCGAAGTGGCGGCCCGGCGACACGTTCCCCGGCTTCGGCGCGCTCACCTCGAGCAGGCACGCGAGCTGCGCCGCGCAGGCGACGTCTGCCGCGGTCAGTCGCGCGGGCGCGACGGGCAACTCGGCCCCCTGGCTGCCGGGCCTGCTGCTTGGAAACCCCGTGCGCTCCGCTGCGCCTTTGGTCAAGCCGGCAGCTCCGCGACGACGGCCGCCGACGGCGCGCCCGCACGAACCCGGTCCGCCAGGTGATCCACGATGGCCGCTGCGACGTCGATGCCGGTCGCCTGCTTCAAACCCTGCCAGCCGGGGATGCCGTTCACTTCGAGCACGAAGACCGTGCCGTCGCGCGAGGGAAGCAGATCCACGCCGGCGTAGTCGGCGCCCATCGCGGCTGTCGCCCGCAGCGCGAGCTGTTCCCACGACGGCGGCAGGTCGAACGGCCGGGCCGACCCGCCGAGCGACACGTTCGTGCGCCACTGGCCGTCGGGCGCCTGCCGTTCGATGGCGCCGAGCACGCGTCCGCCGATGACGAACACCCGCACGTCGCGGCCGCCGTGATCCACGGCGCGCTGCACATAAAAGACGATTCGCAGTTGTTCGAGCGACCGCACCACGCGGAAGGCGACGTCGGGATCGCTGACGCGGACCATCCCGTGACCCATCGAGCCGAAGATAGGCTTGATGATCACGTCGCCCATCGCGAGCGCGGCGGCCATCGCCTCTGCCGTGCCCTCGCAGACGACCGTTTCGGGCGTCGGCAAGCCGGCCTCCTGCAGCAGCGCCGTCGTATAGAACTTGTCGACGGAGCGCTCGATCGCCTTCGGCGAGTTCATCACCGGCACGCCGCGCTTCTCGATCCAGTGCAGCGCGTCGACGCGGTAGATCATCTGTTCGAGCGATCCGCTGGGAATGATCCGCGCGAGCACGGCGTCGGCATCGAGGATCTCGCTGGTCCCGACCGCCAGCCCGCGCGCGACGCCGCGACCGGTACCGAGCCGCGCGACCAGCCCTTCGTACGGAAGGACCCGCGCCGTGTCGCCCGCGTTCGGCGAGGGCGCGGCACAAGTCGTCGGTATGCCAGCCGGTCCCTGCGTTGAGTATGACGATGTGCATCTCAGGAATTGATGATTGCGGATTGCTGATTGTTGATTGTGCCGATCAATCATCAATCATCAATCATCAATCATCAATGACGACTTAGTCGAACAGCGACGGCGCAGCACGTCGGGATCGAGCCGCCCGGCGTGGAACGTCCGTCCGCTCGTCGCGCTCGTCAGCCAGACTTCGGCGGGGCTGAAGAGCATCGGATCGATTTTATAGAAGTCGTTGTCGTAGCGCTTGAAGATGTCGTAGAAGGGCGTGCCGTAGTCGGCGGAGGCGGACGCCGGGAGGCGCTCGGCGAGCGCGGCCAGTTCGGCGTCGTCGGCCCGCACCACATAGCGCGCCTGACCGCCGTAAAGAATGCAGTCGTTGGTGCGGCCGATCGCGCGCGTGTCGCTTTTCGCCGGTGTCGGCAACGGCGCCGTTCCCATCGCGCTGACGACGCGCGTCACGTCGAATCCGAGCGTTTCCATCTTATGAAGCCCCGTTTCGAGGACGCGCGCGACGATCTGCACGCCGCCGGCGAGACTCGCGGTGGGCGCGACGGCGAAGGTCAGCGCCTCGGCCGCGAGGCCCGCCTTGGCGGCGACCCATGCGGCGACCGTGTCGGTGGGGAGCGTTCGCCCCTCGAGCACCAGCACGCCCCGCGTGGCAGCTTCGGCGTAGCCCAGCTTTGCGAACAGCTCCTTCTCGACTCGCGCCTTCGCGCGCAGCGGTCCGGAGCCCATCGCGAAGAACCCTTCGGGGTTGATCGCCCACCCGGCGTACTGCGACGCCATGCAGGACTCGGCCGGATGGTCGGTCCACACGTTGACGCCCGGCCACGAGTCGCCACCGATCGTGAGCGACGTGTACTCGACGTGGCCGAGGCCGCCCATGCACAGCTCCGCCAGCGCGAGGCCCGCAGCGAAGCCGCCTGGCACCTCGACGCCGGCATCCACGACCCGCGCGCCGCTCGCGAGCGTCCGGACCGCAATCCTCAACTCGTCCGCACGGGCGATGCAGCTGTTCGCGAGTATGTGTGCGCGCTCGTTCATTCCAAGGTCAGTCATAGAAGCCGGTCATCATATACGGGATATTGCGGGACATGACAGAACCGGGTCGGCCGTATGCTCATCAGGCGATTCGGCGGCCCGCGGCCCACCAGTAACAACCGATTCTCTCCGGTCGTATTAGGTATTGTGAAGAGCGCTCCATTTTCGCGGGAAGCCAAGTGGGCCGAAACGGCGCAACAGGCGGCCCGATAACGGTTTAGAAGCGTCAATTCATTGACTTTTGGACCCCATTTGGTGTACAAGAGCAGTCCGTTTGTGAAATTAGCCACAATTATCTGACGCGCGAGCGCTCGAGGGTTCACAGCCCGAGCGGAGGAATCCTTGTATAAAAGAGTCCCTGTCAGCCTTCTCACTGGTTGCCTGGCTTTCGTGTCAGTCGTCTTCGTCGCAGGGCAGTCGGCGCCTCCGCCGCAGCCTGCCGCCGGCGCGCAACCGCGTGCCCAGGCCCCCAGGCAGCATCCACCGCACCGCAGCGACCGGTCGCAATCGCTCGAACGGCCTCGGCCGCGGAAGTGGCCTCGCAGCGCGCCGTCCTCGATCAGTACTGCGTCGTCTGCCACAACGAAAAACTGAAAACGGCGAACCTGCTGCTGGACAAGGTCGATCTCGCGCGTCTCGGGGATCATCGGGATATCGCCGAGAAGGTCGTGCGGAAAATGCGGGCCGGGATGATGCCGCCTTCCGGCATGCCGCGGCCTGATGCCGACACCTTCGAGAAATTGATCGGCTGGATGGAGACGCAGCTCGACGCGAGCGCCACACCGCATCTGCCCCCGCCGGGCATTCATCGTCTCAACCGCGCCGAATACGCCAACGTGATCCGCGACCTGCTCGGGCTGGAAGTGGATCCCTCCAAGTTCCTCCCGGCGGACGATTCGACGTCCGGGTTCGACAACATCGCGGGCGCCCTGCGGATGTCACCCGCGCTGATGGAAGCGTACCTGTCGGCCGCAGGCAAGATCAGTCGTCTGGCGATCGGCACGGCCACCGCGGCCGACGCAGGCGGTGTACGTCGCGCCGCAGGACGTCAGCCAGGACTATCACGTCGAGGGTTTGCCGTTCGGCACCCGCGGCGGCATGCTCATCAAACACGAGTTCCCGGCCGACGCGTACTACGTCTTCCAGGTGTTTCCGATCAACAAGGGCAACATGGGCGGCAGCGGCGCCTTCGGCGAGGTCACCGGCGAGCAGCTCAAGGTCTGGGTGGATGGCGAGTTGGTGGACTGGTTCGACTGGGACTCGGAGCTCTCGCGCGGCACGGCCGTCCACGCGGGCGCCAATTCCGAGTGGATCTTCGTCAAGGCGGGCCTGCACACGGTAGGGGTCACGTTTGCCGCAACCAATTACGCACCCGGCAACGACCTGAACGCGAAGTTCCTGCGGTCCACGATTCAGACGGGCTCGCTCCCGGGCATGACGTTCTATCCGCACGTGGGACGCGTCCGGATCGAGGGGCCCTACGATCCGACGGGTGCCGACGACACGCTGAGCCGCCGCAAGATTTTCCTGTGCGAGCCGACCAGCCCGAAGGACGAAGAGACGTGCGCGCGGCAGATTGTGACGAACCTGGCCAAGCGTGCGTTCCGGCGCCCCGCCAACGCGCAGGACATCGGCACGCTGATGGAGTTCTACGTGGCCGGCCGGACCGAGGGAGGAAACTTCGACGCCGGAATCGAGCGCGCCGTGCGCCGGCTCCTTGCGGACCCGGAATTCATTTATCGCCGCGAAACCGAGCCGGCGAACGTGGCGCCCGGCCGCAGCTATCGCGTCAACGATCTGCAACTGGCCTCTCGTTTGTCCTTCTTCCTCTGGAGCAGCATTCCTGACGACGAGTTGATGACGGTGGCGTCGCAGGGCCGGTTGAAGGAACCCGCGGTGCTCGAGCAGCAGGTGCGCCGCATGCTCGCGGATCCGCGATCGGAATCGTTCATCCAGAACTTCACGGGCCAGTGGCTGAACGTGCGTGCGCTGGAGACCAACGATCCGCTGGTCAATTTCTATCCGGACTTCGACGACAACCTGCGACAGGCGTTCCGGCGGGAGGTCGAGCTGTTCTTCGACAGCATCGTGCACGAGGACCGCAGCATTCTGGATCTGCTGGATGCCGACTATACGTTCGTCAACGAACGGCTGGCGAAGCACTACGGGATTCCGAACGTGTACGGACCGCAGTTCCGCCGCGTGGCGCTCGGTCCGGATCTCGACATGCGCCGCGGCCTGCTCGGAAAGGGCTCGCTGCTGACGACGACGTCGCAGGCGGCCCGCACGTCGCCGGTGACGCGCGGAAAGTGGTTCCTGCAGACGTTCCTCGGCATCAGCCCGCCGGATCCACCGCCAAACGTGCCGGCGATCGCGGAAAAGAAGGACGACGGCGCTGGAAACATCAAAGAGCCGACGATGCGGCAACAGATGGAGCAGCACCGGCGGAATCCGGTTTGCGCCTCGTGCCACCGGATTTTCGAGCCGATCGGCCTGGCGATGGAAAATTTCGATGCGGTCGGGACGTTCCGGACGATGGATGCCGGGCTGCCGATCGACGGGTCGGGCGTGCTGGTGGACGGGACCGCGATCAAGGACGTCGCCAGCCTGCGCGGTGTGCTGAACCGGTATTCGGCTCAGTACGTGCGGGTCGTGACCGAGAAGATGCTGACCTACGCGCTCGGCCGCGGGACCGAGTATCCCGACATGCCGCTCGTGCGCTCGATCGTGCGCGACGCGTCGGGCAGCAACTACCGCTTCTCGTCGATCGTCCTCGGCATCGTCAAGAGCGCTCCGTTCCAGATGAATACCAAGGGACCTGAATCCACTCAACAGGCGGCTCGTTAGAGGGAGATATCACAATGTTCATTTCGAAAAAGCACATTCCCCGCCGCACTTTCCTGCGAGGCGCCGGCGTGACGATGGCGCTTCCGCTTCTCGATTCGATGATCCCGGCCGCCACGCTCCTGGGCCAGACGGCCGCGGCCCCGAAGACCCGCTTTGTCGGCTGCTTCGTTCCCCACGGCGCGTCCCCGGGCTACCACATGGCGCCGGCGGGCCCGCTGACCGAGATGCCGTTCATCTACCAGACGCTCGAGCCGGTCAAGGATCACGTCGTGCTGATCAATGGACTGCACTGCCGATCGGCGGAAGCGCCCCCGGGACAGAGCCCGGCGGACCACTGGGTGGCATCGGCGTTCATGTCCGCCCAGAAGCCGAAGCGGACCGCCGGCGCGGACGTCTACAACGGCACCACCATCGATCAGCTCATCGCGCAGAAGATCGGCCAGGACACGCTGATGCCGTCGATGCAGCTCGCGGTCGAGGACCCGGGCGCCAACTCGAGCAACTGCGGCGAAGGTTACAGCTGCGCGTACACGAACAGCATTTCGTGGTCGACGCCCTCGACGCCGCTGCCGATGGAGCTGAACCCTCAGGTCACCTTCGAGCGCATGTTCGGGGACGGCAGCACGGCGGAAGAGCGGGCGTCGCGCCGCGAGCAGGACCGCAGCATTCTCGACTCGCTCTCGGGGAGCCTGTCGCGCCTTCGCACGAACATCAGCGCCGCGGACCGCGCGCGGCTCGACGAGTATGCGCAGGACGTGCGCGAGATCGAGCGGCGGCTTCAGATCGCCAGGAAGGCGGCCACCGACGCGCCGTCTGAAAGCACCGTGCCCGTGGGCGTGCCGGAGTCGTTCGACGAGCACATCAAGCTGCAGTTCGACTTGATGGCGCTGGCCTTCCGGGGCGACATCACGCGCGTGGGCACGCTGCTGTATGCCCGCGACCTCACCTCCAGGAACTTCCCTGCGAGCGGCGTCACCGTCGGCTTCCACGGCGGGTCGCACCACGGCGAAGATCCGCGGCGAATGGATGAGTATTCGAAGATGAACCGCTATCACGTCGCGATGCTGGCGCACTTCGTCGAGAAGCTCGCGAAGTACCAGGACGGGGACGGCACCATCCTCGATCATTCGCTGGTCCTCTACGGCACCAACATGGGGAACTCCAATCAGCATCGTCACGAGGACTCGCCGCACGTCCTCGTGGGCGGCGCGAGCGGGAAGCTCAAGGGCGGACGCGCGCTGTTCTACCCGACCAAGACTGTTCCGACGGGCAATCTGATGTTGACGATCCTGGACAAGTTCGACATTCATCAGGACACCCTCGGCGACAGCACGGGACGGTTGGAAGAACTCTAAGATTTGAGGATGTAAGGATTTGAGGATCTGAGAATCTATCTGCAAATAGATCCTCGAGATCCTCAAATTCTCAAGTTCTCAAATCCTCAGATTCTGAATTCAACGACGTCAGGGAGGCTCTCATGAAACGTCTCGCTGGAGGTTGTGCCGTCGCGGTGCTGCTGTCCCTGGCGTCGATGCCCGGCCTGGGCGCCGCCGGCAGCGATGTCGCCGACGCGGTCATGCGCGGGGACACGGCGGCCGTGCGCGCGCTGTTGGTGCAGAAGGCCGACGTGAACGCGACGCAGCTCGACGGAGCGACCGCGCTGCACTGGGCCGTGTACCGGGCGGACGCCGCCCTGACGGACCTGTTGCTTCAGGCGGGCGCCAATCCGAAGGTCGCCAACCGCGAGGGCTTCACGCCACTCTCGCTGGCGGGCCTGAACGGCGACCCAGCCATCATCGAGAGCCTCCTGAAGGCGGGCGCGGATCCGAACGAGGTGCTGCCGCGCGGAGAGACGCCGCTGATGATGGCGTCGCGCACCGGCAGCGTGGAGGCGATGAAGGTGCTGCTCGATCGCGGAGCCCAGGTCAACGCGAAAGAAACGCTGCGTGGGACGACTGCGCTGATGTGGGCCGCGGACCAGGGCCATACGGCCGCCGTCAAGCTGCTGATCGACCGCGGAGCCGATCTGAATGCGCGGTCGAATCCGGCGCCGAATCCGAGAAGAGGTCCTCCCGGAAAATCGGTCGATCCGAGAAGATCGAACCGGGCGCTCGCCGCCGCGTCGGCGGGTGCGTCGCCTGAAGAGGTCGCGCGGCTTGCGCAGAGGGAGCCGCGGCAGGCCCAGCCTGCGGCCGCGACGCCACCGGCGCAACCGCAGAATCAACCGGCCCCCGCTGCTCGTGCCGCCGCGACCGCAGCCGTCGACGACGACGCCCCTGTGGGTCGGCAGGAAATGACTGGTGGCGGCCTGACGGCGCTCACATTCGCCGTCCGCGCCAATTCCCTCGAGACCGTGAAAACGCTCCTCGCCGCGGGCGTCGATATCGATCAGCCGACGGCGTACGGCTGGACGCCCTTGCTCACGGCCACCCAGAACCGGTTCTATCAGCTCGGGTCGTACCTCCTCGACCAGGGCGCGGACCCAAACAAGACGAACAAGGGTGCCTGGACGCCGCTGTATCTCGCCGTGGATAACCGCAACATCGAAGGCGGCGACTATCCGACACGCAAGGGCGACATGGACCACCTGGAGTTCATCAAGAAGCTCCTCGACAAGGGTGCCGACGTCAACGCCCGGATCAAGGACAACACCGACAAGCGGACGGTCTTCACCAGCATGTGGCTGAACGAGGACGGCGCGACGCCGTTCCTGCGGGCGTCCCAGTCGAGCGATCTCGAGGTGATGCGGTTGCTGCTCGCCCACGGCGCGGACCCGAAGATCATGACGGTGAACAACGTGACGGCATTGCAGGTCGCCGCCGGGATCGGCTGGGTCGAGGGCAACACGTACGAATGGTCGGAGAAGGCCAACGTCGAGGCCGTAAGGCTTCTTCTGGACCTCGGCGTCGACCCCAATATTCAGGCTGAAACCGGACGAACGGCCCTGCACGGGGCCGGGCACAAGGGACGCACTGCCGTCATTCAGATGCTCGTGGACCACGGTGCAAATCTCGAAGTGCGGGATTACGGGATGACCGGGAACGACGCGGGCGGACGCTTTGCCGTCCACACATGGCAGCCGGTGGATTACTCCGACGGTCTGGTGCGGGTTGGCGTGCAGTCGGCTGTCGCCCATCCCGAGGCCGGGCTCCTCTTTCGCAAGCTGATGACGGAGCGAGGGCTGGAGGCGCCGCCGATGGGGCGTACGCTGGCGTCCGTCTGCATCACCGAGATCTGCGACGTCGAAGAACCTGAGCAGGAACAGCAGTAAGACTGTAGGCCGGGTCCTCTTGGACCCGGCGCCGGCGGGTCCAAGGACCCGCCCTACAGGTTCGTCGAGCAGAGGCGGGACACTATCACCATGAGACACGTCGTCGGAACCTGTGCCGTAGCGTTGCTGCTGTCCATATCAGGTCTTGGAGCGGCCGGCAGCGATGTGGCCGACGCGGTGATGCGCGGGGACACGGCGGCCGTGCGCGCGCTGCTGGCGCAGAAGGCCGACGTGAACGCGACGCAGGCGGACGGCGCGTCGGCGCTGCACTGGGCGGTGTATCGGGCGGATCCGGCCCTGACCGACCTGTTGCTACAGGCGGGCGCGAATCCGAAAGTGGCCAACCGCGAGGGCTTCACGCCGCTCTCGCTGGCCGGCCTGAACGGCGACGCCACGATCATCGCGAGCCTGCTGAAGGCCGGCGCCGATCCGAACGAGGTGCTGCCGCGCGGGGAGACGCCGCTCATGATGGCGTCGCGCACGGGCAACGTGGCGGCGATGACTGCGCTGCTCGACCGCGGAGCCCGGGTCGACGCGAAGGAAACACTTCGTGGCACGACGGCGTTGATGTGGGCGGCGGATCAGGGTCACGCCGCGGCCGTGCAGCTCCTGATCGATCGCGGCGCCGACCTGCAGGCCCGCTCCAACGCCACGGCCAGAGACCGGGAAACGGCGCGGCTTGGCAAGGCGAACGATCCGAGAAAAGCGAACCGCGCGCTTCAGGCTCGCGCGGGGGCGGCAGGCACCTCGCCGCAGCAGGAACGCGCGGCCGTCGAGGCGCCGGACTTGAGCGGGGGCGCGCTGACACCGCTGGTGTACGCGGCGCGTGCCAACTCGCTCGACACGGTCAAGACGTTGCTCGCTGCCGGCGCCGACGTCAATCACACATCCGGTTACGGCTGGACGCCGCTGCTGGTGGCGACGCAGAACCGGTTCTATCAACTCGGCTCGTTCCTGCTGGACAGCGGCGCCGATCCGAACAAGGCCAATATTGGCGGCTGGACGCCTCTCTACCTCGCGGTCGACAACCGGAACATTGAAGGCGGCGACTATCCGGTCCGCAAGGGCGACATGGACCATCTGGAGTTCATCAAGAAGCTGCTCGACAAGGGCGCCGACGTGAACGCCCGGATGAAAGACAGCACGGAAACCAGGACGGTCTTCACGAATCAATGGCTCGACGAAGATGGCGCGACCGCGTTCCTGCGGGCGTCGCAGTCGGCCGATCTCGACGTGATGCGACTGCTGCTGGCGCACGGCGCCGATCCGAAGATCGCCACGGTGGGCGATGTGACGGCGTTGCAGGTTGCGGCGGGCATCGGTTGGGTTGAGGGCAATACCTACGAATGGTCGGAGAAGGCCAACGTCGAGGCCGTGAAGCTGCTGCTGGACCTCGGCGTCGATCCGAACATTCAGGCGGAGACCGGGCGCACGGCGCTGCACGGGGCCGGGCACAAGGGCCGGACGGCGATCATTCAGATGCTGGTCGATCACGGCGCCAAGCTGGACACGCGCGACTACGGGATGACGGGCAACGACGCCGGCGGCCGGTTCGCGGTGCATACGTGGCAGCCGGTGGATTACGCCGACGGGCTGGTGCGGGTGGGCGTGCAGTCGGCTGTCGCCCATCCCGAGGCCGGGCTCCTCTTTCGCAAGCTGATGACGGAGCGAGGGCTCGAAGCGCCGCCGATGGGGCGTACGCTGGCGTCCGTCTGCATCACCGAGATCTGCGACGTCGAAGAATCTCAAGAGGAGCAGCAATGATGTAGGCCGGGTCCTTTTGGACCCGGCGCCCACGGCGGGTCCAAAGGACCCGCCCTCACAGGGCGTCGACGCAGAGGCAGGACAACTTATGCGCATGAGACACCTCGTCGGAACTTGCGCGGTGGCGCTGCTGCTGTCCATATCTGGATCTCGGCTGGGCGCCGCCGGCAGCGATGTGGCCGACGCCGTCATGCGCGGGGACACGGCGGCCGTGCGCGCGCTGCTGGTGCAGAAGGCCGATGTGAACGCCAGCCAGGCCGACGGGGCGACAGCCCTTCACTGGGCCGTGTACCGGGCGGACGCCGCCCTGACGGACCTGTTGCTGCAGGCGGGCGCCAATCCAAAGGTCGCCAATCGCGAGGGCTTCACCGCGCTCTCGCTGGCTGGCCTGAACGGCGACCCGGCCATCATCGAGAGCCTCCTGAAAGCCGGCGCGGATCCGAACGAAGCGCTGCCGCGGGGAGAGACGCCGCTCATGATGGCGTCGCGCACCGGCAACGTGGCGGCGATGAAGGTGCTCCTCGACCGCGGAGCGCAGGTCAACGCGAAGGAGACGCTGCGTGGCACCACGGCGTTGATGTGGGCGGCGGATCAAGGGCATGCTGCTGCGATCCAGCTCCTGCTCGACCACGGGGCTGACACCAATGCGCGCTCGAATCCTGCCCCCGCTCGCAGGAGGGGAGCCCCCGGCAAGTCGGGCGATCCGAGGCGGGCGAACAGGACACAGCAGGGAGGGGTACCGGCTGGCCAGCAGGCCGATGACGACGGACAGCCGGCGGCGGCACCGCGTCAACCCGCGGCCGTGGCCCAACCCGCAGCGCAGGGTCAGCCGGCAGCGGCCCAGGGCCAGCCCGCCGCTGCTCCGCGACAGCAACAGGGACGGCAGCAGCAGGCGCCGCAACTGACCGACGGTGCGCTGACAGCGCTGGCGTACGCGACGCGGGCAAATTCTCTCGAATCCGTGAAGGTTCTGCTGGCGGCCGGGGTCGATGTCAACCAGACCACCGGTTACGGCTGGACCCCGCTGCTCGTGGCGACGCAGAACCGGTTCTACCAGCTCGGGTCGTATCTGATCGACAAGGGCGCGGATGTGAACAAGACGAACAGGGGCAATTGGACGCCCCTCTATCTCGCCGTGGACAACCGCAATATCGAAGGCGGCGACTATCCGGTGCGCAAGGGCGACATGGACCACCTGGACTTCATCAAGAAGCTGCTGGACAAGGGCGCGGACGTGAACACCCGGATGACGGACAACACCGAGGGCCGGACGGTGTTCACCAACCAGTGGCTGGACGAGAACGGCGCGACGGCGTTTCTGCGCGCCTCCCAGTCGAGCGATCTCGAGGTGATGCGGCTGCTGCTGGCGCACGGCGCCGATCCGAAGATCGCAACCGTCGGCGACGTGACGGCGTTACAGGTCGCGGCGGGGATCGGCTGGGTTGAGGGTCTGACCTACGAATGGTCGGAGAAAGCCAACGTCGAGGCGGTGAAGCTGCTCCTGGACCTGGGCATCGACCCCAACACCCAGGCGGTAACGGGACGCACGGCACTGCACGGCGCCGGGCACAAGGGCCGGACAGCCATCATCCAGATGCTGGTGGATCATGGCGGCAGGCTGGACACGCGGGACTACGGCATGACCGGCAATGACGCCGGCGGGCGCTTTGCCATCCACACGTGGCAGCCCGTGGACTATTCGGACGGCCTGGTGCGCGTTGGCGTGCAGTCCGCCGTGGCTCATCCAGAGGCCGGGCTTCTCTTTCGCAAGCTGATGAAGGACCGCGGGCTGGAGGCGCCGCCGATGGGGCGTACGCTGGCGTCCGTGTGTGTTACTGAAATCTGCGACGTCGAAGAACCCGAAGGGCAGGAAGAGCAGGAACAGGAACTGGAACAGCAGGACCAGCAGTAGGCAGCGCCGACGCGGCGATCGCGACGGGAGTCTGCAACCAGAGTAGATGTAGGCCGGGCCTTATCAGGCCCGGCCCACTTTTGTAGAGGGCGTCGATGTCTGTGAGATACCTGTTTGGAAATTGTGCCGTCGTGCTGCTGCTGTCCTTGCAGTCGATGCCTACCCTGGGCGCCGCCGGTAGTGAGGTGTCCGACGCGGTCATGCGAGGGGACACGGCCGCCGTCCGCGCCCTGCTCGCGCAGAAGGCCGACGTGAACGCCTCGCAGGCGGATGGGGCGACGGCGCTTCACTGGGCGGTGTATCGGGCCGACGCCGCCCTGACCGACCTGCTGCTTCAGGCGGGCGCCAATCCCAAGGTGGCCAATAAAGAGGGCGCGACCCCGCTCTCGCTGGCGTGCATGAATGGCAACGCCGCGATCATGGAAAGCCTCCTGAAGGCTGGCGCGGATCCGAACGAGGCTTTGCCGCGGGGGGAGACGGCCCTGATGATGGCGTCCCGCACGGGCAACGTGGCGGCGATGAAGGTGCTGCTCGATCGCGGAGCGCAGGTCAATGCCAAGGAATCGCTGCGGGGCACGACGGCGTTGATGTGGGCTGCGGACCAGGGCCATGCAGCCGCCATGCAGCTGCTCATCGATCGCGGCGCGGATCTCAACGTCCGGTCGAATGCCGCCCCTCGCGGCAGGACCGCGTACCTGGGCAAGGCCAACGATCCCCGGAGATCGAACCGGGCGCTTGCCGCCGCGGCCGCCGGTGCGACACCCGAAGAGGTTGCGCGCCTGGCGCAGCGCGAGCCGCGACCGGGTCAGCCCGCGGCGCCGCAGCCGGGGCAGCCTGCAGCCGCACCGCAGCCACAACAGGAATTCCGCGAAGAGCAGGACCTGAGCGGCGGAGGCCTTCCGCCCCTGGCGTTCGCGACTCGCGCCAATTCGATCGAAGCCGTGAATGTTCTGCTGGCCGCGGGGGCCGACATCAACCAGGCCACGGGGTACGGCTGGACCCCGCTGCTGGTGGCGACGCACAATCGATTCTATCGGCTGGGCTCGTTCCTGCTGGACAAGGGAGCCGACCCCAACAAGGCCAACAACGGCCTGTTGGACGCCCTTGTATCTCGCCGTGGACAACCGCAACATCGAAAGTGGCGACTATCCGGTCCGCAAGGGCGACATGGACCATCTGGACTTCATCAAGAAGCTGCTCGACAAGGGCGCGGACGTGAATGCCCGGATGAAGGACAGCACTGAAACGCGCACGGTCTTCACGAACCAGTGGCTCGACGAAAACGGCGCGACCGCTTTCCTGCGTGCGTCGCAGTCGGCCGATCTCGAAGTGATGCGGCTGCTGCTTGCGCACGGCGCCGATCCGAAGATCGCGACGGTTGGCGATGTGACGGCGTTGCAGGTCGCGGCGGGCATCGGCTGGGTCGAGGGCTTGACCTACGAATGGTCGGAGAAGGCCAACATCGAAGCCGTGAAACTGCTCCTGGACCTTGGCGTCGATCCGAATGTCCAGGCTGAAACCGGGCGCACGGCGCTGCACGGCGCCGGGCACAAGGGCCGCACGGCCGTCATCCAGATGCTCGTCGATGCACGGCGCCAAGCTGGATACGCGCGACTATGGGATGACCGGGAACGACGCGGGTGGACGGTTTGCCGATCCACACGTGGCAGCCGGTGGATTACGCCGACGGCCTTGTCCGCGTGGGCGTCCAATCGGCGATTGCCCATCCCGAGGCCGGATTGCTCCTTCGCAAGCTGATGACGGAGAAAGGGCTGGAGGCACCGCCGCTCGGGCGCACCCTTGCGTCGGTCTGCATCACGTCAATCTGTGACGTCGAAGAACCCGAGCAGGAACAGCAGGCGAGTAGGCCGGGTCCTTTCGGACCCGGCGCCGCATGGCGGGTCCGAAAGGTCCGCCCTACGGACTCGGTGAGGGCAGTCTCAGTGAGACACCTGGTTGGAACTTGCGCCGTGGCATTGCTGCTGTCGGTGGCCGGCCTGTGGGCGCGGCCAGCGACGTCGCCGATGCGGTGATGAGGGGTGACGCCGCTGCAGTGCGCCGGCTGCTCGAGCAGAAAGCCGACGTCAACGCCGCCCAGGTGGATGGCGCCACCGCGCTGCATTGGGCGGTCTACCGGGAAGATCTCGAGGGTGCCGAGCTCCTGATCAACGCCGGCGCCAACGTGAAAGCCGCCAATCGCGCCGGCGTCACGCCGCTGGCGATGGCCTCGCTGTACGGGAACGTCGCTCTGATTGAAAAACTGCTGAAGGCCGGAGCCGACGCGAAGGAGCGGGGACCTGACGGCGAAACGACCGTCATGCTGGCGGCGCGCAACGGCAACGCGCAGGCGATCAAGCTGCTCGTTGCGGCCGGCGCCGACGTGAATGCGAAGGAGTCCACCCGGGCCACGACCGCACTGATGTGGGCGGCCACCGAGGGGCATCCGGCGGCCGTCAAGGCGCTCGTCGAGCTTGGCGCTGATGTCGCGGCCCGGTCCGGCCCCGCCGGCCTGCCGAGAAACTACATCGCCGGCAGAGTGGGTGTCGAGGCTGTCAAGGCGGCGCCGCGTATCCGCGCCGCCGCGGCGGCCGCCGGCAGGACATTCGACGAACAGGTCGAGTTCGAACGGGCGCAGGGGGCCAACCTGGCCGGCCGCGACGGCGGCGGCGCCTCGTCGCAGGGGCGTGCGGCTGTGGCTGAGGTCAACGACCAGCAGGACGTCGTGATCGCGGGGCTGGTCGGGGGCGGCAGCGGAGGCCTGACGCCGCTGGTGTTCGCGGCACGTGAAGGCGACCTCGAGTCGGCGAGGGTCCTGATCGACGCGGGCGCGAACGTGAACCAGGTCACCGAATACGGCTGGTCCCCGCTGCTGACGGCCACCAACAACCGCAACTACAAGCTGGGTGCGATGTTGATGGAACACGGCGCGGACGTGAACATCGCGAACAAGGGCGGGTGGACCCCGCTGTACCTCGCCACGGACAACCGCAACATCGAAGGCGGCGATTACCCGGTGCTCCATGCCGACATGGACCACCTGGAATACATCAAGATGCTGCTCGACCACGGTGCGAACGTGAACGCCCAGGTCAGGGAAAACACGCTGAGCCGGACGATCTTCACGCAGCAGTGGTTCTTCGAAGCCGGCGCCACGGCGCTCGTCCGGGCGTCCCAGTCGAGCGACATCGCGCTCATCAAGCTGCTCCTGTCGTACGGCGCCGATCCGCAGATTCGAACGGGCAACGGGGATACGGCGCTGACCGCTGCGGGGGGTATCGGCTGGGTGGACGGCGTCACGTACGAACGGTCGGCCAAGGAGAATGTCGACGCCATCAGGCTCCTGCTCGACCTGGGGCTGGATCCCAATGCGGCGAACAACGAGGGCCGGACCGCGCTGATGGGCGCGGCAGGGAAGGGCCGGAACGAGGTCGTTCAACTGCTGGTGGATCGCGGCGCGAAGCTGGATACCCGCGATCTCGGCAGCCGTGATACGGACCGTCTGAATGGATCCGACATCTCGGGACATACGTGGCAGGCACTGGACTATTCGGAGGGTCTGGTCCGGTTCGGCGTGCAGTCGGCGATCGCCCGCCCGGAAACGGCCGCGCTCATCCGAAAGCTCATGGCCGAGCGGGGATTGCGCGTCCCGCCGGTAGGGCGTGATGTGCTCTCGATTTGCGTCGTGGAGATCTGCCAGTAAGCCCGTCGCCTTAACTCCCCGCGGTCCGGCGAAGAATTGCGGTAGACTGCGGCGCATGCCGTTTCGCGTTGACGAGATGCTCGTCCTGGATATCGGCCACACCCGCTTTCCGGACGGCACCAAGCTCGAAACGAGTACCTCCATCGCACGCGTTCTCGTGGTGGAGTCCTTCCCGGCTGTGCTCAATTGGCGGCTCGCGATCAAGTTCACGTGCGACGTCAGGTGCACCGTAGCCTGTGATGCCCACGTGATCGACCCTGGCGGCCGCTCGCTCCCCGCCGGGCACCTCAAGTTCCTTGCCGAGGACGGATCGGACCGCGAAGAACTGCGCCTGCCGGTGTTCACGGCGCCCGCCAAAGGGACCTATTCGGTTCGTCTGTTCGTGGACGGGTCGAAAACGCCCTCCGCCTCCCAGGACATCATGGTGGACGTCGCCGCCTCGTTCGCGTGATCTCGGTAACGACGTTCAACGCAGAACTCGCAGAACCCGCGGAGATCTTTGTGTGTCTCTGCGAATTCTGCGGTTTCTGCGTTGATCGTGTCCGTCTACGTTTTCTGCGAGCGGCTCTGGCGGAGATAGTGTGGACTGTATTCGAGTCCGTAGCCGGTCGTCTGCTTCAGGGCGGCCTTCTCGCGAAAGAATTCCTCCCGTTCCCGGCGGATCGTGGCGATCTCCTCTTCATTGCAATCGCGCACGGTAATCTCCTCGCGCGGGACGAAGAAGACCTGGCCGATAGGGAGGTTCTGCACGCAGTTGATCCCCTCGCCAGGTTGCAGGACGTAGCGGAATTCGGATTCGTGCGGATACCAGTCTGTCTCGACCCGGATGACCAGCATGGGCACGTGACGGCCGCTCGATCTGATTGAGGACGGGGCAATAGACGGTGTCCCAGCCCTTCGGCGTCCGGAAGTTCGTCGCGCCGCGGAGCGTGACCCCGCCGGCCGGCGTGCCGAGGTCCTCGGGAACGATGAGCGCCCGCACCAGCGCGATCGCGGTTTCGAGCGGTACCGGGTGCTTCTCGTTCATGAACGTGATCTTCTGGTTCACCATGCCGATGCTGCCCATCGGCAGCTGCAGCAGCATGGAGAAGATCGTCACTCCCTGGGCGTCGGGCGTGCTCAGAAAGTAGGTCAGCTGGTACCGTCCGTCCCCCTGGTACCCGATGTGGAACGATTCAATCCGCTCGAGCGGGGGATACACCAGAAATCCAAGCGCGCTGCCGGCTTCGAGCACCGGGCAGTGGCGCGCATGCTGAGGCAGGAGAGGCCGGTGGCTTTCGTGACGCGGCTTCAGTCCGGTGCCAGGGCGCAACGAGTTGGGGAATAGCCTCACTTCCATGGGCATACATTAGAGCAGAAAAGGCCGGACTCTACCGCAGAGCACGCCAAGCTCGTAGAATATTGCTTTACTGTGCGGCCTCTGCGGTGAAACGTACGCTGATGCGGATTCTGGTGCACGAATTCTTCAGCGGCGGCGGGCTCGCAGGGCGCGATCTTCCCGTTTCGCTGGCTCGCGAGGGTTCGGCGATGCTCGTCGCACTGCTCAGCGACCTGGCCGTGATTGAAGGCCATCAGCTCGTCACCACCGTGGACCCGCGAGTGATGCTGGCCGTTCCGCCGGGCGTCGAAGCGGTGACGCTCTCTCCCGCGCGGAACACGACCGCCACGTATCTCGACCATCTCATCGCGTCGGCGGATGCCGTCTGGCTGATCGCGCCCGAGACCGGCCGCATGCTCGAGCGTCTGGCGGCGAGGGTGGAAAAGAAGGGCCGCATACTCCTCGGGTCCGGAGCAGCCGCTATCCGCAGGGCCTCCGACAAGGCAGGTCTCCCGCGCATTCTCGCCCGCCTCGGGATCGCTCACCCGGAAACACGTCTCCTCACCAGCGCCGGGCCCTTGGGGATCACCGCCCGTGAGCTCGGCTACCCGATTATCGTCAAACCGGCTCGAGGCGCGGGTTCCGAGGGCGTGTGGCTCGCCCGGAACGCACGGGAGCTGCGCCACGCCGTCGCCATGGCCCGCCAGGCGGGCGGGAGGGAGCGGCTGCTGCTTCAGCGCTACGTACGGGGTGTGGCCGCCAGTGTGTCGCTTCTGGCCGACGGCCGACACGCCGTCGCGCTGAGCGCGAACAGCCAGGCGGTGCGGGTATCGCGCCAGCTCTCCTACCGGGGCGGCACGACGCCGCTCGACCACCCGATGGCGCACTTGGGGGTCGAGGCGGCGCTTCGGACGTGTGAGGCGTTCCCTGGCCTGCGTGGATATATCGGGGTGGACGTCGTGCTCACGAAGTCGGAGGCCGTTGTCATCGAGGTGAACCCGCGCCTCACCACAGCCTATCTTGGCGTGCGAGAGGCCCTCAGGAAGCCCGCCAGCAGCGCTGGGAACGTCGCGGCCATGGCGTTGGCTGCCTGCGCTGGCACGCTTCCCACGCCGCCCCCAATCCGCCAATCGGTCCGGTTCACCGCTACTGGTCGAATCGTGCCTGGCAGGACGACGGGGTCCTGATGAAGCGTCCCATAATCGGCTGGGACGTCGGCGGCGCCAACGTCAAGGCCGCGATCGTGGGAGCAGATGGCCCGTCCGAACCCAGGGTCCTCGAACGTCCTTTCCCGCTTTGGCGAGAACCCCACCGCCTCCCCTCGGTGCTGGCGGAACTGGCCGGAAACCTGGGCGGTTCGCACAGCATGGCCGTCACGATGACCGCCGAACTGGCAGACTGCTTCAACACGAAACGGGAAGGTGTGGCCTTCGTGCTTGACGCGTTTCGTACCGCGTTCCCCGAGACTTCGCCGTGGGTTTACGGGATCGATGGACGCTTTCGATCGGCGGACGCCGCCCGGCGCCGCCCGCTCCTGGTCGCGGCGGCCAACTGGCGTGCCAGTGCCACGTTGGTGGCCCGTGTGTTTCCCGATGCGCTTTTCCTCGACGTGGGCAGCACGACCACTGACGTGATTCCGATCGTTTCTGCGCGAGTGGCCGCCCGTGGAAAGACAGATCCAGGCCGGCTTCGCACAGGCGAGCTGATTTATACGGGTGCGCTGCGGACGCCCGTGTGCGCGATCGTGCGCTCCGTTCCCCTCGGGAATCGCCGGTCCCGGGTAGCTGCCGAGCTTTTCGCGATCGCCGCCGACGTGTATCGGTGGCTCGAACGGATTGACGATGGCGGCTACACGTGCGAAACACCGGATGGCCGCGGGCGGAGCCGCGCCGAGGCCGGTGCGCGGCTCGCGCGAGTGGTGTGCGCCGATCTCGACATGCTGAGCGCGGACGCGATCACGGCCATCGCGGAGCACGTGGCGCAGGTACAGATGCGGCAGATCGCCGGCGGTATCCGGCAGGTGTTACGTCGCCTCGGCTCCGCAGCTCCGCGCTTCGCGGTTCTGGCGGGGCAGGGAGCGTTCATCGCGCGCGCGGCCGCGCAACATGCCGGCCTGGCGACTCGCGAGCTGGCCGAAGAGATCGGGAGCGCCGCGGCACGAGCGGCGCCCGCGGCCGCGGTCGCACTGCTGCTGGCAGAGAGGGAGGAAGCAGGAGAATCGGGTAATTGGATAATCGGGTAATCGGGTAATTGATTGGGGATTGATTGGGGTGGGGATTGAGCGCGGCCGCCCAATTGAGCCATCAATTACCCGATTACCCAATTACCCGATTCTCCAATTCAGGTGACTAGTGTTGCATCGGCCCGGTCATTCGCATGTTCCACATCCGCCCCATCGAGCTCACCGGCGGACGGACCCGAAGAAACATATGAAAGGACACCGGTCGGTCGCCGTGTGTCGCCTTCAACGCGTCCGGGACGATGTAGGAGGTCACGTCAGCTCCGACGCCGAGCTCGAACCCCCACAATTGAGGCAGCTCGACGAGGCCGCCGATTGTTCCGGTGGTCACCACATCCCTGTCCACCTGCAAGTGAGAATGGAACAGACCTTTTGTCTGCAGGATCGGCGTTTCCACTTGAACGCTCTCGAAACGTCCGTAGACGGACAGGCGGCCCTGGCGTCGCGTCGCTTCGGCGAGCGCCGCGTGGAAGGTCCCGTGAAACTCCTTGTCGTTCCGGCCGATCGCAACGGTCGCGGCCGTAAAACCGTTCGTGCCCGTTTTCAGCCATGCCGCCGATGCCGTCGTGCGGCGGACGTGCGCGAACTCGAGCCGTTCGGGGTTCTCGAGAAACCCATGTGAGGCCTGGAACTCCCAGCTGTCGGAGGGCTTGTACCAGACCCGGGCCGACCACGAATCGAGCGCACCGAAGTCGACGAGGTCCCACCGGTTTTCATCGGGCTCGGCCGACTGAAACACAGAGGACTCGAAGACCCACGGCGCCCGATCGACCGCCACCGCGATGACGCCCATCGCGATGTGCGTCGAATCGAGCGTGTGGTGGCTGAGCGGCGCCGTCGGGTTTTCCGCGGCCGAACGCCTGTGCATGAAGGCGCCAGGGCCGAGAGTTGCCTCGCCGACCGGGGCGCCCGCGAACGTAATGGCGGTCCTCGAGGTGAGCGGAATCCTCCACGCCGCGGATGCCTGCATCAGCAGCTCGTGCGGATGCTGATGATCGACGATCGGGATGAAGCCGTACGTCTCTCCTGTTTGGAACAGCTCCAGATAGCCACGCGGGCCGGTGGTGGCGCGTTCGAGGCTGGCCATGCCGGTCAACGTGAGCCGGCCCGGGCCGGCCTGGCGGCTCGCCATGCCCATGAGCCAGTTCGTCGAGATGGGCTCTTCTCCGCCTCTCGGCCCTCCCTGATGGTTGAACGTCCCGAAGAGCACCCCGTCGTACATGAACGTCCATGGCGCCGGCGAGCCTGCCGGCGGCATCGTGTGCTGCGTGTGATCCTCGGGAGGGGGTTCCTGGCCTCGCACGGCCGTCGAGCCGAGAAGGAGAAAAAGAACGGCGGTCACCAGATGGCGCACGCATTCAGCGTATACGATATTCGCGACTCCTTCCTGCGCCGACAGTTCACACGATCCCGCGCGCCCATGTGTCGAGTTGCGCGTAAACCTGGCCGGCGGAGCCGATCAGCGCTTCATGGCACGCGTTCGCGTCGAGGCCCGTTGCGAACACCGTGCAGACGGGCCGGCCGGCGGGGATACGCTCGCCGGGACGTGGGATGTCCCGGATGTCGCCTCGTCGAGAGCCACGACCGCGTGTCGCCGACGGCGACATCCCGCCGCGCGTACACAACCGCCTTGCCGAAGGCTGCCGGGCCTTTCCAGCCGGCGCCGGGCGGCTCCTGCAGATCGAAAGCGGGCAGCGCGCCGGCCCTGCAGGCGGATGCGTGGGCGTCGAGGACCGGGAACCCCTATGCACGCTCCACGAGCTCCATCGACGCGCACCAGCGCGGGTTGACTTCGATCGCATACGGAATCCCGTCGCGAACGATGAAGTCGATGCCGTTGACTCCGACGAGACCAAACTCCCCGGTCACCGCACTGGCCAGCGCGCTCGCCGTGTCCGCGAGCCGCCAGGTCTTCCTCGGCAAGGATGTTCCCGCAGTACTGGTATCCCGATGCTCCGAACGCCTGTTCGCCGACGAGCTGGCGCGAGATGCCGAGCAGTACGGCGCGTCCGCCGGCCGCAACGAACACGACGGATCCCGGGTCGCCATTGATGAGCTCCTGCAAATAGCAGCCGGGCGGCAGCGCCTCGCCGCGATGCCAGCGGCGGATTCGCTGGCCCCCGCCGGACGCGAGCGGCTTCACGAGCCAATCGTCGACGGTCCGGCTAAAGCCGGACACTACGTACGATTTGCTCGTTCCGTGTAGCTCAGTACGGCCGTAGTGTCCGGCTTCAGCTGGACGTCTTCATCTACGTGGTGTCCGGCTTCAGCCGGACCTGTGGCGCAGGAAATCCGCGTTTCCGAAGCACTTCGGCGAGGAGCATGGGATCGCGCACGCGGCGGATGACCTCCGGCGGGTTGCCCCACAGCGCGCGGCCTTCGGCGAGCGCGCTTCACGGCGTTCGGATGATTCTCGAAGTTTGCGAGGTACACCACCGCGTCGCATTCGACACTGCGGGCGGCGCGGACCGCCGCGCGCGCCGTGAATGCGCCCTCGAGCGAGGACGCGCGCACCGGCGGTGCTGATCGAGATCGCCGAAGGCATCGATGGCCGTCACGGCGAACCCGGCCCGGGCCAGCTGATTCGGCGGCAGCGCGGGTGGAGACGCCCGCGACCAGGACGCGCACTATCTGATCCCGATGCGCGACCGTGCCGTCGCCTGAGAAATCACGTAAAGGTGATCGAGCACCGTGCCGCCGGCGTCGCGAATGCCCATCGCTTCTACCAGCGGGGCCGCCCGGCCGCCCGCGAGCCCGTCAGCGAGGAGGGCCGCGCCCTGGGCCGCCTGCTTGGCCACCGCCGCGAACCCCTTCAGCAGGTGGACCGGCGCGCGTCTGCCGACGCTCGTCAGCCGTCTCGCCAGTTCTGCGTGCACCGCAGGCACGCGCGCCATTCGGCCGGACAGGATCACCTCGTGCGCGCCAGGCACGGACACGGCGAGTTGCGCCACAGCCTTGACGGCACTCTCCAGGTACGCCTCGCGCGCGAGGCGGTCGCGCGGCGTACGCGGGATCGGCGATCGCCGCAGCCGGGGCATCCGGCGGGCCGGCGATCGCCGCGACGCCGCCGCCGAACAGCAGGCCCTTCGAAACGGACCCGGCCAGAAACGCGACCTCGCCGTCGAGCGCGCCGGCGCCGCGCAGCCCGAGCGGTCCGGACGAACCGCCTGCGCCGTCGACGATCGCGCCGCGGTCGACGGCAATCGCCGCCGTAAACGCGCCGCCCAGCTCGAGCAGGATGAACGAGACCTCCCGTTCGCGGCATCGACGCCGCTCGGCCTGCTCATGAATGGCGAGTGCGGTCGCGCATACCTTGTCCGCCGTGCCCATGTCCACGCGGTTCACCTTTCGGTGGGCCGGCACCGACGCGAAATGCACGACGCCGGGCGTGAACACGACGGGCAGCGCGGAACGCGACAGCATCCGCATCAACACCCCGAGGCCGCCGATGCCGCCCGACGAATCGCCCTCGGCGGTCAGGTTCGCGAGGCGGAGATCGTCGTCGGTGAGATCGTGCGCGCTGGTGAGTGGCAGCCCGTACCCGGAGGGCCCGGCGACGAGATCGAGCGGCGCGGCTCGATGCGCAGCGTCGAGCAGTCCGACGAACGCGGCGGGATCCGCGAGCGCGTCGCGGGTTGGCAGCGACTGATCGAGGAACAGGTCGCCGTTGTCGAGCCCGCACAGGTCGATGCTCACCGTCCCGGGGTCGATGCCGATGACGCGCGGCATGACTGGCGCCTATATCAGGGTTCGGCGCCACTTCGAGAATCGACTCCGCGTCGAGCACGAGATCGTTCCGTTCGAACAGTTTCGCGATACACGCCTTGTGAATCTTCATCTTCAAGCCGCCGATGCCGAGGGCGCCGTAGGTTTTGATGCCGTCGCGATCGGCCCCGTTGTCCATGGCGTCGATCCCTTCCACGCCGAGCGGCGGAACCGCGTTGACGTCGGCGGCGGCGATCAGGCCGGCACGCTTCGCCCATGCCTCGCGCGGGACGAGACGGACGCCGAAGCCGCCGGCGCTCAGCAGGAACTCGCAGCCTTCGAGGACGGCGCCGGCCTGGGAAGCATCGGACATGGCGACCGGGTTGACCGTGGCGCCGCTGAATCGTTCCTTGATATCTGCCGCGAGCTTGGCGCTGCCGTGAGCCCGGCGTGACGTGACGGTGACATTGGCGCCAGCCAGCGCGAGCAAGCCGGCCGCGCGCATGCCGACAGGGCCGGTGGCGGCGGTGACGACCGCCCGGCGGCTGCGGACGTCGCCCGCCTGCTGCAGCTTGACGACGGCCGCGACGGCCGTGGTGTTCGATCCGTTCGAGTCGAGCATGACCGAGACGCGCATCGGGCCGAAGAATGTCTCGCGCACCACCTTCAGCAACCGCTCGCCGGCGGCCATGTCGGTGCCGCCGATGAAGATCGCGGTGTTGTGCAGGTCCTTCGGCCCGCGCGTGAAGATGGCGCCGTGCACGTGGTCGCGGACCGTGTCTTCGGTCACGCCGCTGCAGCTCATGATCTCGTCCGCGCCGCCGTCGTACGCGACCACGCGGTCGAAGACACTGGGGTTGGCGGAGGTGTCGAGTTGTAAGAGGAGTTTACGCATGGAAAGGAAATCGCGTGAGGTCCGGCTGAAGCCGGACCCCACGTCCGGGGATTTCGTGAGGTCCGGCCCGCCGGACCTGCCGCGGCGTTTTTACTTGGGGCTGAAGGGGTGCTTGGCCGTCTTCGAGCCGGAGATGACGTCGTTCACCGCGGGCTTGTTGGCGAGCGCGCGCTGGATCGATTCTTTGGTCGCCTGGTAGTTGAAGTCGTAGATCTTCTTGTCGTCCTTCGCGTCCCAGTGAATGAACACGCCGACGAGGACGCAGTAGTCATCCACTTTGTCGCGCGGGATGATGCCGCCCTCGACCGAGTCGGTCACCGCGCGCGCCACGGCTGCCTGGGCCGGGCCGAACATCTGGACGGCCTGCGTCGCGCCCTTGATGGTGACCTTGTTGAAGAGGATGGTGTCGGGCTTCGCCGCCAGGTTCGGCGTGACGACCGCCAGAAGGGTGCTGAAGCCGTCCTTCTGGTTCGAGAGGGCATTGACGAAGGCCTGACCGGCGGGCCCCGACTTCGACCCGATAATCAGGTCGATATGCGCCACCTCGTTGCCATCACCGACCAGCGACTCACCGATGTAGAAATCTGCTGCCATTGAAGAAACTCCTGTCTGAAAGAGTGAGGTAAACCATCCCATAGCGGGCCGAACCATATCCCGAGCGGGAAGGCTCCGTCAAGCGGTAACGTGCATTGACGGGCAGAACTGGCCGGCGTTGCTTGACCCTGGCGGTTCGGGAATCGTATTCTTGTTGAAGTTCGGTTAAGTCGCGGTTTTTGCCGAAAAACTACAGGAGAGGTCACCGTATGGGTCGTGTGATGGCGGCGGGATTCGGCGTGTTGTGCGTGTTCGCATTGGGCCCTGGAGGCGTGCTCCTGAACGCCGGTCAGGCGCCTGCCGGCCAGGCGAAGCCGCCGGCCCTGACCAGCGCTCAGGCCAAAGCCCTGAAGAATCCCGTCGCGGCCGATCCCGCATCAATCGAGGCGGGTCGAGCGACCTTTGCGAAGTATTGCCGCGCCTGCCACGGCCCCGCGGGCCTCGGGGACGGCCCGGCCGCCGCCGCGATGAAAGACGTCAAGCCGGCGAATCTGGCCGACGCCAAATGGGACCACGGGTCCACGGACGGCGAGATTTTCAACACCATTCACGCGGGCATCGGCCCGAAGTTCGCCATGGCTGCTTTCCAGGGGCGCATTCCCGACGCCCAAATCTGGAACGTGGTGAACTACGTCAAGACCCTGTCGAAAACAGCGAAGTAGCCCCGGGGCTACTTCGCCTCGGCTCAGTCGCTACTTCGCCTGGTTCCAGCCGTCGCGGTAGCCGCGCCGGAATCCCTCGCGATAGCCGGCCTGATACTCGGCCTTCTGTCCCATTCCCGGCTGGTATCCGGCGTCCGCGGTGTCGAGCTCGGACTGCCCCTCGAGGTCCCACGGCCGATTATTGAGCCGCTCCTCACGACCCGCGTGCGCGGCCTTCGGTCGTGCCGCGTTCGTAGCCCGCGCGATAGGCGGCGCTCTGGGTCGTTGCTCCGGCTGTGCCTACGGCGGACGCCGCAGCGAACTCCTGCTGCGTCAAGCGGCCGTCGCGGTTGCTATCGCGCTCGGTGAAGCTGGCGCGCGACCAGTGCCACTCGTCCAGGCTGATGGCGCGGTCGCGGTTGACGTCGACGCTGGCGAACAGCTCCGCCGGCGGTTCGTTGCCGAGCATCTCGGCACGGCTCAGGAATCCGTCGCGATTGTCGTCGAGCGCATTGAAGCGGCGCGCGCCGCCGTGCCATTCCGCCTTGGAGATCCGTCCATCCTGATCATCGTCGAGATCGGGAAAACGGTCGTCACGGTCGTCGTCTTCGTCGTTCGCCACCGTCTCGTTCAGAAACTCGGCACGCGAGATGACGCCGTCCCGATTGTGATCGGCGCGGCGGTATCCTTCGCGATCGAAGTGCCACTCATCCGTCGTGATGCGGCCGTCGCGGTTGTGATCGAGCGCCCTGAACCCGCGATCGGTCCAATCGGCAAAGACGTACTCCTGGTCCGCCGAATCGAACGACGGATCCTGGTCCGCACGCGGGCGCGTGCCGCCGACGCGCACTTCGTCGCCCGAGAGCCTCCCGTCGCCGTTCCAGTCGTGGACTTCGAACGACCGCTTGCTGCCGCGCCATTCCGCCTGGCTGACGACGCCGTCGCCGTTCCGGTCCATTTCCTTGAAACGCATAGCCGCCGCGCGGCCCTGTGCGCCGGCCTCGCCGGCTGCCGCCACGACCACGAACAATCCGAACGCGAGACACTTGCAGGACATTGATCCTCCCGGGATTCGCCGTTCCACCGCTGTGCCCGGGACTCGAGCTGAGCAGGGGCGGGGAGCGGCACACACAACGCGCGTAACGGATGGATGGTGCAAGGCCCGCTCCAGCGAGGTTGATTAGTCCATATCCGAGCTAGACTTCAGCTGATGCGTATGAGGTGGGCCCCACAAAGGCGAATACTGGCAGCCGGATGTCTTTGTCTGCTTCTTGCCGCGACAGCATTGGCGCAGTTTGGCGGCGGTCCGCGGGGGCCGTTCGTCGTCCGGCCAAACATCCCCTATGACGGCCGCTTCACCTTCGTACGGCTGAAGTACACGACGGCGCCAGGCGGGTACTGGTACGGCGGCTGGCCGGCGTGGGGACACGGACACCCGCTGTCGGAGCAGAACCTCATGCGCATCATGAACGAGGTGAGCTACCTCAGCCCGCACACGGAAGAGATCAACACACTCGCGCTCGACGATCCGGATCTGTTCAAGTATCCGGTCGCGTACATCATCGAGCCCGACTGGTGGGCGATGACCGGCAGCGAAGCCATCGCGTTACGGGCGTATCTGCAAAAGGGCGGCTTCGTGATCGTGGACGACTTCAAGCCGATGCGCTTTCGGGGTGGTTTTGGAGACGACTACGGCACGGGCTGGGGCGTCTTCGAAGCGGCGATGAAACGCGTGAATCCCGAGATGCGCTTCTTCGAGATGAACGCCTCGCATCCGATCTTTCACACGTTCTTCGAAATCGATCGCCTCGACATCATTCCGCAGGCCTACATCGGCGGCCAGCCCATTTTCCGCGGCGTGTATCGAGGACAACGACCCCTCCAAGCGGCTGCAGATGATCATCGACTACAACACCGACGTGTCGCAGTTCTGGGAGTGGTCGGGGACGGGGCTAAGACCGGTGGACGACACCAACGAGGCCTACAAGCTCGGCGTGAACTACATCATGTACGGCATGATGCACTAGTCAAGATCGATGGCACTTACACGTAGCGCAGGACTTCAGTCCTGCTTCGCATGCAGGTCTAAAGACCTGCGCTACACTCCTACGGAAGCCGGGCGGTCACCGCGCTGCGGCGCCCTCGAGGCTGCGCAGGTAGTTGACGACGTTCCAGATCTCCGCCGCGGTCATCTTGCTTTTCCACGGCTTCATGTCGAACCTCGGACCGATGCCGTTGCGGATGTTCGTGAAGATCTCGCCATCGGTCGGCCCGTGGGCCCACTCGTCGTCCTTGAGGTTCGGCGGATGCACGTCTTTTGGCGTGAGCGGTCCGTTGCCGGTGGCATCAGCGCCGTGACAGGCCTTGCAATACTGCTGAAACAGCTTCCGGCCCGAGTCGATCGACTTCTCGGTGGCCGCTACCGGGTTTTTGATCGCGCTCGCCGACGCCGCTCCCGGCTGCTGGGCGCCGAGGCCCAGGCCGCCAGGAGCGACGCACAGCACGCCCGCGAACGCGATCACGATTCCCGTCGACACGCGCGACATCAACGCACCTGACGCCTAGATTGGCACCAGTTGACCGCGGATGACGCCCTGCGGGTTCGCTGACGTGTGGACGTTGAAGTAGAAGCCGGCCGGGTTGTTGATGATCGACTGGGCGTTGGCCGGCTGTCACCGACGATGCTGAGTCGCGAGAATGTTCCCACGCCCGCCCGCCAAGGTGACCTGGCCCGGCGTGACGCCGCGCGTTGACCAGGACCGGTCCGCTCACTCCTGCCGCGCCGGTGTGAATGTGCGCCGCGCGTAATCGCAGACGTCGCCGGTAATCCGGTGAAATCGACCCGGAAATGTACGGTCGCCGCCGTGATGGCCCCGGCAGCGTCCTTCGTCAGATTGAAGTCGATGTGCGCCATGCCCGAAGCGCCCGCTTCGGCGGCGTTCGGGATCGGCGGCACTTCGTTGGCGGTCAGAAGGGTGGCGGTGAATTGCGCCCGGTTGTCGTCGGCCGCCGGTGCCGTGTCACTGTCGCCGCAGCCGGCGGCGAGAACCAGGACTGCGAGGAGGATGTAAGCGCGTTTCATTGGTGACTGCTCCTTGTCTGGTTAAAAGAACTTTCTGGCGAGATTGAAGCCGAGAAACAACGAGTCGGGGAGGCCTCCGCGCGCGGTCTGCGCGAAGGTCGTTCCCTGGCCGTTGGCGAAGGTCAGCTGGAACATGTGGCCGCCCGCGCGCTTCTCGAAGCCGAAGGCGTACTCGGGCTCGCCGGGGCTATAGCCGGCAAGCCGCGGCGACGACTCGGCAACCACGTACACCGTGCGCGCTTACCCTCAGGCGTCCGCCGACGCCGACGAAAAAGGTGTCGCGATCCATGTCGAGAATGTGGGCGGTGTTGTGTACCCAGATCGGCGTCACGTACAGCGCGAGGCGGTCGCCGGCGGTGCGGGACACGGACACGCCCAGGGCCGGGGAGTATCGGTCCTGGAAGTTGTTGCCGCCCTCGATCGAAACCAGGGCCGAGACGGCCCACGGGCATCGAGCCACTCTGTCGCAGCGCGTCGTACTTGCCGTAGAACTGGAACGTCTTGTCGATCGCGGTGCGGTAAGCGATCGCCTGCAGGTGCCGCGCGATGCCGAAGCGGTACTCGAACCCGACCACGGCGCCCTGATCGAGGCCGAACAGATTGCTCGCGTTGTCGCTGAAGCTGCCGCGCTTCAGGTTGCCGTTGAACCGGTGCGTCAGCTGAAAGCTCGATCCGTGGACGCGGGAGCCTCAGCGTGGTCGGCAGGTTGACGACGCGGTAATCCGGCTGCGCGAGCTGCAGCACGGCGTCGTCGTCCTCGTCCGCCGCGGCACCTGCCTGGCTGGGCGCGTTGCCCGTATTGCCGGGACTGGCAGTATCGGTTGGCGAGCTGGATTGTGCCTGCGCCACGTGTGGGACGAGAAACACCAGACCGAAGACTGCGAGCATGGCGAGGCGGCTGACCGCAGCGAGGCGGCTGAGCACCGCGAAGCGGCTGAGCACGGCGAAGCGTACGAGTATGTCGTGTGTAGTCACGCCTTGCGTAGAGCAAGCCAAAGACCACCTCCGGCCCGCCAAACGCCAACAAAACCGCCCGGAATTCGAGGCGCGTGGTGGCCGCAGTTTCGCTTCACGTAAGCACTTACCGGCGGTGAAGCGCCGGCTCATCGTTATCGGCCGACGAGAATCAGGATGCCCGCGAGCAGGGCCAGGACCGCCATCAGGGGCGACGGCAACCCCAGCGCGACCAGCCCGGCGAGCCCGTTCAGAATCAGCCAGAGTGCCAGAATCAGCATCCCTGTGTTCCGGGGGAGCGTGGCCGCCATCAATCCTCCTCTGCTGTTGGCTTCGGCTTCGCGGCCTTCGGTGTGACCATCCGCACCTGCATTCCGCGGGGCCCGCTGTATTTATCCTCGATCAACTCGAAGGCGACCGCATCCCCGACGACGAGGTCGTTGAACTTGACGTCCACCAGATCGCGCCGATCGAAGAAGACGCTGCGGCCGTCCTTGTCACGGATGTAACCCTGTCCCTGTCCGGACGTGAGCCGGGCGATGCGCCCGGTCATCGGGCGCCCGATCGGAGGCTGGGGCTGTGTGGGCTTGGCTGGGCGTGATTTCATAGGTGTTTTGCCGGCCAATACTGTACTGCATCGGAGACCCTTATTGCGATTGCGCGAGCGCATCGGCAAGAAGGGACAGGTACCGCTCGCGACTGACCTCGATCGCTCCCAGGGACCCGAGGTGGTCGGTGCGCCACTGCACATCCAGCAGCGCCAAGCCGGTGTCCCGCATCAATTGTACAAGCGACATCAGCGCCACCTTCGACGCGTCGCGCTGCAGGTGGAACATCGACTCGCCCGCAAACAGACCGTTGATACGCACGCCGTACAGCCCGCCTGCGAGCTGGCCGCGACGGTCGAACACCTCAATGCTGTGCGCCCACCCCAGCTCATGGAGGGTGGTGAAGGCCCGGATGAACTCGTCGGTAATCCAGGCGCTCTCGCGCGATGGATTCGCGCACGCGCGAATGATGTCGGAAAAACAGGTGTCGATCCGAACCTCGTAGCGCCTGGCGCTCTGCCGCATCGATCGGGTCACGCGCAGGTTATCGAGCGGCAGGATGCCGCGAGGGTCGGGCGACCACCAGCCGACGACGCGTTCCCGTTCCTCCAGGACCATCGGAAAGAGGCCCTTGCGATACGCGCAGATGAGCGTTGTCGGTTCGAGATCGCCGCCAGCGGCGATGAGATCGTCGAAGGGCCAATCCGAGGTTGGGGGGAACAACCAGCGGGGCGCGCCCACAGGTTGAGGTCGCGAGAGCCAATCGGTCATGGGCGCAGCTCATCGAGGGTCACGACGCGATCAACCGTTTGTCCGGATACGCGACGCCGAACGACGTCAACGGCGTTTCCGTTTACGGGCGGTCCTGGGTTTGGCTTTGCGTTTCACGCGTTCCGGAAGCTTCTTACGGCCTGTCTCCCGGTTCCACTCTTCGAATGTCTGCGGCGAGATTTTTCCCTGCACCAGGAGCTCCGCAAACTTGCGACGTTGCGCCTTGCTCTTGAAAGGCATCGTTGCGCATTGTAACGTTCTTCGACTGCGTTACCATGCCAGGTCCAAGTCACTTGATTACCTGAAGAAGGAGGAGTCCGTTGCCTGTTCATCGATTTGCGCAAATGACTCTGCTTGTGATGCTGGCCTGTTTTCTGAATACGGTCGGCGCGAGCAGCCAGCAACCAGGAAAGCTGCTCTGGCAGGATACGGTTGATCTGGGTCCCTTCGATCAAGCCTTTGACGTCGCCGCCGCCGACGGCCAGGTCTTTGCCGTCGGCTTCGTAGGGGTGGGTGGTGCCCGAGACTTCTTCGTCAAAGCCTACACGGCCGATACGGGCACGCTGCTCTGGCAGGACCGAGTGGACCGGGGACCCAATGATTATGCCGCGGGCGTAACAGTGTCGGGAGGGACGGTTTTCGTGTCCGGCGCCGCGGGCTCGAGTTGTTGTCCGGACTGGCTCGTTCGCGCGTACGACAGTCAGAGTGGACAACTGTTGTGGGAGGACCGGTTTGACCATTCCGGATTGTTAGATGGGCCGCGCCCTGGAGTCCTAGCAGAGTCGGAAGGATTGCTCTATGTGGCCGGCGCGGCCGATGACTATAACGTATGGGCGTCCGCGCCTATGATGCGGCGAATGGCGCGCTCGTCTGGCAGGATCAGTTCGCCGAAGGACCTGGCTCATTTGGCGCAGAGTCGCTCGTGGTGCAGCGCGGCCGCCTCTTTGTCGGCGGTTTCGCCGGCGGGAGGTCCATCGCGGTACGGGCATACGATGCGCAGACCGGAACCTTGCTGTGGCAACAGAAAACAACGGGCGTCGTGTCCGGGTTCAACACGCTGAGAGGGCTGACCTCAGATGGGCCACGCGTATTCGCGGGCGGTACTCTCGCCAGCACGATCGGCCAGCCCGAGTTTCTGGTGCAGGCGATTGAAGCCCATACCGGCAGGCTGCTCTGGGAGGACCGGGTGAACAACGGCGCCGGGTTCGACGGCGCCGACGGCATTGCGGTTGAGGGCGGCGGGGTGTTTGCGCACGGGCAGGGTGGGCCTGGCTGTTTGGTCAGACCGTCGCCTCCCTCCGATTGCGATGTGCTGATTCGAAGCTACGACGCACGATCGGGGGCGCTCCTGTGGGAGCAGACGGACGGCACGATTGGGGTCGACGACTCCACCCCACCGCAGACTATTCTTGCGCGGAGCGGAATGGTCTTTCGCGCCTGGACAGCGAATATCCCGACCGATGGCCCACAAGGCGATTGGGTCGTGCAGACTCACGAGAGCGCAACCGGACAACTCCTCTGGGAAGATCGTGTGGACACCGGCGGGGGAGGAAGCGAGGGTGGAGAGACACCGTTGGGTCTGGTTCTTCTCGGGACGTTTCTTCGTGGCAGGTCGCACCATTGACGCGACGGACAACTGGAACTTTGTCGTGCGCGCATACGCCGCAGGAGGCCAGTAAATTGAGCCTTGTGCTCGCGTCTTATAGAACAAGTGACATGGGCTGACCGAGCCACCTCCAGGCTTCGGCTTCGGTATCGCAGATGTAAACGGCTCGGCCCTCGTGCCTCATCATGACCACGTAAATCCTGGCGATCACACGATCGAGTTCGTGCTCGAGGATGATGACCTCACGGCCGGTTCCGGCGAGGGCGGCCTGTTGACGTTCGAAGGCGACGAATGCCGTCAGATCCCTCTTCTCGATGAGCAGCTCCGTGATGGCGGTGCCGACCCAGACCCTGCTGAATCCCGGCTGCCACACTGGATCGTGAAAGATGGCATCGATCGTCTCGACCAGCGCGGGACGCCGAACCGTGCCCGACAACGTGATGATGGCAGCCCGTCGCGGCGAATCAATGACGTAGGGGAATATGGTCGGACCCTGCTCCGTTGCTGGTTTCGTCCGATGCGGCGCCTGATGGCCTCGGCGCACGCGAACCAGGTCGTCGGAGGCTTTCTTGATCCGGTCGAGGCGGGCGGACACCGGGGGGTCCGTTTCTTTAAGCATCCAGCACAGTTATCGGCCCTCCTTCCTGCCGTGTTCACTCGCATCAACGGTTGAGGTGAGAGCTGGGACAGCAAAGGCTCGTTTCATGATCTAACGCCCGCTTGACGGGACAGCGTCCCTCAGCGGTCGCTTCAAACGCGACTCCGGACGCGGCAAACGCCGTGACCCTGACCCGGGAATTATCGGGTAGTTGCGGGATGGCGTATCGACCGTTCGTGTCGATCGAGACTCTGCCCCAATGACTTCCTGTGTCCACGAGGTAGCCGACAAGAGGGCAGGTCAGTCGGACTTGCCGCGTGGGAAAAAAAGGCCGACCGTAAACTAAAGCCCGTCTGTCACCCGCGAAAGTTGTGTATGTGCGTGGCCGCCCGACGTGGGCACGCGGAGCGTGCCGTGTGGCGCACGTGCCGCGTGCTTAGGAAGGTTGGGTTTCCATCGGAGTCAGGCCTGCGAAGTTAGCCACCAAGTCGGTCGCCGCGTCGTAGGATTTCCAGGGTTCGGAACACTGCTTCACAACGACACCCAGCGCAACGGCGAGCGCCGTTCCGGCGATATTAACGTCGTCAGTCGTATCGAACGCGAATCGAACCTCGTCATATTTATCTTTCACTTGCGAGAGAAACGCCGAGTCGTCGGTAACCTTGGTCCACTCTGGAAGGAGCGAGTATTTCGCGACCATCTCTGTATCTGTTTGTCGCCGAATGTGGTACGTCCTCGCATCCCCTGACGCATTCCTGCTCGGTACTGCTCGGCTAGTTGAGCCTTGACGTGGGACGCGCTAAGGCCGATCTCGCAACTGTTTCCGCAATAGGCGTGATAGCCCCACTTGTGCACTAATCCCTTCGACAGACGGTATGGAAGGACAATCAGCCAGAAGATCGCAACCGCCCCGAAGCCAATCACAACAAGCTGCAGAACCGTGTCGTCATTCATCTAGGCACCTAAGTTCAGGCACGCGTGCGACGTGAGGGGGGTTCATTGGCCGTATCGGCTCGGTGCGCCAATCGCTTCAGCGCGGCAGCCTGTGCACCACGGCTGGTGCATCTGGAGGGGCTTGGGCCGGAGAACGCGTCGCTCTGTCGATTCTCGTGAAGTTACACTAGTGATCGTGGCTGAAGAATCGACGGGCGCAGCGATGCAGGGAGCGGCGCGCGCCATTGCGGATGGCGCCCTCCAACAGCAGCGACAGCAGCGCGGACACGCAGCCCGGATGGCCGTGTTCTCTCAGGCGATGTTGACGTTGATCCATGAGGGCATGGAAGCGCAGCAGTCCCGCAACGGGCGCGAGCTCCTTTGAATTCGTGCGCGGCTCCGATCGAGCGCCGATGTCCTGCGAGCTCCTGCGGGCGCACCGGCGACACCAGGCCGAGATCAAGATGGCCAACCGGACCGTGTATCGCGACTACGGGCTGGTGTTCGCGAAGGAAACGTCAGACGTGCGACGGAAGCGACACCTGCTGGGTGACCCCCTGCAGGCGAACAATCTCGGGCAGCGGGAATACGCGACGCTCATCACGGCAGCGGCCGTGCGCCCGATCAAGTTTCACGGACTGCGTCACACATGCGCGACGCTCTTACTGCGAGCCGGCGAGCCTGTGAAAGTGGTCAGTGAACGCCTCGGCCATAGCAAGGTCACGATGACGTTGGAGATCTACGCGCACGTGTTGCCCGACATGCAACAGCACGCGGCGACGACGCTCAGCGCGATCCTCCACGGCTAGGTTGGTTAGCAGGCCGTTAGCAAATCCTGCGGAATCCCTGATTTTCCGAACGAATTGAGTCGATGGTGCGGAAGCGGGGATTTGAACCCCGACCCGATTGCTCGGACTAGCTCCTGAGGCTAGCGCGTCTGCCGTTCCGCCACTTCCGCAAGTGGGCTTTTCTGGTGGTGACAACACGTTACAACGCGGTCTACGCTGCAAAATGCCCGCTAGAGCCGCTCAAACCCGTTGCCACAATCCTTTCAGTATATGGAAACGCGACCACGCCGACAACAGACGCCCGAGAAAATCGGTGAGCCGCTGGACTCGGGCATCGGCACGGTACACATTCAACGGCGGAACGGGTCGCCGTTTCTCTCCGTCCGGACGTTCATTCAAGGTAAGCACAAGGTGTGGAGCACCCGGCAAGCGTGCCGAGAAGGACGCCTGCCGCGTTGCAACCGAACGTTTTTTGAACTTCACCGGCGCATCGCCAAAGGTGACCACCCCTCAGGTTCGCGCCCAGCGTGCAAAATGACTGGTAAGCACGGGTCTGATTTGCGACGTATTGATTGGGTGAGTGGTTTTCCGACAGGAGATTTGGCTTGAGACATCTTCCTGCGGTTTTCGTTCTGAGCGTGAGCGCCGTTTGCGTAGCATGTTCTGGAAGCAGCGGCACGCCCGTTTCGCCTTCATCCCCCACCACGGCCTCATCGACCCCTACCACGTCCTCATCGACCGGTGACCCGACCATCGGCTTCGCCGGTCTCAGCGGGTTACCCTGCTCAGGATATCCGCCCAGAATCTCAACAAGTCCAAGCTGCGCCGTTTCCTCATATACCGAGTCCGGTTTCACGGTGACCGCGATATCCGGCAGTTGGAGTGTGCGCACCGACTACGGACATCCGGCTCCTTTCATTGAGTTGTATGTGCCCTGTGTGCAACAGGCGGGCACCTGCGTAACGCCAGCAACTCCGGGCACCGGCAGCATTCAGGTGACCGCTGGCGGAGACACATTCAGCTTCAAGTCCGTTGACCTCTATGCCAGCCTTGTTCCCATTCCTTATCAAATCACCGGTCTGCGGCACTCCACGACAGCATTTACGATAGCGAACACGCTGCCGAACACGTTTGGAGACTTCGCCACGGTGGTAAACCCACAGGCAGCAGATGTGATTGACACGCTCGTCATCACCCTTACCGATGCTGTCAGCGCGATGGGAGTAGACAACATCACCGTCAGTCGGTAACTCTCGGGAAGACAGCCCGGGCACTCGTCCCGGCGCGGTTCGCGCCCCTCGTTGTTGCCGCGCCAGAACCAGAACGTAGTAAAATATGCCTCAGCTTCTCCTTTCCTGAGCCTGCCGACCGTTCGACGCGGGACGCCCAACAGACTCCCCCAAGGAAACCGTTGCTGCCTCCAGGAGCGCTAGCCGTGTCGAAGAAACGTAGCTCATCCGTTCAACCGCCTGCCGCCGTCCGTCCACCGCCGACTGGGCGGCCAAAGAATCGCCTGCTGGCTGCCCTCCCGGACGAAGACTTTCGCCGCATTCTTCCCCATCTGAAAACCGTTCCCCTCGCCGCCAAACAAGTGCTGCTCAAACGCGGCGAGCCGATCCGCCACGTGTTCTTTCCGAATGGCGGCGTCTGTTCGGTCACGGCGATGATGAAAACGGGCGCGGCGGTCGAAGTCGCCACGGTCGGCGACGAAGGGATGGTGGGTATCACTGCGTTCTTCGGCGGCCATGCGATGCCGGGTGAATCGATGGTGCAGGTGCCGGATACGAGTGCCGAACGCATGGCAATCGAAGCATTCCGCCGCGAATTGGACAGGCACGGCGCACTGCACGAGGCCATCCGCCGCTATTCGCAGGGCTCGATGGCGCTGATGATGCAGTCGACCGCGTGCATCGCGCTGCACAATGTCCAGGAGCGATGCTGCCGCTGGTTACTCATGACACACGACCGCATCAAGGCCGACCAGTTCAACCTGAGTCATGAGTTTCTGGCGATGATGCTCGGCTCGACGCGCCCGACGGTCACGCTCGTCGCACGCAGCCTGCAGGAAGCAGGGCTCATCCGCTACACGCACGCGCGCATGACGATTCTCGACCGGTCGGGTCTGGAAGCGGAGTCGTGCGAGTGCTATTCAACGGTCAAGACGGAGTTCGACCGGCTCGGATTGTAGACCCATCAGTCAGCGGTCGACATGTTCAGGTCGAGCATGTTGAGGCCGGGGCGCGTGTGAGGATCCTCTTCGGACGTCACAGGCGGACAATCCGGCTAAAGCCGGATCCCACAACCTGAAGCCCATAGCCAGGCTCTTGGCAGGCCCAGAGTCCAGAGCCTGAAGCCTAAGGTTCTTCGTCCGCGCGTGTGAGCTCGATGTAGTCGGCGAGCGCAGCCAGCAGCGGACCCATCTTGGGATCGGCCGGCTGGACGTCCGGCGTGACGCCGGCCTCCTTCAGCGCGTCGGCGCAGACCGGCCCGACGGCGGCGACGATGATGTTCGGTATTGAGAGCCGTGGCGAGCTGCTCGCCGCAGTCCCATCCCGCCGGCCACCGTGAAAAGATGGCGAACCTGAACCTGGCTGGTGAAGGCGATGGCGTCGATCTGTGGCCGTGTCGCGGACGAGCGCGCGAAGCGGTTCGAGGTTCTCCGGCAGCGCCCATTCGTACGGGCAGGCTTCTTCCAGTCGTGCGCCGCGTCGCACGCAACGCGTCAGCCAGCGCCGTGTTGCGCTCGCCGTAGTGGACCAGGGCGACGTCGCGCCCGGCCAGATCGACGGGCGCCAGCGCCTCGAGCACCTCTTTTGTCGTGAACGGTTTCTGCGGGACGAGGGTCGGCTCCAGACCGTAACGCCTGACGACCGCGGTCGGTTTGGGCCCGCGGCACACAATCGTGGCCGCGCCAAGCGCGGCGAGCACATCGGCGAGCCGCCCCCGTTGCTCGGCGTTGCGCAGGAGCGCCGCGGTCCCGACGCCCGTCTGAAAAATGACGACACCGAACCGGCCCGACGCCAGCTCGTCGACGAAGGCCGCCGTTTCCGCCTCGCGCGGGACCTCCCGCACCGACGGCGCGGCAACGGGTGTGCCGCCCATCCGGCGGACGAGCTCGGCCAGTTCCGTGCTCAGGCGCGACTCGAGCAGGCCAATGCGTGCTCCGTGCAGGGTGGCCATGCTAGCCTTTGATTATGCATCGGCGAGCGACGCCACGACTCTATACTCGAATGCAAGGCAGGTTCAGACATGGCTAAACGGCGATTCGCCGTCATCTTCACCGTCCTCGGCCTCGCAGTCGTCGATTTCCATTGCCGGGTTTGCGCTGCTGTATCTCGCATACGGACGCGAGCCCCGGGTCCCCTCGAACGCGACGCTCGTCTTGAGGGTAGGCGGCGACCTCGCCGAGATGGCGCCCGACGACGTCTTCGGATATCTCCGCGGCGTCAACGCGCCGACTGTGCGGCTCGTTCGTCGAGAGCCTGCGCAAAGCGAAGGTCGATTCGCGCATCAGGGCCGTGCTGATCAAGCCGACCGGGTTCGAGTCGCCGTTCTGGGGCAAGGTGCAGGAAGTCCGCGACGCGATGCTCGATTTCAAGAAGTCCGGCAAGCCGCTCTACGCCTACCTCGAATATGGGGGCGATCGGGAGTACTACCTGGCGACGGCGGCGGACAAGGTGTACCTCATGCCGTCGACCTCGCTCGACCTGGTCGGCGTCGCGACCTACTCGCTGTTCCTGAGAGGCACGCTCGACAAGATCGGGGCCTATCCGGATCTGCGCCACATCGGCGACTACAAGACCGCGGTGAACACGTTCACCGAGAAGGGCTATACCGCCGCGCATCGGGAGATGGACGAGTCGCTCAACCGCGATCTGTTCGAGCAGATCGTCGCCGGGATCGCCGAGGGCCGGAAGAAGGACGAGGCGGAGATCCGCCGGCTCATCGATCAGGGGCCGTTCCTTCCCGAGGAGGCGCTTCGCGCCGGGCTCGTGGACGATGTGCAGTACCGAGGACCAGGTGAGCGATAAGCTGCGGGGCGAAGGGGAATCGCGGCAGATCGACGGCGACGACTACGCGCGGGTGAGCGCGGCATCGCTCGGGCTCAACACGGGTCCGCGCCTCGCCGTCATCTACGCGGCCGGAACGATCGCCAGCGGCAAGAGCGGCTACGACCCGATCAACGGCGCCATCGTCGGATCCGACACGCTGATCGAGCACATTCGCACGGCGCGGCGCGACTCGATCGGTGCGCGGCATCGTGCTGCGGATCGACAGCCCGGGCGGATCGGCCACCGCGTCCGACGCGGTCTGGCGCGAGCTGATGCTCGCGAAGAACGAGCGCGAGGATCGGCCGATCGTCGCGTCCATGTCGGACCTCGCCGCGTCCGGCGGCTACTACATCGCGATGCCGGCGCAGCTGATCGTGGCGCAGCCCTCGACGCTGACGGGGTCGATCGGCATCTTCGGCGGGAAGATCGTGACCGGCGGCGTGTACGAGAAGCTCGGCGCGCGCATCGAGTCGACGAGCATCGGCAAGCACGCCGAGATCAACTCGCCGGTCCGCCCCTACAACCCCGACGAAGTGAAGAAGCTCGACGAGCAGCTCCAGGCCTTCTACGACCAGTTCGTGGAAAAGGTGGCGTCGTCGCGGCGCAGCACGCCGGAAAAGATCGACGCGATGGCGCAGGGACGCGTCTGGACCGGGCGCCAGGCGAAGGACCGCGGGCTGGTGGACGCGCTGGGGGGACTCGAGCAGGCGATCGAGCTGACGAAGGAGCGCGCGAAGATTCCCGCCGACAGCGACGTCGAGATCGTCGTCTATCCGCCCCGGAAGAGCTTCTACGAAATCCTCAGCGATCAGCTGAACGGGGCGAACCAGTCGCTCGACGTGGGCCGGTGGCTGTCGGCGAGCCTGTCGAAGGGGGAGCTGGAGGTGCTGCGGGCGATGCGCGGGCCGATCGCGATGTTCCGCCGCGGCGAGCCGCTCGCGCTGATGCCGTTTACGTTCTTACGATAAGGCAGGTCTAAAGACCTGCGCTAAGACACGTAAGACAGCGCTTACAGCGTGTAGCGCAGGACTTTAGTCCTGCCTTAGAGCAAGCGCGCGCTGCAGCGCTTCGCGGTTGACCTCGATGCTCATCCGCTCCTTCGCCTTCGCCATGTAGGACGCGAAGAAGCGGTTGCGCCGATCGGCGAGCAGCTCCTCGCGGAAGCGGTCCTTGTTGGCGGCCCACTCGCGTCGGCGTCACTTCCTTCTTCTCGATGACTTTGAAGACGGCCGTTCCGGCGTCGGTCGTGATCGGATCGCTGACCGCGCCGACCGGCAGCGCGAACGCCGCGTCCATCACCTCGGGCGCGACACCCAGGTCGGGGATCGGCGCGTCGCGCGTGATCAGCTCCGTGGTCTTGGGTTCGACGCCAGCCGCCTTCGCCATCCGGTCGAAATCGGCCGCGCCCTTCAGCTTCGCGGCGAGCGTCCGCCGCCTTCTGACGGCTCATGTCCCGCGCCTTCTGCTTGATGACTTCGTCGCGGACCCGGTCCGTCACTTCCTCGAGCTTGGGCACGTACGGGGCCTGGATGCCGGTGACGGTGATGAAGGCGAACCCGCGAGCCGCCGTCAGCGGTCCGGCCACTTCCTCGTTGGGCTTCAGTTCGAAGGCACGCGCGACCGCTTCCGGCGAGGCGCCGAGGCCGGTAATCTGCCCGTCCCGCGCGAAGAATTCCGATTCCTGCACGGTCAGGCCGTGCGCCTTGGCGGCTTTGTCCAGGTCCGCCGGGCTTGGCGACCTCGCGCGCGATCGTCTGCGCGAGATCGGCGGCCTGCGCCTGCGCCTTCTCGTAGCCGAGCTGTTCGACGAGCTGCGGCCGCACATCGGCCAGCGCGCGCATTGTTGCCGGCTTCTTGTCCACGAGCTTGATGATGTGGTACCCGAACTGCGGTCTTGACCAGATCGCTCATCTGCCCCGGCTCCATCGCGAAGGCGACCTGATCGAATTCGGGCACCATCCGGCCCCGGCCGAAATAATCGAGGTCGCCGCCGTTCTTCGCGCTCGCCTCGTCTTCTGAGTGCTTGCGGGCCAGCTCGGCGAAGTCCGCGCCCGCCCTGGCCTGCTTGAGGATGTCCTCGGCCTTCGCCTTCACCGCTGCGTCGTCCTTCCCCTCGGTCCTGAGCAGGATGTGGCTCGCGCGGATCTGTTCGGGCGTCGAATACTGCTGGATGTTGTCGTTGTACGCGCGCTCGATGTCGGCCTCCGGGACGACGACCTTCGCGCGGATGCGCGTCGATGTCGACGAGCAGGAAGCGCACCTTCCGTTTCTCGGGGATCGTGAAGTCGGCCGGGTGCTGCGCGAAATAGGCGGCGACTTCGGCGTCGCTGGCCGTCGCGTCCGGCCTGAAGCTGTCGGCCATGAAGGTGACGACGGCGAGCTTCACCTTGTCGTTGCGCGCGCGATATTCCTGCTCGACCTCCTTGTCGGTCACCGACAGCCAGTCGGTCAGCACCGCCTGCAGCTTCGTCGATCACCAGCTCGTCGCGGATCGCATTTTCGAACTGGGCCGGCGTCATCGGGGGCCGCTGCGAGCGGAGCAGCTGCTGATACCGCTGCTCGCCGATGAACGCGCCGTTCTCCAGGAACGCCGGCGTCGCGAAGATGCGCTGCCGCACTTCCTCGTCGCTCGCGCGGATGCCGAGCCGCTCGGCCTCGGCGAGCGCCGCCTGCTGATCGACCAGCTGCTGGATGATCTGCTGGTCGATGCCGAGCTGCTTCAGGAGCTGTTCGCTGACGTTGCCGCCGTAGGCGTTGCGATACGCCTGCAGCTGAGCGTCATAGGTCCGCCGGAATTCGCCCGCGGTGATGTCCCGCCCCTCGATCGTGGCGACCGTGTCGCCCGAGATGGCGCCCGCGGGGTTCTGCTGGAGGAAGTTGGGAATGAAGAAAATCACGAGCGCCAGCGCGACGAAGCCGAGGCTCCACTTGAGCCAGCTCTTGTGCCGGCGCATCTGGTCGAGCATGGTCATGGCAACACCTTTGGCAAACATCCATCGTATGCCATGAACTTACGGCGTGGCAAGCAGTTACCGCCGGTCGTGTGGTATATTTGCAGAGCAGAGAAGCAGTTACGTCCGCATGCCGGTTGCCCTGTATCGAGCCGTCGGAACCGTCGGGAAACGCGGATCGAAGCTAGGTCGCGCCAGCGAAATCTCGCTGACGGTGCCGGGCCTCGATCTCGCGACCAAGCTGCGCGTGTTTCAGCGCGCGTTGAGAAGCCGTGTCGAGACGCCGCGACGCGCTGCTCGACATCGTCCGCGCGGTCAACACCACGCTCGAGCCCGACAAGATCGCCGAGCTCATCGTCGAACGTGCCGCCACCTGGGTGCCGGCCCCGTGCTGGGCCGTCGTCGCCGCGGATTTGGCGGGGCAGTCGTCGGTCCTTGCGGATCGCGGCCTGACGCCCGACATGGGACCAGCCGTCGACAGCATCGCGCGCTGGGTGATGCAGCGGGGCGAGGACTTCGTCACGGCCGACCTGCGTACCGACGCGCGCGTGAAGGACGCCGCGGTCGGATCGGTCGTCGCCTTTCCGCTCAGTTGCCGCGGCCGCCGCGTGGGCGCCCTCATCGGCCTCGACCGCGCCGCGTCCGTCGCGCGAGCCGAGGATGGCGCCGGCGAACCTGCGCGCGGTCCGCGTCCTGCTCGAGCCGGCGGCCGTGGCCCTCGACAATTCCCTGCTGCTGAAGCGGGCCGAAGAGCTCTCGGTGACCGACGACCTCACGCATCTCTACAACTCGCGCTATCTGGATCTGGTGCTCCACAAGGAAACCAAGCGCGCCTCACGAAGCGGCCGGCCGCTGTCGCTCCTGTTCATCGATCTGGACGGGTTCAAGAGCATCAACGACACCCACGGACATCTGTTCGGCAGCCGCGCGCTCGTCGAAGCGGCCGCCGTCATTCGCGGGAGCGCGCGCGAAACCGACGTGGTGGCGCGCTTCGGCGGCGACGAGTTCGCGCTCGTGCTGCCCGATACCGGGGGCGAGGGCGCGTTCGCCGTCGGCGAGCGCATCCGCGAGCGCATGGCCGCGCACGTGTTTCTCGTCGACGACGGGCTCAACATTCACCTCACGGGCTCGGTCGGCGTCGCGACCCTGCCCGACGTGGCGAATTCGGCCGAGGAGCTCCTCCAGGCCGCCGACAAAGCCATGTATCAGGTGAAAGACCGTGGCAAGAACGGTATTCTGGCCGCCGTCGATCCTGCCGATACTTAGACCAGTCGGCAGTCAGCAGTCGGCAGTCGGCAGTCGGCAGTCCGCCGTCGACAGAGATCAACGTTCACAGATGTGCCAGCTCTTCACTCGTGACAGCCTGCCGACCGCCGACTACTGACTGCCGACTGCCGACTGCGACTGCTGACTGCCGACTGATCGACCGCCGACTACCGACCGATAGGAGCCTCCGTTGAGCCTTCGTTCGATGTTGTCGCTGTTCTCGAGTGACCTGGCGATCGATCTGGGCACCGCCAATACCTGCGTCTACGCGCGCGGCAAAGGCATCGTCGTGAACGAGCCGTCGATTGTCGCCATCAACAAGGTGAACGGCCGCGTCGAGGCGGTCGGCAAGGACGCCAAGGACATGCTCGGCCGGACGCCAGGCAACATCGTGGCGATCAAGCCGATGAAGGACGGCGTCATCGCCGACTTCGAGGTCACCGAGAAGATGCTGACCTACTTCATCAAGAAGGCGCACAACCGCAACGTCTGGGTGCGCCCGCGCATCGTCATCGGCGTGCCGTCCGAGATCACGCAGGTCGAGAAACGCGCCGTCAAGGACAGCGCCTACCGCGCCAAGGCCAGCGAAGTGCATCTGGTGGAAGAGGCGATGGCGGCGGCGATCGGCGCCGGCATGCCGATCACGGAGCCGTCGGGGAACATGATCGTCGACATCGGCGGCGGCACGACCGACATCGCCGTCATCTCGCTCGCCGGCATCGTCTACAGCAAGGCGGTGCGCGTGGCCGGCAACGAGATGGACGAGGCGATCATCCAGTACGTCAAGAAGACCTACAACCTGCTCATCGGCGAGCGCACCGCGGAACAGATCAAGATCGAGATCGGCTCGGCGTTCCCGCTCGACGAGCGGATGACGATGGAGATCAAGGGCCGGCACCTGATCGAAGGCGTGCCGAAGACCATCACGGTCAGCGACGAGGAGATCCGCGACGCGCTGGCCGAGACGGTCAACGTGATCGTCGATGCGGTGCGCGTCGCGCTCGAGCGCACGCCGCCCGAGCTGTCGGCCGACATCGTCGACCGCGGGATCGTGCTGACCGGCGGCGGGTCGATGCTGAGGAACCTCGACAAGCGGCTGCGCGAGGAAACCGGGCTGCCGCTGGCGATGGCCGAAGATCCGCTGTCCTCGGTCGTGCTCGGCGCCGGAAAGATGCTGTCGGACTTCAACCTGCTGCGGAAGATCTCCATCGACTAGAACGACTGTGAACCACGAAGTCACGAAGATCACGAAGATTCTTGGGCTCTTGAGAGATCTTCGTGTCTTCGTGTCTTCGTGGTTGAAGGCTTGGATCGTGGCGCTTCTCGATATCCGTCAACGGGCCGGCTATCTGTTCCTGGCCGTGATGCTGGGGCACGTTCTGCTGATTTCCGCGCAGGTGAATTCGCGCTCGGGCGTGCCGATCCTGGAGGCGGTGACCTTTGGCGTGGTGGCAGAAGTGCAGCGCGGCATTTCCGCCGGCTTCTCCGCCGTGCGCCGCGTCTGGAGCGGCTATCGTCGGGCTGCGGAACCTGAAGAGCACGAACGAGGAGCTCACCCGTCAGCTCGAGGAGGCGCAGCTGGCCCTGCAGGAGCAGCGCGCGCTCGCCGATCGCACCCGCAACCTCGAGAAGCTGCTCGACCTTCGCGACCGGTCGAACCTGAAGACGGCCGCGGCCGAGATCATCGCGGCCGGCGCGTCGCCCGATTTCCGGACGCTGACGATCGACAAGGGGACGAGCGATGGCGTCGGGGCGGACATGGCCGTCATCGCGCCAGCCGGCGTCGTCGGGCGGGTGGTCATGCCGAGCCGACGCGCGGCGAAGGTCCAGCTGCTGATCGATCGCAACGCCGCGGCGGGAGCCCTGGTCGAGCGATCGCGCGCGCAGGGCGTCGTGACAGGCACCGGCGATGAGCGGCTCAGCATGGAGTACGTCTCGGAAGTCGCGGACGTGATCGTCGGCGACCTCGTTGTCACCTCGGGCATCGACGGCATCTATCCGAAGGGGTATGTCATCGGGCGCGATCGAATCGATGGAGAAGGGGGGCGGGGCCTACAAGCGGATTACGGTCAAGCCCGCCGTCGATTTCACCAGCCTCGAGGAAGTGCTGGTCGTTCTGACGCCGACCCCGGCCCGCGAAGCGGCCGAGGGGAGCGTCGAGTGAGGGCTGCGGGGATCATCCTGGCAGTCGCCGCGGCGCTCGCGCTTCAGACCACGCTCGCCCGCTACATCCGCGGCAGCGTGGCTCTGGACCTCGTGCTGGTCGTGGTGGTCTACGTGGCGCTGACCTCGGGACCGGTCACGGGGCTGTTGACCGGGACGTTCGCCGGGCTCGTCCAGGACGCGATGGCACGCGGCGTCATCGGGATTGGGGGTTTGGCCAAGACCCTGGTCGGGTTTCTGGCCGGCATCGTCGGCACCCAGTTCATCGTGGCTCAGCCGCTGCCGCGGTTTGTGGTGTTTTTCGGCGCAACGCTGCTGCATGGGCTGGTCTTCATCGGCCTGTACGTGCTGCTGAATTTGCGCCATTTTGAGTCGCCTTATGCAGCCGTGGTCGGGCAGGCGGCCGGCAACGCGGCTGTCGGGGTCATGGCCTTCCAGCTGGGCGAGCTGCTGCCCGGCGCCGTCGAACGACGGCGTGCCGCAAAAGGCCGGCTCCGCCGGTAAAATAGGAAGAGATGGCGCCAAATGAAGATCGCCGGAGTGTCGCGATTCGGCTGAGCGTGCTGCAGTACGTCATCAGCCGCTGCTGTTCTCCGGTGCTGGCCGTGAGCTTCTGGGTGCTTGCAGGTGGCCCAGAACGAGAAGTACGCGGAGCTGGCCGAGAACAACAATCAGCGCACGCTCGCGCTGCGCGCTCCGCGCGGGGTGGTCTTCGACCGCAACGGCCAGGTGCTGGTCGAGAACCGCCACTCCTACAGCATTTCGATTGTCCGCGAGCACACGAAGGACCTCGACCACACCGTTCGCCTGCTCGCCTCGCTGCTCGGGTTCGAGGAGCGCGCCGTGCGCGAGATCGTCGATCGCCATCGCCGCGAGCCGACCTATCGGCCGATCCTGATCGTGCACGACGCGACGCTGCCCCAGGTGGCCGCCGTCACGGCGAGACGTCTCGAGCTGCCGGACGTTCGTCATCGAGGACGTGCCGACCAGGCAGTATCACGACACGATGGCCGCGCATCTGTTCGGATACGTCGGCGAGGTCAGCGACGCGCAGATCGCCGGCGCCGACACGCTGAAGAGCGGCGACATCGTCGGCCAGTCGGGGATCGAGAAGACCTACAACAGCCTGCTGATGGGCGACGACGGCGCCAGGGTCGTCGTGGTCAACAGCGTCGGACGCGAGATCCGCACGCTCGAGGAACAGCCGGCAACCGAAGGCAAGCGCCTCCAGCTGACGCTCGACTTCGACGTGCAGAAGGCCGTCGAGGACGGCTTCAAGGCGCTCGGCTACAACGGTGCGGCCGTGATCCTCGATCCGAACAACGGCGACGTGCTGGCGTTCACGAGCATCCCCGCGTACAACCCGAACGCGTTCGCCGCCGGCATCGATCGGGCGACGTGGGCGGCGCTCAACACCGACGCGGATCGCCCGCTGAACGATCGCGCCATTCAGGGTCGCTACTCGCCCGGTTCGACGTTCAAGATGGCGGTCGCCACCGCCGCGCTCGAAGAAGGCGTGATCACGCCCGACTTCAAGGTGCATTGCACGGGCGGAGCGACCTTCTACGGCAACCCGTTCAAGTGCTGGAAGCAGGGCGGGCACGGCACGATGGATCTGCGCCACGCGATCGAGCAGTCGTGCAACGTGTACTTCTACACGATCGGCAACATGACGGGCATCGACAGGATCAACAAGTGGGCGACGCTGCTCGGGCTGGGCGAGAAGAGCGGCATCGATCTTCCCAATGAAGTCCAGGGGCTCGTGCCCTCCACCAAGTGGAAACGGGAGCGGATGAAGGAGAGAGTGGTATCCGGGCGAGACGATCTCGGTGTCGATCGGCCAGGGCCAGGTGTCGGTGACGCCGGTCTCGATGGCGGTCTACATGGCGACGCTGGCCAACGGCGGCACGCGCGTCACGCCGCGACTTCTGAAGGCGGTCGACGACGGCAGCGGCTGGAAGGAAGTGCCGCCGCCGCCGCAGCTCGAAGGTGGAAATGCACCCCGAGAACCTGAAGGCGATTCGCGACGGGCTCTGGATGGTGGTCAACCAGGCGGGCACGGGCCGTAATGCCCGCATCGAGGGCTACGACGTTTCGGGCAAGACCGGCACGGCGCAGGTCATCTCGCTCGAAGGCGCGAGGGCGGCCAAGGGGAAGACCTCGAGGAACCTGGCCGACCACGGCTGGTTCGTGTTCCTGGCCCCGCGCGACAACCCGCAGATTGCCGGCGTGATCTTCGCCGAGCACGGCGAGCACGGGTCGATCGGCCGCGGTGGTGGCGCGGCACGCCCTCGAGACGTTCTTTGCAAAGAAGGAAGGGAGGCCGTTGCCACCGCCTCCCCCGGTGCCGGGCGATCCGCCGCCGATTCCCGCGGCGGGCGACGACCCGCCGCCGGTTCGCGTGGCGGACAACGCCGCGGCGAACCTGCCTCCCCGGCCGTAAGCCATGCTCGAACGACGCCTCTACTTCCACATCGACTGGGCGCTGCTGCTGGCGATCCTGGCCCTGTGCGGGCTGGGCGTCGCGATGATCTACAGCACCACGGGCGATCCGACGCGCGGCGTGTCGCGCCTTCACATCACGCAGTCCTACGCCATCGTGATCGGGCTCGTGGCGATGATCGTCACGCTGACCTTCGACTACCGCAAATTCACCGACAAGTCGCATCTCATCTATCTCGGCCTGCTCGCGCTGTTGGTGTACGTGATGTTCTTCGGCACCGTGCAGATGGGCGCGCGCCGGTGGATTTCGGTCGGCACCTTCAACCTGCAGCCGTCCGAGTTCGCAAAAATCGGCGTGGCGCTCGTCCTCGCCAAATTCTTCGGAGAAAACCGCGGCACGCCCGCGTGGGGCGATCTCGCCATCGGCGGCGCGCTCACGCTCATTCCGCTCACGCTCATAGCCAAGGAACCGGATCTCGGCACGGCGGTGACGCTGCTGCCGGTCTTTTTCGCGGTGGCGTTTCTCGCCGGGATGCGGATGCGCGTGTTCGCGCTCCTCGCGGTATGCATGCTGCTCACGGCACCCATCGCGTGGAAGTTCGCGCTGAAGGACTATCAGAAATCTCGAATCTCGACCTTCCTCGATCCGTCACAGGATGCAAGAGGCGCCGGATACCAGCAGATCCAGGCGCGCATCACCGTGGGGTCGGGAGGGCTCACAGGCAAGGGCTTCCGGCACGGGACGCAGGGACAGCTTCGGTTCCTCCCGGTCGCGCACAACGATTTCATCTTCTCGGTGCTGGCCGAGGAGCAGGGGTTTGCCGGCGTCCTCGTGGCGCTCGGCCTGTATTTGTTCGTGATTCTGCGCGCGCTCGAGGCAGCCCGGCTGGCTCAAGGACCGGCTCGGCTCGTACCTCGTGCTCGGCGTGCTTGCCAGCTTCACCTTCCAGGTGGTTTACAACATCACCATGTCGGCCGGACTGGCGCCCGTCAAAGGGCTCACGCTGCCGCTCATGAGCTATGGTGGATCGTCGATGGTCGCGACGCTCGCCGGATTCGGGCTCATCCTGAACGTGCGCATGCGCAGATTCACGAACTAACCGGGCTGGCAGGGCTGGACGGGCTCGGAAGGCAGGAGGGAACACCTTCCTGTAGCCCAGAGCTTCCTGCCGCTCCCAGCCCAAGGAGTTCGTGAATGACCAAGGAGATGATCATCTCCTCCAACGGCCACGAAACCATGGTGGCCATTCTCGAGGACGATCTCGCCGCCGAAATCTTCGTCGAACGCGAGCGGCAGCGGGGAGTCGTCGGCAACGTCTACAAGGGCCGGGTCAGCAAGGTCCTGCCCGGCATGCAGTCGTCGTTCATCGACCTCGGCCTCGAGCGCGACGGGTTCCTGTACGTCGCCGACGTCGTGGACACGCTCGAGGAGTTCGACAAGCTCGAATCGGGCGACGAAGAAGGTGCCGGCCAGAACGGGGCGCGAGACGAACCCCGTGCGCAGCCGAGGATCGAGGACCTCCTCAAGGAGGGCCAGGAGATCCTCGTCCAGGTCGTCAAGGAGCCGCTCGGCACCAAGGGCGCGCGCCTCACGTCGCACGTCACCATGGCGGGGCGCTTTCTGGTCTTCATGCCGACGGTCGATCACGTCGGCGTCTCCAGGAAGATCGAGTCGCGCGAGGAACGAAGCCGGCTGCGCGGCATCGTGCGCGAGTTCCGCGAGGCGCACGGCTTCACGGGCGGCGTCATCATCCGCACGGCCGCCGGCAGCCGGCCCAAGGAAGACATCGTCAGCGACCTCGAGGCATTCCACAAGATCTGGCTCGAGATCCGCCAGCGCATGGAGTCGTCGCACGCGCCGGCGGTCGTCTATCGCGAGCAGAGCCTGGTAGGCAAGCTGCTGCGGGACCTGCTGACCGACGAGTTCCAGGCCATCCGCATCGACCATCCGCAGGAGCATCAGCGCGTCCTCGAGCTCATCGAACGCATCATGCCGGCGCTCGGCGCCCAAAGTGAAGCTGTACACGAAGCCGTATCCGATCTTCGAGGAGTACGGCGTGCAGGCGGAGATCGACAAAGCGCTCAAGAGCAAGGTCTGGCTCAAGTCGGGCGGTTCGATTGTCATCAACCAGACCGAGGCGCTGGTCGCGATCGACGTCAATACCGGCCGGTACGTCGGCAAGAAGACGAGCGGCCGGCTCGAGGACACGATCGTCAAGACCAACCTGGAGGCGGTCAAGGAAATCGTCCGGCAGCTCAGGCTCCGCGATCTCGGCGGCATCATCGTGCTCGACTTCATCGACATGGAGGAGAAGAAGAACCGGCAGAAGGTTCTCCAGGCCGTGGAGCAGGAGCTGCGAAAGGACCGTTCGCCGTCGAAAGCCCTGGCCGTCTCGGACTTCGGCCTGGTGATCATCACGCGCAAGCGGGTGAAGCAGAGCCTCGAGCGCGTCCTGACGGAACCGTGTCCCTACTGCTCGGGGACGGGCGTCATCAAATCGAGCTCCACGATCTGCTACGAGATTCTGAGCGAGGTCAAGAAGATCGGCGCCGACCTGAACGGCCACCGCCTGCTGCTGCGGGTCAATCCCGATATCGCGCGGGCGTTGAAGGAAGAGGAAAGCGCCGTGCTGAAGGATTTGCGGCAGTCGATCGGGAAGGACGTCACCGTCAAGGCTGACGTCCTTCTCCATCACGAGCAGTTCGACGTTATGGCGGTGTGACCGCCGCGCTCAAGCCTGCTGAACCGGCAAGTGCATCAGATAGTGGTTCCCACCCCGGTTGATCCAGACGCGGACGTAGTCGCCGCCTCTTGAGCATCTCGACCTTCGCGCCGTTCCGGGCCGGCGGCGAATCCTTCTGCACGACGGACGATTTCCGCCTGCGGAACGATCGTCACGACTTCGCGGCCGACGACCTTTCCGCCCCGGACGAATTCGACCCAGCGCGCGGCAGACGTCGGTCTGGCCGATGGCTTCCGGCGCCGCCTGCTGCGACGTGAGCCGCACCTGATAGGTTCCGGCGGGGAGCGGCTTGCCGTCCGCTGTGACGGCCCTGGGCGAGATTCACCGATCCCAGCGCCAGGTCGCCGGTCGGCACGGTCGGGTCGGGGCCGTCGCCGGCTGTGCCTTGGGAGCCGTGTGCCCTCCACGGCGGCCGGTGCCGGCGCTTGCGCAGACGCAGCGCCGGCACCGAGCGCGGCCGCGAGAGCTGCTACCAAAACCAGTTGCTTCATCATGAGTTCCTACCTCTCCGAAAACGGCTAAGCTGACTCGTAGCTCAATTATACCGAACCAACGAGCAAACAGGGTGCCATGGTTGGGGTAAGTCATCGCAGAATTGCAGATTGAGCATCCGAATGAAGAGCCGGATCGCCGTATTGAAATTTGCAGTCAGGGTCGGTCCAGCGGACGCGTGAAAGCTCGCGGACGCGGCCGCCGCGACCGGCACGCCTTCCGCCACGAGCAGCGCGCGCTTGAGCGCTTCCTGGCCGCCATAGCCTCCGAGACGGCCGCCTGCGGCGATCACCCGGTGGCAGGGAACATCGGGCCGGTTGCAGCCTCGCATCACGTTGCCGACGGCGCGCGCCGCGCGCGGCCGGCCGGCGAGCCTGGCCACGTCCCCGTACGTGGCCACCCGTCCCGGAGGAATCCGTCGCACGACCGAGAGAACGCGGCGGGAGAACAAAAAGGGGTCGGGAGTCTTTGTTCGTTTGCGCGTCATTCGAGAAAGGCTCCCGACCCTTTCCTAGATCAGCGTCAGCGGGTCGATCTGGTAGGACGCGGGATCGAGCGGCGCCACGATCGACAGCGGCCGGTCCTCGGTCGCTTCCCAGAGATTCATGTCGTAGGCGAGCGGGAGGCGCTTGCCCTCGCGATCGAACACCACGCGCACCTGGGGACGATGAGGGTCGGGCGCGTACACCTTCAGCACCACCGCGACTTCGCCGGTATTGAGCTTCACGAGATTGCCCACGGGATAGATGCCGACGAGCTGCGCGAAGCGACGCACCAGGTGCTGGTCGAACTGCTTTCCATCGCTGCGCTTCAGGACTTCGAGAATCCGATCGGTCGGGAACGCCTGCTGGTACTTCCGCTGGGACCGCATGGCGTCATAGACGTCCGCGATGCTGCACAGCATCGTGCCGACGTTCAGCGACGGCCGCGTGACGCCGTGCGGGTAGCCCGTGCCGTCGAGCCGGAGATGATGCTCGAAGGCGACCACCGGCGCGAGCGTCGGGATGTCGGGCGTCTTGCGGAGGATCTCCGCGCCTTCGATCGTGTGCCGCTTCATGATCGTGAACTCGGCGTCGGTCAGCTTGTCGGGCTTGTTCAGAATCTCGAGCGGCGTCCGCACCTTGCCGATGTCGTGCATCAGGGCGGCGAGCCCGAACTCGCGCAGCAGCGGGCCGTCGATGCCGAGCCCCCGCGCCTGTCCCATCGTGAGGATCGACACGTTCACCATGTGGGTGAATGTGTAGTTGTCGTAATTCTTGAGCGTCGTCAGCGCCAGCAGGGCGGTCCGGTTCTGGGCGACCGCCTGCGCCAGCCCGTCGACCATCGTCCCGCGCCATGGCCGCGTCCGGCATACCCTCGGTGCTCGCGCTTTCCCAGATGCTCGTGGCGACGGAGACCGCGTCGTTGTACAGCCCCTTGATGGCGGCCATGTCGGCGAGGCTCCCTTCGACGCGCTGCTCGATCGTGACGCGGCCGACCCGGATGTGGGCGAACTCGGGCATCGTGGTCGGCGCTTCCTCGTTGCCCCGCGATTCGAGCGCCGTCACCGCGTCGAGAAAGGCGCTGATTTCCTCGCGCGTGACGCCCCTGTTGATCGCAATGCGCTCGACGCCGCTCTGCTGCAGGCGGTGGATCAGCGGTCCGACGGCATCCGCCTTCGCCATCGGCATGTCGTCGACCACGACTTCGTCGCCGATGATGCCGATGACCACCGTCGGATCGAGGCTGTGCAGCAGCTGAATGGCGGTGGAAAGCCCCTCGATGTTGCGCGCGATGATGGGATGGCCGCGGCGAATACAGCTGTCCGGACTCTGAGCGCCGCCGCCAGGCGGCGGAGAAGCTCGTCGGCGAGCTGCGCGCGCGGTGCGGTCACGAGCGCGGTCCCCGCTCGCGGGCCCGCGAGCGGGCGGAGTTCAAGTGCGGGCGCACGGCCGTGCGGACGCCGCGCGGCCCGCTCGAGGCGGCTTCAGTCAGCACCGCCTGCGCCTCGGCGGTGCCGATCCGCGCGAGCGCCTCGGCCGCCGCCGATCGCAGGACGGTGTTGCGGCGCGGGGCCCACCACTCGCCGCGATAGAGCGCCTCCTTGAGAGGCGGGATCGCTTCCGGATCGCGGAGCGCGCCGAGCGCCTCGATCGCGCGCAGATACACCTCCACGAGCGGACCGCGATGGCTGACGTGGCGGACGATGTAGGTGAACAGCGGCGTCGCGCGCTCGTCGCGCATGCCGATGACCGCCTGCATGATGGCTTCGCGGGACCGTTCGGTGCCGCTGGCGAGCGCCTTCTCCAGCACCTGATACGACTGCTCGGTCCCGATGTTGAGTATCGCGCGGACCGCTTCGCGCTGCACCTGCGGCTCGTTGTCGTCGAGCAGTTCGGTCAGATCGGGCAGCGCGTCGCTCCCGCCGAACTCGCGCAGCAGGTAGATCGCCGTACGCCGGACGGCCGGGTTCGGCGAGCTCTTCAATCGCTCGGCGGTTCGTTTGCCGACGGCGCCGAAGGCGAGCAGGATGGCCGTGAGCCGCTGGCGCGGCCGGGCGCGCTCTTCGATCGACAGCGCCTCGGCGAGTGGCTTGACCACCACTTCGCCGAGCGAGAGGCACATCGCCTTAACCCGCTCGAACTGCGCCTCCTCCATCGTCGCCAGGTGCGTGACGATGTTGCGCATCATCGGACCGGCGACGAGCATGTCGATGCCCGGTGACCGCGTACTGACGCCGGACGGTGGACTCGCCGGCGGCCGCTTCGCTGCGTCAGGACCTCGACAACCTGTGACGCGGCATCGAAGTCGCCGACGAGCAGCAGATCCTCGATCAGCGCGACGACCGGCGTCATCATTTCGCCCCAGCGCTCGTCGATCTCCTCGATGCGCAGCACGTCGAGCACCAGCGTCAGGTCGAGCGCCCGCAGGACGCCTGTCGCGACGGTCGAGAGCCAGGCGCTGAGACGCTCGGGGGGGTCGTCGCTGACCTGCTCGATTTCGATCGCCCTCGTCCGCGCGCTCGACAGCTCTCGCCCGTACTCGTCGGACACGAACGACTTGTCGCTGTAGGAGGTGAGCAGCTTCTCCGCGACGTTCTCCCACACGCCTTCGAAGCCATCCGTATTGCCGAGCGGCGACTCGGCGACGTCCTTCTGCGCCAGTGCGAGCAGCCGTTCGCGGTCTTCCTCGCCCTTGACGAGCGTCTGGAAGGCCAGCGCCAGGCGATCGGTCGACGTCGATGAATCGATGACGTTGCGGGAGACGAACTGCGAAATCGTGGTGTCCGACATCCGGCTGACGAGGGCGCTCATCAAGCGGGGGCCGTCTTCCGGGCCGCTGCGATTGGACAGCAGCTCGAGGAGCGTGTCGGGGGTGAGCTGGCCGACGGCGCCCGCCATGCTGCGCAGCACCGGCTCGAGGCTGTCGGGCGCGCTCCTGGACACGGCTTCGACGATGCCGCGGAGCATGCGGAGCAGCGCCGAAGCTCTCGCCGCCGATGCCACCTTCGGCGCACCGCGCGCGTCTCGAGCTCGACCATCAGCGCGGCCAGCTTGTCGCTGTGACTCGCCACCTCGAGGAGCGACTTGATGGCCTCGTCGTCGAGTTCGAAGGTGTCACCCTGAAGACAGTTGGCGATGACCGTGTCCCAGGCGGCCGCCCTGTCGCCCGCTCCTTCGCGCAGCACCTGCGCGTAGTCGATCTCGCGCAGCTCGAGGTGCTGGTCCGCGGTGGTCGCCCAGACGCGCGCGATGCCGCCCTCGGCCCGCACCGCGTCGGGCGCGCGGCCGAGCAGCAGCAGGAAGTTGCGCCATGCCTCGACGTCCCCGCCGGCATTGACGGTCAGCGCGCCGATCACATGGCCGTGCAGCAGCTCCGCGAGCTCGGCGATGGCGGCGTCGGCGCGCGCCGGCGGCCGCTCGTCGAGCAGCAGGCCGCTGGGCAGCACCGTGATCCGGAGCGGAGCCGCCATTCGCGCGCTCGACGTCATCTCGACGATTCGCCCGAGCGTCGCGACGATCGCGGGGTGGCCCATCGGATACAGCGTCACCGCGCGCGCGGCCGCCTTGAGGGCACGCGCGAACTCGATGAGGCGCGTGGAATCCTCAGGCGAAAGCGCGGTGGCCGTCTCTTGAACGTCGGGCATGCCCTACATGTATTTCAACGGATCGATGTTGACCGACTCGGGGTCCACCGCCTCGACCACCGCGCGGGGATGCTCGCCGCGCCCATCCCGTTCCCAGGTGTTGGCGAGAAACGACTCTTCGAGCATCTCCCCCATGGCGTTCGTGAGAATCTTCACCTGAGGCCGGAACGGATCGGACGGGTGCTCGGCGGTCACGACCGCGAGCTCGTCGGTTGTCAATCGGACGAGATTCCCGACCGGGTAGAGTCCCATCATGTTGACGAAACGCTTCAGCAGCGGCAGGTTGAACGCGGGATTGTCCTTCTCGTCCATGATCTTGCGGATGCGATCGGTCGCGAGGCCCTGACGGTAAGGGCGGTTGCTCCGTAGCGCGTCGAAGACGTCGGCGATGCTGACGATCATCGTACAGAGATTCAGCTTGCGGCTGCCGATGTTCTCAGGGTAACCGCTGAGGTCCTGTTTCAGATGGTGCTCGAAGGCGACGATCGGCGCGAGCGCCGGCATCTCCGGCGTCCTCCGCAGAATGTGCGCGCCGTCGACGACGTGCTGCTTCATGATGTCGAACTCCTGCTTGTCCAGCTTGTCCGGTTTGTTCAGGATTTCGAGCGGCGTATTGACCTTGCCGATGTCGTGCATCAGGGCCGCGAAGCCGAACTCGCGCAGCAGGGCGCCGTCGATGTTCAGCGCGCGGGCCTGGGCCATCGCGAGCGCCGAGACGTTGACCATGTGCGTGAACGTGTAGTTGTCGTACTTCTTCAGTGCGGTCAGCGCCATCAGCGAGGTGCGGTCCTGGGTCACGAGGCGGGCGAGGCCGTCGATGATCTTGCGCGCCGCCCCCGGGTCGGGCTGGTCGCCGGCCTTCGCCGCCAGCCATAGCGATTCGGCCGTCTCCACCGCGGTCGCATAGACACGGCGTGCCGCGGCGATTCCTGCCTGGTCGTCGCTCACGTCCTCGACGACGACGCGGCCCAGCGTGACATGGCGAACACCGCCCGCGACAAGTCGATCGGCTAACGGGGCGGATGACGCACGATCGCTGAATACGGCGATCAGCGTGCGGACCTCCTCGCGGCTGAGGCCGCGCGACAGCGTCACCTTGTCGATGCCTCGCTCGCGAAGGTCGCGCGCGAAGCCGACGAGCGACGCGGTGCCGCGTGGCAGGCGAGTGCCGTCGACGACGATCTCGTCGCCGAGAAAGCCGATGACGATCAACGGCGACGCCTGAAGGCTCTCGGTCGCCGCCGTCGCCAGCGCGTCGATGCCCCGCTGGACGAGTGGATGGGCCGGCGAGTACAGATCCGTCCCGCGCATGGCGGCTGCGAGCCGGCGGATCAGGTCCTCAGCCTTTTTTTGATCCAAGGATCTTCCTCAGCATCCGATCGCCCGTGCGCGCGGCCTCCTCGAGGACGGCGCCGGCTTTCGGGCTGCCGATGCGCTCGAGCGCCTCGACGGAGTGCTGCTTCACCGCCCGCAGCTTCTTGCGGCCCAGGAAGGCACGCCGCCCTGCCAGGGTTCCGAGCGCGGCGACTCCGTCGTCGCTCCCGACAGTTCCGAGCGCCTTCGCCGTTTCCAGGACCATCTCGTGATCCTTCCCGAGCGGCTGGCTTTCGCGCAGGATGTGGACGAGAATCGGCACGACGCGCGGGTCGCGGCCCGCCACCAGCGCGTCGATGACGGCGTGCCGAAGCGCCCCCGTTGCCGCCCGCAGCACCATGTGAATGGCGCGAGCCGCCGCGGGGTCGTCGATGGCTCCGAGGGCGGTCACCGCTTCCCGCACGACGCGCGGGTCCGACTGCCGGAGCATCGGCTGCAGGAGCGCGACCGCTTCAGCCGATCCCGTGCGCCCGAGCATCCGGGCCACGTTGCGTTGCACGAACCATCGCGGGTCGCTCACGAGCGAGGCCAGTCGCGAAACGGACGCGTTGCCGAAGCCGAGAATCACCTCTTCCGCCCGTTGCGACGTAAGCGTGGGCTGCTCGGCCATCACGACAGGCTTCAGTGCTTCGATGGTCGCAATGCCGACAACTTCCATGACGGCGCGCATCGCCTTCCAGCCGTCGTCGTCGACCTCGCCGAGAAGTCCGGCCGTCTCGCGCATGGCCAGCGACTCGCCGAGCTGATCGAGCGCATGCCGGCTGGCGTCCCGGCCGACTGAACCCGGGGTCCTGGTTCGTTCGGCCAATGCATGGGTCACTCTGAGGGTATCGTCGTAGGCACCGCAAAGCAGCAGATCCTCGGCCAGCGCCTCCAGGTCTGCGGCGATCTCGGCGCCTCGTGCCTGATCCTTCTCCAGGGTAAAAAGATCGACCAGCAGGGTGACAGACAGACGGCGGACGTTGTCCTGGCCGAGGCTCTCCATCCAGCCGGGCAGGTCCGCGGGGAGGTCGTCGGCCGTCGCCATGCGTTCGGCCCGGCCTCCGACGCCGTCGAGCGCCGCCTGATAACTCTCCGAGACGAACGGCTTGTCGTTGTACGAAATGAGCAGTTCCTCCATGGAGGCCCACAGCACCTGAAACTGCCCGGTCTGGCCTGCCTTACCGTAGTCGCTCTCGCTCAGCATGGTGCGCGCCATGGTGAGCACGCGGCGCTTGCGGTCTTCGTCGGGGGCGATGGTGTTGAAAATGGTCGCGAGCCGATCCGACGCCTTGCCTTCGAGCGCGAGCGCAGTCGCCAGCAGCTGCGCCACTTTGCTGTCGTCGAAGGCCGCGGCCAGGCCGCGCACGAGCGGCACGGCGGCGGTCGGATCGTCCTCGGTCTGCATCATCTGCATCACGACGTGTGGATCGAGCTGCGTGGCCGCCGTGGCCATATTGCTCATCACCGCGGTCATCCGTTCTGGCGCCATCACCGAGACGATGCTCGTCAGGTGGCGGAATGCCGCGATCACCACGGCTGCCTGGGACGTGATCATCGGCGAGCCGTCCGGCGCGCACATTGCCGCCGTGGCCGCCATCGCCGTGTCGGCGATGTCCATAGGGCTGCCGGCGATCTGCAGGAGGCGCTGCTGCGCGCGCTCGTCGAACACCGCGGTCTTGCCGCCGGCCATCGACATCACAATCGATCGCCAGAGCTCGTCGCGGCGGGCCGGCTCCGGCACATCGCCTTCTTCGCGGGCGAGCAGGTTGCCGTAGTCCATCTGCTCGACCGCGATTGAGGGGTGGCCCGAGGTGGCCCAGATACGCGCGGGACCGCCCTGGGCCCGTCGATCAGCGGAATCGAGCGTGAGCATGCGCAACAGCGCGTGCACCGCCTCGTGAGGCACGTCTCCCAGAAATGTCAGCCGCAGCAGATCGCGGTCGTGAAGCATCGCCGCCGCCTCGGCGATGCCGGCCTGCGCCGTGTCGGCCGACGCACTTTCGATCATCAACGTGTCGGGCGTGATGCCGATGGAAAAGACCGAGCCGAGCGACGACTCCCGGATGGCGGTGCACAGGCGGCTCACGGAGATCCCGACGGTGGGGTGCTCGGGGGGATAGAGCGTCCAGTTCCGCACGCCGACGAGCAGAGCTCGCGCCAGCCGCACCAGACCGCGTGCGAGCTCCGGCGATAGTTGGGATGTCTGGGCCACCAAGTTGATTATGGCTTAGGGGCTAGAGGTTAGAGGTTAGAGGTTCGAGGCTAACCTCTACCGTCTCTCCGCTATACTGCCCGCCTCGCGATGATCGCTCAGCCCGACACCGCTCCGCTCCGACGGCGTCGGTCCTCGGCGCGATAGTCGTAACGGCGGCGAGCCTCGCCGCGCTCGCGGCGATCGCTGCACAGTTTGGCATCGCCCGGGCGCAGCCACTGGTGGGCGCCATCGTCATTCTCGGTCTCGCGTATCGCCTTCTCGACCAACCGCCGCGCCATCTCCTCCCGCACAGTCGTCTGGGGCCTGGGCTTTCAGATCGTCTTCGCTCTGCTCGTCCTCAAGACGACGGCTGGAGCGGCGTTGTTCACGACGCTCGGAAACGGGTTCAACCGCCTCGTCGGCTTCGGCAGGCGTCGGCGCCACGTTCGTTTTCGGTCCGCTCGCCGACACGAACGCGTGGGGGCAGATCACCGCGTGCTCGGTCCCGGCGCATCCGGCGTGCTGATTGCCTTCCAGGTCCTGCCGATCATCATTTTCGTCGCGGCGCTGATGGCGATTCTCTATCACCTCGGGGTGATGCAGGTTCTGGTGCGGCTGTTCGCCGTGTTGATGCACCGCATGATGCGCGCGAGCGGCGCTGAATCACTCAACGTCGCGGCCAGTGTCTTTCTGGGCATGACCGAAGCGCCGCTGACGATCCGTCCCTACCTGCCGGAGTTGACCGAGTCCGAGCTGATGACGATCATGACCTGCGGGATGGCGCATGTCTCGGGCGGCATGATGGCGGCGTATCTGCTCTTCGGCGTCGAGGCGCGGCATCTGCTGGCGGCGGTGATCATGACGGCTCCGGGAACGCTCGTGATCGCAAAGATGCTGGTGCCGGAGACCGGCATGCCGCAGACGATGGGATCGGTGAGGCTCGAGACCGAGCGAACCGACGTCAACGTCATCGACGCGGCAGCGCGTGGGACGAGCGAGGGACTGATGCTGGCGCTGAACGTCGGCGCGATGCTGATTTCGTTCATCGCCCTGATTGCCGCTCGTCAACGCTGCGCTCGGCCTCGCCGGCCTCAGCCTGCAGCAGCTGTTTGGCTGGATCCTGGCGCCTGTTGCCTGGAGCATGGGCGTGCCATGGCGTGACGCTCCGACGATCGGAAACCTGCTCGGCACGCGCATGGTCCTCAACGAGTTCGTGGCGTATTCTCAGCTCGGCCCGCTGAAAGAGACGATCGATCCCAGGTCGTTCACGATTGCGACATTCGCGCTCTGCGGCTTCGCCAACTTCGGATCGATTGGCATCCAGATCGGTGGCATCGGCGCGCTGGCGCCGAACCGCCGGCACGATCTCGCGCGCCTCGGCGTCAAAGCGATGCTGGCCGGGACGCTGGCCAACTTCATGACGGCAACGATTGCGGGGTTTCTGCTTTGATCGACGGCCAGCCACGAATGCAGGACTGAAAATACGAAGACGTCCCCGGTGGTGAAGCTGTCCACGATGAGTTACTACGACCGGGTGAAGGAAGCGGCTGACGCGCTGAGGAGTCGCGTCAGCGAGGTCCCGTCGATTGGTGTCGTGCTCGGGTCGGGGCTCGGCGGCTTCGCCCAGTCGATGCACCCGGCGGTGTCCATTCCCTATGCAGAGCTGCCGCACTGGCCCGTATCCCGGGTCGCCGGCCATGACGGTCGCGCGGTGGTTGGCAAGCTGTGCGGACGGACTACTATTGCCCTGGCGGGGCGCTGTCATATCTACGAGGGCCACAGCGCCGAAACGGTCACCTTTGCCGTCCGGGCGCTTGGCCTCCTCGGCGTCAGGATCCTCATCCTGACCAACGCCGCCGGGGGCATCCGGAGCGGCTTCTCGCCGGGCGCGCTGATGGTCATCGACGATCACGTCAATCTGATGGGCTGCAACCCTCTGGTAGGCCCGAACGACGACCGCTTCGGGCCGCGATTTCCCGATATGTCCAGTGTGTACTCGACGCGGTTGCGCACGATTGCGGACGAGGCCGGGGAGGCGGGCCACCTGCCGCTGGTCGCATGGCACGTATGCGGCTGTCGCCGGGCCCAGTTACGAAACGCCAGCCGAGATCCGATACTTGCGGACGATCGGGGTAGACGCCGTCGGGATGTCGACGGTCCCCGAAGCCATCGTCGCCCGACACATGGGAATGGAAGTCCTCGGCCTTTCGTGCATCAGCAATATGGCCGCCGGCGTGTTGCCGCGGCCTCTTGATCACCTCGACGTTTTGGAAACGGCCCGGCGATCGCTCAGGGCTTTTTCGGCGCTATTGGAGGGGATTGTTGGACAGCTCTGATCAGAACCGCCTTTCGGTTACCGTGGTCGACGTCGCGAGCGGAAAAGAAGCGGAGTTCGTCGCGCTGGCGGAGCAATTCGGGGCGATGCTGATCCGCAAGAAATACGGGATCGCCGAGATGATCCGCGACGAGGCGCACCCGCTCCGGTTCTACGCGGTGCGCCGCTGGACGGATGCCGCCGCGGCGGCGGCGTGCCATGCCGACCCGGAAGTGCAGCGGCTGACGGCCGGGCTCTATCAGCTCGCAAAGATGACGCACGTCGTCAACGGCGCACGGTCCGCCGATCCGTTGCGGCTGATGCTCGAGGAGCAGCGGGCGCGAGTGGAGGCCGACCGGCGCACGGGCTTCGATCGCCGCACGGGCGATATGGGCCGGTCCGAGGGCCAGCGACGCAGTGGGACAGACCGGCGTCTGGGTCCCCGGCGCCTGCTGCACCGCGCGGGCGAGATCGATCTGGTGGCCGCCGCACGCCGCGCGCGGGAACATGCCGACGCCGCCTTCTCGCACTTCAAAGTGGGCGCCGCGCTCGAAACCGCCGACGGCCTGGTCGTGACCGGCTGCAACATCGAGAACGCCTCGTTCGGGCTGACCATGTGCGCCGAGCGGGTCGCGATGTTCAAGGCGCTGTCGGAAGGCCATCGCGCGTTCACGCGGATCGCGATCGTCGCCGACACCGAAGCCCCGACGCCTCCCTGCGGCGCCTGCCGCCAGATTCTCTGGGAGTTCGGCGGCAATATCGAAGTGCTGCTGGCCAACCTCAAAGGGCCCGCCGGATCGCACCATCTGAAGGACCTGCTGCCACTTCCATTCGATGCGAGGCTGCTGTAATGCTTCCAACCATCGCACGTGAGGGCGACGCGGTCGTCATGATCGATCAGCGCAAGCTGCCCGCGCAGGAGATCTACGTACGGTGCCGCAGCGCAGCCGACGTCGCGAAGGCGATCAGGACGATGGTGATTCGCGGCGCTCCGGCCATCGGGGTCGCGGCCGCCCTCGGGATTGCGCTCGGCATGCGGAAGAGCACGGCAACCGGCACACAGAAGTTCGCGGCCGAGTTCTACAAGACCTGCGAGCTGATGGCCGCCACCCGCCCGACCGCCGTGAATCTGTTCTGGGCCATCGAGCGGATGAAGCGGACGTTCGCCGCGGCCGCCGAAGGCGGCGCCTCGGTGGAACAGATTCAGGATCGCCTCGATCTCGAAGCGGACGCCATTCACGACGAGGACGTGGCGAGTTGCCGCGCGATGGGCGCGTGGGGCGCGGAGGTGGTGCCGGCCGATGCACGGATCCTGACGCACTGTAACGCCGGCGCGCTGGCGACGGCCGGCTACGGCACGGCGCTGGGAGTCATTCGCGGCGCCGTCGAAGCGGGCAAGCGCGTCACGGTGTTTGCCGACGAGACCCGCCCGTTTCTCCAGGGAGCGCGGCTGACGGCGTGGGAGCTCGTCCGGGACGGCATCGAGACCACGGTCATCACCGACAACATGGCCGGCTCGCTGATGCGGCAGGGAGGCGTCAACTTCGTCGTCGTCGGCGCGGACCGGATCGCCGCCAACGGCGATACGGCGAACAAGATCGGGACGTACAGCGTCGCCGTGCTGGCGCGCGAGCACGACATCCCGTTCTACGTCGCGGCGCCGCTGTCGACGATCGACCTGAACACGCCCGACGGCTCGCGGATTCCGATTGAAGAGCGCAACGCGAAGGAAGTCACGCACCTCGGCGGGACGCAGCTCGCCGCGTCCGGCGCACTGGTGTGGAACCCCGCCTTCGACGTCACGCCGCACCGCTTCATCAGCGGCATCATCACCGAGCGCGGGATTTTCCGCGCGCCCTACACCGAGTCGCTGCGTGCGGCCTTTGATACGGCGCCGGGTCCAAAGGACCCGGCCTACACAGCGTAGGGCGGGTCCTTTTGGACCCGCCGGACTCTTCGGACCGCCGAACGATATGCTCATTCTCGGTATCGAAACCTCCTGCGACGAAACTTCTGCGGCCGTCGTTGAAGAAACCGGCGATCCCGGACGTCCCTGGGCCATCCGCTCGAACGTGATCGCGTCGCAGGTGCTCCTCCATCGCGAATGGGGGGGCGTCGTGCCCGAGCTCGCTTCGCGGCAGCACATTCGCGACATCTGCGGGGTCGTCGAAGAGGGACTGCAGACGGCGCAGGCATCGTGGAAGGATCTGGGCGCCATCGCCGTCACGCAGGGGCCGGGCCTGGTCGGATCGCTTCTGATTGGCGTCGCCTTCGCCAAGGCGTCGGCCGCGGCAGCCGGCTTGCCGCTCGTCGCCGTTCATCATCTGGCCGGACATATCGAGTCGCTGGTCCTGCAGAACGGTGAGCTTCCCCTCCCTGCGGTCGTGCTCGTCGTGTCTGGCGGCCATACGAGCCTGTATCTCGTCGAGCGGCCCGGAGAGTACGAGCTCCTGAGCCGGACGAGAGACGATGCGGCGGGGGAGGCGTACGACAAGGTGGCGAAGCTTCTGGGCCTCGGCTATCCGGGCGGCCCGGTGATCGATCGGCTCGCGCAAGACGGGAACGATCGAGCCGTGGCGCTGCCGACGACGCGCCTGACCCATGCGGACCGGAACGCTCCGGACCTGAAGGGCGATCTCGATTTCAGTTTCAGCGGACTGAAGACGGCCGTGCTGCGCTACGTGCGGAAAAAGGGGTCTGAGAGGGTCGAACCCCTTTTTACGGAAAGTGAAATTGCTGACGTCTGCGCGAGCTTCCAGCGCGTCGTCGTGACCGTGCTCATCGATCGACTGTTCGACGCGGCGCGGCGGCATCAGGCGAGAAGCGTCGGGATCGCGGGCGGTGTCTCCGCCAACAGCCGCCTCCGCGCGGAGCTGCAGGAATATGGACGCTTGCGCGAGATGCCGACCTTCCTGCCCAGCATGGCGCTCTCGACCGACAACGCCGCGATGATCGCCGCGGCGGGCCTGCGCCGGTTCCGCGCAGGCGCGCGCGCGGCGCCCGATCTCAACGCGGACGCTTCACTGCGACTCTAGATCTGGTTATCTGGTCATCTGGTTATTTGGTCATTGATTGTTCAATTGATCAATAAATGACCAGATAACCAGATGACCAGATGACCAAATGCAGGTTTTTACAGATTACCTTTGGTTCAACACGAAGAAGCGGCAGGAGTTCGTCCGCATCACCGACGAGGTCGGCGACCATTGTGCAGAAGAGCGGAGTCCGGGAAGGCATGGCCCTCGTCTCGGCGATGCACATTACTGCCGGTGTGTTCGTCAACGACTGGGAAGACGGCCTGATTCATGATTTTCAGGTATGGCTCGAGAAGCTGGCGCCGGCGGGCCTGGCCTACAAGCATCACCAAACGGGCGAGGACAACGCCGATGCGCACCTGAAGCGCACCATCATGGGCCACCAGGTGATGCTGCCGATCACCGACGGCAAGCTGGATCTCGGCCCGTGGGAGCAGGTGTTCTACGCGGAGTTCGATGGACAGCGGAAAAAGCGGGTCGTGGTAAAGGTGATGGGTGTGTAGCGTCAAAGGCGCCGCCACGAAGACACGAAAACACTGGTGACTCCATTCTCCTTCGACACGTGGTTTGCCGTGCGTTACGTGCATGTGGCGTCCATCGCGCTGCTCGCCGGCGGCGCGTTCGCGAGCATGGCACTCTGCATGTCGACTGGGGTTGCCGGAAATTCAAGAGTCGCGATCGTGGCGGCGACTGTGTACGAGCGCGCGTTCTGGCTCATTGCCGCCGTGACCGTGGCGACCGGCATCAGCAACCTGGGACTGAAGGGCGATGGACTGCTCGGTCCCACAACGAACTGGGGCGCCGCGCTTCTCGTCAAGCTGAGCGCCGTCCTCTTCCTGCTCGCGGTGTCCGTGGTTCGCAGCGATTTCGTCCTCCACTGCAGCACTCGGCCAGACGCGACGTCCGACCGCGAGCGCACGGCGTTAATGACGCTGTATGGCCTCACGCTTGCCGTTCTGCTGGGAGCGATGTGGGCCGGCCTGGGGCTGGCGCATGGCCGGTACTAAGGAGGCAGACGCCCTTCGGCTATGGAGCTTGTCGACGTTTCGGGCCACGAGCTTCATGATCGCCGTCGTCATCTGGCAACACGCCGCGGGGTCGCTGCCGCAACGATTCAGCCGTCTCGGCACGGGCATCGGCTTGGTCCTGTTCGCCGGCCTCTGGGCGTGCACGTGGCTGGCCACTCGATGGGGTCTCCGCACCCAAGCGGACGCCAGAATCGCGCCAGCCGCGTGGGGACCTCCGATCATACCGACCATCGTCGCTGGAGGATGGAACGGGCTGATGCTGTTTGTGCCGGTTATCGGCACGTTTGTAGCCGCTGTTCTCGCGGAGGGAGAGAGAAGTGTGCTGCAGATGCTGACCGGCTTGCTGCTTGGTACCACGATCGGTGGTGCGGTCGCGTTTGCGATCGGCGCCGTCGTCGGATTTTTGTATGGCGTCACGGAGGCTCTCCTGTTGGGTCTCAGCGACAGGATCCATCAATGGGCGACGCGGTGACTGCGACTATGAATTTGGTCATCTGGTTATCTGGTCATCTGGTCATGGATTGATCGATTGGCCAATCAATGACCAGATAACCAGATGACGAGATGACCAGATGCAGGTATTTTCGTGGTTGCATTGCATAGGCAGCTGATCGGATGAGGGAATATCCTGAGCGGCCGATCGTCGGCGTCGGCGCGGTGGTGCTCGACGGTTCCCGCGTCGTGCTGGTGAAACGCGCCAACGAGCCGCTCAAGGGCGAGTGGAGCCTTCCAGGAGGCGCCGTGGACGTGGGCGAGACGCTCGAACAAGCGATCCGCCGCGAAGTGCGCGAGGAAACGGGCCTCGATGTCGAGGTTGGTCCGATCGTCGACGTGTTGGATCGCATCCGGCATGATGCCGACGGCCGGATCAAGTTTCACTACGTGCTCGTCGAGTTCCTGTGCCGGCCCATCGGCGGCGAGCTCCGCTGCGCGTCGGACGCCGAGGACGCGGTGTGGGCCGCCGACCCGGACCTCGTGCGCTACGCCGTCGCCGAGGCGACGATCGGCGTCATCGAGAAAGGCGATCGCGCGCGCCGCCACGGCCTGGACGGCGCGCAAAACTCACTGGGAGTAAGCTTACGACGTGGTTTCTGCGCTCAGCCGCGAAGACGCCTGGCGACTGTTGAACGAGTACACGAAAGGCGAGAGCCTGCTGAAGCACGCGCTCGCCGTCGAAGCCGCCGTCCGCGGCTACGCGCGCAGATTCGGCGAAGACGGAGCTCGAGTGGGGCATCGTCGGCCTCCTGCACGACTTCGACTACGAACGGTGGCCGACGGCCGCGGATCATCCTTTTCGAGGCTGTGAGATTCTGGAGGCTGCAGGGATACCCCGAGTGGGTGAGACGCGCGATCCTCTCGCACGCCGATTACAGCGGGGTTCCGCGCGAAAGCCTGCTCGAGAAGACGTTGTTCGCCTGCGACGAGATGGCCGGGTTCATCACCGCGGCATCGCTCGTACGGCCCAGCCGAAGCGTGCTGGATCTCGAGGCGAGCTCGGTCGTCAAGCGGATGAAGGACAAAGCGTTCGCGCGCGGGGTGAAGCGCGACGACCTGCGCGCCGGCGCCGATGTCCTGGGACTGCCGCTCGACGAGCACATCGCCAACGTGATCGCGTCGCTGCGCGAGCAGGCCGATGCGCTGGGCCTGCGGGGTACGCTGTAGCGATGCCGGGTCCGCAGGACCCGGCTGCGTACGTAGGGCGGACCTTTTCGGTCCGCCGACCGTATATCGGTCTGAATGGCTGATACCCCCGCCGCCCCGGTCGTCACCCTCGAAGAGGTGACCGTCGTCTACGGGAAACACGCCGCGTTGAAGAACGTCACGGCCGCGTTTCCAGTCGGGCGCGGTCGGCCTGCTCGGGCCGAACGGCGCCGGCAAGAGCACGCTCATCAAGGCACTCCTTGGCTTCGTGGTGCCGGAGCGCGGACGCATGCACGTCCTCGGACGCGATGTGGCGCGAGGCGCCGCTCGACATCCGCGCGCGGATCGGGTACGTGCCGGAAAGCGACGCGCACATTCCCGGCATGAATGCGGTCTCGTTCGTCGCGTACTGCGGCGAGCTGGCCGGACTGCCGCGCGTCGATGCCGTTCAGCGCGCGCACGAGGTGCTGTTCTACGTCGGCCTCGGCGAAGCCCGCTACCGGAACGTCGAGACGTACTCGACCGGCATGAAACAGCGGATCAAGCTGGCGCAGGCGCTCGTTCACGATCCCGATCTGCTGCTCCTCGACGAGCCCACCAACGGGATGGACCCCAAAGGGCGCGACGAGATGCTCGAGCTCGTCCACGATCTCGGCCACAACAAGGGCGTCAACCTGATCCTGTCGTCCCACCTTCTTCCCGACGTCGAATTCGCGTGCGATCACGTGGTCGTCATCGACAAGGGGGCCGTGGCCGCTGCCGGCCCGATCGCGGCGCTCAAGCAGCCGCGCGGACGGGTGTTCGAGCTGCGCGTGAAGCCCCCGGCAGGCGGCCTCGAGCCGTTCCTCGCGCGGCTGGCAGCCGCGGGCTGCGAATGCCATGCGACCGACGACGACGTCATGCGCGTGTTCGTCCCGGGCGAGGGTGGCGCCCGCGATATCTTTGCGCTCGCCGCGTCGGCCGGCGCCCAGGTCCGGCATCTCCGCCAGAGCGTGCCGACGCTCGAAGACGTGTTCGCGCAGGCCGTGGGCGAGGACTAGCATGCCAATTCACGATCAGGGCTATCGGCGATACGCCGGGCACGCGGATGCCGCGTGGCCGCGCGTGGGCGGTCATTACGACCGCCGGGCTGCGGACGTTCCTGGCCAAGCGCGCAGTTTCTGGGGCTGCTGCTGCTGTCATGGCTGCCGTTCGTCGTGCGCGCGGTGCAGATTTACGCCGCCGCCAACTTTCCGCAGATGGCGTTCATCGCGCCGACCGCCGAAACGTTCCGGCAGTTTCTGGACCAGCAGGACGTGTTCGTGTTCTTCGTCACCGTCTACGTCGGCGCCGGCCTGATCGCCAACGATCGGCGCGGCAATGCGCTCCAGATTTATCTGTCGAAGCCGCTCACCCGCGCCGAATACGTGTTCGGCAAGATGGCGATCCTGATGACGTTCCTGCTGATGGTGACCTGGCTCCCGGCGCATGGTCCTGCTGTTCGTCCAGGTGTCGTTTGCCGGCAGCTTCGACTTTCTTCTCGACAATCTCTATCTGTTCCCCGCCATCACGCTGTTCTCGTTCGTTCAGGCTGCGGCGGTGTCGGCGGCGATGCTGGCGCTGTCGTCGCTTTCGAACAGCAGCCGGTTCGTCGGCATCATCTATGCGGGGCTGATTTTCTTCAGTGTACGCGCTGTTCGGCGTCCTCAGAGCCGTGACAGGCGAATCCCGTCTGTCGTGGGTCGCGTTCGGCAACAATCTCGCCCAGATCGGAGACGTGATGTTTCGCGTGCCGCTGCGCTTTTCGACGCCCTGGCCCGTGTCGCTGATGATGATCGTCGCGCTCGTCGTCGTCTCCGCCCTCATCCTCGAACGTCGCGTGCGCGGTGTCGAGGTGATCGCGTGATGGGCATCGTCGCCGCCCAGCACCTGTCGAAGTGGTACGGCCAGGTGATCGGCCTCAACGACGTGACGCTCACCGTCCCGCCCGGCATCACCGGCCTTCTCGGGCCCAACGGCGCCGGCAAGTCCACGTTCATGAAGCTGATGACCGGCCAGCTCAAACCGAGCCAGGGCGCCATTACCGTGCTCGGCGAGCCGATCTGGGGCAATCCCGCGCTGTATTTCCGGATCGGATTCTGCCCCGAGCAGGACGCGTTCTACGAGCGCATGACCGGCCTGGAATGGGTGACCGCGCTCGTGCGGCTCAACGGGGTGGACGATGCCGAGGCGGACCGGCTCGCTCGGCGCGCGCTGGATCTCGTCGAACTGACCGACGTCGGGGGCAAGAAGATCGGCGCCTACAGCAAAGGCATGCGCCAGCGCGTGAAGATGGCACAGGCGCTCGTGCACGATCCGGAGCTGATTGTGCTCGACGAGCCGCTCTCGGGCATGGATCCGATCGTGCGCCGCAAGACGATCCGCATGATCAAGGAGTGGGGCCGCCAGGGCAAGAGCATCATCGTGTCGAGCCACATCCTGCACGAAATCGAAGCGATGACCGCGAACATCCTGCTGATCAACCAGGGCCGCATCCTCGCGGAGGGCGACGTGCACCAGATTCGCGATCTCATCGACGAGCATCCACACACCGTTCACATCAGGGCGGAGCGGACGCGCGCGCTCGCACGCGAGTTCCTCGCCTACGACGACGTGCTCAGCCTGAAGTTCGAGGACGACGCGGTGGTCGTCGAAACCGGCCGCCCGGACGTCTTCTATGCGCGGCTGACCGAACTGGCGGCCTCCGGCGAGCTCGGCGTCATTCACGAGGTCACCTCGCCGGACGACAACCTTCAGGCGGTATTTCAGTATCTGGTGAAGTCAGTGACGATGCACCGGGCCGACTCGAGCGCAGCCGTCGTTGTGGTCGTCGGCCCTCCGCATCTTCGACCTGTCGCTCGGGCAGATGCTGTGGTCGCGCCGCTCCGTGTTTCTCGGCCTCGTCGTGGGCGGTCCGGTCGTTCTGGCTGCCGCGCTCCGCCTGGCGGAGATCTCGGGACTCCTGTTCACCGGTCAATCGGCCCGCGGCCGGCCGGCGGCGATGATCTACGGAATGATGATCTGGCTCATCTACGTCAGATTCCTCGTTCCCGTGCTCGGCGTGTTTTATGGCACGTCGCTCATTGCCGACGAGATCGAAGACAAGACCCTGACGTATCTCTTCACCCGCCCGATTCAGCGCGCCGCCGTCATCCTCGGCAAGTACCTCGCGTATCTCGTCTGCACCGTGCTCCTGCTGCTGCCTTCGGTCGTGATCGTGTTCTTTCTGGTGGTGCCGCTCGGCCAGGGCAGCGCCATCGCCGCGGTTGTTTCCGACGCTGCTGACGGACCTGGGGATGCTGGTGCTGGGGCTGGCGGCTTACGGCGCCGTGTTCGCGTTCGTCGGCGCGCGTCTCAAGCGGCCGCTTCTGGTGGGCCTGCTCTTCGCACTCGGCTGGGAACCGGCTGTGCTGCTGGCGCCCGGGTACCTGAAACGCCTCACCGTTGTCGTACTACCTCCAGGCGCTCGTCAGGCACGATATGCCGCAGGACAGCCTGCGCGCGCGCGCTCCTGCAAGCCTTCCGCGAGGTCCCGCCGCTCAGCACCAGTCTGATTGGCCTGGCCGTTATTGTCGGGGTTGGGCTGTGGCTGGCCGGGCGAACGGTGGAGCGCCGGGAATACGTCCTCGAACAATAAAGGCCGCGTCTCTCGTATAAGCTTAGGTGAGGCCTTGCCGATGACCACCAGAACCCGCTATTTCGTCATCACTTCGCTCCTCGTGCTCGCGGTCGGCCTGGGGACGGGCCTCGTCGCCTACTACGTGGGCTTGCCGGGTGGTCTCGTCGGCCGTGACGGCCCCGACGAGCTGCAGTACGTGCCGCAGAACGCCGCCGTCGTCGCCTACGCGGAGGTGCGGGAGATCATGCTCTCCGACGTACGCCAGAAAATCCGCCGCGTCGTCCCTCCGGATCCCCGGAGGAGCGGACGGGCAGCGCCAGTTCCAGGACCAGACCGGTATCGACATCGAGTCCGACATCGACCACGTCGTGGCGTCCCTTCAACCGCGTCCGGACGGCAAGATGGCCGGCCTGGTCGTGGCGCGCGGCCGGTTCAGCGACGTGAAGATCGAAGCGCTGATGCGCGAGCATGGCGCCGAGGTCGAGGAGTACAACGGCAAGCGTGTGATCGCCTATCGGCCTGGAAACCCTGAGATGACTCGCGGACAGGCCGGCGATTCGATCGCGCTTGTCGTTCCTCGAGCCGGGGCTGATCGCGGTGGGCAGCGGACGAAATGGTTCGCACCGCCATCGATCTGCAGAAAAGCGGCGCGAACGTCACGAAGAACGCGGAGATCATGGACCTCCTGCGTTCTCTCGACCCCGGCAACGCGTGGGCGATCGGCCGGCTCGACGCGCTGCTGTCCGATGGCAGGCTGCCGGCGCAGTTCACCTCGCAGCTTCCCGCGATTACGTGGTTTTCGGTCAGCGGCGCGTCGACAGCGACATCCGCGGCATCGTGCGGGCCGACACGCGCGACGACGAGGCGGCCAACAACCTGCGGGACGTGGTGCGAGGCTTCCTGGCCCTCGCCAAGCTCCAGGCGGGCAGCCGGCCGGAGTTCCAGATGATGATGCAGTCGCTCGAGCTCGGCGGCACCGGGAAGAGCGTCGCGCTGTCGTTTTCGATTCCGGGAGCCGGTGTTCGACGCGCTCGGCGCCAATGCGCCCGCAGCGCAGAAGCCGCTGGCCAACTGAGCCCTGCCGCGACGATTAGAGCGCTCGCCTGCCGTCCTGTATGGCCGTGATGAAGTCAGCGATCACGCCGAAAACGCGCTCGGACGGCTCGACGAATTCGATCCCCGATCGATAGAGCACGATCTCCTGATCGACATCGCTGATGCTGCAGTGGGCGACGCGGCCCTTGACGACGACGGAGCGGTCGCCGAGCGTGAGGCGGAATTCGTGAAGGGAGTCGAGCTGCAGGGGAAACCCGGTTTCGACCTGGACGCCGCCGCGGGCAATCTCCTTGATCACCATCGGCTGGAACACCATCACCTCGCCGTGCAGCTCGCCGAGGATCTGGATCCGTTCCGCGTCGCGCTTATTAGACGTCGGACGCCACTCAGGCGCCGACTATACCATTGATCAATTCATCGGCAACGCCCGTGTCGCGGCGGTAAACATCTCCATCTCCGACGCGTCGAAAGCCGCGTCGTCGGTTTCCTGACCTTCGTACTCGGTGGTATAGGTGACACCGGAATCCGCCGCGTCTCGTCGTCCAGCTTCAGCATCGACAGCACCTGGAACCCTTCGTGATCCTCGATCCGCATGCAGAGGATGACGAGGTGCGGTTGCACACGCTTGATGTGCGAGTAGGCGTGCTCATTCGATTCGACGAACACGATGTCGTACCGGCCCGCGTCGAGGACCGTTTCGACGAGCGCCATCACGTCGGTGTTTCCGTTGACGATCACAACCTTCTGAGTGGCCGGCGAGGTGGTGATGTCGGTGGCGGCCTTGGCCGCTGTCGTGGATGGCGTCGCTATCGGGTTAGTCATCATCGTGGTCCATCTCCCGGACGCCGTTCCTACTTCAGGAATCGTGCCACTCCCGCTCGGTCAGGATCGCTGCCATTTGTTCACGTTTCGTGACTGGTGCGCCCCCAGTTCCAGATCGGCTGACCCCTGCAGATGCCAAATCGCTTGACGGTGCAACCTGTTGTCCGACCAGCGGTTTCTGCGCTGTTGCAGCGATACTCCACAGTACGGCACTCTCTCGGCATGCCGCTCGCAAACATGAACGTCACGACCTATGACAACTTCATCGACGGGGCATGGGTCCCTTCGACTTCCGGACAGGTTTTCGAGAACCGAAACCCTGCCCGGACCGCCGAGGTAGTCGGCTTGTTTCAGCAGTCCACGCGAGACGACGTTCACGCCGCCATCGAGGCGGCCGCGAGGGCGTATCGCACGTGGCGTCTCGTCCCGGCGCCGCGCCGCGCGGAACTGCTTTTGCGGGCCGCGCAGATCATCGCCGACCGGAAGGACGCCCTCGCCAGGGACATGACCCGTGAGATGGGCAAGATCCTCGACGAGACCCGGGGCGACGTCCAGGAAGCGATCGACATGACGTTCTTCATGGCGGGAGAGGGACGCCGCCAGTACGGTCAGACCGTGCCGTCCGAGCTGCGCGACAAGTTCGCGATGTCCGTCCGTCAGCCGCTGGGCGTCTGCAGCCTGATTACGCCGTGGAACTTCCCCATGGCGATCCCGTCCTGGAAAGTCGCCCCCGCCCTGGTCTGCGGGAACACGGTCGTGCTGAAGCCGGCCTCGCTCACGCCGCTCTCGGCGCTCAACTTCGTCAGCATTCTGCAGGAAGCCGGCATCCCGCCGGGCGTCGTGAATTTTGTGACTGGCGCCGGCGCCGAAGTGGGCGACGCGCTGCTCGTGAGCGACCATGTCCGTGTCGTGTCGTTCACGGGCTCGACGGAGGTCGGCCGCACCGTGTCGCAAGCGGCCGCACCCTCGTTCAAGAAAACCCATCTCGAGATGGGCGGCAAGAACGTCATCATCATCATGGATGACGCCGACCTCGATCTCGCCGTCGACGGGTGCCTGTGGGGCGGCTTCGGCACCAGCGGCCAGCGTTGCACGGCCGCGAGCCGCGTCGTCGTGCACGAGGCGGTGTACCGGTCGTTCCTCGAGCGGTTCGCCTCCAGGGCGAGGGCGCTCGTTGTCGGCGACGGCCTCGATCCACGCAGCCAGATGGGACCGCTCGTGAGCGAGGGACAACTTCACACCGTGATGAGATATGTCGAGATCGGCCAGCAGGAGGGCGCCAGGCTCGCGTGCGGCGGACACCCCCTGACCGGAGGGCCGCATGCGGGCGGGTTCTTTCACGAGCCGACCATCTTCGCCGACGTCGCGCCGGGAATGCGCATCGCGCAGGAAGAGATCTTCGGCCCCGTCGTTTCGGTCATCCCGTGCAAGTCGTTCGACGATGCGATTGCGATCGGCAACGGGGTGCAGTACGGGCTGTCGGCATCCATCTATACGCAGGATGTGAACCGCGCGTTCGGCGCCATGCGCGATCTCGATACCGGCATCTTCTACGTGAACGCGCCGACGATCGGCGCCGAGGTCCACCTGCCGTTCGGCGGCACCAAGGCGACCGGCAACGGCCATCGCGAAGCCGGCACCGCCGCGCTGGACGTCTTCTCGGAATGGAAGTCGGTCTACGTCGATTTCAGCGGGAAGCTGCAGCGGGCGCAGATCGACACCGAGAATCTGTAGGCCGCGTACAATACACCGATGCAGGATCTGGTCAGGCGGCTGCTGGCGGAGATCGGCGAGGACCCGGCGCGCGAGGGTCTCGTGAACACGCCGAAGCGGGTCGAACAGGCGCTCAAGTTTCTCACCAGCGGATACCAGGCGGACGTCGATACGGTGATCAACAACGCGTTGTTCACCGTCGACTACAGCGAGATGGTCATCGTCAAAGACATCGACTTCTACAGCCTGTGCGAGCATCATCTGCTGCCGTTTTTCGGCAAGTGTCACGTCGCCTACGTGCCCAGCAACAAGGTGATCGGCCTGAGCAAGATTCCGCGGCTGGTCGAGGTGTTCAGCCGCCGGTTGCAGGTGCAGGAGCGGCTCACCAACCAGATTGCCAACACCATTCTCGAGAAGATCAACCCGCTCGGCGTGGCGGTGGTGATGGAGGGGACCCACCTGTGCATGTCGATGCGCGGCGTGCAGAAGCAGAACTCGCTCGCCGTGACGAGCGCCATGCTGGGACTATTCCGCAAGAACGCCCGCACGCGGATGGAATTCCTCGAGCTGATCAGGCTTCGGAGTGGCATTCCGGGCTCAAGCTCGGCGGCGGATCTGGCGTGTGTGGAAGACAGCGCCGGAGAGGCTGACGGCTGGAAAGCCGGATCCGACTGCCTTCCGCTCGCCGTCCGGCCCGTACTATACTGAGATCATGCGGAGGCTACTCACGGCCGGGCTGATCGGCATCCTGGCTATTCCCACCTTGGCGCAGACCCGGCCGCCGGCGCGGAAACCGGCGGCACCGCCCGCCCCGCCGCTCACCAAAGTCGCTCCCGAGATGGTCTGTCCCGCGCCGCTTGGCGTGGGCGTCCGGACGAACCTGAGTTTCTGCGACGTGCTGACGGGCCGCGATCCCGCGGGCGGCATCCTCATCAAGCTGCCGCCGCACAGGGGACCGGTCACGCTGACCTTCGACCTCCACAATCGGCATACGTATTCGGAGGAGCAGGTCAAGGCGAAGCGCGCCTTCGCCAAATACACGGCGACCATCGGCGTGTTGGCGATGGACAACACGCTCATCAGCCGGGCTCTCGTGCAGAATGAATTCCGGACTGCGGCGGATCTCGTCGATCGGATGAGCGGTGGCGCCGGTCCTGGCGGGGTGAAGGCGGTCGCCCCAACCGGCACCGAATCGATCACCATCATGATTCCGGAGCGTGAAGATCAGGTCAGCATTCTGGGGGAGAAACTGGCAGTCGAGCGCCTGGACGGCAACGCGCTCTATACGCAGGCCGGCCGCCCGATCGCCAACATCAGCAACGTGATGATCGAGTATCGCCCCGGCCCGGTGCGTCCCGCGCCACGCACGGCCAAGCCCGCCGCCAAGCCGGCCGCCAAGCCGGCCGTCAAACCATAAAACGAAGAAGGCCGGCGGTTTCCCGCCGGCCCCCAATCATCAATCAACAATCAGCAATCAGCAATTCAGACGACGGGTTTGTGCAGCACTTCCGCCGGCTGCGAGGCTTTCTTCTTCCCGCCGAGACCCTGAATCCTGAGAGTCGGCTGCTCCTTGAGCACGTGCTGCGCGTAGAGCCTGGCCATCTCTTCGTGGTACCGGGCGTCCTTGGCGACTTCCGGGACAACCGGTTCGTCCTTGTGCTTGCGCGCCGCCAGTTTTTCCTCGCGGGCGTTCTTGGCGATGCCGAGGTCGTCGAGGTCGGTCTGCGCGCCGGCGCGGACCGCTTCTTCGTTCAGCTTCAGCGAGTGCGCCGTTGAGCTGAGCTCCACGGCCTTGCCGCCGGCGAAGATCTCGTGGCGGCCGTGCTCCTCGTACCACTTGGTCAGCGTCGCCGTCATGTGCATCTTCTCGATGATGTTGCGCCAGCCGACGCCGGTGTTGTAGGCGCAGAAGGAGATCTCGCCCTGCTGCGTGGCGTAGGGGATGATGCACATCTCGGTGCGGCGGAAGTCGTAGTTGAAGAGATCCTGGAACCACATGCCGGCGATGAACAGGAAGTTCCACCGATCGGCGCGACGCTTCGCGATGTCGGCCGACGTGCGGTCGCCTTCGACCCTGCCGTACTTGCCTTTTTCGGCGGACTTTGTCGCGCCGAACGTCTTGTCGAACTTCTTCAGCAGGTCCGACAGCTTGAAGTGGGTCGGCGACTTGAACGAGTCGTAGTTGCGCACCACGGCGAGCGCCATGCCCGCGACCGAGAGGAAGCGTCCGCGGCCCGCGTCGCTGACCGCCGCGACGTCCCTGGCGAGCTGCTCGGCCTTGAGGAACGCCGTCACCGGCACCGCTTCCTTCGTTTCCTTGTCGATCATGATCGCCATGCCGACGCCGCAGTTGGGGTGGCAGCCGCAGGTCAGCTGGCCGAACTCCTTCTCGGCGCCGTGCGTGACGTCGGCCCAGTCGGTGAAGCTGCCCATGAACGAAATCGGGAACCAGTCGCGGACCGGCTCGCCGATGCCTGTCTGGTTCTTCACGTCGTGCGCGAGGTGCGACAGCGTGTAGCGCTGCGCGGCCCGGCGTTCGGGCGTCACTTCCTCGTCGCGGCCGGTGAACGAAACGGGCTGAAACGACAGGAAATTGATCTTCTTGGGATTGTCGAGCGCGAACTCGATGATCCGGCCGACCTGCTCGTTGTTGACGCCGTTGACGATCGTGACCACTGGCACGATGTCCACGCCGGCGCTGTACAGGTTCTCGATCGCTCGAAGCTTGACGTCGAAGAGGTTGCCGACGCGGCGGTGCGCGTTGGCCGCGTTGCCGATGCCGTCAAACTGCAGATACGCGTAACGCAGTCCGGCCTCGGCCGCCGCCTTGGCGAAATCCGCGTTCTTGGCGAACTCGATGCCGTTGGTGGCCGCCTGGACGCTGTTGTAGCCGACCTTGCGGGCATAGCGGACCGCGTCGAGGAAGTAGGGCGAAATCGTCGGCTCGCCGCCCGAGAATTGCACCGACATCTGCCGCCGCGGCTTGATGCTGATGGCGTTGTCCAGCACCATCTTGATGTCGTCCCACGACAGCTCGTGCACGAACCCGACCTGGTTCGCGTCCATGAAACAGGGGTCGCACATCATGTTGCAGCGGTTGGTCAGGTCGACGGTAAGCACCGATCCCCGGCCGTGCTGAATCGTGCTGCTCCCGTGGTTGTGGAGCTTCTCGTCGCTGTGCGCGCGGATGTCGCGACCCGGGAACACCTCCTCGAGGTGCTTGAAGAAGTCGGTGTCGATCGCCATCACGTCTTCGAAATGCCCGTGCAGCGGGCAGTCCTTCACCATCAGGATCTTGCCGTCGCGCTCGAGAATCGTCGCCTTGATCTCGCCGACCTTCTCGTTCAGCAGGACGCTCACGTCCTTCTTGCCGTCGAGGATCGCCTGCCGCGCTTCGCGCGTGCACGTCGGACAGAGCGAGTCGGTCTCGCGCGGCCAGCCAAGCGGCGGCTTCGTCTTTTCGTAGGACTTCAGGAGCGGCTTCTCCGACCATTTCGGGATGAACGACGGCCGCTGGTTGATCTGGTTCAGCCCGTTGAACACGACCCAGGCGCCGTTGGCCGCGATCGAAAGCCCCTTCTCGAAGTACTTGATGGGCGCGTGCATGCGTCTCTCCTCGTTTGTCTACCTTCGTTGCGCTAAATGATAGACGGGAAAAGACTTGCCGGCAGGTAATTTCAGCGAACGGGCCTCCGACTGCGGCGAACGGGCAAAATGCGTCTCCGAATGGTCAAAAGCCGACCACCGCAGCCGGAGATTAACTCACCTAACGAACGTTCTTCTTGACCCAGTCCAGCATCACGTCCGCGATCTTCAGGTTCTGCCGGTCCAGCATCATCATGTGCGTCACCCCGAGAATACCCATCTCGTCGAGCTTGAGGTACTCGGCCTTTGCCGTTCCCTGCTTGCTGGCGCGCCGGGCATTGATGGCGTCGACCGTGTCCTGACAGACCATGCTCGTATTCGTGTAATCACCCTTGAGGGCCATGTAAGGAATATTGTCGAAGTCCGCCGCGGTGAGCCCGCTGTTTGGAAGCGAGCACGAGCCCTCGAGGGTAATCAGACCCTTGAGCAGGCCGAGATTACCGTGCTCCTTCAGGATGCGGGCCATATGGTGTCCCATGATGCCCGACTGCGAGTGCGTCGCGACAATCGCGCCCCCGAGCCGTTCGACGAGCGCCGCCAGGTTCGCCGGGGTCCACGTATTGGCCGGCGACAGCGCCGTCGGATCGCAGGTGGGGCAGACGGAGCCCGGAAGCGTGACCTCCGCGTTTGGAACCAGCTGCTTGTAATACTCCAGTCCGTACGCCCGGTCCGCCGATCCCGGCGCAGGCCCGATGGCCCCGTGGCGCGCGACCATGTTCTGATCCACCGTGTCGAGCGGAAACAACGGCGCGACGTGGTCGAACTTGTCGGGGCGTGGATTCGGGTCTGCGGCATCGCCGTGAGGAACGAGCCTGCCCGTCAGGATGGTGGAGTTGGCAGGCACGAGGTGGCCGAACCAGTTGGTCCAGGCGCCATCGTCGGTAATCCTGCCGAAGCCCGGAATCAGGGTTGCCGCAGCGGCGGCGTCGCCGCTTGCCAGCTTGGCTTCGCCTTCGTGAATGACGGACTCGTCGAACCCGGAGCGTCCGCGCCCGGCTTGATCGACGACGTAACTCGAAACGCCATTCCGCACGAAGTAGGGATACCAGCCTTCGCGACCGTCCGGTGTGGACTCCAGGCAGGCCCCGGTGTGGCTGGACCCGTGCACCATGATCACCGGCCATTGAGAGGATCTCTTGGCCGGGATCTGGAACTGCACGTACATCTGACCGATGGTGATTTGATGGGGAACCGGCCCTGTGGGAGCGGCCGGTGCGCCGGCCGCGGGTGGAGCACCCGCAGCCGGCGGCGGCGTCGCGTAGTCGGTGACCTTGGGCACGCCACCGATGAAGAAGCTGCCCTGATCCTCGATGGTCAGCGGCCCGGTGAGAAATTTCTTCGACTGCGGCCTCTGCGCCGACAGGTTCGCCGCCAGGGCGCCAAGCACGGCGCCGGCGATCAGATAACAGCCGATCAACCGCAGAGAGTAACCTTCGCGTTTCATCACAGCCTCCTCATCCAGCCGATTGACCGCTGTCTTGCCTATCGTCTCGATCTCCTACGGAAGTAGGGCGGGTCCCTTCGGACCCGCCGGCTTCAATTCGGAAGAGCGAAGACGAACAGATTTCCACCGAGGTTGGTGAAGTCGCTGAGAGAACTGGTCAGGCCGACAGCCCCCAGCCCCTCCGTGCCTTTCGTCAGCCCTTCCGCAATTCCGATCGCCGCCCATCCACCGACGCCGCTGAGCACAGCGACGTACTGCTTACCGCCGTGCATATAGGTGATCGGGTTGCCAATGATTCCCGAGGGCGTGTGGAACTGGTAGAGCAGCTTTCCGGTAGCCTGGTCGACTGCCTTGAACCAACCGTCCAGCGTCCCATAAAAAACGACATCACCTTCGGTGGTCAGCGGCCCACTGTAGGCCTGCCACGGTTCGTTGAGGGCCCACTTGGTCTGTCCCGTCACCGAATCAAAAGCAATGACCCTTCCACGAATGTTCGGCTCCGCGGGGAACATATTCACGAGGGCGCCGACATAGGGAAACCCGCTCCGGTACTTCACGGTGAACGCCTGGTAATCCATGCAGATGTGGTTGGTCGCCGCATAAAAGAGCTTTGTCCGCGGGTCGTACGACACGGGCTGATGGTTCTTGGCGCCCATCGCGGCCGGGCAAATCCCTTTGACGTTGACGTCGGCCTTGGTCATCATCGCCGGGTTGAGGACCGGGCGGCCGGTCTTCAGGTCGATTTCCTTTGCCCAGTTCACGCTCGGATCGAATTTGCTCGCGTTGAGAAGCTTCCCGTTGCGACGGTCCAGAAGGTAGGCGAAGCCGTTGCGATCGAAATGGGTGAGCGTTGGAACGGTCGCGCCACCGACGACACTGTCGGTAAGCACCATTTCGTTGACGCCGTCATAGTCCCACGCGTCGTGAGGCGTCATCTGATACGCCCACGCGGCGACTCCCGTATCCGGATTCCTGGCAAAGATCGTCATCGACCACTTGTTGTCGCCGGGCCGCTGGTCGGGATTCCAGGTTCCAGGGTTGCCGGACCCGTAGTAGAGCAAGTTGAGCTGGGGATCGGTACGATTGCCATCCCCAGGTCGTCCCGCCCCCGAGCCTCCACTCTTCGTTGGTCCAGGTTTTCAGGCTGGAATTCGGCCCCGCGGGTTGCTGGGTCGCGCCATCGATGGTCTTCGCAGGATCGAACAGGATTTCGTTGTCCGGACCGACGCTGTGTGCACGCCACACCTGCTTGCCGGTGTTGATATCGTACGACGTGAGGTAGCCACGAACGCCGAACTCGCCTCCGGAGATGCCAACGGTAACCTTGTCCCTGATGACCAGTGGAGCAGACGTCATGGTCTGACCCAGCTTGGGGTCGCCATTTTTCGCCCTCCACAGTTCCTTGCCGGTCTTCGCATCGAGCGCGTAGAGGGTGGCATCCAACGTCGTGGCGAAGATTTTCCCGTCCGCATACGCGACGCCGCGGTTCACCACGTCGCAACAGGCGACCGACGGCGCCAGTTTGTCCTGCTCCGGAGCGAACTTCCAGGCGATGCGCCAGTAGCTATTCAGATCGATCGCGTAAATGAAATTGGGATAGGAGCTCACCAGATACATCATGTTGCCAACGACGAGCGGCTGACCCTCCTGGCCGCGAAGGGTTCCCAGGGACATCGTCCACGCTACCTGGAGCCTGCCAACGTTCGCGGCGGTAATCTGGTTGAGTTTGCTGTGGCGGGTTCCGGAATAGTTGCCCAGGGGCATGACCCATTGGTTGGGGTCCTGGGACATCGTGTCCAGCGCATTGGCCGGCTGCTGGGCGACGACGAGCAGGGAGGCGATCGGAACGGTCACACAGGTGAGAAGGACCAACAACAAAAGGCGCTTCATAAATTTTCCTTTAGTCGAATTCGGACAGTGGCCGGCCCACAGGCACCAGTTGGAGACTCCGCCCTTTCACGTACCTGTAGATGCTCGTCATCTCTTCTTCGGTCAGGAACCCGGCCCAGCTCGGCATCCCCTTGTCTTCTCGTCCTGGCATAGCCACCGCCAGAAACTGCTGCGTGGTCATGCCCGTGTCCATGGTCTGTCGGAGGTTGGGTGCGAGCTGGCTTTCGGTAGCATCCGTTCCGTGGCATCGGTAGCAGTAAGAGTTGTACAGCGTGTAGCCGCGGAATACGTCTTTGGTGACCTTCTGATCGTTGCCCTCGACAAAGAGTGGAAAATCCAACGAGATCGTCTTGCCGTCTTGAAGCTTGTAGTCGTATTTCTTGACGTCGGTGCTGCTGGCGCGAGCAGGCGTCGTGTCTTTGAGCGACAAGATCCACCGCACGATTTCCTGGAGACGCTCAGCCGTCAGATCTGGATGCGGCGGCATGCGAATGTCGCCCCAGTTACCAACACCGCCGTCTCGAATGCGCCGGGCCAGCTGGTCCGCCACGTCGGTCTGTTGCCCGGCGTACTTTTTCGCGATCGCGTTATAGGCAGGTCCGACGACCGTGCGATCCACGGCGTGACAGGAAGAGCAGTCGCTCCCATCCGTCAGACGTTCGCCATTCCCCGGGTTGCCAGCCTGCCGCCCCGCGGTTGCCCAGACCCCCCCGTGGATCGAATGCGTGGCGAACACCAGGACGATGAACTAGAGCGACGATGTGAGAGATGCTGCCTCCAGAACTGTGTGGTCCGCGTCAACCGGATTGGTCCGCCTGAGGGCGGACGCTACATAGGGGAGCCTACGGTGTATACAACCTGACGCCGTGCTGCATCAAGATCGCTGTGAGCTCCGTCTGCTGACTGGCGATCACTTGATCGAGCCGCTTCTTCAATGCCTCGTCGCCCAGGCGAACCCCCATGGACATCGGGAACACATACTGCTCCGGAGAACCCAGCGTCCGGGTGTTTGGCACGGCCACCACTTCCAGATCGGCGTACCGGTTCAGGAAGAAGCCGATCGCCGGCGCCCACGTCATGAGCACGTCGATCTGCCCCTTTTCCAGCGCGTCGAGCATCGTCGCGGGTGACAGACCACTCGTACTCCCCACGTCGAAGATGGTCGTCCGGTCGAGCATCCCACGAATTTTCACACCGTCTTCGACCGGGGTCTCGCCTTCGAGCCCGAGCTTCAGCTTCCGAAGGACCGGTGAATCCATGCTCTTGATGTCGTAGTTCCGGCTTTTCTTGAAGACGAATACGTAATACGAGACGTAGTAGGGCTGCGTGGTCAGCTCCTCGCGATTTCCATAGGGGATACCGATCACGGCATCGCACCTCTTCGCGTCGAGCGTTCGCCCCAGGAACTCGCCGAAGCCTCCCGTGCCGCGCGTGTTCGCCCAGGTGTATTCCAGAGGTTGACCGAGCGCCTTTGCCACGGCTTCCGCGATCTTGTTCTCGAATCCCTGGCCGGCCTTATTGGAAAAGGGAAGGTAATCGGGATCGGCACAGACGCGAAATGGCGTGCGCTGCGCCGAGAGTGTCGAAGACCCCAGGGACCAGCCAGCCCGGTAAAGGCGATGGCCAGGGCGACGCCGATCATCTTGGGGGCGATCACACTATCCTCGGCGCTGATTATCGCTTCGGCGTGGGGCTTGTCAAGGACGAACGGCGGCCGCCTCGATTAATGGCCATTCCCGCCTTATGATTGCCGGATATGTCAGTTCGGGATCTCATCATCGTAGGGGCCGGACCTTCGGGTCTCTCCGCGGCGATTGCCGCGAAACAACGCGATCTGGACTATCAGGTGCTCGAGCAGGGCGTGCTGGTCAATTCGATTTATCGCTTTCCGCCACAAATGGTGTTCTTCACGACACCGGAGCTGCTCGAGATCGGCGGCCTGCCGTTCGTTTCTCCGTACGAGAAGCCGACCCGCGCCGAAGCGCTCCAGTATTACCGTAAGGTGGTCGACAAGTACGACCTGCAGATTTCGTTCGACGAAACGGTGCTGTCCGTCGTGCACGAGAACGATCGGTTCGCGCTCGAGACGCGGACCTCCCGCGGCGTCCGGCGGGCGCGGCACGCGCGCAACGTGTTGATGGCCATCGGCTACTACGATCACCCCAACCTCATCCGCGTGCCGGGCGAAGATCTGCCCCACGTGAGCCACTATTACTCCGAGCCGCACGTCCACTATCGCCAGCGCGTGGTCGTTGTCGGCGGCGGGAACTCGGCGGCGGAAGCCGCGCTCGAGTGCTATCGCGGCGGCGCGCATGTGACGTTGGTGCACCGCCGGCCCGAACTGAAGTCCACCATCAAGTACTGGGTGCGGCCGGACATCGAGAACCGGATCAAAGAGGGATCGATCGCGGCGCGAGTCAACACCTGCGTGAAGGAAATCAAGCCGACGTCGGTGATCGTCCGGACCGAGGGGTCCGACAAGGACGAAGAACTGCCGGCCGACGCGGTCCTCCTGCTGACGGGTTATCGCTCCGACTCGAACCTGCTGCGCGCCGCCGGTGTCCGCCTGAATGAATGCGACGTGCCGGAGTACAACCCGGACACCCTCGAGACGAACGTCCCCGGCCTCTTCCTGGCCGGCGGGGCTGTCACCGGCATGGACACCAGCAACATCTTCATCGAGAACGGCCGGTTCCACGGCGAGAAGCTCGTGCAGGTGATTGCGGACAGGCTTAGGGCTTAGGAATTAGGGCTCGGGGCTTTAGTGGGCCTGCCTAAGCCCTGAGCCGTTGCTGCGTTCAGTGCGGGACGTTCGAGCAGCCTGGCGTGCGCGACATGATCAGCTTGATCTCGAGCAGCTCGACGAGCGCCTCGGCGCGGGCCCGCAGGCTTCGATGCTCGAGCAGCGCCTGCTTCTCGAGCGGTTCGAAGTCGAGATACTGCGCGAGGGCGTTCACGAGATCCTCGTCGCTCATCGCCGAGGGAATCTTCGGGTCCGATCCCCGGGATTCGTGCGAGGCGGCCAGTATGGCTTCGATCTTCGCCCGCTGCCTGCGGACGCCGGCGCGATCCGCGTTGTCCATCGGTGGTTCGGTCCAGGGCTCCACGATGCCGCGCCGGTAGCCGAGCGAGTGATCTTCCTCGAGGACCCTGAAGCGCTCGAGACCCCGCAGCACGATGTTGTAACGGCCGTCAGCCAGTTGCTCGACGTGCGTGATCACGCCGCTGCAGCCGACGGCAAAGACCGGCGGCCGTCCCTCGTAGTCGTGCTCCCAGCCGGGACGTAACAGCACCATCCCGATCATGCGGTCGCCCGCGATCGCGTCAGCCACCATCGCCCGGTACCGCGGCTCGAAGATGTGCAGCGGCAGGAACACGTTGGGAAACAGGACGACGTTGGGAAGCGGAAACAACGGGAGAAGGTCAGTCATGTTCGATCTACGATTTGGCGATTTCTCGATCTATCTGCTGATCCTCTGATACATCGTCAAATCACCAAATCACCAAATCGTACATTAGTGAATCGTCTTTGTCTTCTTGTCCATATAGTCCATCAGCACGTACTGGCCGAGCGTGTAGGGCGTCGTGAAGTACGCCTTGCCCTTGCAGATCTCGGCGACGCGCCGGACAAAGCTGACCAGGTCGTAATCGCGGGCGAGCATGAACGTGTTGATCATGATGCCGCTCTTCCTGCAGGCCGCCACCTCGGCGCAGGTCTCGGCGACGATGAACGGATCGAGGCCGAAGGCGTTCTTGTAGATACGGCCGTCGGGCTGCGTGAGCGCCGACGGCTTGCCGTCGGTGATCATGATGATTTGCCGCATGTCCTTCCGCTGGCGCTCGAGCAGCCGCCGGGCGAGCCTCAGCCCCTCGCGCGTGTTCGTGTAGTACGGACCGACCCGCACGCGGCCGAGCTCGGCGAGCGGAATCTCCTCGGCGGAATCGTGGAACAGCACGACTTTCAGCGCGTCGCCCGGATACTGCGTCTTGATGAGCTGCGCGAGCGCGAGCGCGACACGCTTGGCCGGGGTGAACCGGTCCTCGCCGTACAGAATCATGCTGTGGCTGCAGTCGAGCATCAGCACGGTGGCGCACGAGCTCTGATACTCGCCCTGCACCACCATCAGATCCTCGTACGTGACGTGGATGCCGGGCTCCCGGCTTCAGGCTCCCGGCTTCAGGCCCGACGCCCGAAGTCCGAAGTCCAGAGCCTGCTCGCGCTTCCTGCATCGCGCGCGCTTCCCGCTGCGCCGCGTTGAGCAGCGTGCCACCCGCGTCGAGGTTCAACGTGTCGCCGAACTCGTACGGCTTGGGCGCTCCGGTTGTTTCGACGCCGGTCGCCTGCTCGCGGGTATCGTGGCGGCCGTAGCTGCTCTTGCCGAGCGAGCCGAGGAGATCCCGCAGCGCGCGGTACCCGAGGAAATCGAGCGTCTTGTCGGTAACGGAGAACTTTGCCGGGGGCTGGATCTCGTCCCCATGGCCCCTGCCGGCGCCGCCGCCCTGCCGTTCCGCGCGCGCGGCGTCGAGATCCGGCGGCATGGAAATGTAGCCCTCGTCGGTCATGCGCTCGATGATCTGCTGAATCAGTTCTTCGAGCTTCGACCGCGCATCGCCTTGATCGGCGTCGGCCGGATCGCCGAGCAGGCGCTCGATGGTTTCTTCCGGCAGGACGCCGCCGTTGAACAGCGCGTCGAGGATGGCGTCGTGCAGCGCCTGCATCGTCCGCTCTTCCTCGTCCATGCCGTACGGGCTGCCGAATCCGCTGGCCAGCAGAAGATCCGACAGCTTCGCGACGAGATCTTCGAGATCCAGGTCGTCGAGCTCGTCGCCGACATATTTGGTGTAACGATACTTCATGAGATCAGGCTTTCGGCTTCAGGTTTTCGGCTTCGGGCTTGGACTGGAGCCAGGAGCCTAAAGCCCTAAGCCTAGTTGTAATACTTCTTCTTCCCGCTCGGGATCCGGACTTCCTCGTTCTGCCGGTTCTTCACGACGCACGGGACGCCGTGCCGCTGTTTCAGCGGCGGAATAGCCGCGCTCGTCGCTCCGGCTGATCTTCTTCTGCGCGTACAGGCCTTCGAGCACGAAGTCGATGGCCGAGGCAATGAGCGCCGGGTCGTCGCCGGGCGCCACGCCGACCCGTCCGGCGAGGTCCATCAGCCCCTGGACGTCGCGCGTCGTCGCCAGCAGCTCGGTGGCAGGCGTGTTGTCGGCGAGTGGAAGGGTGCCACCCAGGTCGAACCACTCGACGACCGTGCGCGTGTCCACTCCTTCGAACATCCCGACGAACACGTTGCCGACGGCGGACCGGATGAGATCGCGCGCAACCTGCTCGGCGCCGCGGAGCTCGCCTTCGTACTCGAGCTCGAACTTGCCGGTGATCGACGGCAGGGCGGCGTAGATGTCGGTCACGCGGGGAACGACCAGCGTTTCCCCGTTGGTCAGCGCGCGGCGCTCCGCATTGGAGACCACGAGCTCGAGCGAGGTGATCGGCAGACGCTGGCTGACACCGGACCGCTTGTCGATCTTGCGATCGGCCCGGGCCTGAAACGCTACTTCCTCGACCACTTCGCGCACGTACTCCGGAATCTCTGCCGCGAGCATCCCGGGACGGTCGGTCCACGCTTCCTGCCTGGTGATCGCCATGGCGTTGTGGCGCGTCACGGGGTAATGCGTGCGGATTTCCGACCCGATGCGGTCCTTGAGCGGCGTGATGATCTTGCCTCGCGCGGTGTAATCCTCGGGATTCGCCGTGAACACGAGCAGCACGTCGAGCTTCAGGCGGATGGGATACCCCTTGATCTGGACGTCGCCCTCCTGGAGGATGTTGAACAACCCGACTTGAATCTTGCCCGCCAGATCGGGCAGCTCGTTGATGGCGAAGATGCCGCGATTGGCCCGGGGCAGGAGGCCGTAGTGCATGGTCAGCTCGTCGGAGAGATTCAGGCCCGCCTGGGCGGCCTTGATGGGATCGATGTCGCCGACCATGTCCGCGATCGTCACGTCGGGCGTCGCCAGTTTCTCGACGAAGCGCGCATCCCGTGTCAGCCATGCGATGGGCATGCTGTCTCCCTCCTCAGCCACGCGGGCGCGGCACGAGGCGCACAGGGGCTTCAGCGGGTCGTCGTGAATCTCGCAGCCGGGCACGACCGGGATCCGATCGTCGAGCAATTCCGTCAGCCCGCGCAGGATCCGGCTCTTGGCCTGTCCGCGCAGGCCGAGGAGGATGAAGTTGTGACGCGACAGGATCGCGTTGACCAGCTGCGGCACCACGGTTTCGTCGAACCCGATGATGCCGGGGAAGAGCCTCTCGCCGGCTTGCAGCTTCCGCACAAGGTTGTCGCGAATTTCCTGCTTGACGGGGCGCGACTGCACCCCGGATTTGCGCAAATCACCGAGGGTCTCAATTGGGGCAACCATGAGAGCGATTCTATCTCAGTGCGAAGACCGAGGGACTACACTACGTCGCCGTTGTCGCATCCTTTCTTTACCGCTCGGCGGCCGCAGGCGTTCGCGCACCGTGGCGGCAGCGCACTCGCGCCGGAGAACACCATTGCGGCCTTCGACCGGGGCCTGGAGGTGGGAGCGGATGGACTGGAGCTCGACGTGCATCTGTCGCGCGACGGCGTGGTCGTCGTCCACCACGACCGGACGCTCGAGCGAACCACGAACCTGACCGGGCCGGTCGCGAGCCGTACCGCCGACGAACTGGCGCGCTCCGACGCCGGATACTCGTTTCGGCGGGTCCAAAAGGACCGCTCACGACCGACGTAGGCCGGTCCTTTTGGACCCGGCTGGATTCGTCCGGTAGCGCGTGCGGGCTGGCCCCTCCGAATTCGACGGCGGACTTCCCGTTTCGAGGCCGCGGCGTTAACATCCCGACTCTGGCGGCCGTTCTCCAGAGATACCGCGACGTGCCAATCGTCGTCGAGCTGAAGGTGAACCGGGCCGAGATGGCGCGGGCCGTGGTGGAGGTCGTCCGACGGGCGGATGCCGTCGATCGCGTCTGCCTCGGCTCCTTTGGCTGGCGCGTGCTGCGCGAAGCGCGGCGGCTCGAACCGGCGATCGCCACCAGTGCGTCGCGCGAGGAGGTCCGCTGGGCCCTTTACCGGTCCTGGTGCCGTTGGCCGGTGCGGCACGTCAACTACTCGGGGTATCAGGTGCCGGAATGGTCGGGCCGGACGCGCGTCGTTTCGCGACGATTTGTGGCGGACTCACACGCGGCTGGTCTCGGCGTGCAGGTTTGGACGGTTGATGCCGAAGCTGACGCGGACCGTTTGCTGGGCTGGGGCGTGGACGCCTTGATTACCGATCGCCCGGATATCATCGTGCCGTTCGTGCGCCGGCGCGGGCTCGTCCGCGACTAGGATAGAGACCACCATGCCGAAAATTGCGATCGTCACGGGAGCGGGGTCCGGGATCGGCAAAGGGGTCGCCCTCGCACTCCTCAAAGAGGATTGGACCGTCGTTCTGGCCGGACGGCGCGCCGATCGTCTGGAGCAGACCGCCGCGGAGTCAGGGGACGGGCGATCCAGGACGCTCGTCGTGCCAACCGACGTGGGCAGCGCGGCGTCGATCGAGACGCTGTTCTCGCAGACGAAAGAGCGCTTCGGCCGGCTGGACCTGCTGTTCAACAACGCCGGGCGATTCGCCCCGCCGGTACCGCTGGAGGATCTCCCCCTCGATGTCTGGCAGGACGTGGTGAACGTCAACCTGACGGCCCCGTTCGTGTGCACGCAGCACGCGTTCCGGCTGATGAAAGATCAGCAGCCGCGCGGCGGCCGCATCATCAACAATGGTTCGATCTCGGCGCACGTCCCGCGGCCCAACTCCGCCCCCTATACGTCGACCAAGCACGCCATTACCGGGCTGACCCGGTCGACGTCGCTCGACGGCCGGAAGTACGACATCGCCTGCGGCCAGATCGACATCGGCAACGCCGCCACCGAGCCGATGGCGCGGGTTCCGCAGGGCGTCATGCAGGCCCACGGCGCGGTTGCGAGCGAGCCGCTGATGGACGTGGAGTACGTGGCGCGGGCCGTCGTGTACATGGCCAGCCTCCCGCTCGAGGCCAACGTGCAGTTCATGACGGTCATGGCGACGAAGATGCCGTTCATTGGACGCGGGTAACGAACCATGCTGCGAAAGATCCTGTTTCAGATTCACCTGTGGACCGGCATCGGCATCGGTCTCTATGTCGTCGCGATCTGCGTGACGGGTAGCATCACCGTGTTCCGCAACGAGTTCTACACCTACTTCAGGCCCGGGACCACTGTCGTGGCCCGCGAAACCGAGCGGCTGAGCGACGAGGCGATCGCCGAGGCCGCTAAACAGCATTATCCGGGCTTCGAGGTGTCCTCAGTACAGGTGCGAAGGCGGAGCCGTACCGCCTCGGCGGAGGTCTGGCTGAAAAAGGGGGATACCGAGCACCATCGCTTGTTCGATCCATATGACGGGGCGGACCTCGGCGACGCGGAGCCGCGCGCCACCAAGATATTCGAGAAGGTCGCCGAGTTTCACGACAACCTTCTCGGCGACAGGGTCGGCCGCGAAATCAATGGCGTCGGCGGCGCCATCCTGGCGGTCATGTGCTTGAGTGGCCTGGTCATCTGGTGGCCCGGGATCAAGGGCTTGCGGCGGGGCCTGCTGCTGCGATGGAAAACCAGCTGGAAGCGGTTCAACTGGGATCTGCACAGCGTGATGGGCTTCTGGACGTTCGCCTTCGTCTTCATGTGGGCGATCACCGGCGTTTACATGGTGTTTCCGGATCCATTTCTTGACGTCGTCGATTTTCTGCAGCCGCCGAGCGACGAGGTTCCGCTCCGGTCAGGCGACGTCGTCCTCGAGTGGTTCGCGCGGGTCCACATCGGACGATTTGCCGGATTGTGGGTCAAGATCCTGTGGGGTGTCGTCGGGCTCATCCCCGCGATACTGTTCGTGACCGGTGTGATCATGTGGTGGAACCGGAAAGTCCGCGGCTGGGTCCGGGCTGAGGAAGGAGCCTACACGACCTACCTCAAGACCTTCTTCAAGGGATCCGTGTAAACGCCGTATCCTTCGGGTTGACGCGGGTCGTGGAGCTCGGGCCGATGCCGACAATCTGGAGGATGACCTCTTCATCCCTGGCGCCATCGAAGTGATTCGCGCCGGCCGGATGTTTCATGTAGCTGCCGACCTTCAGCGGAACGGTTTTGCCCGGAGCGAGCTCGTTCCCGGTCCCGGTGTACCAGGTTCCCTTCAGCACGACGATGTGCCGATCTTCGCCATGACTGTGAGGCGTGCTCATCACGCCCGGCGGAAACTTGATCCGCGACACATAGAGGCCCGGCTTTGCCGGGTCGCCGTCCGTAACAGCGCGTTGCACGCCGTGGCCGCCGGGCTCATCCACCCACTTGATGGCCTCCGGCGCCACGCGCACGAACCCCTGGCCGAAAACTGACGCGGCCGCGAACAATCCGGCAAGAAGACTAACGGCCAACACGCGCGAGTGGGAACGCTTCATTGGATTCTCCATCGTGACGTGGGATCCGGCTTCAGCCGGATTGGTCCGCCTAAAGGCGGACCCCACGTACCGTTCTACGACGTGAGGCGTGACGTGCGTAGTGTCCGGCTTCAGCCGGACCGTCTTACCTCAAAAAGAAATTGTAAGCCGCGTTCTCGTCTTCGTGCACGTGGTCGTAGCCGAGGCCGTCGAGAAAGCCCTGGAAGGCGCCCATGTCGCCGTCCGGCACCTCGAATCCGGCGAGCACGCGCCCGAAGTCGGCCCCGTGATTCCGGTAGTGGAACAGGCTGATGTTCCAGCGGCCGCCCAGCTTTTCGAGAAACTGCATGAGCGCGCCGGGCCGCTCGGGGAACTCGAACCGGCACATCCGCTCGTGCCGCGCGTCGGGCGCGCGGCCGCCGACCATGTGCCGCACGTGCAGTTTCGCCATCTCGTTTTCCGTGAGGTCGACCGCCTCGTAGCCGCGGCTGGTGAGCAGCGCGGCGACAGCAATCGCGTCCTCGCGCGACTCGGTGGCGATGCCGACGAAGATGTGCGCCTGATCGCGTCCGCTGAGCCGGTAGTTGAACTCGGTGACGACACGGCGGCCAATCGTGGCGCAGAACTCGCGGAAGGCGCCGGGACGCTCGGGAATGGTGACGGCGAGGAGCGCTTCGCGCGCCTCGCCGAGCTCGGCCCGCTCGGCGACGAAGCGCAGCCGGTCGAAGTTCATGTTCGCGCCGCTCAGCACCGCCACGAGCCCCTGGCCGCGCACCTGCTCGCGCGCGACCCATGCCTTCAGGCCCGCCACGCTGAGCGCCCCGGCCGGCTCCATCACCGTGCGGGTGTCGTCGAAGATGTCCTTGATCGCCGCGCAGACCTCGTCGTTGCCCACCCGCACGATCTCCTCGACGGTCTGCTGGACAATCGGGAACGTCCGCTCGCCGACCTCGCGCACGGCGACGCCGTCGGCGAAAATCCCGACGTGATCGAGCTTGACGCGGCGGCCCGCGGCGAGCGACTGGTACATCGCGTCGGCTTCGAACGGTTCGACGCCGATGACCTTGATCTCGGGCCGGATGGCCTTGATGTAGCCGGCGATGCCGGAGATCAGCCCGCCGCCGCCCACCGGTACGAACACCGCGGACACACGGTCCTGCGCGTGGCGCAGAATCTCGTCGCCGATGGTGCCTTGTCCGGCGATGACGAGCGGGTCGTCGAAGGGATGGATGAAGCACATGCCGTTCTGGGCGACGAGGGTCTCGCAGTGCGCCTGCGCATCGGCGTAGCTGTCGCCCACGAGCACGACCTCGGCGCCCAGGTCGCGGACCGCGTCGACCTTGATTTGTGGCGTCGTCTGCGGCATCACGATCACCGCACGCAGTCCGAGCTTTCGCGCCGAATAGGCGACGCCCTGCGAATGATTGCCGGCGCTCGCGGTGATGACGCCGCGCGCGCGCTCCTCGTCGGTCAGGTGCGCGATGCGGTTGTAGGCGCCGCGCAGCTTGAAGCTGAACACCGGCTGCTGATCTTCCCGCTTGAGGAGAACGGTGTTGCCGAGCCGTCGTGACAGGCGTCCCGCCCGGTCGAGCGGCGTCTCGCGCGCCACGTCGTACACACGGCTCGTCAGGATGTCGTGGAGGAGTTGGTCGATCACACTGAACCGTTTGAACCCTTGAACCCCTTGAACCGTTGAACCTCAGGGTCGCAGGACGTTTTTCACCTTCCCCAGCACCGCATCCATCATTTGCGGCGTGAGCTTACCCGTGTTCGTGTTCTGGCGGCTCGGATGGTAGCACCCGATCAGCGTCTGGCCGTTCGGGAGACGATGCTCGACGGCATGACCGAACGAGGGGGCCGGACGCACGACGAGGTTGCGCCGTTTGAGGAGCTGCAGGTAGGCGTCGAACCCGATCTTGCCGAGCGCGACGACGACGTGGATGTTTGGGAGGGCCTGGAGCTCGGCATCGAGATGCTGGAGGCATCGAGCGATCTCTTCAGTCGTCGGCTTGTTGTCCGGAGGGGCGCATCGGACGGCGGCGGTGATGAACGCATCGCGAAGGGCGAGGCCGTCGCCTGGATCGCGCGAAGTCGGGATGTTCGAGAAGCCGGCGCGATGGAGCGCGCCCATGAGAAAGTCGCCCGATCCGCCGATGCCGTCGCCCGTGAACACGCGTCCGGTACGGTTTGCGCCGTGCGCGGCCGGCGCCAGGCCGACGAGCAGCAGCCGCGCGCGCGGATCGCCGAAGCCGGGGACCGGCCGGCCCCAGTAGGTGTCGTCGCGGAAGGCCCGCCGCTTCTCGCGCGCGACGTCCGCTGCAGTAGCGGCGCAGCCGGGGACACGCTTCGCACTCAACGATCGCTGCCACGGACGTTGGAGAGCGCGGCTCATGAATCTGGTCATCTGGTCATCTGGTTATCTGGTCATTGATTTTACGATTGAGGTGGTCCAATCCACCAATCAATGACCAGATAACCAGATGACCAGATAACCAGATTCCGAGCCGTGGCGCATGATTTCTCCTCCGGCTTCACTTGAGTCTAGAATTGACTGGTGAGAAACCCGCTTCCAAAGATGCAGCCGAGCTCGATCCCACTGAAACACGCGAATGGCTCGACTCGCTAGATTATGTTCTCCAAAGCGGCGGTCCGGTCAAAGTGGCCCGCCTGCTCCGCGAGCTGACGATTCATGCGCGCCAGAGCGGCGTGAAACTGCCGTTCACGGCCAATACGCCCTACGTCAACACCATTTCAGCCGACGAGCAGGTCCCGATGCCGGGCAACCCGGACATCGAGCGCCGGATCAAGAGCCTCGTCCGCTGGAATGCGCTGGCGATGGTGGTCCGGGCCAACAAGGCCGAAGAGGGCATCGGCGGCCACATCTCGACTTACGCCTCGGCGGCGACGCTGTACGAGGTGGCGTTCAATCACTTCTTCAAGGGGCAAAGACACCGAGCCCGACGGCGACGTGATCTTTTTCCAGGGGCATGCCGCTCCCGGCATCTACGCGCGCGCCTATCTGGAAGGGCGGATCGACGAGACGCACCTCGGGAACTTCCGCCGCGAGCTGAAAGCCGGCGGCGGCCTCTCGTCCTACCCGCATCCGTGGCTGATGCCGGACTTCTGGGAGTACCCCACCGTCTCGATGGGGCTCGGCCCGATCATGGCCATCTACCATTCCCGGTTCATCCGCTACATGGAGGACCGCGGGCTGATGCCGAAGTCGGACGCCAAGGTCTGGGCGTTTCTCGGCGACGGCGAGACGGACGAGCCGGAAGCGCTCGGCGCGATCACGCTGCCGGCGCGCGAGAAGCTCGACAATCTCATTTTCGTCATCAACTGCAACCTGCAGCGGCTGGACGGCCCGGTCCGCGGTAACGGGCAGATCATTCAGGAGCTCGAGGCGACGTTCCGCGGCGCCGGCTGGAACGTGATCAAGGTCATCTGGGGACGCGAGTGGGACAGCCTGCTCGCCAAGGATCGCGACGGCCTGCTGGTGAAGCGGATGGGCGAGATCGTCGACGGCCAGTATCAGAAGTATGGCGTCGAGTCGGGCGCCTACGTACGCCAGCACTTCTGGGGAGCCGATCCCCGCCTGCTGGAGATGGTCAAGCACCTCTCCGACGATCAACTCAAGAAGCTGACCCTCGGCGGCCACGATCCCGTCAAGGTCTACAACGCGTACAAAGCGGCGGTCGAGCACAAGGGGGCGCCGACCGTGATCCTCGCGCGCACGGTCAAGGGATATGGCCTCGGCGAAGCGGGTGAAGGCAAGAACATCACGCACCAGCAGAAGAAGATGAACGAGGAGGAGCTGCGCGCCTTCCGCACGCGCTTCGGCATTCCGATTTCCGATGCCGAGATTCACGACGCGCCGTTCTATCGGCCGCCCGAAGAGTCGATCGAAATCAAGTACATGCGCGAGCAGCGCCAGAAGCTCGGCGGATACCTGCCCACCCGCAAGGTCCGCTCGCAGCCGCTCGCCCCGGTGCCGCACGAGCTGTTCGAGGAATTCCACAAAGGCACCGAAGGCCGCAAGGCGTCGACCACGATGGTGTTCGTGCGGCTGCTGTCGAAGCTCCTCCGGGACAAGCAGATCGGCGAGCTGGTGGTGCCGATCGTGCCGGACGAGGCGCGGACCTTCGGCATGGAGGCGCTGTTCCGTCAGGTGGGGATCTACTCGCACGTCGGCCAGGTGTACGAGCCGGTCGACATGGACATGCTCCTGTATTACAAGGAGGCGTCGGACGGCCAGATTCTCGAAGAAGGCATCACCGAGGCCGGGTCGATGTCGTCGTTCATCGCCGCCGGCACGTCGTACGCGACGCACGGCGTCAACACGATTCCGTTTTTCATCTACTACTCGATGTTCGGGTTCCAGCGCATCGGCGACCTCGTCTGGGCCGCCGCGGACGCCCGCACACGCGGCTTCATGCTGGGCGGCACCGCGGGGCGGACGACGCTCGCCGGCGAGGGGCTGCAGCACCAGGACGGGAACAGCCACCTCTTCGCGATGGCCTATCCCAACTGCCTCGCCTACGATCCCGCGTTCGCCTACGAGATCGCCGTGATCATCGAGGACGGCATCCGCCGGATGTACGTCGAGCAGGAAAGCGTCTTCTACTACCTGACGGTGATGAACGAACAGTACGCGATGCCGCCGATGCCTGACGGCGTCCGCGACGGTATCCTCAAGGGCTTGTACAAGTTCCGCGCATCGGCCCATCCGAACGCCGCGCGCCGCGCGCAGCTCTTCGGCAGCGGCGCCATCCTGCCCGAAGTCATCAAGGCTCAGGAAATTCTCGAGGCGAAGTACAACGTCGGCGCGGATGTGTGGAGCATCACGAGCTACGGGGAGCTGTACCGTGATGGCCACGCGTGCGAACGATGGAACATGCTGCACCCCGGCGAGACCCCCCGCGTCCCGTACGTGACGGCGTGCCTCGAGGACGCGCCGGGCGTCCTCGTCGCGGCCAGCGACTATGTCAAGGCGCTCCCGGACGCGATCGATCGCTGGCTGCCGCGGCCGCTCATCGCGCTCGGTACTGACGGCTTCGGACGGAGCGAGAACCGCGAGGCGCTCCGCGATTTCTTCGAGGTGGACTACCGCTACATCATCGTCGGCCACCCTGGCCGCCCTCGCGCGCGACGGGAAGGTGGAGACGGCGGCCGTTCAGCAGGCAATCAAGACGTACAACATCAATCCCGAGAAGAGCAATCCGGCGACCTCTTGACCAACCTAGCGACCACGGAGGACACGGTGGACACGGAGGAAGAAACCGATTTCTCGAGAGGGTTTGACCTCTGTGTCCTCCGCGTCCTCCGTGGTGGAGATTCCATTCGTGGCTGACTTCACCCTTCCCGAGCTCGGCGAGAACGTCACCTCCGGTGACGTGCTGAAGGTCCTCGTCAAAGCCGGAGACACGGTCACCAAGGATCAGACGGTTCTCGAGCTCGAAACCGACAAAGCCACGATCGAGGTGCCTTCATCTGTCGCCGGGCGAGTGACCGCGGTGGCCGTGAAAGCGGGCGACAAGGTCAAGGTCGGCCAGGTGATCCTGAGCGTCGAGGATGGTGCACAGCGGCAGGAGGGTGGCGGGGACAAGGGCGCGGCCGCGACGCAGGAAGACGCGCAGGAAGGCGCGAAGCAGGAAGACGCGAACGCCGGAAGACGGCGAAGCAGGCAAAAACGAAGCGGCAAGACGCGAAGCCGGAAAAGACGAAACCGGCCGAAACGTCCGCGCCGGCGGAGGCCGTCGACGCCGACACGTCCGAGATGCCGGAAGGCGGGCTCGATCAGCACGTCGAAGGGCCGAAGCGCACCGCAGCAAAAGACAAGTCGGGCCGGAAGGAAAAGGCCGACCCGCCAGCGTCGCCCGAGTCGGCGGAGCAGGACGGCGGGATGCCGACCGATCGGGCGCGCTCCTCCGCCGGCGGGACCGCGGCGAACAATGTCGTCGCCATCAGCCGCGGGCCGCGCCCGAGCGCCGAGCCGGCTCGCCCCCGAGACGCCGCCGGCTCCGGCGGCCCCGTCAGTACGGCGGATGGCGCGGGAGCTCGGCGTCGGGATCGAAAGCGTCCCCGGTTCCGGAGCCGACGGCCGCATTTCGATCGAGGACGTCAAGGCGCATGCGAAGCGCCTGATCGAGGGCGCCGGTCAGGCGCGCCGGCCTCGCGGCCTCCGGACCTCTCCCTGATTTCTCGCGCTGGGGCGACGTCGAACGGCAGCCGATGCGTGCGTTGCGGAGGAAGACGGCCGAGCACTTGAGCGTCGCCTGGGCCACGATTCCTCACGTTACCCAGCACGATCTGGCGGACGTCACGGCGCTCGAGGATCTGCGGAAGAAGTACGCGAAAGACGCGGAAGCGGCCGGCGGCAACCTGACGGTCACGGCGATTGCGGTCAAGGTCGTCGCCGCGGCGCTGAAGGCATTTCCGCAGTTCAACGCATCGATCGACTGGCGGCCCAGGAGATCATTCAGAAGAAGTACGTGAACATCGGCGTGGCGGTGGACACCGACCGCGGACTGCTCGTGCCGGTCGTGCGCGACGCCGACACGAAGAACATCATTCAGATCGCCGTCGAGATCGGCGAGCTGTCGGCCAAGGCGCGCGCCGGCAAGCTGTCGCTCGAGGAAATGCAGGGCGGCTGCTTCAGCATCTCGAACCTCGGAGGCATCGGCGGCACCTACTTCACGCCGATCGTGAACGCGCCGGAGGTGGCGATTCTGGGCATTTCACGAGCGCGGATGGAGCCGGTCTATCAGGACACCGAGTTCGTTCCGCGGCTGATGCTGCCGCTGTCGCTGTCCTACGATCACCGCGCCGTCGACGGCGCCGACGGCATCAGGTTCCTGCGCTGGATCGTCCAGGCCCTCGAGCAGCCGTTCCTGCTGGCGCTTCAGGGTTAACCCCGTTGGTCACGACGCCACAAGGACGAAACGACGATCAACGCAGAAACCGCAGAGCACGCAGAGCAAAGATTCTCTGCGGTCTCCGCGTGTTCTGCGTTGAATGTCGTCTCTTCGTGTCTTCGTGTCTTCGTGGTTGCATTTCCGTCTTATGAGTTCTGTTCAACTCGTCGTCGTCGGCGGCGGTCCGGGCGGGTACGCCGCGGCGTTTCTGGCCGCCGATCTCGGGCTCAGCGTCGCCCTCGTGGACCCCGAGGCGAATCCTGGCGGCGTCTGCGTCTATCGAGGGTGCATTCCTTCGAAGGCGCTGCTGCACGTCGCGAAGGTCATCGACGAATCACGCCACGCCGAAGCGTGGGGCGTCGAGTTCGGCGAGCCGAAGGTGGATCTCGCGAAGCTCCGCGACTTCAAGAACAACGTCGTAAAACGGCTCACGGGCGGAACGGGACAGCTGGTCAAGGCGCGCAAGATCCAGTACGTGCAGGGCCTGGCCGAAATCGTCGACGCGCATCGCTTGCGGGTGAAGGCGACGGCCGGCGGCACGGGCAGCGTGAACGTCGAGATACAGTTCGACCACGCGATTCTCGCGACCGGCTCGACGCCGGCCATTCCCGCCGCCCTCGCGGTAGACGATCAGCGCGTCATGGATTCGACCGCCGCGCTCGACCTGCCCGACATTCCTCACTCGCTGCTGGTCGTGGGCGGTGGTTACATCGGGCTCGAGCTCGGCACGGTGTACGCGACGCTTGGAAGCGCCGTCACCGTGGTCGAGATGACGCCCGGACTGCTGCCTGGGGCCGACCGCGATCTGGTGGACGTCCTGGCGAAGCGCGTGACGCAGACCATGAAGGAGCGTCCTGCTCGAGACGCGCGTCGTGCGAGATGAAGCCCGAAGGCCGTGGCATCCTGGTGAAGATGGAAGGAAAGGGCGAGCCCGAAGGAACAGCTGTTCGATCGCGTCCTCGTCGCGGTCGGGCGCCGGCCGAACTCGGCGGTGCCCGGGCTCGATCGCACGCGCGTGCAGGTGGACGAGCGCGGCTTCATCAAGGTCGACGAGCAGCGCCGCACCGACGAGCCGTCGATCTTCGCAATCGGCGACGTCGTGGGCGAGCCGATGCTGGCCCACAAGGCGTCACACGAGGGGCGCGTGGCGGTCGAAGTGATTGCCGGCGCGAACGTGGCGTTCGCGCCGCGCGCGATTCCCGCCGTCGTCTTCACCGATCCCGAGCTCGCATGGGCCGGTCTCACCGAGGCGCAGGCGGCGAAGGAAAACCGGAACGTCACGCATCGCGAAGTTTCCCTGGGGAGCGTCGGGGCGCGCCATTACGCTCGATCGCACCGACGGCCTGACAAAGCTGATTCTCGACCCGAAAACCGAGCAACTCCTCGGGGTCGGTCTGGTCGGCCCCGGGGCGGGGGAGCTGATCGCCGAAGGCGTGCTGGCCATCGAGATGGGCGCGAACGCCACCGACCTCAAGCTGACGATTCATCCGCACCCGACGCTGACCGAGACCGTCATGGAGTCCGCCGAAGTGTTCTTCGGCCAGGCGACTCACGTGTACAGACCAAAGAGGTAACCACTCCATTGACCCGCGAGCAGGGATGAAGTAGCGTCCTCGTCCTGTTCACCTCATCGATCCGAGGAGAGCGTCCATGATTCGCAAAACCCACGTTATCGCGGCGATCGCCGTTTTGATCGTCGCCGGCGATACGCCCGCGCGCAGCCAGGCGGCACCCGGACAGCCCCCCGAAGGTCAGGTGCGGGGCAGCCGCGCCGGTGGTGACTCCAGGACGAACAACCTCTACATCGTCCAGATGGCGGAGTTGCCGGTTGTGTCGTATGCCGGAGACGTCCCCGGACTGCAGGCGACCAGGCCGAACCGAGGGCAAAAGATCGATCCGAACAGCCCGACGGTCGTGGGATATGCCGGATATCTGGACGCCCGTCATGACCAGGTGCTGGCGAGCGTCGGAGGCGGCCGCAAAGTCTACGACTACCGTTATACGTTCAACGGCTTCGCGGCCGAGCTCACTGACGCACAAGCCGAAGCGCTGAGGAGCGTCAACGGCGTGCTCGCTGTCAGCAAGGACGAACTGCAGTTTGGAGACACGTCCTCGACTCCGACCTTTCTGGGGCTGGATGCGCCGGGTGGCCTCTGGGATCAACTAGGTGGCAGCGGACAAGCGGGCGAGGACATCATCATCGGCATCGTCGACTCGGGCATCTGGCCGGAGAGTCTGAGCTTCACCGACCGTACCGACGCGAACGGAGTCCCGTCCAAGCGCGGCAGACGCAGCTATTCGTGGATGCCCGGCTGGCACGGCAAATGTACGCCTGGCGAAGAGTTCACGGTGCTCGACTGCAATCAGAAGCTGATCGGTGCACAACGCTTCAATGCCGCCTGGGGCGGCGATGCCGGCATCGAAGAGGAGCGACCGTGGGAGTTCACCTCGCCGCGCGATTACAACAGCCATGGGACCCATACGGCATCGACAGCTGGTGGAAACAAGGGCGTGCCCACCACCGGCCGGGCAGCGGTCTTTGGGTCCATAAGTGGCATGGCGCCCCGAGCGCGGATCGCGGTGTACAAGGCTCTGTGGTCTACGGAAGACGCCGTCACCGCGAGCGGATTCAGCTCTGACCTGGTCGCCGCCATCGATCAGGCAGTCGCCGACGGCGTGGACGTCATCAACTATTCGATCAGCGGGTCGCGGACCAACTTTCTCGACCCGGCCGAGGTGGCATTCCTGTTCGCTGCCGACGCCGGTGTCTTCGTGGCCGCGTCGGCGGGCAATAGTGGTCCGACAACCGGCACCGTCGCACACCCGGGCCCATGGATCACCACCGTCGCAGCCGGCACGCACAACCGCACCGGGAAGGGCTCGGTGACGCTCGGCGACGCCTCGACGTACAACGGCGGGTCGATCGCAACCCCCGTGGGTCCGAAGCCCTTGATCAACTCGAGCGCGGCCGGTTTGGGCGGAGCAGATCCGACGTTGGTGAGCCTTTGCTACGCCGCGGCCGACAATGGCGGGACGCCAGTCCTCGATCCGGCGAAGGTTGCGGGGAAGATCGTTGTCTGCGATCGTGGCGTGACGGCCCGCGTGAACAAGAGCCTCGCCGTCATGCAGGCTGGCGGCGTCGGCATGATTCTGGTGAATACCGGCGCCGGCACCATCGACGCTGATTTTCATTTCGTTCCAACGGTGCATCTGGACGTGATGTTCCGAGCCGCCGTGATGGACTACGCGGCGGAGGCCGGCGCCTCCGCGACGATCAACCAAGCGACCATCGTTTACACGGTCGCGGCGCCGCTCACTGCCGCCTTCTCCTCACGCGGTCCGCTCCTCGCCGGTGGCGGCGACCTGCTCAAGCCGGACGTCATCGCGCCCGGTCAGGACATTCTCGCCTCCGTCGCGCCTCCGACCAATGCGGGGGAGTCGTTCAACATCTTCAACGGCACCTCGATGTCCAGCCCGCACGTGGCCGGCGTAGCTGCGTTGCTGAAGGACCTGCACCCGGACTGGACGCCGATGGCGATCAAATCGGCCCTGATGACGAGTGCCTCCGACGTGATCGACGGACCGAACACAAATCCAACCGTGATCTTCCGCCAGGGCGCCGGTCACATTGCGCCGAACCCAGCGGCGGATCCGGGCCTGGTGTTCGACTCGAACGCCAACGATTGGTTCGCGTTCCTGTGCGGCACGACGACCGGCGTGGATCCGGCCGACTGCAGCGCGCTGGTTGCGGCGGGCTACTCTCTGGATGCGAGCGACATGAATGTCGCGTCCATTGCCATCGGCAATCTGGCGGGCGTTCAATCTGTCCGGCGCTCGGTGACGAACGTCGGTTCCGCCCCGGCGACATACACACCAACCGTGACTGGCATGACCGGGATCACGGTCGCCTTCGATCCCCCGGCGCTCACCCTCGACCCCGGAGACACGAAGCCTTTCACGGTCAACTTCACCCAGAGCGCCGCGGCGTTGAACGCCTATACCGGCGGCCAGGTAGCATGGACTGACGGCACGCACAATGTGCGCATCCCGCTGGTGGTGCGTCCTGTTGCTCTTGCGGCCCCAGCCTTCGTATTCGGCACCGGTGGGCCGATCAGCTACAGCGTCACATTCGGTTACACCGGACCATTCAGCGCCGCCGCTCGCGGTCTGATCCCAGCGGTCACCGCAAACGGTAGCGTGGACGATGATCCGGGCGATTCGTTCAGTCCCGCAGGGCCGGGCGTCGTGGCCTTCCCGATGACCATCGCAGCGGGAACGACGTATGCGCGCTTCTCACTGTTCGACGCGAACGTGTCGCCAGCCAGCGACATTGACCTGTACGTGTTCAAAGGCACGACGCTCGTTGGTAGCAGCGGAGGCGCCACGTCGGCGGAGGAGGTCAACCTGGTGAATCCGGTAGCGGGCGCCGACTACGTCGTCTACGTCCACGGGTTCGGGGTTCCCGGAACTGCCGATTTCACGTTGTTCTCGTGGCTGCTGGGTCGGCCGACGCTGGCAACATGGCGGTCAGCGCTCCAGTGTCGGCCACGATCGGCGCCACGGGCACGATCAACCTGTCCTTCTCGGGCCTCACGGCAGGGACGAAGTACCTCGGGTCGGTGGTGTATACCGGTTCAACGGGCTTGCCCAACCCGACGATCGTTCGCGTGGATGCGCCATAGGCGGTCGCACACAGGAACTGGCTGCGGGCTATTGGGCTGATCTCGCGGTTGACTCGGGATCCGGCTATTCAGCCGCCGTACCCGATCAGTTCCCGGCCGCCAGGGAATACAACCTTCTGGATCCGGAGAAGATTCGGGGCGTCGGTGGCGCGATGGCCGATTGCGGTGATGACGTCTCCAGCCTTGACCGTATCCCGCGCCCAACCGGTGCCTGCCATCCGCGACGGGCTGGGCCCGCCGGCGGTCCATTTCTCGATCTTGCCGTTGGCGTCCTTCGTATCGAGAAAAATCTGAACGTGTGGATTGCCCCATTCGAAACCGGTTACGGTTCCCTCGACGGTGATCGAACGCGTGCGATCGACGGCCCACACATGGTGCGCGTACGTCGAGCTTGCCCCGAGCAGGGCTGCGAGCGTTCCGATCGCAAACGCGTGTAGTCGAATTCTCACATCACACCTTTCTTTCTCTGGCGCCGGGGCCCCCGGCATGGCCGCAGCCCCCACTAGAACCTGAACGTAATGCCGGCGCCGTAGCGGCCGGTATTGATGTCCCGCTCGCCAGCCACGCCCATGTACCGCGCGTCGACGTCCACCGACCAGCGATCCGAAAGGCGAATACCGAGACCGCCACCGAGCGTCATCGCGAAATCAGTGGTCGTTCGGCGGATGGTCTCGGTGAATACCGGAGCGAAACAGTCCAAATCCCAGAGGGTACGGCCCGTACGTATAGCGGTAACTCGTCCGTTACATTTCCCACACCGCCGCCGCCGACGAGGTAGGGCGCGAAACGGGTTGAAGGCGTGGGGATCGTCAGCCGGACGTTGCCGGTGAAGAATCGTCGCCCGCCCCCCCTCCGCTTCGATATTGATCCGGGGCGCTGGAAATATCGATAGCCCGGATCCTGCAGCCAGAACCGGCCCTCCGAGGATCGTCGGGAAGTCCGGAACGTCAGGCGTGTAGCTCGGAAGAAATGTCATCTCGATGGTGAGGGCGACGATCGGGTTGAACCGATAGCCAATGGACACCGCGACTGCCGCCGCGGATGTCTTCTTCGGCGGCCATCCCGGAAACGGCGACACTGGCTAACCCGCCGGCGTTCGATTGGGCTGAGACGGGCGCCGATATCAGCAGGCTCAGCGTTGCAGCCACGGCCATGCGGAAAGACGCCATGGATCCCTCAGCGTGCAGCGCGCACGTAGGCGTCTGCGGTTTCGTGGGCATGGTATGAGCTGCGCACCAGCGGGCCGGACTCGACGTGGACGAACCCGAGGTCGAGCGCGATCTGTTTGAGCTCGCGGAATTCATCGGGATGGTAGTAGCGGACCATCGGTGCGTGCCGATCCGTCGGACGCAGATACTGGCCAATCGTCAGAATCCCGCAGCCGGCGCTCCGCAGGTCCTTGAACGTGCCGACGAGCTCGTCGTGTTCCTCGCCGAGCCCGACCATCAAGCCGGTCTTGGTGGGAATGCCGGGCGCATGGCGTCGCGATCGGTCGAGCAACTCCAGCGTCCGCGCGTAACGCCCGCCCGATCGCGCCATCTTGTACAGACGCGGTACGGTCTCAGTGTTGTGATTGAGAATGTCCGGCTGCGCGTCGAGCACCGTCAGCAACGCCTGGCTCGTCGCCCTGGAAGTCGGGAATCAGCACTTCGACCCGGCACTGCGGGCAGGCGGCGGTGGGTCTCGCGGACGGTGCTCGCGAAGATCGACGCCCCGCCGTCCGGCAGGTCGTCGCGGTCGACCGAGGTCACGACGACGTAGCTGAGATTGAGGGTATGAATCGCCTCTGCGACCCTGATCGGCTCTTCGGTATCGACCTCGCCGGGCCGGCCGTGCGCGACGGCGCAGTACGCGCACGCGCGGGTGCAGACGTCTCCGAGGATCATGAACGTCGCCGTACCGTGATTCCAGCACTCGCCGATGTTCGGACAGCGCGCGTCCTCGCAGACGGTATGCAGTTTCAGCTCGCGCATCAGGTTCTTGAGCCGCAGGTAGTTCGGCGAGCCTGGCGCGCGCACCTTCAGCCATGGAGGCTTGGGTGGGCGCTCTTCGCGGGTTGCGAGCGGGATGATGCGGGCCACGTTTCCGATTATAGCGGGCCCGGGCGCAGCTCAGCCGGGTCCAAATCCTGCGTCGCTCCCGCTGGGCGTGGTGATAAGCTTTTCCGACGTCAGAAACGCCCTTTCATCCACCAGACTTCAGGAGGCTCTCTGTGAAACGCGCTATTCGGATATCCGTCCTCGCCTGCGCCGCCCTCGCCGTCATCGCTTCCGGGGCTCCAATGTTCGCCCAGGCCCCCGCGGCGGCCGCGCCGACGCTCCAGGGCGACTTGCTGAAGGATTGGACATCGCTCAAGGACACGATGGCCAAGCTCGCCGATGCGGTCCCGGCCGACAAGTACACCTTCAAGCCGACGCCGGCACAGCAAAGCTTCGGCGAGCGCGTGGTGCACATCGCCACCGTCAACAACAGATTTCTCGGGCTTCTCGGTGGGAAGGCCACCGCGCCGACCGTCGATGCCAAAGCGGCCGTGATGACGAAGGAAGCCGCGATGAAGGCGATGGCGGATTCGTTCGATTACGGAACCGCCCTTCTCAAGGAGCAGACCGATCAGACGCTGGTGCAGTCGGTGAACGCGGCATTCATGGGGCCGTCGACGCGCGCCCGCGTCGTCTGCGTTCCTGATCGGCCATACATGGGACATTTACGGGCAGATGGTTGTGTATGCGCGGCTGAATGGCGTAACGCCGCCAGCCAGCGTGCGGCCGTAGGCGCGCGCACCAGACCGCTTTTGATAGCGCCAGGACTTTAGTCCTGCTGGGTCGTCGGCTGGCCGGCAGGTCTGAAGACCGTGCGGCCACAGCAGTCCCAAATGGAAAAGCCTCTGACAGTTGCGGTGACAACCCGCCGGGTGTAGGCTGACTTTCATGCGCGCACGACGATTCGCCTGGCTGCTCGTGGTGCTCGTCGTAACAACACGATGGTTCGGCCCATCGTCTGGACAGCAGCCGCCGGCCGCGGAACAGCCGGCGCAGCCCGTCCAGGTCACCTCCCAGCCGGGGCAGGAAATCTTTCCCAGTCTCGCGCCCGACGGACGATTGGTCTATAGCCGGATTGACGGCGGCGACTGGGATATTTTCCTCCAGCGCGCCGGTGCCAGTCCGGTCAACCTCACCGCAGATTCTCCCGCGGACGACTGGCAGGCGGAATTCTCGCCGGATGGCAAACGGCTGGCGTTTCGATCCGAACGGGATGACGGCGGCATTTTCATCATGGACGCGGGCGGCGGATCGCTCGAACGCCTGACTCGCTCGGGATTCAATCCGACGTGGTCCCCGATGGCACGCAGGTTCTCTACTCCACCGCACAGGTGATCGCGGATCCGACAACGCGGCCGGTCGTCGGGGTGCTGAGCATGATCAGGGTTGCCACCGGCGAGCGGAGGACTGTGTACGACGACAGCGACGCAGTGCAGCCGCGATTCTCGCCGAGCGGCAGGCGCATCGCGTTCTGGGGATTTCCCAACCAGGGTGGACAGCGCGACATCTGGACGATCGCCGCGCCCGCCGCCGACCAGACAGGCGCGGGGCTGCCCCCTAAGCCTGTCGCTGTCACCCAGGACGCCGCAACGGACTGGAATCCCGTCTGGTCTCCGGACGGCACCTATCTGTACTTTGCCAGCGACCGCGGCGGCAGCATGGAAATCTGGCGCGTCCGCATCGACGAAGCCACCGGCCAGGTTCAGCGGCCGCCCGAACAAATGACCCAGGAAAGCGGCGGGCTGCGCGGGCACATCGTGTTGGCCGACAACGGCGCACGAATGCTGTACGTCGACCAGCGCCTGACGCCCATCGTGGAGAAGGTCGGCTTCGATGCCGCCGCTGGACGGATCGTCGGCGAGCCGAAGCCCATTCTCTATGCGAGCCTCGCGCCGACGAGCATCGACACGTCTCCGGATGGACGGTCGCTCGCGTTCTATTCCGCGGGATCTCAGCAGGATGTGTACGTCTCGAGTGTCGAGGGAGAGAGCCAGCGCCGGCTGACGAACGATCCCGCGCGAGATCGGGGTCCGGCCTGGTCCCCGGATGGACGGCGGATCGCGTTTTTTTCGGATCGCAGCGGAAGCTATGAAATCTGGACCATCAACCCTGATGGCACGGCGTTGACGCTGCTGACGAATACCCCCGGCGCCAACCGCTCGACCCCGATCTGGTCGCCCGATGGATCGCGAATGCTCTACATCCAGAGGCGAGGCGCCAGCTGGGACACCTACATCATCGACCCCGCCAAGCCGGCGTCGCGGCAGGTGGTGGAGCAACTGCCGGCCATTGGCGGCTCCGACGAATACTTTACGCCGACATCATGGTCGCCCGACGGGAAGATGCTGGTCGGGAACAGGGCGTTCACCGACCGCACCACCCCGGGCGGAATTTTCGTCTACACGCTTGCGACCAAGACATTTCAGATGGTGCTCGATCGAGCGGCCGGAGCGCGTTGGTTGAATGACAATCGACGGGTGATCTATCCCGACAACGCCGCCAAGAAGATTCTGCTCCTCGATACGCAGTCCCGCGAGACACGGGATCTGCTCGCCGTCCCCAGGCGCGACATCGGGGCGATCCGGCTGTCGGCGGACAATCGGACGCTCTACATCAACTTGTCGACGACGCAGTCGAACATCCTGCAGCTCACCGTAGACCGGCAATGAGGTAGTCCGCGAAGCGATCGGCGATCTCCACGGAGGTTGCGGGTCCAGCCGGATCGAACCAGCGCGGAATCCAGTTCACTGCTCCGAACAGCACGAACGATCGCAGCTTGACGTCGTGCGGCGCGAACGACCCGTCGGCGATGCCTTCCTCGAGCACCTGCCGAATGCCGCGATCGACGCGATCGCGGCGGGCGATGACCGTCTTCAGATGAGCGGGCGACAGCGCCTCGAGCTCCAGGATCAACGCCGTGCCGTGCAGCTCGTCGAGGATCGTGTGCACCACGGCCACGATGATCGCCCGGAGCTTCTCCGGCGGCGGAAGCCCGCTCTGCTGCATTTCGTCGAGCATCTGGAGCAGGCGATCGAGCGAGTACTGGTGGCAGGCGTAGAGAATCTCTTCCTTGTTCCTGTAGTAATAGTAGAGATTGCCCTTCTTCATGTGGAGCGCGGCGGCGATTTGCTCGACGGTGGCGCCGTGATAACCCAGCCGCCGGAAGGCCTTCGCGGCACTCTTCAGGATGTCGATGCGTCTGGCCGCGTTGGTCGTGGCGTTCCGCCGGGTCAGGCGGCGCGTGGCGTGCGGGCGGGACGGTTCCGTGGACTCGAGTGTCGGCACATTAATAACGTAGATTGAACAGCCGTTCAGTTTCAAGCTGAGCTTGGGGCGCGAAGCCTGAAGCCCAGAGCCTGAAGCCTAGAGCCTGCTTGCCCCCGCTCTTGGCCTCGCGGATGGCGCGGTCGGTGTCGGTGAGGAAAAGCACGATCATCCCCCCAACGAAGAGAACGATCAGCGACAGGATCGCCTGCCGATACGAGTTGGTCGCGGCGGCGACGATGCCGAAGATGATCGGACCGATCCAGGACGTGCCACGCTCGGAGATCTCGTAGACGCCAAAAAACGACGCCTCGCGGCCAGGGGGAATCATCCGTGAGTACAGCGAGCGCGACAGCGCCTGCGAACCTCCCAGCACCGTCGCGATGATGGCTCCCATTATCCACGCCTGATTCGGTCGTCTGCAGCCACCCGTAGGCGTAGATGATCGCCGAAGCCCAGATGACCAGGGAGATCAGGATGGCCTGCTTGGTGCCCGTGAAGACCGCGATACGCTCGAACAGCCGCGCGCCGAAGAACGCCACGAACTGAATCATCAGAACCAGTCCGATCAGGAATGACTGGTCTTCGGGAAGGCCGCGGGCGACAAAGAGCTCCTGCGAGAGAAACAGCGAGGCCATGGCGATGAAGGTCTGGATGCCGTCGTTGAACAGCATGTACGCCGCAAGATAGCGCAGCGTGTTCGGCAGACGGCGGAGGGCGTGGAACGAGGCGGCCAGCTCCGCGAAGCCCGCGGAGAGCACGGAACGGCCGGCCGGCAGCGCAATTGCCGCCTCCCGGGATTGCAGCCGCCGGAACGTCACGATCGAGAAGCCGGCCCACCAGAGTCCGGCCGACAGGAACGAGAATCGCACCGCCAGTCCATCGTCGATGCCAAGCGTCGCCGCATTCTGCAGGAGGATCGAGATTTGCGAGCAGCAGCACGCCACCGCCCAGATAGCCGAGCGCGTAACCCCGGCTCGACACGTTGTCCCGGCGATCTTCGGTCGTAATCTCGTTGAGGAACGCGTTGTAAAGCACCAGCGATGCGCCGAAGCACAGGTTGGCGACGACAAGAAGGAACCCGCCCGCCAGATAGCGGTTGTCGGTGACGAAGAACATCAGGCACGTGGCCGCGCTGCCGACGTAGCAGAAGAACGCCATCAACCGCTTTTTCAGGTTCGTGAAGTCGGCGATGGCGCCGAGAACCGGCAGGAGGAAGACCTGCAGAAAGACCGAGAGCCCGATGCAGAACGGAAAGAACGACCTGGCCGTCACGAGGAGCGGTCCCAGCTCGAAGACGACGCCGTTCTCGCCGACGTCGCTGTCTGGCGAGCGCCGTCAGATACGGGCCGGACATCACCGTGATGACGATGACGCTGAAAACCGGAGTTGGCCCAGTCGTACATGGACCAGCCGAAGATCTCCCGGCGATCGTTGACCGGCATCGTCACCGCTGGAGCAGCATCACGACCGAGAGCACGATCATCACGACCACGGTCGTCCAGGCGACGATGTTGAACCCGCGCGAGTTGACGTGCGTACCCATCAGCTCGCGATCGTTCGTCAGCAGGAGCATGAAGATGAGGATGAACGGCAGCAGGACGCCGTTGACCACCTGTGACAGCACCAGGACGTAGACGAGCGGCAGCCCGGGAACGAGCAGCACGCCGGCGCCGGCGACGATCAGCAGCGTGTAGAGCCAGTAGAACACCGGCGCCTCGTGGAACTTCTTGTCGAGACCAGACTCGAATCCCAGCCCTTCGCAGACCGCGTACGCCGTCGAGATCGGAAGGATCGACGCAGTAAAGAGCGATGCGTTGAACAGTCCGGCGGCGAACAGCAGGTACGCGTATTCGCCGGCAAGCGGCCGCAGCGCCTGCGCCGCGTCAGCGGCATTCGTGATGTTGTGCTGACCGCCGTGTACAGCGTCGCCGCGCAGGCCACGATGATGAACCACGCGACAACGACGGAGAAGATGCACCCGAGAATGACGTCCCATCGCGATGCCCGATACTGGCGCACCGTCACGCCCTTCTCGACGATCGACGCCTGGAGGTAGAACTGCATCCACGGAGCGATGGTCGTGCCGACAAGCCCCACGACCATGTACACGTAGCCGTAGGCGCGGATGCCGGCCGCCGTCGGACGCGTCACCGTGCCGTAGGCTGCCGCCTTCCAGTCCGGCTGCGCCAGCAGTCCCGCGACGATGTAGCACACGTAGAAGGCGGAGGCCGTCAGGAAGATCTTCTCGATGCTGTCGTACGTGCCCCGCACGACGATCACCCAGACGATGAACGCCGCAGCCGGCACGACGACATAGCGCGAGGCGCCGAACAGCTCCAGGCTGCTCGCCACGCCGGCAAACTCGGCCACCACGTTGCCGAAATTCGTGACGACGAGCGCGAGCATCACGAAAGCCGTCAGGCGGAAGCCGAACTCCTCGCGAATCAGATCGCTCAGGCCCTTGCCGGTCACCACGCCCATCCGGGCGGCCATCTCCTGCACCACGACCAGGGCGATGGCGATCGGAACCATCGTCCAGAGCAGCGAATAGCCGAACTGAGCGCCCGCCTGCGAGTACGTGAACACCCCGCCCGCGTCGTCGCCGCCGCTGGCCGTCACGAAGCCCGGGCCGATCACCGCCAGCGCCAGCATCATCCGGCTCCGCCAGCCTCTCGAGAAGAACTTCATGACGGTCAGTCGGCGATGCCGGAGCATGGTGATCACGTCGTCGGCGGTGATGATGCCGGCGAGGCGGCCGTGTTCGTCGACGACCGCCAGCGTGATCAGGTTGTATTTGTCGAACAGGGCGGCGACCTCGTCCTGCGGCGTATCCGGCGCGCAGGCGATGTAAGGCTCACTCAACTCCGAAAGCTGGACGGCCGGCGACGCAGATCGCGATCTTCACGAGCGGCACCGCCCCCGACAGCTTCTGTCCGGGGCCAGTCAGATAGATCGTCGCCACCGCTTCGCGCGCTGCCTTCGAACTGCCTGAGCGCGTCGATCGCGTCGTCGACGACGGCGGTTTCGGCGACCGCGATGAACTCGGTGGTCATGCGGCCCGCGGCCGTGTGCTCGCCGAACTCGAGGAGTTGGGTGACCTCCCGCCGCTCGTGCGGCTGCATCTCCTTGAGAATCTCGCCGGAATGTTCCTCTTCCAGGTCGCCGAGCAGGTCGGCGGCGGCGTCCGGATCCATTTCGTCGACGATGTCGGCCGCGCGATCGCTGTCGAGCGACTCGACGATCGACACCTTGACGTCGGGATCGAGCTCCTCGAGCGTCTCCGCCGCGACCTCTTCGTCGATCGTCTCGAAGACGGCCTCTCGCTCGGCTGCTCGGCAGATCCTCGACGATGTCGGCGATGTCGGCCGGATGGAGCTTGGCGAGGCCCTCGTACGCGATCTTCAGTTTGACGCGCCGTGCGGGGTCGGTTTCGAGGAGATCGACGAACTGCCACGGGATGACGCGGGGCGGGATCTTCTCGAGCAGCGCCCGCAGGGTGAATGACGGGACGACACCCTTCGAGAGACGGCGGATGGCGCCGCGCGCGCCGACGTCGACCGCAACGACGTTCAGCAGGATGCGGCCGTTGATCGGGCGTCGACTCGATCTCGACGTCGTTGACCCGCACGACCTTCCGGCCGTGGACGTCGATGATCTGCTGATCCAGCAGATCGCGCTTGAGCAGCAGGACGCCGTCCGACGGCGCGTATGCCGCCCATCCTCGCGGATTCGGTCGCCGTGCGAATCGGTGCTGCCGCACGACCTGACGTCGTCGGCCGACAGCACGCGTTCGCCGAGCGGGGTCTTGACGATTAGAATACGCGACGCGGGTGGGATGATCCTGCGGCGCGACGGCGATTTCGCGCACACGCCCACGGACTGCGCCTGTGGCATCGCGCACGGTGGCGCCGAGCAATTCCGACAGGGCGACGAGGGACATGGACGCAGGTCGCCTGACAAGGCCATTTCGGACCGCACAAGCATAACAGGATTTCTGAGGTCAGAACGGCGTGAACACGGTCATGACGTTCAGCTTGCCGTCGGCGTCGTAGACGCCGCGCTGGAAGCGGCCGGTCCACTTGTCGTAGACGACGATGCTGATCGAGCCTGTGTCTTCACTCGTCCGCCAGTCGTAGCGCGGCACGAACGCGTGAAGGACGAGAGCCGCGGCAATCACGACCAGCAACGCGTACGTCCAGACATCCTTTGTCGACATGCGATCCTCCCCTCGGCCGCCATAGCCGCCAGATCAGTATCCGTATGCGATCTCGCTCAGCGTGATCTCGCCGCGCGTGCCGGGCTTCGTGTTGTTCGTATCGATGAGGAACATGAGCGCGCCAATCGAACCGAGCGGCGCCGGCCCCGTCACCTCTCTCGGTACCGCGCGCATGTCGTCGAAGAACACCGTGACGGTTCGAGGCGTGGCATCCAGGTACACGGATCGCACCCAGTGAGCCGGAGGGTTGGTACCCACCGGCCGGAGCGTTACGGCCAGACGAAGTGGACGGCTCGCGTGCGCGCGAAAGGTGACGCGATCGTACTGTGAGAGACCATGCGGCACCGATGCCACCAGCGCGGCGAACTGATTCCGCGCGGGGCCCGTACCGAGCTGGTACCGAAAGACCAGGGCGCTCCGTCCTGACGACTCGTCGCGGGAGACCGTGGCGACCGACGTGCGATCGCCCTCGGTCCCCCAGAGCGGCGCGCCGGCATCGAGAGGTTGCGTGGCAATCGCGTGCCGGCGCATGGTGATCTGTTCGGGCGCAGGCGCTGCAATGCCTGTTGGCCCGCTGGCTGCCGGCCAGTTGACGGCAATCAGGACGGCTATCGTTCCCGCCCCCAGAGTGATTCGAGCCATGCTCACTGAGCGCTTTTCACCATAGCACGTCACCCCGGCTTCAGCGCCGGGAGGCCCGGCGACGTGGGGCGACGATCGGCTGGCCGGCGCACGCGGCGGCTTGCAGCGCATCGCCGAGCGCCCGGTCGAACCGCTCGAGAATCGAGCGGCGGTGGCTGTGGGTGTGCAGCTTGAGGTAGTCCGGCTGCTGCTGCACCTGCTCCGGAGAGCGCCATGTCGCTGCGCGGCGCCGGAGATGCCATGCATAAGCGTGCCGGCACAGCAGCTCGACGAGCCGCGACGGTCCGAGACATACGCGCTCGACGATCGCCTTCATCCGAGCGAGTCCGGGACCGGGTGCCACTGAAATACCCGGCGCGGGTATCGCGCCCTGCGCGGCACCTGCTTTGGCCCGGAAATTCGGATACAGCCGCATCACAAACGGGTTGGCCGCCAGAATGTCGTCGAGCATGGTCGCGCCAATGAGCGGCCGGAGATGGATGACCTGATTCGCGGTGAACAGATCCTGCTGGGCGAATTCGAGGTGGGTGTCGGAGAGAACGAAGTTCGCGCACACGATGTGGCGCTGGCGGAGCAGTTTGGCCAGCACGAGCACGGCGACGGTCACGCTCCAGACGTGATGACCGCGCGTCACGATGAACAAGTCGAGGTCGCCGCCGCCGTCGAGATTGCAGTGCGCGATGCTACCCGACAGGGCCACCATGCGCGTGTATGGCACCGCGCATACCAAGCGGAGCAGACGTCGATGCTGTTCCAGAAACGCGCGGCTGCGCGCTTCACGCTGACGACGGAGGTCGATGAACGCGCGCTGCCCCCTGGGAAAGAAGAAGCCGTCGCGATATTCGATCAGGAACGCCAGGGGCCCGCTCGAACAGTAAGTGGAGTGAATCTCGGCCTGGGTTTGTTTGGATTCGACCAGCGCCTGGTGCAGCTGCTCGAGGGTGAGCGGGTACTCGAACAGCGACGCGTAGATCACGCTTTGCGCGATCGCCAGTTCCTGGGGCGACAGCGACATCGATGTCGCGCGCTCGTACGACTCTTCGTGATTGCCGGGCGGCATCATGACAGCGCGGGATGGGGCCATGCGGGACGCGCGCCGCCCACCCAGAGGGCGGTCACGCATCCAGCGGTGAGGAATACTTCAGTGCCAAGGGTGGCCCACGCGGCTCCGTCAATCGAGAGCGCGGGAATGAGCCAGGCATTCAGCGCCAGGTTCACGACGAGCGCGGCTCCGCACATCGCGGCATACGCACGCTGGCCGTCCCAGCCGATGAGCTGATGTGTCAGCGCGTAGTTGAGCGACAGCAGCGGAAACGACAGCGCCAGGATCCGGAACGCCGGCACAGCCGGCGCGTAGCGCGGTCCGTAGAGCAGCGGAATCAGCCACGGCGCCGCCGCCCACAGCGCGAACGCCGCCGCCACGGCAAACGCCGTGACGCCCGCCGACACCCGCACGATCGGCCCCCTGTCGGGCGCCCGGCACAAGTCGGGAAGGGTAACCGCCAGCACCGCGGCCGGAAACAACCGTAACGCTTCGACGAGGCGGAATACCGCGCTGTAGAGGGCAACCGCCGCCGTGCCGGACCAGAGTTGGATCAGGAACACATCGATCCGGAAGTAGAGCGCCGACAGTACGATGCCGGCGCCGATCGGCAGAACGTCGCGCCGGAAGTGGTCCGGCCACGCGGCACTGGCTTCGTGGACTGCCGTCGGCAATGGCGGCGAGGGGGAGGTGCGGGCAAGGCGCGCAGCGATCCGCAGGCTCACGGCCAGCGTTGCCAGAACCGGCCACAGCATCGCCAGCGCCAGCACGCTCACGTCCGGGCGCCACCACAGGGCGAGGAGGGCCGACATCAGCATCGCCGATCGCTGCCACAGCGTCAGCGACGACTCGATGTCGGAACGCGCCAGTCCGCGATAGAAGTAGTGAAGGAGCTCGATCAGTCCGCTGCAAACGTAAACGATCGCCAGGAGCAGGACCGCTCGGACGTCCGGCCAGGGCATGCGGGTGGCGGTGAGCACGGCCGTTACGGCGGCGATCGAGAGAGCTGCGGTCCACAGGCGCACCGACAGCCATCGCCGCAGGATGTCGGCGGCCGCGGCCGGCTGGCGCGCGACGGCGCGGGCGAGATGCAGCTGAATGCCGAAATCGGTGGCCACCGCCAGCATCCAGCCGAGCGTCGATCCAACCGCAAAGAGGCCGAAGGCCTGCTGCGACAGCTGACGTGCCGCCACGATCGTGATGATGAAGAGCACCGCCTTGCCCGCGAGATCGGAGAACGCTCTGTAGGCGACGAGTTTCGCGCCGCGAAAAGAGCTTTCGTTCGATGTAAGCACGTTCATCCCAGTCACACTCGTGTCGCGCCCGCAGCACGGCGATGCCTGCGCGCCGATTGAGGCTCGTGGCGGCAGCAAAAGGCCGATTGCTTCGAAACAAACGATCTGCGGTGTTCCGGTTGCCTATGCAGCACCCGTGCCTTGCGCCGAATGCACCGGCTCGCACGTGGCAAGCTTCTTGGAATCCTTCGGCCAACGCTCCCATCGAACATGGTTCGGAATGCACTCGCTGCGGCCGCGATAATCGGCCGTGAAAGCACGACGACCGGCGTACGCGCATCGATCACGCGATCGGCCGCGCCGGCCGCCGGCGTTGCGTACGCCGCGACCTGCGCGCTCGTACTCCTCGCGCCATTCGAGTTGAGCCGGCCGCTGGTGCGCCTGCGCTGGCAGTCAATCACAAATCTCGAAACTCTAATCCTCGGGGTGCTTGCGGCGTGGCTCTGCGCCACCGCGTGGTCGCGGAAATGGCCAGTGTGGCGGACACCGCTGACATCCGCCTGGCTGGCCGTGCTGGCCGCCATGGGCCTCGCTGCGGCGCTCGCGCCGGCCGCCCACGCCAACGCGCTCCACATGACCGGGCGCCTGATGGTCGCCTTCGCCTTGTACCTCATGGCCGTCAATGGCGTGACGACCACGGAGCGCCGGCATCGCGTCATGGCCACCGCGGTCGGCGCCGGCGTGCTCGTCAGCCTGCTCGCCATTTTCGAGTCCCTCCAGGTCCCGGTCGTCCTCGAATGGCTGACGGCATTTCGCCCGGGCGCCACGGTTGCTCGGATCGCAGCTGCGTGCCGGTGGCCCGCTGCAGTACCCGACCATCGCGTCGATGTGCCTCGAGATCACGTTTGCCTTCGGTCTCGGATTGCTGATCGCTGCCGTCGACACCGGTCGCCGGATGCCCGCGGCGGCGCTGTTCGGGGCGCTCCTGGTGATCGCCGAGGGTATCGTGCTGACGCTCACCCGCGCGGGTCTGGTCACGATGGCCGCGAGCCTCGCATGCGCCGGTTTCTGGCGCGGCCGGCAGCGGGGCCTGGACGGCGCAGTCCGCTCGGTCGCCGCGCTCTCGATCGCGATCGTGGTCTTGGTGGCCGCATCCCGATCGACGCAGTCGCTCTGGCTGCGCCTGACCACTGAAGGGCAGGAGGTCTGGTACCGATCGGCGATCGAGGCGCCTCCGACAATCGTGTTTTCGGCGGACGAGAGGAGGGACGTCCCCGTCACCGTGACGAACACTGGCCGCCTCACGTGGGATTCCCAGGGCGACCCGCCGTTCTTCTTGTCGTATCACTGGCTGGAGCCCGAGTTGGATCGTGTCGTCAAGTTCGACGGGGAGCGAACGGCGTTCGACCGGCCGGTTGCACCGGGCGCAAGCGCGACCGTGCGGGCCACGGTTTGGCCGCCCGGGCAGCCCGGCGCCTATCGGCTGATGTGGGATGTGGTCCACGAGGGGCGTTTGTGGTTCAGCACCGAGCCTGGCGCGACGCGAGCCGTCTCTCGGGTGACGGTGGTCGGGGCCGGGGGCGGGCACGACATGTCACCGTCGGCCAGCCGGCCACCTTCGGCCAGCCGGCCTCTGCCGCTCACGATGGAGCGGCCGGGCCGATTGCGGCTGTGGCGGGCGGCCGCGGCGATGTTTGCGGAGCACCCGCTGCTTGGCGTCGGTCCCGACAATTTCCGCCTGCTTCATGGCGGTTTCGCCGGCCTCTCGAACCCGGACCCGCGCATGCACAGCAACAACATGTATATCGAGATCCTTGTCGGCAGTGGTCTCGCCGGCGCCGTCGCGTTCGGATGGCTGGTTTGGTCCACCGCGAGGCAGCTTGCGTCTCGCGTGCGCGAGGCGGCGGATCGATCGCTCGTCGCGAACGTCGGCGTGGTTCTCGCCGTCGTGGCCGTTGCCGTACATGGCACGGTGGATTCCTTTCTGTCCTTCACACCGACGTACACCCTGATTGGTGTGACGCTCGGGCTCGCCGTACCAAGCGCGTCGCGCGCGGAGGGGTATCAGCGTGCGCATCGCCTTCGACGGCACGACGCTCAGGCCGGAACGAACCGGCGTCGGCTACTACACCGAGCATCTGCTCGAGCACCTCGCCCGGCGGGGCGACGACGACCTGATCGTGGTGTCGAACCGTCCGATCGACACGACGGCGCCGCTCCCGGGCCACGTGCGGATTGCGGTCCCGGCCTCACGGCTGCCGCGAATGGCGTGGATGCAGATGGTCGCACCGCGGACGCTGAGGGAGCTCGACGTCGACGTCGCGCACTTCACGAACGGGATGTTGCCGATCGCCTCGTCAACCCCGAGCGTCGTCACGATACACGACATGAGCCTGACGATGTATCCGCGCTACCATCCGTTGCGGCGCGTCCTCCTCAATCGGCCGTTGGTGGACATCGCCGCGCGGCGCGCGACGGCCGTGATCACGGTGTCAGAAAGCGCCAAACGGGACATCGTGCGCATTTACAGCCTCGACCCGTCCCGGGTGCACGTCGTGCACGAGGCGGCGGCGCCGGCGTTCCGGCCGGTGTGCGACCTTGCGGAACTGAATCGTGTGCGGCGCCGATACGGGCTGGCCGACCGCGTCATCCTGTATGTCGGCACGATCGAGCCGCGGAAGAACCTTCCCCGCCTGATCGACGCGTTCGCGCTGCGTCGCCGCGCCGGCGATCTGAAACATCAGCTCGTCTGCGTCGGGCGCTATGGATGGCGCTCGCGTGGCATCGGTGCCCGCATCGAGCACGCCCGGATCGCCGATGCGATCGCGTTCACCGGCTACGTGCCATTCGAAGACCTGCCGGCGCTCTACAACCTGGCCGAGATGTTCGTCTTCCCCTCGCTGCACGAAGGCTTCGGACTGCCGGTGGTCGAAGCGATGGCGTGCGGGGTTCCCGTCATCGCGGGAAGGACATCGTCGCTGCCGGAGGTGGCCGGTGGAGCGGTCGAGCACGTCGACCCGATCGACGAGGACGCACTCGGCGAGGCGATGGTGCGGCTCGCTCGAAGCCGGGAGCACCGCGACCACCTCGCGACGCTGGGTCTCCGGCGGGCGCGGATGTTCTCGTGGGAGCGCGCCGCACGCGAAACGGTCGACGTGTACCGGCAGGTGGCGAGGCAACCGGCTGGAGCTGTTCGGGTCGAGGCGCCGGCCGCCTTCGCCGCCGGGGTCTCAGGTGTACAAAGCGTCAACGTCAGTCTCGATCCGGCCGCCGGTTCACACGCGGCTCGGGAATCCCGTCAGCCGTGGGTTCGGTGAACATGACCGACGTGTTGTTCGGACAGGCGTACTTCCTGCGTTTCGATCCCAAGCTATGGGAGGCGCGGCAGCCGTATGCGCCGCTTGGCGCGTTGTACGCGGCGGCGGTCGTGCGGGAGCGCGGGTACATCGTCTCCTTGTTCGACGCGATGCTCGCCGCCTCCGAGGCCGAGTGGGCCGACGCGCTCGACCTCCACCGGCCGCGATTCGCGGTGATCTACGAAGACAGCTTCAACTACCTGAGCAAGATGTGCCTTCTCCGGATGCGGGAGGCGGCGTTCACGATGATCGACGCGGCCAGGGTGCGCGGTATCCCGACGATTGTCGCGGGATCCGACGCCAGCGATCATCCGGAACGATATCTGGATCGCGGCGCGGGCGTCGTCGTGGCCGGCGAAGGCGAGATGACGCTCGCGGACGTGCTCGATGTGCTCGGCGGCCGGGGCAAGGGGCCGCTGCACGAGGTGGCGGGCGTCTGTCTGCGCGGCGACGATGGCCGCCTGGTCCGCACGCGGCCGCGTGAGATCATCCGCGATCCCGACGCGCTGCCGTTCCCCGCGTGGGATCTCGTCGACGTCAAACGCTACCGTGACATATGGCTTCGCCGGCACGGCTACTACTCCATGAACGTGGTGACCACCCGCGGATGCCCGTTTCACTGCAACTGGTGCGCGAAGCCGATCTACGGACAGCGGTACTCGGCCCGCTCGCCCGAAGCGGTCGTCGACGAGATGACGTGGCTGAAGCGCTCGTATCAGCCCGACCACCTGTGGATCGCCGACGACATCTTCGGACTGAAGCCAGGTTGGATCGAGCGGTTCGCCGAGCAAGTGCGCGCGCGCGATGTCGTCATCCCGTTCAAGTGCCTGCTGCGATCGGACCAGGTCACCCCGCGGATCGTCTCCGCGCTTCGCGCCGCCGGCTGCCGGACGGTCTGGATGGGTGCCGAATCCGGCTCGCAGCGGATCCTCGACGCGATGGAGAAGGGGACGCGCGTGGAACAGATTCCCGTGGCGACGCGGCTGCTTCACGATGCGGGCATCGAGGTGGGCTTCTTCCTGCAGTTCGGGTATCCGGGTGAGCGCTGGGAGGACATCGCGCTCACGCTGCAGATGGTGCGCGAGTGCCGGCCCGATGACATCGGGATTTCGGTCTCGTACCCGCTGCCGCGCACGCCGTTCCACGAGCGCGTCAAGGCGCAGCTCGGGGACAAGCAGAACTGGGTGGACTCGAGCGACATGATGCCGATGTTCCAGGCGACGTACGTGCCGGAGTTCTATCGCGCTCTGCATGCGCTCGCTCACGCCGAGTTCAGAGCGCGCAAGCCGGGCGTGAAACGGGCCGTCGCGATCCTCAAGCTGCCGGTGCTGAAGTGGCGGGTGGACCGGCTCGCGCGCCTCTCGCCGCGCCGAACGCCGGTCATCACCCGGCCGATTCTCACTCCCCAGGCCGCGGCGGTACCGAGCGAGCAGCCTCGCTGAGGCGACGTGAAGAAGGGCCATGGCGACAGTAGAGCAGGTGCTTTTCGATACGCAGAAGGCGTTCGACGGCGTCGCGCCGACCTACGATCGCTCGAATAGCGAGAACAGGACGCTGTGCGAAATGCGCCAACGCACCCTGCGTGCGCTCGAAACGCACCTGGCCGCGAGCTCGCGCGTCCTCGACCTTGGCTGCGGGCCGGGATGTGACGCCGAGTATCTGGCGAAGCGCGGTCATCGCGTGACGGCAGTCGACTGGTCGCCGGCCATGGTCGGTGAAGCCCGGCGTCGCATCCGCGACGGCGGCGTCGATTTACCCGTGAACGTGCTGCACCTCGGAATCCACGAGCTCGACCAGCTTGCCCCTGCGACGTTCGACGCAGCCGTTTCAAACCTGGGTCCCCTCAATTGCGTACCGGATGTCGCGCGAGCCGCACGCCTCATCGCCGACCGTCTCTGTCGGGGCGGCGTGCTCGCCGCGTCGGTCATCGGGCGCGTGTGCCCGTGGGAAATCGCGCGCTTCCTGGCACGCGGAGACTGGGCGAGAGCGCGGATCCGGTTCTCACCACACCTCGAGCCGGTGCCGCTGAACGGTCGCACCGTCTGGACCCGTTATTACACGCCGTCGGCATTCGAACGGGCATTTCGAGGAGCAGGGTTCGAGCCCGTGTCGCTGCGCACGCTGGGTCTGTTCGTTCCCCCTCCGTACTTGCAGGGATTCACGGCGCGGCACCCCTGCCTTGTCGAGAGGCTCCAACGGTTCGAGGACGCTGTCGGCGGCTGGCCGGGAATCCGTCAGTGGGGCGATCACTTCCTGATCGTGCTCCGAAAGGTGTGACACGTGTGGGTGCCGCAGTTTGCGTGTCCTGATTGTGGTGGGGATCTCGACGATCGGGATCTCGATCGCCGCACGTGCGGCCGGTGTGCCCGGCACTACACGTATCGTGAAGGGGTCTGGCGGTTTCTGCCGCCGGGGCGAGAGGCCGCCATCGATCGGTTTGCGAGGCAGTACCCGTCTGATCCGGGAGCGCGAAGGCTACCGCGTGTCGTCGCCTGACTACTACCTGCGCCTTCCCAATGTCCCTCTCGACGATCCGCACGCGCATGAATGGCGGCTCCGGAAAGAGAGCTTCGCTCACCTGCTGCGCAACGTCCTGGCTTATGGCCGCTCCTCGATGCGGATTCTGGATGCCGGCGCGGGCTGCGGATGGATGTCCCATCGACTGGCTGCGCTCGGGCACCACCTCACTGCCGTGGATGCCCTCGACGACGGAGTGGATGGGCTGGGGGCGTCGTGCCACTACATCGTCGGATTCATCAGGGTGCAGGCCGACTTCGATGCGCTGCCTTTCGCGCCGCACCAGTTCGACCTGGTCGTCTTCAACGACTCGCTGCACTACGCGCCCGACATCGGGGCGACGCTGGCTCATGCGCGGCGCATGCTTGCGCCAGGCGGGACGCTCGTCGTGATGGATTCGCCGATGTTCGATACCTTCGCGACCCTGTCCGAAGCCGCCCGGCGGCTGGCCCTCCGCACCCGCTTCGTCCGGTCGCGGGGGCCACTCAGATCGCGGATCGAGCGGCGGCTCGCATGGTTGCGGATGCATCGCGCTCCAGCCGCATTCGGGCTGTGGATTGCCCAGTGATGGTGGCCTGGATTGGCGTCTGTGCCTTGATCCTTGTTGCCCCGTTCGAAAAAACGCGCCCGCTGATTCAGATGCCGGGACAATCGATCAGCAGCGTGGAAGCCGTGTTGCTGATGGTCTTCAGCGCGTGGACCATCTCGATGGCTCTGGGCGGCGTCGCTCGCCCGTGGCACATCCTGGCTGGGTGGCGCACCAACCTTACCGTGCCGTGGACGGCGCTGCTGGCGGCGATGCTCCTCTCCGCGTGGACGGTCCCGGAGAACCGGGTGAACGCTCTCCATATGGTGGGCCGTGGAGCACTCGCGTTCGGCGTGTATGTCCTCACGGTGAATGCCGCGACGTCGCCGAGACGCATCGAAGTGGTCTTTGTCACTGCGGCCGTCACGGGCGTGCTGGTTGCGGCGCTTGCCCTCCTCGAGTACGCCGGTGTCCCGCCGGTAGTGCAGGCGCTCGGCGACTTCAGACCAGCAGTCTTCCTGTTCGGCGCACAGGTCCGGGCGACCGGCCCGTTCCTGTACCCGACCGTGGCGTCGATGTATCTGGAGATCCTCTTCGCCTTCGTCTCCGTTCTGTTTCTGGTAGTCGTTGACGCTGGCAGACGCAAGACGGCCCTCGTCGTCGTGCTGATCCTCGTGGCTCTAGGGCAGGCGATCGTGTTGACGTTCACGCGATCCGGTCTCATCACCGTGGCCTCCAGCCTCGCCATCATCGGCATCCTCAGGCACCGCTGCCACGGCTTCGACGCAGGCGTCAGGATCCTCGCGGCGGTCGCACTCGTGATCGCGACGCAGTTCGTTGCGTCGTATCCGTTCGAGGTGCTGCGACTGCGGCTCACCACCGAAGGGGCCTCTGGATACGCCGCGGCGTTCGCCGCCCCACGCGAGCTGGCGATGTCGACGGGCTCGACCGCGAACGTGCCCCTCACGGTCACGAACACCGGGCAAACAACCTGGGCGCCTGATGCGGCACGGCCGTTCCGGTTGTCTTATCACTGGCTGCTCGCGGCCGACGATCGCGTCGTCACCCCGTGGGAAGGAGGGATGCGCACGTTGTTCCCGCGTCCGGTCCTGCCTGGCGAGAGCGTCGCCCTCGTGGCGCAGGTGAGGGCGCCCAGCCAGCCAGGGCAGTACCGCCTCCTGTGGGACATCGAGGAAGATCGTCGTCGCTGGTTCAGCCGCGAGCCTGGCGCGACGCTGTTCATGTCGCAGACGAGCGTCAGCGGGCCCGCAACCGCCGCGGCGCCCGAACAGTTCTCGTCGGTGCCGGGTCAAAACGAGCGACCGGGGCGCCTGCTGCTCTGGCGCGCCGCCGCCGGAATGATCGCGGACCATCCGCTCCGCGGTGTCGGCCCGGACAATTTTCGACTGCTCTACGGACCGTACATCAACCTGCGGCGCGCTGACCCGCGCCTCAACAGCCACAACATGTACATCGAGATCCTCGTCGGCGGCGGCGTTCTCGCCGGAGTCGCACTCGCATGGCTGCTCTGGCGAGTGGCGCGATCCTTTGTGGCCCTGTGGCGTCAGGCCGCGACGCCGCTGGCCACGCTCTCGGCCGGGGTGCTGGCGGCGGGCGTGGCGGTCGCCCTTCACGGCCTCGTCGATTCGTTCCTGAGCTTCACCGCCACTTACGTCCTTATCGCGATCACTCTCGGGCTGGTGTCCGCCTGCGAGACCTTGGGTGCAGTGCATGATTCTTCGCGGTCTCGAGCTGGTGGGGACGGATCGTCCACCCTGTGACGTGCGCGTGTCTGGCGGCGTGTTCACGCACGTCGGCCAGGTCGCATCCCGCCGCGCCGCCGCGGGGCCTGTGGACGCTGAGGTGGCATTCACCCACGCGATCGCGTGCCCCGGCCTCGTGAACTCCCACGATCACCTGGAGTTCGATCTGTACCCGTCGCTCGGGCACCGGCATTACGGCGACTACGTCGAATGGGGAGAGGATATTCATTCCCGCGACGGGAAGACGATTGCCGCGATTGAATCGCTCCCTCGACGCCTGCGGCTGGAGTGGGGGGCCCTCAAGAACCTTCTCGCCGGCGTCACGACTGCGGCGCACCACGGACCGGCGACCGATAATCCCGCGCTAGCCTCACTTCCGATCGCCTGCGTTCCGCGAGGCTCCTCGATTCACTCGTTACGCCTGGGTGGCCGCTGGCGGTGGCGCCTCAACGCACCGCGGCCCCGTGAGCCGTATGTGTTTCACCTGGCCGAAGGCACCAGCGAGGCCGCGCGGCGTGAGGTCGACGAGCTCGTCCGGTGGAATCTCTTCGGACGGGAGCTTGTCGCGGTACACGCCGTGGCGATGAATGCGGCGCAGGCGGATCGATTCCGTGCCGTGGTGTGGTGCCCGCTATCGAACGAGTTTCTCTTTGGTGCCACGGCCGACGTTGCCCACCTCAAGGCGCGCACCGCAATCCTGTTCGGCACCGATTCGACGCTGACGGCGGGCTGGAATCTATGGGTGCACCTGAGGCGCGCGCGCGCCGCAGGGGTGCTGTCCGACCAGGAACTCCTCGCCTCCCTGACGTCCACCCCGGCCCGCGTCTGGCGCCTGCCGCAGGCGGGCCGCATCGACGAGGGAAACGTCGCGAGCCTTCTCATCGCGCGAAAAAAGCACCAGAATCGCTGGGACGCATTCTTCGCGATTGATCCGGAGGACCTGCTCCTTGTGATCCACAAGGGCGTGGTGCTCCTCGCGGACGTCTCAGTTCCGGACGTGGACGTCGCAGCGCCGAGCACGCGGATCCGCATCAACGGGAGCGAGAAGCGTGTTGCCGCCGATGTGGGTCGCCTGCTCGAGGGAATCAGGAGCAGAGGCGTCGAACCGAACATCCCGATTGCCCTCGCCTGAAAGGTGCGGCTCCTGGACGTATGCCCATTCGTTGGCCCGATACATTCGTCGTAGGCGCCCCGCGGTGTGGCACCAGCGCGATGCATGGGTATCTCGGCCAGCATCCGCAGGTCTACATGTCGCCCCGCAAGGAGCCGCTTTTTTTCGCGCCGGACCTGCCGGGTCTCCCTGGCGACAGAATCGGCGATCCGGACGCGTACCTCGCCCTTTTCAAGGACGCGACGGATCAACGCCGGGCCGGAGAGGCGTCGCCGTACTACCTGCTACTCCCCGCACGCCTCGGACGCGATTGGCCGGCAGTGCCAGGACGCCCGCATCATCATCATGCTGCGAAATCCCGCCGACATGATGCACTCGATGTACTGGGCCTGGTCTTACGCGGGATTCGAGGACTCGCCAAGCTTCGAGGCGGCGATCGACAGAGAACCGGATCAAGTCAGCACAGAAGGTCGCTTCATCCTGAATTATCGAGGTCTCACGCGGTACTACGAGCACGTGCAACGCTACCTTGGCGCGTTTGGCGGCTCCCGAGTGCACGTGATCGTGTTCGACGACCTCGTCCGAGATCCGTCGGGGACCTATCGGGACGTGTGTCAGTTCCTGGACGTTGCGGTGGATTTCGAGCCGCGACTCGCGCTCAGCCCCTTTCACAGGGCGGCGAGCAGACGGCCCCTCAGCCGTCGCCTCGCCCATTTCTTATCCTCGTCGGCGCCGTCCGGCTTCGTCGGCCAGCGAGTCGCGGCGCTGATACGGGACGCGGCTCGCCGCTGGGGTAGCATGCCGCCGCCGCCACTGCAGCCGGAGTTGAGGCGGCGGATCCAACGCGAGTACGAACCGGAGGTCCGCCGCCTCGGCCAATTGATCGGTCGGGATTTGAGTTCGTGGAGCAAGCCTTCGATGACGTCGTAGCGCAGGTCTTTAGACCTGCAGCTCAACGTCCACTTATGGGCAGGACTAAAGTCCTGCACCTCGGATCCTAAACGTCCGAGGAAATGAGCTTCGGCAGTCGACCCGCACTGTCCACGAGCTGCAGCGCCCGATCCACGACCGAATCCGCATCGAGGCCGGCGAGGCAATGAGGGGAGCCTGCCCGACACGCCCCGTCGAGGCACATGCCGTCTGGCTCGCGGCAGGTCGCAATGACTGCGCTGTAGTTCCCGTGCGGGCTGGCCCACGCAGCTCGACTCGCCCCGAATAGTCCAGCAGTGGGCGCCCCGGCAACCCAGGCCAGATGCATCAGTCCCGAGTCTTCCGACAGAACGAGCGTGGCCCGCTGCAGGATGGCGAATGCCTCGCTCGGCGTGTCGCGTCCCACCAGGTTGATGACGTCTTCACCTACCGCGTCTCGTAAGAACGCGGCACGCTCAGAGATCCGTGGCAGGCCAAGCAGGAGGAAGCGGACAGGACGCGGGCGCCGCTTCACCCACAAGCGACAGAACTCCACGTAGTGCGGGAGTGGCCAGTTGCGGCCCGGAAAGGCGCCGGCCGGGTTCAGCACCACGAGATCGCTCACCCCGTCCCATCCGGCGCCGCGCAGCTTCCGCAGTCCCGCTTCGGACGTCTTCAGTTTCAAGTCCGGCCGCACGTGCAATGAACCGAAACCGAGGGCTTCAATGGTGCGACGGGTGCGCTCTCCGGCCAGCCTGGGCGAGAAACGGTCGAATTCGCTCCACGATCGCGGATGCAGCAACCTTCTCACGACCCGGCTCACGCGGTTACGCTGGAGATCGATCACGGCATCGTACCGACGCGCCCAGAGGCGTGGGACCAGGGTCAGAGCGCTGACCAATTGCCGCCGGGAATCGCGACCCCCCCGGATCTCGAATACGTGGTCGAACAGGACAAGCGCCCTCGGGAGCTCGGCCACTTCCGAGCGCGTCAGAAAGTCGAGCGAGGCGCCCGGCAGTAGTCGACGCAGCGCCTGCAGATAGGGAAGCGTCAGAACCGTGTCGCCGAACGCCTGCAGGCGAACAGCGAGAATGCGAGCGGGCGGTCCGGTCGACTCCCAGGGCCTCGCGTTGACAGACTCGGCCTCAGGAAGGCCGACTGGCGCCGGGACGTCGACGCCGGGCCTCGTCATGATGGTCGCCGGTTTCGCGCGGCGGCCGTCATCAATTCCGCGTAGAGCTCCTCGAAGCGGGCACAGGTCCAGTCGGCGTCCTCGCTGAGCGCAAAGCGCTGCGCATGGCGGGCAATCGCAAGCCGCCGTGCATCATCGCTCAACAGGTGCTCGATCTCACGAGCGAGGGCTTTCTCGTCCCCGATATCCACGACAATCGCCCCCTGGGGCGCGAGATCTCGCAGGTGTCCCACAGCCGTGCCCACGCTCGGCACGCCAACCGCCGCGGCCTCGAGGAACGCGACGGGGCCAGCCTCGTGGCGAGACGCAACGATCATCAGATCGGCGGCACTCACGATCGGCACAAGGCTGGCCTGCGGCAAGAGGCCATGGAATGTGACGCGATCCGTGATGCCAAGCTCCTGCGCCAGCCGGGGTACGGCGCCGCCAGACGTGTCGACGCCCACGAGATCGAGATGCAGGTCGCGCCCGTGCCGAGCCACCGCGGCGATGGCACGAAGCAGCGTCGTGTGGTCCTTGACCGGCGTCAGGCTGCCGACATGGACCAGGCGAGCGGGTCGATTCAGCGGGCGCGGACGCGGTGGCGATGGCGTCCAGCGACGCGTGTCAACGCCGAGCGTCACCCGAAGCGGAGCCGCTCCGGCATCGCGCGCCAATGCGAGAATGGGAGCGCTTGCGGCGGTTACACGATCCGCGTGCCGCACGACGCTCCGACTCATGGCCCGCGACCAGGTGCGGCGGTTGCCGAACGCGATGTCCGGCTGCCAGACCAATTCCCCACCGGCCACGTGCACCACGACCGGCCGCCGGCAGATCTTCGCCGCCACGCATGCGACGGCCCCGGGTCCGCTCGCCCAGATGGCGTGGAAGACGTCAAATGGACTGGCACGGTGAAGGCGCAGGAGCATCCGGAGTGCGCTGAGCTGCCGCGGCCAGCTCACCACGTTGTGCACGACAGCTCCCATCAGCTTCCATGAGGCGGCGCGCGGTTCCTGAAGCGGCACGATGACTTGCACGTCGTGTTGCCGGGCCAGGCGTTCGATCAGCCACAGGATCGCCGGGATGACGCGGCATTCGCCGCCACGATCGACCCCGCCCGGCACCGTCAGCGCTATTCTCACCGCGGGATGCGCGCGTGGGACACGCCGGAGGGTGAGATTTGCAATCCGGAGCACAACGGATTTCGTCCCGTCCCGATGAGCGCGATCGCATGGACCGAAGCGCTGAACAGATCCCGGCGCCGTGAGATGGCGAACATCCCGGCGCGACCGAGCAGCGACCACACCAGAAACACCCGATTCACGGCGGAGAAGCGATGGTCGGCACGCATGAAGTAGTCGAGCGCGAGGAGTCGTTGATAGTACGTCGTGGCGGCGTCGAGGCGGTTCTCGGAGGCGTTGTGATGGCGGACCGCAAGATCGGTCAGCACCGCGATGCTCCGATCGCCAGGGAACTTGAGGGCCACTCCGTAGTTGTCGCCGATGCCGTGCACGCTCAAACGTTCGTCATACGGCGAGGCGAGCAGCCAGTCGCGCCGGATCAGGGCCGCCCCCAGACCGTAGGCGGCGGTGCGCACCACCGGGGTTCTCACTTGTGTCACGAGCGGCCACCCTGCCAGCGACCAGGTGTTGCCGCGACGTCGATACCACTTCTTGAGAGCTGCCAGCGGAATTGAAGTGAACCAGGAGCCCCTGGTCGCCTCGACATCCCCAAAGACCCCGAGCTGGAACACCCAGGCGAAGAGCAAATACCGGAACGATGGCGCCCGCAGTTCGAACACCGGCTGGCTGGCGCTTCCGGCATCCGCCACCATGCCCGTCACGGCCCCCGTGGTCGGCTCGCGCTCCAGGTGCGCGATCAGTTTCCCGATATAGTCGGGCGGAGGCTCGACGTCGTCATCGCATAACAGCACGTGTGATCCGATCGCCCGTCGAATCCCGGCATTTCGTTGCCCGCACACCGATGGCGCGGCCCGCAGGCAGGCAATTCGAAGGACGGGGTACGAGGCGCCGAGGGCCATTTCGTCGGACGGTGTGTCGCTCGCGTCCACGACGATGACCTCCTCTGGCTTGCGGTCCTGTTGCGACAGTGCCCCGAGCAGACGGTGAAGGCTCCCGGCCCGATTCCGGGTCGGAATCACCACCGATATCGTCAGCGTCGGCATGTCCCGATCCCGACTGGCACGTGCCGCCTATTGCCTCTCCGCCCGGATTACGAGAACAGCGGGCCACCCGTTCCAGCGGCGGTAGAGCTCATCGGAGCCGGGAAAGCTTTCCGTGATGTCGCGCCCGATGATCGGCTCGGAGACGGCGGTGATTCGTAAGCCTGCCACGCGGCATGCAGCGTCGTGATCGGAGTAAAGATGCGCGTGGTGTTTGACGAAATAGCGCGCCCCGTTCCTTCCGTTGAACTCGCGCCGCCAGCCCGCGAGATGGCCGAGCGGATGAAAATCGGAATAGAGACACGTGCCGCCGCGTTTCATCGCGCGCGATATTTCCTGGAGCGTGCGCTGTAACGCCTCGATGTGGCCGATCGCAAGCCCGCATACGACCAGATCGAACGTGTTGTCATGGATCGGCAGTCGAGCGAGGTCGGCGCGGACGCAGTCCGCATCCTGCTTGTCAACGCGCGCGAGCATGTCCGGTGAAAGATCAGCGGCGAGAACACGGGTTGCCCCGCGCTCGTGCAGAATCCGTGCGTAACGCCCCGTGCCGCACGCCAGGTCGGCCGCGAGCTTGCCGCGCGGGTCCGGGAGCAAGCCGAGCATCGCTTGCTCTTCCGCGCGCATCAGCGCGTTGTGCGCGTGGGCGGGATAATTCGGCGCCCATTCGGCATAGGCGCTGAGGACATCGAGCTCGCGCGTCCCGGAAATTGCCTGCGAACGCAACGAGCGAAGCCATCTCCGCAATCCATTGCGGGGTTGCTTCGTCAGCTTCGCAACGCTCAGCGTCCTCGCGATGATGTTCATCAGAGGCGCTCGCCTCAGTCGATCCGGTACTTTGCGAGGTAATACGACAGCGCCCGCTGGCTGATGCCCATCAGCTCGGCGGCGTCCTTCTTGACGCCGCCGGCGCTTTCGAGCGCCCGGCGGATCGTTTCGCGCTCGACCCATTCGATGTTCTGCCGGAGCTTCAACGAGGGAAGGCCGGTCGCCTGCTGCGTCACTGCCCCGAGGGTCGAGATGGCGCGCGCGGTGATCACCGGCCCGGCCGACAGGACGACGGCGCGCTCGATGGTATTTTCGAGCTCGCGGACGTTGCCGGGCCAGTCGTACTGTTCGAGCGCCGCGAGCACGCCGTCCTCGATCCGCTCCACGCGCCGTCCGGTGCGCTGGGCGTGCTTGGCTGACGAAGTGCTCGACCAGCGCGGGGATATCGTCGCGGCGCTCGCGCAGCGGCGGAATGTGAATCGGGATGACGTTCAGGCGATAGAACAGGTCCTCCTGGAACCGGCCGTCGGCGACCATCTGCCGCAGGTCGCGGTTGGTGGCGGCGATCACCCGGAGATCGACGCGCTCGGTCCGTTCCGAGCCGAGCGGCTCGAATTCGCGCTCCTGCAGGACGCGCAGCAGCTTGGACTGCAGCGTCGGCGTCAGCGTGCCGATCTCGTCGAGGAAGATCGTTCCGCCGTCGGCCAGCGCGAACTTCCCCTTCTTGGTCGTTGTCGCCCCGGTGAACGCGCCGCGGACGTGGCCGAAGAGCTCCGATTCGAGCAGCGTGTCGGGGATGGCCGCGCAATTCACCTTGATCAGCGGCATGTCGCGCTGCGCGCTTCGGTTGTGGATGGCGCGGGCCACCAGCTCCTTACCGGTGCCGGTCTCGCCGGTGATGAGCACGGTGCTCTTGGTTTCGGCGACGAGCTCGGCGCGCCGGACCACGTCCTCCATGGCCCGGCTGCGCCCGACGATGCCGTAATGATCGAAGCGTTCGTCGCGCTCGTTGACGAGGTAGCGGTACTCCGTGCGGAGCCGCTGGTGGTCGAGGGCGCGACGCACCACCACCAGCAGTTCGTCGATCTCGAACGGTTTCTGCAGGTAGTCGAGCGCCCCGAGCTTCATCGCCTCGATCGCGCTTTCGACCGTCGCATGCGCGGTCATCATCAGGATCTGCGCCCGATCGTCGCTCGACCCGGCCTGCCCGGCCCCACGGCTGGCGCGGGTGGAGCTGTCATCCGGGCTTGCGCTGACGTACTCGCGGATCAGATCGAGCCCGCTCATCTCGGGCATCATGTTGTCCACGATGAACAGGTCGAACGTGCGCTCCGCCAGCAGCCGCTGTGCGGTGCGCGCCCGCGTCGTCTCGACGACTTCGTGGCCGGCTTCGCGCAGGGCGCGACTGAGCGCCTTCAGAATCTTCTCTTCATCGTCGACGAGGAGAATGGAGCCGTGGTGGTTCGGCACGGGCTGCTAGGCCGCCCCGGCGGCGCCGGCCGGAGACTCGACAGGAAGCTCGATGCGGATCTCGGTGCCGCGTCCCACGACACTCGACACCACGATTGTGCCGCCGAGACCTTCCACGATGTTCTTGGCGATCGGCAGCCCGAGCCCGGTGCCGCCGCGCTTGGTGGTGAAGTAGGGATCGAAGACATGCAGCAAATCGGCTGGTGCGACGCCTACGCCCCGGTCGGTGATCGTGATGGTGACGCGCCCGCCGCCGGCGGCGGCCTTGAGCGTGACCAGCGGTGCTGGCGGGTCCAAAAGGACCCGCCCTACGTCTGCAGGGGGGCGCGCTACATCTGCGGGATGTAGGCCGGGTCCTTTGGACCCGGCACTCTGATCACCGTTCACGGAGTGCCGCGCGTTGACGAGCATGTTGACGAGCGCAATCCGGAGCCGCTCGCCATCCGTGACAATCGTGGGGAGCGCAGGGTCGAGGTCGAGCGCCACCGCCGCTCCGGGCGACGCCTGGGCAGCGGCCGCCGATTCGCGGCAGAGCGCGGCGATGTCGGCGGGAGCGAAATCGAACGGAATCGGCCGGGAGAAGTCGAGCACCTCGTTCACGATCCGGTTCAGGCGTACGACCTCGTCGTCGATGTCGGCAACCGCCTCGCGAAGCGCCGCCTCCCCGGGCTCGATCTGACGCAGCGTATGGAGTGATGCCTTGATGATCATCAGCGGATTGCGAACCTCGTGGGCGATGACCGTCGAGAGGCGGCCGAGCGACGTGAGGCGCTCCTTCTGCGATATCTCACGCTGGAACCGGACGATCGAATCGGTCAGGGTGTTGAACGTCGTGGCCAGGAGACGGGCGTCCTCGTCTTCCAGACGCCCCCTGACGGATGGCGATTTTCCGGGTCAGATCGCCGGTTGCCGTCACCTCGCGCATCACGTCGGTGATGTTGGCCAGCGGGCCGCGTTATCGTCCGCGCCACCGCGAAGCTCGAGAACCGTCGCGAGCAGCACGGCGACGATCGCGGTTGCTGCGAGCCCGGCGTGAATGGCCCGCAAGCCGCGAAGGAGCTCGGTCCGCGACCGCAGAATCAACGCCACCGGGCCGGAACCCGTCGGCAGGCCGCCCTCCGTGGCCAGGGGCCGCGGCAGCACGAGGTAATCTTCTCCGGCGACAACCAGCCGCGATATGCCCGAGGTCCGCAATTTCCCGCCGAGCGCGGGTACACCTCTTGCGGCAGCGTGGCCGCCAGAACCTGACCATCCATCCCGAACGCGACATCGCTGCCGGTGATCTCCTTCAATTGCGCGGCCAGCGCGTTGTCGAGCAGGAACCCGACGCTGACCGTTCCGAGGATTTCCGGCTGCTTCAGACCGATGAGAATCGGGACCGTCACCAGCTGCAGCATGCCGTCCGGCTGGGGCAGCAGGCCGAAGCCTTCCTGCCCCCGGAGGGCATCGCGCACCGCCGGCTGGCTGGCGACGACGAGTGCCGCTTGCGGGGCCGCGCCGACGGTGGCGAGCACGGCGCCGGACCGGTTCGTGACGAGCAGAAGGTTCGACTTCAGCTGATCCTGATAGCCGCTGGCGATGTCCTGGACCGTCGGCGGATCGTTGGTGTCGACCGCCGCCTTCACCTTGGGCGCGTCGGCGATGAACCGCGCCATCTGCATGAACGTCTCTGTGCGCGTCGTCCGCAGCTGATCGACGAGGGCGGATGTGGCGATCATCTCGCGCTGCAGCGTCTGTTCGGCTTCACGGGAGACGCGGACGTTGACCAGGTAGATGGCCACGCCGATCGACAGCACCGCGAGAAGGGCGCTCGCCAGGAAGATGCGGCCGCGGAGCGACGAGAACAGCAGGCCCCGCAGGTTCATTGGAGCGTGAAGTCGAGCTCGGCGACACCGCCGGCGGTGATTGTCACGGCTTTCGGCTCCGACGCCGTCCCTTCGTTCCAGGCGATGACGTTGTAGGTGCCCGCCGGCACGTTGTTGATCCGGTAGCGGCCGTCGTTGTCGGTCGTCGAGAAGAACGGGTGGCCGAAGACCAGGATGAACGCGTTCATGTGCGAGTGGATCTCGCAGAACACCCGGACGATGCCCGGCTGGTTGAAGCGGACCTGACTTGGATCTGCCGGCCGCGTAACGGCCCAGATCGAAGCGGGCGGCCTTCGAGAGCGAAAACACGTTGTGATAGAAGCGGTCCGAATTCGGAAAGTCGACGACCGAGCCGGCCGTGACCGCCAGCACGTGGGGGACGAATGTCTCGTTGCGCTGGTCCATCGCGGCTTTCGACGGCTCACCCTGATCGAACGCCCCGCGGGGCGCCGACTCCAGGTAGACGACCGATCTTCGCTCGTCCGCCGTGGCCCGATCCCGCGGGGCTGCCGAGGGCCGACACGCCGGGCCGCCGCGCGCTCCTTTGAATGACATCATCGACTTCAACGCGGCCCCGGATCGCGCCGCTGCGAGGAAGTGGCTGCTGGGTGGCCTGCGGCGCAACCACGAAGGACACGAAGACAAGGCAAACGCAACCACGAAGACACGAAGACACGAAGAACGCCCGTAGGTTCTTTTTCGTGGTTTCGTCTTTTCGTGGTTGCATTTGAGGATCCCTAGAACCAGAACACGAGCTGCGCCGCGAAGAGCTGCGCCTTCCGCGTCCGGCCGCCGTCCCGCGCATCGAACTGCGCTGCGAGCTTCAGCAGCAGATTCCGTTGAAGGGAATACCCGCCACCCGTCTCGAATCGAGTCACCGGAGCATCCCAGGTGTTCAGACCTGCCGAGCCGGCGATCCTGCTGAAGCCCAGATGGTCGAGTCGTGCTGCGACGTACAGGCCAGGGCGCAGCTTGTAGCGTCCCTCGACCGACGTGGCCAGCGCTCGCAGGGGAGCGTCGATGAGCGGCGGCTGAATCGACGGCAGCGTCCACTGGCTGAAGACCGTCTCGAGCCGCACGAGATAGTAATCCCGGGAGTATTCGACGTCGCCGCCCCAGGCCGTCTGCGCGAACGCCCTGTCGCCCTCCCCACCGGATGCGGCCGGCACTGCGTTCGAGACGAACGGCCCGTGCGCGGCCGACGCTCCGACAACCAGGCCGGCGATCGGATGCACGGCAACGCGGCCGGCCACCTGGCGGCCGTTGTTGTCGTCGCTGAAGAGCGGGTTCGACAGCGTTCCGGCTGTGATCGACGCCGTGAGGTCCACGAGATCGTTGGCGACGTGCGCCTGCACCCCGGTGTCCCAACGGGACGCGCTGATGAGCGGCACGCCGGGAGCGGACTGCGGTCCCGCAACCGATCCCGAGTAAGTGACCAGCCACCCGCGGCCGCGCATCTGCAGCAGTTCGTCGGCGCTGGCCGGGACCGCGTCCGCGCGAATCGAGGTCAGGTATTGATAGGCGAGGGGATACCCGATCAGCGGGTTTTCGGATTCATAACTGCGCCGCGGAAACGCGCCGAAAGTCGGAGGAATACGCCCGATCTGGATGTCGAACGGCTTGCGGGCCCAGGGCCGGACGCGGACGTAGAGGGCGTAGGCGCGGGGCCTCCCGCCATTCTGGCTCCGGACTTCGCCGAGGACCGACAGGTGACTGCCCGCGCGGACCGCCGCGCTGACGTCGACGCGCAGCATCCGCAGCTCGGAATCCTCGTAGTCGGTGTAGTTGAAGAAGCCGGGGTCCTCGGACCCGAACGTGGCCGAGATGTCAGCGCCAACGGTCAGCGCGCCGCCGGCGAGCACAACCGGCTCGGACGGCGCCTGGGCGCCGGCCTCGGTGGCGGCGCAGAGGGCGAACAGGCACCCGACGACCCACGCTCGCATCTTCATGATGGTTCGTTCAGGCATTATCGTCCCAAAAGCGTGGATGGCGCTCTTACCGCGACATCGTCCATTTGATGACCATCGTGCCCGGACGGAGGCGAGCCAGCGTCGCGTCGGGATAGGGCGAGAGCAGCGTGATCGATTCGAACCGTCATCGCGCTCGATCCAGCCGCGCGTCACGCGAACCCGCCTGCCCGCATACAGGCGCGCCAGGGCGGCCCGGTCATACGGTCCGGCGGCTCCGAACGCCTCGAGGGGCTCGAGCATCTCGCTCGGCCCGTACTTCGGGCCGTCTGGCGCCGGCGCAGCGACGCGATCCAGGGGGTCGCCGGTCGTGCAAACCTCGTAGCGGCCGAGGATCGGGTGAAGCGGTGTAAACAGGGCCGTCAGCGCCGGATCGCAGGAGAGCGTGGCTGCCAGCAGGTAGGCTATCATTAGTCACCGAAGGCCCTTAGGGGCCTGCCTCCTATGGCTTATATCATCTGCGAACCGTGCGTCGGCACGAAGGATACCGCCTGTGTGGACGTGTGTCCGGTGGACTGCATCCACCCGCGGAAGGACGAACGGGACTATCAGACAGCCGAGATGCTTTATATTCACCCCGACGAGTGCATCGACTGCGGCGCGTGCGTGCCGGCGTGCCCCGTCGAGGCGATCTTTTCATTCGACGAAACCCCCCGGCGGTGGGCCGGATTCATTCGAAAAAACGCGGAGTACGATGGGCCTCATTGACCATCGGTTCGAAGACAATTTCATTACGACGAGCATCGATCGGATCCTGAACTGGGCGCGCGAGTCGTCCATCTGGCCGATGGGCTTCGGACTGGCGTGCTGCGCGATCGAGATGATGGCTGCCTCCGCGTCGCGGTTCGACATCGCGCGCTTCGGCGCCGAGGTCTTCCGCGCCTCGCCGCGCCAGTCGGACCTCATGATCGTCGCGGGCACGGTCACCAAGAAGATGGCGCCGGTGCTGCGGCGGCTGTACGACCAGATGCCGGAGCCCAAGTGGGTCATCTCGATGGGCAGCTGCTCGAACGCAGGGGGGCCGTTTCCGACCTACAGCGTGCTTCAGGGCGTCGACAAAGTCGTGCCGGTCGACGTCTACGTCTCCGGCTGCCCACCGCGGCCCGAAGCGCTGCTCTACGGGCTGATGCGGCTCCAGGACAAGATTCGCAAGGAAGGCACCGTGCTCCGGAAAGAGCGCGTCATCATGTCGGGCGACGTCGAGCCGACCCTGGTCGGGGAGCGGACCTAAGATGGAGACCATTGTCAGATTCTTCAAGACAATTTTCCTGATCGACCTCCTCAAGGGGCTCTGGGTCACGCTGAAGTACACGCCGCAGCCGGCGTTCACGTTTCAGTACCCGGCCGAGCGGCGGCCGACATCGCCGCGGTTTCGCGGCGTGCTGCGCCTGCAGACCGAGCCAGCCACCGGGGCTCAGACCTGCATCGTCTGCGACCAGTGCGCGAAGGCGTGCCCCGACGATCTGATTGCTCTCGGCGGCCACCGCGAGCCGGGCCTGAAGATCAAAGTGCTCGACTATTTCGATTTCAACCTGTCGCGTTGCAGCTTCTGCGGGCTGTGCGCCGAAGTCTGCCCGACCAAGCCGATCAAGGCGCTCATCATGAGCGAGGACTACGAGCTAGGCTCGCTACAGCCGCGACACTCAAATCTTGCGGGTCGATGAGATGTACGACGGAGTGCCAATCGAACAGTACACGCGCTGAAAAATTTTTCGTATTTCGAAAGCGGCGTGGGATTACAGTAGCGGTAACACGCCCGGACGAAGCGGCCCGATTCTTGAAGGGCCGGCCCCGAATCCCAGTCTGGTTTGGAGGGGGAATGAACGGATTTCGCTTCGCCGTCGCGGCAACGGCTGTCGTCGTCGCCGTTTCACTCGTGGCGCGAGTCGAGGGGACCCCCCAGTCCCAGTCGGTCGAAATCCAGCTCCAGTTGGGCGAGATGTTCTTCGGCGAAGGGAAGTACCAGGAGTCGCTCGAAGCCTACCGCAACGCGGTGAGACTCGGCGCCGCCGGACCAGATGCGACAGGCCCGCGGCGGCGTCATCAAGTCGGCGCTTCGCGTCGCGGAGTTCGAAAGCGCCCGGGAAGAGGCCGAAAAGCTGATCCGGGAGAGTCCCCGCGCCTCGGAATCGCTCGCCCTGTATGCCGACGCGCTTTGGGCTTCGGGCTTGTTCGAGCAGGCCGAGGCGAAGTACCAAGAAGCGCTGGCGGGCACCCCCGAGCTGGCTCGCGGCCTCCACGGCATGGCGCGGTCGCTCGCCGCGCGCAGCCAGCTCGAGCCGGCGATGGTTCAGGCGCAGGCCGCCCTGCGTCTTGCCCCCCGCGACCTCGAGATTCATCACACGGTCGGCGCGATTTACGAGCGCTCGCACAAGTTCGAGGAGGCCGCGGTTGCGTACGGCAACTACGTCAACCTGCTGCCGAACAAAGACACCAGCTACAAGGCCAGCTGGTCGCGCAACGAGATCCGGTTCCTGCGCTCGTTCGCGCAACGGGTGCCGTTCGAGGTGGATCCCGGCACGGACGAGAGACTGTTCACGATCCCGTTCAAGCTGGTGAACGACAAGGTGGTCGTGCGGGCCAGGGTGAACGGCGCGCGCGAACAGGACTTCGTCGTGGACACGGGATCGGAGAGCACGGTGCTGACGCGGCCGACCGCGCAGCGCCTCGGCGTGCTGCCGATCACCCAGGCGCTCAGCGCGGGTGTCGGCGACGTGGGGCTTCGCGGCCTGCAGCTGGCGCGGATCGACTCGCTGGAGATCGGCGAGTTCAAGATGCGCAACGTTCCGGCCCTCATCAAGAATCCACCGCTCGCGCTCCGCGACCTGCCAACGCGCGAGACCGAGAGCCTGTCGCCGCTCGCGCTCGGCTACTCGATGACGATTGACTACAAGGGCAGGATGATTACGCTGGGCAAGCGGCTTCCCCTGGAGCCGGCCGATTTCGAGCTGCCGCTGCGGCTCCACCGCCTGGCGACCGTGCAGGGCATGATTGACGGGTCCCGCGCCGCCAACTTCATCGTCGACACGGGCGGTGAAGTGATCTCGATCAGCGAGGCCAGCGCCAACGCGCTCGGCAGAAAACAGGTGGGCCGCCGGATCAACCTGCGCGTCTACGGCAGCTCCGGCTGGGATCAGAGCGCGTTCCTGATGCCGGGCGTGAACCTGGCGTTCAACGAGATCCAGTACCAGAACTTTTCCGTCGTCGTCCTCAATCTCGACACGCCGAGCGCGCTCCTCGGTTTCCAGGTCGGCGGCATCGTCGGCCACCGATTCCTGAGCCTCTACAAGGTGAGCATCGACCTCGAGCGCAGCGTGCTGAGGCTGAAGAAAGCGGCTTAGGCTGCGAGGCTCAGGGCTCAAGCTCTGGGCTCGCAGAGAAGTCCTGCTCTAAGTCCTGCGGAGTCCGCGTTAAGCGTCGTGGAGCTTGCTTTTCAGCCGCTCCGCGCGGCGGGCGCGCGCTTCCTCACACACCCGCCGGTCTTCGTCACTCTCCACGAGCAAGGGCGGCACGGGCACGCGCCTGCCGTCGACCGAGATCGCGACGAACGTGAGATAGGCGCGGCTGGTCAACTGACGCGTTCCCGTCAGAATCTCCTCGGAATAGACGTCGACCCGCGTTTCGAGCGACGTCGTGAAGGTGCATGTCACCCGGGCGTTCAGGATGATGAGGTCGCCTACCTTGATCGGGTGCAGGAACTGCAGGCCGTCCACGGCGGCGGTCACGAGAAGGCTGCGCGTGTGCCGGTGGCAGGCGATCGCGCCGGCGATGTCGATGAGATGCATCACCGTGCCGCCGAGGATGAATCCCAGCGGATTGGCGTCGTTCGGCAGAACGACCTGGACCATCTCGGTGGCGGAGTCGGAGGCTGGTTTTGGAGTGAGATCCATGCGGCTCTGGGCTCTAGGCTCCGGGCTTTGGCAAAGCCCAAAGTCTAAAGCCCTAAAGCCCCAAGCCTGTTAGAAGTCGTAGCCGATCCAGAAGGTGAAGCGCGGCGCCCGGAACTCCTCATGCCGCCCATGGCGGCGAAGGCCACGTCTTCCCAATCCTTGTTGAACAGCGTGCGCCACGACCAATCGAAGTGCATGGGGAAGCCGAGCGCGAAGGTCTCGAGCCCCACGCCGTACGAGCGCGCGTCCGTCCTTCAACCGGAAGCCGTCGACCACTCTTGGGGCGCCCTGAATCTCGACTGGCAGGTTGTCCTCGTCCAGGATCGGGAATCCGGCCGGGTTCGTCAGAATGCCCTCAATCGGCCTGCAGATTTCGGAATCGTTGGCCCAGAACTGATAGCCGCTTGACCCGCTGCAGCGAGTCACGCTCGGCTGGCTGTCGAACCACGCGCCGCCGATGTTCGCGAAGAACACTCCGCGGATGCCGCCGATGACGCCAATCGGCGTCAGCGCCGCCTCGATCAACGGGAACCGCAGCTCCGCGTTGGCGAAGACCGCGTTCTGTCCGGAGAACTGCAGGTAATCGTAGCCGCGCAGTTCGGAGTTGCCGCCGAAGTAGGTGAAGTCCGGGTACTCGCCGATGCTCTTGAAGCCCTTCAGGCGGGTCGCCAGCAGGCCGGTGGTGCCGAGTCGCAGGTAGTGCCGCAGATCGGCGTCGAAGGTCTGGCGCGACAGCAGGCCCGCGAAGCCGGGCGACGCGTCGTACGCCAGCCGCACTGTGTTGCCGGCCAGCGGTCCGAATTCGCGGAAGACCGTCGTTTCCTGGACGAATTCGACGCCCAACGGCAGCATCGATCCGTCCCTGAACAGCGGCTGCGCCATAGACCTGCTGCTGATAGTCTTGCGAGAGTTCCTGCAGGCCGGGGTCGTTGTAGTTCTCGCTGAGCTGGAGGAAGCCGCCGGAGACCTGAACACGCCGGTAGCGACTGAGCGGATAGATCCCGAGAGCGGTTCCGCCGCGCACGGTCCGGGTCGCCTGCGCGGCGTCGCGGTCGATGAACTCCGAATACAGCGGGGTCGTAATAGGCGCCGTTGACCTGCCCGTAGAAGAACGTGGTCTGCGAGTAGCCCTGGATCGCCCACTGGAGGCGGCGCGAGAGATTGACGTACGACGCGGCCAACGTCCGATACTGTGAGATCGACGCGATGTAGACGTTGAATTGCCGGTCGCCGGTCATGTCGCCGAAGCTGATCTGGGATCCGCCGAAGAAGTCGCCGTTGCTCGTGACGCCGACGTTGACCGGCGGCCGTCCCTCCAGGAACATCTTCTCGAACGTCCTCTTCTTGCGCGCGTTGTCCGCGATCAGGGTGTGCTGCACGGGCGCCTGGAAGTCGATGATCGGGCCGGGCGCGCCGAAATCGGCGCTCGCCGCCATGTGCAGCGGCTCGGTCCGCTCGAGCGCGCGGATGCTGTGCTCTCCCTTGAAGTAGGTGAGGAACGCGATCCGGGAGGTCTGGCCGTCGTTCAGCACGGCGGGCGACCAGTTGCCTCCGACGACGTCGGTGAACTGGCGGAGCTCGCCCGTGCGCAGGTCGAGCGTCCAGATGTTGTAGATGTTGCCGTTCCTGGCGACCGCCGGATCCAGCGGCACGGCCGGATCGGTGGCGGTCGACGAGAAGACGATCGTGTTGTCGTCGATGAACTGCGCCGCGGTCTCGTCGACGCGTTCCGAACGTGATCTGCGTCTTCTGCTTCGTCGTCAGGTCGAGCCGGAACAGCTTCTGGTTGCCGCTGACGCGCGCGTTGTAGATCAGGAACGTGCCGTCGCGCGAGAAGGTTGGCGCCGCGTCGGCGAATTCGTCGACCGTGACGTTGACGATCTCGTTGGTCTGGAGATCCAGCGTGAAGATGTCGCCGATGCCGCCGCGGAGCCCCGCGAACGCGATCACCCGTCCGTCGGGCGAGAAGGACGGCGATTCCGGCTCGTCCACCGTCTTCATCGGGATGCGCAGCTCGATCCTTCGCGAGGTCACGTTCTGGACGATGAGCGCGCGCTCCTTTTCGGTCCGGACGAAGTACGCGAGGCGGTCGCCCTTGGGCGACCACGACATCCAGGGCATCTCGCGCCGCGCACCCATCTGCACGATGTGGGAGAAGCCCATGTCCTTGTCGAACCCGCTGGTCAGATTGTGGACGATCGAGCCGTCCTTCGACGAGACGAGCACGATGTCGATCTCCCCATCCTTCCGGTTGACGGTGACGACCGCGAGCAGATCGCCCGAGGGAGACGGGGCGATCGAGAACGCGCCGATGAACGGCGTGCGCTCCGGGTTCGGCGCCAGATCGCGGCCGTAGTCGGCCGGGCGCTCCTTGTCGCGGAACGGCTTGAACCGCTCCTTGAGGTACCGATCGAAGGCGGCATCGAATTCGTCTCGGCTTCATCTTGAACGCTTCTTCGTACGCGTCCTCGCCGCCGCCGATGACGCTCTTCCGGAGCGAGAACATGAACTGCCGGATGCCTTCCTTGCCCCACTTCTCCTCGATGAACTCGAACAACGCGTGGCCCAGGTTGTACGGCACGAGCCGCGCGCTGTTCGCGTTGCCGTACCCTTCGGTCTCGCTCATCTTCGGCACGATATCCGCCACGGCGGCGTCGCGGACGTCCATCAGATCCATCGGCGTCCACTGCCCGCGCTCGATCTCGGCGCCGCCTTCCGCGACCCAGAGGGGATAGTTCCGCCGGACCAGCGACTGCGGAATGATGTCGAACTGGAACTGATGCATCAGCTCGTGGACGACCAGGCCGTACAGCCGGTCCGGAGGCTCGTCGATCGGCATGACCATCCGCTGGCGCACCGGCTCGGCGAACGCGCCGACGCCTTCCGTGGCCTGGCCGAAGATGTTTTCCTGCTCGAACTCGCTGTGCGTCTTGAACAGGATCAGCTGCACTTTGAAGGGCAGGTCGTGCTTCAAGTCGGCGCTGATCTGCTGATACGCGCTTTCCGCGTAGCCGGCGATGCGCGCCAGGTGCTGTTCGAGCTCCGGGTAGTAGTAGATCTCGAAGTGGTCCGTCGGGTAGATGTGCCACTCGAAGTTGTCGTAGTGGATTCGGTTCTTCCCGAAGTACGGGACGAACGGCGTCTGCGCGGCGGCCACGCTCGCGTACGCGATCAGCACAGCGGCGGTGACCAGGGCCAGGACAGACGGCGCGAAAGCAGGCAGCGGGATGCGCATGCGCATAAGCGGTACCTCGGACTGAAGAACGGGAGGGTCGACGCTCGTTGCGATCTTACTGTGACGCGTCGGCACCTGCAAACGCTGTGCTCGGAAATATCGGCACCGGCGCGCGAGGGTGTCCCCCGGGCAAGTCGGGTCTGACCCCTCCGGGCGACAACCGCCTCCCGCCCGGCCGCGACCCTTGCGGGCTCGCGGGCCGGCGTGACAAGCTTCTCGTGCGGGCGGCCGCGCCAACGCGCCGCTGCCGGCCGGCGGGAATAGGCGAGGATGACCTCGGGTTTACTACAGACGGCGCTGGCGAGTTGATGTCAATGGGTGTTGCGTCCGGCGCGCGGCCTTCCGACCCCGGCCAGGCGGCCGCGTTCGAGCGTGAGGCGCTGGTCCACCTCGACAGCCTCTACCGGACGGCCCTTCGGCTCAGCCGCGACCGGGCCGACGCAGAGGATCTGGTGCAGGACACCTATCTCAAAGCCTTCCGCGCCGCCGATCGGTTCGAGCCGGGGACGAACCTGAGGGCCTGGTTGTTCACGATTCTCCACAACACCGCGAAGAACCGGTTCCGCGATCGCGCGCGGGACAGGTCGCCGTCGACAGCGACGTGGTCGATCGCGCGGCCGACGCGCCGCCCCCCGCGTCGTTCGGCCGCAGTGCCGACACACCCGAAACGCTGTTGCTTCGCGATACGCTCGCCCCCGAGCTGCAGTCGGCGATCGACGCCCTGCCGGAGGCTTTCCGCGAGGCCGTCTGGTTACGAGACGTGGAAGAGTTTTCCTATGCCGAAATCGCGAAGATGCTCGACGTGCCGATCGGCACCGTCATGTCCCGCATCTCGCGCGGCCGGCACCTCTTGTTCGACCGATTGCGCCCGACACGCGCCGCCGCCATCGCGCCGATATCTGCAGCGTCCGGGAAGCCTTGACGAGTGACGACCATGTCCAACTGCACATCAATCGATCCGCTCGTCACGCCGTACGTCGACGGCGAGCTATCCGTCACCGAGCGGGCGTTCGTCGAAGACCACCTGCTCCGGTGTTCTCCCTGCTATGCGCGCGTTGCCTGCCGAAGGCTGCCGTCCGCGACCTCATGCGTGCCCGAAGGCCGGACCTGACCGCCGAGCGCGCGTCGGCGAGCCTGCGCAGCCAGTGCCGCGGCGCTGACGCGCGACGCCGCGGCCCGCGTCCGCAGGCAGTGCCGCCGCGGGCCGGCGTCCGTGGCCCGCACGGGGCGGCGGGCGCCCTGGCGCATGGAGCGCCTCGGGCGCGTCGGGATTGTCCCGCTCGCGCTCACGGCGAGCCTGGTGCTGCTCGTCGCCGGCGCGTTCCTGTATCAGGCGACGCATCACTCTTCGCGAGTGCTGGCCGCGGAGCTCGCCGCGGACCACGTGAAATGTTTCGCTGCGAACAGCCTGTTGGGCACGCACGATGCGCCGGCAGCCGTCGAGCGCTCGATGATGTCCGCGTTCGGATGGCAACTGCATCTGCCGGAGCAGTTCGACGCCTCGGGCCTCGAGCTGGTCGGTTCACGACGCTGCCTGTATGGTGAGGGCAAGGTCGCGCATCTGATGTACCGGGATCGGCGACCGGCCCGTCTCGATTTTCATGCTTCCCGAAGCGCGTTCGGCCGGACGAGCTGGTCGAAGTGCTCGGTCATGAAGCGGCCATCTGGTCGTCTGGCGATCGCACGTTCGTGCTGATCACCCGTGGCTCGCGGGCCGAGGCCCAGCGGATGGCGTCGGTTGTAAAGGCGGCGTTACAATGAGCAGCATGCGCATCAAATGGGTCATCGCCGCGGTCGAGCGCCCTGGCGCTTGCGCTGCTCACGCTCGCCGTGCCGCTGCCGTGGCCATTTCCAGGCAGCGGCGCCGATGGTGACGATGGTCACGGCCACGCCGCGGCGTGCCCCGTCGACGCGAAGCCGGCGAACCTGAATTACACGATGAAGGATGTGAACAACCGGGACGTCACGCTGTCGGACTTCAAGGGGAAGGTCATCCTCCTCGACTTCTGGGCGACGTGGTGCGCCCCCTGCAAGATCGAGATTCCGTGGTTCGTCGAGTTCCAGGAGAAATACGGACCCGCCGGCCTGCAGGTCGTCGGCGTCTCGGTCGACGACACGCACGACAAGCTCATCCCGTTCGTGGAGCAGTTCAAGATGAACTACTCGGTGCTGCAGGGTCTCGGCCACGACGACGTGCAGGAGGCGTACGGTCCGCTGTGGGGAATCCCGGTCACCGTGCTCATTTCACGGGACGGAAAAATCTGCTCGAAGCATACGGGCATGGGAACGAAAGAGTCATTCGAGGATCAAATCAAATCGCTGCTGTAGCCTCGTGATATGAGATATGATCGGAAGCGATGTTGAAAGGCTTCACTCACGCACGACTCGCCTGCGGATGCCGCATCGCCTTCCGTGAAGGCGTGGAAGGCAGTCCCGTCACCGTCGTCGTCGACGAGAAGTCGCCGGGCTGCATGCTGTCGCTCCACGTGCGCGATCTCCCGCTGTTCGACTACCGCGAGGCGCTCCGGGCCTCGACCCGCCTGGGCCCTCCCGAAGAGGAAGAGTTCGAAGAGGAAGGTTGATCGTCGGAGATCTTCACCCTACGCGCACATCAGCGACCAGCGGCAGGTGATCGGAAGCAACCAGGGCCAATCGCGTGCGCGGCAGCTCGATACCGACGATCTCGACGCGGCCGGCGTAGTAGATATGATCCAGGTGAAGCAGGGGAAATACGCCGGGGTAGGTTCGACGCCGCTTCAGGAAGTTCCGCAGATCGACGCTGTTCAGCCGCGCGCTCAGCGTTGACGTAACCAGCCCTTTCATCCACTCGTTGAAATCGCCGAGCACCAGCTTCGGGCCGGGCACATGCCGGTCCGTCACGATTTCCGCCAGGCGTTCGGCCTGATGTCGGCGTTCGAGCAGCGCCGTGCCGAGGTGCACGTTATAGACGTGCAGTGTCGCGCCGTTGACGGAGACGTCGACGCGCTGCAGCCGCCGGGGCTCGCAGGTTTTCCACGATAAGTCCTGCTCGAGGTGTTGGGTGATCGGGAACCGGCTGAGGACGGCGTTGCCGAAGAGGTGGCCGCGCAGCAGGCGCGCCGAGGACATGATCCATCCCATGCCGAGCAGGGCGCCGATCTCTTCGGCGTGGCCCCCGCCGCGTGGTCCTGCGCCGACGACTTCCTGCAGCGCCACCACATCGGCATCGATCGACCGGATCACGGCGGCGATGCGGTCCGGACGCGTGCGCCCGTCCAGGCCGCGGCACCGGTGAATATTGTAGGTGGCAACCCGCAGCGACGTGGGGAGGGGAGTCACTACGCTATGATAAGTCGGGAGGCAGGCGACATCATCATGGCTGCACGGCTGAAGTCGGAGATCGAGGTGACCTGCCCGTGCTGCCAGACGGCTCTCGTCATCGACACCAACCTCGGGCGTGTGGTGGCGCACAAGGAGCCCGATCGCGGCAACAAGCCCGAGTTGAGCAATGCGCAACGCATCCTGGCGGACGAAGCGGCGCGGCGCGAGGCGGCCTTCCAGCAGTCAGTGGACTCGGAGAAGTCGCGCGGCGACGCGTTGTCGAAGCGGTTCGACGAGGCGCTGCGCCAGGCTCGCGACGAACCGATCACCAGGCCGTCCCGGGACTTCGATCTGGACTGACGACGAACCGCTTGCATGCTTACCAATTCCCCTCTGGCAGTTCCGTCCATCGGTCCATGCCGCGATAAAAGAGCGGCTTCATGTCGGGGTTCTGCCGTTTGAACGCCCGGTACCTCGAGCGCAGCGCGTTCACGTGCCGGTTCGACGACCGGATCGCCCGATGCGGGTGCTCGAGCAGCATTCGTTCGACCTTCCACACGTTGGTGTCGGCCAGTCTCCAGTCGTAGCGACCCATCACGCGGAGGTCGACGACCGCATAGCCGGTGACGCGTCCGGTCAAGTCGACGTAGGGATCGACGTAGCTCAACGCGAGCGCCCGCGGCGTGGCGAAGACCGGCTTCCGCCCGTGCAGCCCGGGGTCGCGCGATCGCGCCACCGACCCCCAGCGGCCGCCCCGACGATACGCAAAGATCACGTGATCGAGCTCGTCGATCGATTCGAAGCTGAGGACGAGCGGGGGATAGCCGTGTTGTTCGAGCGTCACCGCCGCGAACAACGCCGCCTCGAGACAGTGGGCGCAGCCGTGGCGGACGACGCCGCGGAAGCTTCGTAGCGTCGCGCGCCCGCCGGGCTCGTTGTTGTAGGGAAGCTGATTGAGGTACCGCTGGACCTGGAGCGGGGTGCGCAGCCGCGCGATCAGGCGGCGCTCGCGTGAGAAAAAGGAGTCGAGCATCTCCAGACCCCTTTTTCAGCGCGCAACGGCCTTGAGATCGGCGACCACCTCGGATGGCTTCCACTCGTTGCCGGTGTACACCTTGACCAGCCGGCCCTCGGCGTCGACGATCGCCGTCCGCAGGTTGTGGGCGATGTCGAGGGCATCGGTGAGCGACCGGTTGATCGAGACGCCGAACCGGGATGCGAACTGATCGACGTTGTCGCGATCGCCGGTCAGGAAGGTCCACCGCGCGGGGTCGGCCTTCAGCCCGTCCGCATGTGCCTTCAGCACGGCCGGAGTGTCGGTCGCCGGGTCGAAGCTCACACTGACCAGGTGGGCCTTCTGCAGCGCGGGCTCCGTCTTGATCGTCTGTTGAATCGCCGCGAACTGGCGGTCCATCAACGGGCAGAAATCCGGGATCGGACACCTCGTGTAGATGAATGTGATGGCAAGAGGCGCGCCCTTGAACGAGCTGAACGCGCGCGCCTTGCCGTCCTGATCGACCAACTGCGCGTCCGGAACCGGTTCGCCCGGCTTGATCAGCTCGAATCCAGAGGCGGCGGCCGGCGCTGGAGCCTTCTCGAGCGGCGCCTCGCCGACCTTCCTCACCGCGCTCATATGCGCCCCGTCCTCTTCCACGACCAGCGTCGCGTTGATGAGGTCGCCTGGACGAATGCCCGCGAGGAGTTGGGGATCCTTCACCTTGAACGTCATGGTCATGCCGGCCATGAGGCCGGTGATCTCTTCGTGTTTAATCGTCGCCTGTTGATGGTCGTCGGCGACGGCGAGCACCTGGCCCTGGAGCGGGAACGAGCGTGGCTCGGGAGCCCGACGGCACCCGGCCCCTGCGACCAGCGCCAGGACCGTCAGAAAGGGAAGGATCGAAAAAGCGATACGAGCGCGCATGCAAATAGTCTACAGTCACCAGTCGGCAGTCACCAGTCGACAGTCACCAGTCGACAGTCACCAGTCGGCAGTCACCAGTCAGCGGGCCTATGATCTGGGTCGGAACGTCCGGTTACAACTATCCCGAATGGAAGGGCAGCTTCTATCCACGGGACCTGCCGCAGGCGAAGATGCTGCCGTACTACGCGGCGCGCTTTCCCACCGTGGAGATCAACTACACGTTCTACCGCATGCCGACGGAGAAACTCGTCGCCGGATGGGCCGCTCAGACGCCGTCACCCTACAAGTTGACGCTCAAGGCGCCGAGGCGCATCACACACGACAGCCGACTCAGGAACTGTGGGCCGCTGCTGGCCGCTTTCTGCGGGGTGGCCGGTTCGCTCGGCGACAAGCTCGGGGCACTCCTGTTCCAACTGCCGCCGAACGCGAAAAAGGATCTGGCGCTCTTCGATGCGTTTCTGAACGACCTGCCGCCGGGTGCAAAGGCGGCTTTCGAGTTCAGGCACCCCTCGTGGTTCGATGATGAAGTCGTCGGACGGCTCCGCCAGCGCAATCTGGCGCTGTGCATCGCGGACAGCGAAAAGCTGTCGACGCCGGTTCACATCACCGCCGATTACGCGTACTTCCGGCTGCGCGACGAGGGATACCAGGCCGACGACATCGCCCGATGGGGCGACACGATAGGCGGGACGACGGCAGGCTGTCGCGACGTGTTCGTGTACTTCAAGCACGAAGAAGAAGGCAAAGGTCCCGAGTTCGCCAGGCAGCTGATGGATCGCCTGAACCTTTAGCTACTTCTTTTCGTTCGGATACCAGAACGTCACGTGGCAGCTTTCGCAGGCCGCATCGATATCGCCGCCCGCATTCGACAGCTCCTCCGAGTTCCTGGCATCGATTGCCTTCATCGCCAGTAGCGAGGACTCGACAATCCCTGCGCGGCTTTCGTCCATGCGGCCCTGTTCTTCGCGACCAGCGCTTCGATCTGGGCCGGCTCGAGCTCCGATCCGGGGTTGTTCGACTTGTCGGCGGGCCCGGCGATGTGCCGTCCCGGCACCATCAGGAGATTGCCCCCCTCAGCCAGGAGAATCGCCTGCTTTCGTACAGCCGCCCAATCCTCGTCGGTTGATGGCGCCTTGTCTTCGACACCATTCGGCCCGGCCACGGAGGTGACGGCGTTGAACAGCACCTCGGAGGAGGGGATGACGATGTGGTCCATCACACGATGGCCGCTCCAATTCTGAACAATTCCTGAAGTCTTGCTCAGAACTACGACTCGCTGCATGATTCGCTGTCATGTCCGCTCCGATCAACCTGGCAGTGACCTCGGCGGGCGCCTACGTAGAGTTCTTCCCCTCGGTCGCGAATCGTCACGGGCTCATAACAGGCGCCACAGGCACCGGCAAGACCGTGACGCTGCAGATGCTCGCCGATCGCCTCTCAGCGGCCGGTGTTCCCGTGTTCGTCGCCGACGTCAAAGGCGACCTGTCGGGCATGGCCTCCCCCGGTGCGCTGACGCCCAGGCTCGCCGAGCGCCTCAAAGCGATCGGTGCGCCGGCGCCGGAGTGGAGCGCCACGCCAGTCGTGTTCTGGGATGTGCTCGGCCGCCGCGGAGTGCCGGTGCGTGCCACGGTGTCCGACCTGGGGCCGTTGCTTCTCGGCCGTCTGCTTGGCGTCAACCCGACGCAGCAGGGTGTGCTCGCGCTGGTGTTCAAGGTGGCCGACGATGCGGGGCTGCTGGTCCTCGATTTGAAAGATTTGCGGGCGATGCTGCAGCTGGTCGGTGAGAACGCGCGCCAGTTCACCACCGAGTACGGGCATGTGTCGGTCGCGTCGATCGGGGCCATCCAGCGGGCGCTGCTCGAGATCGAGCAGCAGGGCGGCGCGTCCTTCTTCGGCGAGCCGATGCTTGACGTGGACGACCTCCTGCAGACCGACGAGCGGGGCCGCGGGGTGGTGAATGTGCTTGCCGCGGAGGAATTGATCCGATCGCCGAAGGTCTACGCGACGTTTCTTCTCTGGGTCCTGTCCGAGCTCTTCGAGCGGCTCCCCGAGATTGGTGACCGCGACAAACCGAGGCTCGTCTTTTTTTTCGACGAGGCGCATCTCCTGTTCGCGGACGCGCCGGCCGCGCTGGTCGAGAAGATCGAGCAGGTCGTCCGTCTCATCCGCTCGAAAGGTGTCGGCGTCTACTTCGTGACGCATAACCCTTCGGATATTCCGGAGGCCATCCTCGGGCCAGCTCGGCAACCGCGTACAGCACGCGTTGCGCGCCTTTACGCCTCGCGACCAGCGGGCGGTGAAGGCGGCGGCCGACACCCTGCGCACGAATCCCAAGCTCGATGCCGGGCGGGCGATCGGCGAGCTGGCGGTCGGCGAGGCGCTGCTCTCGCTGCTCGACGCCAGCGGCAGCCCGGCCGTGACGGAGCGCGCGTGGGTTCTACCGCCGATGTCACAGATCGGCCCGGCGAGCGAGGCCGAACGCGACGCCATCCGGAAGGCCGCCGGCCCCATGTACAAGCACTACGAGCAAACGATCGATCGCGAATCGGCATACGAGAAGCTGAAAGCGCGCGCGCTGTCGAACGAACCTCCGCCGGCCGCATCGTCCGGGGCGGGCAGTACGCTCTCGACCATTCTGTTCGGGTCGACCGGTCCTCGAGGCGGCCGCCGCGATGGCCTCGTCGACGCCGCGGCGAAAAGCACGGCACGCGCCATCGGCTCAAGCCTGGGGCGCGCGATCATGCGGGGCGCGCTCGGCTCCCTGCTGGGCGGGGGACGCCGGCGCTGAGATTGACCGGCGGGAGCCGGCATAACGAACGACGAGCTCGACGATCTGCGTTTCCGCCCAATAGCCGTCATCGCCAGGACCCGTGGACGGGGCCGACGAACCCGCAATGTCCGCCGTGCTCGCAGACGCGAAGATCGATGTGCGGATTGCCGACGATCTTCGGATCGTGAAAGGGCTGTGACGGAACAAAGGGATCATCCTCGGCGGTGATCACCAGCGTGGGCACGGCAATACGATCGATGATGCGGAGCGAACTGGCGCGATGGTAGTAGTCGTCGGCGCTGCGGAAGCCGAAGTACGGAGCGGTGTAGACCTCGTCGAACTCGCGGACGGTTCGCACCGATCCCAGCCGCTCCAGATTGAACCGGCCGGGGTGAATGCGTTCCTTCCTGCGCATGCGGCGCTTCAGATCCCGGACGAAATTCCATTGATACACCGCGTTGCCGGGCCGCTCGAGCGCGCGCACGCACTCGCCGATTTCGACGATCGGGGAAACGGCGGCGACCGCGCAGAGCGTCCCAGGCGGGTGCGCGCCGTACTCGGCCGCCAGCTTCAGGGCCAGATTGCCGCCGAGCGAATAGCCGGCGACCACGATCGCCGGAAGCCCATCGACCGTGGTCAACTCGTGCACGACATGTGCGGCGTCAGCGGTCAGTCCAGAGTGAAACAACCCCGCCGACAGTTGCTCAGTGTCTCCGCAATTTCGCTGATTCAGGCGGATCACGTTCAGACCGCGTCCGAATGCCTTGGCGGCGAGGCCGCGCATGTAATGGGCGTCGCTCGATCCGTTGAGGCCGTGAAGCGCGACCAGGGTCGGATGTTCCCACGCGCGCGGCTGCCAGTGGCAGTCGGCGGCGACGCGCGACTCGGCGTCTACGTCGAAATAACGGCGCGACGGCTGCGGAAGGCTCGGGAAATATCGCGGGTTCGCCCAGCTGTAGAGCGTCATCCGATGACCGCCCGCGAGCGAGGGCCTGGGAGCGAACATCAGTACGCTATCCTTCGTCGGCCGACGGACCGTAAATCGCCGGTACTGGTATCTGGTTGAGCCGGAGATAGACGCTGAGCTGCCCGCGGTGATGAATCGTGTGATTGAGGACGAAGCTGCGGAAGGCCGCCACACGTGGCATCGTGAACATGTCCTGTCCTCCGCGCCTGAGGGTCCACGGGGCCAGGTATTCCGGGTCGGTCTTGTCCATCAACGCCCGCGTGCGTTTCGTCGAGTCGTCGAACAGGGCGAGGATGTCGGCGCGCGTGGTTTTCTGGATCGGGTTTGGCGGGAGCTCCGCGAGATCGAACGACAAGTTATTCAGAATCGTGGCGCCCCAGTTCGGAATGTTGCCAAGATGGCTGGCCAGCTCGCCGAGCGCCATCGATTTTTCGTGCGGCTTCCACCCGAGCTTGTCGTCTGGAAGTCGCTCGAGCAGCTTCCGCGTGGTTCCCATTTCGTGATCGTATTCGGCCAGCAAACCCTCTTTGAGCGCCATGCGCGATAGTCTACTTGCTCTATTCGCCCTCTGCCTCTGCGCCTTCGTCGTGGCCGCCTGTCAGCGATCCTCGACATCGGTGGTGCCGCAGCCGGTCGTGCCGCCGGTATCCGGAACGCTCGAACTCGACGGCCTCTCTGCACCAGTGCGCGTCGTCCGCGACACGTGGGGCGTTCCGCACATCCAGGCGGCGACCCAGGACGATCTGTTTTTCGCGCAGGGATTCGTGCAGGCGCAGGACCGGCTCTTCCAGATGGATCTCTGGCGCCGCTCCGCCCAGGGGCGACTCGCCGAGGTTCTCGGCGCCAACTTCATCGGCCGCGATGCGATGACCCGCCGCATTCAGTATCGCGGCCGCCTGGACGAAGAGTGGGCGAGCTACGGGCCCGGGACCAGGGCTATCGCGTCGGCGTTCGTCCGCGGCATCAACGCCTGGGTCGCGATCGCGCGCGAGCGCCCGCCCGCCGCTTTCGTCCTGGCGGGGTGGGGGCCGGACTTCTGGCGGCCGGAGGATCTGCTGAACCGCACGGACGCCTTTCTCGCAAGCGGTGACGCGCACGCCGACGTCTTTCGCGCGCGACTGGTGACGGCCGTCGGTGTGGCCCGCGCGCAGGCGTTGCTCGGACCTGACGCGCCCGCGGCTGTTCCGCCCGGGTTCGACCTGGCCACGATCAGCTTTCAGGTCGGCGACGCCTTGCGCCAGATCGGCACGCGCCCCTTCTTCACGACGATCCAGGCTCCGGCCGCGGGCAGCAACGCCTGGGCAGTCGCGGGACGACGCTCCGACACGGGCGCACCCATCCTGGCGACCGATCCCCATCGTCTTCTCGCCAACCCGTCCCTGCGTTACCTCGTTCATCTCACCGCGCCGGGCTGGAATGTGATCGGCGCGACAGCGCCCTGGCTGCCTGGGGTGGCTGTCGGGCACAACGATCACGTGGCCTGGGGCATGACCGCGCTGGATGCCGACGCCGCGGACCTTTACGTGGAGCGACTGAATCCCGAGAACCCGCATCAGACCGAGGTCGCCGGCCGGTGGCAGAACACGCGGGTGGTCCAGGAGTCGATGCTGGTCAAGGGCCGGGGGCAGCCGCTCGTGTTCGAACGCGAATACACGCCGCACGGCGTCGTGATCGGCGTGGACCGCGAGCGGCATCTCGCGTTCACGTTGCGGTGGAGCGGGATGGCGCCCGGTGCGGCAGGGGAGCTTGCGGCGCTTGCGCTCGACCGGGCCGAGTCCGCCGCCGAAATCCGCGCGGCGCTGGCGCGCTGGAAAATGCCGGCGGTCGAGGTGTTGTACGCAGAGAAGGGTGGCGGTGCGATCGGGTCGCAAACCGCCGCCTTACTCCCTGTCCGACGGGGATGGGACGGCCGGCTGCCGGCCGCGGGATGGATGGGCCGCTCGGAGTGGGACGGCTGGCGCGCCTTCGACGATCTGGCACGCGCGTCCGATCCGCCGGCGGGCTATCTCGCGTCGGCGAATCGCAGCCGCTCGCGTACGGAGCGCCTTCGCGCCGTGTTCACGGCCGCGACACCGCCCTTGTTCTCCGTCGAAGACTCCGCGCGGCTCCAGCACGACGTTCTCGCCTGGAACGCGGGGCGTCTCGTCCCCTTGCTGGCGCGCCTGCGACCGGAGCGGGCGGACGTCGACGAGGTTCGAACAGCGCCTGCTGGCGTGGAACCGTCAGGTAGCTGCCGACTCGATTGACGCAACCATCTACGTAACGTGGGAGAGGTTGGCGCGACGCATGCTCGTCGAGTCGCGGGTGCCTGGGGAGCTGGTTGACGAGCTCGTGCTGCGGTCAACCGAGATGTTCGTCCCCGCCCTCACCGAACCATCGAGGACCTGGTTCGACGGCGATGTCGTCAACGCACGCGATCAGCTGATGCTGCGCGCGCTCACGGCCGCGGTCGACGAGCTCGCGGCTGCCGTGGGGCCCGCCGGTAGCGGCCGATTGTGGGGGCAGGTCAACCAGGTTGTCTTTGCCCATCCGCTCGGCATTACCGCGGCGACGCGGCGGCTCAACGTCGGCCCGTTCGAGAGGCCCGGTTACGCGGAGACGCTGTTGGCGGCATCAGGCCGACCGCCAGACTCGAGTATGGGAGCGTCGTTCAGGGCGATCTTCGATGTGGCCAACTGGGATCGGTCGATTGCGACGAATGCCCCTGGACAGTCGGAATATCCCGACAGCCCGCACTTCGCGGATCTGGCCGGGCTCTGGGCGGCGGGGGAGTATTTTCCGCTGGCATTCACCGAGGCCGCCGTGAACGCCAACGCAAAGTCGACGCTCAGCCTCGTGCCGAGACAACGATGAGCGCAGAAACCGCTGAACCCGCAGAGCCAGAAATGATCTCTGCGTGTTCTGCGTTGAGTCGTCGTCGTTACGTTACGATGGCCGGTTGAAATCCACCTTGGGAACCTGCGTGGCTTCCGGCGGCGCCTGGAAGAACGGGTATTCCTTGAAGCCGAACATCTTCGCGGTCACATTCGCCGGGAACCGCCGGGTGGCGGTGTTGTATTCCTGAATCCGCTCGTTGTATCGCATCCTTTCGGTCGCGATGCGGTTTTCGGTGCCGGAGAGCTCGTCCATCAGCCGGTTGAATTGCTCGTTGGCCTTGAGCTGCGGATAGTTTTCCGAGATCGCAAGCAGCCGGCCCAGGGCGCTCGTCTGCTGGTTCGCGGCCTGAATGGTTTCCTCGGGCGACTGCGCGGCCAGCAATCTCGATCGCGATTCCGCGATCTCCTTGAAGACGCCTTCCTCGTGCGCGGCGTATCCCTTCACGGACTCGACGAGATTGGGAATCAGGTCGTTGCGCCGCTGCAGCTGATTCTGCACCTGCGCCCACTGCGACTTGATCGCCTCTTCCTGACCGACGAAGGTGTTGTACGAGCAGCCGCTCAGCGGCAGTACGGCGAGCGCCAGGATCACAAGGCGTGCGGCCGTTCTTCGTGTCATCAATTGATGGGCCATAATCAGTTCCTGATCACAATTCTAGATCGTTAAGGATTCGTCCCGATTACCAACTCGCACCGCCGCCGCCCCCGCCGCTGCGGCCGCCCCCGAACCCGCCGAAGCCTCCCCCGAAGCCCCGCCACCGCCGCCAGCCGCCGAACCCGCCGCCCCAGCCGCTACCGAACGGGCCGACGCCGCTCGACCATCCGCTCCAGCCGCCGCGGCCCCAGCGCCGGACGCCCTTGCGGTGTTTGCGCCCGAGGCGGCTGAGCATCAGGATCGCGAAGAACACCATGATCATGACCGAAAACGGAATCGGCGTGTCCGTCGACCCCTGTGGGTCTCGCTGTACCGGGACACCCTCCAGCGTCACGTTCCGGCCCTGCGCGATTCGCGCGGCGATGCGCGTGGCGCCCGCGCGGAGGCCCGCTCCGTACTCGCCGGCGCGAAAGTGCGGTGTCATCACGAGGCGGCTCGTTTCGCCCGCGAAGCCGTCGGTGATCCATTGCTCGAGGTCGTAACCGACTTCCACCCACACCGCGCGTTGGTTGGGTGCGAGCAAAATCAACAAGCCGTTGTCCTTGCCCTTATCGCCAATTCCGCGACCCCTGTTCTCGAACAGCTTGGTTGCGTACTCGCGGATATCACCATATCCATCGAGGTTCGGAACGGTGGCGACGACGACGACGTCGCCCGACGCGGCCAGCAGGGCACGGCTGATGCGATCGATCTCGGCTTCGTTCTCCGGGTCGATGACGTTTGCGAAGTCGTTGACCGGCCCGGTCAGTTCAGGGAGGGGAGTCGTCTGCGCGACAACGGTCCCGGCTCGAAGCCGGACATTACGAGGACGAGACATGAACGCAGAGACCGCAGAACGCGGAGAGCGAAGAATATCTCTGCGATTTCCGCGAGTTCTGCGTTGAACGTCGTATGCCGCACGACAACGGCACGCCCTGAAAGGCGTGCCCCATCGCGAATGATCGTCACTCCGATTGACATCATCCGCGCGTCCAGCGATCGATGTAGGTGACGAGGCGTTCCACCAGGTCGAGGTACGGTCCGAACAGCCGCTCCGCCTCCGATGACGAAATTTCGCTGACGCCGACAAGGGCGACGATCGCCGCTGCGGTGCCGGAGGTCAGCTCCAGCCGCCGCTCGACATGACGCGCCGCGGCGGCGGCATCGCGGGCCGCGACGGCGTCGAGATGCGCCACGCTCGTCACCAGTGCTGCAAACGCGGGAGCCGAATCCACGATCAACACCGACGAGCGCGTCGCTGCGTCCCCGGGTCTCCAGATAGCCTTCGCGCAGGTGCAGCAGATGCCCGCGGGCCTGCACTTCGCATGCGCGCCGCTCGTCGGCGGGCTCGACACCGAGGCCGTCAAAGGGGTCGCTGCCCGACACGAGCTCGTGGTCGGCCAGGATGGCGCCGAACTCGAACGGGAAGACGTCGAGCGATCGGCCGAACTCGTGCGTAGTGATGATCAGCGGCGTGTCGAGTCCGCTGTCCTGCCAGTGCTGCACGTGCCCGGTGCACGCGCGCAGATCGTCGGTCGAGAGGGCATCCACCACCGCGAGCGTATGCGTCGGGGCGGCCCCGTGATCGGCGCCATGGGCCGCGCCTGCATCGTGGGCGTTGTGTCGGGCCGCTTGCGCGCGGAGGCCGTAAACGACCATCGATTGGAGACGGTGACCGAAGATGGCGCGGAGATCGCGTTCGAGCGCAGCGACCGCGTCCGGAATGTGCATGAGACTCATTGTATAGAATGTGGCTTGTGCGTCTGCGCGAGCTGAACGTCGGCTGCTTCGGCGGCGGCACCGGTCTACCAAGTCTGCTCGGCGGACTGAAACGCAATCCGTGGTTGCACCTCAACGGTGTCGTCACGATGTTCGATAGCGGCGGCAGCTCCGGGCAGCTGCGCGACGAGCTCGGCGTGCTTCCGCCTGGCGACATCCTCAAGTGCGCGCTTGCGCTCTCTCGCAATTCACGAGAGGCCCGCCGGGTGCTGCTGGGGAGGCTGCCGACACTCGAGCACGCGCGTCTCGGCGGCCATACCGGCGGCAACCTGCTGCTCTCGATGATGCAGCGCTACAGCGGCGACTTCCTCGATGCGGTCGACGGGCTGCGGGCCCTGCTCGGTTGTCGCGGCCGCGTGTGGCCCGTCAGCGTGCAGCAGGCATCGCTCTGCGCCGAGTACGGCGACGGATCGATGACGCGAGGAGAAGTCGAAGTCGATGCCGGCCAGACCTCCGGCCAGCTGGTTCGCCGCATCTGGCTCGAGCCTCCGGTCTCGATTCATCCTGTCGTCGCCAAGGCGATCGGCGAGTTCGACGCGGTGATCATCGGCCCCGGCAGCTTCTACACGAGCCTGCTGCCCATCTTCCTCGTGGGCGGAGTGGCGGAGGCCCTGGCGCCGGTCAAGGGTCCGTTCATCCTGGTGGCGAACCTCCTGACCGAAGGACGCGGCATGCTCGGCTTCACGGCGGCGGATGCCGTCGCACGGATCGAGAACGCCATCCAGCGGAAGGTGGACGTCGTGATCACGAACACCCAGTGGCCGTCCACGCAGGTGCTCCGGCGCTACGCGCTGGAGCACAAAGAGCCGCTCGCGACCGGCGAGCTCCCGCCCCACGTGCAGCTGGTCGGCGGCGACTTCTGGACCGGCGAGATCGCCCGGCACGATCGGCCGCGCCTCGCCTACGCGGTCTGGAGCGTGCTGTCGGATCGGCTGCTCAATAACGATTAGCGGTCCGGCTGAAGCCGGACACTACGACTAGCGCGACACGCAAACAAAACCACGAAATCACGAAGGTCACGAAGATTTCTTCTTCTTAATGGTTCTTCGTGTCTTCGTGGCCTTCGTGGTTTCATCATGAACAGGCGTTCGCCGAGAATGTGACTCCCGCCCGACCTTCAGCTTTGCCGCCCGTTCGATGATCGTCGCCAGCATGGCGCCCGCGTCGCCTCCCTTGGCGGGTCTGTTGGACAGCCACACGGCCGGTGTATCGGCGCCGAGGATGTCTTCGAAATCGCCGTCGCTCTTCACGCTGCGCGGCGCGAATGCGACGATGTCGATCTCGCCGGCCCAGTCGTCACGATGCTTGATCAGCAGCCAGCTCCGGCCATCGCCGGCTCCGGCATTCGCTCCAGGCGCGGGCGCCTGGATAGCGCCCGCTGGTCCGGACGAGCACCCATGATCCCTTGAGCTTGTAGCCGTTCAAGGTGAACTTCAGGTCGCCCTTCTTCAGCGCCGCCTCGACGTCCTCGACCTCGGGGGTCCACGTGCCACGGTCCCAGAGCATCACGATCCCCGCGCCATACCCTTCCGGGATCACGCCCTCGAACTCCCCGTACGCGAGCGGATGATCTTCCACCTTCATCGCGAGACGCTTCGTTTTGGGATCGAGCGACGGCCCCTTGGGCACAGCCCATGAAAGCAGCACGCCGTTGTGCTCGAGGCGGAAGTCGTAGTGCAGGTGACTGGCGAGATGTTTCTGGACGCAGAAGAACCGTGCCTTGCCGGCACGCTTGACGACTGTGCCGGCCGGTTCAGGAGTCTTGCTGAAATTGCGCTTCTTCTTGTATTCCTCGAGCGCCATCCGGGGCTATGCGGTGTCTCGGCTCAGTTTGTTCAGCGGCTTCGAGAACACGAGGAAGAGGAAGCCGGCGGTCAGGGCAAACGCCGCGGTTGCGGTAAACAGGTTCGGCAGCGTCATCGACTCGTAGAAGCCCGCCGCGCGGCCGCCGAGGTAGTTCCCGACCGCCGTGCCGAGGAACCAGACGCCCATCACGAGGCCGCCGATGCGCACGGGTGCGAGCTTGCTCATGGCACTCAAGCCGACGGGGCTCAGCGCCAGTTCTCCCCAGGTGTGAAGCAGGTAGGTGAAGAGCAGCCACCCGGGGCTCACCAGCGTTCCCGCCTGCGCAGCGGCCGCCGGCGGAATCAGCACGGCGAATCCGGCGCCGACGAGCAGGAGTCCGATTGCAAACTTGAACGGCGCTCCCGGTTCATTTCCGCGAGAGGACAGGCGGACCCACAGCCAGGCAAACATCGGCGCGAAGATAATCACGAAGATCGGATTGATCGACTGGAACCAGCTGCTCGGAAAACTCCAGCCGAGGAATGAGTTGTTGGTATTGCGGTCGGCGAAGAGATTCAGCGTCGACCCGGCTTGCTCGAACACCGAAGCAAAGAGCGCATACCCGACGAAGAGCACGCCGATGAGCAGCAGATGATTCCGCTCGACGCGCGTCCACCCGCCTGACAGGAACACCCATGCGAAGAATCCCACCGACAAGCCGAGCAGCATGTAGCCTGCGGCGTCGGCGATCTGCGTCGGCGTGACCGCAATCACACCGGTGTAGACGGCGAGCCCGAACAGTACCAGTGCGCCGAGACCCAGGCCCGCCCAGCGCGCGGCCTGCTGTTTCTGTTCGGCCAGGGCTTTGGGCGAACCCGGGTTTGCCGGGTGGAGGCCGGCATCACCCAGATACTTCCGCCCTGCCACGTACTGCACGAGACCGAGGACCATGCCGACGCCGGCGGCCGCGAAACCCAGGTGCCAGTTGACCCGTTGCCCGAGATACCCGCAGACGAGCGGCGCGACGAACGCGCCGGTGTTGATCCCCATGTAGAAGATGGAATACCCGGCGTCACGCCTGCCGTCATTGGTGCCGTACAGACGGCCGACGATGACGCTGACGTTGCCTTTGAGCAGACCGGTCCCCACCACGATGAGGACGAGCCCAAGGTAAAACATCGACAGGGCGGGAACGGCCATACTGAAGTGGCCGCACGCAATAAGGATCCCGCCGATGAGGACGCCGCGTTGGGGGCCGATCAGCCGATCGGCGATCCAGCCGCCGGGCAGCGTCATCATGTACACCATCGATGTGTACAGCCCGTAGATGGCGCCCGCCGTGACGGCGTCGAAGCCCAGGCCGCCGGCCGCGGGCGCAGCGGTCATGAAAAGAATGAGCAGCGCGCGCATCCCGTAGTAGCTGAAGCGCTCCCACATCTCTGTAAAAAACAGGGTGGAAAGGCCGCGCGGATGACCGAAGAATGCCCGATCGTATTGGCTTTGGGGATCGGGCACCGGAAGTTTGCGAGCGGCAGCTGTGCTCATGAAACGCAGTCTACCAGACGGCTGTGCCAGAATGATCCAGCTAGATGCGAGCCTTGTTGATCTCGACCTACGAGCTGGGACGCCAGCCTTTCGGCCTGGCTTCGCCCGCCGCGTGGCTGCGCCGGGAAGGGTGGGTCGTCGAGTGCGTGGACGCGGCGAAGGACCGCCTCGAGGAGACGAGCATCACGGCCGCCGATTTGATCGGCGTCCATCTCCCGATGCATACCGCGACCCGGCTTGCCGGTCCCGTCGTCCAGAAGGCACGGCGGATCAATCACCAGGCTCGGATCTGCGCGTACGGCCTCTACGCGCCCCTGAACGAGCCGTGGTTGCGCTCGCTCGGCGTGGACGAGGTGCTTGGCGGCGAGTTCGAGGGCGATCTTGCGGCGATCGCGCGGGGCCTTTCAGATAGTTGTAGCGCAGGTCTTCAGACCTGCAGCACGGCCGGTCTAAAGACCGGCGCCACGACCGCCAAGCTCCCCCGGCTCCAGTTTCTCGTCCCGGATCGCTCGGGTCTGCCGCCGCTCTCCCGGTACGCCACGCTGCACATGCCCGACGGCACTCGGAGGTCGGTCGGTTCAACCGAGGCGAGCCGGGGCTGCAAACATCTCTGCCGCCATTGCCCGGTCGTGCCCGTTTATCGCGGGCAGTTCCGTGTGGTGCAGCCCGATGTCGTCCTTGCCGACATCGCCGCGCAGGTCGCGGCGGGCGCCACCCACATCACCTTTGGCGATCCGGACTTCTTCAACGGTCCCACCCACGCCATGCACATCGTCGACGCCATGCACGCGGCGCATCCCCGGGTAAGCTTCGACGTCACCGTCAAGGTCGAGCATCTCCTTCAACACCGGCCGCTCCTGCCGCGGCTGGCGGCGAGCGGCTGTGCGTTCGTGACGAGCGCGGTCGAATCCCTGGACGACCGCGTGCTCGCGTTTCTCGACAAGGGCCACACGCGCGCCGATTTTCTCGAGGCGGTTACGGCCTGTCGCGCCGCGGGGGTGACCCTTGTCCCCACGTTCGTCGCCTTTCATCCGTGGCTCACCCTCCAGGATTATTGCGATCTGCTCGAAGCGATCGCGGAGCTCGACCTCGTGGAGCACGTCGCGCCTATCCAGCTGGCCATCCGGCTGCTCGTCCCCCAAGGCTCCCGGCTGCTCGAGCTTCCGGAGTTGCGCGCCTCTCTCGACGCCTTCGATCCGACGACCCTGGCGTACCCATGGAGGCATGTCGATCCGCACGTCGACGCGCTGCACCGCGATGTCACCGCGCTCGTCGGCACGCGCCAGACAACAGACCGTCGCGCCAGCTTCGACGAGATTCGAGCGCTCGCTCACGAGCGGGCCGGATTGCCGCGCCCGAATTCAGTCGCCAGAGTCTCCACGGCAGTGCCGTACATGAACGAGCCCTGGTACTGCTGTGCGGAGCCGAATCCGGATGATGTTCGACTTATATAAGTCTCAACTCTCAAGTCTCAAGTCTCACGATGAGTAGGGTTCTCCTGCTTGCCACGACAACGGGTTACCAGACCCGTGCATTTGGCGAGGCGGCCGAGCGGCTCGGCGTGGACCTGGTGTTCGCCACCGATCGATGCCACATGATCGAGGATCCGTGGCGCGACCAGGCGATTGCCATCCGGTTTCATGACGAGGAAGCCTCCGTCGCCGGGATCCTCGACGCCGCCGGCTCCCGCCCGCTCGATGGCATCCTCGTCGTCGGCGATCGGCCCACGGTGATCGGGGCGCGCGTGGCTCACGCCCTCGGGATTCCGTGGCACCCGCCCGAAGGAGCAGCGATCGCCCGTAACAAGCAGCGCACGCGCGAGCGGTTCCAGGCCGCTGGCCTGACGGTGCCCTGGTTCGTGGCGACAACGACTGGCGCGGATCCGCAGGCGGTGGCTCGCTCGATCCCTTATCCGGCGGTCGTCAAGCCCGTGGCGTTGTCGGGCAGCCGCGGGGTGATGCGCGCCGACAACGCGGACGCATTTGTGACTGCCTTCGACCGACTGCGGACGCTGCTGCACTCGCCGGACATTCAGGCCGAGCGCAACGACGCGCATGCGTCGGTCATCGTCGAAGGCTTCATCCCCGGCCGCGAGTACGCGCTCGAGGCGCTTCTACACCACGGCGTGCTGCACGTGCTGGCGCTCTTCGACAAGCCGGATCCGCTCGACGGCCCCTTCTTCGAGGAAACGATTTACGTCGCTCCCTCTGCCGCGGGGGCGCGCGAGTACGCTGCGATCGTCGATGCCGTGACGCAAGCGGCCGTGGCGATTGGGCTGCACCACGGCCCGGTCCACGCCGAGTGCCGCGTCAACGACGCCGGTGTGTTCGTTCTCGAGGTTGCGGCGCGTCCGATCGGCGGCCTGTGCTCGCGCTCTCTCCGGTTCGAGAAAAGGGGTCAGGAGTCTTTTTTTGATGGGCGGGAAAAAGACTCCCGACCCCTTTTCTCGCTGGAGGAGCTGTTATTGCGGCATTCTCTGGGTGAATCGCCGGAAGAATGGAGACGGGAGTCGCTCGCCTCGGGGGTGATGATGATCCCGATATCGCGCCGCGGCATCTTCCGCCGCGTGGACGGCGTCGACGAGGCGCGCGCGGTCGCCGGGGTCGACGACATTCGCGTGACCGCAAAAGCCGATCAACTGCTGATCCCGCTGCCAGAAGGAGCCAGTTACCTCGGGTTCATCTTCGCGCGCGCGGAGCACCCCGGCGATGTGGATCGCGCGCTTCGCGCCGCTCACGGACGTCTCAGGTTTGTCATCGACCCGGAGATCCCGGTGATCGCGCGCGGTCAGTTGCACTACAATCACTGACATGGCTGATGCATGTGGCCCCACGCCGCCGTCTCCCCCTGCCTCGAACAAGAGCGGACGGATGGTGTTCTGTACCAAGTTCCAAAAGGAGTTGCCGGGACTCGATACACCGCCGTGGCCTGGAGAACTGGGCCAGCGTGTCTTTGACAGCGTCTCGGTCCAGGCCTGGAAACTCTGGGAGGAACGCATGAAGATGATCCTCAACGAGTACCGGCTGATGCCGTGGCAGAAGGAAGCGCAGGACCTTGTCGCCAAGCACATGGAAGACTTCTTCTTCGGCGAAGGCGCCGCGCTTCCGCCAGGGTACGTGCCACAGCAGGCGAAGTGAACCCCGGGCGGCCGACGCTGTTCTGCGCCCACCCGATGTGGTTTCCGATCGTGGGTTACCAGTTCGACGTCCGCAACTGTGTAACTTGTGACTACTTCAGGGCGAAGGCTGCGGCCTCGATGCGCGAGGCAATGCCGAAAACAAGCAGTTTGACGCCCAGATCCTGAAGCGCCCGCGCAAACTCATCCGGCGCAGTCAATCGCTACTTGTCCCAGCCCTTCTGTAGTAAACCGCTGCAATCCTCATTGGCCGGTCCGCGCATCGCTTCTAATAAACCCTTGTCCAGCGTGCATTTAGTGGTACTGCCCTTCCGCGGCCGGCGGCACAGTCTTTGATAACGATGTGGTTCGATGGGGGCGTATCGGGAGGAGTCCAACGTTCGTCTGCATTCCGCCGCGTCGGATGCCGAAGATGACGAACGCGACTCTGACGATAAGGATGAGGCGCCGGAAACACCGCTCGACGAGCCGCGTCCTCCGCAAATCCAGGACCCCCCTCCGGAACCGCAGCAACGGGGGCCGTACGTAGTCAATGCAGGAGGCAGTGTGAATACAGAACGCAAGGAACGTCGGGGATTCGCGTCGATGTCGCCCGAAAAACAGCGCGAAATCGCGAGCAAGGGTGGCCGGGCGGCGCACGAAAAGGGCACGGCGCACGAGTGGACGGCCGACGAGGCGCGCTCGGCGGGACGCCGTGGTGGGCAAGTGAGCCGCGGCGGTCGCGGACGGCTGGTGGCTTCCGAGGGCGAGGCCGCCCCGCAGAACGCCGACACGCCGACGACCCCGGCTCGTTTCCCGCCAACTCGTGTTGAATGAGCCAGGAAAAATGCCCGCACGCACGACGATTTTGGAGGCGACCGACAATGTCATCAAGACAGGTACTCGTGGCTTCGGTACTCGCGTTCGGTCTCGCAGCGTCGAACACCCCCGCGAGCGCGCAGACCGGGTCTTTAGGGACATCCACGGGACAGAATCCTGCCAGCCAACAATCGTCATCGACCGACAACACGAGCGGGGGAACGCGGCCGGCGACGACGACGTTTCACGGCGACACTGGGCTGTGGTTTGTGCCGACCGCGGAGGTCCTGGCGCACGGTAAGTGGTCGGTCACGGGATACCGGCGGGGCACGAACTACATCCAGGGCTACACCAACGTCGGCGACTTCGCCGGGACGTTTGCGGTGGGCATCCGGAACCGGGTGGAGCTCTTCACCTCGTTCCTGTTCGACACGCGCATCGACCGCGACGTGCGGCCGATTTTCGTGGCCAACAACACGGAGTTCGGCAGCTTCGCGGACCGCTACCCGCGGGTCAATCGCATCTGGACGGGCGATAACGTCGGGGATTGGTTCGTCGGCGGCAAGGTGAACTTCCTGGCGGAGGCCGAGCAGGACCCGCTGGCGGTGGCGATCCGCGGGGTGCTGAAGCTCCCGACCGGCGACGAGGAGATTGGCACCAGCACGGGGGCGACGGATTTCTTCGTCGACTTCATCGGCAGCAAGGACGTGTCGCAGGTGGTCGAGGTCTCGGCCTATGTCGGCTACGAGTGGCGCGGCGAGCCGGACGGCTTCGAGACGCCGGGCGGCGCGTTCCGCTGGGGCGGCGGGCTGGGGTTTCCGACGCGGAGTCCGCTGCGGGTGTATACCGAGCTGACGGGGAGTCTGGTCTCGGATGATACGGCGAGCCAGACGGTGGGGCTGGTGGGCGTCGACGGGTCGGTGGCGCCGCTGCAGGCCGAGACGTCGAGCCAGACGCGGGTGCACTTCGGCCTCAACTACCAGCATCAGCGCGGCTTTTTCATCGGCACGGGGCTGGCGTGGAATCTGCCGAAGGAAGAGCGCGTCGAGGCGTTCTCGGAAGGCAACGACTCGCCCTTCGGCGACTACTGGGACTGGCAGGTGCGGGTCGGGTATCACCCCGGCGCGCGGGTCTACGTGCCGCCGCCGCCGCCGCCCGCCGCCGCCGCCGCCGCCGCCGGTGCCCGCGGCCCACAAGCTGGGCGTCGACGCGACGGCCAAACCGCCGACGGTAGAAATCGGGCAACCCTCGACGGTGACGGCGACGGTGCAGAGCTCGATCAACTGCGCGGTGACGTATCGGTGGAGCGCGCCGAGCGGCACCTTTGCGGACCCGACGGCGCGCGAGACGGTGTGGACCGCGGGGCAGGACGCGGCGACGGTGCCGGTGACGGTGACGGTGACGTGCCCGACCGACAAGCTGACGGCGGCCGATACGGTCAACATCGGGGTGACGCGGCCGACGCCGAAAGTGTACGTGTTTGAAGACGTGCACTTCGACTTCGACCGGTACTCGCTGCGGCCGGAAGCGACGCGGGTACTGGACGAGGCGGTGACGGCGCTGAAGGCCGATCCGACGCTGCGGATCCAGATTGAAGGCCACACGTGCAACATCGGGACGGCCGAGTACAACCTGGCGCTGGGGGACCGGCGGGCCACGGGGGTGCGCGATTACCTGACCAGCCGCGGCGTCGCGGCCAACCGGTTGACGACGGTCAGCTACGGGGAAGAGCGGCCCAAGCACGATAACGCCCGGGAAGAGACGCGCCGCCTCAACCGCCGCGCCGCGCTCACCGTCAATCTGCAAAAGTAGCTGGTAGAGGTTGGAGGTTGGAGGTTAGAGGCTAGTTCAGCCCTAACCTCCAACCGCCTTAGTCCCTAGTTCCCCTAGCCCCCGACCCCTAACCTCCACCTCAACCTCTAACCTCTAGCCTCCAACCTCATACTCTGGCACGCGTTGTGTTTCCAATGAGTGACATGCGGCGAAGTGTCTTTCGCTTGGTCCTCGCCGGGCTACTTATGGTCTCTGCCGGTTGCAACGAAGAAGGCACGATTACCGTCCGTTCGATCGAGTTCGTCGGTGTGAACGCGGTCGACCAGGCGCGCCTGCGCAGTGCGCTCGCGACGCGCCAAAGCGCCAAGCTGCCCTGGGGCCGGAAGGCATTCTTTGACCGGGCGCGGTTCGATGCGGACCTGAAGCGGATCCAGGCGTTCTACGCCGACCGTGGGTACCCCGACGCGCGAGTGACCGGTTTCGACGTCAAGCTGAACGACAAACAGGACGAAGTCGACGCCACCATCACCATCGCCGAAGGCGAACCCGCCAGGGTTGCAGCCATCAGCTTCGTCGGGTTCGACACCATTCCGCCTGAACGCCTGGAGGCGTTGAAAAACCAGGTACCGCTCAAAGTAGGAGCGCCGCGCGACCGCCAGTTTGTCGTGAACAGTCGCGAGCTGGCGCTCGACGAGCTGAAGGACCAGGGTTACCCGTACGCGAAGATCGAGGTCTCGGAAGACGACGGCCCCGACGGAAAAACCGCAACGGTGACGTTCATGGCCGAGCCGGGAAAGCTCGCCCACATTGGACCGATCGCCATCCAGGGGAACACGTCCGTCAGCGCCCGTGTCATCGAACGCTCGCTGGCCTTCAAAACCGGCGATGTCTATCGACGCCGTGTGCTGCAGGATTCCCAAAGGCGGCTGTACGGCCTCGAGCTCTTTCAGTTTGCCAACATCGAGCCGCTCAACACAGAGCTTCAACCGGACGAAGTGCCCATCCGGATCACGGTGGCGGAAGGGAAGCACCAGCGCGTCAACTTCGGTCTGGGATACGGCACCGAAGAGAAAGCGCGCGTGGAAGCCGAATATCACCATGTGAACTTCCTCGGAGCCGCGCGGCTGGCGGGCGCGCACGCGCGCTGGTCGGCGCTCGACCGCGGCGTCCGGCTCGATTTCAACCAGCCATATTTCTTCGCTCCGCGTTTCTCTCTGGGCGGCGATGGCCAGCACTGGTTGACCTTCACCCCCGCGTATCAATCGATTGTGACCAGCGCCAAGCTGACGGTCGCGCACCGGACCAATGAGAGGACGTCCTGGGCGACATCGCTGCTGAGCGAACGGAACGACAGCACGATCTCCGAGGCTGCGCTCAATGATGAATCGCTCCGCGACGACCTGATCGCTCTCGGCCTGGACCCCGACACGAACAGCCAGAGCGGCACTCTGAATGCGATCGCCTTCGACCTGCAGCACTCTACGGCGGACACCCTATTGAATGCGCGCCGAGGCTACCAGTTGGCGTTCCACGTCGAGCAGGCCGGCCTGGTGCCAGGCACGTACGAGTACTACGGGTTGTCGGTCGACGCCCGTCAGTACCTGCCGATCGGTTCCAGGGTTGTCGTGGCGAGTCGATTACAGCTGGGCAATATCAGCCCGTCAGCGAACGATCCGGGCAACGTGCCGTTTTCGAAGAAGTATTTTCTCGGCGGCGCAAGCACCCTTCGCGGATGGGGACGATACGAAGTCGGCCCGCTCAGCGATTCGGGATTGCCGATCGGCGGTAACAGCCTCGTGGCGTTCAGCGAGGAGGTGCGGCTCGATATCCATGGCAAGTTGGGTGCGGTGCTCTTCCTCGACGGCGGTAACGTGTGGACGGACTCCTGGGACATGGACCTGCGGGATCTGCGCTATGACGTGGGTCCCGGGCTGCGCTATCAGACGCCGATTGGCCCGGTCCGGTTCGATGCGGGCTACCAGCTCAATCCCAATCCCGACCTGCGCGTCGACGGCGAGCCGCAGCTGCGCCGCTGGCGCATTCATTTCAGTATCGGTCAGGCCTTCTAAGGATGCGAATCGGCCGACGGCTCCTGTACGCGGTGATTCTGGTTCTCGTCTTGGTGATCGGCTCCACCACGGCCTTCGTCATCGTCTCCCAGACGGCGTGGTTCAAGAATCGGCTGCGCGGCTACATCGTGCGTGAAGCCAGCCAGTATCTGAACGGGACGCTGTCGATCGGCCGGCTGGGTGGGAACCTGTTCTTCGGCCTCGAGATGGAGAACGTCGCCGTCTCGATGAACGGCAGCCAGGTCGTGGCGGTCGAGGATCTCGGGCTCGATTACAGCGTGTTCGAGCTCATCTCAAAGGGTCTCTCGATCGATAGCATTCGCTTGAACAAGCCGATCATCTACCTTCAGCGCGAGGGAGATGCGTGGTCGATCAGCCGGCTGATCAAGAAACAGGAGCAGGAGGCGGATCGCCGCGGTCCTGCCCGCCCCATCTCGATCGGGGCCATCGGCATAACCGACGGATCCGTCGTCATCGATGGTCCAGTGGGCACCTCGGGCATCGAGATTCCGAAGCGGTTCGAGCATCTCGACGCCAGATTGGCGTTCCGTTACGAGCCGGTGCGATACACCATCGAAGTTACGCAGCTCTCGTTCCGCGGTTCGGACCCCGAGATTGCCGTTGAACGCATTCTCCGGCACCGTCGCGGTCCAGGACGACACCGTGTACCTCGAGCAGCTCGCGCTCAGGACCGCTGAGACGTCGCTCTCTGTTGACGGGGCGGTCGAACAGTATCTGTCGAATCCGACCGTCGTCATGCAGATCAGCTCGGACAAGGTGTCGCTGCCAGAGCTGGCGCGGCTCGTGCCGGCCCTTGCCGGCGTCCACCTGCAGCCGGCGTTCGAGCTGAAGCTGAATGGTCCGATGGATCGTCTGAGCGTCGATTTGAACGCGCGCTCGTCGGCGGGCCAGGTGAACGGAAACATCGTCGCCGACCTGAAGGCCCCGCAGCTCTCTGCGGCCGGGACGCTATCGATTCGCCACCTCGACCTGTCGCCGATCCTGAACGACGCCGGACAGAAGAGCGATATCACTGCCGATGTCACGCTCGATCTGCACGGGAAGTCGTTCTCCGACATCGGTTCGTTCGGCGGGACCGTGTCGCTCGACGCTCCGCGAATCGTCGCCGCAGGTTTCGCGGCCGATCGGGTAAGCGCGAAGGCGCGCATCGATGGCCGCCGGGTCGCGCTCGACGGCCGTGCATCGGCGTACGGGTCGACTGTGACAACTGCTGGAAGGCTCGTATTACCAGAGGAATCATCGGGTCCGGTGGCGTTCGACTTGCGCGGTCAGGTTCGGGGCGTGGACCTGCGGCGCCTTCCACGGTCGCTGAACGTTCCCGCAGCAGCTACGGACGTCAACGGCGACTACCACGTCGCGGGAACCGCAAGGTCCGGTTCAGACGTGGGATCCGGCTCGAACGTGGGATCTGGCTCGAACGTGGGATCCGGCTTTAGCCGGATTGCGGGTGATTTGCGCTTCACACCGTCGACGATCGCGGGCGCAGCCATCGCACGTGGAAGCACCGCGGGATTCACGATCGACGGCCGCGTCTTCACGTACCAGGCAGATGCGACCGTGGACAACCTCGACCTGCAGCGGGTAGGGACCGAATTCCGCGTTCCGGCGCTGGCCGACCCGCGGTACAAGAGCTCCGTCAACGGCCACATCGTGGCGAGCGGCAGCGGGACAATATCGCCTGGACCGCCCGGACCATCGGGGCCCGGCCAGATGAACCTCACGGCAAGCGGCACGCTGCGTGACACGGCGATCATGGGCGGGCTGATTCCTCAGCTGGCCTTCGATGCCACTCTGCAGCAGGACACGGCGCACGTGAAGGCGGCCGGCTCGTTCGCCGGCTTCGACCCGGCGGCTGTCAGCGGCCGGCCTGCCATGAAGGGCATGGTTGGCGGCACACTCGATGTCGAGGCGACGGTCGCGAACGTCTCGACGGGCGTTACGCCCGAAAGCGTGCAGGCGACCGGGAAGGTCACCATCGAACCGTCCACCGTCGGCGGTGTCGAGATCACCAGCGCCACAATCGACGGAGACTATCGCGATTCAACCGCGGATATCCGCACGTTCGAGCTCGTCGGCCGCGACGCCAACGTTCAGGCGAGCGGCTCGCTGGCGCTCAACGAATCCGGCCAATCCAACCTGACGGTGCATGCCGACAGTCCCAGCCTGGAGGAGATCGGCAAGCTCCTCGGCCGGCCCCTCAGCGGCATCGGCATGGCCGACCTGACGGTGACGGGCAACAGGCGCGAGCTGCAGGCTGTCGGGACGGTCGTCGGCAACGGAGTGAAATACGGCACTGACGCCAGCGAGTCCAGGTACGGGGCACTCGCGCTTTCGAGCGACTTCACCGCGAAGGTTCCGGATCTCGATATCGCCCGCGTGAGCGTCGCGGCGACGACGCAGGGGACCTTCGTCACGATCGCGGGGCAGAACATCAACGAGCTGACCGCGAAGACCGATTACGTGAACCAGCAGGTAACGTTCGAGGCGACGGCCAAGCAGCCACAGCGGTCGATGACCGCCGCGGGTTTGCTGGTCATGCATCCCGACCATCAGGAGCTGCACCTTCAGCAGCTCGCGCTCACCACACAAGGGATGACCTGGCAGACGGTCCCCGGGTCCGGGGCGACGATCCGATACGGGAACGACACGGTGACGGTAAGCGAGTTCGCGCTGGTGAATGGCGATCAGAGGATTGCGCTTGACGGCACATTCGGGCATCGAGGCGACTCGTTGAACGTGACGGCGACCAACGTGGATATCGCCATGGTGGACGCCCTCCTGCTCAGGCCTCCGCAGCTCTCCGGGCGCCTCAACGCCAGCGGAACGGTCACCGGAACGACCGATGCGCCTGAGGCGAAGGCGTCATTTGCAATCGAGCAAGGCGGCTTCCGTCAGTTCCGCTACGACTCGTTCGGCGGCACCGCCAACTACGCCGGCACCGCCATCACCGTCGACACGAAGCTGCTGCAGAATCCGACGACGTGGATCGAGGCCCGGGGGGAGGTCCCCACCGCGCTTTTCGGCGACGCAGGATGGACCTCGAGTGATCCGATCGATCTCCGCATCGACAGCACGCCGATTGATGTCGGGATTGTCCAGGGTTTCACGACCGCGTTGACTGACGTAACGGGGATGCTCGAAGCGCACGTCCACGTGACAGGCACGGCCGCCGATCCCCGCCCCGACGGCGCCGTGACGATCCAGAACGCCGCGTTCACGCTCGAGCCGAACGGCGTCACCTATACGGATCTCGACGGCCAGATCGATCTTCAGTCCGATCGCATCCACATCGAACAGCTCCAGGTGCTGGACAACCGCAAGAGCCCGCTGACGATCACGGGCGATCTGGCGCTTCGAGAGCGCAAAGTCGGCGAGATGTCGATCGCCGTCAAGGCCGATGATTTCAAGGTCATCGACAACGAGATCGGGAACGTCCGCCTGGACATGGACGTGCAGGTGACCGGACAGCTCAACGCCACACGACTCGAGGGCGATCTCGGCGTGACGACCGGGCAGATCAATCTCGATCCGATTCTTTCCTTGCTCGGCAACTCGGCATATTCGACCGAGCAGACCCAGTACACGACCGTCCCGGACGCCGCCGCCAGCGAGCCGTCGGCGCCCCTCGCACCAGGGTTCCCGGGGATGTCGGGGCTGATGGAAACGCTGCAGATCGACGTGCGCTTGACCGTGCCAAACGATCTGGTCGTCGAGGGGAACGACCTCAGGCCTTCGGACGGCCTGATCAGCCTGGGCTCGGCGAACGTGACGCTTGGCGGCGATCTGTATCTCCACCAGGTGCCCTACGACCAGCTACGTCTCTACGGCTCTGTCAACACGGTGCGGGGAACCTATAACTTCCAGGGGCGGCAGTTCACGATCCTGCGCGACGGCATCGTGCGCTTCGACGGTCTCGACGATTTCAATCCAGAGCTCGATATCCGGGCGCAGCGCATCATTCAGGCGGTGACGGCCAACGTCAACGTGCGTGGCACGTTCAAGGAGCCGGAGATCGTCCTGAGCAGCACTCCGCCGCTCGAACAGGCCGACATCCTGTCGCTCATCGTCTTCAATCAGCCGATCAATCAGCTCGGCACCGGGGAGCAGTTGTCGCTCGTCCAGCGCGGGCAGGCGCTGGCCACCGGCGCCGTCGCCAACGAGCTGGCCCGATCGCTCGGCAACGCGTTGAGCCTCGACATGTTCGAGATCAGCACGTCTCCGGACAGTGGCGCGGCCGCGGAGCTGACGATTGGCGAACAGGTGGGACAGAACCTCTACCTGAAGGTGCGGCAGGGCATCGGCGATCAGAGCCAGACCAACTTCATCCTCGAGTACGAGCTCACGGAATGGCTCCGCCTGCAGACGAACATGCTGCAGGGCTCGAGCACCCAGCAGCAGCTCTTTCAACGCATGCAAGGGAGCGGTGTCGACCTGTTTTTTTTCTTCAGTTACTGAATCTGGTCATCTAGTCATCTGGTTACTTGATCATTGATTGTTCAATTTAATGACCAGATAACCAGATAACTAGATGACCAGATTCATGCCGTGGGGAGTGAGGCGACCTGCACGCGAGCGTCGTTGAAAGCAGGCGCCTCCCCCAGATCTGTCAACGTGTCCGGGGCGAGCGCCGTCGCGGTAGCGCCGTTGCGCGTGCTGCGCCGCCACAGCCCTTTGGGGAGACTCACCGAGCCCGGCCTGATAGAGGGGTTCACGCTCAGCGGGCAGTGAACCTCGCCGAGATCGTTGAACACCCGGACGAGGTCGCCGTCCGACAATCCCCGCGCCTGTGCATCGTCCACGTGCATCGTCAGCCTGGCATCCGACCGCGGCAGCTCACCCAGCGTCGAGCTGATCGTTCGATCGCTTGCCGGTGAGATCAGCGCCAACGGATACCGCTCCGTTCCGGGATCTGGCTGGAACCGATGGAGCCCCATCGGCGCACTGGCATCGAGCGCGGCTGGGAACAGGTCGACCTTTCGGTCGGGAGTGTTGGGAAAGACGTCCACGAATTGGACAGGCGTGTCGCCGAACGGCGGTAACGGCCGCTTGCCCGCGCCGAGGTCCGCACCGATCGTACCGGGGAGCGCCCCGAACACGTGAAGCATCAGATCGAGCTCGCCGGTCGGCTCGCCATCGTTGAGCAGACCCAGGCGCCCGCATAGATCGCCGAACACGTCGGCGTTCGCGCGCGCCTCGCCGACGGCATCCACGACCGGAACCGCAAGCTCCATGTTGATCGGCCCGTACGCTTTTGCGAAGTCGTAGCCTTCGAGGAAGGTGGTCGCCGGCAGGACGAGGTCGGCGTACAACGCCGTGTCGGTCATGACCTGCTCGAAGACGACGGTGAAGAGATCGTCCCGCTCGAGGCCCCGGATGACGCGCCTCTGATCGGGAACTGTCGCCGCTGGATTGCAGTTATAGACGAACAACACGTCGATCGGGGGATCGTCGTATTCGGTCAGCGCCCGCCCGAGGTGATTCATGTTCACCACGCGCGTATCGGGCTCGTTGCTGCCGATCCAGGGGCGCGTGATGTCCCAGGAGGCTGAGTTGCTCATCGAGTAGCCGCCGCCGCGGACACCGAACTTTCCACCAACCGCGGGCAGTGCGAGCACCGCCAGCGCCGCGTTGCCGCCGTTGCGGTTGCGCTCGAGGCCCCACCCGCACCGGATCAGCGCCGGCGAGCTCTCCGCGTACAGCCTGGCCACCTGCTCGAGCGCAGCCGGATCGACCCCGGCCGCGGCCGCCGCCCGCTCGATCGTCCACTCCTCGGCACGCTCGAGCAGGCGGTCGGCTCCGCGCGTATGTTCGCGGAGGAACCGCTCGTCGGCGAAGCCGTTCGTGAACAGGTACCGATGAATCGCCAGAGCGACGCAGACGTCGGTGCCCGGCCTGACAGGGAGGTGGACCTCGGCCGCACCGGCCAGCGTCGTCGTCCGCGGGTCGATGACGACCAGTTTGGCGCCGCGCTTTTGCGCCTCGCGCACGTAGGGAACCAGGTGAATACCCGACGCGGAGGGGTTGACGCCCCACAGGACGATGAGCGACGCCTCCGGATAATCCTGATAGGTAACCGACGGCATCTTGCCGTAGAGCGCCTGATTGGCCGCACCGGTCGGCGCCGCGCACAGCGTTCGCGCCAGACGCGAGGTGCCGAATCGCCGCCACAGCTGCGCGTCGATGTTGTCCTGCGTCAGCAGCCCGTTCGAGCCGCCGTATGAAAACGGCAGAATCGAGGAGCCGCCGTGCGCCGCTTTCGCGCGGCGGAAGCGATCCGCGACGAGATCGAGCGCTTCGTCCCACGTCACCCGCTTGAAACGGCCTTCGCCCTTGGGGCCTTTCCGGACGGCAGGATAGAGCAGGCGGTCCGGTCCGTAGACGCGCTCGGCGAACTTGCGGACCTTCGCGCAGATGTAGCCGTTGGTGACTGGATTCTTGTGCGTGCCGTCGAGCGCGATCACCTTGCGCTGCTGCACGGTGACCGCCATCGTGCATGCATCGGGGCAATCGAGCGGACATGCGGTTTCGACAATCGATGTGGTCCCCGCGAAGATGGACTCTGAAGCCATACGCTACGATTATACGGTTCCAGCGTGAATCGTCCCAATATCGTGATCGTCGGCGGCGGCTTCGCCGGGCTCCATGCGGCGCGCGCGCTCGCCGGGGCCGATGTGCGCGTCACGCTGCTCGACCGCCACAACTACCACCTGTTCCAGCCGCTGTTGTATCAGGTGGCCACCGCGTCGCTGTCGCCGGGCGATGTTGCGTCACCGATCCGGTGGATTCTCCGCCGCCAGAAGAACGTCCACGTGCTGTTGGCAGAGGTGCGCGCGATCGACGCAGCGAAGCGGCGTGTGGTCATCGATCCTGGTCCGGCCGATGCCTCGAGTCCGGCTGAAGCCGGACACTACGTACCGCACGTGCCTTACGATTTTCTGATCGTCGCCGCCGGTGCCGCTCACTCCTATTTCGGACATCCGGAATGGGCGGCTCGTGCCCCGGGGCTCAAGACACTCGATGATGCGCTCGAGATGCGGCGGCGGGTGCTGATCGCGTTCGAAGCGGCCGAGCGCGAAAGCGACCCGGCTCGCCAACGGCGCTTCCTCACCTTCGTGATCGTCGGGGGCGGCGCGACCGGCGTCGAACTGGCCGGCGCCCTCGCCGAGATCGCGCGGCGCACGCTGCGGCAGGACTTCAGGAACATCCAACCAGAATCGGCGCGGATCGTCGTGGTCGAAGGCGGCCCGCACCTCCTCGGCGCATTTCCCGGTCACCTTCGCGACTCGGCCCGCCGATCGCTCGAGCGCCTGGGCGTTGAGGTTCTCACAGGGTCGATCGTGACCGGCATCGATAGCGAAGGCGTCACGTGGGGTTCCGCCCCCGCTAAAGCTTCGGCGGGACAAGCCGGCTTGCCGGATATCCCGGAGATGCATCGCATCGAGGCGCACACCGTGCTGTGGGCCGCTGGAGTGGCGGCGTCGCCGCTGGCGACGTCACTGGGCGTGCCGCTCGATCGTGCCGGCCGCGTGCCCGCCCAGCCCACTCTACAGGTGCCGGGTCACCCGGAAATCTTCGTCGCCGGCGACCTCTGTGCGCTGGAGCAGGACGGGGCGCTGCTGCCGGGCGTGGCGCAGGTCGCAATGCAGGAGGGTGCCCAGGCCGCGCGGAACATCCTGCATCTGTTGAAGGGCGAGCCGCCGGCGCCGTTCCGCTATCGCGACTACGGGACGATGGCCGTCATCGGCCGCGGATCGGCGGTCGCCGACATCGGTCCCTTCGAGGCGTCGGGATTCTTCGCGTGGCTCCTCTGGGTGTTTCTCCACATCTTCTGGCTGATCGGATTCCGCAATCGCCTGGCGGTGATCGGCGAATGGGCATGGGCGTACCTGACGCTTCAGCGAAGCGTGCGGTTGATCACTGGTGAAAAACTTCCACCCTAGGCTTAGGTTGGGAGCACTTTTCATTAGCGTGTAGCGGAGTATCGTCGCCGTAGGGCGGCTGAACGGCATCGGCCGCTGCCACCCGTGTCGGCCGCCGGGACTGCGCGCTTCCGGTTCGGACTCTTCCGCTCCCGCGGACGATCAACAGCTGCTTCCAGCTTGGTCCACCCACGGCAAGCGCCGGCAATGCTTGGCCGACCGTCACGGATCGTGGTCACCGTGATCGCCGCGATCAGAACCTTCACCGCGCAGTCAGTGAGCTGGGAGACCGGCCGGCCTCGACGGCTGGCTGCGGCCGATGCCGTCCAGCCGCCGTCACCGGCTCCACCGCGTTGCTACGAACAAGTGATAATCGCTGTAGGGCTCCCTGCGATCATTGTTGTACGACGATTCGTAGATCGTCGATGTTGGCATCGTCGATCCTGACGGCGATCGGATCGGTCGCCCGCGATCCGCCGCTGCTGACGATGACGTTGACGTTGACTGAGTACAAACCGGAGGGGAGGTTGCCGAAGACGAACCTGCCGCTCGCGTCAGCGTTGATCTGGCTCGCGGGCCCCGGATTCAGCACGCCACGGTCATCGAAGCGCGAGTCCGCCCGAAGCATCACCCTTGCCCCCGCCACCGGTGTGTCTGCCTGATCGACGACGACACCCGTTACGCTGAACGCAGGCGTCGTCAGCAGGCGAAATTCGACCCCGCCAACCGTTTCCCCTGCGGTCACGGCGATCGGCTGCGCGGCCGTGGCCTCGGAGACGCCGGGATAGAAAGTGGAGGCCAGCAGGGTCGCGTTCGCCGAGATGCTCTGTCGTCCGATCATCGGCTGCGGCGACGCGGCGATGACGTATTCCCCCGATGCAAGGCCGAAGACGCGGAATTCGCCGAGATCGTTGGTCGGGATGGCTCTGGTACGGAGATCGCCTGAAGGCGTGCTGTTCGCGATCGCCTGGGAAGGGCCGGCGCCTGGCGCGTTTCGCCGCGCCGCGCGCACCGTGACATCGACCAGCGGCTCTCCGAACGGATCGAGAATGCGCCCGGCGATCGCGCCTCCCCTTTGCACCGGGACATTCCAGTCGTCGATTATTTGACCCGCCGCGAGGGTCACGGTCGGCACGTTGGCGGGATCGGCAGCCGGAAGAATCCCGGCCTTGAGAACATCGACGCGGTATCGGCCGGGCACCACGCCTTCAAACGTGTACCGGCCGTCCTGATCCGTGATTGCCAGTAGTGGCGGTCCTGAGGTGGTTCGTTGTTGGGGTAGCAGAACGACCTGCGCGCTCGAAATCGGGGCGCCGGTCCGCTCTTCGACAACACGTCCGGATAGTCGCGCGACCTGTGTGCCCTCCTGAGGCGCCTCTTCGGATGACAGTGCACCAGCAAGGAGGAGACTCAGGAACAGAAACGGCACCGGACCTCCTGTTTTCATTGACGAGGCCGTACGACGATCGTTACACCATCGACATCGGCGTCGGCAACGACCACCGCGACCGGATCGACTCGTAACGCCTGCGGTCCGCCGCCGTTGATGCCGCTGCTCTCGAAACTGTCGCCGCCACTCGTCCTGGAGACGAAGATCGGAATGACCGTGGCGGAATAGGATCCGGACGGGACGTTGCCGAGGACGAACCTGCCGTTCGCGTCGGAGCTGCTCTGTCCGACGGGGCCCATGATGGCGACCTCCGCGCGCGGATCGCCTCGCAGCAAAACCATCGCTCCCACAATCGGCGCGCCGGCCTGATCGACGACGACGCCCGACACTTTGAATCCCGCGGCCGTCAGCAGGCGAAACTCGACGCCGCCAACCGTCTCTCCGGCGGTCACGAGGATCGTTTGCGCCGCCGCGGTGTCAGACACTCCCGGATAGAACGTCGATCCCAGCAGCGTCGTGTCTATAGAGAGGTTCTGGAATCCGAATCGCTGCTGCGGACTCGCGGCAAGGACGTACTCGCCCGGTGCAAGGCCGAAGATCCGGAATTCGCCCAGATCGTTCGTCTGAAAGACCTGTGGGCGGAGAGCCTGAAAGCCCTGAGCGGGGAGGTCGACTGGACGCGGGCTGGTGGCGATTGCCTGGGACGGGGCGATCCGTTTCGCTGCACCGCGCGCACCGTGATATCGACCAGGGGCTCTCCAAACGGATCGAGAATGCGCCCGGCGATGGCGCCGCCCCTTTGCACCGGGACGTTCCAGTCGTCGACGACCTGACCGGCCGCGAGGGTCACGGCCGGCGCCCTGCCTGGATTGGCCCGTGGCACGAGCCCGGACCTTTGCACATCGACGCGGTATTGGCCCGGGGCGACGCCCTCAAAGGTGTACCGGCCGTCCTGGTCCGTGACCGCCTGGATCGGTCGTGTCGGGGCGTTTGGCGTCTGAGCAAACAGGATGACACGCGCGCTCGAAATCGGCGCGCCAGTTCCTTCGTCGATCACGCGTCCGGAGAGAGTCGCGGATTGGGCGCTGGCCTGCGCCGCGGCCGCACGCGTCGGGCCGGCGACAAAAATGAGGGAAAGCACGAGGCCCACAATGAGCATCAGACCTCCATCCCTGTGATTCTACGGCAGACCGGCGTGCGGCAGACGTTTTGCTCGGGCCAAGTTCGACCCGCGCGTGGACGCGGCCAGCCGCGGTGGACGGCGTGACGCTGGCAGTCTCGCGAGGGCGCGCGGCGCGATCGGCCAGCTTCGGGCCGGCGCTCAGCCCCGAGGGGGCGGCCGTCGTGCGACTGATCGAGCGCCGCTTCCTGAAAACGGCTTAAAATACCTTCGCCACCCTTCGAAACTCTTTCCCGAATGAGAGCCGCCGTTGTTGCGCTCGGCGATCTGGGGCGAAGTGCCCGCATGCAGTACCACGCGCACGCGCTGGTGTCGAACGGCGTCGACGTGGACCTGATCGGCCTGGAGGGCACGCCGCTCCCCAGGCGCGTCACCGGCGATCCGCGTATTACCGTCCATCGCATCAAGAAAACGCGTTTGCGGATTCGGCGCAGCCTGTACGGATCGAGCTATGCGATCGCCGGTTTGTTCGATGCCGCCCGTCTGAGCCTTCGCCTGTGGCGGACGCTGAGGCAGCTGCCGCGTCCCGATCTGGTCCTGATGCAGAACCCACCGGCGTTCCCGACATTCGCCGTGACCTGGTGGGCGTTGCGCCGCCGAGGGGTGCGGTTCATCATCGACTGGCACAACCTTGGGTACACGCTCCTGCGGCTCCGTCTGGGCCACTGGCATCCGGCGGTCCGGCTGGCGCGGTGGCTCGAGAGGCGCGATGCCCGGCTGGTCGAAGCAAATTTATGTGTGTCACGCGGTCTCGCGGCGTTCCTGGAGAGCCGGTTCGGCGTCGCCAACGCGCATGTGCTGTACGATCGTCCTGCCTCGGCGTTCGTCCCGATTGAGCAGAGCGAGCGCGACCGGCACCGTCAGGCGCTTTTCGCGCGTCTCGGCGTCCATGCTGAAACCGTCGGCTTCGTGGTGTGCCCGACGAGCTGGACCGAGGACGAAGATTTCGACGTGATCATCGAGGCGGTCGTGAGGCTCGAGCAGCGCATTCGCGGCTGGGAGGCAGGAGGAGACCGGCGGTTTCCGGACATGGTCGTGCTCGTCACCGGCGACGGCGAACGCCGCGCCGAGTTCGAACGGCGGTTCGCGGGCCTGCCGGCCCGGCGCGTTCAGCTGCGCGCGCGGTGGCTCGAGCCGGAAGACTACCCACGGGTGGTCGGCAGCGCCGACCTCGGGCTCTGCCTGCACCGATCGTCGTCGGGCCTCGACATTCCCATGAAGGTCGCCGATCTGTTCGGCGCGGGGGTGCCAGTGCTGGCGCTCGACTACGGCGCATGCCTCGCCGAACGAGTGAGACACGGGGACAACGGCCTCCTGTTCTCGACGGCCGGGCAGCTTGCGGACATCCTGTTCGATCTGTTCGAGAGTTATCCGGTCGATCAGAAGGGTCTCGAGCGGCTGCGAACCGGCGCGCGCAAGTCCGCGCGGCCGACGTGGGAAGAGGGCTGGACGAAGGAGGCGCGCCCCGTGGTTCTGACATGATTTCGACGCAGGTGCTCGATACCTCGGTTGGTGAAGCCGCAGTGGGCGTGACGGTCATTCTCGAGATGCGCCAGGCCAGCGAGTGGGTGCCGGTGGGCCGGGGTATGACCGACGGCAAGGGCCGCGCGACGCTGACCGAAGGGCGGCAGCTCGCGCTTGGCACGTACCGCCTGACTTTCGATATCGCGGCGTATCACCGCGAGCGCGGCATCGCGATGCCCTTCTTTCCCGAAGTCAAGGTCGCGTTCATCGTGCGCGACGCCGACGAGCACTATCACATCCCGCTGCTGTTGAGCCCGTTCGGGTACACCCTCTACAAGGAAAGCTGAAAGCATCGACGGATGGATCTGCGGCAGCTCGAGATCCTGCAGGCGATCGCCGAAACCGGGTCGTTCACCGCGTGCGGGCGGAAGCTCCACGTGTCGCAGTCGGCCATCAGCCGTCAGATTCTGCTGCTCGAAGAGGAGCTCGGCGAGCCGCTGTTCCTGCGCGTTGGACGCAAGGTCAGAATGACGCCCGCGGCCGAGAGCCTCGTGCAGCTCGGCAAGCGCGTCTTCCAGGATGTCCGGGAGACGGTCGGCGTCATCACCGATCGCACGCGCGAATTGCGCGGCACGCTCCGGCTATCCGGGGGGATGACCGTCTGCCTGTATGTTTTCCCGCCGCTGCTCAAGTACCTGCGCCGCGTCCATCCTCACCTCGACGTTCGGCTGACCGTGGCGACCGCGGAGCGATCGGTACAGGAAATCCGCGCCGGCCGCGTCGACGCGGGGCTGCTGACGCTGCCGATCGAGGAATCAGATCTGGTAACAGTCCCGGTGATGCGGGAAGAGCTGCTCGTCGTGGCGCCGCCACGCCATCCGCTGGCGCGCCGGCGCCGTGTCACACCGCGAGAGCTCGCGGGACAGCCGTTCGTGCTGTTCGAAGTGGGGTCGGCCACGCGCCACGTCATCGATCAGTTCTTCGCAAGCGAGAAGATCGAGCCCACCATCGTGATGGACACGGAAAACGTGGAGATCATCAAGGCGATGGTGAAGACCGGGCTGGGCATCGGGATCGTGCCGTACCAAGCCATCGCCCGGGAGGTCCAGCTCGGGCAGTTCTTCTGCGCCCGGGTCGAGGGGCACGAACTGATCCGTGAAACCGGTTGGGTGTACGCGCGCGCCACTCGTACGCCGCGGATGATCGACGAATTGCTCGCCGCGTTCGATCACATCCGCACGCGGCTGCGCCTGGCGCCCGGCTGGACGAAACTGGCGAAAGCGGGGGGACCCGCCTGACTTGACAGCTTTCGATGGTGTAGCGCAGGTCTTTAGACCTGCAACACGCGGGTGCCGGCAGGACTAAAGTCCTGCGCTACGCCTTTAGCTCTTGTCGTCGTCGGCGTCGGTGTCCTCCTGCGGCTTGCTCGTGGCGAAATCGTCGTCGATCGCTTCCGCATCGTCCACCGGCGCGTCCGCGTCGTCGAGTGTGAAGGAGCGGCCTGTGTTCTTGAGTGGGATAGGCCCGCGGGGGCGCTCCGATTCCTTCTTCTTGGCTTTCGCGCTGCCGCCGCGTTGCGGCTTGGCATCCGGCCCGAAGTTCCGGCTGCGCGGCGGCGCCGATGGCGCGTTCGGATCGAAGGGGCGCGGCGGCCCTCCGCTGAACGAGGAGGGAGGACGCGGGCTGAAACCGCCTGGTCGCGGCCCGGGTGGCGGGCCCCCCGCTTCGCGTGCCCGCGCTTCGCTGACCGCGAGAGGCCGGCCGTTGAACACCTGGCCGTTGAATTGCTGAATCGCCCGCTCGGCGTGCGCACGATCCTGGAACTCCACGAACGCAAACCCGCGGGGACGCCCCGTCTCGCGATCGACCGGCAGGACGACCTGGGAGGGTGGCGCCACGGCGCCGAAGTAGGTTCGCAGATCCGCTTCAGTCGTACCGTACGATAGATTGCCGACGAACAGACGGACAGCCAATCAACTCTCTCCTAAGGTGGAAGAAGGGGATCGAACGCGCGGGGGAGCAACGGCGCACACACACACAACCGGCAGGATCTCAGGCAAAAACCTTACCCGAAGTCGTCCATCCTGGCAAGCGAGAGCTATAGTTACCTCTGAATGGAGCTGTCATGAACCGCCGCCTCGGCCCCGTCCGTATGTGTGTCGCTGCGACCCTGGCCGCCGTCGTCACACTGTCGGCCGCGACCGGCGGCGGCATCGGGTTGATCAAGAGCGACGACCTGAAGGTCTGGCTGTCCCACATCGCGTCCGACGAACTGGGGGGGCGGGCCTTGTATTCAACCGGCCTCGGCCTTGCCGCGGGCTACATCGAGAGCCATCTGCGCGCTTCGGGAGCGAAACCGGCAGGGGACAACGGAACGTCGTACCTTCAGACAGTCCGCGTCCTTGGCGTCAGAACGACCGGCCGGTCGTCGGTCACCGTCGAGGTTGGCAGGACAGGCCCGGACGTTTGTCGACGGCGAGGGGGTGACGTTCCCACCAAACGTCGGCGGCAGACAGCGACTGGTCCTCGATCGCGTCGAGTTCGTCGGGTATGGCCTCGACGCGCCGCGCGCAAACCATGTGGATTTCGCAGGCAAGGACGTGAAGGGCGCGGGCGTCATCTGGCTCGGGGCGCGGGGACCGAGAGCCGCCAACTCCTCGGCCTCCGCGGGGCTGCTCGCCGGCCGCAACCGGTACGCGACCGAGCAACTGCACGCGGCCGCGGGAATCGGACCTTCACCGCCGGGAGGGGCGGGAAGGGCAGGAGGGACCGGAGGAGGCGGACGGGGAGGCCAGATTCCGGCCGCGGACTTCACGACGTCCCAGCGTCTCGATCTGCCGGCGGCGCCGAATATGACCGCATCGGATACGTTCTTCGATTTCCTCTTCAGCCGCGCCCCAACCAGGTACGACGAGTTGAAGCGGAGGGCCGACGCGCAGGAATCGCTGCCGTCGTTTCGCCTCAACGACGTGAGGCTGACGTTCAACCTGGACCCCCAATACGAAATCGTCCGGACCCAGCTGACGCACAACGTGGCGGCCATCGTGGAGGGCAGCGATCCGCAGCTGAAGAACAGCTACGTCGCCTTCGGCGCGCACTACGACCACCTCGGCTATGCCGAAGGCGAAGTCACAACAGCAGGTGGCACGCCGCAGCGTGTCGGCGCGCCCGTCTTCGGGCTCGTCAGGCCGGGGGCCGAAAACGATCGCGTGTGGAACGGCGCGGACGATGACGGATCGGGGACGGTGGCGTTGATGGCGCTCGTAAAGGCGTTCACCGAAGGGCCACGGCCGAAGCGGTCGCTGCTGTTCGTGTGGCATTCGGGTGAGGAACGCGGACGTTACGGCTCGCTGTATTTTGCCGACTATCCGACCGTGCCGATCGAGAGCGTCGTGACCGAGCTCAACATGGACATGATTGGACGGAACCGGAACGACCGGGCCTCGGAGTCGGAAACCGTTTATCTCGTCGGCTCCGATCGCATCAGCACCGAGCTCGACGAAGTGATCCGCGCGGCCAACGGCGCGCTGGATCGGCCCTTGTCGCTCAATTACGAGATGAACGATCCGGACGATCCCGAGCAGATGTACTTCCGCAGCGATCACTACAGCTACGCGGCAAAGGGGATTCCCGTCACCTTCTTTACGACCGGGCTCCACCCCGACTATCACATGAACACCGACGAGGTCTCGAAGATCGAGTTCGGCAAGATGACCCGGATCGCCCAACTGGTGTACGAGACCGGCTGGCGTGTCGCGAACCTCGATCACGTGCTGGTTCGAGACAACAAGGGACCGAGGGCGAAGTGAAATTGTGGATTGCTGATCGTTGATTGTTGATTGCAGGGCGGCTCATCGGGCGAACGAGGCGCTGGTCGATCTAGAATATCCGGGACCCTCGTGACGCGACCCCTCCTCATCATCTTCCTGACAATCTTCGTGAATCTGGTCGGCTTCGGGATCATCATCCCGCTCCTTCCGTTCTACGCGGAGACGTTCGGCGCATCTCCCTTCGTTGTCGGCCTGCTGTTCGCGGTCTTTTCGCTCGCCCAGCTGATTGCGTCGCCACTGCTCGGCGATCTGTCCGATCGCTACGGCCGCCGGCCCGTCCTCATCTTCAGCCTGCTCGGGACGGTTGTCAGCTTCGTGATGCTGGCGATGGCGCAGTCGATCGCGATGCTGTTCCTGGCGCGCATCGTCGACGGATTGTCGGGGGGAAACATCTCGACGGCGCGTGCGTACGTGGCCGACATCACGGAGCCGGAGGATCGCGCGCGGGCGTACGGCATTCTGGGCGCGGCGTTCGGGCTCGGCTTCATTTTCGGCCCGGCGCTGAGCGGCATAATGGTGCGGATCAGCTACACGGCGCCGATCTGGGCAGCGGCCGCGATCACGGTCGTGGCCACGGTGATGGCGTGGCTATGGCTTCCGGAGACCGTTCACCGGGTACACGCAGGCGCAGGTAACCCGCTCCGCTACCTGCCGGAGCTGCTCCAGCGCCCGATCCTTCGCCGAATCCTGGCCATCGACTTCGTGTTCTGGTTCGCCCTGGCCATCTTTCAAACCACATTCGGGTTGTTTGTCGCGCGACGTTTCGGCCTGGACGCCGCCCTGACCGGCTACCTGTTTGCCGGCTTTGGCCTGCTCAGCACCGTCGTGCAGGGTGGATTCATCCGGCCGATCGTGCGCCGGCTCGGAGACAAGACGACGTTTGTGGTGGGCCTCGTCTTCAGCGCGATAGGGCTGGCGGCGGCGAGCGTCACCTATTCGGTTCCGGGGTTCGTGTTGATTCTCGTCCCCCTGTCGCTCGGGATGGGTCTCGGCATGCCGACGATTTCAAGCCTCGTCAGCCGCGCGGCCGGAGCCCACGAGCAGGGCCGTATTCAAGGCGCGGCCGGCGCGATCGAGAGCCTGAGCCGCACCCTGGGCCCGGTGTGGGGGGCGACGGTCCTTCAACGCTACGGAGAGTCGGCGCCGTACCTCACCGCCGCGGCGTTTTTCCTGGTGACCTGGATTATGACGGTGGGGTATGTGGTCCCCGAGGTCGCGACCGAAGTCTGACACTTGTGTTTCAACACAAAGGACACGGCTAGAGCTCCAGGCCTTCGTCTGAAGATCAGCGCTAGTGCGGCCGCACCAAGCCGAGAAGGCTGCGCAGGCCGTTCAGATCCCGAATCATCTCGGCGATCAGGCCCGCGTTCGCCTGGTCGCGCGGAAAGACTGCCCCCACGGCGGTTTCAAGGCGGCTGATCAGCGCTTCGGCCTTCTGGCGTTCGTCGTCGGTCACGTCCGGTCTCCCGATTCACCTGGAGGATCCAGGCGTTCCAACTTCATATCCGTCGGGCCCTGCCGGAGTGGCAGACCAGCGGCCGGCACAGCCTTTCTCCAGCCGCGCCATTGGCAGGCATAACAACGAAACGGCACCCGGCCCGTAAGCCGGCAGCGAAGCCGCTCGAATTGCGATCGCGGACGCGAGTGGTGGACGTCTGAGCTCTCGCACCGCGGACACACGTAGCTCACGGTTCCACTCCCAGCAGACATTATGCACGCGATTGCACAGCCGTGCCGCCAGGGCGTGTAGTCGCCGGCTGCCGTGATCGCGGTTCAGCGGAAGGAGGCGCCCAGCCGGCGGGCGACGCGTGCGCGAAGGTCGGCTTCAGAGCCCGAAGCAGTGATGTCCATCCCGCTCTCGATCAAGCCGTCGATGAGCGCCCGGATGATCTCCGCGCGATTGATCGGCTTTCCGCTCCTGCCCCGGATATCGGTCGCGAGCCGGTCGAGGTGAACGATTTGACGATCGAAGAGGACGACGGAAACCTTCGACCAGGTTTCCTGGTGGACGGGCGGGCGGCCGCGCACGGCTCGCGTGGCGGGCCGCGCGTTTCCCGGCTTGACCCGCTTCTTTGTCATTATGGCGGCGGAGGAAGGCACCCTCGCGGAAAGTATACAAAGAGATTGTTGCTACCACAAACACAGCAGTTGAACCGGCCTACACGGCGACAGGCGTCGGTTCCGGAACAGCCGCAACCGGCAGGTACACACTGAACGTGGCGCCGCGCCCGAGCTCGCTCGACACGCTGATGTACCCGCCGCTCTGCTTCACGATGCCGTAGACGATCGAGAGGCCCGAGTCCCGTGCCCTTGCCTTGCTCCTTCGTCGTGAAGAAGGGCTCGAACAGCTTGGCCCGCGTCTGCTCGGTCATCCCCGTGCCGGTGTCTGCGACGCTCAACAGGGCGTAATGCCCGGCGTGCCCCTCGGTCGCCGTTACCGCCGCCGCCTCATCCAGTTCCATTTCCGTGACGCGCACGGTGAGGCGCCCGCCCTCGGGCATGGCGTCCCGCGCGTTGATGACGAGGTTCATCACCACCTGCTCGCACTGGCCCGAATCGGCCATGACGACGACCGGCGGAGTGCGCGCACGCGATATCGAACTCGATTTCCGGCCCGATCAGCCGGCGCAGCATCGTCTCCATTCCCTTGACGATGTCGCCGAGCGCGAACAGTCGTGGACCGAACGGCCTGGCGCCGGCCGAACGCCAGCAACTGCCGCGTGACGCCGGCGCCTCGCACGACCGATTGTTTGATCTCGCCGGCTTCGCCCCGGGCCGGATCGTCAGGTCCGAGCTCCATCAGCAACAGATCGGCTGAGCCCATGATGCTCATCAGAATGTTGTTGAAGTCGTGCGCGACCCCGCCGGCAAGCCGCCCGATCGCTTCGAGCTTCTGCGATTGCCGGAGCTGCTCTTCGAGCGTGCGCCGCTCGGTGATGTCGCGGATGAATCCGGTGATGACCGCGCGGCTGTCGCCGCGCATCCGGGCGACCGTCAGTTCGACCGGAAATTCGGCGCCGTCGGCGCGAATCGCCGTCAGCTCGAGGCGCCGAGCCGACGAGCGGGCCGTGACCCGTCTCCATGTACTGCGTGAGAGCGTCCAGTTGAGTCGATCGATCGGCCGGCCGGCACGAGCATGTCCACGTTGCGGCCGAGCACATCGGTCCGGCGCCGCCCGAACATCTGCTCGGCCGCCGGGTTGAACTCGCGGATGTTCAGCTGCGCATCCATCGTGATGATGGCGTCGTGCGCCGCTTCGAGAATCGCGCCCTGCCGCGCCTCGCTCTCGCGTCCCGCACGGTACATCTTGTAGGTCAGGTAGAGCGGCGCCGCGGTCAGCAGCAGCGTCAGCCAGTACCCGGAGCGTTCCGTAACCGCAATCACGACGGCGGCCGCGGCGGCGCCCAGCAGGTAGCTCGGCGCGCTCGACGCAAACTCCGACTTCCAGATGCGCCAGACGCTCTGCTTCGTTGTCAATGCGATCGCGATCGCGATCGGCACGGTGTTGACGAAGAAGTAGGTCAGCGCCATGCCGGCCAGCGGGATCGCCATGAGCGCGCAGGTCGCCGCTCGGCTGTGCCGCCCAGCCGTTGGTAGACCTGACCCGCCGCCTGGACGGTGAGCACCAGCACCGCCATGTTGAACAGCGTGCGATGGGCCGCGGGTCGCGACCGCGCGTTCAGCGTCGACTGGCTCCAGCCGCTCGCGGCGCCGACGATCATCGTGGCGTGCGGACCTCGCAGGATCAGCGCGGCGATGTCGACGATGTAGGACACCGACATGTTCGAGCCGCTGGCGATCGGAAGCTGGACCTTGAAGGCGGAGGTCAGCGACGACAGCAGCACCAGGAAAAGAAGCGGCGGCAGCGGCGTGAAGTCGGCGCGCGGCAGCAGCGGCAGCCAAAGTGATGGCACCGAGCGCGATGACCGTGATGGTGAACCAGCGTGCGCCGGGAGGCAGATCCCTGAGCAGAACACTTCAAGTATAGCGTTGGCCCGTCGGCGGCGGACGGCATGCGCACCTATGCGCAACCTGCTCAACGAGCGGCTAGTCACGCAACCGCTCCCGCTCCGGGTGATGCTGGGCTGGGTGGGGGTTCTCGTCAGACGAGGATCTGAATCTTGGTTTTTGCCTTGATCTCGCCCACCAACTGCTCCAGCCGCTTCTGATGCTGCTCCTGCAGCAGAAATTGCTTCAGGTTCTCTCGCACTTCGGCGAGTGGCGCCGTTCTCGGCCCGCGTGTCTCGTGGAGCTTGACGATGTGCAGGCCGGTCGCGAGCTCCACCACGTCGCTCATCGTGCCTGGCTTTGAGCCCGAACGCGACATTCTCGAAGTCGGGCGGCAGATCCCCCCGGCCGAAGAACGGCATCTCGCCGCCGTTCTCGGCGCTCGGATCGTCGGACTGCTCCCTGGCGAGTTTCGCGAAGTCGGCGCCAGCCTTGAGCTGCCTCAGTGTTTCCTGCGCCGCCGCGCGCGCCTGGTTCTTCTGCGTCGCGGGTGCGTCCGCAGGGACCGCGAAGTAGATGTGACTGACGCGAACCGTCTCGCCCTGTTTGAAGCGATCGATGTTGTTCTTGTAGAAGGCATCGACCTCGGCATCCTGAACGGCCACCTTCGAGGTGATCTCCGCGTCGACCACCTTACGCGCCTGCATGCCGCGGCGCGTCACTTCCCGCAGTTGCTCTGGCGTCAGCCCCTGCAGCAGGAGCGCCTGCTTGAACGCGTCCTCGGTGGGGAAGTCCTTGCGGATGGCCGCCATCGCGGTGTCCACCTCGGCTTCCGAGACGTCCATGTTTCTGCTGCGCGCTTCCTGCGCGAGCAGGTGATCCATGACCACCTCGTCGAGGATGCTGCGTACGATTGCATCGCGACTATCGGCCGGCACCGGACCGCCTGCGTTGGCCTCCGCCTGCTTCAGCGCGGTCTCGAGCTCCCACCGCTGGACGTTTTCGCCGTTCACCGTGGCGACCACCGCGGGCAGGACCGCCGGGACCGGTTTGGCCGGCGCGCCGGCCGGCGGGGCCGCAAGCCCGCTGGAAGCGGCGCCACCCGGGGCAGGCGGCAGCGCCTGGCAGTTGCATGCCAGGCGGCGTCGCGGCGGGCGGCTGGCCCACCGGCGGCGTTTGCGCGCCGGCTGCGGTTTCCGCAGGTGGATTCGCGGGAGGGGTGGTCGAACGCTGGCATCCGGCGCCGAGTGCACCAATCAGCACGGGCAGGACCAGCAGGAACGATCGCTTCATCATCACGGGGGCATCTCCAAACCGGGCGTCTACTCCGTCTTCTCTTCCTCGTCGCCTTCTGCTTCCTCTTCACCCCACGGGGAGGGCTGTGGGCCGGGCACGATGCCGGCAAGATCGGGATCCTCGTCGCCTGGAAGGCGTTTGGGCCGTCCCGTCGAGGACTGTGAGCGCCGCTCGGCTTTCTGCTGACGCTTTTCCTGCTTCGCGCGCTCGCGCGATCGTTTCTGCTGGCTGACTTTCGCTTTGGTCATGCCTTCTCCGAGTACCTGACCGACGATCATCTGCAGAGGATCGCAAGGATCTGCAGAGATCTGGGCAATAGATCCTCAATTCTCAGCTCTGCGTGTCTCCGTGCGCGTTGCAATGTGCGTCATTGCGACATCGCAATCACGTCGTAATAGCCGTCGATCCGGCCCGCGCGATAGTCGCGGACGAGATCGGCGATTGAACTGAGACGCGTCGAGGCTCTGGCGCCCGGCGCGTTGTTTCGCAGCTGGAACCGGAAGCCCCGGTTCGACACCGATCGAATAAATGTGCTCTTCTCGTCGATGGGAAGAGCCGCGACGTTGCCGTAGAACTTTTTCCAGTCGTCCGCCTGCTGGAAGAGATACATCTCGACGTTCGACGTGTAGAACGCCGAGACGGTGGCGCCGTGCTCGCGCAGGTAGCCGCCCACGGCGCGCAAGGCTTTCGGCCCGGCGAAATTGCCGACGAGCGGTATGATCGCATTGTTCCGCTCGAGCTCGCCGAGAACCCGGAAGTGGTCTTCCGACGCCAGGTAACTGAGATGCTCGCCCCCGCCGTCGGTCTGGGTCATCAAATCGGCATACGTGGGAAAGTTCCCGCCGCGGCCGAACCCGCCGTTCGGAAACGAATAGTTCAGATCCGGCCCGCCTTCGAAAAAGGCCCGGTAAACATACTCGAGTCCCGCGACCTCGTCGTCGGACAGGTCGAACGAGTGATGACGCTGCAGCCATCCCGTGGCCGCCCGCAGATTCTCCTCGAACAGCTCCGCGCTGGGCGTCGCGCGCTGGTAAGCCGCGAACAGTTGGCCGACGCTCGTCCCGGCTGCTCCTGACGGCAATTCCGCCGGCCGCGGCCTGGCGAACAACCGCGACAGGAAATCGGCGCGATCCGCCGACATCTCGATGAACGCCTTGTAGAGCAGATGCAGATCGCGGTTGCCCCGCCGGACGTCGACGATGAAGGCGAGCTTCGGACGCAGCGCCACGATGTAGCTGTAGTTCTGTTCGGGGCCGACCCCCAGGTAGACGCCGCCCGTTCCGAGCGTGGAGGTGAGCGTTGGGATCACCCACTGGTATTCCTGTTCGTTCGACAGGAAATTGTCTGACCTGAAGAAACCATTCGGCTCCGAGAAGTCGGTGATGAGATGCCAGAAGACCTCGTCGCTCAGCCGGGTCGGCAGGCTTTCGGCCGTCGCCGGCGGGCCAGGGCGCGTCGGCGACGACAGCAACCCGGCGAGCGCGACGAGCGCAAGAAGCGTCAGGAGCGCGATGATGACCCGGCGGCTGCCCTCTAACCGCTGGAAGCCCCTGGACCCGGTAAAGCGATGACCCATGACTCCCTCTAATGTATCGGGTAATTGGATAATCGGGTAATCGGGTAATTGAATCTCACAATCGATTACCCGATTACCCGATTACTCGATTACCCGATTCCCCGATGACTGCTGGCGCAGTATACCGGCAACCAGACTGGCGGAGCTTGACCGTCCGCAGGCGGACGGTACAGGATCGACTTCGATGCCCTCCGTCCTGCTCGTGGACGATGACGAAGCCGTGCGTCGCACCATCGCGCGGTTCCTGACGGCCGAAGGCTTTGAAGTGGTCGAAGCCAATAACGGGCTGGAGGCCCTGAATTACCTCCGGACGGGCGCCGGAGTGAGCGTGATCGTGCTGGATTTGCGGATGCCGGTGATGGACGGGTGGACGTTCCGGCGCGAGCAGCGCCTCGATCCCGTTCTCGGCAGGATTCCGGTCGTCGTGCTGTCCGGTGCGGATGCGGACCGGTTTCCTGAGCTGGAAGCGGCCGAGGTCTTCGAAAAACCGGTCAGGATGTCGGAGGTCGCGGAGGCGGTGCGGCGCCTGTCCGAGCTGTCGCTGCCCAAGGTCTGACGCCAGCGTCTCCGCCAGGACGCGGGTTGGCTGCGCCGCCAGGCTCCAGGTGCAGCTCGTCGCCGATCCGGATGTCTTGTGCCGTCAGGCTGCCGGCCGGCAGTTCGATGACGGCATGCGCGCGCGGTGCGACCGCAATGCGCCACGGCGCCAGCCCGCGCACGAGCCGCACTGTCCGCCCGGTACGATCGACAAAGATCGCGTCGATCGGGAAGCGCATGAACGCCATGTGAATGGCCCAGCACGGCGAAATCACCATCGCCGCCGACAGGTCGAGGCTGTCCCGGCCGAGGAGCCCGCGGCGGCGCTCGGCACGCGTGACCGCCAGCTCCACGCTGGTCGCGATCGTCTGCCCGGATCGGCCGTTCATGAGCAACATTGTCTACCTCAGTGGACGTCCATCTGGGGGCGCGCGACGGCCCGCTTGCGCGGCGGCACGACGGTTGCCGGCTCGGAGTCGCCATCGACGAAGTACGCCTCGCACGCGGCATCGAGCAGCTCGCGTGTGATGACCGGCTCGATCCCGCGATAGCGGCACATCGCCGTCACATGAGCCAGCAGGTCCCTCGGATGGCATGCCCGCATCGGCCGCCGCATCGGGCCGTAGTGCCGCCGCTGCAGATAGGCCACCATCACCTGGTGGAACCGGAGGTTTTGTTTGCGGCAGTTCAGATCGAAGATGCGCGAGAACTGATCGACCGTCGGATCCTGGATGGCGATCTTGTAGGGGATCCTTCGCATGAACGCCTCGTCGGCGAGCGACGCCGGATTGAGGTTGGTCGCGAACACGATCAACAGGTCGAACGGCACCTGGAACTTCTTGCCCGTATGCAGCGTGAGGTAGTCGACGCGGCTCTCGAGCGGCACAATCCACCGGTTCAGCAGATCCTCGGGGCGCATGCGTTGCCGGCCGAAATCATCCACCAGGAACACGCCGCCGATCGCCTTCAGCTGGATGGGCGCCTCGTAGAACTTCGCGAGCGGATTGAAGGTGAGGTCGAGCATGTCGAGCGTCAGCTCGCCGCCCACCATGACCACGGGCCGGCGGATGCGCACCCATCGCCGATCGCGCGCGGCCGTCGCGACCACGCTGGTCGTGTCGGCCTCCGTCTCGAGCGACTCGTGATTGATCGGGTCGAACATCGTGATGAAGTGCCCGTCCACCTCGATCGCATGCGGCATGTACATGTCGCCGCCGAGGGTCCGTCCCATGCCTTCCGCGATGACGGTCTTGCCGTTACCCGGGGGCCCGTAGAGGAATATCGCCTTCCCCGAGTTGACCGCGGGACCGAGCTGCTCCAGGACGCTCGTCCCCGATGATCAGATGCGAGAAACCCTGCCGGAGGCGTTCGCGATCGATGTAGCCGCGTGCCGCGTATCAGGGCGCGAATCTCGGCGACGTACGCGGCGAGTGGGACGGGCGCGGGACCGATGTACCGGTTCGCGTCGAGGTATTGCCGCGCGCGCTCGCGTCCGGCGTCAGTCAGCGTGTATCGATAGCCGGCCGGCTCCCGAACCGGTCGTGCCGCGGACCTCGACCAGCCGCTCGGCCCGCGCGTGCTCGACGAGCGGCTCCAGCAGCCCGAACGGCAGCCGCATGCGATCGGCGACGACCAGACCGGTCGCCTCGCCGGTATACAGCGTCTTGATCAGCAGCTGCTCGACGAGATCCGCGCTCAAGCCCGTCTTCCTCGAGCGTCGTCGGAACCGGCGGAGCCGCCGCGGGATTCGGAATGTCGTCGAGCGACGGCGGGTCGTTGATCGTTGTTGTCATCACTGCTTCGACATGGGCAAACAGAACCTGGATGAACTTGATGACCGCCGGACCGAGCGTCACGACCCAGATCGCCGGAAAGATGCAGATGACCAGCGGGAACACCATCTTCGCGCCGGTCTTCGCGGCCGCTTCCTCCGCGCGCTGACGACGCTTCGTGCGGAGCGATTCGGAGTGGACCCGCAGCGACTGCGACACGCTGGTGCCGAACTTGTCGGTCTGGACCAGCATGGTGACCAGCGACTGGAGGTCGTCGAGCATCGTGCGTTTCGCCAGGTTGTGCAGCGCGTCGCTGCGCGCGGTGCCGGCGCGGAGCTCGAGGTTGATGAGCCGCAGTTCGTCGCACAGGTCGGGGTGCGCAAAGGCCAGCTCTTCGGACACCCGTTGCAGCGCCTGATCGAGCCCCAGCCCGGCCTCGACGCTCACGACGAGGAGGTCGAGGGCGTCGGGCAGGCTCAGACGCATCCGATGCTGGCGCGCCTTGGCCATCCGCGCCAGCGCCATGCTGGGCAGGACGTAGCCGACGGCGCAGACGGCAAGGGCGAGTGCGAGACTCGGACTGCCGAAAATCGGCGAGGCGGCGGCCACGAAGAACAGCGACGGCCATGCCGAGCCGGATGCCGAAGAAGACGACGATCGCTTCCCGCGTCCGGTAGCCGGCGATGACCAGCCGCTGCTGCAATTTGCCGCGCTCTTTCGCCGAGCCCGGCGCCATCGCGCCCATGCGCTTCAGCGCGGCGACGACCGTCTTGTCCGGAGGGGCCCCGTCGCCACCGCGATCGATGATGCGTCCGGACGTCACCTCGTCGAGCCGGCGTGCAATCGACCCGCCGCCGGCTGGCGCGAGCGCCATCGCCCCGGCGACGACCAGGAGCGACACGAACAGGAACCCGATGAGGGCGATGAAGAATCGTCACTACCTATACCTCGATCTTGATGACCTTGCGGATCCAGAAATAACCCACGACCTGCATGACCATCGCGGCCATCAGCATCTGCTTGCCTATCGGCTCGCGGAAGAGCAGCTGCATGTGCTCGGGGTTGATGAACGACAGCGCGACGGCGAGGAACGCCGGCAGCGTCAGCAGTACGTATCCGGTAAAGCGGCCGTGGGCGGTGTGGACGCGCACCTGCCGCTGGATCTTGAAGCGCTCGCGAACCACGTGCGAGAGGTTGTCGAGGATCTCCGACAGGTTGCCGCCGGTATCGCGCTGAATCAGCACGGCGGTGGCGAAGAAGCGGACGTCGAGCAGGCTGACGCGCTGGGCCAGTTCGTTGAGCGCTTCACGCAGCGGCAGCCCGTAGTTCTGCTGATCGAAGGTTTTCTTCAGCTCGGGTCCGACTGGCGCCGGCATTTCGTCGGCGGCCATGCCGAGTGACGTCTGAAAGGCGTGCCCCGCGCGAGTGGCGCGTGCCAGCACGTCCAGCGCCTCCGGGAACTGCTCCTCGAAGCGCTTCAGCCGGCTGGTGCGCTTGTGCCTCAGCCAAAAGAACGGCAACATCGCGCCGAGTCCGCCGGCGGCCAGGCCCGCGAACGCCTGCGGGACGAACAGGGCGGTGAGCAGTCCCAGGCCGACAGCGCTGCCGGCGCTGAAGAGCACGATCGCGCTCCCGGTTGTCTGCACGCCGGACTGCTCGATGAGGCGCGCGAGTCCTGATCCCGCCCCTGTCGCCGCGACGAGCCGATCGAGGGCCGGCATCGGCCCCTGGGCGGCGCGCTTCAGGACGGTTGCATCCCCCGTGCTGGGCACGGGAGCGCTGGGACTGCGTCGAGATCTCCCGCAGACGCTGCTCCAGATCGTGACCGGAGGTCTTCGGCACCGCGAGGAGATACGCGCCCACGATCAGGCGCGGTGACGAACAGGAAGACGACGAGGGCCGGTAGCATCAGCGCACCTCCGTCACGCCCTCGAACATGTCGGCGGGGAGGTGAATGCCCGACATCTTGAGGCGCTCGCAGCATTTCGGCCTGATGCCCGTGGCGCGGAAACGGCCGATGACCTTGCCGTCCTGCGTCACGCCCATCTTTTCGAACACGAAGATTTCCTGCATCGAAATGGTGTCACCCTCCATGCCGGTGATTTCGGAGATGCTCGTCACCTTGCGCGAGCCGTCGCTCATGCGGGTCTGCTGCACGACGAGCTGGATGGCGGAGGCAATCTGCTGGCGCATCGCGCGCTCGGGCAGATTGATCGCGCCCATGGCAATCATCGTTTCGATACGGGTCAGCGCGTCGCGCGGGGTGTTGGCGTGGACGGTCGTCAGCGAGCCGTCGTGGCCGGTGTTCATCGCCTGGAGCATGTCGAGCGCCTCCTCGCCGCGCACCTCGCCGACCACGATGCGATCGGGCCGCATACGCAGCGCGTTGATCATCAGCTGCCGCTGCTTGACCGCGCCCTTGCCCTCGACGTTCGGCGGGCGCGTTTCGAGCCGCGCCACGTGCTCCTGATGGAGCTGGAGCTCGGCGGCGTCCTCGATGGTCACGATGCGTTCCTTGTCGCCGATGAAGCCCGACATGACGTTCAACAGCGTCGTCTTTCCCGCGCCCGTGCCGCCGCTGATGAGGCCGTTCAGCCGCGCCCGCACGCAGTGGATGAGAAAGTCGAGCATCGGGCGGGTCAGCGCCCGCAGCGTCACCAGGTCTTCCGCCTTCAGCCGCTCGGCGGGAAACCGCCGGATTGAGAGCAGCGGTCCGTCGACGGCGAGCGGCGGAATGATCGCGTTGACACGCGACCCGTCCGGCAGGCGCGCGTCGACCATCGGCGAGCTGTCGTCGACCCGGCGGCCGACGCCGCTGACGATGCGATCGATGACGCGGAGCAGATGCCGATCGTCCTGAAAATGCGTGTGCACGCGCTCGAGCACGCCGCCGCGCTCGACGAAGACGTGCTTGTGCGTGTTGACCAGGATGTCGCTGATCGTCGGATCGCGCAGCAGCGGCTCGAGCGGCCCGAGGCCGAACACGTCGTCGAGCAGCTCGGTGAACAGCGTTTCGCGCTCGGACAGGCTGATCGGCGCGCTCTCTTCGGCCGAGGATTTCGCCGAACAGCATCCGGATCTCGGCTTCGGCGCGGCTGCGATCGGCCTGCGCCAGCGCCTCGAGATTCAGGCGGCCGAGCAGCTTCCGGTGCACGTTGGCCCGCAGCTCCAGGTACTGCTGCCGCGGGCGCCAGCGGAGCCTGCGGTCGAGGCGCGGCCGGCGACGGGCGTGGCGGCGGAACGGCGGATGCGGTCGGAGTTCATGGCATGGGTTACCACATGGACGCCAGGCGCTCGATGCCGAGCCGGCTGCGTTTGGCTGCCTGAGGCGCAGCCGCGGCGTCCGGGTTCGATGATGCCGCCGCGTGAAGCTGTCGAACTGCGCGGCGATGTCGCTGTCGCCGGCCAGCGCCAGCGGGACGCCGGAGTTGAGCGCGGTCGAGACGGTCTTGTAGTCGCTCGGGAACGTGTGATGAATCGGGTGGCCGAGCGCGCGCTTCGATCTGCTTGGGCGGAATCGGATACGGTTCGGCCGCGCGGTTCAGCAGGATGCGCACGCGCTCGCCGCACGCGCCGAGCTGACGGACGCGATCGAGCAGGCGCTGCGCGTTCCGCACCGACGGCACGTCCGGGATTGGCGACGAGGAACATCGTGTCGGCGGTGTAGAGCGCGGCGACGGCCACCGAGTTGATCTGGCTGCCCGGCGTCGATGAGGATGTATTCGTACTGCCGCGCCAGCAGCCGGAAGACTTCCTCGATCGCGCCCGCGTCGGCGGCGCCGGGCCGATCGAACTGATCGGACCCGCCGAGAATGTCGAGCCCGGATTTGTGCTTCACGACCAGCTCCCGGAGGAATTCGCTTGTCGAGCCGGTGCAGGTTGTCGAGCGCGTCGACCAGGCTGTAGCGCTGCCGGACGCCCGAGGAACAAGGCGACCTCGCCGAGTCCCGGCTTGAGATCGACGATGATCGTCGAGCGCTTGCTGAGCCGCGCGAGCTCGACGCCGCAGTTCACCGCCAGCGTCGTCGTGCCGGCGCCGCCCTTGGCGCCGAAGAACACCAGCGTCGTCGCCGTCGGCTTGGCGCCCTGGGTCGTTTCGCGGCGTGCCGCGGTCCGGCGGATGGCGCCGTGGAACGTCTCCTCGGGCGGCGGCCAGGTGAAGAACTCGTTCGCGCCGGCGCGCATCGACTGCAGGATCAAATCGGGGTCGGCCTGGAGCGCGATGGCGAAGATGCCGGCATTCGGCGAGGCCGCGCGCATCCGTTCGATGGTGGACATGGCCGACGAGGGGTCGCCGCGTGTGTCGACGATGACGAGGTCGAGCGCGACGTTGTCGCGCGCCACCCGGTCGTCGATGATGCTGACCGGAATCGCGCCGGAGCGGAGTAGCCGGCCAATCTGCGTGGTGAAGGCGTCGTCTCCGCTGACGATCAACCCGACGAGCTGCGCCATGTCGAACCCCTTCGCTACCGCTACTGTTGTTTCGCGAGCTCTGCCTGGTAGGCGGCTTGCGCAGCTCTGAGCTTCAGGTCGGCCTCTGCGATGGCCTTCCCGCGCTTCTTGTCGATCTCGGCCTGCCTTTTTGCCGCGACCTCGGCACGCCTGGCCGTCTCCGCATCACGCTCGGCCTGAGCGCGCGCCAGCACCGCCTGCCGCTCGTCTTCGAGCTGTTGTTCGCGGCGATCCCGCTCGGCCTGCTGCGCGACGCGTTTCGCCACGTCCGCGTTGTCGCGCTTCTCGACCTCTGCCTGCTTGGCCTCTTCCTTCCGCGCGCGTTCCACGGCCCGGCGCTCATCGGCGGAAAGCGGACGGTTGGTGTCGTCGGCCGTCTGCGGCGCGGACGCAGCGGGGGCGGTCGCGGGCGTCGCAGGTTCCGGGTTCGGCGTGCGGACCACCGGCCGCGTGCCTGGGGCCATCGCCTTCATCGTCGCGGCGGCGGCGGCGGCGGAAGGCTTGTCATCGGCTACCGGGGCGACCGGCGCGGCGGCCGAGGCGGTCGCGGCCGGCGCTACCGGTGGCGTGATGGCGGACTGAAACGCCGCTGGCGGCATCGGGACCACCTCTCGATCCGGCAAGGGCGGCAGAAACGGCTCGTCCAGGCGCGGAAGATTGGGCGTGACGCCGGGCGAATCGTTCCGCAGGATGTGCGGCGTGATCATCACCACCAGCTCGGTCTGGTTCTTCTGAGCCGCCTTGCTCTTGAAGAGAAGGCCCAGAATCGGAATGTCGCCGATGCCGGGAATCTTCTGCAGCGTCGAGTTCATGGTGTTGTTCATCAACCCCGCGATCGCGAACGTCTGTCCGTCGTTCAATTCGATTTCGGTTTCCGTCCGGCGGGTGGTCAGTGCGGGGATTCGAAACCCGTTCATCGTGATGGCGTTGCTGAAATCGAGCGCGCTGACTTCCGGGCGCACCTTCAAATGCACGCGATCGCCGTTGACGACAGGCGTGAAGTTCAGGCGGATGCCGAACTCCTTGAACTGGATGCTGATCGACGTGCCGCTGTCCGGTTCCCTGCGCGATTGGAATCGGAAATTCGCCACCCGCGAGAAAGCTCGCTTCCTTGCCGCTCTCCGCGACGAGATTCGGCTCCGCGAGGCTCTGGAAGAGACCCTTGGACTGGAGCGCCTTGATCGTGACGCCCAGGTCGTACTTGTTGCTGAACAGGAACAGGTTCATGAAGTCGCTGAACGTCAGCTTGCCTGACGCCGCAACGACGTCAGACCCGAACTCCGAGCTCACCTTGGTGGCCGAGAGCTCCTCGAACCCGACCGCCGGAAACTGCTGGGTCGTGACGCGTCCGATGGTGTTGTTGATGCCGGTAGGACTCGTGAATATCCCGAGGCCGAGCTCGGTCATCGCGCTGCGGCTCACTTCGGCGAAGCGGACCTGCAGGAGTACCTGGTTGCTCCGGCCCGCCGGTCCGATCTGGAGCAGCGAGACGAGCTCCTCTTTGCTCTCCACGAAGCTGCCCGCCAGGCTCGCCATCTTGTCGGCGACGTCCTTCGAGGAGACGCTGCCGGACAGCACGGCGGTCCGGCCGTTGGCCCGCACCTCGATCGATTCCTTGGGAAAGAGCTCCTTGAGCTGTGCGGACAGCCGCTCGAGATCGCGCTGCACGACCACTTCGAACCGGCGGACGGCACCGGCCCGATCCCATACGAACATCGAAATCGTGCCCGCGGTCTTGCCGTTGACGAGCAGCTCGTTCGGCGACGTCACCATCGCGTCGGCGACGTCCGCGCTGGTCAGCGACACGCGGGCGATCGGCTTGCCGACGTCGACGATGGTCGAGCGGCCGACCAGCAATCTGACGGTATCCGTGCCGGGGTCGATTGCGGGCGCCGCGTCGACGGTGCGCGCCACGGTGAGTGCCGGTGTCGGCACCTGAGCGTGCAACGTCGAGCGTCCGACGACCGACACGATGAAGATCAGCGGCGCCGATCAACCGGCGACGCCGCGAAGAGCGTGCGTGCGCATCCATATTCCTACTCCTGACGCACGGCTTCGCGTGCGCGTTTGTCGCCACGAATAACTTCGACGGTGAACATGTCGGCGGCGGGGGCCACCACGTTGGCCGCGGCAGCCGGGCGCGCGGTCGCCCTCGGGGTCGTCGCCGGCCCGCCGAGCAGAGAGGCGGGCTTGACGCCTCGAGTGACTGGCGTCGCCTTGTCGAGCGGATTGCGCAGCGCGAGCTGGATTTTGCCTTCCGTGCTCGCGAGCGTCAGCCGCTCGGCCTGTTCCGGATCGACGAGCAGCGTGACGACGCTGACCGCTATCGGCTTGTCGTTGCCCGTGCCCTGTTCGATCTTCGTGCCGGCGGCGAGCACCTGGACGTTGGTCAGAATCACTTTGGAGGTCATGTCAGTGGACGCCTGGGTCGGACTGACGGTCGCGACTACGTCCACGTGCGTGCCCGGCAGCACGTACCCGGCGACGCCGATGACCTCGTTGACCTTCACCGACACGGCGCGCAGGCCGGGCGGAATGGCGGGCGGCAGCCCCGACCCGGCGCCCTTGGGCGCCAGCTTCATGTCGAGAAACGGCTCGTTCTGGATCATCGGCATCACCAGGCCCCGGCCGATGACCTCGTTCGGATCCGCGAACGCGTTAGCGGGCGCCGCGTTGGACGGCCACTCGATGAGGCGGACGCTGTCCTTGGTGATCTCGGCGCCGACCTCGAGGTCGGCCGCGGCGACCAGGACCGGCTTGGTCGGAATCGCCTCCGCCCCGGCACCCGGCAAGCGCTTGACGTAGTTATATGTGGCGAACGCGAACACACCGCCGGCGGCGATGGCCAGTACGAGCACGATGAAGATCCGCATTCGAGCCATGTGCGCTCCTTAGAGCTGGAGTTCGGGAGGTCTAGAATCCAAGCGCCGCAGCGAGCGCACCAAGTGCGATTGCCGGCGCGTAGGCGAATCGATTGTCGGAGGATGGTCGTTCGATCGTCGCGACGTTGGCGCCACCGGTCATCACCAGCGTGGCGGTTTCCTCGAGCGTGTGGTTCAGCCGTCCGCGGTGCACGGCCACCGTCAGTGCGAGCATGCCGCCCAGAATGGCCGTATAGACGAACGCAACCGCGATCCCCACCGGGCCGAGCAGCGTGCCGATGGCGGCGAACAGCTTGACGTCTCCGGCGCCGGTCGCACCCACCAGGTGGCCGGGCAGCATCAGCAGCAGACCGACCGCAAAGCCCCCGAGAGCGGCGGCCATCGAGATGGTGGTCAGTTGTGCCGCCGCGAACGTCATGCCGAGCGCGGTAATACCGAGCGTCAGCCAGTTCGGCACCCGGCGTGTCCGGAGGTCGAGGGCTGCGCTCGCGCCGCCGCTGCCTGCGACCGCCACGACGACCAGGGCTTCAGAGGACATTGGCGATGACAGTGTTGAAAGTTTCCCAGAACATCAGGTTGATAGTCGTCCCGACCGCCGTCACTGTGGCAATCGCGACGATCGATATCAAGCCGGCGAGCAGCGCGTACTCGATGAGGTCCTGCCCCTCGTCTTGCCGCAGAACCAGTCTGTGAACGAGTGCGACTACGGCGTCCATGGGTTCATGACCTTTCGTTAGAGAATCGGCGCCGACCCCGCGCCTGCATCGGTGCAGCCGCGGGGTCGGCAGAAGCGAGAGTTAAGGAGCTGCCGTCGCGAGCTCTGCGGCAATGCCACCGAAGATGTCGTTGACCGATCCACCCGCCGCAGTCACGGCCACGACGGCCACGAGGGAGATGAGACCGACGAGCAGCGCGTACTCGATGAGGTCCTGCGCTTCTTCGTTACGCGCGAACGCTCGCAGACGGGTAATGAGATTCATCATGACGTTTCCTCCGCGCGCACTCGACGCGCGCAATGCTGTGTGCGAATTGCGGTCAGGCTTGCTGCTTGACCGCGCTGACGCAGTGACATACCGCAACCGCTGTGCCACGGATCGCCGCCAGCCATCGCCGTAGTGCCGCAAGCAGTGCCGGACGGGACGTTTACGGGAATCGCGGTCGCGTGAGCAGCGAACGCGGCGCGGCCGCGCGAGGTCGCACGGGGTCCTCCCGGGGCAGCACATCTGTAAGCGCGAGCGCAATTCTTGTGGGAAGCCGGTGGTGGTGAAACGGAACACCCGCATTCGCGGCACGAGCAGCGGGGATAAACACAAAGGAATTGGTGTGCTTGCACACCTGGGGATTCGCAGTCGGGCGCCGGAACGGCAATTGCGATGCACCCTGGAGGTTGCGTTTCAAGGGTGACAAATAGTGCAGATGCGAATGCGACGGGCGTTCAGCGACACGTTGATCTCGGTGATGGCGCTGGGCGCGCTCGTCCTCATCCTCGCCTCGCTCGACGATCGCGTGCGCGATCAGATTTCGATGCGCATGGCGTCGGGTCAGGCGGCCGCGCAGATGGCCGGCGCCGGCGCGACGGTCAGCAGCCTGACGGGCGTGGTCGTGACGGCCGTGCGTGACCAGAGTATCGAGCACTCCCCGCTGGTGATCTTCGTGCTCGCCGCGGGGGTATTAATGCTGTTCATGTTGCGAACCTAGTGATGCCGCTGATTCTTGCCATCGAACCCGATAAGCGCCAGGCGGCCCAGCTCTCGGCCGTGGTCCGCAAGCGCGTCAGCGCCGAGCTGATTCTGGTGAACACCACCGAACAGGCGCTCGACGCCATCGGCGATCGCATGCCGGATCTGGTGCTCGTGCCCGCCCTGCTGTCGCCGCAGGACGACGCGGCGCTCGCGGCGGCGCTGCGCGTGATTGCCGCGGCGGCCCACGTACAGATGTTGACCATCCCGGTGCTCGGGGGGGCCCGGCCGGCGCAGCGCTCCGGCGGAATGCTCTCGGCCCTGCGGCGCGGCAAGTCGGCCGTTGTCCAACCCGATGGTTGCGATCCGGGCGTGTTCGCCGAGCAGATCGCGTCGTATCTCGAGCACGCCGCCCTCGAGCGAGCCAGCGACCCGATGCAGGACGATTCGGCGTCATGGACGGAAGCGCCCGCTGCGCCTGCAATCGAAGCCGTCGAGCCCGTCGACCCGGTTGACGCCTTCGAGGCGTCCGCCGGTCGCGGAAGTAGCGGAATTCGTGATGCGCCCTGGGGAACCTGGCGGGCCTGTGGGACCTGTGGGCATGTCGAGCCTGTCGAACCCGTCGAGGTCGTCGCCAGGGAAGAAATTGTCGAGATTCAAGCGATTGAGGAGCACGCAGACCTCGTCGTCGAATCCGTCACCGTTGCGCCCGTTGAGGAAGCCGAACCGCTGATCGCGGATGCCGGCGACGAAAGCGTCGCCATCGCCCTCGAACAAGCGGTGTGGGCGCTCTTCGCGGATGAAACGCCGGCGGCCGAGGCGAGGATCGAGCCGGAGGTCGAACAGCCGGCCGAGCCGCCCGTGCCCCTGGCTGTCGCGGCGCTATCCGTACCGGTGGTCGGCGAGTGGCCGGCGGTGGAGGAGCTCATGGCGGCTCTCGAGGCCATGCCGCTGGCCGCCATCGAGGTGGTCTGGGACGACGAACGGACGGCTCCCGCAGCCGAGGCCCCGGAGAGCATCGTCGAGCCGACGAACTGGGTAATCGAGGACCCGCACGGCGATGAGATCGATCTCACGACGGAGATGAAAGCCGCGGACGGGCAACCGGCGTCGACGGCCGTTGCGGCGGGGAGCGAGCGGGAATGGGTCGCGCTCATCGAGTCGCTCCGGCACGACGTGGAGCGCCTGCGCATGGAGCGGGCGGAGAAGCCGGTGCAAAAGCCGGCACAGAAGGCGGCACAACCGGCGCCCGGGGCCGCGCAAGCCGGCAAGAAAGCGAAGCCGGTTCAGGACGAATGGGGATTCTTCGATCCGGAGCAATGCGGCTTTGCGGCACTGCTCGCGAAGCTCGACGAGGTCACCGATGCCGACGAGGGCCGAATCTAACGACCAACCAGCGACTAACCAAGGAGGAGCCTGTGATCTGGATTTTATGCGTCACGATGGGTGTAGTGGGACTCACATGGGTGAAAATGCGTCGGCGGCGGAAGGCGGCGGACGCGGTTCCGGGCCGTTAATCATGGGCCCCCGAGCCGGCAGGCGTCTTCGCGACGACAGGGGAGTGGCGCTCATCGAAGCAGCGCTCATCACGCCGCTCTTTTTCCTGCTCACGTTCTCGATCGTCGAGTTCGGCGCCGTTTTCTATGCGTATCTCGCGCTGGAAAACGGCGTCAGCCTGGCCACGCGCTACGCCGTGACGGGCAATCTGCTGGACGATCCGGCAAACCCCGGCACGGCGTTGTCGCGGCAGGATTCGATCAAGGCGGCGATGAGGCTATCAACGCCGACGCTGACCATCGACGATGCCATGTTCACCTTCTCGCACAGCTCGCCTGGCGGGGGCGGGTGGGTCGGCGGCATCGGCGGGCCCAACGACATCGAGCGGGTCACGATCAACTACACGTGGAGGTTCTTCACGCCGCTGTTCTGGGCCTTCTTCCCCCCCGATGGGGAGCTCACCCTCAGAGTTGATTCAGCGATGAAGAACGAGCCGACTAATGCAGTGGGGATCCCATGAACAAGGCAGCGCGGCGCCGGATATCGGGCGAGAGCGGCACGAGCATGATCGAGTTCGCGATGATCATTCCGCTTCTGGTCGCACTGGCGCTCGGGGTTGTCGAGGTCAGCTGGGCGCTGCTCGATGCGCATGTCGTCACGCGGCTGGCCAGGGAGGGCTCGAACCTCATCTCGCGTGACGCGAGCCTCGTGGACGCGGGCCTGGCGATGCGGACCATGAGCAGCCGCCCGGTGGATTTCAACGGCGGCAGCTCGAAGCTGATCCTCTCGGTGCTGCGCAACGTGGATACGGTCGGGGCCGGCAACTACAACAAGGCCATCCTGTATCAGCGTTATGAGTACGGGGGGCTGGTCGAGCAGAGCAAGTTGTCGATGGCGGGTAGCGGAGCCTTTAGCCCTCCGGAATACCAGGCCACCAATCCCAACAACAACACCGGTCTCCAGATCACCAACATGCCGGGTGGAATGACGGTCTTGCTCGGCGGCATGGTTTACGTGACCGAAATCTACAGCCAGCATCCGATGATCACACCCTTCGATCGCTTCGGGATCTCGATGCCGCAGGTGCTTTATTCGATCGCCTACTTCTAGTTCGCGCGTCAGTGGGTAGTGCAGGACTTCAGTCCTGCCTGGAAGCGGCGCACTGCAGGTCTAAAGACCTGCGCTACACCGAGAAGACCGAAGCGCGAGTCATCAGAATTGCTGAAAGGCTGACGGACATGAAGAAACTGGGATCTGAGATCTCCGGCGAGAAGGGCTTTGTCCTTGTCTACATGGCAGGGGCCCTGACCGTGCTGCTGCTCTTTACTGGTGTTGCCGTCGACAGCGGCAGGGCCTATGTGGTGAAGGCCCAGCTGACCAAGGCCGTGGACGGCGCCGCACTGGCGGCGGCGCGGAGCCTGAACAGCGCGAATCCCAGGGCAGAGGCCGCGAAAATATACCGGGCGAACTTTCCTGCCGGGTACATGGGGACGACATCGTCGACCGACCCGGCCGATGCCGGCTTTTTCAGTACGACCGTCGATGCCGCCAACGGCATCAATGTGGTGAACGTGTCGGCCACGGCCGTGCTGCCGACCACGTTCATGAGGATCGGCAATTTCAACGAAGTAACCGTGAGCAGCGCCGGGCAGGCCACGCGACGGATGGTGGACCTCTCCCTCGTGATGGACGTCTCGAGCTCGATCGGATGGAGATGGCCCTACGTCAGAGACTCGGCCAAGGCGTTCGTGAATGCGTTCGATCAGAACAACGATCGCATATCCCTCATCTTCTTCGGCAATGGCGCCAGCGTGATCGATGCCATGCCCTCCACTCGCGGGTTTGCCAAGGCCACGGTCGTGAGTCACATTCCCAACGGCCTTCCGGGCGGAAGCACCAACATGGTGGAGGGCCTCTATCGAGGGTGGGACGAGCTGAGGTCGGTGCCGGCCGGCCAGCAGTCGGGCCTGCGCATCATCGTGCTCTTCACCGACGGCGCCTCGAACAGCGTTCCCGGCAGCTATGAAGGCCCGTCCTTCGGGCAGGGCCGGTCGCTGAGAACGTGGGACTTCCCGAACAACGGCGCCGATCCCGATAACCAGACCCATGCCAGCCCGTACATCGACGGCCTCTACAATACGTCGTCGGCCACTGGCGGCCAGAGTCCGGCGCTCAGCCTGCAGCGGCCGTGGAATTCGACAGATACCCCTCCTGCTCCGAACCAGTGGCTGCCGGTGCAGAGCTGGCACGCACACCATCGAAGTGCCGGCATCCCGACGTCGTTCCCGCTGCAGACCAACGCATTGAACGTGGAGGGCGTGGCCCAGAGCTCCCAGCGGGGGTTGAGGAGCTTGAACGTCGCCACCGGACGGTATCCCGCCCAGATCTTCAACATCAACAACGCGGCCAGGAATCTGGTCGAGATCATCGCCAACGAGGCGCGGAGCGACGACGACGGCGATTACGGCATCCGCATCTACACGCTGGGGATGGGCGAGCTGGTGACCTATCTGCTCGGCACCAGGGAGGAACCGTCCGCCGACATTCTCGCGCGAATGGCGAACGACCCGGATTCCCAGGACTTCATTTCCGGGCAGCTCGAAGGCAAATACTTCCACGCGGTGACGCCGGAAGACATGGGCGCCGCGTTCCAGGGCATACAGAACCAGATTATCCGCCTCAGCAAGTAAGACGGCGCGCGGCCAGTCCTCCCGGGCGATGGGAGGACGGCCGCGTCCGCAGCCCAACCGAGGATCATCCCGTCCGCATCCTCTCCCCCGTATAATCACGAGCGTCACTGCGCGCTCTGCGATCTCCGCGTTCATCGTCGTTCGCCCATTAGCCGACATGTTCGACGAAGATCACCATCACGAGGAGAGCGCCGTGAGCGAGCCCGACGAAGATTTCGCCACGATGTTCGAGGCTTCGACCCAGGCGAAGCGCGTCGAGAAGGGCCAGACGGTCGAAGGCACGATCGTCGGGATCGGTGCGGCCGTGGCGTTCGTCAACGTCGGCGGGAAGGGCGAGGCCGTGATCGAGATCGCCGAACTGAAGGACGACGAAGGCGTTCTCGAGGTCGCGGTCGGCGACCGCATCCAGGCGATGGTCGTGTCGACCGAGGGAGGCCTGACGCTTTCCCGGAGGCTGGCGCGCGGGGCCGCGACCACGCGACAGCTCGAAGACGCGTTCCATGCCGGTCTCCCGGTGGAAGGCAAGGTCGAGCGGGCCGTGAAGGGGGGATACGAGGTGCGCATCGCCCGCCAGCGCGCCTTCTGCCCGATGTCCCAGATCGACATCATCCGGACCCAGAACCCTGCGGAGCACGAAGGGCACGTCTACACGTTCAGGATCATCGAGTACAAGGAAGGCGGCAGGAATCTCGTCGTTTCGCGCCGTGCGCTGCTCGAGGAAGAGCAGCGGGCCAGCGCCGCCGAGATCCGGCGATCGATTGTCCCCGGGGCGGTCGTGACCGGTCGCGTCACGTCCGTGCGTGAATTCGGCGCCTTTGTCGACCTGGGGGGCGGCGTGCAGGGCCTGCTGCACGCATCCGAGATGGGGTGGTCGCGCGTGTCGGACACGTCGCAGGTCGTGACGCCTGGCGAGGAGATCACCGTCAAGGTCCTGCGCGTCGACGACGACACGCAGAAGATCGCCCTCGGGTTGAAACAGCTCACCGCCGATCCGTGGTCAACGGTGCAGGCGACGTACGAGGTGGGCCAGGTGCTGCACCGGCCGCGTCACGCGCCTCGCGGAGTTCGGGGCGTTCGTCGAGCTCGAGCCGGGGGTCGAAGGGTTGGCGCACGTCTCCACGTTCGCGCCGACAGGGCACTCCAAGGGATGGTCCCAATCGGTCGCGGTCGGAACGACGGCAGCGTTCGAAATCCTGAGCATCGATCTCGAGAAGAAACGGATGGGGGTCGCGCTCGTCGACGAAGGTTCGGCGCGGGGGGCCGGAGCGGCGCCGCCGCAGTCCGCGCTCGTGCCCGGCGCGCGCCTCACGGGCAAGGTCGAGCGTCACGAGAAATTCGGCGTCTTCGTCTTCCTCGCGCCGGGACGCACCGGCCTGATGCCATTGAGCGAAACCGGCATGGCCAGGGAGGCCGATGTGGCGAAAGCGTTTCCCGTCGGCGCCGACGTCGAGGTGGTTGTCCTCGAGGCCGACCCGTCGGGCCGGCGCATTCGCGTCAGCCGCAAGGCGGTCCTCGACGCGCGAGAGGCCGACGAAGTGCGCGAGTATTCCGAACGCGCGGACGTGGCGCCGGCGGAGGGATTCGGATCGCTCGCCGACAAGCTCCGGGGCGCGCTCAAGCCGCGGGAGAAGTGATGTCGCCCAGCGTCGAGGTGCTGTAGCAGCTTTTCCGGAGCGTGTAGCGGAGTATGGTCGCCGTGGGGCGGCTGAACGGCATCGGCCGCTGCCAGCCGAGGCACCCCAACGCGGCTGCCGCGTTGGGGACCCCGCCGGTCGGCCGCCGGAACTGCGCGCTTCCGGTTCGGACTCGTCCGCTCCCGCGGACGATCAACAGCTGCTGCCAGCTTGGTCCACTCACGGCAAGCGCCGGCAATGCTGATCCGACCCTCACGGATTGTGGTTACCGTGATCGCCGCGATGAGAACCTTCACCGCGCAGTTCGTGCACGGGGAGTCCGGCCGGCCTCGACGGCTGGCTGCGCCCGATGCCGTCCAGCCGCCAAACGCCGTGGTCGTGCCGGACGGCAGCGGCCGTGAGAGCTCGCCGACGTACTCTGTGCCCGGAAGTCGGGTGGAGCGATTCCGCGTGACGACTTCGGTCTGGGTGATCCGTGTCATGCGAGTGAGCTGGAACGGTGCATGCCGGCCCTGGCCGGCGTTCGAATTGCCCGATAGTCGTCGCGGGAGCGAACGTGTATGAGCGCAAGCCGACTTCCCGGCGAGCGATACGGCCGCAGCCGGCCGGTACGACCACTGCGTCATCGGCTACGCCGCGTTGCTCCGGACAAGTGAAAATTGCTGTAATGGCCTCCCGAAGACAACCAGCCCGGCAAACCACAGCCGCTAGCGGGCTGCTGCTGCGGCGCGGGCTCGTATTAGCTGTTGCTTGATGCTCGCTTGGGCCTCGTTGGCTGTAATACGGCCTAGCGACTTCATATACAGCGCGTCGCGGCCTTGTTCCAGGATCGAGAGCGCGCGTTCGTAGTTGAGCGCGGCCTCCTCGGCCTGCGCCTCACTTGTCGCGATGTCACCACGAATCAAATAGGCGGCGAAGCTGTTCGGGTGGGCGGCCAGCATCACCGCTGTCATGTCGCGAGCCCGCTGGACATCCCCGGCGAACCAAGCGCGTAGCGCCTCTCTGCGCGCAACTTCGACCGCTACCTCTGATGTCGACTCTCGCACTTCGAATTGATAGCGAGAGGCCTGTGGCCTCAAGATGCGCGATTCTTCGTCATTTATTTCCACGGTGACATCAACGGTGTATACGCCGACGGGCAATTGCGTATCCGAGACATCCACACGAATGGTCAACGTCTCGCCAGGATCGAGAGGCATCTGCCTGGCCCAGTCCATGCTTTCACTTCCGAACCGGCCAGACCGCCGCACTCGCGTGTCGACTACCAACGCGACGTCAACGGGGGTGTTCTCTTTGGTGACCTTGAATCCCAGGACCGCGGCGGGTTGAGACGCTTGGGTGACCGCCAGTTGCGGCATCTGGGTGGAATTGAAGATGTCGATCGCCAGCTTGATCGGTTCGCCTGTAAAGTAGACGAAAATCGGCCCATCCAAATTAGGCTGGTCGTAGATGAGGTCGAAGTATTCCGCCGGCTTCACGCCGAACCGAAGCTGTGAGTAACCCACAGTGTGGAGTGACAGCGTCGAGAACAGCCCAGCGCAGATTACAAAGAAGACCCTACGTCTGATGCCCATGACTCATTGTCTGATTGAAATAGCCTGTTAAGCAGTGTTGCGTCTGCGCCCGACCAGGAACTAGGAACCAGAACCAGAACTAGGAACTAGGAACTAGGAACTAGAAGGTCGGCTTGATTGCGATCTGAATGAGTTTCCGGAACTTCACGGGCACGCCGTCAAGGGTCGCCGGCTTGTAGCGCCAGTTTCGCGTGGCGTCGAGCACCAGACGGTCGTAGGCGGGATTGACGGACTGGCGGATCGTGGCCGTTTCGACGAACCCCCGTTCGTCGATGACGATTTCCAGCGCTCCAACGGTCGACGCGGACAGCCGGCCCACGAAGTTCGGCAGGTCCTGCCGGACCGTGAACGGCGCCACGACCCTGGCATCGGCGGCCGTGTAGACCCGCGGCGGCGCCGGGCTGACGGGCGCTGGCGGCGGCGGCTCGGGCGCGGGTGGCGCAGGGGGCGCCGGCGGCGGCTCGGCCGCCTTGGCGCTCAGTTCCTGAAAGCCCGTGGCAAGCGTACGCAGGTCGGACAGGGGCGGCTGGGCGGCGGCATGACTGACGTCAGGGTCGCCCAGAACCTTCAGCACCTTGGCGAACCCAGCCGCGGCCGCCGCAAAGTCCTTCTTGTCGAACGCCGCCTTCGCCTGCGCGTACTGCTGCGGGATGATCGCCGGCAACAGCCGCCGCCGGACCTCGCTGAACGCCGTTCGCACGCGTGGCGAGACGTCCGACGTGGACGGCTGATACAGGGGATTCGCCACGACGAGCCCCTCGATCGCCGATTGCGCTTCGGTGCCGCGGCCGAGCGCGAGCAGGCAGAACGCGCGGTATTGCTCGACGGCGAATGCGTCCGACGGCGCCACGCCGGCCGCGCGTGCGCGATTGAGGGCCGCCAGCGCCTCTTCGTACGCGGCCGATGCGTAGAGATCGCGCGCCGTCGCAAGCTCGTCGGCCCGGGCCGTGCCGGCCGACGCGGCGAGAACAATCACTGCAGCGATAGCCCAGAACGCGGAGCGAGTGCCTGCCCTTCGCGTCCCGTGTGCGCCGCGTTCAATCGCAGACGATCGCTTCATGGCTTCTTCCTCATGTCAACGCTCAGGCGAGCCGGCGCCGCGAGCGTGACCGTTATCACGTGGCGCTGTTCGCCGAAGTCCGGATGCCGAAAGATGACTTCGTGCGGACCGATCGCCACCGGCAGATTGCCGATGGGCGTTTCGCCGACTTTCTCGCCGTCGATCCAGACGTCGGCCCACGGGGCGGCGTTCAGCGCGATCGTTCCCCTGGGGAACTCGATGCTGATCGTCGATACCTTGCCCGCGGTTACCTGCACGGTCCTGGTGTTGCGATACCCGATCGCCTCGTTGACGATCTCGAGCTGGTGGGTGCCAGCGGGCACCATCAGCCGCTCGGTGTCACTGCTGCCCAGCAGACGCCCGTCTTCGAACAGCTGAACGCTTTTCGGCGTGGTCACGCTGATCCAGCCGGAAGCCGGTCCGCTCTGAACGGCGGGCAGCTGCGCGACGAGCGAGGCCGTCGTGCCGGCTTCAACGGTCACGGTCTGCCTCGTCGATCCCGCGTCGGTTTCCACGACGACCGTGTGCTCGCCCGGCCGCAGGTCCGGCAACGGTCACCGGCGAAACGCCTCGCGGCACGCCGTCCACGCTGATTCTGGCGCCGGCCGGCTCGGTGCGAACCTGCAGGCTGCCGGAGCCGGACGCGACCTGACCCTGCCCTTGCCGAGCTCGATGTACTGCGAGAGCTGGGCGCCCGCGGCGACGTCGAGTGAAATCATTCGTGGCTCGCCGGCACCGCGCAGTTCGAGGACGTGCGCGCCTGCGGCGACCGTCAACGTCGTCGGGGAAACGCCCCGCGGCTCGCCGTCGAGGACGACCTGCGCGCCGGGCGGATTGGTCGTGACCGCCACCGTCCCTGTCGTGGGCGCGGGGCACCGCGAGAAAGCGCCGCGCCGCCAGCGTTCCGCCGCCGGCCAGCGACAACAGCACGATTGCAGCAATCGCGACGCGGCTCCGGCCGCCTTTGCTGTGTTGGTCGTTGGCATCTCGGTCAGCTCCTCTGCCTCGTACCTCGGGTGCCTCGTGATTGAACGACGGCTCGAACCGGGTGGGACGAACGGGCTCGACCGAACGATTGACCGATCGGCTCCGGAGCGGATATGCGGCGCCACGGCCCGCTCTGCAGGCGGCTGAGGTGGCAGTGGTTCGGCGGCGATCGGCCGCACGACAAGACGGGGCACCGTCGAGATCGACCATCAGAGGCTCGGGCCGCACGGCCTCCGGCGCCGCGACGGGGTTCGCCGTTGCCGCCGGCGCCAGTCGATCCGGACGCAGCCGGGACGCGTTCGTGATATCGCGCCAGGAACGCCTCGAGGGCCGACGGCGCGCCGATGTCGTCGTTCCTTTCGAACACCTTCTCGAGCTCCTGCCGCGCTTCCATGGCGGTGGCGAACGCCGAGCGCACGTCCAGCTGCAGGGCCGACGTCAGCCACGGCCGCAATCCGGCCGGCAGCGCCTCGACCTCGCCGTCGGCCGTCATCGCGCGGGCGGACACGAGCGTATCTCCGATGCGTGAAAATCGTCGCCGCTCAGAGGCCGGCGCACCATCAGCGCGAGCGCCACCATGCCCAGCTGCAGGACATCCGCCCGCTGATCGATCACCGGCAGCCCCGCCGATCGCGGAACCGGCACCCGGAGCTCCCGCCACAATCGATCTTCAGAAAACTGCAGCTGGTCGAGCGCCGCGCCCAGGACGTGCTCGACGATGACCAGGCGCGCATTCGGGGTGACGACGATGCGTTCGGGACCGAGCGCCCCGTGTGGCGCGTCAGGCGCCTGCTCGTGGAACGTCGCCATCGCGGTCACGAGCTGACGGATGAGGCACAGCGCCGCGTCGCTGCCGAGGACGATGTTTTGTTGCGCGGCCGTCGCGAGGAGCTCCGACAGACGCACGCCCGGCACGGTGTTGGAGATTAACGCGAGGGTGCGCGCCGGATCGCGTGAGCCGCTCGACGGTCCGAATCTGGGCGAAATAGGGATGACGGAAACTTGCCAGGCGGCTGACGCGCTCGCGCAGCGAAAACTCGAACGAGGGAACGGCTGTCAGTTCGCCTTGCAGGCAAAGAACGTCGAGGGTCTCACTGCCGCTGGGAGCCGCGATGCGCCGGCGTTCGCCGAAGCCATCGCGGAACACCACGGGTGGCGGCGAGGAGGTGCGGGCAGCGGCAGCATTCATTTACACGCCTCGTCATTGGAATACCGAGGTCGACGATGCGCGAACTGTGCCGTTTGTATTCGAGCGATCGGGCCTCACCCAAGATGTTCCACGTGCGGCACTTGGAGGCCCGGCGGCGAAAGAGTCCGTTCGTGCGCCGGATGTCACGGGATGAGGAGGCGCTTACAGGAGCGTGTCCGGCCGGCGAATTCTGCAACCGGGCGATGACGGTTCCGCAGGTGGTCTTTCAGGATCGGGTACGCAGACGTTTCTGCGGTCAACCGACAGCCTTCCGAGGCGCCGCCGGGCCCGGCACCACGCTCGAATATCCGCAGCTGTCGCAGGTGACGTGGAGGACGGGCGGGGAGACGGACTGACCCATGATTCGGGTGCGTGGGCTGGCGCACTTGACACACGACCGCTCGACGTTCACTTCGTTGGTTTGCATGGGGCCTCCGGGCTTTGGCACGCTTCGTCCAAGTTCCGTGCCAGATGCGGCGCAGATGTGTTCACGCAGTCAAGCGGGACCATTGCGAAGATGAGCGAGGTGGCGGACACGAAAACGTGTGCAACTTCGGGACAACGGCGCCACGAAAGCGTCAGTGAGATTCAGTCGCCCTTGACGTTGATGAATTGCCGGAGCGTGTGCCTCACCTCGATGAGCGACTTCGCGTTCTCGATGACTTCGTCGATGTCCTTGTATGCTGACGGAATCTCGTCGAGCAGCTCGCTGCGCATGACGGAATTCGATCCCGCTCATCGCCGTCTCGAGGTCCTTCATCGTAAAGAGCTTCCGCGCCGCTGTTCTCGAGTAGCGGCGGCCGGCCCCGTGCGGGGCGGAGTGGAATGCCATCGGATTCTCGAGACCGGTGACGATGTAGCTCCTCGTGCCCATCGAGCCGGGAATCATGGCCCACATGCCGCGCCTGGCCTGAATGGCCCCTTTCCGGGTCACCCAGACCTCCTCGCCGAAATGCGTCTCGACCTGGCTGAAATTGTGATGACAGTTGATGCGCTGGACTTCGAGATCCGCCATCCGATCGGGCGTGCCGTAAATCGCATGGCTGACGACCATCATCGCTCGATCCATCATTTCATCGCGATTGAGGCGGGCGAACTCCTGTGCCCAGCGCAGGTCCGCGACGTAATCGTCGAACTCGCGGGTGTGCTCGACCAGGTACGCGAGATCCCGGTCGGGCAGCGAAATCCGTTGCCCGGCGGCATGCTGCTGGGCCTTTCTTATATGTAGGTTGCCGATCTTGTTGCCGATGCCGCGCGACCCGGAATGCAGCGTCACCCACACGGCGCCGCTCTCGTCGGTGGCCAGCTCGATGAAATGGTTGCCTCCGCCGAGCGTCCCGAGCGCCAGCGGCCAGGAGCGATCGATCGACGCATAGTCTTTCCCGGCCAGCGATTCGAGCTGTGCCACGCGCAGCGCGGCGGTCGGCGTCAGTGTCTTGTTGTTGCGCCCCGCGCTCATGGGAATCCGGCGTTCGATGTCCTGACGAATCTGTGCCGGATCCTTGATGTCGCCGCGCCCCAGCCGCGTCTTGACGGCCACCATTCCGCAGCCGATGTCGACGCCGACCGCGGCCGGAATGATGGCACCCTTCGTGGCGAGGACCGTCCCCACCGTCGCGCCCTTGCCGAAATGGCAATCCGGCATGACGGCGACGTGCTTGAACACGAACCCCATCGAGGAGGTGTTCTCGATCTGTTTCAGCGCCTGCGCTTCCACCGTGTTGGGGGGAAGGAACAACACCGCCTTGTCATTGAGTCTGAACACTGTGCGAGTGGACTCTGCAGCTGTGCAGGCTAAAGCCCTGCGCTACTCGAGTCGAAGCGCTCTCGCTCGTCGTCCGCCGTGAGTCGAGCTTTACCGAAGACCCACGCGATCCCGATGCTCAGCATGTACAGACCCGAGCATCGGCGCGGCGAAGATGGCCTGGGTGACCATGTCGCCGGTCGGCGTGATGATGGCCGCGGCGATGAAGATGAGGAGGAGCGCGTACCTGAAGCTGCGCAGCAGAAACCGCGCCGTGACCAGCCCGGCCTTCGCGAGAAAAAACACGACCGTCGGCATCTGGAAGACCGCGCCCATGCCGAGCAGCATCTTCGTGTACAGGTCGAACACGTCCGACACCCGTCGGATAGAACAGCAGATCGGGCGTGTTGAAGCTCGCGAAGAACACCATCATGTAGGGAAACGCGATGAAGTGCGTGAAACGCCGCGCCGGCGACGAAACCGAGCGTCGTGAAGATCGCAAACGGGAAGGCGAATCGGCGTCGCGCCGGGCGGCATGATCGGCGCGACGAGCCGCCACATCTGAAACATGATGTACGGCATCGCGACCATGATGCCGACGATGAGCGCGATCTGAATGTAGAGCCCGAATGCCTCGCCCGGCTGCGTGTAGATGAGCGTCGCGCCCGCCGGCAGGGACCGCCTGGTCGGCCCGAGGATGAAGTCGACGACTTGCCTGATGAACGCGAACCCGATGACGACGCCCACGACCACGGCGACGGCAGATCGGACCAGCCGCTTGCCGGAGGTTGTCGAGCCGATCGAGGACCGAGAAGTCGGCCAAGCAACCCGTCGAATGGGGCCGGGGGACGGGATGAGGTTGCTCGCTTGTTCGCGAACGGTACCAGAGCCATCTTCTGTCGAGAATGATACTAAATGCCGGATCGTCGCGATCCAGCGAACTGGATCGTCACCGTCCACCTAATACGATACCCCCATCCAATCTCCTCGAGCGGTCCTTTGCCCGCCATTATTGTTTTCGGTGCGGGCCGGGGTCGGCTAATATCTGCTGCATCCCTGCAACGACGCGCTGAGGTGGAGGACCGACGATGAAGGGCTTGTCTCTCGGATCGTGGACGACGCGTCTCGCGCTCATCGGTGTCCTGGGGGCGGTTCCGTCGCCGTGCACCGCGCAGGGCGCATCGCAGCCGGGCGACCGCCATCTGGAAGGCATCGTGCTCGATCAGCAGGCGCTGCCGATTTCCGGCGCCCAGATTGTGGTCACCGCAACAGCAGGGCGAGCTTGCGCAAGACGGCCGTCAGCTCGACTCACCGGTTCCGCATCGACGGCCTCGTGCCGGCTGTGTACGAGGTGCGGGTTGCGGCGCCCGGATTCGCGCTGAAAATCGAGACAGTGGACCTCCGAACCGCGCCCGAAGCCACGCTCGAAATCCGCCTCGAGACGGGGCGGATCACCGAACAGGTCATCGTGACGCCGGCGCGCTCGGAACAGCGATTGGGCGACGTGCCGGCGAGCGTGACCGTGATGGACAGCGAGGAAATCAGGCGGTCGCCGGCGGTCGTCGCCGACGACGTCCTGCGGCAGATTCCGACGTTCAGCCTCTTCCGCCGCACCAGCAGCCTCTCCTCGCACCCGACGTCGCAGGGCGTGTCGCTGCGCGGGATCGGGCCGAGCGGCACGAGCCGCACGCTCGTGCTGATCGATGACGTCCCGTTCAACGATCCGTTCGGCGGATGGGTGTACTGGACCCGGGTGCCGCTGATGAGCGTCGATCGCATGGAGTTGGTCGACGGTTCGACGTCGAGCCTGTACGGCAACTACGCCATGGGCGGCGTCATCAACATCGTGACCAGGCAGCCGGACGCGCAGAACGGTCGAGATCAAGCCGCAGTACGGCAGCAAGACCAGCCCGAAGGTCGACTTCTTCGCCAGCGACCGATGGAACAAGGTGGGGGTGGCCGTCGAAGGCAGCCTCTTCAACACGGATGGATATCCGGTCGTCGCAGAGAGCGAGCGCGGGCCGATCGACAACAATGCCACCGTCGATTACCGGAACGTCACCGGCAAGTTTCGAGTACACGCCGACCGATCGCGTCAGCGCGTTCTTACGCGGAGGCTATTTCACCGAGGACCGGGTCAACGCGAAGGTCGGCGAGGTCAACGATACGCAGGTGGACGACGGCGAGCGGCGGCGTCCGGATCCGGCTGCCGGATGAGAGCACCCTCCAGGCGCGCGTTGTTCGTCGACGACCAGACGTTCCACGCACGTTTCTGGCGGTGACCAACGCGGCCACGACGAGAGACGTTGTCCGCCTGGCGACCGATCAGACTGTGCCGGCCAAGGGCGTGGGCGGCATGGTGCAGTGGTCCAAGACCATCGGGGCGTCCCATGTTTTCAGTGCGGGCACCGACTGGCGCTGGGTCGACGGCGACAGCAGGACGATTCGTTCATCGCCGCCACCCCCACCGTCATCGTCGGCGTGACGCAGGCAGCGGTGCAGACGACTCACCGCGTGGCCGGGGGGACGCAGCGGATCTTCCGGTGCGTTCGTGCAGGACGTCTTCACGCCGGTGCCGAAGCTGGCGATCACGCTCGAGCGCGCGGGTCGATGGGTGGCGAAACTACGATGCCCATAACCTGGAGACCACGGTATCGACCGGCCAGCCGACCGCGAACAACAATCCGGCCCTTCCCGACAAGGACGACACCGTGGTCAGTCCCGCGCGTGGCCGCGATCTACCACTTCACCGATCGCGTCAGCGCCTGGGGTGATTTCGGCCCGGGATTCCGCGCGCCGACGCTCAACGAGTTGTACCGCCAGTTCTCCATTTTCCCGGTCATCACGCGCGGGAACGATCAACTCGGTCCGGAGCGCCTCAAGGGCGGAGAAGTCGGCGTCAACGTCGCGCCGGCGCAGAACGTTACAATCCGCACGACGTGGTTCGACAACCGCGTGAAGGATGCGGTCGGGAACGTCACGATTGGCACCAACCTGCAGCAGCGTCAGAACCTCGGGCTGACGCGCATCTGGGGCATCCAAACCGACGTGGAATACCACCTCGGCTCGTTCTGGAGGCTTTCCGGCGGATATCTGTACGACCAGGCCAAGGTCGAGGAGAACCCGGAAAATCCGGCGCTCGTCGGAAACACTCCTGGCACAGGTTCCTTCGCACCGTGGCTCGTGGCAGGTCGCGTATGCGAATCCGCGGTATCGCACCGTCGGGGTCGGGTTTCAGTTCGTCGGCCGGCAGTTCGACGATGATCTGAACGTGCGAGTGGTGCCGCCGGCTGCGCTGGCCGAGGCGGGTTACGACCCGTCCACCGAGCCCGGGTTGCCGCAGTACGCCGTGGTCGATCTGTTCGCTTCCAAGGGGTTCGGTCCGAACACCGAAGTGTTCTTTGGCGTGCAGAACCTCTTCGACCAGAAGTATTTCGTCCAGACCAATCCCTCGACATTCGGAACGCCGCGGCTGGTCAGCGCAGGCGTGCGGTTGCGCTTCGCCGGGCGCTAGCTCAGTGACCTCGGTGGAACAGGGGATCGACGACCTGTACAAGGGTCCCCTCGCCGACTTCATTTCGCCGGCGGACGGCGCTCGCCCGGACGCTCAAGGGCGGCGACGCGCAGCAGAGTGAAGGCGCAGCAGAAGCCGCGCGTCGGGCCGTGGGCCGTAAACCAGGTGTACTGGCACGCGCGGCCCTTGTGGGATCGCGTGGCGAAGAGCGGGGAGAAGCTGCGGGCCGAGCAGATCGCCGCTCTCAAAGGGCGGCGCGCCGATCCTGCGCAGCGCGACGCAGGCCCACCACAAGGCGATCGCGGCCGCAGTTGCCGAGGCGTTGCGGCTCGCCTCCGCCAACGGCGTGAAACCGGGCGCCGACGAGTTGGCGCGGACGTTCGAGGCGCTCTCTCTTGACGCGCGAATTTTCCGAGCCTCCGGGGCGCCTGACCCGGCCGCTGCAGCCGGCCGGATTCGAAGCGCTCGCCGGAGTGGTCGTCAAGCACCGCGTCGCCGACGCGCCGCAGGCTGTAACCTCCCATCCTGCCCCCCGCCTCCGGAGCGTGAGAAGGAACTGCCGCGGCTTATCGCGCGCGATCAGGCAGCGGAGCGGCGGAAACAGGCGGCGGAGGAACGCCGGAAACTGGCGGCGCGTCAGAAGGCCGAGGCAGCGGTCGCCCGCGCGGAGGCCGCCGAGGCCCGCGCCCGCCGCGCGTGGGAGCGAACCAAGGAAGACCTCGAGCGCGCGCAGCGCCAGGCGCGTCAGTCTAAGTAAAGTAAGGGCTATGAAGCTGCGCGTTATCTGCAAGTCGAAGATTCATCATGCCGTGGTCACCGGCGCCGACATCAACTATGTCGGCAGCATTGGCATCGATGCCGGGCTCATGGGTCTGACGGATATTGTCCAGGGCGAAAAGGTGGGGGTGTGGAACATCAACAACGGCCAGCGCGTGGAAACCTACGCGATTAGGTTGCCTGAGGGATCGGGGCAGATCGTGATCAACGGCGCGGCGGCCCGCCATTTCCACCCGGGCGATACGGTCATCATCGTCGCCTTCTGCATGACCGACGAGGTGGTGGCCCCCCGGATGATCGTCGTGGATGAGCACAACCGGTTCGTGAGAAGCCTTGTGGTTCCGGGAAGGTAGTCAGGCTCATGCGTGCGCTAATCGTTCCCCGCGGGCTCAGTGACGACTACTACTTCTTTCTCAAGGTTTCGGCCGACGCGAACGATGCCGAGCTCATCGTCGACCGCCGGACACTTGCGGAGGTGCGTCGCCAGGCGCGACCGATTGACGTTGAACGGCGGGTCGGCGAGCGCCGGCGGCCGCTGCCAGAAACCTGGGAGACATCCGGCTTCATCACCGTAGAGCGCCCTGATCCACCCAGGCAGGGCTAGCGCCACGAAATCCTAGAGCGGTCTTGATATGTCTGTAGTCGTGGTGTCCGGCTTTAGCCGGACCGTGCTGGTCCGCCTGAAGGCGGACCCCACGTACGTAGTCGCATACCGCGCTACATCGATGTGAAAGCGCTCTCTAGTGAACAAGTCCGAAGTGGTTAGGGAAGATGAGTGCCTGGGTTTGTCCGTCCGATGATCCGCGAATTCATTGATCCGATCGCGGTCACTGAGAGAGCGTAAAATACGAGAAATACGCCGCGTTCGGTAGCGATGGGGACAATTTCGGGGACAGGGACAATCGGGCAATTCCTGAGGAGGTATTCATGGCGGTGCGAACGCGTTATTGGAAAGTGGCGATCCTCTGGATACTCTCATTAGTCGCCGTTGGCGCGATCTCGTCCTCCGCCCAGCAACCAGGACGTGGCCTCGAATCGATCCCGATCTCATCACGGAGATGCCAGCGGTCGTCTTTGGCAACGACGTTGGTTTTCGAATCGAGCGGACGCGAGACGGCATTCCGGTTGGAAAACTGGTTGTTCGTGTTGATGGACGGTGGATTGATACGGTAGCTCCATAACCGCCTGGCAGCCTATCTACTCGATGCCGCCAAAGCGGGAGCGCGGAAGATCGACTGGTGGAATATTTTCGTTGCCAAATTGTCACAATGATTTCCACCGGCGTGCTTGATGCCCGTCTCTACGGTTGGTGATGGCCATGCCGCTACTGCACTCAGTGCGATATACCAATTCGGCATTAAGTTACTCGGCGGATAATCATGGGCCGGGCGTCCGGAGCCGCCTTGTCGGCACCGACTTCACGCACTCGGACGCGGCAGCCAGAGGAACGCGTCCTTGGACTTCGCCACTACAATTAAGCAGCGATGACCGCCACCGAGGCGCTCGACGCCGCCAACGCCGCCGAGCCCGGTGAACGCCTCCGACGCTACGGAACGACCTGCGGGCCGCGCGGCGCATGCCGTCGCGAGCCGTTAATGAGAGATACAGGCCCGATGGACGGGTGATGCTGCCCATCACGAATGGCAAGCTCGACCTCGGCCCGTGGGAGCAGGTCAGGGCCGAGGTGCTCATGCAAGGATGGTGTGGCGAATACGGCCCATCTCGCATCGTGGTACATAGTGCGCCATCCCGCGTTCGTGAGTTGACGCGCTACGAGCGAACCTGAAGGAATGAGCGCGCAACCGATGTTGTAGCGCTCGAAGGTCGCTTTGTACTCGCCGGAAGACTCCAGCCGGAGTTGCTCCAGGATCAGCTCGGGCGGATACGGATCCTGACGGCCGTCGAGAAACACCCGTTGATTCGGGACGAACCAGATCAGATAACCGCCCTCGTCATAGCGGTTATACAGGCGCTCTGGGCACGCCGCGACGGCCGCGATGGCCTGCTCGGGGAGAGGATGCCAACCCAGTTTCTCGATTTCATGACTCCACGCGTAGAGAACCGATCCCGCCGTCACGACCACGGCTGCGACGAGGACCGCAAAATTGAGAGCGGGGCGCTGCATGCGAACAGCGTTTGATGGCTTGACCCGGAAGCTGGCATCGAGGAGGGTGGCAATGGCCGGCACGGCGAGGAGCATCAGCGGCGGAACATTCCGGGCAGCACTGAGCGCCAGCGGCACAATCGCAAGCGCTCCGGTAACAGCCACGTTCCGAAGGGTCTGAGGATTTCGCCACGGCTTCTGCAGCGCGACCAGGACGACGAGGCCAATCATCAGAAGCCAGAACGGCAACAGGACAGGGTCCGCGAACTGTGGAGCACGCCATTCGCTGATCCGGATCTGATCAATCCGCGCGATTGACGCCGGCATCTCGGTCCAGAAGGACAGGCCCAGTGGTGTCATGGTGGTCGCGAGAACACATGACAGCGCCACCGCCAGGAGGTGGTAAGCCTGACACCGATTGGTCAGAGCTGTCCCGATGACTGCCGCGACCATGACGAGGATTCCTAGCAGGACCGCACCGTGGAGATTGGCCCACACGAGAAACAGAAAGGGCAACCACCACAGCCGGCCCTTGGTCAGCAAGAAGACGGTCAGCGCGAGAAAAAACAGCGTGAACACCTGAGGGCGAAGCGACCAGGCAAGGCTAGATGGAACGAGGGCCAGACAGACGAGCAGCAGGCGGCGCCAATGACTTCCTGGCGTCACTCGCCAGACAAGGATCCATGTAGCGGTCATGAAGGCAGCCAGAACGGCCGTCAGCAGCTTCAGTCCCCCTATCTGGTAGAGCCCATAGAACAGGGCCTGAGAAAGCCATTCGTGATCCGGCCAGTACCCTCCGTACGCCGTGTGCGAGAAACTGTCACGCAGAGGCACGCTGCGCAGACGCCAGATCTCTTCGCCGGCACGAAGATGCCACCATGTGTCACTCTGGGCAGGCATGAGGCATGCGGCCGAGGCCACAGCCAGAAAGAACAATGCAACCGAGAGTCTTTCGAACGTCAACCGCGGTGCGATCACGAAACCGTCCGGCCACAACCGATAATGGAAGAAACGCCGGTCGTTTGGACGCATCTAGTGGGCATGCGCGCAAGAGAGTGGCCAAGGGTTAACTTCGTGTTTTCGTAGGCCTGAAGGCATGCGTCATGGAACCGTTCTCGTTCGACCCGGCTTTCTGGGCCTGCCGACGTCGCTTCGAGGACGCCGCGAGATCGCGAAGCCGAATACACCATCAATGAACGGCGGACCTTGAAGCATTTGCAGCGGCGGTTCAAGCTGCATCTCACACCGTGGTTCGGTGGCCGGCGCCTGGTTGACCTCAGCACATCGGACGTACGCGCGTTCACAGCGGCGCGGCTGAAGGCCGGCGCTGAGCCAGGGGGAGCTCAACCGCGGCCTGGCCGCGCTCAACAAGATGTTTGGTCAATTCTGGCCCAAGCGTTCGCGGATTCGCTGTCGCCCCTCTTCGCGAATCTTCTCGACTTCTTCCATCTGTTTCTTGGCGAGGATCTTCCGAAGCTGCTCATCGGTCGCATTCTGAACCCCGCGGAGATCGCGGGCCATCCTCTGTCGGATGTTCTGGTCGTCCCCGTCTGTACGCCCCTCGAACAGCTCTCAGCTTTTTTGCCTCTTCCATCAGCAGGGGGCGCACCTTCTCGATCTGTTCAGGAGTTAGCTCGAGGCGCTCTTTGATCGCTTCCAGCCTCTGCCGAACCTTGAGCATCATCGTCATGATTGGGACGAGCCTCTTCATGATGTGCTCCCGGCCTCGGCGGAGAGGTGGCCGATCGTCTTGTTGCGATCGCTCAATACCACCACCGGCGCGGGCGGCGTTGGCGGCACGATCCGCCGCGGCGAAATCAGCACGCCGGTGCGGCCGCGCACAACGTCTCGAAATCTTCGTGAAGCGTCTGGGGACTGGCGGCGGATGCCGCCTCATCGTGCGATCGGTCGCGGAGCCCTGCGAGGAAAGAGAGGAGGCCCACTATTCGATCAAACCTCGGGGAAGCTGGCTGGCCGGCGAGCGCCGGTAGCCCGCCGCGCGCAGCGCCATCTCGATCGCCTCGCTCTTCCCCCACCCCTGGCGAATCATCGCCAGCGCGTTCTGGACCACCGTCCGGCGATCGTTCCCGACTTTCAAATGCGGCAGATATGTCGGCGGCATCGGAACCGATCGTAACTTGCGCTGGCGACGCCGAGCGCGTGCCTTTTCCCCGCTGATGCGCGGCACTGCATACACTCGCGCGCCGATTAGCCTTCGTGGCGGGTCTCCAGTGAAATCTTGCCGATTGAATGGCGGCAAGTCGATTGGGATGGGCGCGTCGTGCGGCTGGACCCGGGAACGACAAAGAATCGCGAGGGCAAGATTTCCGGGGAGCGTTCACGAACGCCTGTAAGGCGGCGGGTTGCCCGGGGCGCATCCTGCACGACTTCCACCGGACGGCGGTTCGCAATCTCGAGCGTGACGGCGTGTCACGCTCGGCGGCGATGTCGATGGTTGGGCACAAGACTGACGCGATCTATCGGCGGTAGACAATCGTCGAGGCGGATGCGTTGCGGGACGCCGCGTCGCAGATCGATCGCGCGGCGGGCACACTTTCGCGCACACCGACGGCCGATGCACAAGAAACGGCCACGGCCAAGTCAGCGTGATGTGCGAATTGTCTAAGAATTTGGTGCCGGAGGTCGGAATCGAACCGACACGGGGCGTTAACCCCACGGGATTTTGAGTCCCGCGCGTCTGCCAGTTTCACCACTCCGGCTGGGAGACACTCAATACATCGGGTAATTGGGTAATCGGGTAATCGGGTAATTGATTGGCTGATTGAATCCGATCTCTCAATCGATTACCCGATTACCAGATTACTCGATTACCCAATTCACTGCGCGCTCATTGCGCGGCTAGGCGAGCGATGCCGCGCGTTCCCTGTGGAAGGCTTCGAGCGCGTCGTTCGCCGTCAGTATGACGTCGAGCTGTTCCAGCACGCGCCGCAGCGCCATTCCCGGAACCGCGAAATACAGTTCGTCGTCACCCAGCTCGGTGTAGACGCGGTTGCCGATGCAGCCGACGCTCGCGACACCGGACGGCCGAAGAGGCGGCCTGCGGAATCATGGCGCAGGCAGGACGCCCCATCGCCGCCGCCGACTCGAAAATCCCCGCCGCCCGGGCCGCTTCCGAGATCAGCATGATCTGCCGGGCGTTCCCGCGGAACACGACGACGTCCGGCTCGAACGTCGCCCGGTCGAGCGGGGCGTAGGCAACGGTTTGCATCGGCGCTTCCCGGTGCGGGATGCCCGCGACCTCCTCGCTGCGCAGGTACTGCAGCTGGATCATCGTCCCGACCAGCGACTCCAGTTCCCTGACCTTCTCCGGGGCAAGCGTCACGCCGTGGGTGAACGCTCCGACCGCGCAGTTCTCGTGGTCCTCGGGGGTCGTGTAGAAGGCGTGTCCCTCCGACGCGTGCTTCCAGTAGCTGCACCCGGCGGGCATCGGCCGATCGATGCGCCGCAGGCCAGCCGGCGGGGAGGCAAGGAACCCAACCGCGACGGGCGGCCTGCCCAGGTTCAATCGGCGTGACGGAGCCGAGGAGTTCGGGGGAGATAGACATGAGAGGCGGATATTAGCAGGTCTGCGGCGAGTCACTCGACCCGATGCCAGGAACCACGGTCGTACGCGCAGAACCTGTATACCGCGAGAGCCACTTAGCCCGGTCGGCGGCATCGGGACGGACCGGGGACTGACAGGGCAGAAAGTGCCAAAAACTGCGTTTTCCGGCCATTTCCGTTGTATTCGGGCCGTCCGTCGGCTATACTGAAAGGACTGCCGGGCACGATTTTGGCCTTCCATATACTGCGCTCCTAGGGGGAACCGTGACATTTGAAGTCGGCGACAAGGTCATTTACCCGAATCATGGTCTGGGGATCGTCGAACGCATCGAAGACAAAACCATTCTCGGTACCACCTGCGGTTTCTATCATCTCCGCATCGTCGCCAACGACACGACCGTCCTCGTTCCAGTCAGCAACGTCGACGGCGTCGGCCTCCGCCGCGCCATCAGCGACGAAGAAGTCGAGCGGCTGTTCGGCCTGCTCGGCGACGGCAAGATCGACAACCACCAGAACTGGAAGGGGCGCTTCAAGGACAACTCGGACAAGATGCGCAGCGGCTCCATCTACGAAGTCGCCGACGTGCTCAAGAGCCTGACGTTCCTGGCCAAGTCCAAGAGCCTCTCGTTCCGTGAGAAGCGCATGCTCGATCGGGCCAAGTTCCTCATCATCTCGGAAGTCTCCGAAGTGATGCGGGAAACGGCGGCCGCGATCGAAGGCCGCGTCGACGGCGCGCTCGAGCGCTGCTTCTCGACCAAGGCCCGGACCGCCGCGCGCTCGCACCAAGGTGGTGAAAGCGGCGCCCAGGGCGACGGCGGCGTCGGCACCGCGCCGCGCGGCGCGCGCTTCGTAGTCAGTCACAATCAAGAATCATCAATCATCAATCACCAATCATCAATGACGAAAGCCCGCTTCGGCGGGCTTTTTCATTTATCATGTCCGGCCTTGCTGATCGCTGCCGTTCGCTCCGCGGCGACCTACGTCGCCGTCTCCCTCTACGTCCTCGTCACCGGGCTCGTCGGCATGCTCCTGGCCATGCTGTTCGGCTGGACGAGCCTGCTGTATGTGTTCGGCCATGGCGGCGTGCGCCTGGCGCTGGCGCTGACCGGCATCAAATACCGTCTCGCCGGCGCCGAGCACCTGCCGCACGATCGCGCGGCGGTCTACTGCTGGAACCATCAGAGCAACGTCGATCCGCCGATCCTCTATACGGCGCTGCACCCGCGGATGCACATCCTCTACAAGCACGAAATCGATCACATCCCGATCCTGGCGCGCGCGTTCCGGATGGGCGGCTTCATTCCGATCGATCGCCGGAACAAAGAGTCGGCGATGCGATCGATCGAGGCCGGCGCGGAGTCGCTCCGCGCCGGCAACTCGTTCCTGATTTTCCCGGAAGGCACCCGCAGCAAGACCGACGAGATGCTGCCGTTCAAGAAGGGCGGCTTCATCATGGCGATCAAGGCCGGAGCGCCGATCGTCCCGGTCGCGATCCAGGGCGGCCGGGCGGCGATGCGAGCGGGGCAGCGCCATCATCCGGCCCGTCACGGTGAGCGTTCGCGTCGGGACGACCGATTGAGACGGCGGGCCTCAGCCTTCGACGAACGCGATGCGCTCATCGAGCGTGTGCGCGAAGCGATCGCCGCGCTGCTGGCAGAGGGTCCGGTGAAGTCGGGCTAGTGCTATGTCTGATACGTGGTGTCCGGCTTAGCTGGACGTGCTGTCCGCTAAGGCGGACCCCACGTACTAGGACTCGCCGAGGAGGAACGTCAGCGTGCAGGGCTTCAGCGGCTGCTGATCGGTTCCGAGGATTCCCTCGAGCAGCTCGAGCTTCAGCGTGCGGAACCGCTCCAGCGGCTTCACGAACTTCAGCTCGAGCACGCGGTTGAACGCGCTGTATTCGAACGTGAAGTCGCCCGGCTCGATCGCCGCCGATCCCGGCGGCCCGGGCTGGACGCCCGGCGGGTCCAGATAGGTGGCGCGGATACGGCCCTTGAACGTGGCCGGATCGATATCGCGCGAAAACTGAATGCGGACATTGGTCGTCGTCGAGACGTCGATTTCGTCCTCGGTCGGGGCGCTGAAGATCACTTCGGGCGGCGGCGCGGCCGGCACGCGGACCGGCGCCTCCTCTTCGACGATCGTCTCGGTTGGTGCCTTGGCCAGGGCCAGGCTGCCGGCGTGGCCTTCAATCCAGAGCAGTCCCCGCCCCTGCCGCAGCGTGCCGGAGATCTGCAGCCACTTGCCGGTGTCGAGGCGCGCGTCGAGGCCGAGCTCGAAGTTTCTTCCCTGCGCATCCCTTCCCCGCGGACGGAGGTTGGTGACCCAGATCGACGCGTCTGCCGAGCGCAACACGAAATCGTAGCGGCGTCTGCCCCGGTGCGTCCGGCAGGTCGCCGGTCAGGTTGCGCCCGTAGAACTGCCCGGTGATCGTCACCCGCTGATCGAGGTAGCGCGAGGCATCGAGGACGATCGATCGAATGGGGACGGCCGGGAAGTCTGGAGACTTCGCCGTGCCCGGCGTTCCTGGAATCGCCGCCGGCGGCGGCGCCGGCGCAATCGCCGACGCGATGATGGCCATGACGTCACCCGGGCGGGGCCACGCCCCTTCGGGATCGATGCCGAAGGTCGTCCGAAGATCGTAGCCGGCCAGGCGCGGATCGTCAGCCTTCAGGCGGCCGATATCCCAGAACAGGCCGCGCACTTCGTTGAGCCCATCCGGCGCGACTTGTCCTCAGGGATGACGCGCAGGGATCTCGTGCCGTCCGAGACGTGGAACTCGCCGTTCTGCTGCTGCGCCACGGTGCCGACGAGAAGGACCGGCCGCAGATGATAGAAGCGCGGATAGGCGAGGATCGCGGCGATGTTCGTGGCGCGGCGGACGGCCGGCTGGGCATCGGCCGACGACGACCAGCGCAACGAGGAAACACAGACGTCAACCGCAGAGGCCGCGAAGGTCGCAGGGGAAGATGCGTGCTCCGCGCTCTGCGAGTCGGTGAACGTTCCGTGCCCATGCATACGATGTTAGCATTTGCTACAATCGCCGTGGCTTGTGAAAACTGCGAACAAGGCTCTGAAAAACAAGCAAAGCCTCGATCAGATCTCCGAACTCACCACGAATCGACTCTCGGTTTATCTGCGCTGCCTGAACGTGCTCGACGGCGGCGGGTGTGCGCACCATCTCCTCCCAGGCGCTCGCCGAGCAGTTCCATCTCAACGCCGCTCAGATTCGCAAGGACCTCGCGTACTTCGGCGAGTTCGGCGTGCGCGGCGTCGGCTACTACGTCCGTGATCTGAAGACGCCATCTTCGCCAGATTCTCGGGCTCGATCGGAAGCTGCGCGTGGCGATCATGGGGGCCGGTAATCTGGGGCTCGCGCTTGCCGACTATCCCGGATTCCGCCAGGAGGGGTTCGAGATCGCGGCGCTCTTCGACAACCTGAGCGAGAAAGTCGGCCAGCAGTCGCGCGGCGGCGTGCCGATTCACGACATCGACGATCTGAAGAAGATCTCGCGCCGCGACGGCATCCGCATCGCCGTCATCGCCGTGCCGGCGCCCGCCGCCCAGAACGTCCTCAACCTCGTCGTCGCCTCGGGTATCAAGGCGATTCTGAACTTCTCGCCGGGGACGCTCGAAGTTCCGCCGGAGGTGAAGTTGAAGAGCGTCGACCTGACGGTGTCGCTCGAGAGCCTGTCGTTCTTCCTGGCCCAGGGGGAGACAGACGATGAGTAAGAGAAGAAGGGCAGGAGGGGCGGGAAAGGCGGGAAAGGCGGGAGGGGCAGGGCAAAGGCCGGGGCGCCTGCGGCCACACCGAGCCGAGGCCAAGAGAAGCCGAGGCGAGGTGTCAGCCTGTCCCACGTGGATGCGCGCGGGCGCGTCAAGATGGTCGATGTCGGCGAAAAGCCGGTGACCGACCGCGAGGCGATCGCGCGCGGGTCGATCGCGATGTCGAGCCTGAAGCGCGCCGGCTGATCCGCACCGGCGCCGTGAAAAAGGGCGATCCGCTCCAGACCGCGAGGCTCGCCGGCATCATGGCGGCCAAGCAGACGGCCGCGCTCATCCCGCTGTGCCATCCGCTCCCGCTGACCACGGTCGAGGTCGACCTCACCCCGACGCCGCGCGGCTACAGCATCGAGGCCCGCGTGCGGACCCGCGCTCAGACCGGCGTCGAGATGGAAGCGCTGACCGCCGTCGCCGTCGCGGCGCTGACGATCTACGATATGGTGAAGGCCGTCGACAAGTCGATGGTGATCGGCGACGTCCGCCTGGTGTTCAAGAGCGGCGGACGGTCGGGGACCTTTCAGAAGACCATGAGAATTGCGACTGTCCTCTTGACCTTCCTTCCTGCAATCCTGCAGTCCTGCAATCCTGCCATTCTCATGTCGCAGTCCCAGACGGTTCCTGTGTACGGCTATCGCGTTGTTCGCGCGTACCCGCACGATCCGACCGCCTTCACGCAGGGGCTCCAGTACGTCGACGGCATCCTCTACGAGGGCACCGGCCTCAACGGACGTTCCTCCATCCGGAAGGTGAAGCTCGAGACGGGCGAGGTCGTCCAGAAGAGGGATCTCGCCAGGGCGTACTTCGGCGAGGGAATCACGATCTGGAACACCGATCTGATTCAGCTGACGTGCATTCGAACGTCGCATTCGTGTACGACAAGACGACGTTCGCGCCGCGGCGGCAGTTCAAATACGCGGGAGAGGGCTGGGGGCTGACCCACGATGGGACCAGCCTGATCATGAGCGACGGCAGCGACGAGCTGCGCTTCCTCGATCCGGCGACGTTCGCCGAACGGCGCCGCATCAAGGTGACGGCCGCCGGCCAGCCGCTGCGGAATCTCAACGAGCTCGAGTTCGTGAACGGCGAGATCCTCGCCAACGTCTGGCTGACCGACTCGGTTGCGCGCGTGTCCCCCGATTCCGGCCGGGTCCTCGGCTACATCGACCTGCGCGGCCTCCTGTCGCCGGCCGAACGCGACTCGGTCGACGTCCTGAATGGCATCGCCTACGACGCGCCGAACGATCGGCTGTTCGTCACCGGCAAGCTGTGGCCGAAGGTGTTCGAGATCAGGATAGAGACTCGGTAAATTTGGTCATCTGGTTATCTGGTTATCTGGTCATTGATTGATGGATTGAACGGTCAATCACCCAATCAATGACCAGATAACCAGATGACTAGATAACCAAATGCTCGAACACCACCCCCGTGTCCGCCCCTGTTCCGCGCTTCTTCACGACCAGGGTTCCCTCGACGGGCGTCGCGGTGAGCGGCGTATCAGGCTCGCCGCCCGGGCGTGGCGAGGTGGTCAGATAAAGATCCTGGACCAGGCCGGCGGCGATCATCGCGCGCGCGATCGTGCGCCCGCCGACGGCCGAGATGCGCGTGTTCCCCATCGACCGCATCGTGCGGAATGCCCCGGCCAGGTCGCCGGCGCCCGCCATCACAACCGGCTCGATCCACGGCCGCCTCTCCAGCGCCTGCCGCATTCCCTCGACGGCTGCCGACGTCGTGACAACGATCACAGGCAACTCGGGAACGTTGAGCAGCAGCGTGTCATCGAAGCTCAACCCGCCGAGCGTCGCGACGATCTGGGTGGGATGGCGCGGCAGCCCCAGGCCCGCGCGCAGCTCGACGAGCTCCGGCCGCCACACGGAGAACACGACCTTGCTGCCGCGGACCGTCGCAGCGCCCGCCAGCACGCCGTCACACGCGACGCGGGCCAGCCCCTCGTAGATCAGATGTTTGTCTGTCTCGCCGCCCCCCAATGACGAGGGATTGCGCGTGCCGGTATTTCCGTCGCTCGATTGCACGAACACCAGGCCGGTCGCCGGGATCTCCGCCGGAACCGGCGAGAGAAAGAAGTCGCCGTCGAAGAGCCGCCGCGTCCACTGATTCCCGAGCGGGCGCAGGCGATCGATCGCGCCGAGGTGCACCGTCTCGAACGGCGGCAGTTCCGCAGCCACCGCCTCGGCTGTCTTGCGCCGCACGACTTCCGCAAACACGGCCTCCCAATCATTCGGCGCGGTAAATCTGGTCATTTGGTCATCTGGTTATCTAGTCATTGATTGGATGATTGAACGGCCAATCTGCCAATCAATGACCAGATAACCAGATGACCAGATAATCAAATTTAGAGCGTCAGCCCCCCGGCGGAGGGGGCTCGATGTGGATGATCGCGTCGGCGATCTGCGGATATCTGGCGATCAGGCGGTCCTTCACCACGTGCGACAGCGCGTGGGCGTCCAGCAGGTGCATGTCGGGCGGCAGCCAGACGTGAAGGTCGAGAAAAACGTGGTCGCTCGATCCGCGGGTGCGGATGTGATGGCAGCCGAGCACGCCCGGGACGCTCAACACCACCTGTTCCAGATCGGATTCGGCGATGACCATGCGGTCGCTGAGGATGCGGGTTGTCGCCGTGGCGATCTGATAGCCCGCCCAGCCGATGAAGCCGGCGACGACGAGCGCGGCCAGCGGATCGAGAATGGGCCACCCGAGCCGCGCGCCGGCGAGCGCGACGATGACGGTCAGTGACGACCAGACGTCGCCGCGCGTCTGAGTCGCATCGGCCATCAGCACTTCGCTGCCGAGCCGCTCTGCCGCGCGGGATTCGTAGCGCGACCACGAACAGGTTCACGCCCACGGTGACCAGCATCACCACGAAGCTTGCGGCGGCGATGGCTGTGCGGCGCGATCCGGCCGCTCAGGTGATTGAAGGCGTTTCTGAGCACTTCGACGAACAGGAGCAGCAGAAAGACCGTCAGCGCCGCCGCGGCCACCGTCTCGTACTTGCGGTGACCGTAGGGATGATCCTCGTCAGGCGGCTGGCCCGCGGCGTGAATCCCGACCAGCCCGACGACATTCGAGGCGGCGTCGGTCAGCGAATGAAAACCGTCGGACAGGATGCTGATCGCCCCGCTCGCGTAGCCGAATGCGATCTTCGCCGCCGCAACGGCGATGTTCAGGAAGAGAACGCGGACGAGAACGGTCGAGACTTCGGAGTACCGCGTACGAGCAGAGGTTGGAGGCTGGAGTTTAGAGGCTGGCGGTTCAGGGCGCACGAACGTCTCGAATCCCTAACCTCTAGCCCCTAACCTCTAACCTCCTAGAAGACCCGTGCATTCGGCACCGGCCACCAGCGCACCTGCACTTTGCCGATGATGTACTTCTTCGGCACCATGCCCCAGTGGCGGCTGTCCGAGCTGTTGTTGCGATGATCCCCCATGACGAAGTCGTACCCTTCAGGGATGACCTGCGGTCCCCAGTCGTCGTGGCTCCGGAACTCGGCAGGCACGTAGTCGTCCTGAAGCGGCACGTCGTTGACGTAGACGCGGCCGTCGACGATGCGGACCGTGTCGCCTTCCTCGGCGATGACGCGCTTGACGAACGACTTCTCCGGGTTGAGCGGGTAATACAGCATGACGATGTCGCCGCGTCGCGGCTCGCCAATCCGGTACGCCAGCTTGTTGACGATGAGCCGATCCTGGTCCTCGAGCGTCGGCGCCATGCTCTGGCCTTCGACGCGCGCCACCTGAAAGCCGAACGTGACGATCAGCACGGCGTACACCGCCGCGGACACCAGCGTCTTCACCCAGGCGGTCACCTCTTCCTTGATCTGGGCGAGCCGAATGCCGGGGCTGGTCGTCCGCAGGTCCGCCGCCGCGGGCAACGGCGCGACGTCTGCCACGGGGAGCGCCTCGGCAACTGGCGCCGCCGGCGGCGGGGCTTCGCCGTCGAAGTCCAGCGGCAACAGTGGCGCCTCGACGTCAGCGTCGCTCGCGTCACCGACTCCGTCGAATCTTCCGGGGACGGCAGACGCTACAGTTTCAGGTACTCCCGCAGCCGGCGCGTTTGCATCCGGCTGACGGGAATCTCCGTCGACTTCTCGTCCTTCATCCGGAGGATGTAGTTCCGGCTGAACCAAGGCACGATCTCCTTAATCTTGTTGATATTGACCAGATGCGATCGATGCACGCGCCAGAAGACGTCCGGGTCGAGCCGCGCCTGCAGCTCGTCGAGCGTCCGGTAGTTCGAGGTGCCGGCGTGCTGGCTCGTGACGACCGCGATGCTCTCGTCGGCGAGCGACGCATAGATGATCTCGTCGGCCTGCACGAGCAGAAAGCGCTCGCCGACCTTGATCGCCAGCCGCTCGCGATGAGCCTGCCGCTCGGCGACGAGCTTCAGGATCTTCTCCAGCTGGGCGTTTATGGCACCGGACGCCCCTGACCCCCGGTTCGTCGACCATCGCAGCGTCGGCCCCGCGGTCGATCGCGTCGGCGTCCAGCCGCCGGTCGAGTCGATCGACGTCGATGCGCCGGCGGGCTCGCTGCACCGCCAGCTCGAGGCGCGCCTGATCCACCGGCTTCAGCAGGTAATCGACCGCGTTGACCTCGAACGCCTCGATGGCATGCTGATCGTACGCCGTCACGAAGATGATGTGCGATCCATTCTGCGTGTCCAGCATCCGCCGCGCCACCTCGAACCCGGTCAGCCCTGGCATCTGCACGTCGAGAAAGACGACGTCGGGGTGCAGGCGATCGATGGTCGTGAGCGCCTCCACGCCGTTGCCCGCCTGGCCGATGACCTCGACGCCGCCCAATCTGCCCCAGCAGGTAGCCCAGTTCGTCGCGCGCGAGCTGCTCGTCGTCCACCAGACACCGCACGCAACTCCATCTTACGCTGTCACGCGCTCGGGGATGGACAGCTCGGGAATTTCCATGCTGGCCCACGTCCCTTCGCCCGGAATGCTCTTGAGCTTCAGCTGACAGCCCACGCCGTAAATCGTGCGGAGCCGTTCGTTCACGTTGCTCAGCCCGATCCCTTCGCCAAACGCCTGTTCGAGCCGCTCTTCGGTCATTCCCAACCCGTCATCGTGCACTTCGATGATGACCTGCCGGTCGTGCAGCCTCGTGGTAATGGTAATCCGCCCTGCGCCGATCTTCTTTTCCAGGCCGTGCTTGATTGAGTTTTCGACCAGCGGCTGGAGAATCATGCTCGGGACGATGACGTCGAGGGTGTCCGGCGCGATGCGCTTGATGACCTTCAGCTGCGGTCCGAACCTCACCACCTCGATGTCGAGGTATTCGTCGATCGATTCGAGCTCCTCGCGCAGGCTGACGAAGTGATCCGTGCTGCGCATCAGCCGGCGCAGCAATCCCGACAGCTTGTTGATCAGCATGCGCGCCGTATCGGGCTGCGTCCGGATCAACGAGGAGATCGAGGCGAGCGTATTGAACAGGAAATGCGGGTTGATCTGATTGGAGAGCGCCTCGATCTTGGCCGCCAGCAGCAGCGTTTCCTGCTCCTGCCAGCCGGTGCTCGATGCGGGCGTTGTTCCAGATCTTGATCGGCGTCGCCACCGACAGCACGGTGGCGAGCAGGACGACGCACATCATCCAGACCGAGCCGCTCGGCGACAGATAGAACAGGCGATGGTGCTCGCTCCAACGCGCGCCGAGGCCCTGCCGCAGCAGTTCGAGACCGATCGGCGCAAGCAGCAGCACCACCTGCCAGTCGACCTGCAGCGTCCGCATCATCGTCCACGACCCGGCGCGGGAGGCTGGTCACGACGAACGGTGAAAAGTGCCAGATGGCCTCCTTTGGACAGAGCTCCCGCAACCCGCCGCCGGCGAAGCCACAGCCGACCGCGAACGGCAGGGCGATGATCTCGCCGTTCCCGAGCGGCGGCAGTCCGACCAGGGCGCCGACCACGGCCCCCGCGTACGGGCCGGCCACCAGGCCCGCCACGAACGCCCCCTCGAGGCTCAGGTCGGCCGCCTTGTAATTGAGCAGCAGCCGCGCGGCGACGCCGGCCGCGAGCGGGATCCCGAAAAACAGCACGAAGATCAGTCGGTCCCGCCAGTCGCGCCGCTCGAAAATCAGCATGTGACGGAACCGCCGGTACCGCGCCAGCATCGTCGCCAGGGCGGCCATGACGGCCAGCTTGACGACCAGCGTCGTGAGCAGAACCTGCTCGAGCGACAGGATTTGCTGTTCGGGCATGATTTGCACTGATCTTAACGTAGTCAGGTGAGGCAAGGCCCATTTTCATTGGCCCGACCAATCGTATCTATCGCCGCGCACCGCGAAGCGGCGGCCGCTTCCTCCGCCGATCGCGTTGTCGCCAGCCATCCCGTGCTCACCGCATTTGGGGATCGTCCGACCGCCAGGCTGCGCGAGCTGTCTTCGCACGTCCTCGATCGGGGTCGCCATCGCCCTTCACAACCGCAGGGCGGGCCTGAGTTGGCGGCTCATCTGTTCTCGGGGAGTGTGAATGAGCGTGACGAAAGTTTGGCTGCGCGCAGTGCTTCGATGTATAAAAACGTATAAAAATAAAACCGGAACAACCAAACCGACTCCCCCCGCGAGGTTGAATGATGACGGTCAGGGCCGCCCGAGCCGGTGCATTGTTACTCTTCTTCGCATGGCTGGCGTTCGGCACACTGGTTACCGCAAACAATGACGACCTGGCCCACGCGAAGGAGCTGTATTTTTCTGCCGCATACGACGAGGCGTTGGCGAAGCTTAACGGGTTGGCGAGGCTCGACGGATTAAAGATCATCGGCTCTTCCTGGCCCGAAGCGATGGAGGTGTCGGAGTACCGGATGTTCTGCCTGCTGGCCCTCGATCGCCGCAAAGAGGCAGAGGAGGCCATCGAGCTGATCATCAAAGTCAATCCGTTCTATCAACCGTCCGACACACAGGTGTCACCGCGTATCGTCGCCGTGTTTCAAGACGTGCGCCGATCGCTGCTCCCCGCCGTTTTGCAGCGTTTCTATACGGACGCCAAAGCCGCCTACGGCCGAAAGGACCCCGGCGCGACCGCACAGTTCGACCGGGTGCTTGCATTGCTCGCCGAGCTCGACGCCTCCCGCAGCCCCGCTCTGGCGGATCTCCACGCCGCTGCGACTGGTTTCCGCGACCTCAGTAAAGCAAACGATGCGCTGATCGCAACTCCCGTAGCTTCGGCTGCGCCAGCTGCCGCACCAGTTGCCGCACCAGTTGCTGCACCAGTTGCTGCACCAGTTGCTGCACCAGTTGCTGCGCCAGCTGCTGCACCGGTTACTGCACCAGCTGCTGCAGCGGTAGTCCCGCGCAGCTCGTCCCCTTCTCCAACCGGGACGCCGATCGGCGCGACATGACAGTAGGCGTTCAAGCGGTTCTTCGACAGTTCCAGCGCGCCTATTCCGATCTGAATGTCAGCGTGGCGAAGGAGGTGTGGCCGTCGCTCGACGAGAAGACGCTCAGTAGAGCCTTCGATCAACTTGAACAGCAGGACCTGGTTTTCGATGGTTGCCGGATCGAGGTCACCGGCATCCGGGCTGTCGCAACCTGTGAAGGTCATTCGAAGTATGTCCCCAAAGTCGGTAGCAAGACCGTACGACTCGTGCCTGGCAACTGGACGTTCAGCCTGGAAAAGGCACAGGACGAGTGGATGATAAGAACGGTTAAGTTTCAATAGTGCGTCCGAGTCGAAGTCTTTGGGGTCGATGACGTTTCAACGAGATGCGTGTTCCCTAGTTTGTTCAACGATCGCCATGGCGCTGGTGGCGAGCGCCTGCACGTCCGCGAGCGTCTCCGTCGGCCCGACGCCTGTAAAGTGCCAGGTCTCCCTGGCCACCTCACCCCCTGCCGTAAATGCCGAGGGTGGAAATGGCAGCGTGGCCGTCACGACCGGACGCGAGTGCTCGTGGAGCGTCTCCTCTCAGGCGCCTTGGATCACCATCGCCTCGCCGGCATCGGGCCAGGGAGACGGCACCATCGAGTATCGGGTATCGGCCAACTGGAACCCGTGGGCCGGAAGGGAGCGATTGCCGTCAATGACCAGCGGGCGGAAATCACTCAGGCGGCCGGAGCGTGTCAATTCACCATCGCACCGGCCAACCAGGCGATCGGAAACACCGGTGGAACCGCCAGCGTGGCGGTCACCGCGGCCAGCATTTGCGCCTGGACTGCGGAGAGCACGGCAAGTTGGATCACAATCACTGGCGGCAGTGGTGGCACCGGTAGCGGAACCGTGAATTTCACGGTCGCGGCCAATGCGCCTGGCACTCCACGGTCTGGCACGTTGACGGTTGCCGGTCAGACGGCCACCGTCACTCAAGGGCCCTTCACTCCAGGGCCCCTCCCTCCCGGGGACCCGGGCTGTTCGTACTCCATCAACCCGATTTCCCAGTCAGCGGGCTCCGCCGGCGGTCCCGGCGCCCCGATTGCCATCACCACTATCGCCGGTTGCGCCTGGACGGCCACGAGCGAGACCGCTTGGATCACCAACGTCACGCCGGGCAGCGGCACTGGGAACGGAACGGTGAACTTCACCGTCGGAGCCAATCCAGCCGCCATTTCACGGACAGGCACGCTGACGGTTGCCGGTCAAACCATCTCGGTCACACAGCAGGTCGCGGGGTGCTCGTACTCTATCAACCCGACCTCACAAACAGTGGCCGCCGCCGGCGGCGCCGGATCCGCGATTGCCGTCACGGCTATCCCCGGCTGCACCTGGACCGCCACGAGCGCCGCTGCCTGGATCACCAACGTCACGCCGGGCAGCGGCACCGGGAACGGAACCGTGAACTTCACCATCGGGGCCAATCCCGCGGGCATTCCGCGGACAGGCACGCTGACCGTTGCCGGCACCAGCTTCACAGTCACGCAGCAGGCTTTGCCGTGCTCGGTACTCCATCAACCCGACGTCGCAGTCAGTGGCCGCCGCCGGCGGTGCCGGCTCCGCGATTGCGGTCACCGCGACGCCCGGGTGCGCCTGGACCGCTACGAGCGCCGCTGCCTGGATCACCAACGTCACGCCGGGCAGCGGCACTGGGAACGGAACCGTGAACTTCACCATCGGAGCCAATCCGGCGGGCATTCCGCGGACAGGCACGCTGACCGTTGCCGGCACCAGCTTCACAGTCACGCAGCAGGCTTTGCCGTGCTCGTACTCCATCAACCCGACCTCGCAGTCAGTGGCCGCCGGCGGCGGTGCCGGCTCCGCGATTGCGGTCACCGCGCCGGCCGGGTGCGCCTGGACCGCCACGAGCGCCGCTACCTGGATCACCAACGTCACGCCGGGCGGCGGCACTGGGAACGGAACCGTGAACTTCACCATCGGAGCCAATCCCGCGGGCATTCCGCGGACAGGCACGCTGACAGTGGCCGGCACCTCCTTCACAGTCTCGCAGCAGGCTGTGCCGTGCTCGTACTTCATCAACCCGACCTCCCAGTCGGTGCCCGCCGCCGGCGGCCCCGCGCCCCCCGTTTCGGTCACCGCGCCGGAAGGGTGCGGTTGGACCGCCACGAGCGGCACGCCCTGGATCACCATCGTCACGTCGAGTGGCGCCGGCAACGGGTCCGTGAATTTCACCGTCGCAGCCAATACCGGTCCGTTGCGTACCGGCTCGCTCACGATTGCGGGCCAGGTGTTCAACGTGACGCAAGCCGACGGATGCAGCTTTGCCCTCATTCCGCCCGGGGGGATAACGGTAACCAGGGCTGCCGGCTCGTACCCGGTTGTCATCAACGCCAGCAATCAGGCCTGCAGCTGGACGGCCAGCGTCACTTCCGACTTCCCGGGAGGCGGGCTCTTCCTCACAGGAGCATCGAGCGGCACCGGCACCGGCGCGACGGCGTTCGCTGTTTCGGCGAATCTGGATCCGACGCAGCGGGTGGGTATGCTGACCATTGCCGGCCAGGCCTTTGAGGTCACTCAGGCACGTGGAGTGCCTTAATCGAATGATGCCTGGTGGCCTGTCACAGCTGAGCCGCGTCTGGTTGGTCGCAGCCATGGCGATCATGATTGCCGGCGCGTCACCGCGGCCAGCCATCGCCCAGGAGTCGGTCAGCGACATCCTGTCATTTCTGCTCACGAACCGTTCCATCCCCACCGGCGATTTCGTGCAGGACGAGCGGGCGGCGGCGGCAACGCGCGATACCGTCTCGGGGTTTCTGCTGCTCGAGCTCGCAAGCTCGCCGGTGAGCTCGTCCCCGGGAGGATTCAGCTATCGGCTGAATCCGACTCTCGGGACAATCGAACGTTCGAGCGACAGTTTCGGACCATTCTTGATGAAGCGTTCGCTGACGTCCGGGACGGGCCGGGCGACGATCGGGCTGAGCTATCGGGAATCGAGCTTCGGTAAGATCGATGGACACAGCCTCCGGGACGGGACCCTGATCGCGACCGCTACGAAGTTTCGGGATCAGCCGCAACCATTCGATGTTGAAACGCTGAAGCTCGAGCTTCTGCTGCAGACGGTGACGTTTCTGGCCGACTACGGCCTGACGGATCGACTCGACGTCGGAGCTGCGGTGCCCTTCGTCACACTGAACCTGAGTGGACAGAGGATCGACACATACCGCGGACAGGCATTCGTTCAGGCGAACGCGTCGGTGACGGCTTCTGGCCTGGGCGACGTCGCATTCCACGCCAAGTACAATCTGCTCGGCCGCGCAGGCAGTGGGCTCGCCCTCGGCAGCGAAGTCTGGCTTCCGACCGGGGACCGTCAAAACCTGCTCGGCTCCGGGAACGTCACCTTCAAGCCGCTCTTCATCGGGTCGGTTGAACAGGGCCGCCTTGCCGCACATGGCAATCTCGGCTACACATTCAGCCAAGCGTCAAATGAAATCAACTACGGGGCAGCCTTGACCGTGGCGGGCACCAACCGCCTGACGTTGGTGGGCGAACTCTCCGGACGGCGCGTGGCAAAGCTCGGCACCCTCATCGAAGTGAGCGAACCGAATCGGCAGATCGCCGGCGCCGATACGATTCGATTGCAAACCATCGGTCAGGGGACCACGATGCTGGATGTCGTCGGTGGCTTCAAGTGGAATCTGGCGTCCACCTGGCTGTTGGCCTTTGAGGTGCTGTTTCCTGTAACCAAGGCTGGTGTGACCGCTGGTTGGACGCCGAGCCTTGCGCTCGACTACTCGTTTTGAACGGTTTTACCCAGCTTACTTTCCTGCCTGCTTTCCAGCCTGACAAGAGCAGGGACACCGGACCGGTCATACGTCTCGTCCCGTCGCATGGGCGTTTGGCCTGAAACACCCAATAAAACCGCACCAGCGCGTACGAGTCGGCGCTGGCTGTCATGGTCGCACTAGAAATTGATCTTAACGGCCGAGTAAACTGGGAGCAATGGTGATTCGACCGTTCCTCATCGGGTTTGCAACAACGCTGAAGCATCTCTTCAAGAAGCCCATTACCGTCAACTATCCGGAGCAGAAGTTCCCGATGTTCCCGAAATACCGGGGCAAACAGGTGCTGATGCGGGACGAGAACGGGCTCGAGAAGTGCGTGGCGTGCGGGCTGTGTTCGGTCGCGTGCCCCGCCGACGCGATTTACCTCGAAGCGGCGGAAAACGACGGTACCGTGCAGGCCGGGCCGCGTTACGCATCCGTCTATCAGATCCACAAGATGCGGTGCATTTTCTGCGGCTACTGCGAGGAGGCCTGTCCCGTCGGCGCGATCTTCATGGGCAAGGACTACGAGCTGGCCGTATACAGCAAAGACGATTTCGTCTGGGACAAAAAGGACTTACTAGTACCGGCAAACATTTCGCCCGCGCCGGTCTCCAAATAGAGGTCGGAGGTTGGAGGTTGGAGGCTAGGCAAGGTTAGAGGCTAGGGTCGAGCAGCTCTAACCTCTATTCCCTAACCTCAGTCCTCTGCTGACATGCAGATTGGTGCGCTCGGCGACATCCATGGCGCCTTCGATGTCGTTCAGGACATCATGGCGCGGCATCCAGACGTGCGGATCTGGGTGTCGGTGGGCGACGTGGCGAGCAACGAGGGCGAGTATTTCACGCCGGTCGTACCGCTCTACTGGATCAAGGGGAACAACGAGGATTTCGACGTCATCGCCGCCGCGACCAACGGCGGGGCGCCGCTTCCGCCGACGTTGAATCACCTGCCCAACGGCGGTCCCCATCGGGTCGGGCCGTGGCGTGTCGCCGCACTCGGGGGCACGTTTGCGCCGAGCTGGTACCACACGCCAGCGGCGCAGCTGCCGCCCTCGCGCGGCCGTAAGAGCGCTGGTGTGGCGCTGAAGCTGGGCAAGAGCCGCGACGACAAGCGCCGGCATTTCGTGCGGGATGAGGTGCTCGCCTGCAAGCACCTCGGAATATCGAGCTCTTCCTTACCCACGAGGCGCCGCGTCCGTTCTATCCCGCCGGCCGTCGTATCGACGCGGGAAAGACCGCGCTCAACGACGTGCTGGCGTCGATGCAGCCGCGCCTGCACCTGTTCGGCCACCACCACGAGTTCAGCGACTCGATCCGTCAGGGCGTCCGCTCGATCGGCCTCGACGTCATGACGAAGTCCTATCTCCTCATCGACGCAGATACATTCAAGTGCGAACGGCTCGACACCTGAATCGGGTAATTGGATAATCGGGTAATCTGGTAATTGATTGGCCGATTGGCATTCAAATACCTCTCAATTCCTCAATCAATTACCCGATTACCCAATTACTCGATTACCCGATGCAACAGTCATTTCTTGAGGCTCTAGCCGACCGGGTCCTTGTCTGCGATGGCGCCGTGGGAACGATGCTGTACGCCAAGGGCGTGTTCATCAACAAGAGCTTCGACGCCCTCAATGTCACGTCGCCCGAGCTGGTTGGCGAAGTGCACGAGGAGTACCTGCGAGCCGGGGCGGACATCATCGAAACGAACACGTTCGGGGCGAACCGCACCAAGCTCGGGTCGTTCGGGCTCGGCGACAGGCTGCGCGCGATCAACGTGCAGGGGGCGCGGATCGCGCGCGCGGCCGCTGCGGGTCGCGCCTACGTGGCCGGATCGATCGGTCCTCTCGGGCATCCGCATCGAGCCGTGGGGAAAGACCGGTGTCGACGAGGCGCGCGACGCATTCGAGGAACAGGCGCGGGCGCTCGTCGAAGGCGGCGTCGACCTGTTCATTCTGGAGACGTTCCGCGACCTGAACGAAATTGGCGCCGCCATCGACGCCGTCCGCCGGGTCTCGGACCTGCCGATCGTCGCGCAGATGACCACCGAGGAAGACGGGAACACGCTCGACGGGACGCCACCCGAGCGGTTCGCGCCCGACCTCGAGCGGCGTGGCGCCACCTTGCTCGGCGTCAACTGCGCGGTCGGGCCGGCGCCGATGCTCGACACCATCGAGCGGATGGCCGCCGTCACGAAGCTGAAGCTCTCGGCCCAGCCCAACGCCGGGCGCCCGCGCGACGTCGAGGGGCGCAATCTCTACCTGTGCTCGCCGGAGTACATGGCATCGTACGCGCGGCGCTTCATCCTGCACAACGTGCGCGTGGTCGGCGGGTGCTGCGGCACGACGCCCGAGCACATCCGGCAGATCAAGTCGGCGGTTCGGAGCGTCAGGGGACGGGTCTCCGTACAGGTACAGGTCGGAGACCCGTCCCCCGAACGCGACCGTCGGCGGCGGGCTCCAGGCGGACCACAGGCCCGCGCGCGCCCGCCGGGCGGGCGGCGACACGACCCTCGTCACCGAAGTGTCGCCGGTTCCGCGCGAGGACAAGTCACGCTTCGCGCACTCGCTCGCTCGAGGTCGTTTCGCCGTCGCCGTCGAGGTAGTGGCGCCGCGCGGCGTGGAGTACCAGGAAACGATTGCACAGGCCAGCGCTGCTGAAAGTCCGTGGCGTGGATGCGATCAGCATCTCCGACGGATACCGCACCGGCGCGCGCATCAGCGGCCTGTCGCTGGCGGTGCTGATCGAGCAGCAGGCCGGCATCGAGACGCTGCTGCTACTACGCCTGTCGCGATCGCAACCTGATCGGCATCCAGTCCGATCTGCTCGGCGCGCATGCGATGGGGCTGCGCAACGTGATGCTCATCACGGGCGATCCGGGCCGCGTCGGCGACTACCCGGATGCAACAGCCGTGTTCGACGTGGACTCGATCGGCCTGACCAACCTGGTGTCGCGCCTCAACCACGGCTGCGACGTGGGCGGTCAGCCGATCGGCGCCCCGGGGCGGTTTCATATCGGCGTGTCTGTGAATCCCGCGGCGCCGAATCTCGACGAGGAGTTGAGACGCTTCGAGTACAAAGTCGAGGCCGGGGCCGAGTTCGTGGTGACGCGGCCGATCTTCGACGTCGGCGCATTCGAGCGCTTCCTGAAGCGCATCGAGTCGGCCGGGCTGCCGGTTGTCGCCGGGATCCTCCCCTTCGAAAGCGCGCGCCATGCGGAGTTCATCGCCAACGAGGTGCCGGGCACGTCCGTTCCGGATGAGCTGATCGAGCGGATGCGCCGGGCACGCCCCGATGAGTCCGCAGCAGAAGGGGTGGCGATTGCGCGCGAGATTGCCCGTATGCTGCGGGCCAGCGTCCAGGGGCTGCAGATTTCGACCACGTCGGGCCAGATCGACGCCTCCCTGGCGGTGGTCGATACTCTTCGGTGATTGGGCCGATGTGAGGTATAGTCGCGAGAGCCTATGACCCTATTTGAACGGACCCGGCCGAGCGACGAAGAGATTCTGGGCACTGACGCGGCGACCCGCGCCTTATCAGTGGCGGCGGTCGAGAACGATTTTGTCGCGCGGGTCTACGAGAGCATTACATGGCTCTACGACTGGACGTATGGGCCGACGCTGCACACGGGCCGAGTACAGGCGATTAAGCGGATGGCCATCAAGCCCGGCGAGCGAGTGCTCGAAGTAGGTGTCGGCACCGGCATCAATGCTCTGCTGTATCCGCGCGATTGTTCGGTCACCGGCATCGATCTGACCAGTTCGATGCTGGACAAGGCCCGCGACCGGGTGGCGCGCGAGGGCATCGAGAACATGCGGCTGCTCGAAATGGATGCGGCCGATCTGAAATTCGCCGACGATACGTTCGACATCGTCTACGCGCCGTATGTCATCAGCGTGGTTCCCGACCCGATCGCCGTCGTGCGCGAGATGCGCCGCGTCTGCCGTCCCGGTGGCCGCGTCATCATCCTGAACCACTTCCGCAGCACGAATCGGGCCTGGGCGTGGCTCGATCGCACCATTTCACCGTTCACCGTGCACATCGGGTTCAAGTCGGATCTCGATCTCGGCGCGTTCCTGACGCAGACCGATCTGAAGCCGATCTCGATTGAAAAGGTGAACTTCCCGAGGATCTGGTCGCTCATTACCTGCATCAAGAACTGACAAGTCAAGGCTCAAGTCTCAGGTTTCAAGTCTCATGACAATTGAGCCTTGAGCCTGCAGCCGCCGCCTTTATCGCAGCCGGTAAAGCCGCGACTCGCTGTTCTCCCACGGAGCGGCAACCACGAGCGACACGTCGGGCCGGTCCTCCAGTGTCTCCACGATGCTCTTGAACTTACCGGGTTCGATGAACGCGCCGTGGACCGCGACGTAGTTGACACCCCGGTTCCTCAGGTACTCGACGGCGTCGTCAGACGGAAAATCCCGCTCGCGCTCGGTCATCTCTTCGTACGACTTCGGGGCAGTAGCCGCTGTTGCCGTTGACGAGGCGGTGCCAGTGAAACGTCGAGAAATACAGGTAGCGCGTGTCGAAGAAGAACCCCACGGGCGCGGTCGGCATCGGAAACTCGGCGAGGACGGCCGCCGGCTCTGACGGGATGCTGGCGTAGATCGGCGGCGGGCCGGGCCATACCCGCTCGAGGGGCATACGAGGCATGGCCTCGACGATGATGAGGCCCAGCATCACGGCGGTCAGCGCCATCTGGCGCCGGGACGCGCGATCCAGCAGGCGCGCCACGCCGTAGCCGGCCAGCACCGCCAGGCTGAGGCCGACGAAGATACTGAATCGCGCCGGCGCGCGCAGTCCCGCGGTATGGGCTGACATACGTGTACAACAGCGGGTATAACCCGCCGTTCAACCCGAACGAACCGTCGAAGGCGACGACCAGCGCCAGCGTGTATCCGATCCGCGCGACCGACAGCGGCGGCCAGAGCGCGGCCGCTGCCAGCGCGACAGGCATCACCCTGCGGGAACAACTGCCGCTCCGGATTCCCACCCTCGGACCATCTGCCGTAGATGCAGGCTGCGGAAGTGGGGCTTCAGATAATCGGACCCTTCCGCGCTGTAGAACTGGACCACGGCCGAGCCGCGATCGCCGACCATCGCCTTGTTCGCGGTGTAGGCGTAGATCACCGGGGACACCAGGACTCCCGCGAGCGCGGCGCCCGCGGCGAGCATCAGGAGCGGGCGCCGGGGGCGTCCGCGCGCCAGCCAGAGCGCTCCGCCGAGCGGAACCAGATATGCCGCCAGAAACAGTCCGTAATACAGCGACGAGAGCATCTGGAGCGCGAACGCCAGGCCGGTCGCCAGCCCGTCCCGCAGCCGCCCGGCGGCCATCGTGCGATGCAGCGCCCACAAGCTCAGCGGCATCCACATCGTCATGATGAGCTCGAGGTGGGGGTAATGTTCGTAGCGGTACGGATAGAACGCGAAGATGGTCCCGGCAATCAGGGCGGCGCCGATCCGGCCCGTGAGCGCCCGGACCAGCAGGAACATCGTCACGCCGGAGAGCACGAATCCGGACAGCAGCAGCAGGTTATAGGACAGGACGGGGTGCACGCCCATCCAGAAGAGCGGCGCGCTCATCAACGCAGGGACGATGACGGAATCAGAGTAGGTGAGCGTGAGCCGCTCGGGATGGAACATGTTTCCGTCGAACAGCCGCAACGGGTCGCGCACGATCTGATGGCTGACCCACGCGATGCGCCAGATCGAAAAGAGCGGGTCGCCCAAATCGGGCACCGAGTCGAGATGGCGCACCTGCGGCCACGTCAAGGCGACGGTCAGCACCAGAAAACCAGCACGACCAGCGCCAGTCTGCCCATGCGCTGCGGCCACGTCAGCCCCTCGCCGAACAGGCTGCGCTCGTCGAACGGAAGCGGGCCGCCCGCTCTTCTCATGAGCCAGTCGAGAGTTGGCGGATTCGGAACGAACCAGTTGCGGATGCAGCACGACCAGCACGGCCCACAGGTACGGACGCCACGCCGAGCGGATCGACAGATCGCACGGAGCCGAGCTCGAGCTCCATGCCCGGCGTGAACATCGCGATCGTGCCGATCAGAATGAGTACGGCGGCCAGAATATCGGCCGCTCGAGCGAGGCGGGGCAGCGATTGCTGTTGGCGTGGCCTTTCGGCGGGCGAACACCGCGCGCAGTATAACATTCCGATCAGGGCGCAGCTCTTCAGGACCTCTGCTGCCGCAACCTCGGCGCCGTCGACGCGCGGCCGCTCCGCCGGTTCGGGTTGCGCAAGGAGCGCGGCAATCGCGTCGGTCCAGCGCCCCGCGAACAGATCCTCCTGCGAAATCTCGCGACACCGAAGCACGCGCGGCATCTCGGCGACGAACAGGTCGTACTCGATGAACCGGCCGCGCGACGTGTACAGCAGCGCCGTGCCGTTCGCGATGCATTCCGACACGATGCCGTAGCCCGGCTTGCTGACCACCACGTCGGCCGCCGCCACGAGATCCGGATAGTCCAGGCCCTGCGGCGGATCCCGTTCGACCGTCAGCAACGTGAGGTCGCCACGCGGCCCTGACGCTCTCGTACGGAAGCGGCGCGCCATAGGCGCCGAACGAGGCGAGCACCAGCGGGCGGTCGCCGGCCGACACCGAGCAGCTGCCGCGTGTCCGCCGGATCGCGACGCGATCGGCGGGCGATGAGCGGGATGTCGATCGGTCACGGCAGCCATCGGCTCGAAGCCGCCGTGGAACGGAAGCCGCAGCGCGCGTGTGGCCGTCGCGTAGGCGGCGCGAATGGTGGGGATGACGTCGGGTGCGAGCTCCTCGAACGCGGGATAGACGCTGTAGATCCAGTCCCACGTGAAGTTGCCGATCGCCATCGATCGCACGCCCGCACGTGCGGCGGCCGCAAACGCGAGCGGCGGAATGTCGCCCACCACCAGATCGGCGCCGAGCGTCCGCAGCACGCGCGCTTCCGCGTCGACGCGCTCGTCGAACGTGCGGTAGAAGGCCGCGGCGCGGCGAGCGGATTCGCGCTCGTCGAACCGGAGGCTGTCGATCTGGACGAGGCCGGTATCGGTCTCGACCGTTTGAATGTCGACGGGGTGTCGCGCGCGCGCGAACATCCAGGCGGGGATGGTCGTCCGCGCCACGATCCGCACGTCCGGCCGGGACGCCGCGATGGCGTTGACGAGCTCGACGTCACGGGACGCGTGCCCGAAGCCGTGGCCGGAGATGTAGAAGACGATCAGCACAAGAAGGCTTTCGGGCTCCAGGCTCATAGGCTTCGGGCCAGAAAGCCCAAAGCACCTGAGCCGTAGCCCTGAGCCTGAAGCCTGGAGCCTCATCGCAACCGGTAAAGCCGCGACTCCGCGCCCTCCCACGGCGCGGCCGCGACCAGCTCCAGATCGGGCCTCGCGTCGAGCCACGCGACGGTTTCTCCGTAGCGGGCGGCATTGGTGAACCGGCCGTGCATCGTCAGGTACTGCACGCCGCGGGATCGCAGGTAGTTCAGTGACGCCTCGTTCGGAAAGTCGTCGTTCGTTGGCCAGGAGCTCGAAGTAGGAGGGCGGAAAGAATCCGCTGTTGCCGTTGACGAGCTTCTGCCAGTGGAACGTCGAGAAATACAGATAGCGCGCGTCGAAGTCGGATCGGTAGATGTTCGGCGGCATCGGAAATTCCGCCAGGACGACTGGTGGCTCGGCGCCCGCGATGCTGCGCATAGATGGCAGGCGGCTCGTCCCAGACGCGCTGGAGCGGAATGCGTCGGAAGCGCTTCGACGACGACGAGCGACAGCATCGCGCCGGCGAGCGCGACGCGCTGCCGCGGCCAGCGCTCGAGGAGCCGTGCTGCGCCGTAGCCCGCAAGGATCGCCAGCGTCATCCCGGCAAGGAGGCTGAAGCGCGCCGGCACGCGAAGTCCCTTGAACGGAAGCAGCACCGCCTGCAGTGTCGTGAACGTGGGGCCATTGAAGCCGAACGAGCCATCCACCGCGAGCACCAGCGCCAGCACGTACGCGATGCGCGCCGCCGAGAGCGGCGGCCAGATGGCGACGCCGGTCAGGATTACCGGCATCAGCTCGCGGAAAGAGCTCCCGCTCGGGCTGGCCGCCCTCGGACCAGCGCTCGTACAGCCGGCTGCGGAAGTCGGGTTCAGATAGTCGCTGCCCATCGGCGCTGTAGAACTGGATCGTCGCTTCATCGCGGTTGCCCATCATCGGGCGGCTTGCGATGTACTGCGGAAGCCACCGGCGCGATGAGGACGGCGGCCAGCACGCCGCCGGCAGCCAGCGGCGCGGAGCGGCTGTCGCGGACGGCCGCGGCCCAGCCAGATGCGCGCCGCCGACGCACGAACAGGTAAACGGCGAGAAAGCAGCCGTAGTAGAGCGACGAGAGCGTCTGCAGCGCGAACGCGAGCCCGGTCGCCAGGCCGTCGCGCAACCGTCCGCCCGCGAGCGTCCGATGCAGTCCCAGCAGCGCGAGCGGCATCCACATCGTCATCAGCAGCTCGAGGTGGCTGTAGTGCTCGAAGCGATACGGATAGAGCGCGAAGAGCGCTCCGGCGATGAGCGCGGCGTCGATGCGCCCTGTGAGGGCGCGGACCAGGAGAAACATCGCCACCCCCGACAGCACGAAGCTCGCGAGCAGCAGGACGTTGTAGACGACCACGGGATGGACGCCCATCCAGAAGAGCGGCGCGCGTCATCAGCGCGGGCACGAGCATGGAGTCGGAATAGGTCAGCGTGAGGCGCTCGGGATGGAACTGGTTGGCGTCGAACAGCGCGAGCGGAGCGCGCGGCAGCTGATGGCTGACCCACGCGAGGCGCCAGACCGAGAACAGCGGATCTCCGAGGTCGGAGACCGAACGCAGCTGGCGAACCTGCGGCCACAGCAGCACGATCACAAGCGCCGAGAAGCCGAGGACGAGCAGCGCGAGCTCGTCGAGCCTGTCGTCGAGTCCCGACCCTTTCGGCCCTGCCGAACAGCGCGTGCTCGTCGAGCGGCAGCGGTCGCGGGCTTCTGTGGCAAGACGCGCGAGGGTGGACCGTCTGAACGGGACGAGGAGCCAGGCAAAGCTCGGCGGCCGCGGCACGATCCAGTTCCGGATGACGAGAATGATCGCGCCCGCCAGGTACGGACGCCACGCCGTGCGCATCGTGATGCGAAGGCCGAGGACTCGGAAGCTGAGGTCGGTGTCGAGGAGTGCGAGGGTGCCGGCGGCAAACAGGGCGAGGACGAGGAAGTCGGCCGCCAGCGCTTTTCTGGACGCTGTCATGCCGTGACGATCACCACCACTTCCGGGCCCAGACCGCCTGCACGCCCACCTGGTGGTCCCAGGACGAAGCGTCGTAAGGCCTGCCGCGTGTAGTAGCTGCTGCGGATCGTGACCTCTGGCGTGAGGCGGAACCCGACGGTCGCTTCGATCATCGTGAGGCGCCTGCGCTGGCCGGCCGATAGTCGCGGTGACGAGCTCGGGCGCCCAGCGTGCTCTCGTGCCTCGCCGCGACGGACCAGCGCGGCGACAGAGTCTGCAACCCCTGCACGAACCATTCGTACGCGATCGCCGTGCCGTCGAGTCGCTCGAAGCGGCTGCGCACGATCTCGCCGCTCATCCTGGTGTAGCCGAACGCATATTCGCCTTCGCCGCCGACGATCGTGACCGACCGATCCGATCGAACCAATCCCGTCACTTCGTTCTCCGTTGCGTACTGTTCCGTGGGCGAGCGAGAGACCGAGGCGCAAGCCGGTGAACGGGGTCATGCCTGCGCCGGCGATGTATGCCGGCGACTGATGCGGATTGGTAGGCCGACCGAGCGCGTAGTTGCGCGTCGGCGCCGCATTGATCACGGCCGTGCGCGCATCCCAATGCGCCGACGACACCGTCAGCTGAGCGCCCAGCGGATAGGTCTGGGAGATGGCCGAGACGCGCGGGACGGTCAGATCGAAGGCCGGCATGGGACTGAGATAGCTGACGTGCGGGGCGATCACGGGATTCAGGCTGGGCCGCATGTCGATGATCCCCAAGCCTATTGGCGACACGTTATATCCGAAGTCTACTCTTGTCGCCAAGCCGCGCCGATTGCCGGATCGTTCGTAGCGAATGCCGGCCGAGTAAAGCTCCGTGCTCCAGTCGGGGGTAGGTGCCCCCGGGGCGTTTGGGCGCGGGAGACGAAACCACGGACGGATGTGCAGCTGAAACCCATCGCTGAGGCGCGCGCCGGCTGAGATGTCGACGATGACCTGGGGTTGGTTCGACACGTTCTCGCCGCCAAACGAGTCGATGCTGAGCACGCTGTCGACGGCGAATCGCGCGGCATCCTGGGCCGCGGCCGGCGACGCGCAGCCCACGACGATCAACGCAGCCAGCACGACACGCAAGTAGGGCGGACCCTTTGGGTCCGCCGGAGGACGGCGGGTCTATAAGACCCGCCCTACGCCTGCTCGAGCCCTTATACCTGTTCAAGCACGCCATATGTCACATCCGAGGTCACGCCCGGGAGCGCGTTGGCCAGTGCGGCCACGATATCCGCGTGGAATTCCGTGCCCGCGCACCGCCACAGTTCGCGCAGCGCGTCGGCCGGCGGGCGGGCGCCGCGGTATGCGCGTGCGCTGGTAATCGCGTCGTAGGCGTCGGCGACGTGCACGATCCGGGCATCGAGGGGAATGTCGTCGCCGCGCAGGCCGAACGGGTACCCGCGGCCATCCGGACGCTCGTGGTGGAGCTCCACGATCGGAATATGCGGCGCGAGGAACGGCACCGACCGCAGCATTCGCGCACCGAGCGCGGGGTGCTGCTTGATCACGTCGAACTCGGCGGCCGTCAGCGCGCCCGGCTTCCGCAGCACGTGCGTCAGGGACGCCGATCTTCCCGATGTCGTGCAGCAACGCGCCGAGGCGCACGACCTCGATGTCGGCGGGCGGCAGGTTGAGCTGACGGCAGATGGCGACCGACAGCACGCTGACGCGGTCCGAGTGCCCGGCCGTGTAAGGATCGCGCGCGTCGAGCGCCGTCGCCAGCGCCCGGATGGAGCCCGTGTACGCGGCCTCCGTCTGCGCCTCGGCCAGGGCCACCGATGCCATCAGATCGTTGAACGTGTCCGTGAGCGTCGTCGAGCTCGCGGCTCGACCCGGTCGGCGACAGCCGCGCGTGGACGTCGCGGGACGCCGCCATCGCGGCCAGCGACGTCGAAAGCTGGCCAATCGGCTCGCTCAACGTCCGCGCGAGCCAGAAGCTGCCGACGCCGGCGAGCCCGATGCCCAGGACGGCGATGACCGCGAGGTTGCGCATGGCGTCGCGCATCGCGGCCTGCGACGATTCGTCGATCGACCCGAGCGCGTAGAACACCGTATCGCCGACCGCGACGAGCCGCCGGAACGCGTGGGATTCGCCGTCGAGCACGATCGTGCCATCGACACGGTTGAACCGCGGCGACCGCCGACTCGAATTGCCGCGAGGCGCGCTGCGTCGAGCGTGGTCGCCACGACGAGGCCGTCGCTGACGATCGCGATGCGTGTGCCGGCAAGCTGGTCCAGTGCCCGGGCGTAGTCATGGTCGAGGCTCGTCGCGACGTATAGCGTCCCGATGGCCGTGTCGTCGAGCAGGAGCGGCACGGTCACCACTCGAAACACCTTGTCGCCGACGTGCGCCACGCCATCGAACGCGGCCACGCCCCCGGGCGCCGTCTCGGCGACGAGCGACACCGGCCGGCTTCGCGGCCAGCGGTCCGCCATGCGTCCAGCCGCCGCGAGGGAGACGTTGCGGCTGTCCACGAGCACGACCGCGTCGGACTCGACTCTTGCAGCCACCCTCTCGAGCACGAGGTCGATCGTCTCCAGCAGATCGGCGACGGACCGTCTGCGCGATTGGCCTGCGTTTCGGATTGATAGGTGTCGAGCGCGGCCTTGAGCGTGGCGTTGTCCGCCAGCGTTTCGGCCTGGCCGCGCAGTTCGTGCTGGCGTCGTGTTTCGACGGCGGCAAACAGCCGCTGCGTCGATTCGAGATTCGACGCGACCGTCTGCCTCACCTGGTTCCGGACGCTGAAGGTGACGACGACGAACAGCACGCCAAGGAGCGCCGCCACGGTACCGAAAGCCACGGTCAGGGCCTTGACGATCAGCCGGGGGGGACGGCGCGGCTCCGTCACGGCGACGTCTACCACGGGCACGTTCATGTCGATCGATGTCGCCTTACCGGCCTCGACGCGGATGCGCTCGGAGCGCTCGCCGACCCGCTCGTGCCATCCCGACCAGCGTGTACTGGCCCGACGGGCACGGCCGGCAGCTCGAACGATCCGTCGAGCTCGGGAATCGTGAAATAGGGGTGGTCGAAGACCAGGATCGTGGCGCTCATGTGCGAGTGGATGTCGCAGTACACCTTCACGGTGCCCGCTTTGGTGAACTCGCGGCTGCGGCTCTGGCCGCGTTCGAAGCGGCCGAGGTTGAAGTTGGCGGCACGGGACAGCGAAAACACGTTGTGAAAAAACGGATCGCCGTTCGGGAAATCGACCGTGGACCCACGCGTGATCGCCACGGTGCGAGGGAGAATGTCTCGTGCTCCTGCCGGATCTCCGTTCGGCTGGTGGCGAGCGGACCGGCAAAGGCCGCGTCCTTGATGTACACGACGACGTTGCGGATCTGGGGAAGGGCGGGCGCGTCGTGGTCGCCCACCGTGCGGCGTGGATACGCGGTTGACGGCAACGGCTTGCCGGGCAGCCTCGTCGTCAGCCTGACTCTTCCGATAACGCGGCCTGTTGCTGGCGGCTGGCCCGCAGGCAGCTCCGCGGCGAGGGAGGCAAGCGCCAGGCAGAGTGCAGCGATGTGCAAATGGCGCATGTGGGTTCAGATCCTGTCCGCCCCGGCCATTCATGAGCCGGGTAAACGGAGTATCGGCCGGTCGGGTAATCGGAATCACCCGACCGACGGAGCCGGGACTTTGTCTCAGTAAACGTAGGGGACCACTCGCCAGCGCACCGCGCGCTGGTAGCGGGCGTACGGCTCTCCGAAGGCGCGCAGCAGCGATCGTTCTTCCCACGGAATGGCCACGAGGAGATAAGCCGAGCTGATCGCGGCAAATGCGAGGCGGTCGGCGGTCATGTGCGGCGCGGCGAACAGAACCAGCAACCATCCGAAGTAGATCGGGTGCCGGACCCACCGGTAGGGGCCCTCGACCTGCAGCGCATCGTTCGGGGCGGCCGGACTGATTCCCGCGAGCTCGAGGGCGGATATGCGCCTCACCGATCGGGCAATGACCAGATGCCGGAGATCTGTACCGCGGCGAGGAGGAAGGCCGGCCATCCCATGACGTGATAGACGTCGCCACCAACGCGTTGCCACAGCGCAAGCACGCCCAGCAGAAGCACGCTTGCCGTCCAGACGTAGAAGGAGCGGAGCAATCGGTCGGGAACGACGCGCGCGATTCTCGTCTTGATCGATTCGCGCGCGAACAGGCTGTGGTGCAGGGCGAAGACGGCGAACAGTACCGCGTTGATGGTGACTGCGCTCACGGGCCTGCCGCCGGCCACCGCTGCAGGCGACGTCCAGACCACGGCGAAGACATACGCGCAGGCCGCGAGCGACAGCACGAACATCACGCCGCCGCCCCAGACGAAAAGACGCTCGAATCTGGTCATCTGGTTATCTGGTTATCTGGGTCATCCATTCATCTGGTCATCTGGTCATCTAGTCATCTGGTCATTGATTGGATCATTGACGGTCAATTTCGCCAATTCACCAATCAATGACCAGATAACCAAATGACCAGATGACCAGATGACCAGATGACCAGATAGTATGGGTCAACCATGGTCCCCCCGCGCGTCGTCATCACCGGTATCGGCGTCGTGTCGCCATTCGGCGTGGGCCGCGAACGGTTCTGGGAGCACGTCAGGGGTGGATGCAGCGGCACGCGGGCGATCGCCGACTTCGACGCGTCGGCCTTCGGCAGTCGCGTCGCGGCGCCCGTGTCGAACGTGACGATTGACGACGTCCCGCCGCTCGAGGGCGATGACATCTGGGACGCGGACTACCGCGCGGATCCGAAGCGCTATTCGCGGGCCGCGCTCGTCGGGGTCATCGCGGCGCGCGAAGCGTGGGGCGATGCGGGGCTGTCGATTGCCGAACCGGAGGCGGGCGTCGTCATCGGCAGCGGCGGGGGAGGCATCGACGTTGGCGAACGCCAGTACCACGATTTCTTCCTGGAGCGCGGCAAGCGCGTCACGCCGTACGCCATCCCCGTCTCGATCGTCGGGATGGTCTCGAGCGAGATCTCGATTTCCCTGCGGCTGCACGGCATCAGCCACGTCCTGTCGTGCGGCTGCACGAGCTCGACCGATGCCATCGGCTACGCCTCCGCGCTCGTGCGGGCCGGCGAAGCGGACGTGATCCTGTCGGGCGGCACGGACGCGTGCGTGACCCCCGGCATGATCTTCGGCTTCTCGCGGATGAAAGTCGTGTCGATGGCGTACAACGATCGACCAGCGGAGGCGTCACGCCCGTTCGACAAGGGCCGCGACGGCTTCGTCCTCGGCGAGGGCGCGTGGATGCTGGTGCTCGAGCGCGAGGATCGCGCGCGTGCGCGGGGCGCCAAGATCTACGCCTCCATCGACGGCTACGGCTCGACGTGCGACGCGTATCACCGCGTGCAGATGGCGCCCGATGGTACCGAGATCGTGCGGGCGATCACGACGGCGATCGACCGGTCGGGACGGCGGCTGGAGGAGATTGGCTATATCAGCTATCACGGGACGTCCACGCTCATCAACGACGCGGTCGAATCGCGATGCGTGCGCCAGGTGTTCGGCAAGGGCGCCGAGCGCGTGCCGGGTTCGTCGGTCAAATCCATGATCGGGCACCCCCAGGGCGCCAGCGGCGCGGCGGGTCTCGTCACCGCCGCGCTCGCCGTCGATCGCGGCTTTCTGCCGCCCACCATCAACCTTCGCGACCCGGACCCGGCGTGCGACCTCGATTTCATACCCAACCAGGGCCGTCCCGCCGAGATCGAGGCGGCGCTGTGCAACTGCCTCGGGTTCGGGTCGAAGAACAGCGCGCTGGTGATAGGACGGGTGGTGCCATGAACCCTGAATCTGGTCATCTGGTGATCTGGTTATCTGGTTATTGATTGTTGGATTGAGCTACCAATCAGCCAATCAATGACCAGATAACCAGATGACCAGATAACCAAATGCTGGATGTACTCGTTGTGGGAGCCGGCCCTGCGGGTGCGGTTGCCGCGACCGTGCTCGCGCGGAAGGGCGCGCGCGTGCGGCTGGTCGATCGCGCGCGGTTTCCCCGCGACAAGCTGTGCGGCGACACCGTCAATCCAGGCACGTTCGCGCTTCTGCGCCGGCTCCGTCTCGCCGAGTGTCTCGAAACACGTGGCCTGACGATCGACGGCATGATCGTGACGGGCGCGAACGGCGTTGCCGTCCAGAGCGCCTATCCCGATGGCGTGGAGGGGCGATCGCTCGGACGCCGCGAGCTGGACTGGTCGCTGCTGCAGCAGGCAACGGCCGCCGGCGCCGAGTTCGAGCCATCCACCACTGTTCGACGCGCCGTGATCGACCGGCAGCGGATCACCGGAGTGGTCGTCGATTCCGACCGCACGATTCCGGCGCGCGTCGTCATCGCCGCAGACGGACGCCATTCCACGCTCGCGTTCGGTCTGGGGCTGGCGCGGCATCCCGACCGCCCTCGGCGATGGGCGATCGGCGCGTATTTCGAAGGCGTGAGCGGCGTCATGGCGTTCGGCGAGATGCACGTGCGGCGCGGCGGGTACATCGGCGTTGCGCCGCTTCCCGACGGGCTCGTCAACGTGTGCCTGGTGACGGCGTGGGAGGCGCGTCCGGGAAGAGCCGGGGCCGGGACAGGCGACGCCGCCATGTTCCGCGATCCCCGCGAACTGCTGCTTCGCGAGCTGACGCGCGATCGAGTGTTGCGCGAGCGCTTCGCGGGCGCCCGGCTCGTCACACCGCCGGTCGTGCTTGGCCCGCTGGCGGTTGACGTGCGTCCGCACGCCATCGAGGGGCTCCTGCAGGCCGGCGACGCCGCCGGGTTCATCGATCCGATGACCGGGGACGGTCTGCGGTTTGCCGTGCAGGGCGCCGAGCTCGCGGCACACTCGGCGCTCGAGGCGCTCGATCGCGGCTGGGCCGGCGTGCATGCCCGGCTCGCCCTGGCGCGCCGCCGCGAGTTTGCGACGAAGTCGCAGTTCAATCGCCTGCTCCGCACGTTCGTGTCGTCGCCTGCGGCCGTGCGCGCGGGCGAAGCCGTCGCGTCGGTGGCGCCGTTTGCGCTCCGCGCGATTGTCCGCCGTGCGGGCGACTGCAGTCTTTGGCGGACCCGATAGGGTCCGCCCTACTGCGAGTCCGGAGTAGGGCGGGGCTTATCAGGCCCGCCTATCGATATGCTTTTGTTCACGATCGCGCTGCTGATCTTCGTGCCGATGCTGGTGGAAGCAGGGCGCGCCGCGCGGAACGAACGCGCGCAGAAAGCCCGCGGCGGCATCGAGCCGCACGATGACGTGTATCCCATCATGCGCATCGCCTACCCGGCGGTGTTTCTCGCCATGCTGGTCGAGGGCGCGGTTCGAGGGACTCCCTCAACCAGCGTCCTTGCAGCGGGGATCGCGGTCTTCGCCTGCGCGAAGCTCGTCAAGTGGTCCGCGATTCTCGCGTTGGGACGGTCGTGGACGTTCCGGGTGATCGTGGTGCCCGGCGACCGACTCGTTGCAACCGGGCCGTACCGTTACCTGCGCCATCCCAACTACGTCGGCGTCGTGGGCGAGCTGGTCGGCGTCGCGTTGATGACCGGCGCGCTCTTCAGCGGCCCGCTCGCGGTGTTCGTGTTCGGCGCGCTCCTGCTCAAGCGCATCGCGGTCGAGGAGAAGGCTTTAAGAATTTAGTCATCTGGTCATCTGGTTATCTGGTCGTCTGGTCATTGATTGGGTGATTTGCTGATTGGGTAACTGGTCAATTCGGTGGGTCAACTCGGCAAATCAATTCGGTAAAATCGGTAAAATCAATGACCAGATAACCAGATGACCAAATGACCAGATTCGGGAAGCCAGTCACGCGTCGAACCTTCGTGAGGGCCCTTGGGTTGAGCGGGGCGGCGACGGTCGTGCCGGCGCTCGTTACGGCGCGGGGGCGCGAAGCGTTCGGCGGCGTGTCGGCGGGCGCCGCACAGGGCGCGGCCCGCTCGCAGATGTCCTCGTCGATCATCTCGCTCGACAGCAACGAGAATCCAAACGGTCCGGGTCTCCGGACGCTCAACGCCATCCGCGACGCGCTCGCCCAGGTCAATCGCTATCCCTACGACGAAGCCGATGCGCTGACGAGCGTGATTGCCGCCGAGCACGCTGCCCACGGCGTCCAGGCCAGTCAGGTTCTTCTCGGCTGCGGGTCGGCCGAAATCCTGCGCATGGCGATGCAGGCGTTCCCGTCACGGTCGAGGCACCTCGTAACCGGATCGCCCACGTTCGAAGCGCCCAGCCGGTACGCGAGCGCGTTCGGGATCTCGTCCGGCCCGTTCGGGTCGACGCCGGGCTCAAACTGGATCTGGCGGCGATGGAGGCGAGCGCCAAGGGTGCGGGCCTCGTGTATCTCTGCAACCCGAACAACCCGACGGCGACGGTGCTGAGCGCGCGGGCTATCGCCGCGTTTGCGGACCGCGTCGCTCGTGTCTCGCCGCAGACGATGGTGCTCGTCGACGAGGCGTACCACGAGTACGTGGACGATCCGTCGTACGGGACGTCCATTCCGACTGCGATCGCGCGCAGGAATGTCGTCGTGTGCCGGACGTTTTCGAAGATCCACGGGCTCGCCGGCCTGCGCTGCGGCTACGCGATCGGGCAGGGCGAGACGATCGCGCAGATGGCGCGCTTCAAGCTGGAGTCGAGCGTGAACCAGCTGGCGATCGCCGCCGCGCGTGCCGCGCTCGGCGACAAGGATCGCGTCGAGCGCGAGCGGGCGCTCAATCGGACGGCACGGGAGTCCACGCGCCAGCTGTTCGCGACGCTCGGCCTTTCAGCGGGGCCGTCGGAGACCAATTTCGTCCTGGTCGATCTCCGGCGCGACTCCCGGACGTTCGGGGACGCCTGCCGGCGCGCTGGCGTTGCGGTGGGGCGCCCGTTTCCGCCGCTGAACAACCATGCGCGGATCTCGATCGGCACGCCGGAAGAGATGCAGCGCGCGGGCGCTGTCTTCAAGCGGATCCTTGGAAGGACTTGAGGCTCACGGCTCGGGACCATGGCCGCTGGCCGAAGCCCCAGGCCTGAAGCCTGAAGTCTGAAGTCTGAATGACCCCCGAGCCGTTATAATCGCAATCATGCCCCGACGCCGCCACATCCCGCCGTTCATCGCGTTGGTCCTGCTTGGGCTGCCGATTGTGACCGCCACGGCGCAGGGCCCGCGCAGGCCGTCTCCGCCGCTTCAGGCCGCCGGCCGGGCGGTCCTCGAGGGGCGGTACGACGAAATTGACAAGCTGACGGCCAGCCTGGACCCGAACGACCCGGATGTGGTCGCCGTGAAGGCGCGCGCGGCCATCGCCCGCGGGCGATACCAAGAGGCGGAAACGATGCTCCGCGCAGTGGTCCCGCTCGCGCCGACGAGCGACGCGGCCCTCGAGCTGGGATTGCTTCTGCAGATGCTCGGCCGCGCCGACGCTTCGGCGGTGCTGCAGCGCGTGGCGCTGCTCGCCAGCCGCAGCCCCGAGCCGATGGAGATTGCGCGCGGGGCGCGCGCGCAGCGTGCGCTCGGCCAGCTACGCCCGGGCGCCGAGGCGTCCTATCAGCGCGCCGCGAATCTCGCGCCGAACGATCCGTCCATCGAGACCGGTTTTGGCCAGCTGTTCCTGCAGACCGAACAGAACGGTGAAGCGCTCAAGTCGTTTCAGACGGCATTGAAGGCCGACCCGCGCTGGACGCCGGCGCTCGTCGGCGCCGCCGCCGCACTTGCCGACGACGATCCGCCCCAGGCCGCCGCGCTCGCGAAAAGGGCTCTCGAAATCAATCCCTCGTCGGTCGAAGCGCTGCGTCTTCCTGGCGAGTCAGGCGACGGACGCAGACAAACGGAACGAGGGCCGGGAACTGCTGGAGAAGGCGCTGGCGATCAACCCGTCGAGCCTCGACGCCCACTCCCTGCTGGCGGCGATGGCGTACGTCGAAGACAAGCAGCCGGAATTCGAGGCGGAGGTGGCCAAGGCGCTGGCCATCGCGCCCAACTACGGCGAGGTCTACCGGGTCGTCGGCGAGCTGGTGGCGAACAACTATCGGTTCCCGGAGGCGGTCGTGTTGACGCGCCGCGCGCTGGCGCTGGATCCGGACAACCGCCGGGCGCTCACCGATCTCGGCACGCACCTGTTGCGCACGGGCGACGAGGCGGAGGCGCGCGTCGTCCTCGAGCGTTCGTTCAAGCTTCATCCTTACAGCGTCGTCGCCTTCAACCTGCTGGGGATGATGGACAAGCTCGACACGTTCGAAACGATCGTGGACGGCGATTACATCTTCAGGATGCCCAAGGCGGAGGTCGCCGTTCTTCGGGAGTACATCATCCCGCTCACTCACAAGGCGGCCGACGAGTTCTTCGAAGCGATTTCAGTTCACGCCCGAGGGCCCGATTCTCATCGAGGTCTTCGACAAGCACGACGACTTCGCGGTGCGAACGGTGGGCCTGCCGGGAATGGTCGGCGCGCTCGGCGCCTGCTTCGGGCGGGTCGTGACGATGGACTCGCCGAAGGCGCTGCCGCCGGGCAGCTTCCAGTGGGAGGCGACGCTGTGGCACGAGATGGCGCACGTCTATACGCTGCAGATGTCGAACCAGCGGGTGCCGCGGTGGCTCTCCGAAGGCATCTCGGCGTTCGAAGAAAAGCGCGCGCGGCCGGAATGGGCGCGGCCGAACGACCTCGAATATGTCACGCTGCTCAATCGCGGCGAGACGATCAAGCTGACCGAGCTGAACGCCGCGTTCACCGACCCGCGAACGAATCTCGCTCGCGTACTACCAGGCGGCGCTCCTCGTCGAGCACCTCGTCGAGTTGTACGGCGACGAGGGCGTGGCCAGGCTGGTGCGCTCCTACACCCAGGGTATTGACACCGACGAGGCGCTGAAGTCGGCGCTCGACACCGACTTCGACAGGCTGCAGGCCACTTTCGACCAGTTCAACGACCGCGTGTTCGCCAAGCTGCGTCCGGCGCTGCAAGCCACCGCCAAGGACGAAGAGCTGCAGAGCATGCCGCTCTCGCCCTGCGGGCCTTCGCGTCGGAGAACCCGCAGAGCTTCGTCGGGCAGATGGCGCTCGGCCGGGCGCTGCTGAAAGAAGAACAGATCGACGAAGCGGTGCAGGCGTTCGAGCGTGCCGCGGCGCTCGTGCCGGTTGCGCGCGGGCCGGCCAGCCCGCACGCGCAGCTTGCCGCGATCGCCATGGAGAAGAAGGATCGGACCCGCGCCATCGCGGAGCTGCAAGCAGCTGATGGCGGTCGACTTCGACAACATCGCAGCGGCCCGTCAGCTCGCCAGCGCTGCTCCGCGAGGACCGGCGTCAGCGAACCGGCAACGCTCCGCCCGGTGTACGAGCGCATCGCGGCGATCGATCCCTACGACGCCGGCGCGCACAGCATGCTTGGCCGGCTGGCGTTGCAGGCGCAACGAACCCGAGACCGCCGCGCGCGAGTTCCGCGCCGTCCTCGCGCTCGGGCCGGTGGACCGTGCCGCGGCCCTGACCGATCTGGCCGAAAGCTACCTGAAGGCGGGGAAGACAGCCGAGGCGAAGAAGGAAACGCTGGCGGCGCTGGAAATCGCGCCCAGCTACGAGCGGGCACAGGGCCTGCTGCTCGAGCTCGTCGCCCCTCGCCCCTGACATCCGAATTGATGATTGGGAGTGATGATTTGTTAATTGACGACACCTCGGCCAGGTGCGAGTATTACCAGTAGGAGTATTACCGTGCGCATGACCAGCAAAGGGCAGGTGACGATTCCCCAGGCCATCCGCGAACGGCTCGGGTTGTTGCCGTGGAGTGAGGTCGAGTTCGACGTCGTGGGAGATAGCGTCCGCATCCGCAAGAAGCCGGGCACCCGCGGCCGGGGGCAGCGTCTGCTCGAGCGCATGCGCGCTGCGCGTCCGACGAAACCCGGCCTCACCACGGACCAGATCATGGCCCTGACGCGCGGCGACTAGAAACCAGACGCTGGATGGCCACGACGCTCGTCGACAGCAACGTGCTGCTCGATTACCTGACGGAGGATGCCGAGTGGAGCGACTGGTCGGCGGCCATGCTGGTCAAGGCGACTGACACGGGCACCCTCGCGATCAACCAGGTCATCTTCGCCGAAGCGTCCGTACGGTTCGAATCGATCGAGGAAGTCGAGCGCGCCATCCCCGCCGACTACTTCGTGCGGGCACCGCTTCCGTGGGAAGCCTCGTTCCTCGCGGCGAAGGCCTTCGCGAAGTACCGCCGCCGGGGCGGCACGAAAACGGCGCCCCTCCCCGATTTCTTCATCGGTGCCCACGCGGCGGTCGCCGGCATGACTCTCCTGACGCGCGATGCCCGCCGCTATCGCCTGTATTTCCCGAAGCTCCGCATCATTGCGCCCTGAACGGCTTCCAGCCCACAGAGGCGGCGCACTCGGAACGCTCCTGCCGACAATCAACAATCAACAATCAACAATCCGCAATTCCCAGTCGCCTAAGCCCAGTAGTGCTCGGGCGTCTGACGCCGGCGGAACACGAAGATGCCGCCGATGCCGGCGACGAATCCGGCGACGTGCGCCATGAATGCCACGCCGCCGCCCCGGTGCTGGCCGTCACCGCGATCGCGCCGGCGCTGAAGAGCTGCATCAGGAACCAGAACCCGAGCAGCATGGTGGCCGGCACCTCGATGATTTCCCAGTAGATGATCAGCGGGATCAGCGTCAGCACGCGGGAGCGCGGGTACAGGACGAAGTACGCGCCCATGACGCCGGCGATGGCGCCGCTCGCGCCGATCATCGGCAGCGTCGAATCCGGATCGATGATCGATCTGCCCGAGGGCGGCCACGAAGCCGCACATCAGGTAGAAGACGATGAAGCCGCCGTGGCCGACCCGGTCCTCGACGTTGTCGCCGAAGATCCAGAGGTACCACATGTTGCCGATCACGTGCATCCAGCTGCCGTGCAGGAACATCGACGTCACCAGGGTGGACGGCCTCGAAATCGGCCGGCACGACGCCGTAGATCTGGAGAAAGGCCGGCAGGGCATCGCGCGGCAGCGCCAGCTCGTAGCACCACGCGACCGCGTTGAGAACAATGATGGTGACGGTGATGTAGGGCGTGGTCCGGGACGGAATCACGTCCCGCAGGGGAATCATTCGCCTGTAGATTGCAGATTGCAGATTGCAGATTGCAGAAGGAAAGACAAGGGCTGGCCATTCCATCCGATCTGCAATCTGCAATCTGCAATCTGCAATTGAGGTCTAGACCCCGTGTCCGTAGCCGACGTCGGCGTGCGCGCCTGCCGGGCGTCCGGTGCCCGGCGACGCATGACGCTGCTCGACGATGCGCCGGAGCTCGCCGTCGCCGATCGCCTTGCGATGCTCGGTGAGCGCGATGACGGCGTGGTACACCTGGTCGAGATCCTCGATCGTGAGCGTGAAGCCGAGCGCCTCGCACCGGCTCTGCACGGCGTGGCGGCCCGAGTGGCGTCCGAGCACGAGCCGGGCGATCGGCTGGCCGACGTCCTGCGGCCTCATGATCTCGTAGGTGCGCGGATCCTTGAGCACGCCGTCCTGGTGGATGCCGGCTTCGTGCGCGAACGCGTTGCGGCCGACGATCGCCTTGTTGGCCTGCACCGGCTCGCTGGTGAGCTGCGTGAGCAGCTGGCTCGTCTCGTACAGGCGCGGCGCTGTGGACGCCGGTGTCGTACGGCAGGCGGTCGTGCCGGACGCGGAACGCCATGACCAGCTCTTCGAGCGAGGCGTTGCCGGCGCGCTCGCCGATGCCGTTGATCGTGCACTCGATCTGGCGCGCGCCGCCCTGGACCGCGGCGATGCTGTTCGCGACGGCGAGGCCGAGATCGTCATGGCAGTGCGCGCTGAAGATGGCGCGGTCGGCGTTGGGGACGCGTTCCCGGATGTCGGTGAAGAAAGTGCGGGTCTCGTCCGACGTGGCGTAGCCGACCGTATCCGGCAGGTTGATCGTCGTGGCGCCTTCGCGGATGGCCGCCTCGATGACGCGGCACAGGAAATCGGGATCGCTCCGCGTGGCGTCCTCCGCCGAAAACTCCACATCGTCGGTGAACTGCCGGGCGAGGCGCACCGCCGCCGTCGCCATCTCGAGGCACGTCTCGCGCGTGATGCGCAGCTTGGTGGCGAGGTGCAGATCCGAGGTCGCGAGAAACGTGTGGATGCGCGGCCGCTCGGCCGGCTTGAGCGCGCGCGCCGCCTCCTCGATGTCCTGCGGCCGCGAGCGGGCCAGCGCCGCGATGGTCGGGCGCCGCACCTCGGTCGCAATCTGGCGCACCGCTTCGGCATCGGCCGCGGACGCGATCGGGAAGCCGGCCTCGATGATGTCCACGCCGAGCGCGTCGAGGGCGCGGGCCAGCGTGAGCTTGGCGGGCACGTCCAGCGAGAAGCCAGGCGCCTGCTCGCCGTCGCGGAGCGTCGTGTCGAAGATGACTACGCGTGCGGGACCGTCGCTCATGCCTTCCATTTGTAGCTGTGGCAGGGCTAGAAGTCAAAGTGATAGTGATTACCAAAAAATAAGATTAGTTTATAATCCGCGCATGGATCTGGCCGCGCTGAAGATCTTCCTGGCCGTCGCGCAGGAGCGCAGCTTTTCGCGGGCCGCCGCCAAGGTCCACCGGACCCAGCCCGCGGTCAGCCAGGCGGTCCGGCGTCTCGAAGCCGACCTCGGCGAGCAGCTCTTCGACCGATCCTCGAAGACGGGGACGCTGACCGAGGCGGGGCGGATGCTGCAGAACTACGGGCAGCGGCTCGTACGGCTGGCGGAGGAAACCGAGTCGGCGGTGCGCGACCTCCGCGACCTGCGCCGCGGCCGCGTGCTGATCGGCGCCAACGAGGCGGCCGTGCACACGCTTCTTCCTCTCATCGCGCGGTTTCGAGAACGCTATCCTGATATTGCCGCGGACGTGCGCCGCGTGCCCGCGCGGCAGATTGCCGTCGAGGTGCAGCAGGGCAGCCTCGATTTCGGCGCCCTGACGTTCCGCCCGCCCGAGGCGGGGCTGCTCGAAGTGCCCATCGGCAGCGACGAGCTCGTGCTGCTCGTGCCGCCGTCCCATGCGCTCGCCAGGCGCCGGCAGGTGTCGATGGAGGATGTCGCCGCGGAGCTGGTCGTCGCGCACAACGACCCGTCGCCCGCCCGCGAGCGCGTGCTGCGGCTGTTCGAGCAGCGGCACCTGCCGCTGCGGATGGTGATTTCGCTGCCGAGCCTCGACGGGATCAAGCGCGCGGTCGAGCTGAAGCTCGGCGTCGCGCTGCTGCCGCGCCGGTGCGCGATCACCGAGATTGCCAGCGGCCGCCTGGTGGCGATTCCCGGTCGCCGGCGTGTCGCGCCGCCGCCAGGTGACGCTCGTCTGCCGCAAGCGCGCACCGATCGCACGCCGCGGATGCGTTTCTCGAGGTGGCGCAGGAGAAGAAAGCGCCGACGTGACGGCCTGATGACTCCGAATAGAATGATGCAAGCCCGCGCGCCCCGCGACCTTCACCAAGGAGTGGCATGCCTCGTACGCGACTGACCGGACCGATACGTTTTCTTCGTCGTCCCTCTCCGTTCAGCGCGGTCGTCCTTCTCGCGATCATCGCGCTGTTTGCGCCTTCCGGCCGGGGCCAGACCCAGGCACCGTCGCCGCGCACGATCCTCAGCCGCGTGGCACCGCCGGCAATCCAAGGTGGCATCAGTCCGGACATGTCTCATGCGCCCGGTACCCCTGAGACGCTCCGGCGTCAGTCGATTCGAGCGGCCTCGGGCGTGGTCGATAGGACCGGCAGCTCCGGGATGCGCTACCGCCCCGGACGCGTGATCGTCAGGTTCAGGGACGGTGTCTCGCCGGCCTCCCGGGTGTCGGCCCTCTCGGCCGTGAGCGGCAGGGCCACGATGTCGCCGCGAGCCGCGAACCAGGATTTCGACATCGTGCAGATCGATCCGGCAGCCGACGCCGAGGCCGTGGCGCAGGCATTCAGAGGCCGCCCCGAGGTGGAGTATGCGCAAGCGGCGTATCGCGTGCATGCCCACTTCGTCCCCAATGACCGGTTCTATTTGAACCAGTGGAACCTGCCGGCCATCAACATGGAGACGGGCTGGGACATCCAGCCGGCAGCCGGCTCGAACATCACCGTCGCCGTCCTCGATACCGGAGTCGCATTCACGACCGCGACCGTGGTGTACAACGCCAGCGCGTTCACGATCGACTCCGAGGGGAACGTCGGTCCTCCCGGCAGCGGCGGCACGTTCTATCCCGCCTTGGGGAACCTCTCGCTGCAGTTCGTCGCGGCCACCGAGCTCGGGCCCCCGACGCGGTTCGTCGCCCCGCGCGATTTCATCTGGAACGACACGCTGCCGCTCGATCTCAACGGACACGGGACGCACGTGAGCGGCACCGTCGGCCAGTTGACGAACAACGCGGGCAGCGGCCAGGGTGACGCCGCCAACGGCGGCGGCACGGCGGGCGTCGCGTTCAACGTCAAGCTGATGCCGGTCAAGGTGCTCAGCACCGAATGGGACGACATCTTCGGTTCGCCAAACGCGGGGACCGACGAGACGGTGGCCCTCGGCATCCGGTACGCGGCCGACAACGGCGCCGGGGTGATCAACATGAGCCTCGGCCGGACCGGGCCGGCCAATTGCGGCGTCAATCCGAACCAGAGCGGATGCGCGCCAGCCGTCGAAAGCGCGATCCGGTATGCCATAGGAAAGGGATCCTTCGTCGTCGTCTCCGCCGGCAACGAATTCTCCGAAGGTAATCCCACGGAAGTCGTGGCGGAACTGGCCTCGCGCATTTCAGGCGCCGTCTCGGTCGCCGCCACCAACCGGGACAGGGGACATGCGCCGTATTCGACATCCGGGTCGTATGTCGAGCTGGCGGCGCCCGGCGGGGAGTTCGGGGGATTCGGGGCGGCGGGCGGCATCCTTCAACAGACGCTCAATCTCGACCTGGTCGAGACCTTCGCTCGCCCGCCCTCGCAGTTTGGCCCGCCGCGCTTCGATGCGCTGGCGTATTTCTACTTCATAGGAACCTCGCAGTCCGCGCCGCACGTGTCCGGTCTTGCGGCGATGCTGATGCAGCAGGGCATTACCAACCCGGCGGCGATCGAAGCCGCGCTCGAGCGGTTTGCCGCCGACATCGGCGACGCGGGCCGGGACTCGTTCTTCGGGTTTGGTCTCGTCGATGCGCGGAACACGCTGCGCGGACTGGGGCTGGCGAAGTGAAATTCGACGTGATCCTCGGGGTATTGCTGGTCTCGGCGATCGCCTCGACCGCCTCCGCTCAGGTTCGTCCTCCGGCGACTGGAGCGAGGCCGACCGACGCGCCGGCCCTTTCGCTGCGCCCTTTCTTCGTTTATGCCGGCGAGCAATTCACGGCGCACGAGACGTTCGATACCGTCTTCGGCGAGCCCTTTCAGTCGCTGTACGGCGGCGGGCTGCAGCTGGCGTTCGCGAGCGGCTTCTACGTTGACGTCACTGCCTCGCGCTTCAAGAAGACGGGCCAGCGCGCGTTCTTCTTCGAGGGGCAGGGCTTCCCGTTGGGCATTCCGCTCACCGCCACCCTGACGCCGTTCGAAGTCTCGGCCGGCGCACGGTTGCGGGCGTCGGCGCGCTTCTTTCCCTTTGTGGGCGCCGGCGTGGGGACGTACCGATACAAGGAATCATCGGAGTTCGACGACGTTGGCGAGTTCGAGATACGCCATGTGGGCTATCTGATCGTGGGCGGCGCAGAATTTCGCTTGAGCCGCTGGGTGGCCGTCAGCGGCGACCTGCAGTTCACCCGCGTCCCCGGAATTCTGGGGGAGGGCGGCATTTCGAAGGAAACGGGCGAGACCGATCTCGGCGGCACTGCCGGTCGGTTCCGGCTCATCATCGGCCGCTAAGGGTGCTACGTGCCTGGTGCAAGGTGCTTGGTGCCGTGCCAGGTGCTTGGTGCTGGGTGCAGTGCCAGGCACCCCGCACTCGGCACGGCACCAGGCACCCAGCACTCGGCACCTGCCCCCACCGCGTGAAACTTCAGAACTTCACGTTGTAGAGGAGCTTGAAGCTCCGGCCCATCTCCGGCACGATTTCCTTGATCAATGAAAGATGGTTTCGGTACAGCTCGTCGGTGACGTTGTCGACACGTGCGGTGATCGTGCTGACTGCGCCTGCGGTTTCGAACGCATACGAAGCGAACAGCTTGAGCAGTGTGTAGCCGTCGGTTGGTTCTTCGGCGCCAGATACGCGATCCTGCTTCGCCGCGCCGACGACTTCGCCTCCTGCCTGGAAGCCGCTGTATTGATACCGCAGGCCGCCCCGGACGCGGAGCGGCGGAATGCGTGGCAGCGGATCGCCGGTCGATTTCAGCGAGCCGCGCACATGGTCGAGCCCGAATTCTGCGAAGAGCCGCGGGGCTACCTGGAAGTCGGAGTGCGCCTCGAAGCCCTGGAGCACGGCGTCGGCCGCGACGAAGTCGACAATCGCCATCTCCTCCTCTTCTTCCGCACCCTCTTCGTGATCGTGGCCCGCGAGCTCGCGACCCGGGAATCGTGCCGCGAATTCCTCTTCACGGGCCTCGAACTCCTCGTGGCTCAGGACGTTCTTGGAAATGTAGTCGTCGATGTCGTTCCGGAAGTAGGCGACTTCGCCTGACGCGCGGCTCCCGCGCCAGCGCAGCGCCACGTCGAAACCGAGCGCCCGTTCGGACTCGAGATTCGGATTGCCAAGCTCGATGGCGAAGTTGCCGGTGTGCAGGCCGTAAAAGAACAGTTCCTCGAGCGCGGGATTACGTGCCGCTCGCGCCAGGCTGGCCGCCACTGTAATCCGGTCATCTGCCGCCGCGGGCCGGAACAGCAGCCCCACCGATCCCGACCCGTTGGTGAAGTGGCGGTTGGGTTCGCCCGCCGGCGCGAATCGCGCGTGGTCTACCCGGCCGCCGAACTGCACCGTCACGTGCGGCCACGTGAGCTCCTCGTACAGGAAGGCCGCGAAGCCGCTTTGATCGACGGCCGGCGACAGTGCCTCCTCTCCCTGCGCGTCGAAGGCGCGGCCGAGCGCCCACCCGCCGAGGCTGCCTTTCAGCCGGCCGACGGCGCGGTGCGATCCCATCACCTCGGCCTCGGTCGTGTCGTTCGTGAACGCGGTACCGACCCGATCGCCTTCGAGCTCGTCGTGCTTATACCGTCGCGCTGTCAGCGTGGCGCGGAAAGAGTCGAACGCGCCCTCGAGACCCTCCGCGCCGCCGCGCAGGGAGAAGGAATGTCGCCTGGGCGTGAGCTGGATGATGCCCCCCTCGATTTCCGGAACTCCATATTTCGTGTCGTCGTACCCATAGCTGCCGCCGAAGTATCCCCTGCCGCCGGTCCACGAAAGGCCTACGTTGCCGAGACCGCTCCGTGACTGGGAATTCACGACCTCGCCTTCCGGCGTGTCAACGTCGCCCGAGCGTCGCCCGGCGCCGCTCAGGTGCAGCGCGAACGTTCCGTTGCCGACCAGCATGTCGGCTGCACCGCCGCCTTCACTGGCCGCCGAGCCGGCGTCGACGGTGAAGTTGCCGGTGGCTCCCCGGTGGGGCTTGTTGGGGATCTCGTCCGTGATCACATTGACGAGACCACCGATCGCGTTGGCGCCGTAGAGCAAGGTTGCCGGGCCGCGCACGACTTCGATCCGCTGCGCTGAAGCCGGATTCATCGTGACGCCGTGATCGCCCGACTGGCTGGACAGATCGCCCATCCGTTGTCCGTCCTGCAGGATCAGCACGCGATCGCCGTCGAGACCGCGGATCACTGGTCGTGCGGGTGCCGGTCCGAAGCTTCGCGCGGCCAGACCGGGCTGGTTCTCGAGCGTGGAGCCAATCGACATCTCGAGTTGCTTGGCCAGATCCTGCCCTGTCAGCACCGACGTGGGCTGGAATGCTTCGAACTGGCTCCGCGGCGCCTCGGCGCTGACAGACACGACCTCGCCGAAGTGGAGGTCCGGATCGACCGTGACGTCGACGCTTGCCGTCGCGGTCGCGGAGACAGTCACCTCAGTGCGGCGCGACGAATAGCCGGGGCTGCGCACCGAGAGGTGATACGTGCCGGGGGGAACGTTCTCGAAGGTGAAAGTCCCGTCGGCTGTCGAGGTGGTCTGACGCCGAAGCTCATCGATCTGCAGGGTTGCGCCCGCGACCAGCTCGCCCGTGAGAGCGTTCACGAGTCGACCGGACAGGGCAACGCCCGCCTGGGCAGCGACGATGGTGTTCAGCGTCAGCGCGAACACCGTCACGGCGGCGCCGGCGAACACGCTCCTAAGCTTCATCGGTATTTCTCCAGAATGAATCCGAGTGAGACGCAAACTCAGGCCGATTCCTCATGGACCCGGCGTAGGGCGGATCTGAAAACACGCCCGCAAGGCCGGGCTGGCCTGACCACACGTCAACCGGCCGGCGCGACGCGCCGACCTACACGGAAGCTGGAGATGCCGGCGGAGAGCGGAGGGGTGGCTGCGAGACCTGCGCGCCGGGCGATGCCGCGAAGATCTCGAGGTGAACACGAGCGCCCGCTCGAGCGGCCGGCGCGGAAACGGTTCGCGCTTCAGTGCGTGGTCGGAAAGATCGCGCGAGATGGCATACCAGACAATGCAGGGGCGGAGTGTCTGTGCCCGAGGCCGCCGCGCGCACCCGATGCGCCGACTCATCATGCGCGACGAGAACAACGCCGTGGTCGGCGTCGTGCCCGGGATCCACGCTGTGCGGAACGCCAACCATCGCCAGCAGCGCGACCAAGGCCGCGGCAACGTGGGCGCTTCGTTCGCGGAACCGATGGAGCATCGAAACCACGGTAACGATCGGACTGGATCGTGTCAAGCGTCTCATGCGCGGACGATGTAGGCCGGGTCCCTTGGACTCGGCGCTGAGGCGGGTCCGAAAGGACCCGCCCTACGGTGTTGTCAGCGGTGCAACGCTTGACTTAACGAGCGGAGCGCAAAGCCTGCGCCCAGAATCACGATCCCCGTAATCACGACGGAGAGGTTGAGGGACAGCGCCAGGCACACGCAGGAGACGAGGCCGACACGCGGCACCGTGTTGCCATACAGCTTCGCGTGACGTGGCATCCGCAGTGCGGCCATATTTGCGATGCCGTAGTAGACAAGAATCGTGAACGAGGCCGTGGACGCCACCATCCGTAACGCGCCTGTGGCGGCCACGAGGGCGGCCAAAGTCCCGACGACCAGCACCGCGCGTCCGGGGACGTGGTAACGGGGATGAACGGGCGCCAGGGCGCGTGGCAGGTCGCCGCGACGCGCCATCGCGAACGCCATGCGTGAGAGGCCGAGGAGCTGCGACAGGATCACGCCCAGCATCGCCGTGACGCCGCCAATCGAGACCACCGCACCCACCTTGGGATTGGGAAAGGCCAGGGCGGCCACATGCAGTGGCGCCGCCGAGGACGCGATCGCGTCTGCGCCCACAGCTCCCACCGCGACGATGGCAACGCCTGCGTACAACAGGACCGCGCCGGCGATGGTCAGCACGATGGCTTTCGGAATCACTCGCCGCGGCTCGCGCACCTCTTCGGCCAGGGTGGCGATTCTGGCGTATCCGGTATACGCGAAGAAGAGAAGTGCCGCCGCTTCGAGGGTGCCGCGCACGCCGGCAGGTGCAAAGGGACGCAGGTTCTCGACCCGAAAGGTCCCCGCGCCGGCAATCACGAACAGAATGAGCGCTCCAAGAGAGACGATCACCATGGCGAGGTTGACCCGGCTCGAACGCTTGACGCCAAAGTAATTGAGGGTCGTGAAGGCGACGATGGCCCCGACGGCGATCGCTCGGGGAGGCAGCCCGGGCCCCTCCGGCATCAGCGTGTCGAGGTACCCGGCAAAACCCAGGGCCACGGTTCCCGCCGCCGTGATTTTGCTGACGAGGAACATCCACCCTGCGGCGAAGCCGGCCCATGGAGTGAGCACCCGGTAACCATATTCATAAGCGCCGCCTGAGTGAGGATACTCGGCCGCAAGTTGTGCGGAGCTGAGCGCATTGGCCGTGGCGGCGATCGCGGCGATGAACAGGCCGATCAGGAAGGCGGGCCCGGCGATTCCGGCGGCCAGGCCAATCACGACGAAGATGCCGGCGCCGACGATCGCGCCAAATCCGATTCCGATCGCATCCAGCAGGCCGAGGTCCCGCTCGAGTCCGCGCGAGTCGGCCACGGTCTGCGCTTGCTCGAAACCCATTGTCCGGATTATGGTCGAGTCCCGGAAAGGAAAGAACCACCGTGACTCTGATTCGGCGTGAGGGCCGTTGATTCCATGAAGTGCCGTAGTTGCGGAACGGAGATCGCCGACAAGGCGATCGTCTGCTATCGCTGCGGAACAGCGACGACCGAGGCCAAATTCAAGGCGCCCCCGGCGCGCAAGCCGCGATCGTCTTCGAACCTGCTCGTCAATATCCTGGCGATCGTGCTGCTCGCGCTGAGCGCGCTTTACATGGCCCGTGCCGCTACAGTCGGCGCGCCGGACGGCTTGCGCTGGGTGATTCTCGTCCTCGCTGTGGCGGTCGTCGTGATCCGCCTCCGTGCGCGCCGGACGCGACGCTGAGAGCCAGAAGGGGACGGGTCACCGTACCTTTACGGGGACAGGCTCCGGGCTCCGTTCTCGGATTTCCGCTGAACCCGAAGCACCCGTCCCCTTTTTCAACTAGACTCAGACACCGGTGACCATGGCGATTCGGCACGACTGGACGCTTGACGAGATCGAGGCGACCTACACCGCGCCGTTCTCCGATCTCATCTTCCGGGCGCAACAGGTGCAGCGGGCGTACCACCACGCCGACCAGGTGCAGGGCTGCGTGCTCCTGAGCATCAAGACTGGCGGCTGTCCGGAGGATTGCGCGTATTGCCCGCAGTCGGCTCGCTACACGACCGGCGTCGAGCGCGAGGATCTCGTCACGCTCGACGAGGTGCGCGAGGCGGCCGGACGTGCCCGGGCGCAGGGGGCGACGCGTTTCTGCATGGGCGCGGCGTGGCGCGACGCCGCCGGCGGTCCGGCATTCGAACGCGTCCTGGCGATGGTCCGCGTGGTCCGTGGCCTCGGCATGGAAGCGTGCTGTACGCTCGGGATGCTGACCGACGAGCAGGCCGCAGCGCTTGGCGCCGCAGGGCTGACCGCTTACAACCACAACCTGGATACCTCGCCGGAGTTCTACGGCAGCATCATTACGACACGTACCTATGCCGACCGGCTTGCAACGCTTGCGCGCGTACGGCAGGCGGGGATCACGGTTTGCTGCGGCGGCATCATCGGCATGGGCGAGGGGCGGCACGTACGCTACGGCCTGCTCCGGCAGCTGGCCACGCTCGATCCGCACCCGGAAAGCGTCCCCGTGAATCTGCTCGTCCGCGTCGCCGGCACGCCGCTCGGCGATTTGCCGCCTGAAGATCCCTTCGAGCTGGTTCGAACGATCGCGACGGCGCGCATACTCATGCCCGCTTCAATCGTCCGCCTCAGCGCCGGGCGGCTGTCGTTGTCCGACGAAGCCCAGGCCTTGTGCTTTCTGGCCGGCGCCAACTCCGTCTTCCTCGGCGATCGGCTGCTGACCACGCCGAACCCGGACGCCGATGACGACCGCCGGCTGCTCGACAAGCTCGGGATGCGGCTGCAGGAGCAGGTCCGCGCCGACGCATGAATTGATAAGGCAGGACTAAAGTCCTGCGCTACGACAGAAGACTTGCGGGAAACACAGCGTTACAGTCGTAGCGCAGGTCTTTAGACCTGCCGTTGCTGGTTATGAATCACCTCGAAGCACGCGTGCGGCGGCGGCTGGCCGAGTGGGAAGCGGGCGGACTGCTTCGCGTGCTGCAGCCGCCCGCCGGATCGGATTTTTCCTCGAACGACTACCTGAATCTGTCGACGCCATCCACTCATCGTCGATCGGCTCGCACGGGCCGTCGAGCGCGAGGGATGCGGCAGCACCGGCTCACGCCTGCTCCGCGGCGACCGCGAGGTGTTCACCGCGATCGAGGCGCGGTTCGCCGACTTCAAGCGCGCCGAGCGATCGTTGTATTTTTCGAGCGGCTACCTTGCCAACATCGCCGTGATGACGACGATGACCGAGAGGGGAGACGTGGTGTTCTCGGACGAGAGGAACCACGCCAGCCTCATCGACGGCATGCGTCTGTCGGCGGCGACACGGATCGTGTTTCCGCACAACGACGTCCGCCGCCTGGCGGAGCTTCTCGCGGACACGCCTGCGGACGTCCACCGGTTCGTCGTGGTCGAATCGCTCTTCAGCATGGACGGCGATTTCGCCCCGCTCGCCGAATACGCCGCGCTGTGCCGGTCGGCCGGCGCCGTCGCTGGTCGTGGACGAGGCCCACGCCGTCGGCATCTACGGCGAACGGGGAAGCGGGCTCGTCGAGGCAGCCGGTATCGAAGGCGACGTCTTCGTGTCGATCAACACCGCGGGCAAAGCGCTCGGTGTCAGCGGTGCGTTCGTGGCCGGCCCCGGCTGGGCGATCGACTATCTCATCCAACGGGCGAGGCCCTTCGTGTTTTCAACGGCGGCGCCGCCCGCGCTCGCCGAGGCGATCGACGCCAGCCTCGACGTGATCCGGGATGAACCCGAGCGCCGGCAGCGGCTCGATTCGCGCGTGCGCCGGCTGCGCGAGCAGCTGGCCCGAGCCGGTATCGCAGTACCGACTGATGGTTCCCAGATCGTTCCGATCGCGATCGGCGACAACGATCGGGCGGTCGCCGTAGCGCGCGCGCTGCGCGCGGATGGGTTCGACGTCCGCGCCATCAGGCCGCCGACCGTGCCGCCGGGCACGGCGCGCCTTCGTGTTTCCGTGAATGCAGCGCTGTCGGACGAAACCATCGATCGCTTCGCCGGTTCGCTCGCGACCGCGCTCAGGGAGGTCGGGCTCTGCTCCGCGGGATCTTCGTAACCGGTACGGATACGAACGTCGGCAAGACCGTCGTCTCGGCGGCGCTGCTGCGGCGGTATCGCGAACTGGCGGTCAAATACTGGAAGCCCATTCAGACGGGCATCGAACAGGACGACGACACCGCCGAGGTCCGGCGGCTGTCGGCTTGCGGCGCCGATCAGGTGCTGGACGCAGGAGTCCGCCTTCCGCGTCCCGTGTCGCCCCACCTGGCCGCGAAGCTGAACGGATCGCCCATCGATCTCGAATCGCTGATCGGCATCGCCGAGAGCCAGTCAGGCGCCGTGGATCGTCGAGGGCGCAGGCGGGGTCCTGGTTCCGCTGAACGAACAGACCTTGCTGATCGATCTGATTCGACGCCTGCAGCGCCCGGCGCCCTGGTACTGCCGGTGCTGATCGTCGCGCGCAGCGGCCTCGGCACGATCAACCACACGCTGCTGACGATCGAAGCGCTCGGTCGCCGTGCCATCCCGGTCGCCGGAATCGTGATGGTGGGCCGGCGTGACGATCTCTCGACAGAGAACCGCCGGGCGATCGAGCGATACGGCCACGTTCCGGTCGTCGCCGAGCTTCCGACCCTGGACCCGCTCACGCCGGAAGCGCTTCAACAATGGGCCGACGAGTCCCTCGACAGGGAGGGTCGTCTGATGCCGTGGCTGAGAAGTGGTTGAAAAGTCGCGTCCCACGCTGATCGAACGCGACCGTGCCTGCGTGTGGCACCCGTATACCCAGATGGCGACCGCGCCGCCACCGTTGCCGATCGTCAGAGGCGAGGGCGTCTACCTCTATACGGAGGACGGACGCCGGCTGCTCGACGGCATCTCCTCGTGGTGGGTCAACATTCATGGCCACGCGCATCCCCGATTGAATGCCGCGCTCGCGGCGCAGGCACGTCAACTCGAGCACGTGATGTTCGCCGGCTGCACGCATCCGCCCGCGGTCGAACTTGCCGAACGGCTGGTCGCGTTGCTGCCACCCGGCCTCACGCGGGTGTTCTATTCCGACAACGGCTCGACAGCCGTCGAGGTCGCGCTGAAGCTGGCGTGCCAGTACTGGGGCAATCGCGGGGAGCCGGCCCGGCGCTCGTTCATCGCGCTGCACGAGGCCTACCATGGCGACACGGTCGGCGCGATGTCGGCGAGCGAGGACTCGCTCTTCACGCGTCCGTTCGCCTCGATGCTGTTCACGGTGCATCGGGCGCACGCGCCCTATTGCTATCGATGCCCTCTCGGGCTCGAGCGCTCCACGTGCGCGATTGCATGTCTTGGCGATCTCGAGCGGCTGCTCGCCGGCCACGGCGACACGATCGCCGGCGTGCTCGTCGAGCCGATGCTGCAGGGCGCCGGCGGCATGATCGTCTGGCCGGCCGAGTTCCTCGGCGGCGTCCGGCGGCTGTGCGATCGGCACGGCGTGCTGATGATCGCCGACGAGGTCCTGACGGGATTCGGCCGGACCGGGCGCATGTTCGCGTGCGAACACGCCGCCGTGACGCCCGACATCATCTGCCTGTCCAAGGCGCTGACCGGCGGCTACCTGCCACTCGGAGCGACGGCGACGACCGAAGCGGTGTACGAGGCCTTCCTCAGCGACGACCGCACGAAAACGTTCTTTCACGGCCACTCGTTCACGGCCAATCCGCTGGCGTGTGCCGTGGCGGTGGCGAGTCTCGAGCTGTTCCACGAAACGGCGGCGCTCGAACGCGTCCGTCAGCTCGAGGGCTGGCTCCGCCAGGGGCTGGCCCCGCTCAGCTCGTCGCCGTGGGTCGGCGAGGTCCGCGTCATCGGCGGGGTTGGGATCCTCGAGCTGGTCGGCGACAAAGCGGCCAAGACCGCGGCCGGGTACCTGGACACCGTTGGCCCGCGTCTCGCGGCGGCGTTTCTCGATCGGGGCCTTCTCCTCCGGCCCCTCGGGAACATCCTGTATCTCATGCCGCCGTACATCATCACCGAAGGCGAGACCGCGTGGGCGATCGAGCAGATTCAGCGACGTCCTCAACGGGCTCTGGGCTCTAGGCTCTGGGCTCCGGGCGCCTGAAGCCTGAAGCCGAAGCCGAAGCCCGAGGCGGTGCGATAATCAATTGATGGTGCGGATCGCGCAGGCGCTCTGGATCGCGTGGGCGGTCGTGGTCTGGAACGTCGTGTTCGATTACGTCATCGTCGCCGCAGGGCGCGAGTACCTGGCTGCCGCTGTTCGCCGCAGCACTCGCCGCCGGCCCGTACCCGCGCATGGACGACTGGATGGGCCCGGCGATTACGCGCGGGCTGTGGATCGCCACGGCCTCGTCCGCCGCGATTCTTCTCGTCGGTCTCGGCGCCATCCGCGCGGCGTCGGTCAAGGCTGAGCCCGTCACATGAGGGCGACCGCGCATCCGCTTATTTTCGACTGGAACCAGGACGCCGCGGCGGGGCCGCCTCGACGCCAGGTCGCGATGCTCAACGACGAGACGCTGCGCGACGGCCTTCAATCCCCGTCGGTCCGGACGCCGACCATCGACGAGCGGATCGCGATTCTTCATCACATGGACGCGCTCGGAATCGACACGGCCGACGTCGGCCTGCCCGGTGCGGGGCCCAGGGTCGCCAGGGACGTTGAGCGGCTCGTGCGCGCGATTCGCGACGACCGCCTTCGTGTTCGCCCCAATTGCGCCGCCCGCACCGTGATTGCCGACATCAAGCCGATTGCTGACATCACGCCAGCGAACTGGTGTGCCGATCGAAGTCGGCGCGTTCATCGGGTCGAGCTCGATCCGCCAGTATGCCGAAGGATGGACGCTCGACTTTCTTCGCCGATGCACCGAGGACGCGTTGACGTTTGCCGTCAAGGAAGGCCTGACGGTGATGTACGTCACCGAGGACACCACCCGCGCCGATCCCGATTCTCTCCGGCTGCTGTTTTCGACGGCGGTCCGCGCGGGTGCCTCTCGCCTCTGCATAGCCGACACGGTTGGACACGCGACACCGAACGGCGCGAGAGCGCTCGTCACGTTCGTCAAGGGGCTGCTGAAGGAACTGGACGCCGCGCACGTCGGCATCGACTGGCACGGCCACCGGGATCGTGGATTCGGCGTCGCGTCGAGCATTGCGGCCCTCGAGGCCGGCGCGACGCGGCTGCACGGCGCCGCGCTCGGCATCGGCGAGCGGTGCGGCAACACGCCGATCGATCTGCTGCTCGTCAACCTGGTGATGATGGGTTATATCGAGCGGGATCTCACGGCGCTGCCGGCGTACTGTCTTGCGGTCGCCCGCGCGTGCGACGTGCCGATCGCGAACAACTATCCCGTCATTGGCGCCGACGCGTTCAGAACGGCCACGGGCGTGCACGCGGCGGCGGTCGTGAAGGCGTTCCGCATGGGCGACCGCGCGCTGATGGATGCCGTGTATTCGGCCGTGCCCGCCAGCCTCGTCGGGCGCGAGCAGCAGATCGAAATTGGCCCGCTTTCAGGGCGATCCAATGTTGTCTTCTGGCTGGAAAGCCGGGGGATGCCGGCCGGCGACGAGGTCGTCGATCGCATCTATGCCGCCGCCAAAGCGTCCAACCTGTACGCTCTCGCACGACCAGGTGCGGAAGCTTGCCGAGGAAGTCCGGCCCCTCCCGACGAAGCCCTAAGCGGGGTTCGCCCCCTTTGCACCGAGCTTTGGGCCTTCTCGATCCACATTTCTAGATCGGCTGTGGCAAGCGGTCGCGATTTTCCGCTGAGATTCCTTGACTTGCCACACCGACGGGCCTAGCCTCGCGGCATTACACGTCCGTTCGTCCATACGACAGGTGGGAGGAGCCCGATGTTCAGACTTTCCCGGCGATCCTCGGAGACCCTGTTGGTTGTGTTGGGTTCGGCGGTCTTGATGGTTCTGTTCGTCCTGCCTTCCTCTGCCTCCGCGCAGGGGGCCATAACCGGCGTCGTCAGGGACACGTCGGGTGCAGTGTTGCCCGGCACCACGGTCGAAGCCGCGAGTCCGGTCCTGATCGAGAAGGTCCGGTCGGTGGTGAGCGACGACACGGGCCAGTACCGCATCGTCAACCTTCTGCCGGGCGTCTACTCGGTGACCTTCACGTTGCCGGGCTTCAGTACCGTCAGACGCGAGGGGATCGAGTTGACCGGGTCGTTTGTGGCCACGGTGAATGGCGATTTGAAAGTCGGCGCCCTCGAGGAAACGATCACGGTGACCGGAGAAACGCCGATCGTCGACGTGCAGAGCGCGAAAGTTCAGCAGACAGTGAGCAAGGACATTCTCGCCGCCATTCCCAGTTCGCGGAACGCGGGCGGCATCCAGGCGCTAATCCCGGGCATGAGCACGACGACGGATTCCGGCGGCATTTCAGGTGGCACCGGGGGTACTGTCGGAACCATCCACGGCGGCCGCGGTAACGATTCGCGGACGTACAACGACGGCATCAGCACGGGCTGGGCCGGCGGGAGTGGCGGCGGCGGGAACATGGTGAATGTCGCCGGCGCCCAGGAGGTTGTACTCAGCACATCGGGAGGCCTGGGCGAAGCGGAAACGTCCGGGGTCGTGCTCAATGTCATGCCGCGAGAGGGCGGCAACAACTTCAGCGGGTCGTTCATCGTCAGCGGCGCGAGCGGATCGATGCAGGGCAGCAACTACACACAAGCGCTCAAGGACAAGGGTCTGACGGCACCGTCAGAGCTGATGAAAGTCTTCGACGTCAATCCCATGGGCGGCGGGCGCATCCTCAGGGACAAGCTCTGGTTCTACCTGACCTACCGCGAGTGGGGGGCCGACAACACGGTCCCGGGCATGTTCATCAACAGGAACGCAGGCGACCCGAATGCCTGGACCGTGGATTTCGACACGACCCGCCAGGCGTTTGTCGACGCCAGGAATCGAAACGGCATCGCGCGGCTCACCTGGCAGGCGACGCCACGCAACAAGATCAACCTCCACTGGTCCGAGCAGTACAACACGGCGAACTCGAAAGGGGGCGGCACGGCGACGCTGACGACGGAAGCCTCGGGCCGTCAGCTCTACCAGCCTTCCCATATCCAGCAGGCGACCTGGTCGTCACCAGTTTCGAGCCGGCTTCTGCTCGAAGCCGGCTGGGGAACCTACATCTCGCACTTCATGAATCCGCAACCGCGGACCGACGGCACCCACAACGACCGGATGATTCGGGCGCAGGAGCAGTTGGGCCAAATCCCTAACCTGATCTCCAGGATGCCGGCTGGACCGGTGGGCGGTGGATTCAGCGGCCCCAAACATAACATCGGGACCCGGGCGAATCTGCGGGCGTCCGTGCTCGTACGTCACCGGCGCGCACAACATGAAGTTCGGCTATCAGGGCGGGTTCAGCAATCCGACGCAGCACTGGTACGTCTTCAACGAACTGATCAATGTCCGGCTCAGCGGCGGCGTGCCGAATCGGTTGACGGAGGCCGCCCTCGACGAGCGCGGCGTCGTCTACGTGCGCAACCTGCTGCCGACCTCCTTCTATGTGCAGGATCAATGGACGTCCGCCAGGCTGACGTTGCAGGGGGGCCTCCGCTACGATCACCTGCTCACCACTTATCCCGACTCGAGCGTTCCTGCCACCCGGTTGATGCCTAAAGAAATTTTCTATCCCAGCCGGTCAACCCCGGGAATCAACTGGGACGACGTCACCCCGCGCCTCGGCGCCGCCTACGACCTGTTCGGGAATGGCAAGACCGCCGTGAAATTCAACCTGGGCAAATACATGGAAGCTTTCACGGCGACCAATAGCGACCTGGATCTCAATCCGCTCATTCGCACGACGCTCAGCACGACGCGCACGTGGACCGACACGAACAAGGATTTCGTGCCGAACTGCGATCTCGTCAATCCCAGCAAGAACGGCGAGTGCGCCGACATGGACGACAAGAACTTCGGGAAGGAAGTCTTTACCCGAACGTTCGACACCGACTTCATTCATGGCTACGGCAAGCGCCAGTACAACTGGGGTATGGGCATTTCAGTCCAGCAGGAACTGCTCCCGCGCGTGTCGGTGAACGTCGGCTATTTCCGGAACTGGTGGGGCAACTGGTATGTAGTGGACAACCGGTCCACGATTACGGCGACGGACTACACGCCGTTCAGCATCAGCGCGCCGGTCGACGCGCGGCTGCCTGGCGGCGGAGGCGAGACTATCAGCGGGCTGTACAACCTCGTTCCGGAGAAAGTGGGTCTGAACGACGAGCTGGCACAGAGCTCGAGCAACTTCGCCGAGCAGACCGAGAACTGGCACGGCGTGGATGTCAACCTCGTCGCGCGACTGCGCAACGGGTTGACGCTGCAGGGTGGCACGAGCACTGGACGCCGGCTCTCGGACAGCTGCGCCTTGAAGGCGAAGGTGCCCGAGCAGGGGACCGGCGCCAACGGCGCGAACGTCTCGATCGCGGGAGGCTCGCCGGTCAATCCTTGGTGCCGTGTGGTCGAGCCGTACCTCACCGACATCAAGGGACTCGCCACCTATACGATCCCGAAAGTGGGCATCCAGGTGAGCGGAACCTGGACGAGCGTTCCTGGATCCGAGCTCGCCGCCAACTATGTGGCGACCAATGCCGTCATCGCCGCCGGCCCGCAGCCGCTTGGCCGCCTTCTCACCGGTGGAGCCAATGTGACGGTCAACCTCATTCAGCCGGGAACTCTGTACTCCGACCGCCGGACCAACCTCGATTTCCGCGTCGCGAAGATCTTCCGGGCAGGCCGGACGCGGACCCAGGTTGGGCTCGACATCTACAACGCGACGAACACCGACGTGGTCACCGGCTTCAACCAGACGTTCTCGCCGACGAATACCACCTGGCTGACGCCAACCTCCATTCAGCCGGCGCGGTACGTCAAGCTCAACGCGCAGGTCGACTTCTGATAGGGCAGGCTTCAGGCTTCAGGCTCTGGGCTCCAGGCACGGAGCCTCGGGGCTCTGGAGCCAAAGGAATCCAATTCTCTGGATCGAGTTGTGAAAAATACATGATTTTCCGGCAAACAATCCTTGACATGCCTGACCCGCGGGCCTAGCCTCGCGGTCAAGAGAGTATCTTTCGCGAATATACCCGGCTGGTCACGCACGTTTCGTCTACCCACACAGGTGAGGAGGAAAGCGATGTTTCGATTGCTTCAGCGTTCCTCGGCGGCGTTGGTCGTTTCCTCGGTTCTGCTACTTCTACCGTCCTCGGCATTCGCACAAGCGGCTATTACCGGCGTCGTCAGGGACACGTCCGGCGGCGTGTTGCCAGGCGTGACCGTGGAAGCGGCCAGCCCTGCGCTGATTGAAAAAGTGCGCGCGGTTGTCAGCGACGACACCGGCCAGTACCGCATCGTCGACCTGCGGCCCGGCACTTACTCGGTCACGTTCACGTTGCCCGGTTTCAGCACCGTCCGGCGCGAAGGCATCGAGCTGTCGGGCGCGTTCGTGGCCACCGTGAACGGCGACCTGAAAGTCGGCGCCCTGGAAGAGACGATTACGGTCACCGGCGAAACGCCGATCGTCGACGTCCAGAGCGCGCGGGTGCAGACGACGGTGAGCAAGGACATCCTCGCCGCCATTCCCACCTCGCGGAACGCCGGCGCCGTCACGTCCCTCATTCCCGGGATGAGCGGCAACGGCGATAACGGCAACAGCGGCGGGTCGATCGGCGGCGGCGTCGGGACCATCCACGGCGGTCGCGGCAACGATTCGCGCACCTATTCCGATGGCATCAACACGGGGTGGGCCGGCGGCAGCGCCGGCGGCGGGAACATGGCGGGGAACACGGTCAGCGCTCAGGAAGTGGTGGTCACCACCTCCGGCGGCCTGGGCGAAGCCGAGACGGCCGGCGTGGTCCTCAACGTCATTCCGCGGGACGGCAGCAACAACTTCAGCGGATCGTTCATCTTCTCGGGCGCGAATGGCGCCATGCAGGGCAACAATTACACCGACGAGTTGAAAGCCCAGGGTCTGAGGTCGCCCGCGGAGCTCATCAGGGTGTACGACTACTCGCCCATGGGCGGCGGCCGGATCATCCGGGACAAGCTGTGGTTCTACGCCACGTACCGTCAGACCTCGGGAGAGAGCACGATCCCGGGTATGTGGTTCAACAAGAACGCCGGCAACCCGAATGCCTGGACGGTGGATTTCGACCGGGACCGGCCCGCGTATTCCGATGGCGTGGACAGGAACGGGATCGCGCGCATCACGTGGCAGGTCACGCCGCGCAACAAGATCAATCTCAACTGGTCGGAGCAGTACAACGCCTCCAGCAACGTCGGAGGCGGCTCCGCGACGACGACGCCGGAAGCGAGCGGCCGGAGCCTCTTCCAGCCGTCGCACATGCAACAGGCCACCTGGTCCTCGCCGGTCACGAGCCGGATCCTGTTGGAGGCCGGCTGGGGAACCTACCAGGCCCGGTACCGAAACCCGGAGCCGCGCAAGGACGGCAGCCACAACGACCGGATGATCCGGCTCCAGGAGCAGGGCGGCGAGATCCCGAACCTGACCTCCCGAATGCCCGCCGGCGTGGGCGGCGGCTTCAATCATCATCTGATTGGGACGCTGGGCAACACCCGGGCGTCGATCTCGTACGTCACCGGCGCGCACAACATGAAGTTCGGGTATCAGGGCGGGTTCAGCAACCCGAGCCAGACCTACACCTACTTCAACGAGGTCATTCACATTCGAACGAACGGCGGCGTGCCGAACCGGCTCACGCAGACCATCGTCGCGTCAACCTCTGCCAATCCCAAGTACGTCCGCAACCTCCTGCCGACCTCGTTCTACGCGCAGGATCAGTGGACCGCCAACCGGTTGACGCTGCAGGGCGGCCTGCGGTACGACTACCTGCTCACCAGCTATCCCGAGTCGAAAATTGGCGGCCCCGGCTACACGGCCGCTGCCCAGCCGGAGATCGTGTATCCCTCGCGGTCGACCCAGGGGATCCACTGGCACGACGTCACCGCCCGCTGGGGTGTGGCGTACGACGTGTTCGGCAACGGCAAGACGGCCGTCAAGTGGAACATGGGCAAGTACATGGAAGCCTTCGTGGCGAGCAACTCGGACTTCGACCTCAACCCGCTTATCCGTTCGACCGTCAGCACGACGCGGGTGTGGACCGACACGAACAAGGATTTCGTGCCGAACTGCAATCTGTCGAACGCCGCCGCAGCAAGGTGAGTGCGGGGCGATGAACGATTCGTCCCTCGGCAAAGAGAAGTTCACCCGGACGTACGACCCCGGCTTGACCACGGGTTACGGCAACCGTCCGTACAACTGGGGGATGGGGATCTCGGTGCAGCAGGAAGTCATCCCCCGCGTCTCGGTGGACGTTGGCTACTTCCGCAACTGGTGGAACAACTGGTACGCGGTCGACAACCGGGCGACCGAGGCGGGCGACTACACCCCATTCAGCATCAGGGCGCCACTCGATCCGCGGCTCCCGGGCGGCGGCGGCCAGGTGATCAGCGGTCTGTATGACCTCGTCCCGGGCAAGGTCGGGCTGCTCGACGAGCTCGCGCAGCACGCAACGAACCTCGGGGCGCAGACCGAGAACTGGCAGGGCGTCGACGTCAACGTGAGCGCGCGGCTGCGGAACGGCCTCACAATTCGCGGGGGCACGAGCACCGGACGCAGGCTCGAAGACGCCTGCGGGCTGAAGGCGGCGCTGCCGGAGCAAGGCGCCAATGCCAACGGTTCGAATACCGGGATCGCCGGCGACTCGCTGGTGGACCCCTATTGCAAGGTCGTCGAGCCGTACAAGACCCGGTTCTCGGGGCTCGTGACGTATACGGTCCCCAAAATCGAGGTCCAGCTGAGCGGGACGTGGCGGAACAACCCGGGGGCCGCGCTCGAAGCGAACTTCATTGCGAACAACGCGTACATCGCCGCCGGGCCGCAGCCCCTCGGCCGCGATCTCTCGAACGCCACGAGCGTCACGGTGAACCTGATCGAACCGGAGACGTTCTTCGCCCCCCGGCGCAACAGCATCGACATGCGCCTCGCGAAGATCATCCGGTGGGGCCGGACCCGGACCCAGGTTGGATTCGACATCTTCAACGTCATGAACAACGACGAGGTGACAACCTACAGCCAGACGTTCAACCCCAACACGACGACCTGGCTGAACCCGACCGGGATCACGCCGGCGCGGTACATCAGGTTCAACGCGCAGTTCGACTTCTAAGCAGGCTCTAGGCTCCAGGCTCTTGGCTCTTGCCAAGGCCTGGAGCCCAACGCCCAAAGCCGTGCAACCCAAGGGCCCGCTCTCGCAGGAGAGCGGGCCTTTTGTCTTGACAGGGTCTAGCCCAAGCTAGTCCCGGGCGGCAGGATCGAGAAGTTCGTGCCGAAGAGGAAGGCCGATCGTAGGCAGCTGGTGGGCCGGCTCATCGGCCAGCAAGGCGGTACCCGGCAGACTTAGATCGATTCACTCACACCGGGCCGTCTCTGATCAGACGGCCCGGTGTTTCTTCGTCTTTCACCGCCGCTTGGATGGGCGCTTGCCAGCGCGCGCAGCCTCGGGAGGGGACCCGCCGGGCGGCTCGTCACGCTCCTCGTCTACCATGTCGACCTCTCCACTTGCGCGGGCTATCAAGTAGATGGCGGTCATGAGGAGGATGGCGCCCGCTGGCACCAGTGCTACGCCGAGCCCAGGGTCGCCGCTGTACACGACGATTCCCCCAAGAAAGAAGCCGCCCGGCAGCACGAGCGTCGCCCAGGTGAGGCATGTCGAAATCAGACGTTGACGACGGGTGCTCAGATCGGGCAGCGCACGAACACTTAGACCAAACAGCACGTGGACGAGCGAGAGGAGCGTGCCGTGCGCGTGGGCCAGCGTCCACATCAAGCGGCGAGTCTCGTTGCCGACGTCAAGATAGGCGGAGACCTTGAAGCCCTGGAGCAGCTCGAGGACGAGTCCGAACGTGGCAAACACGAGAAACGACCACCACCCGAACCGCACATGGCGCGTTGAATAGTGTCGGTAGGTGCGCGGTTGGTCAACCAATACCGCTACGTCTCAAGATGTCCTCTATTCGTTGAGTTTAACGCGGCGATCGTCCCGTTGCGCCAACAACCGGCGCCCGTCATCGGTCAGGACGCCGTTATTCAGCAGGAGCGCCGGATCGGTGCGCCCGCCTACGGCGCCCGCCAGCCGCCACGCTGCCACTGCCCTCGTCATGTCAGCGATCCGCTGTTGGCGCGGGGCAACAAAGTCAGACGTGAACCCCGCGAAGCCGGGCAGAGAACGCAGCGAGCGGTTGGCGATGAATCGCACCGCATCGTACGGATCGTCGAGCATCAGGCCCAGGTAGGGGGGCATCCAGCTCGTTCCTGCCGCTTGCTGCGCCGGCTGCCACCCCATGCTCCAGGCCACCAGAGCGCGCTGTCCGGCATCCCCACGCAGCAGCCACAGCAGCGATGCGGCGACTGTTTGCTCGTCGGCGTTCAGGGGCGGCTTCGGCGTGTCGTACCAGCTTTCCAGGTAGTCGGAGGTCCATTTCAGCGTTTTGTCGAGATGGCACAAGTTGCACGCGTTTGGACGGCCGGTCTGGAGGCTGGCGATCACCGTCGGGCTGCTGACCTGGTGGCTTCGCAGGGCTTTCAGCAGGCCGTACGATGTGTACGGCATATGGCAGTTGTAGCAGGAGCTGCCCGTCGAACCGGCCTGGTGCTTCGTGTGCGCCGTCAGCGTCTCGCGCATCGGCGAGTGGCACTGGAGACACGCCTCATTCCCGTCCATCCCCGGCGAAACCTGGTGCGTGTCCGCCCAGTTCGCAATCGAACGGGGATCGTCCGATGTCTTGTGCATCGTGTGGCACGAAAAGCACGACATCGTCCTTTTATCGTCGGTCGCGTCCATGAAGCACGGTGAATCGATCAGCCCGTTGTATTCCCGCCCCGATACTCGCACCATCCCGTCGGACCAGAAGTGATCTTCGACGAACTGAGGGTCATCGGCCTGGATCCGCTTCATCTGCGGTGAGTCCATGTGCCGTATAGGCTGCACGACGAATCGCGTGGCCGACAGCTCGTCGCCCGGGCGATAGGGCAGGCCGTCCTTCAGCATCCGGGCCCGATCTTCAGGATTCTCAAAAAAATTCCACCATACCGAGTGGCACTGTCCGCAGACCTGCGATGACAGCTTCGGCTTCAAGCCGAGCGGGTACACTGTCGTCGGATCGGGCTGGTCGGTCAGATGTAACTCGTAGCGCCGAGCGGGATTGCGGTTAACCGCCTGGTGTTGTTCGCTCGGTCCATGACACGCTTCGCACGCAATCCCGAATTCGGCCGCGGTGGTATTGGCAACCTGCCACGCGCGTGGGGGTCGATCCAGCGACGCGTCCAGCTCGCCCTTGCCGTGCGTGGCGTGGCAGTTGATGCAGGTGATGTTCCAGCGTCCGGTTTCAGATGCCGTCCCTTGGGTCGGCGGCCGCATGAAAGCCGAGTTCCGCGGGATCCAGCGCTGCTCGGCGATCAGGTACATCCCTGGAAGCTGACCGAGCAGGCGGTCCCGTCCAGTCGGGTACCAGTACACCTGCTGATGGTGCGAGCCGGTGATCATCACCACCTGGCGCATGATGCGGCGAGACTGCGCGCCCTTCGGGTCCCAGTCCGGATCGTCGAACTCGGCCCAGAACTCGCTGCCCCTGCGCTCGAGCACCATGGGTCCTCCGTGCTCGGCGCTGATCTGCACGGCGTCGAAGTCTGCGCGCACGGTCCGGGGCGTGGCGACCTGTGTCATCGACGGGTGATAGGACCCGCGCCAGGTGGCGTATTGAGCCGGATGACAGGCCTTGCATCCCTGTGAGGAGGCGTACCCGTCGGTTGGTACCTGAATGGGACGGTTGGTAATCGATCGCTCCGGTGGCGACGATTCTCGGGTCCGAATCGTCGCCCACCCCACGGTCACTGAAAATACGACGAGGCTCGCTACGAGCCACTTTTGCGCGGCTGATGAGAGCGCGGGCAAGTCATTTGTGCGCTTGGGCATCGAACAGCCCAATTTTAGCCCAAGTTCGTCACGGAAACGGCGACACGGCGAGGAAGCCTAAGAAATCCGCTCACGATGTCACAAAGTCTGCACTACATTCGGCATTCCATTCGAGATGGGTGGGGACGGTGTTCACCCGCTTCTACGAGCCCAAGATCATCTCCGGCGGGGCAACCGCGCCTACAACTGGGAGCTGGGCGTGTCGGTCCAGCAGGAGCTCATGACTGCCGTGTCGTCGAGCCGTTCCTGACGGATATCAGAGGGCTCTGCGAACGTCAGGTCGAACGTGAGCTCAGCCAGGGCGCTTCGCGCATCGGACAGCGTGATCGCGTCGCGAGCCGTCGGCGGACGACGGACTCAGGTCGCTCGACATCTACAACGTCACCAACACGGTGCGACGCAGCTACAACCAGGCGTTCTCGCCGACGGAGTACCACGTGGCTGACGCCAACCGGGATTCAGCCGGCGCGGTACGTCAAGGTCAGCGGACAGTTCGACTTCTGAGCAGACTCCGGACTTCACGCTCCTGGCTCTCGGCCAAAGCCTGAATTCCGAAGCCTGAAGCCAGGGCCCGCTCTCGCAAGAGGGCGGGCCTTTTCGTTGTACAGCGCGGTCGTCGGTACACGGAATCCAAAGTCTTGGATTACGTCCCCAGACATGACGAGAATGCCCAAGAAATCCTTGACGTGATGCCGCGGGAGATTTTATTTTCGGAATCGGAGTCCCTGCTACATCGGGTTCCCTGCTAGAAAAGACCAATCCAATCACGTTGGCCACCCGCGGGGGTGAGGAGGAAAGTGATGTTCCGATCGTCTCAGCGAAGCTCTGTGTGTCTGCTCGTTCTTTCAGCTCTGCTATTCCTACCATCCACGGTTTTCGCGCAAGCGGCCATTACCGGCGTCGCCAGAGACACCTCAGGCGGCGTCTTGCCGGGCGTCACCGTCGAAGCGGCGAGTCCCGCCCTGATTGAGAAGGTTCGTTCCGCCGTCACCGACGACACCGGCCAGTACCGAATCGTCGACTTACGTCCCGGCACCTACTCCGTGACGTTCACCCTGCCGGGCTTCAGCACGGTCCGTCGCGAAGGCATCGAGCTGACCGGCACGTTCGTCGCCACTGTCAACGGCGACCTGAAAGTTGGCGCCCTCGAAGAGACGATCACGGTCACCGGCGAGACGCCGATCGTGGACGTGCAGAGCGCGAGGGTGCAGCAAACGGTCAGCAAAGACATTCTGGCCGCCATCCCGAGCTCGCGGAACGCCGCCGGCATCCAGTCGCTGATCCCGGGGATGAGCTCGGACGGCGACAACGGCGGCATCAACGGGACCCAAAGCGGTGGCGCAGGGGCCATCCACGGCCAGCGCGGTAACGACTCGCGCACGCAGTCCGACGGCAACAACACCGGGTGGGCCGGGGGCAGTGCGGGCGGCGGGAATACCCCGAACGTCGCGGGCGCGCAGGAAATCGTCGTCAGCACGTCGGGCGGTTTGGGCGAGGCCGAGACGGCTGGCGTCATCCTGAACGTCATCCCGCGCGACGGCGGCAACAACTTCACCGGCCAGGTGAACTTCTCCGGCGCGAACAGTTCGATGCAAGGCGACAACTACACGCAGGAACTGAAAGATCGCGGCGTGGCGAGCCCCGCGGAGTTGCTGCACGTGTACGACTTCAATCCGATGGGCGGCGGCCGCCTCGTCCGCGACAAGCTGTGGTTCTACCTCACATATCGCCAGACGGGCGGCGAGCGGACGGTCCCCGGCATGTGGTTCAACCGGAACGCCGGCAACCCGAACGCCTGGACGGTCGATTTCGATCGGGACCGGCCGGCCTTCAACGACAACCTCGATCGCAACGGCATCGCCCGGGTCACGTGGCAGATCACGCCGAGGAACAAGTTCTCCATCTCGTGGTCCGAGCTCTACACCACCAGCTCCACCAAGGGCGGCGGCAGCGCCACGGCCACGCCGGAGGCGAGTGGACGTACGCTGTTCCAGCCGTCGCGGATTCCGTCGGCGAGCTGGTCGGCTCCGGTCACCAGCCGTGTGCTGCTCGAAGCCGGCTGGGGCGCGTATCAGGCCCGGTACCGGAACCCGGAGCCGCGGCTCGACGGCAGTCACAACGACCGGATGATCAGGACGCAGGAACAGGGTGGCGAGATCCCGAACCTGACCTTCCGCATGCCGGCGGGCGTCGGCGGTGGATTCAACCACCACTTGATCGGCACGATCGCGGCGCTGCGCGGCTCGGTGTCCTACGTGACCGGCGCGCACAACATGAAGTTCGGCTATCAGGGCGGCTTCAGCAACCCGTCCCAGACGTACACGTTCTTCAACGAGATCATCCACATCCGGATGAACGGCGGCGTCCCCAACCGCCTCACGCAGACCATCGCGGCGGGCCCGACGAACAACCCCAAGTACGTCCGGAACCTGCTGCCGACCGGCTTCTACGCGCAGGATCAGTGGACGCGCAACCGCCTGACGCTGCAGGGAGGCGTGCGCTACGACCACTTGACGACGAACTATCCGGACTCGGCAATCGGCGGTCCCGGGTGGGCGCAATCGATTCCGGTCGAGATCTCGTATCCCGCTAAATCGACACCCGGCATCGGTTGGGACGACGTGACGGCCCGCATGGGTGTGGCCTACGACCTGTTCGGGAATGGCAAGACGGCGCTGAAGTTCAACCTGGGCAAGTACATGGAAGCCTTCGTGGCCAACAACAGCGACTTCGACTTGAATCCCTTGATTCGCACGACGGTCAGCACGACGCGCGTGTGGACCGACACGAACAAGGATTTCGTGGCGAACTGCGACCTCGCCGATCCGAACAAGAACGGCGAGTGCGGCGACATGTCGAACAAGAGCCTCGGCAAAGAGGTGTTCCAGCGCAGCTACGATCCGGGGCTGATCTCCGGCTTCGGCAACCGTCCCTACAACTGGTCCATGGGTGTCTCGGTTCAGCAGGAGGTCCTGCCGCGCGTCTCGGTGAATGTGGGCTACTACCGCAACTGGTGGGGCAACTGGTACGCCGTGGACAATCGCTCGACCGGCGGCGTCGGACTACACGCCGTTCAGTGTCACCGCGCCGCTCGATGCGCGGCTACCCGGCGGCGGCGGCAACGTCGTCACGGGACTGTACAACCTGGTTCCGGGTAAAGTCGGCCAGGTCGACGAGCTCGCGCAGCACACGACCAACTTCGGCGAAGCCTTCGAGAACTGGCAGGGCGTCGATGTCAACGTCGTGGCGCGGCTCCGCATGGGCCTTACGGTCCAGGCCGGGACGAGCACCGGGCGCCGGGCAGAGGATGCCTGCGCCATCAAGGCGACGATCCCCGAGTACGGCGAGGGGCCGGCGGGCGAGAACAACTCGATCGTCGGTGGATCACCGGTCGATCCCTATTGCCGCGTGGTCGAGCCGTATCGGACCGACTTCCGAGGGTTGGCGACGTACACCATTCCGCGCGCCGACGTGCAGATCAGCGGCACGTGGCGGAGCAACCCCGGTGAGAGCCTCGCGGCGAACTACACCGTCACGAACGCGGTCGCCAGGCCATCGCTCGGTCGGGACCTTTCGGACGGCAACGTCACGGTCAACCTGATCGAGCCGTTCACGCTCTTCGCCGAGCGCCAGAACGTCATCGACTTCCGCGTGGCGAAGATCTTCCGGTTCGGACGCACGCGGAGCCAGGTCGGCGTCGACCTCTACAACGTGATGAACAACGACGTCGCAACGGCCTACACGCAGACGTTCTCGACGACGAGCACGGCCTGGCTGCGGCCGACGGCGATCCTCCCGGCGCGGTACGTCAGGATCAGCGCGCAGTTCGACTTTTAGACAGGCTCTGGACTTCGGGCTCCTGGCTCTGGGCCAAGCTGAAGGCTGCAGCTCGGGAAGACCCAGGCCCCGCTCTCGCAAGAGGGCGGGGCTTTCTTTTTGGGAGACTCGACTACGTACCGTGGGGTCCGCCTTCAGGCGGACCAATACAGTCCGGCTAAAGCCGGACACCACGTACTGGCACGGACTCGGGCTGGCTGTGGCCCAAAGCCTGAAGCCCGAAGCCTTTACTGGCTTTAGGCTTCGGGCCAGCCGCGGCACGGGCCCTCGCAAGAGCCGGGCCTTTTTCCTTCCTAATCAGCTTGACTTCAGGCAATATGGAGCGCAATTTAAGTGACATGCCGGACCCTCGTCCGGCCCGGGTCGTTGTGTAAAACGCGGAGGGATGTGTGAACACGAGAGTTCTTACAACCGCTTGCCTTGCGATCATGTCAGCGGTCCTTGTTTCCGGTCAGACGGCTGGCCAGAAGCCCCAGGCTCCTGCGGCCCCGGCTTCTCAAGTTTCTCAGTCCCCAGCGGCAGCGACGCAACGTGCTGTTCTCGATAAGTACTGCGTCACCTGTCACAACGCGACCATCAATACAGCCAACTTGAAGTTGGACAGGCTGGACCTGGCGCGTCTCGGTGACGACGCGGCGACGGCGGAAAAAGTGGTGCGGAAGCTCCGGGCGGGGATGATGCCGCCGTCGGGGATGCCGCGCCCGGATCCTGCGACGCTCGACGGGCTGGTCGGCTGGCTGGAGGGCGAGCTCGATCGCACCGCGGTAACCCATCTCCCTCCGCCAGGCCTGCACCGTCTGAATCGCGTCGAGTATGCCAACGCCATCCGCGACCTGCTGGCGCTCGAGGTGGATGCGACCAAGTTCCTGCCGTCAGACGATTCGACCAGAGGGTTCGACAACATCGCGGGGGCGCTCTCGATGTCGCCGGCGCTCGTCGAGGCGTATCTGTCGGCAGCCGGCAAGATCAGCCGTCTCGCCATCGGCAACGTGAGCACTCCGACGCAGACGGTGTACGACGCGCCGACTGACACGTCGCAGAACGCCCACGTCGTGGGGCTGCCGTTCGGCACGCGCGGCGGCATGATCGTCAGACACGAATTTCCGGCCGACGGCGAGTACGTGATCAAGATCCATGGCATCGCCGGCTACTTCAACAACCTCCTGGGACAAATCAAGGGCGAGCAGGTCGAGATTACGATCGATGGCGAGCGCGTGAAGTTGTTCGACTGGGACAAGGAGATTGGCACGGGCGGAGCCGGAAACGTCGGCGTCACGCCGAAGATTCCGGTGAAGGCGGGCCTGCATACCATCGGGGCGACGTTCCTCGCGACGAACGAAGCGCCGGGCAGCGAGCTGAACAAGCCGTTCGTGCGCACGCTGAACTCACCCGGCACGATTCCGGGCTATCTGTTCTACCCGGGCATCGGCCAGGTCCACGTCGAAGGACCGTACGAGGCCAAAGGCGCGCAGGATTCACCGAGCCGCGACAAGATCTTCGTCTGCAGTCCGACGAGCCCTCGTAACGAAGAAGTGTGCGCGCGTCAGATCGTCTCGACGCTGGCGCGGCGCGCGTTTCGCCGGCCGGTGCGGCCCGAGGATCTCGGGACGCTGATGACCTTCTATCAGGCGGGCCGCAGCGAAGGAACATTCGATGCCGGCATCGAAGCGGCGCTGCAGCGAATTCTGGCGGACCCCGAGTTCCTCTATCGCGGCGAGCCCGAGGCCCCTGCTCTGGCGGCCGGCCGGACCTATCGCGTCGGCGACGTGGAGCTGGCTTCACGGCTGTCGTTCTTCCTGTGGAGCAGCATCCCCGACGAGGAACTGCTGACCGTGGCGACGCAGGGCCGGCTCAGGAATCCCGGAGTGCTCGAGCAGCAGGTTCGGCGCATGATCGCGGATCCGAGATCCGACTCGCTGGTGAAGAACTTCACCGGTCAGTGGTTGAACGTGCGCGGCATGCAGGCGAAAGAGCCGGTCGTCACCATGTTCCCGGACTTCGACAGCACTCTGCGCGAGGCCTTCCGGCGCGAGATCGAGCTGTTCTTCGACAGCATCATCCACGAGGACCGCAGCATCCTCGATCTGCTGACGGCCGACTACACCTTCGTCAACGAGCGGCTCGCCAAGCACTACAACATTCCCAATGTCTACGGGAGCCAGTTCCGCCGCGTCACGCTCGGTCCCGACCTGGACATGCGTCGCGGATTGCTTGGGAAAGGGGCGCTGCTGACGGTAACGTCCGAGGCCGCGCGGACCTCGCCGGTCACCCGTGGCAAATGGTTCCTGCAGACATTCTTCGGGATCAGCCCGCCCGATCCACCGCCGAACGTGCCGGCGATCAAGGAGACGGCGCAGGATGCCGCGGGCAACACCAAGGAGCCGACGATGCGGCAGCGGATGGAGGCAGCATCGCAGGAATCCGGTGTGCGCGTCGTGCCACAACATCTTCGAGCCGTTGGGCCTTGCACTCGAGAACTACGACGCCGTCGGGATGTGGCGCACCGAGGAACACGGCACGCCGCTCGATACGACCGGCAAGTTCGTCGATGGCACGACGGTCGATGGCCCCGCGAGCCTGCGCGCGCTGCTGATGAAGTATTCCGATCAGTACGTTCGGAATGTCACGGAGAAGCTCCTGACGTATGCGCTTGGCCGCGGTGTGGAGTATCAGGACATGCCGCTCCTGCGGAAAATCGTGCGTGACTCGGCTGCAAGCAACTACCGGTTCTCGTCGTTGGTGATGGGTATCGTCACCAGCGAACCGTTCCAGATGAACATGAAAATTGACGGGGCCATCGCACAGCGCGCGGCCCGGTAAGGAGACCGATATGTTTGTTTCGAAGAAACACATTCCCCGGCGGATGTTCTTGCGTGGTGCCGGTGTGACGATGGCGCTGCCGCTGCTGGACGCGATGGTCCCTGCGGCGACCGCCCTGGCGCAGACGGCGGCGACGCCGAAGCCGCGGTTCTTCGGCGGCTTCGTGTGCCACGGCGGGGCGCCCGGTCACTGGATTCCCGGGTCCGCGAACCTGATGGACGCCGAGCTTCCCTTCATCTACAAGCCGCTCGAGCCGTACAAGCAACAGACCGTGATTTTCAGCGGTCTGCATTCGCGATCGGCCGAGCCCCCTCCGGGCGCGACCGGCGCCGATCACTGGGTGGCGGCGGCGTTCCTCTGCGCCAACAAGCCGAAGAAAACGGCGGGCGCGGATGTCTCGGTCTTCGGCCCGACCATCGACCAGACCATCGCACGGAAGATCGGGCAGGACAACCTGCTGCCGTCGATTCAGCTGAACGTCGAAGATCCGGGCCCCGCATCGAGCAACTGCGGCGAGGGTTACAGCTGCGTCTACACCAACTCGCTCTCGTGGGTGAGCGCGAATCAGCCGCTGCCGATGGAGTTGAACCCGCAGGTCGTTTTCGAGCGGATGTTCGGCGACGGCAGCACGGCCGAGCAGCGTGCCTCTCGCCGGGAGCGTGACCGGAGCATTCTCGACTCTCTTGGCGACAGCCTGACGCGGCTTCGGGTCAAGTTGAGCACCGACGACAAGCGTCGCATCGACCAGTACGCATCCGACATCCGGGAGATCGAGCGCCGGCTGCAGATTGCCATGCAGGCGTCGACCGTGGCGCCGGCCGACTTGTCCGTACCTGTCGGCGTGCCGCCGACCTTCGACGAGCACATCAAGCTGATGTTCGACCTGCTGGCGCTGTCGTTCCGTGGAGACATGACCCGCGTCGCAACCTTGAACTTCGCCCGCGACCTCACCGGCCGCACGTATCCCGCCAGTGAGGCACCGACCGCAGGGCTTCCACGGCACCTCGCACCACGGTGAAGATCCGAGGCGGATCATGGATCACGCCAGAATCAACCAGTACCACGTCAAGATGCTGGCGTACTTCATCGACAAACTGGCCAAGGCCGAGGATGGCGACGGGACGCTCCTCGATCACTCGCTCGTTCTCTACGGCACGAACATGGGCAACTCCAATCAGCACCTGCATCACGATGTGCCCCACGTGCTGGTTGGCGGCTTGAACGGCAAACTCAAGGGCGGCCGCCATCTTTCCTATCCGAGCAAGACGGTGCCGACCGGAAATCTGCTGTTGAGCGTCCTGGATTTGTTCGACATCCAGCAGGAAGTTCAGGGCGACAGCACGGGACGGTTGGAGAATCTGTAAATCTTAGGATTTGAGGATCTTGAGGATTTAAGGATCTATGATTGAGGATGTAGCCTAGGAGCAAACGATGTCGATGAGACAACTTGCTGGAATCGGTGCGGCGCTGTTGTTGGTGGCAGGGCTAAACGCTGCCGGCAGCGATGTGGCGGACGCGGTGATGGGCGGAGACAAGGCGGCGGTGCGCGCGCTGCTCACGCAGCGCGCCGACGTGAACGCGCCGCAAGCCGACGGCGCGACGGCGCTGCATTGGGCCGTGTATCGGGGAGACGTCGACACCGCCAATCTCCTGCTGGGCGCGGGTGCAAACGTCAAGGCTGCCAATCGCGACGGCGTCACGCCGCTCTCGCTGGCCAGCACCAACGGGGACGCGGCGATGATGGCGGCCCTGGTCAAAGGCGGGGCCGATCCGAACGAGCCGCTGCCGACGGGGAAGACCAACCTCATGCTGGCGGCGCGCAACGGCAATCCGGAAGCGATCAAGGTGCTGATCGACGCCGGCGCCGACATCAACGCCAGGGAAAGCCTGCGCGGGACGACGGCCTTGATGTGGGCCGCCGACGAGGCGCATCCGGAAGCCGTGCAGCTGCTGATCCAGCGAGGCGCGGACTTCAAGGCTCGCTCCAATCCGATCGAGCGCGGACGCGGACCGGCGCTGGGAAAGGCGGGCGACCCGCGGAAGGCCGTGGCGGCACAGGGAGCGGCGCTGGCGGCCCGCCAGCCTTCTCCAGAGCTGAACGCCCTGACCGCGCTCGGCGGTGACAGGCCTCTACCGACGCCCGCGGCCGGCAGCGCCTGCGGCGGCCGCAGCGCCGGCGAGGGCTGCAGCACCTGGGGCGGCTCCGGCACCTGCCGCGGCTGCACAAGCACAAGCCAATGCCAATGACGACGATGGAGACGGAGGAGGACGGGGCCGGGCGGCGCCCAAAGACGGCGGCGAGCTCACGCCGCTCGTCTACGCGGCCCGCTCGAACGATGTCGAGTCGGCGCGGATTCTGATCGAAGCGGGCGCGGACGTGAATCAAACGACCGGCTACGGCTGGAGCCCGCTGCTTGTGGCGACTCAAAACCGTAACTACAAGCTCGCCACGTTCCTGCTCGAGAAGGGCGCCAACCCGAACCTCGCCAACAAAGGCGGCTGGGTTCCGCTGTACCTGGCGACGGATAACCGCAACATCGAGAACGGCGACTATCCGGTCCCGAAGGCGGACATGGACCATCTGGAGTTCATCAAGGTTCTTCTGGACAAGGGCGCCGATGTGAATGCGCGGGTGAAGGACAGCACCGAGACGAGGACCGTCTTCACCAACCAGTGGCTCGACGAGAATGGCGCCACGGCGTTCCTCCGCGCGTCGCAGTCCGGCGATCTCGACCTGATGAAAGTGCTGCTGGCGCACGGCGCCGATCCCAAGATCAACACGCTGCTGAACGTGACGCCGCTGCAGGTCGCGGCCGGCATCGGCTGGGTGGACGGGATCACGACGGAATGGTCCGAAGCAGCCAACCTCCAGACGGTGAAACTGCTGCTCGATCTGGGGATCGATCCCAACCTGCAGGCCAATACCGGGCGCACCGCGATGCACGGCGCGGCTCACAAAGGCCGCCCCGCAGTGATTCAGATGCTGGTCGACTACGGCGGTGACCTCGGCATTCGCGACTACGGCAACACCGACAACCGTGGCGGCAAGCTCGCCGTTCATACCTGGCAGGCGGTGGACTACGCCGACGGTCTCGTGCGTGTCGGTGTGCAATCCGCCATCGCCCATCCCGAGACAGGGCTGCTCATTCGAAAACTGATGACGGCAAAGGGTCTCGAAGCGCCGCCCATGGGCCGGACGCTGGACTCGATCTGTATTACTGAAGCGTGTGAATAGCCTGGTTTGATCGACTTCTTCAGGGCCCCGTCATCTCATCCGATGGCGGGGCCCTTGTTACGTACGGGCACACCTGACGCAAACAATCCTTGACATGTCGGCCTAAAGTCGGACACTACGTACAGTCGTAGTGGCCGGCGTCAGCCGGACCTTCCTTCATGGCGGAGGAGACGTTGTACAAGAGACTGGCCCTCGCCGGATGCATCGCGGCCGCGTCCGTGTCCTTCGTCTCAGGCCAGGCCGCTCGACCCGCCTCGTCGACATCCACGCATCGGGCAGTCCTCGATCAGTACTGCGTCACCTGCCACAACGAGACATTGAGAACGGGCGGCTTGCTGCTCGACAAGCTCGATCTCGCACGTCTCGGTGAACAGGCGGACGTCGCGGAGAAAGTGGTGCGGAAGCTGAGGGCTGGATTGATGCCCCCATCGGGGATGCCGCGGCCCGATGCAGCGAGCCGCGAGGCGCTCGTCCTGTGGCTCGAAAGCGAGCTCGATCGCACCGCAGTCACCCACTTGCCCGCACCTGGTCTGCACCGGTTGAACCGGACTGAGTATGCGAATACCATCCGCGACGTGCTCGGGCTCGAGGTCGACGCGTCGAAGTTTCTGCCGTCTGACGATTCGACCCACGGGTTCGACAACATGGCCGGAACGCTGGTGATGTCGCCGGCGCTGATGGAGGCGTACTTGTCGGCGGCGGGAAAGATCAGCCGCCTGGCGATCGGCAGCGCGACGGCCCCGACGCAGGCTGTCTATGAGGTGCCCGACGGCGCCACCCAGAATTACCACGTCGAGGGGCTCCCCTTCGGCAGCCGGGGCGGAATCCTGATCAAGCACGAGTTCCCGGCGGACGCTGAGTATGTCTTCCAGATCGTTCCGCGTGGTCGGCTATTCGCAGAACGTCTTCGGTCAAGTCAAGGGGGAGATGCTCGAGGTCAGCGTGGACGGCGAGCGCGTGCAGCTGTTCGACTGGGACAAGGAAGTCGCCGATCGGGGTCACGCCTTCGCGAGCGCGCGGATTCCGATCAAAGCCGGCCTGCATCGCGTTGGCATCACGTTCGTCGCGACCAACTATTCTCCGGGCAACGATCTGAACAACCCGTTCATGCGTGTCACCAACGCGCCCGGCCGAATCCCCGGCTTTACGTTCTATCCGCATGTCGGCCGGGTCTGGATTGACGGTCCATTCGACGCCAAAGCCGCCGGCGACACGCCAAGCCGCCGGAAGATTCTCGTGTGCCGCCCGGCGCGCGAGACGGAGGAGGAGGCGTGCGCTCGCACGATCCTCGCCACCTTGGCCACCCGCGCCTTCCGGCGTCCGTCGACGCCCCAGGACGTCGGCGCCCTGATGGCGTTCTACGTGGCGGGTCGTACCGAGGGCACGTTCGATGACGGAATCGAAAGGGCCTTGGAGCGGCTTCTCGCGGACCCCGAATTCGTGTACCGCCGCGAAACCGAGCCCGCAAACGTGGCCCCAGGGAGAAGCTATCGAATCAGCGATGTGGCGCTGGCGTCGCGGCTGTCATTCTTTCTCTGGAGCAGCGTTCCCGACGACGAGCTGATCGCCCTGGCCGCGAAGGGCAGGCTGAGGGATCCGGCTGTGCTCGAGCAGCAGGTGCAGCGGATGATTGCCGATCCGCGCTCGACAGCACTCATCGCGAACTTCACCGGACAATGGTTGAACGTGCGCGGCATGCAGGCGGCGGAACCGGTCGTCAACGTGTTCCCGGACTTCGACGACAACCTGCGTCAGGCATTCCGGCGCGAAACCGAGCTCTTCTTCGAGAGCATCGTTCGCGAGGATCGCAGCGTCCTCGATCTGTTGACGGCGCGATTTCACTTTCGTGGACGAACGGCTGGCCGCTCATTACGGGATCCCGAATGTGTACGGGAGCCAGTTCCGGCGCGTCACCCTCGGACCGGAGCTCGACATGCGCCGGGGCTTGCTGGGGAAAGGCGCGCTTGCTGACGGTCACATCACAGCCGGCGCGCACGTCGCCCGTGACGCGCGGCAAGTGGTTTCTTCAGACCTTCCTCGGCGTGTCGCCGCCCGATCCGCCGCCGAACGTGCCGGCCGTCCCGGAGCGGGCGGAAGACCAGACCGGCAATGCGAAGGAACCGACGATGCGCGAGCGGATGGAGCAACATCGCAGGAACCCGGTGTGCGCATCGTGTCACAGGATTTTCGAGCCGATCGGCATCGCGATGGAAAACTTCGACGCGATCGGCGCCTGGCGTACTGAAGAGGCGGGGACCCCGATCGACGCGTCCGGCCAGATCGTGGACGGGACCGTGGTGAACGGTCCGGCGAGTCTTCGAGAGGTGCTGATGCGGTATTCGGATCAGTATGTCCGCGTGGTGACCGAGAAGCTGCTGACCTACGCGCTCGGCCGCGGTGTCGAGTACCGCGATATGCCGCTGGTGCGCTCCATCGTGCGCGAGGCAGCCCCGGCCAACTACCGGTTTTCGTCGATCGTGCTCGGTATCGTCCGGAGCCCTTCCTTCCAGATGAATATGAAGAGCGTCAACGGCGGGCAGCAGCGGGCGGCCCGTTAGTCCGATGTAGGGCGGACCTTATGAGGTCCGCCGCGTTATGTGAACAGCGAGAGGCAGACATGTTCATTACCAAGAAGCACATCCCTCGGCGGACGGTTCTGCGCGGCGCCGGAGCGTCGCTCGCGCTGCCGCTGCTCGATTCGATGGTTCCCGCGGCGACCCTCCTGGCGCAGACGGAGGCGAGCCCGAAAACGCGCTTTGTCGGCTGCTTCGTCCCACACGGGATGGCGCCGGGTTACTGGGTCCCGAAGACGGAAGAGAGCGGCTTCGAGTTTCCCTTCATCTTCAAGCCGCTCGAGCCCTACCGGGATCGCGTGACGATCCTGAGCGGTCTCCACTCACGATCGGCCGAACCCCCTCCAGGCGTGACCGGGGCCGACCACTGGGTGGCGGCAGCATTTCTGGCGGCGAACAAGCCGAAGAAAACCGCTGGTTCGGACGTGTTCGTGGGCACCACGATCGACCAGCTCATCGCCCGCAAGATCGGGCAGGACAATCTCCTGCCCTCGCTGCAGCTCGTCGTCGAGGACCCTGGCGCGAATTCGAGCAACTGCGGCGAGGGTTACAGCTGCGCGTACACGAACAGCATCTCGTGGTCGACGCCTTCGACGCCGCTGCCGATGGAGCTGAATCCCCAGGTGGTCTTCGAGCGCATGTTCGGCGACGGCAGCACGCCGGCAGAGCGGGCCGCGCGCCGGGGGAGACAGCGCAGCATTCTCGATTCACTCACCGGCAGCCTGTCCCGCCTCCGCACCGATGTCAGTCAGGAGGATCGCAGCCGGCTCGATCGGTATGCCGAGGATGTTCGCGAGATCGAGCGGCGCCTTCAGATCGCCGTCAATGCCTCGGCGGCGGCGCCGGCCGAGATGAGTGTTCCGGTCGGCGTGCCGCAATCGTTCGACGAGCACATCAAGCTGCAGTTCGATCTCCTGGCGCTGGCGTTTCAGGGGGATATCACGCGTGTCGCCACGATGTTGTATGCGCGCGACCTCACCTCCCGAAATTATCCCGAAAGCGGCGTCACGGTCGCGTTCCACAGCGGATCGCACCATGGAGAAGATCCCAAGCGGATCGACGAATACTCCAAACTGAACCAGTACCACATCAGGATGCTCGCGCATCTGGTGGCGAAGCTCGCGGACACCGCTGACGGAGACGGCACGCTGCTGGACCATTCGCTGGTTCTCTACGGCAGCAACATGGGCAACTCCAATCAGCATTTGCACTACGACGTGCCGCATGTGATCGTCGGCGGCGCGAACGGCCGGATCAAAGGCGACCGGCATCTGGCGTACCCGACAAAGACTATTCCGACGGGAAACCTGCTGCTGAGCCTGCTCGACAAGTTCGATATTCACCAGGAGAGCATCGGCGACAGCACGGGGAGGTTGGAAAATCTCTAGATGTGAGGATTTGAGGCCGAGTCTTTCGGATCTGAGGCATCGGCGGATCCGAAGGACCCGTCCTCAAGATCGGCGGATCGTCAAGTCGGAGACAACGATGATCGTGAAACGTCATCATTGGAGGCTGTCGCCGTGCTGCCGTTGCTGTGCGTGGCCAGCCTCAACGCGGCTCCCAGTGAAGTGGCCGACGCCGTGATGCGAGGCGATACCGCCGCCGTTCGTGCCCTGCTGGCGCAGAAGGCCGATGTGAACGCGACCCAGGCCGATGGAGCCACGGCGCTGCATTGGGCCGTGCACCGAAGCGACCTGAATCTCGTGAACCTCCTGATTCAGGCCGGCGCCGACGTGAAGCTCGCGAACCGCCTGGGGGCGACTCCGCTTTCGCTGGCATGTACGAACGGCGACGCGCCGGTGATTGACAGCCTCCTGAAGGGGGGAGCCGATCCAAACGAAGCCCTCCCGCGCGGCGAGAAACCGCTGATGTTCGCGGCGCGCACCGGCCGGGTGGACGCGATGAAGGTGCTGCTCGACCACGGCGCGGAGGTGAACGCGAAGGAAACCTTGCGCGGGACGACGGCCTTGATGTGGGCAGCCAGCGGGGCGCATCCGGATGCGGTCCAACTGCTGATCGAGCGCGGAGCAGACCTCGGTGCCCGGTCGAATCCAGCGCCACGGGAGAGGGAAACGGCGCGTCTCGGCAAGGCCAACGCCAGGTCCGGCGGCGTGGCCCCCGGAACGCCGAGGGCCATAGCCGCAGCCGCGGCCGCCAAGGCGGCGGAGGAGGCGCAGGATCAAGGTCCGGACGGCGGCGGGTTGACCGCGCTGGTCCTTGCGGCGCGTCAGAACGATCTCGAGTCGGTGCGCGTTCTCCTCGCCGCAGGCGCGGACATCGACCAGGTCACCGGGTACGGCTGGAGCGCGCTGTTGGTGGCGACGCAGAACCGGTACTACAGGCTCGGGTCGTTCCTGCTCGACAAGGGCGCCGATCCCAACATCGCAAACCGAGGTGGCTGGACGCCCTTGTACCTCGCGGTCGATAACCGCAACATCGAAGGCGGGGACTATCCGGTTCGCAAGGCCGACATGGACCACCTGGCGTTCATCACGAAGCTGCTCGACAAGGGCGCCGATCCGAATGCTCGAATGAAGGACAGTACCGAAACCCGCACCGTCTTCACCGACCATTGGCTCGACGAAGAAGGCGCGACGGCATTTCTGCGGGCCTCCCAGTCGGGGGATCTCGCCGTGATGCGCCTGCTTCTGGCGCGGGGCGCCGATCCCAAGATCGCCACGGTCGGCAACATCACCGCGCTACAGGCGGCGGCCGGCATCGGCTGGGTCGAGGGCCTGACGTATGAGTGGTCGCCAGCAGCCAACGTGGAGGCGGTGAAGCTGCTCCTGGATCTCGGGCTCGATCCGAACGCCCAGGGGGACACCGGGCGCACCGCGCTGCATGGCGCTGCGCACAAGGGACGGGAACGCGTCGTTCAGCTGCTCGTGGATCACGGCGCCAGGCTCGATACGAGGGACTTCGGTAACACGGACAACAGGGGCGGGAGGCTGCAGACCCATACGTGGCAGGCGGTCGACTACGCCGACGGCCTGGTCCGTGTCGGTGTGCAGTCAGCGATCGCCCATCCGGAAACCGGGCTCCTCATTCGAAAGCTGATGACCGAAAGGGGCATGGCGGCGCCGCCCATGGGCCGGACGCTCGAGTCGATTTGTATTACTGAGGCCTGCGAGTAGCACGATCACTTGCAGAAGTAGGCCGGGCCTTATCAGGCCCGGCGCCCGGCGGACCTGATAAGGTCCGCCCTACGTCTCTGTTCCCGGTTCAACGTTTGGCGAAGCGGGCTTCGATCTGAGGAAGCGCGTCGAGTAGCGTGTCGCCGACGGCCTGCAGGCTTCTTGCGCTCACCGCGTCCAGCGTATCGCCGGCCGTGTGCCAGGGCCCGTATTCGAGATCGATGATGTCGACAGACGGCACCCCCGCCTGTATGAAGGGGAGATGGTCGTCCTCGATCGCGGCCGCCTCGGCCACGAAGTAGGAATCGAGCTTCCGCCGCTTTGCCGCCGCCCAGATGAGGTCGGTGAGCCAGGGAGTGGAATTGAGCTCGCGTTTCAGGCGGAGGTCGCGGTCGGCAACCATGTCGACCAGGATGTTCGCCTTGATGCCGGCAAGCGTACCGCGGCGCTTCCCGTCAGCGACGTAGTACCGGCTGCCGTAGGTATTGTCGGGAGCGCCCGGCCTGCCGCATTCGTCCCAGTCCCGGCAGAACGCCTCTTCACCGTCGAGGAACAGCAGCTCGATCGTGAGCGGGTTCCTGCGCGCCTTCAGCACCCGCGCCATCTCGAGCAGAAAGGCCGTGCTCGATCCCCCGTCGTTGGCGCCCACGAACCGGAACTCGCGGAACTGCTTGGTGTCGTAGTGCCCTGAGAGGACGATGCGATCGGCGCGGGCGCCGGGAATCGTGGCGATCAGGTTGACCATACGCGCGGTGCCGCGGGGCGTCTGGGCGTCCCAGGCCTGCTCGGTGACGGCGACGCCGGCGCTCGCCAGCTGGGCGGTGATGTATTTTCGCGTCTGCTCGAGGGCGGGGGAGCCGGCGGGCCGGGGACCGAGGGCCACGACCTGGCGGAGGTGTTCCCAGGCGCGGCCTGAATCGAACACCGGAGCTGCGGCTTGCCCGAATACCACCGCCGCCGCTGACGCGACGATGAACGCAGAGACACGCAGAGCACGCAGAGAACATTCTGCTCTGCGATCTCTGCGAGCTCTGCGTTCGACCTTCGTTCTCCAATCAGAAACCTGCAATCTGCAATTTCACGGTCGTTTATCCCGCGGGACGTAGTCGCGCTGCCCGGCGCCGACATAGATCTGCCGCGGCCGGGCGATCTTCTGCTCGGAGTCGAGCAGCATTTCTTCCCACTGCGCAATCCAGCCCGCTGTGCGCGGGATCGCGAACAACACCGGGAACATGTCGACGGGAAATCCCATCGCCTGGTAGATCAGGCCGGAGTAGAAGTCGACGTTGGGGTAGAGCTTCCGATTGACGAAATACTCGTCCTGCAGGGCGATCCGCTCGAGCTCCAGCGCGATCTCGAGCAGCGGGCTCGTGCCGGTTACCTCGAAAACCATGTCGGCCATCTTCTTGATGACCTTGGCGCGCGGGTCGTACCGACTTGTACACGCGGTGGCCGAATCCCATCAGCCGCTGGTGGCCTTCCCCGGATTTCACCCGCTTGATGAACTCGGGCACCCTGGCCACGGACCCGATTTCGTGCAGCATCCGCAGCACCGCTTCGTTGGCGCCGCCATGCAGAGGGCCGTAGAGCGCGGCCGCCGCCCCGGCCAGCGCCGAGTAGGGATCGACCTGCGAGCTGCCGATGGTGCGCATCGTCGTGGTGCTGCAGTTCTGCTCGTGATCGGCGTGCAGGATGAAGAGCACGTCGAGGGCGCGGGCCAGCACCGGATCCGGCTTGAACTTCACCTCGGTCATCTTGAACAGCATGTTCATGAAGTTGCCGGTGAAGCTGAGCTCGTTGTCCGGATAGTTGTAGGGTCGTCCGATGCTGTGCCGGAACGCGTACGCGGCGATGCTGGGGACCTTGGCGATGAGCCGGCGCGTCTGCAGCAGACGTGAATTCCGGTCGAAAATGTTCTTGGCGTCCGGATTGAGTGTCGACAGCGCCCCGACGGTGCTCAGGAAGATGCCCATCGGATGGGCGTCGTATCGGAACCCCTCCATGAATTTCTTGATGTTCTCGTGCAGCATCGTGTGAAGGGTAATCTCGTGCGTCCAGGCCTGAAGCTGCTTCCCGGTGGGGAGCTCGCCGAAGAGGATCAGGTAGGCGGTCTCGAGATAGTCACTTTCCTCGGCGAGCTGCTCGATGGGGTAACCGCGGTAGAGCAGGATCCCCTTGTCGCCGTCGATGTAGGTGATGGCGCTCCGGCAGTTGGCCGTGTTCATGAACGCCGGGTCGTACGTCATCAGCCCGAAGTCGTCGGGGCCGGCCTTGATCTGCCGCAGATCCATGGCGCGGATCGTCCCGTCCTGGATCGGCAGCTCGTATTTCTTACCCGTGCGGTTGTCGGTAACGCTCAGTGTGTCGCTCATCAGGGACCTTCATGCTCGTCAGGGTCGTCGGAGTCGCCGGTTCCGGGTTCGGGCAGCCGCTCGCCCGGGATGCGGTAGTGCCCCTCGGCCCAATGGGCCAGATCCTGCAGTTTGCAGCGCTCGCTGCAGAAGGGTCGCCACGCGACGTCAACCGGGTGGCGGCGGCACAGCACGCACAGCGCGGGCATCCCCTCATTGGTACATGAATCTGGTCATCTGGTCATCTAGTCATTTGATCATTGATTGGAATCATTGATTGAATCGGTCGATCCAATCAATCCAATCCGATCAATCAATGACCAGATAACCAGATGACCAAATGACCAGATATTTTGGGGCCGCGTGCGAAGTGGGGCGCGCCCGGACCCTAGCGTCCCTGGTCGGCGACGTGGTGCCGGACGTCGCGCGCCGAGACGATGAAGATCACGTCCTCGGCGATGTTCGTCGCATGATCGCCGATGCGCTCGAGATGGCGCGAAATGAGGATCAAATCGAGCGCCGGCTCGATGGTCGAGGGGTCCTGGAGCATGTAGGTGAGCAGCTCGCGGAAGATCTGCGTCTTCAGCGCGTCGAGGTCGTCGTCTTCGTCGAGCACGTGCTGGGCGAGCTCGGTGTCCAGCCGCACGAACGCATCGAGCGAGTCGCGCAGCATCGACTGGGCGATGCGGGCCATGTTCGGGATGTCGATCAGCCGCTTGACCTCGACATGCTGGTTGTAGCGGGTCGCCGCCTCGGCGATGTTGACGGCCAGATCGCCCACTCGCTCCAGATCCGTGTTGATCTTCACCGCGGCCACGATGGTGCGGAGGTCGGCGGCCATCGGCTGATGGAGCGCCAGCAGCATGAAGCAGCGGTTGTCGATCTCGATGTGGAGCGAGTTCAGCGGGCCGTCGCCCCGCATCACGCGGTCGAGGACGCCGTTGTCGCGGTCCACGAGGCCCTTGATCGAGAGGCGCACCTCTTCCTCGGCCATGCCGCCCATTTCGAGCAGCCGCGCCTTGCACTGCTCGAGCTCTTCGCGAAAGTGCGGGACGACCCGCTCGGCCGGCGCCATCAGCCGAACCTCCCCGTCACGTAGTCCTCCGTCAGTTTCTGCGACGGATTGGTGAAGATCTTGTTGGTCCGATCGCACTCGATCAGGCGGCCCAGCCAGAAAAAGCCCGTCACGTCCGACACGCGGGCGGCCTGCTGCATATTATGCGTCACGATGACAATCGTGTACTTGGTCTTGAGCTGGTAGATCAGCTCCTCGATGCGTTGCGTGGCGATCGGATCGAGCGCCGACGCCGGCTCGTCCATCAGGATGATGTCCGGCTCCACCGCCAGCGCCCGCGCGATGCACAGCCGCTGCTGCTGGCCCCCGGAAAGCGCCAGCGCCGAGCTGTTGAGGCGATCCTTCACCTCCTCCCAGAGCGCCGCGGCCTTCAGGCTGGCCTCGACGCGTCCGCTCAGTTCGGCGCGGGAGGCGAACATGTCGTTGATGCGCAAACCGTAGGCGACGTTCTCGAAAATCGATTTCGGGAACGGGTTCGACTTCTGAAATACCATCCCGACCCGGCGCCGCAAATCGACGACGTCGACCGCGGGGTCGTAGATGTCGCGGTCGTCGATGCAGACCGACCCCTCGACGCGCGTGCCGGGGATGATGTCGTTCATCCGGTTGAGGGAACGGAGAAACGTCGACTTCCCGCAGCCCGACGGCCCGATGAGGGCGGTCACCTGATTTGGCTGCATCGTGACCGTGACCTCGTCCAGGACGCGGTTCTGCCCGTAATAGAAGCTCATCCGCGTGACGTCGATTTTCGGGCGGACATGTGTGGCCGGCTGGGCCGGTTGAGCCGGAGGGTTCGTGTCCGATCCCAGGCGCGGAATCATGGTGCCTGAATCCTGCAGAAGCATCCTCACCTGACGCTACCTTCTGCGGGTTTCAGCCCCGTTTCCGGGCTGTAAAATCCGTGTAACGGCGCGTGAATACGCGTCGAGGCCGTCCCGAAGCGCCGAGGACTAGAGCGATGTCGAGTGGCCGTCCACCTGTCGCGGGCCTTTACGGACCAGGCGAAATGGTAATCACGACCTTGCCCTGGTGATTCCCCGCGCCGAAATGCCGGAAGGCCTCGCGCGCGTCGTCGAGTTGATACGGGCCGTCGATCACAGGCGTTAGTTTGCCGGCCTCAAACTGCTCGTTCATGTGAGGCAGATCTCTGTTCGCCTTCAGGCCGACGAGCCGGACAGTCTTGCCAGTAGTCAGCCGAAACCACCAGCCGACGAGCGGGATCTTGAGTAACCGTGCGATCGACGGACCGCCGACCGTCGCGTAGGTGCCGCCAGGCTCGAGCGCGCGCACGTGATCGGAAGGCTGACGCGCGGTCTTCGTGTCGACAATCAGATCGTACTGGCGGCCGTTCTTCGTGAAGTCTTCCTTCGCGTAATCGATGACCTGGTCGAAGCCGATGCGCCGCATCGTCTCGAGTTTCATCGCGCTGTCGACGCCGGTAACTTCGATGTCCTGCGCTTGCGACTTCGCCAGCTGGACGCCAATTGTTCCCACGCCGCCGCCCGCGCCGTTGATCAGGATCTTCTGGCCTGGCTTCAGCGGTCCTGCCGCGGCGAGCGCCTGCACCGCAAGCTGTCCGGCCTGCGGCAGCGCGGCCGCCTGCTCAAATGTCATGCGCGGGGGCTTCAACGTCAGCCGGCGTTCGGACACACAGACGAATTCCGCAAACCCGCCCCAGCCGCCAAACCCTGAGAGATCGCCGTGAACCTCGTCTCCCGGCTTGAAGCGACGTACCTCGCTGCCGGCCTCAGCGACGATGCCGGCGATGTCGGAGCCAAGAATCGGCACAAAAACCGTTTGGTGTGACCGAGCGGAGTCGTCGGCGCGTGCAGCAGTCCCCAGTCCCAGTCGTTGAGGGAGCAGGCACGCACGCGAACCAGGACCTGCCGTTCCTTCGGGACGGGCCGTGCGACCTCCCGTACTTCGAGGACCTCCGGCGGGCCGAAGCGGTCGCGGATCAGCGCCTTCATCGTGGATGCTTTGACCCTCCGGTTTGCGCGCGATCACACTAACAAAGGAAATGTGGCCGAAGAATTCCCCAGCGTGCGCGCGCCGACGTGCCTCCTTCTTCAGGGCATCGGCCAACTCCGTCGCTGATCGCAACGGTCGCGGTCGGATAGTCGCCGTCGAACACAGCCAGCCAACCATCGGGGCGCAGCACGCGATGGGCTTCGCGAAGTGCCGCGTCAGGCTCCGGCAGGTGACAAAGAGTGGTGTGAAACACCACCAAGTCGAAGGACGCGTCAGGCAGCGTCAGCGAGTGGCCATCGCCTTGCACGAAGGTGAGGCCCGGTAGGTGCTTTCCTAGTTCCCGCGCTCGCGCCACAAATACCGGTGAGAGATCGACACCGGTGACGTCGAAATGCAGCGACTCGACGAGCGCTCGACTCACCGCGCCGGTGCCGCAGCCGATTTCGAGTGCTCTCGCGCCCCGGGGCAGCTCGATTTCCGACAGGTATGCATGCAGCATCGCCTGCTGTTGCGAGTCGCTCGCCCGGAGCTCCAGAACGTCTGACAGACGCTCCTGCAGCGACGGGGCGGCGTCCGCGATTGTGGCGTATGGGTCTGGCATGGCCGTCCCAGGGACGATTAACGCTTAACGACATGCCGCTCATCCACGAGCTACGTAGAAGTGGGCCGATGCGCCCGGAGGAAGGAACGTATCTGGCGCACCGCCAGGGGAATCCGTTCCTTGGGCTCCTTCCACGGGAACATGCTCACTTCGGCCTTCGGCGCGAGCATCGCGGCCTCCATGGCGACAGCGTACGGATGCGCCGGAATATCGTCCGGCAGGATCAGTACCGGCGTCTGGCACTGTGCGCACGAAGTCACGTGTCACGGTGAAGACGAAGTCGGGGTTGGTGCGGTACATCCTGGTCAGAAACCTGTCGACCATCTCCATCGAGATCTCGGGCCGGCGCTTTACCAGCTCCGGACCCCAACCCTTCATATTGTTGTCGTAGAAAAGATCGCGCATCTCCGGACGCGATCCGCTGGGCTGCGCCAGCACGGCGGCGACGACACGATCCGGCGCCCGCCGCAGGAGGTTCCAGATGAAGGGGCCGCCAATGCAGAAGCCCATCACCATGAACTTCTCGATGCCCAGGTGATCCATCAGACCGAGATGGTCATCGGTATAGGCATCCCACGGCCGGTCGATCTCGAGCGGGCCGGAGGACTGGCCGGCTGTTGGCGTTGCGCAGGTCCGACGCGATGCAGCGGTACTCTCCCTTGAACTCCTCGATCGGGTTGAAGGGATTGGTCAGGCCGGCGATCGTCGAGTTCAGTCCCCCGCCGGCGATGAGCAACAACGGGAAGCCGGAGCCGGCCTCCTCATAGCGGATGCGAACGGGGCCTTTTTCGTAGAAGGACATGGCAGCTCCTCCTTGCCCGGTCTGCTGCGCAAGCACACGCGGCGCTGCGGCCATCACCGTCGCCGCGGCACCCGTTTTCAGTATTTTGCGTCTGATCGGATCCATCATTGGCGTCCTCCTGACTCGCCGATGTTAGACGGAATTGGACTCACACATACACGATATTCTCGTGCCGCGAGGCGGCCGCCAACCCGCCGGGCGGCCGGTTACCCGGCCCCGATGCGCACGACAACCATCAGTCCTGACGCCCACGCGAGCCTCGCCGTGATGAATTCGCGGCGCTGCTCGAGGCTGTTGATCAGCACTGGCACCTTTGGCGCATGCCCCTCCGGCCAGTTCGGCTGAGGCAGCAAATCGTCGATCAGATAGATCCCGCCGGGTCGTAGCAGCGCGAGCGCCTCGTCGAGATGACTGAACTTGCCAGGCCACGCGTCAGCGTAGATGATATCGAACTGCCCGCGGGGAGACTGAGAGATGAATTCCGCGCCGTTCATGACGTGGAACGTCACGCGGCGGTCGGAGCCGAGATGGCGTTGAGCCACCGCCACGACCGTTGGATCCGTATCGACGCTGTCGAGCCTGGCCGTGGGATCCATACCGGAAAGAAGCCACGCTGTGCCGTGGCCCGTTCCGGTCCCGAGCTCGAGGAGTCGTCCGCCGGGCTTCGATGCCGCCAGAGCCGCCAGCAGGGCGCCGACCTTTGGCTCGGACACCATGTTGAAGCCGAGCGCATCGGTGTCACCCAGGATGGCGTCGAAGGCTTCCGGCTTCCGGATGATCTCCTGATCGTTCATCGAACAACCCACGGGCTTCATGTGGATTCGGGTTGATGGAGCAGCATCCAGGACGTGCCGAACCTGTCGCGTAACATCGCGAAACGGTTGGCGAAGGGTGTCTTGTCCATCTTCATGAAGATCTCGCCCTCGTCCGCAAGCAGGGCATAGACTCGCTCCGCGTCCTCCTCACGGTCCAGCGAGAGGGTCAGATAGGCGCTTCGCATAGGTTCGGCCTGCGGAATGTCCGCACCCATCAGCACCGTCGTGCCGATCTCGATGCGAGCGTGGAGGACTCTATCCTGCCAGCCGGCCGGAATGCTCGGATTGGGCTGTTCCCCATGCCGGGCCATCCCGGTGATCCGACCGCCCAGATGTTGCTCGTAGAAGTGAAATGCCTGCTCGCAGTTCCCGCGGTAGTTCACATAAATGTCTAGTCGCATGACTCAGCGCGTCTCCTCAGTTCCTCAGATCCTCAGATCCTCAGATCCTCAAATCCTCAGATTGAGGATCTCACCCCGCTCGCTTCGTCGACCGGGCGATGGCGAGGCCCAGCATTCCCAGGCCCCAGGCCAGCAGCGCCAGCGCCTGCGGCCAGAATACCTCCAGCCCCACCCCTTTCAGGAAGATCGAGCGCAGAATCTCCAGGAAATACCGCAGCGGAATCAGGTAGGTGAACGGCTGAATGACGGCCGGCATGTTCTCGATCGGGAAAATGAACCCCGAGAGAAAGATCATCGGGGTCAGGAAGAAGAACGTCGCGGTCATCATCGCCTGCTGCTGGGTGCTCGAGATCGTCGAAATGAACAGGCCGAGACCGAGCGTCGTTAGCAGATAGACAGCCGCCAGCGCGAACAGGAGCACCACGCTGCCGCGCAGCGGCACCTCGAACCACAGGACCGCGATCCCCAGCACGAGGCAGACGTCGATCATCCCGATCAGCGCATACGGCAGCAGTTTTCCGACGATGAGCTCCCACCGCCGGAGCGGCGTGACGTTCAGCTGTTCGAGCGTCCCCAGTTCCTTCTCGCGCACGACGGCCATCGCCGACAGGTTCGTCGTCACGGCGAGCAGGAGCAGCGCGAGCACCCCCGGGATCATGAAATCGCGGCTCTCGAGCCGTGGGTTGAACCACACGCGCACCTGCGCGGTGATTCCTCCAGCCCTTCCAGCCGCTCCTGCCCCTCCTCCGCCCGTTCCAGCCCTTGCCCGCCAATTCCTCCGCGTAGCCGCCGACCAGGTTTGCGGCGTAACCGAGCGCCACGTTGGTCGAGTTCGCGTCGCTGCCGTCGGCAATAACCTGTACCGTCTGGGGCCGCCCCGCGGCGAGCGTGTCGCCGAAGCCGGCCGGAATCGCGAGCGCCATCCACGAGCTGCCGCCCTCGAGGTAGGAATCGATCTCGTTGGTGCTGGTCACGACGTCGACGATCTCGAAGTAGGGTGACGCGTTGAAGAGGGCGATCAGGTCGCGGCTCGCGCGGGAGCGATCGGCGTCGGCGACGACGATCGGCACGTGCTGGACGTCCGTGGTCGCGGCGTAGCCGAGCATGAACAGCTGAATGATCGGCGCCATGATCACGATCCCGAACAGCCGGGGATCGCGTCTCAGCTCGATCAGCTCTTTCCGGACGAGATGCCTGACGCGTCGCATTCAGGCCCACTGCCGGCGAAGCCGGACCGATGCCAGGGTCAACACGACGATCGCGAACACCGCGAGCGCGACCAGTTCTGTCCAGAACGCGGTAAGGCCCGCGCCCTTCAAAACCACACCGCGGAGCGCGATCAGGAAATAGCGCGCCGGCACGACACGGGTCACAGCCTGCAGGAATGCCGGCATGCTCGAAATGGGAAAGATGAAGCCGGACAACATCAGCGTCGGCAGGAACGACACGAGAAAGGCTACCTGGAACGCGACCTGCTGGTTGTCGGCCACCGTCGAGATCAGCAGCCCGAGTCCGAGTGCGCCCACGAGGAACAACGACACCGCGACGACCAGCAGCGTCCACGATCCACGCATCGGCATCCCGAACAGGACCATCGCGGCAAAGATGATTCCGAAGGCCGACACGAGCGAGATGACGAAGTACGGCACGGTCTTGCCGACGATGAAGGACGCGGCGTCGAGCGGCGCCATCCGCACCTGCTCCATCGTGCCGCGCTCCTTCTCCCGGACGACCGACAGGGCCGTCGAGATGACGGCGGTAATCATCGCGACATAGGCGATGAGCCCGGGGACCAGGAACAGCGTGCTGCGCAGTTCCGGGTTGTACCAGACGCGCGGTTCTATCGCGACGAGCGGGCCAGCCGGGGCGGCGGCCGGGCGGTAGCGCGCAGACTCGCTCCGGACGATCGTCAGTGCGTACCCCATCACGGTGGTCGCCGTATTGGCGTTGTCCCCGTTCAGCAGCACCTGCACCGCCGCGGGCCGTCCGTTGCGCACCGATCGGCCCAGCCCGCCGGGAATCACGAGGATCGCGCGCACTTCGTTGCGGTCCATCAATCGCGACGCCTCGGCGTCGTGGTCGACGGACGCGACCAGGTCGAAGTAGCCCGAGTTCACGAACGCGGACACGAGCGATCGGCTTTCCGGCGTGCGATCGCGATCGTCCACGCCGAGCCGGATGTTCCTGATGTCGAAGTTGAGGGCGTAGCCGTAGATCAGCAGGAAGAACGCCGGCACGAACAGGAGCGTGAGGAGCGTGCGCCGGTCGCGCGCGATCTGGCGGAACTCCTTGGTTGCGACGGCCAGCGTCTTCATTGCGCCCGCTCCACGACGTCGAGGAACACGTCTTCGAGCGAGGGCTGCACTGGCTCGAGGGACGCGACCGAAACGCCAGCCGCCTCCAGCCGGGCCTTGACGGCAGACGCCGCGTCGCGGCGGCCGCTTTTCATCACCGCGTGGACCGCCGTGCCGAAGACGGACGTCTTCTCGATCTCCGGCATCCGGTCCAGCAGACGCATCGCTTCGACCGGATTGGCCGCGCGCAGCTCGAGGATGGTGCGGTCTTCGAATACGCGTTTCAGCTCGGTGGTCGTGCCGATTGCCGCCAGGCGGCCGGCGTTGATGATCGCCAGACGATGGCAGTGCTCCGCCTCGTCGAGATAGTGCGTTGTGACGAGTACCGTGACGCCGGCGGCCGACAAATGGTCGATGAGCGTCCAGAACTCGCGGCGCGACAGCGGATCGACGCCGCCGGTTGGCTCGTCGAGAAACACGACCGGCGGCTCGTGGAGGATGGCGCACCCGAGCGCGAGACGCTGACGCCATCCCCCGGCCAGATCGGCGGCCTGCGTCTGGCCGCGATTCTCCAGCCCGGCCATCTCGAGCGCGAACCTTCGCCGCGCCTCCAGCTGTGCGCCTTCGAGACCGTAGATGCCACCGAAGAAGCGGATGTTCTGATCGACCGTCAGGCGCTCGTACAGCGAGAACCGTTGGGACATGTATCCGATGCGGCTCTTGACCCCTTCCGGGTCGCGGCCCACGTCGATGCCGGCGACCGTTGCGGTCCCGGCGGTCGGCTTCAGCAGCCCGCACAACATGCGGATCGTGGTGGACTTCCCGGCGCCGTTGCTGCCGAGAAAGCCGAAGATTTCTCCCTGACGCACGTCGAACGTCAGGTGGTCGACGGCGACGAAGTCGCCGAAGCGCTTCGTGAGATCGGAGACGGCGATGGCGTTCATTGGCCGAGGGCCCGCGTCAGCCGGGCGTCGGCCAGACGCGCGCTGGCGACGGCCTGCGTGCGATCGAGCTCGGCCTGCAACAGCGCCACCTGCGCATCGAGGACGTCGCTGCTGATCGCGACGCCCGCCGCGAACCGCTCGCCGATGACGCGGCGCGCTTCGGCCGCGCTTCGAACGCCGTCCATGGCAGCGTCGATGGCGGCGCGGCTCGAGACGACTTCGCTGAATCGCTGACGGATCTCCACACCGATCGACGCGTCGAGCTCGGCGAGCTGCGCCCTGGCCGCCCGGGCCGACGCCGCGGCCTCGGCGACCTCGCTGCTGGTACGTCCGCCGTCGAAGATCTGCCAGGCGACGTTGACGCTGGCGTCCCACGACCTGAGCCACGCCCCCTGGCGGGGAAAAATACGCGGGTTTGGCCGCGCATAGTCGATTCCGCCGCCGACCCCGATTGTCGGCTTGGTACCGGCCGCCGCCGCGCGTTCCCGTTCGCCGGTTGCATCGACTCGTTTGGCCAGGGCCGCGCGTTCGGGCCGGCGCTGTCGCGCCTCGGCTACGAGGGCCGCGAGCGCTTCGGTAGCCGGGCCGGGCCGAAGGCCGGCCCCTGCTTCACCCGGGCTCCCAGGCGGCAGCTCGAGCGCCGCGGCGGGGTCGATGGAGGCGCCGTCCGGGGCACCGACCAGCCGTCCAAGCTCGGCCTCGGCCACATCGCGCGCCGTGCCTGCCTGAATCGCGAGCATGCGCTGCCGCGACCGCTGTGCCTCGACGCTCAGCACGTCGCTCGGGGGGACCAGGCCGGCGGCGAGCTGATTACGCGCGTCGAGCAGATGCGCGTCGACGCGCCGGACGGATTCCTCCACCACGCCAAGCGCTTCGCGGGCCGTGACCAGCGCCCAGAACGCGCGCGTGATCTCGAGCGTGAGATCGGCCCGCGCCGCCGCGATCTCGTCTACCGCGGCATCCGCTTCGATCCGCGCCAGCCGCTCGAGCGCTTCGACCCGGCCGCCCGTGTAGATCGGCCACTGCAGGTCGAGCCGCGTGCGGAAGTTGTCGGGAATGTCGGGGTAGATCACGCTGAGCTGGTTGTTCGCCACCGGGATGGCGTAGGGCGTGACATGGTTGGTGCGGGTGTATCCGCCCTGAGCCTGGACCACTGGCAGCGTGGCCGCGCGACGCTGGCCTACGCTGGCGCCAGCCGCGTCGCTGCGCGCGATCGCCTCGGCGAGTCGATGGCTCGCCTCGAGACCGCGACGCACGGCGTCTTCCAGGGTCAAACGGAGCCCGGCGTCTGTGGCGGTCTGCGCCGCGGCGGTCAACGGGAACAGGCCAACGGTCAGGGTGAGCAGTGCAGCGGCAGCTTTCATGAAGTAGCCTCGTGAAGTCGTGCGATGAACACGTCCTCGAGCGACGTGGCGATCGGCCGGACGCTCGTGACGGCGAGACCGGCCTCGGCGGCGCGCGCGATCAGGCTGTCGGCCGTTCCGGCGCCGGATCGATCCAGACGCACGTGCGCGCGTTCGCCGAACATCTGGACGTCGGTCACCCCCGGGATCCGCTTGAGGATTTCCGGCGCCCGGCGGTGGTCCGTGACGATGACTTCGAGCAGCGCACCCGACAGGCCGGCCCGGAGAGCGTCCGGACGATCGAGCGCGAGCAGGCGTCCCTCGTGCAGAAGTGCCACGCGTCCGCACCGCTCCGCCTCGTCCAGGTACGGCGTCGCCATTACGATGGTCATGCCCTGCGCCAGGAATTCCGCCAGCAGCTTCCAGAACTCGCGGCGCGAGACCGGATCGACCCCCGTCGTCGGTTCGTCGAGCACGATGAGCGCCGGTTCGTGCACGAGGGTGCAGGCCAGCGCCAGCTTCTGCTTCATGCCGCCGGACAGCCGGTCGGCGAGCCGCGACCGGAATGGCGTGAGCTGCGTCATCTCGAGGAGGCGATCGCGCCGCGCCCGGTACTCGCGCAGCCCGTGGATCTCGGCAAAGAAGGCGACATTCTCGTCCACGCTCAAGTCGCCGTACAGACTGAACCGCTGGGACAAGTAGCCGACCGACTCGGTGAGCCGGCGATGCTCGCGGACCGGATCGAGGTCGAGCACACGGACGCGCCCGGCGTCGGCCTTCAGCAAGCCACAGATCAACCGGATCGCCGTCGTCTTGCCCGCGCCGTCTGGTCCGATCAGGCCGAACATTTCGCCGGACGCGACCGAGAAGGAGAGGTCGTTGATGGCCGTGGTGTGGCCGTAGCGCTTGGTGACGCGGTCGAGCGTGATGGGCGTCATGGCTGCGCGAATGGAATCTCGGCCTCGACCGGCATCCCTGTCTTGAGCGTGCCGTCCGGGTTGTCGACCGAGACCTTGATGCGGTACACGAGCTTCGACCGGTCCTCGGCGGTCTGGACGTTGCGCGGCGTGAACTCGGCTTTCGATGAGATGAAGCTGACGGTTCCGGGTAGCCCGGCGCCGCCGGCGTCGGTGAATACGGTCGCCTGCTGGCCGAGCCGCAGACGCGGCACGATCGGCTCGTCCACGTAGACATTGGCCCAGACACGATCGAGATCGGTCACGACCACGACCGGCGCGCGCGGTGCCAGCAGCTCGCCAACCTCTGCGAGCTGCTCGGTGACGATGCCCGCCATGGGAGACACGATGGAGGCGTCGGCGAGCGCCTTCTCCAGCGTGGCGATCTGGGCGGCGGCGGCGGCCACGCGCGCGCGGGCGGCATCGATTTCCTCGCGCCTCGCGCCCGCACGCAGGCGGCCCACGCTTTCGCGCGCCGCGTTGACGCGGTCGCGGGCGCCCTGCGCGCGGGCCCCCGCGACGTCGCGCCGCAGCACGGCGTCGTCTCGTTGCTTGCGCGAGCCCGAGTTGGAGGCCAGCAACGCTTCGAACCGATCGACGTCGGCCTGGGCGGCGGCGACCTCCGCGTCGGCTGCCCGCACGTCGGCATCGGCGGATCGCCACCTGCGCCTCGGCCTGGCGGATGTCTTCCACGCGTGCGCCGGCGAGCAGCAGCCGCACCTGCGCCTCGGCCTGCTCGCGCTCGGCCTGCGCACGGCCGAGGGCCAGCTGCGTGTCCGCGGTATCGAGCCGGGCGACCGGGTCGCCGGCCTTCACACGGTCGCCTTCGGCAACGCGGAGCTCGAGCAGCCGTCCGCCAACCTGGGCGGCCAGCTGCACGTCGGTCGCTTCCACGTGGCCGGAGGCGCGGACGCGGTCGGCGGGCGGCTCCTCCGCGCACGCCCCAGCGAGAGCACGATGACGACGACGTACATACGCAGTCACCGCAGTCTTCGTGTTTTCGTGGTTGCGTTTGCTCGGCGTGCTCCGCGATCTCTGCGTTGATCGTCCGTGCTCGTTATGAAGCGTCATGATGCTGAAAACTCCCCGGCGTTGCGTACGAGCGAGCGACGCGTGGTTTCCTGCAATTGGCTCAGGAACTCCGCGGGTGACAGGGCAGTCATGTCGATGACATGCAGGTGTGAAAGCTCCTTCCGGATGGGCGCTCCGGCGAGGAAGAAGAGCATCGGAGCGAGCATGCTGAAGTAGGCGAAGATCGGATGGACGGGCCGGAAGGCGCCGGCGGCGATGCCCTGCTGCACGATGCCGCCGACGGTGCGGGGCACGGCGGCGAGCGCCGTCAGCGTGTCGCGATCGAGATGCGCGCCGCCTTCCGCGACCTCGCGAAGCATGATGGCCGGGAAGAACGCGTGCGCCTCGAGGAAGCCGGCCAGGGCGGCGATGGCGCGGTCGATCTTCTCGGCGTGCGTGCCGCTGCCGGCGGCAATGTCCTGGAGCGGCTGGACGGCGAGCGTGAACATCTGCCGGAGCAGGACGCGATAGAGCCGCTGCTTGCTCTTGAAGTGGTAGTAGAGCATCGCCTTGTTGACGCGGGCGCGGCGGGCGATGCGGTCCACCCGGGCGCCGGCGAAGCCGTGTTCGGCGAACTCGCGGGCGGCGGCGGCCAGGATGCGGTCCGGAGAGACGCGGGCGGGGCGGCCCATACGAAACTTACCGGTTAGTTAATAACGGCCGGCGATGGCCTGTCAAGCGCCGCGTGCGCCAGGCATGGGGATATCTAGCGCGTGAGCACCGGTTCCGCCGGCTTTTCCGCCGGTTCGAGGAATGCCTCCACCTGCTTGCGGAGCTCGTCCTGAATCTTGTCCACCCGGCGGCGGGCGTCGAGGACCCGGAAGTGAAATTCCTCGGCCATCGACCCGTATTCGCGAAGCAGCAGCTTCTGGTAGTTGCGGAAGCTTTCGTAGATGTCGTCGCCCGTTTTCAGATCCATCCCCGATTCCCAGAAATCCATCCCGCGCGATTCGAGGACACGGCCGATGAGCTTGTCGACGTCGATTTTCAGGTAGAAGACCATGTGCGGCGCGATCGCGAACCCGTAGAGATCCCGCAGCCACTGCCGATCGACGCCGCGGACGCCGGCCCGGGCAAGCGCCGTGAAAATATATCGATCCGACAACACGATGAAGCCGGCTTTCAGCGCCGGAATGATTTCCTTTTCCAGCCGGTCGGCGAAGTCGGTGGCATACAGCAGGACGAACGTCAGCTTGTTGAGCGTGTTGCTCGACTTCGCGAGCTCGATCGTCGGCTGCATCAGCGGCGACCGCGTCCATCCGGTTTCGACGACCCCGTAGCCCTTGACCTCGAGCCACTCGCGCAGCAGCTGAATCTGGGTGCTGCGCCCCACGCCGTCGGTCCCTTCGATGGCGATGAGCTTGCCGGGATAACCTTCGATGTTGAGGTAAGGAATGCCCTGGCCGTAGTAGCGGCCGGGCTGGATCAGGGCGGCCCCTTGTGCGTCTGCAGGGCTTGCTGGCTGCTCCTCCTCGGGGCTAGACGGGCTCGTCATCGGTGACCTCCGCATGGTTGGCCGCAACGTGCCTCGCCACGAGGCCGCGCACCACACGCTGCTGCTCGGTGATGCTGCCGACGGCGCTGACGACCTCGAGGCCGTATTCGTCCACGAGCCGATCGTACTCGTCAATCACCTTGCCCTGGAACAGCCGAAAGCTCTCGACCGGGTTCGTGCTCCACCCGAGATCCATGCCCGCTTCGTAGAACTTCAGCTTCACGCGACGCGCCATCAGCCGATCGAGCGAGACGTCGATTGGCACCTGGAAATAGAGGGTCAGGTCGGGACGAACCGCGAAGCTGTACAGCTCGCGGACCCATTGCCGATCCACCCCGCGCGTGGCGTCACGGGCGAACGCCGTGTAGGCGTAGCGGTCCGCGAGGACGATCATGCCGGCCTTGAGCGGCGGGATGATCTTGTACAGCAGACGATCAGCGAAGTCGGTCGCGTGCAGCAGGCTGAACGTCATGGGTGTGAGCGCGTTCTTCTTCTTGCCCGTCTTGGTCGCCGCCTTGACCAGGGCGGACGAGTTCCATTCGGTGACGAACACCCGATGTCCGTCGGCGCTCAGCCACTTCGCCAGCAGCCCGAGCTGGGTCGTCTTTCCCGATCCGTCGATTCCCTTCGACGACGAACAGTTTTCCCGGGTACTCGTGAGGCTTCGTCAGGTTGTTCAACATTTGTGTGCCCGCTGATCTCGATGCGAAGCGGCTTGCCGAGGAGCCGCTCGAATGGCGCCGCGTGCCGCGCGGCCGCCCACAGCTCGAGCTCGGCGTCGCCGCTCGTCCGGACCTGTAACAGCGCGTCCTCGCCGCGATCGTGCAGCTCCACGCCCGACAGGCTTTGCGCGTGGCTGCGGTCGAGGCTTTCTGCCAGCCGCAGGATCGCGGCGAGCGTCCGGATCGATGCGCCGGCGCTTTCGCGGGAGGTCGGCGTAACCCTCGTGGCTGGCTGTCCGGAGCCGCCCGCCGATGGTACCGCGCGACGAGCGCGATCGTATCGACTTCCTCGGGCTCGAAGCCGCGCAGGTCGCCGTTCTTGATCAGATAGTACGAATGCTTGTGATGGCGCTCGTAGCTGATATGCACGCCGACGTCGTGCAGCAGCGCCGCGTACTCGAGCCATTCGCGCTCGCGGTCGGTCATCCCGTGCACGCCGCGTGTCTGCTCGAAAATCGCCACCGCGAGCCGCGCCACCTGCGCCGCGTGCTCCGGCCAGTAGTTGCAGCGTTCCGCCAGCTCGATGATGCTGCGGCGCCGGATGTCGGGATAGCGATCGGCTTGCGCGATCTCCTTGCGATGGCGCGCGATGTAGTCGAGCACGAGTCCCTCGCGGAGGGACATGTCGCACAGGGTGATTTCCTCCGCGCCGAGCCGGCGGACGATCGCGTCGAGCAGCACGGAACCGGCGACCGACAGGTCGGCCCGCCGCGGCTCGAGGCCGGGTACGCGCAGCCGCTTTTCGAGACTGAGCTCCACGAGCTGCTTCCTGACGCGGCGCAGCTGCTTGGCCGGGACGCGCCGGTTGCGCAGGACGGCGCCCGTCGCACGGCCGCCCTCATGGCCGCGTGGCGAGTGCGCCGAGGCTGAGGATGGTGCCCGAGGTGCCGATGACGCGGTCGAACCCCAGGTGCGCGAGCTCGTCGAGATACTCGCCGGCTTCCGCGTCGATGTGTTTCACCAGCTTGCGTTCGTCGCGGGGAACCAGCGGATCGCTCTTCACGAACCGCTCGGTCAGGCGGATCACGCCGAGCTTGAAGCTGCGACCCAGCTCGACATTGGGACCGATCCCGCGGGTGATCTCGACGCTGCCTCCGCCGATGTCGACAACCACCGTCGCTTCAGACGCGCTGCCGACCCCGTAGTTCGCCGCCAGGTGGATCAGCCGGGCCTCCTCGGTCCCGGCGATGACGCGCGCGCGGATTCCCGTCTGCTCGGTCGACGGCATGAAGGAACTCGCCGCCGTTTTCGGCTTCGCGCACCGCGCTCGTCGCCACGGCGATGACCTTGTCGACGCGGTGCGACTCGGCCAGGCGCCGGAACTTCGACAGCACCTGGAGCGCAGCGTGCATCGCCTCGGGCGTGAGCGCGCGCCCGTCGAGACCGCCGGCGCCCAGGCGAACCATCTCCTTCTCGCGGTCGATGACCTCGAACGACAGATCCGGCCGCACGCGGACGACGATCATGTGCAGCGAGTTGGTCCCGATGTCGATCGCCGCTATTCGCATGAATCCTTGGGTGAACGCCGTCTCGGCTATAATGGCCGTCTCGGCCATATTACAGTTCGCAGGTCACCTATTATCATGCCCCGTTTCCCCGAGCGTTACGACCTGCTTCGCACGCGACTCGAACGATTTACGCAAGATGTTACACGAGATGGAGGAAGGCGGTGTCAGGGCCGTCCACCAGGCCCGTGTCGCGTCACGTCGCCTGCGGGAATTACTCCCTGTTCTGCAACTGGACCCGGACGTTCTCCGCAAGCTCAGCCGGCGCCTGCGTAAGATTACCGGCCGGCTGGGCACGGTCCGTGAGCTGGACGTTCTGGCCGGCGTGCTCGATGAGCTTGGCAAGGCCGGCCGCCATCCCCAACAGGCGCTGGCGCAGGTCGCCGCCACCATTGACGAAGAGCGGCGGCCGGAAGCGGGAACGGCTTCTGGCGAAAGGCCAGCTCCGGGAACTGCGGCGGGTGGGTGACAAGCTCGAGAAGGTAGCGCGCACGCTCGAGAAACAGGACGCAGCGCCGAACGCGGCACCGAACAGCGATCGTGGAAGTGGGCCATCGACGCGCGGGTTGCGCGCCGCGCGGCCACACTTGCCACGGCCATCTCCGGGGCCGGTACGGTGTATCTGCCCGAACGGCTGCACGCCGTGCGGATCGCGGTCAAGAAATTGCGGTATGCGCTGGAGCTCTCGACCGAGGTCGCGCAGGTGAAGTCCAGTCCGGACCTCAGACAGCTTCGACGCGCGCAGGATATCCTCGGCCGGCTGCACGACCTCGCCGTGCTGATGAACCGCACCCGCGAGGCGCAGGGACGGGTGACGCCGCCCGACGTCAACGTCTGGCGCCAGCTCGATGACCTGGTGGCGTCGCTCGAAGACAACTGCCGGCGTCTGCACGGTCGCTATATGAAGGACCGGGAAGCGTTGCTCGCCCTCTGCACGCCTCTCTCGGGCCGAACGGCGGACACGAGAGGCGAGAAGGTGGAAGTGAGAAGTCAGAAGCTGAAAGTCAGAAGCAGCTGAGACGACCCCAATCGTCAGAGCTCGAGCGTCGCCGGGTGGAACACTTCTTCTAGCGTCAGCCTCCGCGACGTGAGTCCCTGCTCGTGCGAGAACTGGACGAGCGATTCGAGCATCGCACGGTTGGCCTGCATGCCGTAGGGATAGGGGTCGACGTCGAGCACGCGGCGCGAGGCCGCGGGCAGCAGATCCAAATCGAAGTAAATCGAGGCGACTTCCCGTCCCGGCGCGTGCGCCATCTCTTTCGCGGCCACGAATGCCTTGTAAATGTTGAGCGCGACCCACGGGTGCCGCTCCAGCATGGCGCGCTGCACGACGACGCAATGATTGGCGGGGTAGAAGCCGGTCTTCTTGTAATAACGCGCCCCTTCGGCAACGGCGTCGCGGAACAGCAGACGCACTTCCGGCCGGTTGCGGAGATCGACGCGGCTGCGGTCGACCAGGTTCACTTCGTTCAGATAGAGCAGCGACGCGTCGATTTTCCCGTCGAGCAGTAGCGTGCCGATGTTGTCGGGCGGCTGGATCCGCTGAAACTTCAGCTTCTCCGGAGGGCGGAAGCCCGTTGCGCCGCCGTGGCTGAGCTCCTCGGTCCGCTCCATGTACCATTCCATGTCCCACGGGGTGACGTCGAACTCGTGCTGGAGGATGCCGCGGCTCCACAGCGCGGAGGTCTGCTGGTACTCCGGCACCGCGACCTTCTTCCCCTTGAGATCCTGCGGGCGCTCGATGCCGCGATCCGACCGGACGAGAATCCCGGTATGCGGGAAGCCGCGCGAGGTGAACACGGGGAGCCCCACCCAGCGCTTGTCTCCCTGCGAGATCGCAATCAGCAGCGACGACCACGACATCTCCGAAACGTCGAACTCGGCGAACCGCAGCTGCCGCCAGAACATCTCGGAGGGGTGAATCGTACTGACCGACAGATCGATGGCATCGGCCTTGACACGGCCGTCCCTCAGCGGCAGGGTGCGGATATTGTCCGAAACGCACATGCTTACCTGGACCGCGCCCGTACGCGACGACGTCGCGACAGCCGGCGCGACCGACTGCGCGGCTCCTGCGCCGAGCGTCGCCGGCCGCACCGCCGCCAGCAGCGATCCGGCGCCCGCCGTGGACAACAGCTTCCGTCGCGAGATGGCCCTGATCCGCTGCTTGTTGGTGGTTGCTTCGTTCACGAGTGAGCTCCGTTTGGAATAGGCGGCGGCGCTGCGGCGCCCCGCCGCATGTTGACTACGGCGTATAGCCATTCGCCCGCGAGATCGGCCTGCCGTCGTCGCCAATCACCATCTCGGGATTCAGGTTGTTCTGCTGACAGACGTACTCGAACAGCTCGGCGCCTTCGTTCCAGCGCAAGTGGAACCCCGCCGTCCATTTCGTTGTATACGCGCCCGGATCGTCGACGGTCACTTCGTACTTGAGCGTGTTCGAATCGAGGCGCGTAAACCGCTCGAGCTGGTGGTATTGATCGGTGTGCACCAGGCCCATCGCGTCGATCCAGTTCTTCTCGTTGAAGCCGACGCTGTCGACGAGGAGCGTGTCGCCTTCCCACCAGCCGATGGAGTGGCCGTAGAAGCTCGGCTCGAGGTTTGCCGGATGCTTCCGTCCGTCCGTGTAGACCGTGCGCCAGGTGTTGGGGCCGCCGATGTCGAAGATGAGGACCTGCTTGATTTCCGGCAGGTCGACGATTTCGAAGCCGTACGCGGTCCCGATCTGTCGCGGCCCGGCCGACGGCTTGCAGCGCGCGTGCGGCGAGTCGCGGTCGTCCTTCGACCGCCGGTAGTTCCACATCTCCCGGGCCCAGGGTTGGAAGGGCACGTTTTCGATCGCCAGATCCGACGGAAGCCGGTTTTCCATCCCGGGCTCGGCGACGAGCTCGCGCCTCGTGCGGATCCAGTGCCCCTTCTCGCCAGGAATCGAACCGATGTTGATCCGACCGTCCGCATGGCGCGGCGTCGGGCGGACGGGCTTCGGTATCGGGCGGGGCGAGGGTGGCAGAAACGCTTCGTTTTGGGCGGACAGCAGGCTCGTCATTGCCAAGGGCAACAGGAAAGCTGTCGCGACGATGGCTACCACAAGGCGCTTCGACATGTGGGTTCCAGCTCCTAAAGCCTTGAAAAGGCTATGTATGCCGCAGTTTACGCCGACTGTTTCAACCGCGCAATTCGATTTCTGAGACCTTCGCCGACTCCGCAGTACAATGGCCATCTTCCACTTTCGACCTTCTATCTTCGAATCTTCTTATGACTGAGCTCTATCTGATCCGTCACGGTGTCGCTGAAGAGCGCGGCGAGGCGTGGCCCGACGACGCGAAGCGGCCGTTGACGCAGGAGGGCATGGCGAAGCTGCGCCAGGCGGCACGCGCGCTGGAGCGGCTCGACGTCGTGCTCGACCTCATCGTGACCAGTCCGCTCGTCCGCACGCGGCAGACCGCCGACATCATCGCCGGCGGCCTCAGTCCTCATCCGCACATCGTCGCGGCCGAGTCGCTGGCTCCTGGAGGAGGTTTTGCGGCGGTGATGGCCGATCTCGAGAAGCACGCCAAGCGCGCACGCCTCGGCATCGTCGGCCACGAGCCGGGGATTGGCGAGCTGGCCGCGCGGCTGATCGGCTCGCGCCATCCGATCCCGTTCAAGAAGGGTGCGATCGCCCGCATCGACGTCGAGAAATTGCCCGACGGGCCAGGAGACCTCCGCTGGTTCCTGACGCCGAGGATTCTCAGGAACATTCGCAAATAGCGGGAAATGCAGACTGCAAATTGCGAAATGCAAAATTTGCAATAAGCATTTTGCAATTTGCATTTCTAAGCTCTGAGATAGTCCCCCTGCCAGTCCTTTACCCGACTCTTGATTGCTTTCGACGTGACCAGCCTCCCGGCGAGGACCTCACGGACCATGTCTGGCAACTCGGCGTCGCTCGCGAAGCGAAGCGCGACCAACTGCCGGGGCGTCAGTTCGTGAACGCGGTTCTTGAGCTCCGCCGGTAAAACTTCGTTCAGCCGCAGCCGCATCTCGAGCCGGATCACCCGATCCTGAACCGTCAGGACCATCGCACGGGCGAAAAGCGCGAGCCCCAGCAACGCCGCTGCCACGACGAGGGCCCACCAGGCGCTGCCCGTCGAGCTCCGATACACGTTCTGGATCGCGATCACCAGATTGATGGTCAGGACGGGAAGCACGAAGAAGTGGAACGGTGGAAACAACCGGGTGTGGTTCTTAAGGGACTGGGTCGACTGCGGCATGGCAAGGAGCTCCTTGCCGTCGATTCTACGGCTGCACTGCCTGTTCGTCCACGAAGCGATAGCCGAGCCCGACGACCGTTTCGATCTGGCGGCCGGCTATCCGCAGCTTGCTGCGCAGACGTCCGACGTGCACGTCGACCGACCGCGTCTCAATCAGCCGGTCGTATCCCCAGACACGCTCGAGCAGCCGATCGCGGGAGACGACACGGTTCTTGTTCTGCACCAGGTACTGAAGCAGCTCGAATTCACGGCGCGTGAGGCGGATCGACGAGCCGTCGACCGCGACGGAAACCGCATCGAAGTCAGCGACCAGATGAGTGTCGCGGTAAACACCGGCGGCCGACCGCACGTCCCCGGCGGTCGTCCGCCGCAGCAGCGAGCGGACGCGGGCGGTGAGCTCGCGCAGGCTGAACGGCTTGGTGATGTAGTCATCAGCTCCAATGTCGAGCCCTGTCACGCGGTCGTCCTCGCTTGTGCGCGCCGTCAGCATGATGACCGGCACCTGCCTGAGATCCGATCGCGAGCGCATGATCCGGCAGACCTCGACCCCGCTGATCACCGGCAGATTCAGATCGAGGATCAGCAGATCCGGCGGCCGCTCGGTCATCGCCTTGAGCGCAGCGTCACCGCTCCAGACGACCTCGGTCTCGCTGTCGGTGCTGCGTTCGAGCGTGTGCTTGATGAGACCGGCGATGTCTCGCTCGTCCTCGACAATCAGGATGTGGTGCTTGGCCATCAAGCCTAGAGCCTGACAACGCCGCGTTTCGGATGAGTGTCGAAGGTGTTAAATCTGGGTTACTTATACTTGTAACTGGCTGGTAGCGTCTCGTGCGCTGTCGTGCAGTTTCGTTAGCGTTTCCGCGTCTCTAGCCGCCTGCTCGTGGTGCCTGGTCCTGCCTCATTCCTCCTCGTTGGTTAGCAAACGGTTAGCAGCCTAGCCGTGCAGTACCGCGCCGAGCCGCGCGGCGGCGTCCTGCTGCATGTTCGGCAGGGCGTGCGCGTAGATCTTCATCAACTCCATCATGCTGTGCCCCAGGCGCGCGGCCACGACGTGCGGCGGCGTCCCGGCCTGGAGCGACAGCGTCGCCACCGTGTGCCGACACCCGTGGAACTTGATGCGCCGGACGCCCGCCCCCCTTGACGAGCGCCTGAAACCGCGCCTCGCTGAGCGTCTTCGAGCGGCTGCCCGAGCTCGCGGTCTTCGGCGTCTGCAGGTCCACGGGCTCCTTCGCAAACACGAGATCGAAATCCTTGTTACATCGTTCTGTTCTGTCATTTTCAATGCCGACTGCGCCGCGCTTGTGAGCGCGGAGCTGCGCGATGGTCTCCGTCACCGAGCATGACTGTCCGACGTTCTTCTTCGTCTTCGTCGGCCCGTCAGGCCAGCCTCGTCAACTGCCGAATCGAGTTGCCGTGCGATCGTGAGCACGCTCGTCTTCGAGATCGACGTCGGCCCACGTCGAGGCCTTGCAGCTCGATTTCCTCGCCCCCTAGTCTAGCGCCAAGTACACGAACCCGGCCAGCTGCGGCGGCCGTGTTCGCCGCCTCGATCACGCGCTCTCGCCTCGATAGCCGTCCAGCAGTGCTGCGCGCGTGGGCGAGGGGCTCCGTCTCCGCCGCCGTTCGAGGTCGACGGCCGGGTTCAGCGGTGAGCAGTCGGTCCTTGACGGCTCTTCTTCAAGGCGCGTATGCACGAGCGCGTGCAGCACGGTGAGGCTCGACGGCGCGAGCGGCTAGGTCTGGCGTACACGCGTTCGAGGTGGCTCCCGCGCAGTCTTCTGGAGCGGGATGAGCGCGATCGTCTAGATGGGGCGATGTGCGTCTTGATGATCGACTTGTAGACGCGGTATGCAGATATCAGCGTTGTCTATAGCTGCTTTCCTTAGCACAACACGCGATCACTGACCGTGTTGGACTTTACGTTGCTTGAAAAGAACTGTCGCTAGACATCACTTTTATAGCTACCTACTACGGCCTTGCTCTAGGCTAGTTTTCAATTAGAAGGAGCAGAGTCCCGATGCTGCACATCGAATTCGCCCGCCGGCACAAAGAGTGGAGCCAAGCGACCGTCTGACACCTTCCGACCGTCCGGAGTCGCGCAGTACACTTCATCTCGGAATCGAACGCGGCGTCTGCCTCCCGACGCCCTATCATACGGCAACGCCTTGCCCGCGCGCTCGACATACCGATCGAGACGCTACTTCAGCCCGTCGTCTATGCCGTGGTAGAGCAGCGTGGCTGAACTCATCACGCGCCACACGCCGCTCGCGGACCTGCCCGAACTATGCCGCGCCGAAGAGGTCTAGCGTCGCCTACTACGGCTGCAGCAATCTGTACCCAGTGCTGTCGGGGGGAGAAGCCCCGGCGGCCGATCAGAGCCCTTCCGTTAACCGAGACACCCCGCTAATGCTTCCTATAGTACTTTCTAATGCTTCCTATCGTCTGACCCTCGCAGGGGCGGGGCAGGTGTGTCAGAGCCAAAATTCACTGTCTAAGGGGCGGTCCACGGACTTTAGGTCACGCGCCGGCAGACTTTTGTGGCCTAGACAAGCCTACACAGCCCCTTTTACAAGCGCCTGTTGCGGTACCCATGTTGCACTGCCGTATGGAGCGAACCGCTGCGTGACTATCTACACCGAGCCATTGGCGAGTCTCTCCCGATGAGCCGGCACGGGAACGCGACCCACGTTCGCCTCATAACAGCCAAGCGGTTGTACGCTCGTAAACAGTCCGTACATTCTGTGTATTAGACAAAGCTTTGCCAATTCTAGCACTGCAGCATGCGCAACCGACAACACTCCAACGAAGACAGTCACCCCACTCCGATCCAGGCGATCTGTTGTCTCCGTATATCTACCCTGAGTCTTCCAACTGCGCAAACCATCGTTCGAGCCAGATGCGTCGCATCCGACCGGAAGATTTCGCGAGTTCAGAAGAGAAGAGGTGTAGCAGTCTATCACCAGCGTTTTTGAGCAGCAGGTCTGCGAATATCCTGGCCGGATCGCAGTGAAGACGAGGCACCACGCTCTTACCTACGATGCCCTTGACGTTGCGGCCTATCCAGTGGCGCGAGCCATCCTCGCCCGCTCTGCGGACGGCGATCTACCAGGGTCTCGTATTCGGTCAAACCAGCGGAGCGGTGTCTGCCACCCTCGGTGTGCTCAAGGCCGGCAGTACCTATGTTCCATTGTAACCGTCGCATCCGCCGAGCAGACTCATCGACATCCTGAACCATTCGAAGACCGTGGCTGATCGTGACCGACAGCAGACATCTGTCGCTGGTGAAAGAGCTTGCCGCCAGTCTGCCACTGCTCAACGCCGACGAGTTGTACCCTTCGCTCCCTACTGCGAGTCCCGCTGGTCGCGAATTCTGCGAGAGCTGTTCGCGGCCATCTTTTACACCTCCGTCTCGACAGAGAAGCCGAAGAGTGTCGCGCAATATCATCGGAGTATCCTTCACAGAGTGATGATCTACACGAACAATTATCATATTTGCCCCGACGACCGACGTCTCTTCTCAGTTCTCCGATGTATAGCGTCTCCTTTCTAAATCTGTTTGGCGCCCTATTCAATGGTGCGACGTGTGTCCCTTCGACATCGAAGAAGAAAGACTGAGCCGTCTTTCCAAATGGCTAGTGGAGCAGCGAGTCACTATCTACTCGTCTACTCCAACGGTGTTCCGTCATCTTGCCGGCACGCTGACAGGAAATGAGCAGTTCTGCGACGTCCGCGTTGATTGAAATCGGCGGCGAAGGCGCCCTCAAGAGCGACGTGGAGCTGTATAACGGCACTTTTCGCCGGCCTGCATTCTGGTCAACACGCTCAGCTGCAGCGAAGCAGGTGTATTTCGGCAATATTTCATCGATAAAGCTATACCGAGTATCGAAGAAACCACCGTGCCGGTCTGTTATACGAAGTCGCTGACAAGGAGGTGGTCCTCCTTGCGGATGGTCTTGAGGTAGGCGGCGAACCAAGTTGGTGAGATCGCCATCAGGAGCAGTTACCTGCCGCGCGTTACTGAGACAGACCGTATTTGGCCGAAGCTGCGTTCGTGCCCGATCCGACAGGCGGAGATCGGCGTTTGTACCTCACCGGTGATACGGGACAGATGTTGCCCGATGGCTGCCTCATCTACCGTGGCCGAAAATATACGAGTATCTAAATTCAAGGGGAAGTCAGTCGATCTTTCTGAGTTGGAGATCAGTCTGCTGCAACATCAGGTGTCTATGATGACGGCTGTCACGCCTTCTGGGAAAGGTCTGTGCAACGATACTCGCCTCGTCGCCTTCGTGGTTCCATCGCAGTAGTCCACTCTTACGATTCGGGGGCTGCGACGTTTTCCTGGCGTAAGCTACCTGCCTTCATGTTGCCCTCGAAATTCGTGTTCGTGAGCTCTCTGTCTAAATTGCCGAACGGGAAAGTCTATCGTCAAGCGCTAGCGCTGCGTGACGAGAACACCTGTGGGGACGGTCCGGAGATCAAACGGACCAACGGTCCAAAGTATGTTGCTCCGGTTGAAACGATCTAACATCAGCTGGTGCAAATTTGGGAAGAGTTGTTGCGCGTCCATGCGATCGGCGTGCACGACAACTTCTCCGATCTCTGCGGCGATTCCCTGCTGTCTCATTCAAATGATGGACGAAGTGGAGTTGCGCTGTGGCGAAGCGCGTTCCCGTCTTCTGCGCTCCTTGGCGGGGAGACCCTGCGGGAGCTTGCGCAGACGCTCGTGGAACAACGCATTCACAGTCGCTATTCGCTCCTTGTCAGAGTGCAATCCGGTGATCCCGCGTGGCCATTTTTCTTTCTTCACGGAGATTTCCGTGGGGGAGAGTTCTACTGCCTGAACTTCGCCCGCGCCCTGTGGCTGTATCAACGTTCTACGCGCTGACCGCCCATGGCCTGAACGGCGAGCCCGTTCCGCCGACAATCGAGGCGATGGCCGCCTCTTACGTCGAAATGATTCATGCTGTGGAGCCGCACAGTACGGTACCTTCTCGGCGGTCTCTGCCACGCAGGCCTCATCGCGTTTGAGGTGGCTCGCCAACTGGAACGCAAAGGACAGAAGGTCGGTCTCGTGGCGATGATCTGCCCCCCGGCGTGGAATCCCCCGCATTGGAGGTTCGTGAAGAACGCCGTTTCGGCTGTCGTCAGTTCATGCGGGGGCGGCCCGGACCGTGCGACAGATCTGTTTCTTGCGATGCGCGATCGACGTGTCCGCTGGCGGCAGTTCTGCCAATATTCTATCAGCTGGCTGCAGAGCGCGGCGAGTATCCCGTGTACTGGTCTAGTCGCACGAACCGTCCGCCTCGCTACACTAGTCCTATCCGGTGTGCTGGTCAGCGAGAAACCTTGAGTGGCGGAGCCGATCGTCGCCCCGGCGGCCAGCTACCACCTCATGATCGCCTACCATCTAGCGGTCGCCAGCTATGTTCTACTGCCCTATTCTGCTGCACATTGCCATTTTCTGGCCGAATGACGTGCCGGTGAACACACTGATCGAGCCTCCGCTCCAGTGTAGGAGCGCACCGTATCCGATCCTCTGATGGCGAAACATCGCCGCCGACGTCGAGGTCCATCAGGTTCCTGTAGACTACACGACGTCCATTACAAAGCACGTTCAGATGTTAGCGGATCTAATGAAGGTGTCTGTAAAACACGCTCGTCTATCAACGCACCCTACGCCTGAAGCCGCCCCGTCCGCCGCAATCGCGACAGATCCTTCGTTTTGAACCGTTCCGTTGTTACCGAGTTCTCGAGTGTGAGCGAGCGGACGTTTGCTGATGTGGCGTGAAGCATGAGTAATCTGGCGATTCTAGTGGAGGGACTCTCCAAAAGGTATGAGATCTCGGTCCTGAAAAAGCGACACGATACCATGCGCGACCAGATCATGGATGCCGCGGCCTCTGTGTTTCGCCGCAACAGCCACGCGTCGGCGGTCTGCGCTGACCACGCGACGAAAAGTGACATCTGAGCTCTGAAAGACGTCGACTTTCTATGTCGAGCGAGGAGAGACTCTCTGAGTGATTAGTCGTAACGGCGCCGGCAAGAGCACCTTGCTCAAGATATTGTCACGCATCACCGAACCCACGAACGGCTTTGCGGACTTATACGAGCGAGTGAGCTCTCTACTCGAGGTGGGGACAGAGTTTCATCCTGAGCTGACCGGACAGCGAAAACATCTCTTTTAATGGCGCTATCCTGGAATGCGCTAAGGCAGAGATCGCGCGAAAATTCGACGAGATCGTGTATTTTTCTGTATTCTAACAATTCATCTACACACCAGTCAAGCGTTACTCTAGCGGTATGGTCGTCCGCCTGTCATTCGCCGTGGCCGCACACCTCGATCCGGAGATTTTGATCATCGACGAAGCCCTTGCCGTCGGAGATGCCGCGTTTCAAAAGAAGTGCATCAAGAAAATGGGTGACGTGGCTAAAGGTGAGCGCACAGTGCTCCTGGTCAGCCACAACATGGGATACATCTCGATGTTAGCTGAGCGAGCAATCCTGCTGGAATGTGGCATAGGTCAAATTTGTCGGCGAGACTGCGCGCGCCATTTCCGCATCTATGGACTATGCCACGACAAAAAGTTCCAGCGACCTTCGCGTGACATCCCGGCCGCGAGTCCGGCATGACTCCCGCGCTCATCGCGGCCAGGCTCACCGACGGAACAGTACAGTACAGAGAGACTTTCAGTACCGGCGAGGACTGGTTTCTGTAGATCCAGCCCCTCTTGTTCCGACGAGACGAGACTTGCTGGAAGAATCTCATATATTCGAACTCTTGTAAGTTTCCATAGTTATATCTCTCTACACTTACATATGTTCACAATCTTCTTATCACATTCCGACATATCTATACATTTCTATTTCTCATCCCCTAGTTGTCTCTCTATATTATAGACTTCCTATTCATCGTATTCTTTATCGTACTTCTTAACGAAATCTACTATTAAGTTAGTGACTCTATCTCTTTTTCTGTCATCCAGAGCGATTTTTATATAACTATCTACGTTTCTATCTATAGATCTCTATCCCTCCATGTTTCTCAATCGTGCGAAGTTCTTTCTGAGAGAATCTCCTCTCTCGAACTCTAGTAGTCTAGAAATCTACTTGTACTATCTAGCGACATCTCCTAGACTTGTCTTTCTATCTCTTCCTCTTCATCAAATCTAGCAATTTCGTCTTGTTCTTGTATTTCTACTAGCAGACTCTTTACCTCTGTTCGTTCCTGTTCTTTATCATAGCTCTCTTCAGTAGCTGTCATATTTAGTCTCCATGTAAGTAATCTAACATACGAAATCGAACTCTCTAATCTTGTAATCAGAGCAATCTTACATTCATACAGTTCCACTCTCTTAGTTCTAACAGCTTATAGTCTATAGCATGTCTTATCTTCAGCTGTTCTGTTCTGCGAAAGCGTATCTTGATATACTAACTCTACTATGATGAAATGTCAAAGCGATGCTATAGATCTCTCTACAGTTCATCTTTACCTCTTGTTGCACTACTTTCTTCTCTATCACTTGTATTGCTGTAATTTCTCCACTCTAATCTCTCTCTCTTTACCAAATCTCTGATGCTGCTCTTATCATCTATATATAACAATCATGATCTCAACCCACAGATCACCGGAAACGTCGGCTTGTACTATTGCTGCTACAAACTGTCCTTGCTCGGTTGGAACGTCATGCCGACGGCCCGCAACGCTCGCGGCGTAGACATCATTGCCTACAGCGCAGACGCTTCGCGCTTCATCGGCATCCAGGTAAAAGCCTTCAGCAAACGCAACCCAGTGCCCCTCGGGCCGTCGCTCGACAAGTGCATGGGTGACTTCTCGATCATCGTCAATAAGGTTGCTTCTGACACACCCTCTGCATTCGTGCTCACGCCATCGCAGGTGAAAGCGTCTTGCCCTTCGCAGCGAAAAAGCGGTCGCTGTCATTCTTCTTACAGCCCGGCAGCTATGAACAGCCGCAGTTCAAAGAAGCTTGGGAGCGCATCGGCCACGGCGGTCTTGAATGATAGCTAGTTACTAGAGACATAGATGATCTCTACCATTATTGAGATCCCATCTGCGTAGTAACACCTTAGAAGCTACTAAGATCTTTCAATAGCACTCTTAGAAGCTACGCCAATACTAACCAATAACAACTTCCTACAATCAGCTAGTAGTTAACTAAACCTCTTTTCCTACCCTCAACACAAGATCACTTACTCATTAGCAAGCTGTTAGCAAAACGCAAACAAAAAAACAATGCTACCTTTGCGCTAAGTTAAATCTGGGTTAACGATCAGGCTAAACACCAATTGGACTTCGTCATAACGCTGTGATGCGTCCGACCTACAATCCCATTTTTTAGCTGAGGGTTCCTGCACCTATGACCAGCCATCATGTTTCTGTCCCGACGCGGTTCCCGCATAGCGGTGAAGCAGGCCATACGGACCCGGTGTCAGCCGACCTGCTGGCTCGTCCCCAACCACTTACGACTCGCGAGCTGGCACGAATGGTCGGGATGAGTCAGACCTTCATCCGAGAGGAGATTCATGGCGGCTATGTCCGCGCCGTCGTCGTCGGCCGGGGCCGCAAACGCGTGTACCGCATCCCAGCCAGCGAAGCGTATCGTTATATCAAGCAGCTCGGCATGCTCTGAGCTTCTGTACGGCACCGCTGGCAGTCCGCCCTCTGGTCTCGGTGTAAAACGGTACAGGCCGTTGACGATGCCGTCGCGACGTCGTCACAACTAGCCGGTATGCTGCGGTTCATGACAGGCTACCGGCAGGGGCAACGAGGGGCGTGACGATCACCGCGATCGTCTGCGCCTACAACGAAGCCCACCTGCTGCCTGCCTGTCTCTTTTCTCTTCTCGCCCAAACCCGACCCCCGGACGAAATCATCGTCGTCGACAACGCCAGCACCGACGGCACCGGGGCTGCTGCGCGGGCGGTTCCGGGCGTTCGCGTCGTCGAAGAGCCGCGAAAAGGCCTCGTCGTCGCGCGGGAAACGGCGCGGCGGCTTGCGACCGGTGACATCCTCGCGTACGTGGACGCCGACTGCCGCGTGCCGCTTCAGTGGCTCGAGCATGTCGAGCGGCGGTTCGGATCGCGCGAAGGGCTGGTCGGTGTCACCGGCCCGTATCGGTTCTACGACTGGGACTGGACGGGCCGGGCGCTGATTCGCGCCTACGACACGCTCGTGGCGCCGCCGACGCATGCGCTCGTCCACCACGCGCTCGGAATCGGCGCGATCCTCTACGGCGGCAATTTCGCCGTCCGTCGGAGATGCGTTGGCGCGGATCGGCGGATTCGATTGCCGCATCGAGTTTCACGGCGAAGACACGAATCTCGGGCGCAGGCTGACGCCGCAGGGTCCCGTCGAGGTCCGGGCGGACTGCTGGGTGTGGACGTCCGCGAGGCGATATCGCGCCATGGGGAAGCGGCAGGTGTTTGGGCTGTACGTACGGAATTTCTGGTCGGAGATCCTGCGTCATCGTCCGGCCGATCGCGATCATCTCGACGTGAGGGCATGACTGCCTGGCTACGAACCTTTTCTCCTGTGCGATTTTCACGTTCACACGCGATGGAGCGACGGGCGGCTGTCGGTCCGCGAGGTGGTGGATCTATACGGCCGAACCGGACGGTTCGACGTGATCGCCATCACGGATCACATTCTGATGAAGCGCGACCTGCTCGGCCGCGCCGCTCGCCTGGCGACGCTTGGGCGCCGGCACTTTTCGGTGACCGAGGACCGGTTCGATGCCTACCTCGCGGACATCGCGGCGGAAGGGCGTCGCGCCAAAGAGCTGTACGGGATGCTCGTCATACCCGGCGCCGAAGTCACCCAGAACCACCTCCGGAGCAGGAAGAACTCGCATATCGTCGCCCTGAACATCCTGCGGTTCATCAGCGCCGATCAGCCAGCGGACGACATTCTTCGCGAGATCCGCGCTCAATCGGCGCTGAGCATTGCATGCCACCCTCACCATCGGACGACGACGCGTCTGGAGATCGGAACGTGCTACCTGTGGGAACATCGCAAGCGCGTCGCCGGGCTCGTCGATGTCTGGGAAGCGGCCAACCGGGACGATCTGTTTTCGGTCACGAGCCTCAAGCACTACCCGTACGTGGCCAATAGCGACTTCCACAAGGCGAAGCATCTCTATTCGTGGAAGACGCTGCTGAGGTGCGAGAAGAACTGGGACGCCATCGCGCAAGCCCTGCGCGCCAACGTCGATGTCGCACTGACGTTGTACCGGAATGGCTCCTGGGCGGCATAGGCAATCTCACTCTGAGACTTGAGAGTTACTTCTCCGATACCAGGGCGTCACACATTTAACTAGGATGTAACATGCGTGACGCACACCGGACACACCTCGTCGCTACCGTGGGAGCACGATTGCGTCAGGGGTCGTCCCTGGCAAGAGGAGGTGTTCTTGCGACGAGTGTTGATGAGTCTGATGATCGTCGGTATGGCGGCGGCGACCGTCTCGGCGCAGCAGCCCGCGTCGGACAAGCAAACGTCAGTCTACGACCGGATCTGGAAGTTCGCCGAGTGGTACAAGAGCGACTCGAACCCCGTGGTGCAGAGCGTGTTGTTCAGCGGGCGCTTCCAGTACGAATTCGCCGCAATCGATGCCGACGAGGGCGACCTCGACGAGTGGAACGTCAGGCGCCTTCGCCTTGGCCCGAGAGTGGTCTTGTTCCGAAGGTGGACGGTTCACGGCGAGGTCGAGCTCAACCCGCAGGAGCAGGACCCGTTCTACGTGCGTTTTACGGATCTGTACGTGCAATGGAGCCGCAGCGGGCGATTGGCGGTGACCGCCGGCAAGCAGGGCGTGCCGTTCACGATGGATGGGGCGACGTCCTCCAAGGAGCTTCTGACGATCGACCGGAGCAACTTGAGCAACAACATCTGGTTTCCGCAGGAGTACATGCCGGGCGTCAGCGTATCGGGCCGGGTCGCGCCCTGGGTCTATCGCGCCGGCGTGTATTCGGCAGGCGAGGAGAACCGCGAGTTCGGCGAGTTCAATGGCGGCGCCTTCGCGCTCGGCGTGCTCGGCTACGATTTTGCCCAACCGCTCGGCACGAGGGAGGCGTTGCTCTCTGCCAACTACGTCTATCAGCATCCGGATTCGAACAACACGTTCACGCGGCAGCTGGAGCACATCGTTTCCGTCAATTTCAAACTCGAGGCGGACGGATGGGGCGTGCGAACGGATGTGTCAGCCGCGTCTGGGTATCTGGGCCAGAGCGATCTGTGGGGCCTGATGGCGATGCCATTCGTCAACGTCACCGACAAGCTCCAGTTCGTCGGCCGCTACACCTTCCTCGAAAGCGATGACCAGAATGGAGTCCGGCTCGCGACCTACGAAAGCCGGCTGGTCTCGGGCCGGGGCGACCGGTACAACGAGGTCTATCTCGGCGCCAACTACTACTTCTACGGCCACAAGCTCAAGCTGCAGAGTGGCGTTCAGTGGGCCGACATGAACGATCGCGCCGACGACGGCGGCGCCTATTCGGGCGTGTCGTGGACGACGGGCCTGCGCGTCGGTTGGTGAGGACTCTACGACGATCACCGCAGAACACGCAGAGCTAGCAGAAAAATACATTCCTGCGTGCTCAGCGCGCTCTGCGGTGAATGTCGTTTATGACAATCGCTTCTGAAACCGGTCGCGCAGCACGATCGCGACCGCGTTCATCATCAGCAGCAGCCCGAGCAGGACGACGATGCCCGCCGCCGCGTTCTCGGCGAAGGCGGCCTGCGGGCGCGACACCCAGTTGAAGATCTGGATCGGCAGAACCGTGAAGGGCGAGAAGACGTCCGAGGGCAGGAACGGAATGTAAGTGAGGGCGCCGATCGTGATGAGCGGTGCCGTCTCGCCAATCGCCCTCGACAGGGCGAGGATCAGGCCGGTGAGGATACCCGGAAACGCCGCCGGCAGCACCTGATTCCAGATGGTCTGCCACTTGGTCGCGCCCAGCGCATACGATGCTTCGCGGAGCGACTTGGGCACCGCGCGCAGCGCCTCGCGCGTCGAGATGATGACGACCGGCAGCACCAGCAGTCCGAGCGTGCACGCCCCGGCCAGCACGCTCGGTCCCATGGCCATCATCCGGACGAACAGCCCGAGGCCGAGCAGGCCGTAAATGATCGACGGCACGCCCGCCAGATTCGCGATGTTGATCTCGATCATCCGCGACAACCGGCCGCGACCGCCGTACTCCTCGAGGTGAATTGCCGCGCCGATGCCGAACGGGATGGCGATCGCTGCGCTGAGGGTGATGACGTAGACGCTGCCGACGAGCGCCGTGAGAATGCCGGCATCCTCGGCGCGCCGTGACGGAATGCTCGTGATGAACGCCCACGACAGCCGCCCCACGCCGTCGTGCAGGATGTCGTAGATCAGCGCGGCGAGCGCGACCAGCGCGAGCACCATCGCCAGGAGGCCGAAGGCGCCGAGCAGCCGATCGCCGACGTAACGCAGCGCGCGCTGCGGCGCCACGGCGGTGACGTCGAGCGACAGCGGGCTCATGCGTATTCCTCGCGGAACCGGTTCCGCAGCCAGATCGACACCAGGTTCAGGACGAAGGTGCTCAGGAACAGCAGCATGCCGACGGCGAAGATCGTGCGGTACTCCAGCGTGCCGGCCGGCGTATCGCCGAGGCTGACCTGGACGATGTAGGCGGTCATCGTTTCCACCGGCACCCGCGGATCCAGCGTCAGCCGCGGCTGCTGGCCGGCGGCGATGGCGACGATCATCGTTTCGCCGACCGCGCGCGACATCGAGAGAATGGCCGCGGCCGAAATTCCCGAGAACGCCGCCGGCACCACGACGCGCAGCGAGGCCTGCATGCGCGTGGCGCCCAGCGCGTACGCGCCTTCGCGCAGTCCGTTCGGCACGCTGTGGAGCGCGTCCTCGGACAACGACGAGATGAGCGGCAGGATCATGATGCCCATGACGATGCCGGGAGCCGAGCGCGTTGAAGCCGGCGAGGCCGGGCACGATACCCTGAAGAAGGGGCGTGACGAACTGCAGCGCGAAGTATCCGTACACGACGGTGGGCACGCCGGCCAGGACCTCCAGCACCGGCCTGACGACGCGCCGCACCGGGGCGATGGCGTACTCGCTGAGGTAGATCGCGGCGAGAAGGCCGGCCGGCAGCGCGACGGCCATCGCGATCGCGGATGTGAGCAGCGTGCCGCCGACGAGCGGCAGCACGCCGAAGTGTTTGTCGGAGAAGAGCGGCGTCCAGACGGTGCCGAACAGGAACTCGGTAACCGGCACCTCGCGCAGGAACGCCGCCGTCTCGAACAGCAGCACCAGGACGATGCCGGCGTGACCAGAATCGAGGCGGCCGCGCACAGAAACAGCGTCCGCTCGATGACGAACTCGACGAGACGCCGCGGCGGCGAAGCCGCATGAAGCTATTTCGAAAGCCGCTGCTCGAGCGTCACCTGGCTCTGACTGTCCGTGCCGTCGTACATCGACCCGGTCTTCCTGGTGGTAAACCGGCTGCGCACCAGCTCGTATTCGCGCTCGGTGAGCGGAATATATCCCACCTCGCGGACGAGCGGCACCCCGTCCTTCAGGTAGTACTCGACGAAGGCTCGCCACTTCGGGGCGCTCGAGCGCCTTGACTTTGGGATAGATGAAGATCGGGCGCGACAGCGGACGGTAGGTGCCGTTATTCACCGATTCCGGCGACGGCAGAATCGGGCCCTTGCCGTTGGCGTCGTTCCCATCGTCGATCGCGACCAGCTTGAGCTTGTCCTTGTTTTCCTCGTAATAGGCGTAGCCGAAGTAGCCGAGCGCGTACTCGTCTCCGCTCACCCCCTGCACGATGACGTTGTCGTCCTCGCTCGAGGTGTAGTCGCCGCGGCTCGCGTCTTCCTTCCCGACGATCGCCTCCGTGAAGTAGTCGAAGGTGCCGGAGTCGGTGCCCGCGCCGAACAGATGAATCTCGTTGTTCGGCCAGCCGCTGCGGACGTCGCTCCAGCGCAGGACCTTGCCCTGCGCGGCCGGCTCCCAGAGCTTCTTCAGTTCCGCCACCGTCATCGACGTCGCCCACGTGTTCTTCGGGTGAACGACGATCGCGAGCCCGTCGTACGCGACCGGCAGCTCGATGAACTGGACGCCCGCCTTCGCGCACGCTTCGGCCTCGACCGGTCTGATCGGCCGCGACGCGTCGGCGATATCGATCTCATCGCGGCAGAACTTCGCGACGCCGCCGCCGGTGCCCGAAATCCCGACCGTGATGCGGGTACCGGGACGCGCCTTCTGGAACTCTTCGGCCACGGCTTCGGTAATCGGATAGACGGTGCTGGAGCCATCGACGGTGATGACGGCCGAGGAAGCGGCGCTGGCATCACCGGCTGCCCCGCTCTCGGTGGTCGATCCGCCGCCGCATGCCACCAGCCCGACAGTGGAGGCAAGCAGAAAATGATCTGTTTCATATCCCAGCAGCGTATCCAGAGGCGGTTGCACCACGTTTCGCGCTTGTTAATTCCGTGTAACGTTTACCGGTCGAGCTCCGTTACACCGAATTTACGCCGCGGTGTTCTCGAGCCGCGATCAAAAATCGCCCTCGTTTGTCTCCACAGCCCCGGAGGCTTCATGTTCTCCGTCAGTCTGATGAACGCCGATCACATCCGCCGATACTCCATCTCGTTCCTCAATGGCGCGGGCTGGGAAGTGACGCGTCAGCAGGACGGTGAGCTGACGCGCCACTCCCGCTACCACGACTGGCACCGCGTCGAACGCGCGCGCGCCGTGTTCGCTCTCGAAGTCTCGAAATTGACGGAACGGGGCTGGAAGATCGTGGAAGGGTAGGCCGCTAGGACGGTTTCTCGCAGGACCACGCGGTTCCGCATCACGCCGATCCCTTCGATCTCTGTTTCCACGACGTCGCCGTCCTTCAGAAACTCCGGCGGAGTCCTGCCGAATCCGACGCCCTCCGGCGTGCCGGTCGCGATGACGTCGCCCGCTTCGATGGTCATCCCTTTCGAAAGAAACTCGATGATGACGTCGACGGGAAACAGCATGTCGGCGGTGTTCGCGTTCTGTCGTCGGTCTCCGTTCACCCGCAGCGTCAACGTCTTGTTCTGCGGATCGCCGAACTCGTCGGCGGTGACGACGACCGGACCCATCGGACAGAAGCCGTCGAGGCTCTTTCCCTTGAACCACTGCAGGTGACGCTTCTGCAGATCGCGCGCGGAGACGTCGTTGATCACGGTGTACCCGAACACGTGAGTCCAGGGCGCTTCGCGCGCGGGATGTTCTTGCCATCGATGCCGATGATGACGCCGAGCTCCGCCTCGTAGTCCACCTCGCCGGTCGCCGCCTGATCCCAGGGTATGGCGTCGTAAGGGCCATTCACGGTCGTCGGCGCCTTCGTGAAGAACACTGGGACCGTCGGAATCTTCGTCTCGCGGCCGAATGCCGCTGCCGATTCAATCGCGTGACTCCTGTAATTCAGTCCGAGACACATGACGTTCTTGCGGGGACGGGGCAGGGGCGCATGCCAGCGAACGTCGGCGAGGCGGTAATGCGCGGCGAACGTCTTTTCAGCGGACGCCGCGCTGCAGCCGCTGGGCGGTCCGCTGCCAGGCGTCCGGACCGGATTGAATCAGATCGGGCAGCGTCAGGACATCGGCAGACGATGCGCCCGCCAGGCAGCCTGCGAACGTCGGCCATCCCGTCCGCGAAAACAGCCCCGAGCCGTGGCGTTGGATCGTCGGTTGTCGAAAACGTCGCATATCGCATGCGGGCGCGATTATAGCGTTCTCGGGAATCGCGTCGTTTACACACGTAAATTCTGGCGTTCGCCCTTGCAGATGAGCGCTTTAGGTGCCGATAATCAGCATGTAACGTTCGAGTAAACGGCGTCGGGCTGGGAGGGATTGTGAAGAAAGCCGTTTTCTTGTGCGTATTTGCCCTTGCGTTGCCGCTGAATGCGGGTGAGCGGCTGGCGATGCGGGTGTCCCCCGCGGCGGCGTTCGAGCCCGCCGTGCTCACCGTCCGAACGGTCATCGAGGCCGACACCGACAACCGAGCCCTTGAAATCGTGGCGCAGTCGGCGGACTACTATCGGCGCAGCTCGATTCAACTCGACGGCGCGAACGCGCCGCGCCTCAACGTCTTCGAATTCAGGAACCTGCCGACGGGAACCTATGACGTGATGAGCGTCCTGGTCGGCTCCGGCGGCGAGCGGACGACGGTGTCGCGGCGGTTCCAGGTCGCGGCGGCTCCCGGATCCGGGCGCTAACGCGCCCAGGTTGCCCTCAGGGCCGACCCGATGGGTCCGGCCGCCTCAACCGGCGCGCCGGACGTAAGCACCGTCGGGAGTGCGCGTCAGAAATCCCGCCCCGATGAGCACACCAAGCGCGCGCTCGCACAGCTCGCTCGACAGGTTCCACAGGCGTTGCGCCTGACGGAACGTCAACTTCAGCTCGGGCATCTCCGCATATTCCATTTTCATCAACTGGACGACGTCGCTGGACTCCATCATGTGCACCGCCCTTCCTCTTGGAGTGTGCGGCCCCGCTGTGACTACTCCTTGACGGTCGGGAAACGGCGATGCAAAGAGGTTTGCCCCTGAAGTCAGTACCCGAGTCGTCGTGTGGCTGGGCGCGGGATGACCGGCCATTCGGCCGGAGGTGGTCATGATCTCTATTACAAGCCCCACGAATTCAACGGGCAGCCTGGCCCCGCGCTGGGTGTGTCTCCGTCCTGGAAAAGGGGAGCGTCGACGCAAATTGCCCGGTCCGCTCGAGGTGAAGAAGCGCTTCCTTCCGCCAGAGCAATCCACCGTAGCCGCCGAGCTTCCCGTCCTTGTTGATCACGCGGTGGCAGGGAATGAGAACGGCGATTCGATTCAGCCCGTTCGCTCGTCCGACCGCTCGTTGCGCGTTGGGCACACCCACCGTGTGGGCGAGGTCTTCGTAGGACCGGGTTTCTCCATACGGAATCCGCTGCAGTGCGGCCCACACGCGCTCCTGGAACGGGGTGCCCGGCGCCACGAGTGGCAAGGAGAACTGCCGGAGCTGCCCCGAAAAATAGGCTTTCAACTCGTCGCGCAACTGGTCGAAATGCGCGGAGTCGCCGGGGACGACCGCGCAGTCGAATCGGCGGCGAACGGTCTCGACTTGAGCCGGGAGCATACGGCGATCGGTGAATTCGAGAAGACAAATTCCCTGGGCCGTGGCGCCGGCCACGAGCGGGCCGAGCGGACTCTCGATCCAGGCGCAGACCACGCAATCGCCGCCGCGGCTGCGTCCCGGCGCTTGCTCCGAATGTGCGGGCGAACGCGTCCCGGAAGCCGCTGTGAGACTCGAATCCGGTTCCCATGGCCACCTCGTCAAGTTGTGCGCCCTGGCGCAACTGCTGGAATGCTCCGCTCAGGCGCCGCCCCCGGGCGTACGCATGGAATGTCATGTCGTAGTGTTTCAGGAAATACCGTCGAACCCGGGCAGGCTCGAGACCCGCCTTGCGGAGGTCCTCATCCCTGAACCGGCGCTCCGGATCGGCGCCGACCGCGTTCAATAGCCGAGTGACCCATTCGGGTTGCTGGCCGTACGCGCCGAGTGGATTGCACCGCAGGCATGCACGAAAGCCTGCAGAGACCGCGTCGCGAACGTCGCCGAAGAACCGCAGATTCTCAGGCTTCGGCTTTCGAGCGGGACAAGAGGGACGGCAGAACACCCCCGTGGTCGAGACGCCGGTGAGAAACACCCCGTCGTACGAAACGTCCCTTGCCAGGAACGCGCGCATCATCTCGGGCAAGGGTGGCAGCGGTCGTGTCATGACGGTCGTATGGGGCATCGGCGGCATCGGTCAACAGTATGGCGGAGTCGCCGATCGTTCCACCGGAAAATGGACAACGAATTCCGGAAGGATTCAGCTGTGTGCCTTCAGGCGGAGTAGCGGATGCGACCAATGGCCGATTGTGTCACGCCCCAACGATTGTCACACTTCTGGCAAGGGGTGGAAGATGAATACCTTACTGATCGAGTGCGATGACACGGCGGTGCTTCAGATTGAGAGTCGGCTGCGGGTGCCCGTCAGCACGGAGTTGCGGCATCGCGTCCGGGCGCTCCTCCGCCGCGGGAAGCGAAGAATCCTGCTGGATCTGGCAGGAGTCTCGGATCTCGATGCGGCGGGGTTGGGCGAGCTGGTCCGCGCATACAACATGACGGTTGCCGCGAATGGGGTTCTCCGTATTGCGCATGCCTTCGGAAGGATCCGCGAGCTCCTCGCTCGAGTTGGCCTTTTCGATCTTCTGAACGTAAACTCGGAGCTCGGGGTCACGGGGCAAGATCTGCGGGCTCCCCGCTCGCGAGGGACCGGGAGCGGGCAGACGAGAGCGAAATGACCGATCCAAGGAAGCGTGTCACGCTTCAGATCGACAAGGCGCAGCGCCACGATTCGGGCAGCTGGCAAGACAGTCTGCCCGAGGACGTTCTCCAGGAGACGGCGCAGCGTCTTGCCCTGTTCTGCGCGGTTGGAGCCGGCACCTGGACGATTGCCGTGATCATGGCGAACGTACTGCGGCCCGCGAGCGTTCCGACTCCGTTTCCCTGGCCCGGCAACCTCGTTGGCGGCGATCATGATCGTCGCCCTCACCACGAGCTTTTTCTACGTGAAGCGCAGGGCCGCTCAGGAACGTGAAGCCACGCTCGATCTCGGGCTGGGGCTGCTCATCCTCAACGCGTCAGCCATCGCCGTTCATCAACGAGTGGGTGCCGACCTTCCCTGACACGCGATACGTCTCCTGGAACACCATCTTGATCCTCGTCTACGCGATGGTGGTGCCGACGACCCCGCTCAAGATGTTCGCTGCATGCCTTGTCGCGGCGTCGATGGACCCACTCGCGGTGGGCATCGCGAACATACGCGGACTGACGGCCCCCAGCTTTACCAGGGCGATCTTCCTGTACTACCCGAACTTCATCTGCGCGGTTATCGCGGTGTTGCCATCGATTGCGCTGCATCGCATGGGGCACAGAATCACCCGCGCACGGGAGCTGGGCAGCTACGAGCTGGTGGAGCAACTCGGCCATGGAGGCATGGGCGAGGTGTGGCGCGCCGAGCATCGGCTGCTCGTGAGGCCGGCGGCGATCAAGCTGGTGCGTCCGGAAATGCTGGGCACGGCAGGCGAGCAGGATGTCCGCGCCTTGCTGCGCAGATTCGAGCGCGAGGCGCAGGCCACGTCTGTCCTCAGTTCGCCTCACACGATCGATCTGTTCGACTTCGGCCTGACCGACGATGGGGCGTTCTACTACGTGATGGAGCTGCTGATCGGCCGCGACCTCCAGTCGCTGGTCCGCGACTTTGGCGCGCTGCCGGCCGATCGCGTCACGTACCTGCTGCGGCAGGTCTGCCACTCGCTTGCTGAAGCGCACGCGCGGGGCCTCGTGCACCGCGACATCAAGCCCGCGAACGTGTACGTCTGCCGCATGGGGCTCGACTACGACTTCGTCAAGGTGCTCGACTTTGGACTGGTAAGGTTCAGCACTGGTGGTGCGCGCAGCACGCTTCTCTCAGCGCGAGCAGGTGACGTCGGGCACTCCCGCGTTCATGGCTCCCGAAGTGATCCTGGGCGAAGCGGCGGTCGATCCGCGCGCGGATGTCTACTCGATCGGGTGTCTCGCCTATTGGATGCTCACCGGCCAGCTCGTGTTCGAGGCCGACTCGCCGATGAAGATGCTGATGAGTCACGTCGAGACAGCGCCCGCGCCGCCGTCGCGGCGAACAGAGCTGCCGATTCCTCGGCGAGTTGGATCAGATCGTCCTCGCGTGTCTCGAAAAAGATCCCAACAAGCGTCCCCAGAATGCCGAAGTGCTGTGGGAGATGCTGCTCGAGTGCAAGAGCTCTGAAGCCTGGTCCCGCGCGGCCGCCCGTCGTTGGTGGGAGCTCCACCTCCCCGAGCTGACACAGCCCCACGTGCTGGCGGTGCCTGCTGCAGGCGCAATCGGACAACAGCCGCATTTGGCGAGCGCCAGGTCTCCGGCGTTCGACAAGACGGCTTGATGCGCGGACCGAAAGCCACTCCAGTCACTCCAGACGCACCAGCCCCCGGCGCGTCGCCACCCCGATCGCCTCGGTGCGGCTCGTCACGCCGAGCTTCCCGAAAAGATGGCCAAGGTGGGTTTTTACCGTTCGGTCGCTGATCCCGAGCGCGGTGGCGATCTCTTTGTTGGCCTTGCCATCCGCCATGAGCTGGAGCGTCGAAAGCTCCCGCGGCGTCAGCTGCACGCGCATCACCCCTTCGGCCAGCTTCGCCGCCGCGGCCGGAGCGAGGTAGGTTTTGCCGGCAAGCACTTCACGGATGCACGTAATCAGATCGTCGGCGGAGATGTCTTTCAGCACGTACGCCTTTGCGCCGGCCTTGAGCGCGCGCGATATCTCCTCGTCGGTGTCGTAGGTCGTGAGGATGATGACCCGCGCCCGCGGGTCGAGCTCGCGGATCCGGCGGACGGCCTCTACGCCTTCCATCACCGGCATGCGCAGGTCGAGCAGCGTCACGTCAGGACGATGGCGCTGGTAGGCCTCGATCGCCTCGATCCCGTTGCCGGCTTCGGCGACCACGTGCAGATCGGATTCCTGGTTGATGATGTTGGCGACGCCGGTTCTGAGCAGCGCGTGGTCGTCCACCAGCAGCACGCGCGCCTTGGGCGGCGGAACGTGCGACGCGTCAGCTGGCAAAGTGGACCTGCGTGGGCACGGAAGACGGCTCCCAGGCCAGCACGACTTCGGTCCCGTTTCGCGGCGCGGTGACGATCGTCAGCGAGGCGCCGATTCGTTCGGCGCGCTCCTGCATGCTGGTCATGCCGAATCCGGCGCTGGACCGCTCGCGCGCGATCCCACGGCCATCATCGGCCACCGACAACCGCAAGCCAATCGATCTCACGGTCGACGCGCGAATGATGATGCGGCTCGCGCGCGAATGGCGTACCGCGTTCGTCAGCGCCTCTTGCGCGATGCCGATAATCTCCCGCTCCACGCCGTCTCCGAACCGCGGCATCTCGTCGACCACGACCTCGATCGGTACGTCGGTGGTGCGTTGCCCGAGGCCGGCCAGCCGTTTGATGGCCGTCGCGATGTCCTCGCCGTTGCCGACATTGGGGCGAAGCGCGAGCACGGATCGCCGCGCTTCAGCCAGGTGGGTACGGGCGAGCTCGACCACCGTCTCGAGGATCGTGGTCACGGCGGGCGGCAGGATGCCCACTTCACGCCGGGCGGCCTGAAGCTGCATGAGGATCGCGGCAAAGCCCTGGGCGAGGTTGTCGTGAATGTCGCGCGCGAGCCGGTTCCGCTCTTCGAGAATTCCCTTGCGGCGCTCCTCCAGCCGGTTCAGCTCCGCCAGCCGGCTTTGGTGCAGCGCCAACGCCCCGTGACGCGCGATGGCTTCGAGCAGCTCGACGCGCCATTGCCCGTCGCAGCCCGGGATCTGGTACGTGGAGAGGGCCAGCCAGCCGAGTGTGCGCGCGCCCAGGACGAGCGGAGCGATCACGAGCACCTGCACGCCCTCGCCACGGTTGAAGTCCCGAACCGGTTCGGGCAGGCGCGAGTCGTCGCCCGCGTACACGACGCTCTGGTTCCATCCCTCCGTGTAACCGAAGAGATGATCCGCCATGCTCTCACGCGGCAGCGCGAGCGTGTTCCAGCCGGCGCTCGTCGGCGTGTACAGCCGTTCGGACATGTACGCCATCCACAGGTCGCATCGCTGATGGTCGTCGTCGATCAGCCAGACGCCGCACCCGTGGCTTTCGGTCTCTTCGACCAGCGTCTTGGCGAACACGCCGAAGAAGCCCTGAATGTCGGGCTCGCGCACCAGCAAATCGAGCGCGAGCTGGACGACCTCGGTCTGCATCTTCGCGCTGCACTCCGCGCGATGACGCTCTTCAGCCTCGCGGATCAGCGCGGTGCGCAGCACCACCGGATCGTCCGACGCCGCTTCTTCCGGCTGGTGATGCATCCAGTGATCGCCTTCGCAGCGAGAGTGTGAGCCCACAGTTGCCCCCTGAAAAGATTATCGGACAGTTTCCACTCGAGGTCGACGGCCAATCGCAAGACCGGCTGCATGACCGATGGCCGCATCGTCCAAAGGTCGTAGATCGGTCTCCCGCGGACGTCGTGCTTCGGCCTGGCACTCACGCTGGAGCGCCAGATGCGGCTCCTGCCCGATTGTGGAGCGCATGGCGGGAGAGCGACAGTAGCACCTGCAAGCCAGCAGGAGAAAACACATGGCGAAACGGATGATTGTGATGCTAGCCGTGGCGGCTGCATTTATTGCGTCGCTCGGCTTCGTGAAGTTTCAACAGATTCAGACGGCGATCGCGCAAGGCGCCGCCTTCCAGCCACCCCCTGAGGCGGTCACGACCATCGTCGCGGCGCAGGAGACGTGGCCGGCGACGCTCGATGCGATCGGCACGATGGCGGCAGTGCAGGGGGTGACCGTCAGCGCCGACCTGCCCGGGACGATCGATCGCATCACGTTCGATTCGGGCACGTCGGTCCGCGAGGGCGACGTGCTCGTCACGCTGGACACGCGACAGGAGCGTGCGCAGCTCGCCGCCGTCGAAGCGGAGCGCGAGCTGGCCCGTCTCACCTTCGACAGAATGCGTGGCCTGCTGAACGAACGCGTCATCTCGCAGGCGGAGTTCGACCGGGCGACGGCCGAGCAGAAACAGACGGAGGCGCGCGTCGGCGAAATCCGCGCGGCGATCGAGCGGAAAACGATCCGGGCGCCCTTTGCAGGCATTCTCGGGATCCGGCAGGTGAACCTGGGGCAATACCTCGCAGGCGGCGACCCGATTGTCTCGCTGCAATCGCTGAACCCGATCTATGCCAACTTCGGCGTGCCGCAGCAGGAGGCCGGCCACGTGCGAATTGGCCGCGAGGTGCGCATCACGGCCGGGGATGACATTGATTACAGGGCCCGCGTGACTGCGATTGACTCGCGAGTCGACGAAGCCACGCGCAATATTCAGGTGCAGGCGACGCTCGCCAATCCGGCCGGCGCGCTGCGCCCCGGCATGTTTGTCCAGACGAAATTGACGCTGGGACCCGGCCGTCCTGTCGTTGCGCTGCCCGCCTCCTCCATCAGCTACGCGCCTTACGGCGACTCGGTGTTCGTCGTGACCGACCTGAAGAATTCGGACGGTCAGACGTTTCGGGGAGTGCGCCAGCAGTTCGTCAAGCTCGGTGACGGTCGCGGCGATCAGGTCGCGGTCGTCGCCGGCGTCGAGCCGGGCGACGAGATCGTGACGTCGGGCGTCTTCAAGCTCCGCAACGGCGGTGCCGTGCAGATCAATAACAAGATTCAGCCGGACAACAATCCGGTTCCGAAGCCCGAGGACAACTAATGAGGTTCACGGATCTCTTCATCAGGCGGCCGGTTCTGGCGATCGTCGTCAGCCTGGTCATCCTCATCGCGGGGCTGCAGTCGATTCGCGCGCTCAGCGTCCGGCAGTACCCGCGCAGTGACATCGCAACCATCCGGGTCGCGACGACATACGTCGGAGCCAACGCGGACCTCGTGCGGGGCTTCATCACGACGCCGCTGGAACGCGTCATCGCCAGCGCCGACGGCATCGACTACGTGGAGTCGTCGAGCGCTCAATCTCTCAGCACCATCATCGTGCACCTGAGGCTCAACTACGACACCAATGCGGCGCTCACCCAGATCCAGTCGAAAGTCGCCCAGGTTCGCAACGATCTGCCGCCGGAGGCCGAAGCGCCAATCATCCAGCTGGAGACCGCCGACGATCGGTTCGCCGCGATCTATCTCGGCTTCTCGTCCACCGATCTCGATCAGAACCAGATCACCGATTACCTGACCCGCGTCGTGCAGCCCCGGCTGAGCGCCATCAGCGGCGTCCAGCGCGCCGACATACTCGGCGGCCGCACCTTCGCCATGCGGATCTGGCTCAAACCGGACCAGATGGCGGCGTACGACATCTCGCCCTCGGCCGTTCGGGGCGCGCTGGCGCGCAACAACTACTTGTCCGCGCTCGGGCGGACCAAGGGGTCCATGGTGTCGGTCAATCTCGTCGCCAACACCGACCTGCGCACGCCCGAAGAATTCCGCCAGCTGGTCGTCAAGGAGCAGGACGGCGTCGTTGTCCGGCTCGGCGAGATAGCCGACGTCGTGCTCGGGGCCGAGAACTACGAGGAGGAGGTGCGCTTCAACGGAGAGACCGCCACCTTCATGGGCGTCTGGGTGCTGCCGACCGCCAACTCGCTGGAGGTGATCGGCGAGGTGCGCAAGGCGATACCTCAGATCGAGAACCAGCTGCCAGCGGGGATGAAGATTGGCATCCCTTACGACTCGACGGCGTACATTCAGGACGCGATTGACGAAGTGCTCACGACGCTTACCGAAACGCTGGTCATTGTCGTCGTGGTCATCTTCCTCTTTCTCGGCTCGCTGCGCTCGGTGCTCATTCCGGTCGTCGCCATTCCGATTTCGCTCGTTGGCGCCGTCTTTCTGATGCTCGTGGCCGGCTTCACGATCAACCTGTTGACGCTGCTCGCGATCGTGCTGTCAGTGGGTCTGGTCGTCGACGATGCGATTGTGATGGTGGAAAACATCGAACGGCATCTTCACGCCGGTAAGCCTCCGACCCGGGCGGCGATCGACGCGGCGCGCGAGCTCGTCGCCCCGATCATCGCCATGACGATCACGCTCGCGGCGGTGTATGCGCCAGTGGGCCTGCAGGGCGGCCTGACAGGCGCCCTGTTTCGCGAATTTGCGCTCACGCTCGCCGGGGCGGTGATCGTGTCCGGCGTGGTCGCCCTGACCCTCTCGCCGATGATGGGCTCGAAGCTTCTGCGCGCGGGCGACACGGAGCGCGGCTTTGCGGGATGGGTCAATCGCCGTTTCGAGGGTGTGCGCCGGCGCTATTCGCGGACGCTGGCCGGAACGCTTCGCTACCGGCCCGTGGTGCTCGCGCTCTGGGCGATTGTCGCGCTGCTCACGGTGCCGTTCTACATGTTCTCGCAGCGGGAGCTGGCGCCGGCCGAAGACCAGGGCATCATCTTCGGGATCGTCCAGGCGTCGGCCAACTCCACGATCGATCAGACGAAGCTGTTCACCAAAGAAATCCACGACGTCTACCGGTCGTTTCCCGAGAGCGAGAGCATCTTTCAGCTGACGTTCCCCACCGGCGGGTTCGGGGGCATGGTCACCAAACCGTGGAGCGAGCGTACCAAGACCGCGCAGGAGCTGCTCGTCGAGTCGATGGGGCCGTTGTCCAGGCTTCCCGGCATTCGCGTGATCCCGACGACGCCACCGGCGCTGCCCGGTGGGGGAGACTTTCCCGTCGATCTCGTCATCGCAGCGGCAGCCGAGCCGCAACAGCTGGAGCAGCTGGCCGGCCAACTGGTGCAGAAGGCGTTTGCCAGCGGACTGTTCATCTTCGCCGACGCCGATCTGAAATTCGACCAGCCTCAAACCGAGGTCGTCTTCGATCGCGACAAGTTGCGGTCACAAGGGGTCGAATTGAGTGAAGCCGGCTCGGATCTCTCGACGCTGCTCGGCGGGAACTACGTCAACCGATTCAGCAACCAGGGACGGAGCTACAAGGTCATTCCGCAGGTCAAGCGGGCGGAGCGGCTGACAGCCGATCAGCTGACGCCAGATCTACGTCACCGGCTCGAACGACAAGCTGGTACCGCTATCGACGTTCGCCAGCCTGCGGACGACAGCCGAGCCACGGGAGCTGAAGAAATTCCAGCAGCTCAATGCCGTGCGCATCCAGGGCGTCATCCCCCCACCGGTTTCCCTGGACCAGGCGCTGACCTTCCTCGAGACCGAGGCGAGGGCGATTCTGCCCCAGGGCTTCACCATCGATTACGCCGGCGAGTCGCGCCAGCTGCGAACGGAGGGCGGCAGGTTTCTCGGCACGCTGCTGCTCTCGGCAATCCTGATTTACCTGGTGCTGTCGGCCCAGTTCGAGAGCTTCCGCGATCCGTTCATCATCCTCGCCGGCTCGGTGCCGCTGGCGCTTTCCGGCGCGTTGCTGTTCTCCTTCCTCGGTCTGACGACCCTCAATATCTATAGTCAGGTCGGGCTGATCACGCTGGTCGGTCTGGTATCCAAGAACGGCATCCTGATCGTGCAGTTCGCGAACCACCTGCAGGAAGAGGGAAGGGACAAGCTCGCGGCGGTGCTCGAAGCATCGAGCACACGATTGCGGCCGATCATGATGACGACCGCTGCCACCGTCGTCGGCCACTTTCCGCTGGTCCTCGCGACCGGCCCCGGCGCCGGGGCGCGCAACAGCATCGGCATCATGCTGGTCAGCGGAATGATTATCGGATCGCTCTTTACGCTGTTCGTGGTCCCGTCGATCTACATGCTCGTCGCACGGAACCGTTTCCAAGTCCTGGCGCAAGACGACGAGAGGACGGCCAGCGTTCCTCAGCTGGCGGAGGCTGCAGTATGAAACCTGGATATCTCTCTCGAATCGATCGGGAGTGGGCTCGTCGCCGTTCTGATGGCCGCCACCGCCTGGGCGCAGGACCCGGTCGACGACCCAGTACGTAGTGTCCGGCTTCAGCCGGACCGTGCCCTCGAGCTGACGCTCGAGGACGCGGTGCGCCGTGCCGTCGAGAACAATCCGGATCTCGCGATCGTACGGCTCGGCACGGAAGTCGAGTCTGCGCGCGTGGGCGAAAGTCAAAGCGCCTTCACGCCGGTATTCTCGACGGTTCTCGGTCGCTCGAGCAGTGTCTCCCCTCCGTCGAATTCGCTTCTGGGCGAACGTGGCGTCGACGTCAATGACTTGTTCACGTCGAGCGGCGTTCAGCAGCGGCTGCAATGGGGGGCTGGCACATGGAGCGTGTCGTGGGAGACCTCGCGGACCACGACCACCAATCCGCTCAGCAGCTTCGATCCGAGCCTGCAGTCTGGCTTGCAGGTCGCGTTCTCGCAGCCGTTGCTGAAGGACCGCAGGATCGACGCCTCGCGGCAGCAGTACATCATTGCCAGGAGAAATCAGGAAAGCTCGGAGCTCCGGTTCCGCGAGTCGGTGGTCCAGACGGTCGCGGCCGTGAAACAGGCGTACTGGACGCTCAAGGCGACGATGGCGAATGTCACGGTCCAGCAGCGGTCGCTGGAGCTCGCGCAGGAGCTCGCGCGCCAGAACAGGATCCGTGTCGATGCCGGGCAGATCCCGCCCCTCGATCTGCTCCAGGCGGAAGCCGAAGTCGCGCAGCGGCGGGAGAGCCTGATTCGAGCCAATACGGCGGCAGAGGATGCGGAGGATCGGCTGCGCCGGCTCATCATGGATCCCGCCGATGCGTCGTTCTGGCGTACGCGCGTCGACCCGATTGATACGCCGGCGGGCCGTGGTCCGCTGCCGGACGTGGACGCGGCCGTGGCGAACGCGCTGAGCGGGCGGTACGACCTCGCGCGCGCCGGCAACGAGCTGGAGAATGCGAGAACGAACGTGGACTTCCTCAGCAACCAGCGGCTTCCCGACGTGCGGCTCGAGACGTCCTATCGTGGCAGCGGCCTCGGCGGCACGGAGTTCCTGCGCACCGGCGGATTCCCCGGCGTGGTGACCGGCACACGCAATAGAAGCTTTGGCGACGCGCTCGGCCAGGCATTCACCCCCGACTACCCGACGTGGAGCTTTGGCGTCACGGTGAGCTATCCGCTCGGCCGCAGCTACGAAGAAGCGAGCCTGGCGCGGGCGGACATCGAGCGCCGGCAGGTGGAACAGCGGATCGCGAGCCTCCGGCTTCAAGCGGCCGAGACCATCCGGCAGGCAGTCCGCCAGATACAGAGCGGCGCAGAGCGTGTCGACGCAGCGCGGGCGGGCGCCACCCTGGCCCAGCAGCGCTTCGAGTCCGAACAGCGCCGCTTCGAGGTCGGGCTGTCGACCACGTTTCTCGTGACGCAGGCGCAGCGCGACCTGCTGCAGGCGGAGGTGAGCCTCCTGCAGACGATGCTCGATTACCAATCGTCGCTCGTCAACTTCGAGGCGGTGCAGCAGGCGCCGCCCCTCGCCGCGGGCGAGACACTCGGCTTGAGAGGGGGCAACGTCGTCGTGCTTCCCACGCCGGCGCCGCGCGGGTTGTTCCGTCAAGGCGCGGGAGCGGGTTTCTAATAGATTTTCGACATCAAGGGTCCGTCCGCCCCAGTCAACACCGAAGTTACCTCCACGTCACAGCGCCCTCACGTCCGCGCCCTAGAGTAGCGGCGCTCGGGCAGCGATGTCGCCGCCTGGATGATGGAGGAGATCATGAAACGACGAACGATCGCGGCGGTTATGGTCATGGTGATTGCGGGCCTGGCCCAGGCCGTGGACTCGCGCCTGTCAGCGGGCGCCGCACAGGAAGGGTCAGGAGGACCGGGCACTTTCACGTTCGCGCTGATTGGTGACATGCCGTACGGCGCGGAGGGCGACGCGAAGTTTCCCAACGTCATCGCCGACATCAACGCCGATGACCAGTTGTCGTTCGTGGTTCACGACGGGGATTTCAAGAACGGCAGCTCGCTGTGCAGCGACGAAGTCTTCTTCAACCGGTTGGACCTGTTCAATCAGTTCGAGCAGCCCTTTGTCTTCATTCCGGGTGACAACGAGTGGACCGACTGCCATCGCGAGAACAACGGCAGCTACGATCCGCTCGAGCGGCTGGCGTTTCTACGCACGGTCTTCTTTCCCACGAACCAGAGCCTCGGACTGCAGACGATGACGCTCGCCCGGCAAAGCGCGGATCCGCAGTTCAGCCTCTACCGCGAGAACGTCCGATGGGTGGAGAGGAACGTGATGTTCGTCGGCCTGCACGTCGTGGGCAGCAACAACAACTTCGGGCGGACCCCGACGGCCGACGCCGAGTACGCAGCCCGCAACGCCGCGAACCTGGCCTGGCTCAACGACTCGTTCGCGCGGGCAGCCGCCAGAGGGAATCGGGCCGTGATGGTGATCCTGCAAGCCAATCCGAACTTCCAGCTGCCGGCGACCGATCCGGCGCGCGCCGGGTTCAACGATACCCTGGCGGCGCTCCAGGCGGCGACGATTGCGTTCGCGCGGCCGGTCGTGCTGGTCCACGGCGATTCGCACTATTTCCGGATCGACAAGCCGATGATCGGCACGGCCAGCGGCCGGCGGGTCGAGAATTTCACCCGCGTCGAGACGTTCGGAGAGCTGGACAATCATTGGCTCCACGTGACGGTGAAGCCCAACGATCCGAACGTCTTCGAGTTCGCTCAGCGAATCGTCACGGCGAACTTGATTCCTCAGTAGCAGTCTTCCCGGGTTCCGTCCAGCTGTCGCTGGAGCGACAGCTGGACGAGGGCCTCGCGCACGGCCCCAGCGATTGGGGACCTGTCACGGCCGTGTAACGGAACTGTTTCCTCGTTGTAAAAAGCCCCTCGGATCTTCGCCGGCCGGTTTATTTAACCCGCCTTTCATCGGCGCGTTACAGCGTCCTTACATAGGGCTCCTATCCTCCTCATAGACCAAGCGGCCATCTTTCATGGGGAGGGTAAGTGATCATGATTTCGTTGATTCGCGCACGCGCCTGGGTGTTGTTGGCGGTTCTGATGCTCGGGCTTGTGTCGGCCGCTGCCGAAGCGCAGCAGACCGAGTCGCGCATCATTGGCAAAGTCACCGATACAAGCGATGCGGCGTTGCCGGGTGTGACCGTCAACGTGACATCCAAGGCAACCGGCAGCGCACGGTCAGTGGTCACCGACGCGAACGGCACCTACGCGGTGACCAACCTGGGACCGGGTGAATACGCTGTTGAGGTCGAGCTTTCCGGATTCCAGACGAGTAATCGCGAAGTAGTGATCGGCGTCGGCCAGATCCAGACCGTCGACGTCTCCCTCCCGGTGGCCGGCGTCACCGAAAGCGTCACGGTCGAAGCCGAGTCGCAGGTGCTCGAGGTAGCCTCGGCCAGGATCGGCGTCAACGTGTCGCCGGAGGAGGTCAAGAACCTTCCCGTCAACGGCCGCAACTTCGCGAACCTGATGACCCTCGCGACCGGAGCCACGAGCGATGGAAACGGCGGCTGGGCGAGCGTGCGCTTCAACGGCAAGTCGAACCAGCAGAACTACCTCAACTACGACGGCGTCGACGGCAGCTACGTCTGGGACGCAAGCCCCGGCTACCTGAACGCCACCGGCTCGCAGTTCCGCCTGCAGACCTCGATGGAGTCGGTGGCCGAATTCCGCGTCAACTCGGGCCTCGCCCCTGCCGAGAGCGGCCTGGGCGCCGGCGGGAACATCACGGTCATCAGCAAGAGCGGCAGCAACCGCTTCGCCGGCTCCTTCTTCGAGTACAAGCGCGACGACGCGATGGACTCGGCGAGCAAGTACGACGACCAGAAGCAGGAATTGGAGCTGGACCAGTTCGGCGGTTCGATTGGTGGTCCGGCCATTGCGAACCGCGCCTTCTTCTTCATGAGCTACGAAGGCCTTCGACAGACGCACCGGGCTGAGCTTTACCGAAGCGGTGCCGAGCGCTGAAGCACGCCGAAGAATCCTGGCCGGCCAACCGACGACGACCGGCGGCGGCCGAAGTCCAGCCCGCACCATGGCGGTGGCACCTCTCCTTGAAGGCTTCCCCCTTGGCACAACCCCAATCGCCGGCAACGCGTTCATCGAACTGTTGACAGCCGGCAGCACGGCCCAGCAGGACGAGGACACGCTCGCGCTGCGATTCGACACAGCGGATCAACAACAACAACACCTTCTACGTCAGATACCTGTTGAGCGACGGCAACGTCGATACGCCGGATCGTACCGTGACGCCGCGACGAGTCCGCGCCAAGCAGCGGCCACAGAACGTCGGTCGGCAGTTTCCAGAGCCTCTTCGGCTCCGCGGTGAACGAGTTCAAGATCGGCTACAACAAGCCCCAGACCAGCGCGGTGGCGTTCGGCCCCGCCGGCTACGATCCAGTCGGCGTCGCGCTGTCCGGGACGTTCACCTCGTCGTCGATTGATGCGCGTGGCAATACCGGAGTGGCCCGCAGCGGTCTTCTGATCCGCGCGACCAGCGCGTCGACGACAACGGGCTCGTCGTTCGATCCGAGCTCGCTGGCCTTCAGCAACGCGCTCACCATGAACAAAGGCGCGCACACGGTGAAGTTTGGCGGCGAGTATCGGTCTATCCAGTCGAAGTTCCAGTTTCTGGGCAGCACCGAGATCAGCTACAACACCGTCGAGGAATTCATCGACAATCGCCCGGCCTCGGTGGCGGTCTCGGTCGATTCGCCGGTCTTCAAGCCGCAGCAGTACTACCTGATTGGCTTCGTGCAGGATTCATGGCGGCCCGCAGACCGGCTGACCCTCGAGCTCGGCATGCGCTACGACTTCTACTCGGTCGTGAAAGAGGCGAACGGCCTGGCCAAGCCGTTTTTTGTCGAGGACAATGCGTTCGGCACCGACCCCGACAACTTCTACGACGCCGACAAGAACAACTTCTCGCCTCGTTTGTCGGCGGCGTACCAGATCGATGACAAGACGGTCGTGCGCAGCGGCTTCGGGCTGTTCTACGGCCCGGGCCAGTTCGAGGATCGCATCCAGCCGATCGAGAACTACATCGATCGGCTGCGCACGAACTCCGGAGACGTGCCGAACAACGGGCTGCAGTATCCCTTCACCAACCTTCTGCCCATCCTGTCCATCCGCGGCTACACGCACAAGCGACCCGACGAATACAACATGCAGTACGGCGTCAGCATGTCGCGGGAGCTGCCCGGCGCGATCAACGTGACGGTCGGCTACACCGGGAGCCAGGGCAAGGACATGTTCCTGCGCGGTGTTGGAAACACGCGCGACCTCGCGACCGGTCTCCGGCCGGTGCCGGCGTACGGCCAGATCGACTACAAGACGTCCGGCTGCCTCGACGGCATGGTGATCGCCGGCAGCGCCATCAACGGCTGCGGCAATGCGTCCTACAACGCGCTCCAGCTGAGCGCGACGCGACGGTTCAGGGCGGGCTTCACCGGCGGGCTCCAGTATCAGTATTCGCGCAACAAAGGCACGACCCAGGGATCGAACGAGGCGGCCACGACGCAGAATACCTACGACTACGAGACGGAGTACGGAACGAATCCGCAGGACATCCCGCACACGTTCAACGGCTCGCTCGTGTACATGTTCCCCGGTGAGGGTCTGCTTCGCGGGGGCTGGCGGCTGGGCGGCATCGTCAACGCCCGCAGCGGCGTGCCAATCAACGTCACGATCAGCCGCCCTGATACGGCGGGAGTGGTTCCCGGCGGCAACAGCCGCGGCACGCAGCGGCCGGACCTGGTTCCCGGCGTCGACCCCTATCTGAAGGACGGGGTGCGCTGGCTGAACCCGGCGGCGTTTACCACGCCGGCCAACGGCGTGTTCGGCAACCTGCCGCGGAATTTCGTGCGAGGTCCGAGCTTCTCCCAGCTCGATCTGATGTTCAGCAAAGACCTCCTGTTCTCGAACACGCAGAATCTCCAGATTCGCGTCGAGATCTTCAACATCGCGAACCGTCTCAACTACGAGAACCCTGTGGCCGTGCTGCCGAACGGCACGGTGGGTGTGCCCTTCACCGACGCGCAGGCGGGGACGTTCGGCTACATGCTCGGACCGCTCAACCGCACGGTCGGCCTCGGCACCGCGCGACAGACGCAGATTTCGCTCCGCTATTCGTTCTAAGAGAGAGATAGAGGTTAGAGGTTGGAGGTTGGGACTGGATCCTAGCCTGGCCCTAGCCTCTAACCCCTAACCTCTAACCTCTAGCCTCTAACCTCTAGCCCCTATACCCTCGTCCCCGCCTTGATCACCCCGTCCTTCGGCACCACGATGATGCCGTCTCGAATGAAATAGCCGTCGCCGTCGAGATTCTGCACGCCCTGCTCGTTGACCAGCCGTGCGCCGTCGCCGATACGGGCGTTCTTGTCCACGATCACCCGCTCGAGGACGACGTCGCGGCCGATGCCCAGACGGGGCTTGTCGTCCGGCCGTGCATCCTGCTCGTCTTCGTGAAAATCGGCGCCGAGCAGCACGCGACCGGCGGATGACGGCGCCTGGCCGGATGGTCGTGCGGATTCCGACGATCGACTCTTCAATCGTGCAGCGATCGAGATAACAGCCCTCGGTGATCGTCACGTCACGGACGGAGCAGTCGCTCAGGTGCGATCCCGGCAGGAAGCGCGGGTGCGTGTAGATCGGCCGGTGCGGATCGTAGAACGTGAACGGTGCGCCCGGGCCGCGTCAGCATGATGTTCGCCTCGTAGAACGAGTCGACGGTCCCGACATCCGCCCAGTAGCCGTTGAAGAGGTGCGCCTGCACCCGGTATTGGCCGAGCGCCGCCGGAATGATCTCGCGGCCGAAGTCCTTCGAGTCGATCGCGCGCCAGCATGTCGAGCAGCACGGCGCGCGAGAAGACGTAGACGCCCATCGACGCGATGAACGGCTTGTCAGCCGAGTGCTCCGCAAAGGCGGCCCCGGCGGGAATGCTCCGGCCGATTTCCTCGAGCCGGGCGCGCGCGGGCTTTTCCTCGAAGGCGACGATCTGGCCGTCGCGGTCGAACCGAAAGAGTCCCATCGCCGAAGCGTCCTCGATCGTGACCGGTTGAGCGGCGATGGTGATGTCGGCCTGGCGGCTGACGTGCGCCGCGATCATCTCGTTGTAGTCCATGCGGTAGAGATGATCGCCGGCAAGGATCAAATAGTAGGCGGCGTCGTGGCGCTCGAAATGGCGCGCCGCTTGCCGCACCGCGTCGGCCGTTCCCTGGAACCAATGGGGGTTGTCCGGCGTCTGCTCGGCCGCGAGGATCTCGACGAACCCCTGGCTGAACAGATCCATGCGGTAGGTCTGCGAGATGTGGCGATTGAGCGACGCGGAGTTGAACTGCGTGAGGACGAAGATGCGCCGGATGTCCGCGTGCAGGCAGTTGCTGATCGGGATGTCCATCGAGCCGGTACTTGCCGCCGATCGGAACCGCCGGCTTCGAGCGCTGTTGCGTCAGCGGAAAGAGGCGCGAGCCCTGGCCGCCGCCGAGAATGACTGCCAGCACTTCGTTGTTCATGGCCATGGGGGCGAATCGTACACCCTTTATGGCCTGCGATTCTGGCGGCGGAAGTGAGGAAGCGCAGCTCCGCGGAAGGCGTCCGACCGGCGGGATGCCGGTCGGACGCCGGCTGATGTACCTAGAGGGGTCCTCCCGCCCAGGGACCTGTGATGGCGAAGGTGACGCCCGGCGTCTGGATGTTGACGAACAGCCACTTGCCGTCGGGGCTGTAGCATGCGCCCGCCCACTCATTCTGCCGGTAGTCGCCGGCGGCCACAACGCTGTTGTAGGACGATGTCAGCACGATGTTGTTCTTGGCGAAGGTGAATATCTCGCCGCTGAGAGTCAAGCCGAGCAGCCGCTCCGCGTCGTTGGTGGTCGCTCCTGAATTGTCTTCGCAGAGCAACAATCCGCCGCGCGGCGTGACCACGAGGTTGTCGGGGTTTTCACAATCTTCGGCGCCGAGCGAGTTGTAGATCAGTTTGATCGTCTCGGCGAACGGGTTGTACTCGAAGACCTGCCCTTCGCCGCCGCCGGCCGTGGTCGTGCCGCCGGTCGTCGCCAGGAAATACCCGAGGACGCTGCCCCACCAGGCCCCTTCGAGACGCCGGAACTGCGCGCCGCCCTTCTTCGAGCCCTGAGCAAACGTGCTCGTCCACCAGGGCTTCAGGATCGTCGATCTTCACCCACTCGACGTTCCATGTGGTGCCGACGACCGAGGCGGTGCGGAGATCTGCGTTGTTGACGCCCACCACTTTCAACATGTAGAGGTCGCCGCCCTGCTTGAGATCGCCAGGGGCGTTGGGCACGAACTTGTAGAACCCGCTCGAGTCGCCGTCGTCCTCGGTCTCGTAGACGTAGCCGGTATTCGGGTCGATCATGCAGGCTTCGTGCGAGAACCGGCCCATGTCCTTGAGCGGCGTCGGATCGCCAACCGTCTTGCCGACCTCGAACTGCCAGCCGTGTCCCGCGTCCGTGCTTTCCTCGCCGGTGATCCAGGTGCCCCATGGCGTCACGCCGCCCGCGCAGTTCCGAACGGTGCCGGCCAGGCTGGCCCAGGCATCTTCCCAGCGCTCGCGCCTCGTATTGAACACGAGATTTGTCGTGCCGCCGCCGCCATCGGCGGCGTAGGTGATTGCCGGCCGGTCGATGTACGGGGCTGGTGAAACGCCCCCCTCGTGATTGCGGACCAGAATGAGCCTGCTCGGCAGCCCCAGCTGGTAGTCCACGACGGCCATCCCATCGTGCAGGTTGGGACAGAGCGTACCGTCCCGAAGAGGATCCCCGGTCCAGCTGTACGACATGTAGCGGAAGCCGTCCGGCAGTTGCAGCAACTCCAGTCCGGTGGTTTCGTCGGCGACGGGGCCGATCGCGCCATACGGGCTCGGAATCTGGGCGGCCTTGACACCTCGGGACATGAATTCGCCCAGGGAGAGCGCCCAGAGTGAGCCGGCTCCCATCGCGCCGCGACGTAAGAATGTTCTTCGGTCGACCGTCAGTCCATCAATCATTTGGCATACTCCTTCGTGTGCCCGCGACGAGTGCGATGCGTTCTTCCACGGGTCCGCCGGGGAGTGTGACGTCGGCGAGTATCGAGACTGTGACGGAAGGGCTAAGAACCGGATCCTTCGATGTCAACTCGACATGAAGGATGGCTGCTGCCGGCCATCCCTCTTCCGTGTTACAGCCATGTAACGACCATGTAAACGGATCTGCTACAATCCCCCGGTTCTGACTGCGCCCGAAAGGGCGCCCGGGGGTGCGATCGTTGGCTTTCCGCCTGATTCCGCGCGAAGAGAAGTTTTTCGACGATTTTCAGGCGCTGGCCGATGAGATCCGCGCGGGCGCGCAGCTGCTCGAGGAGATGCTGGCGCCCGACCCGCCGCTGTGGGACAAAGCCGACGAAATCAAGGAAGTCGAGCACAAGTGCGATTTCCTGACGCACGCCATCATCCAGCGGCTCAACCGTACCTTCGTGACCCCCCTCGACCGCGAGGATATCCACGCTCTGGCCCGCTCGCTCGACGACGTGATGGACGCCATCGACGCGGCCGCCTCGCGGATCCGGATCTACAAGCTCGACCGCGTGCGCTTCGGGGCGCGGGAGCTTGCGAGGATCATCACGAGGTCGGCCGAGCAAGTCGGGATGGCCATGAAAACGCTCGAGCAGAAAAAGGGCGTCGTCGTCGATCACGCCATCGAGATCAACCGCCTCGAGAACGAGGCCGACCGCAAGCATCAGGAAGCGGTCATGCGGCTGTTCGACGAGGAAACCGATCCCATCGTGGTGATGAAGTGGAAAGAGGCGCTCGATTTCCTCGAAGAGGCCACGGACCGGTGCGAAGACGTGGCGAACGTGCTCGAAGGCGTCATCGTCAAGTACGGATAGCCGCTTGATGTTCTGGATCGTCGTCGGCCTCATCCTGATCGCGCTGTTCTTCGACTACGTCAACGGCTTTCACGACGCAGCCAACTCCATCGCGACGGTGGTTTCGACGCGCGTGCTGTCCCCGGGCAAGGCGGTCGTCTGGGCGGCATTCTTCAACTTCGTCGCGGCGTTCACATTCGGCACCGCCGTGGCGACGACCGTCGGCTCCGGGATGATCGACATCAGCGTCGTCACCTTCGCCGTGATCTTCGGCGGGTTGACGGGCGCCATCGTCTGGGACCTGATTACCTGGTACTACGGTCTGCCGACGAGCTCGTCCCACGCTCTCATCGGCGGCTATGCGGGCGCGGCCGTCGCGAAAGCCGGTTTTGCGGCGATCATTCCTGCCGGCTGGACGAAGACGCTCATCTTCATCTTCCTGTCGCCGCTTCATCGGCCTGGCCGCCGGGCTGGGGCTGATGACCGGGATTTTCTGGCTGTTCCGCGGGATGCGACCGAGCCGCGTCGACAACTCGTTCAGAAAGCTCCAGCTGGTGTCGGCTGCGTTCTTCAGCCTCAACCACGGCGCCAACGACGCGCAGAAGACGATGGGCATCATTACGACGATTCTGCTCGCTGGCGGTTACATCCAGACCTTCGAGGTGCCGTTCTGGGTCATCCTCGCGGCCCACGCGGCGATCGCGCTCGGCACGCTGGCCGGCGGCTGGCGGATCATTCACACCATGGGGGCCAAAATCACGAAGCTGCAGCCGGTCGGCGGCTTTGCGGCGGAAACCGGCGCCGCGCTTGCGCTGCTGACCGCCACCCAGTTGGGCGTCCCCGTCAGCACGACGCATGCGATTACCGGAGCGATCGTGGGCGTCGGCGCGACCAGGCGGCTGTCGGCCGTCCGGTGGGGCGTGGCGGGCCAGATTATCTGGGCGTGGATCCTGACAATTCCCTGCGCGTTCACGATCGCCGCTTTTACCTATTTCCTGCTCCGCGCGCTCGGGGCGGAGTGAACCGTAGGGCTCCGGGTTCAGCTCGTTCAGCCGGGGAGCGACACTGTAAACTCGCGCGCCGCCCTCCGCGCGGTTCTCGGCGCGGACCTCGCCTCCGTGCAGCTCGACGAGGTGCTTGACGATCGCGAGCCCCAGACCGGTGCCGCCAGGATCGCGGGCGCGCGATTTCTCGACGCGGTAGAAACGCTCGAACACGCGCGACAGATCCCCGTCCGGGATGCCGGGACCTTCATCCGACACCGAAACCGTGACCAGACCGCCCGCCCGTGACGCGTCGATCCGGATCGTGCTGCGCTCGGGCGCATAGGTGATGGCGTTCGAGACGAGGTTGCGGATCACGTCGTGGAGCTTGCCGGGATCGCCTCGGAGAACGCCGGCATCACTCGCGACGGCGATTTCGATGCGCTGCTGACGTTCCGCGACGGCCCGTGCGAGGTCGGCGACGACGGCCTCGGCGAGCGTGCGCGTATCGCAATCCGCCGATCTCGAGCCTCTCCTGGCCGGCGTCAAGTCGGGCCAGACGCAGCAGATCCTTGACCAGCCGTTCCATTCGCTCCGTGTGGCGCGCAATGATCGCGAGGAATCGTCGGCTGTCGTCGGGACCGGCATCCTCCTCCGACAGCGCTTCCACGTAGCCGCGGATGGCCGTCAGCGGCGTGCGCAGCTCGTGCGACACGTTCGCCACGAAGTCGCGGCGGATCTGATCGGCCCGCCGGAGATCGGTGATGTCGTGCAAGACGACAACGACGCCGCCGGCTCCGGCGGCCTCGAGGCTGGCGTCGCCCGCGGCCGCCGCGGCGCGAGCGATGATGGTGCGTGACGGATCGCGCGGCGGGGTGAGTTGCAGCGGGGCTGGCGTGCGATCGGCGAGCGTCGATGCGACGAGCTGCGCGATCGCCGGGTGACGAATCGTCTCGACATAGGGACGTCCGAGCCCGACGTTTTCGAGCTTGAGCATCCGCTGTGCGGCGTCGTTGGCCAGTTGGAGGCGCCCCTGCGGGTCCACGACGATGACGCCCTCGACCATGCCGGCGAGAATCGCCTCCATCCGCCCGCGATCCCGCGCCTGTTCGGCGAGCCGCCGGCCCACCTCCTGCACCGACTCGTCGAGAGAGCGGGCGACCTCGCCGAGCTCGTCGTCGCCGAAATTCATCCGGGCGGGCGTCAGATCCCCCGTGCGGTAGCGCCGGGCGAGGTCGGCGATACCGCGCACGCGTTGTCCGATGCGCGCGGAAACAGATCCAGGCGATGAGGGCGGCACCAAGAAAAGCCAGGCCAAGCCCCGTCAACGTGATGACGAAGGCGGTCTGCACGTGCTGGCCGACGTCGCTGAGCGGCAGGGCGACGCGGACAAAAGCCACCGCCGGATGCCTGACCGGCACGGCGATGTACAGCATGTCGATGTCGAGCGTGTCGCTGTGGCGCTGGGCGCGTCCGAGGCCTCTTGCCCGGGCCTCGGCTACCTCCGGACGCTGGCCGTGATTCTCCATTCCGGCCAGCGCATCGAGCGGCTCCGACGAGTCGCCGACGACACGCCCGTCGGACGCGATCAGCGTGACGCGCGTGCCGGTCAGCGCGCCGAGACGATCGGCTTCAGCATCGAGCTCGGGGGTCGACAGAGAGGGCGCTCCCCTGGCGAGCAGATCGGCCGCAAGACGCGCTTGTGCGACGAGGGTCGCTTCCGTCTGGGCGTTGATTTCGCGGCGCATCGTGAGCGCGAACAGCGCGCCGGCCACTGCCAGCGCGATCAGCGCGGATGCGAGCGAGGCGAGAAACAGCTTGGCCTGGAAGGTCCTGGTCACGGGAGATCGACAAGCTTGTACCCGAACTGCTTCACCGTGACGAGCGCCTCTGCCAGCACCGGCAGCTTTTCGCGCAGCCGGCGGACGTGCACGTCCACCGTGCGCGTGCCGCCGGTATAGCGATAGCCCCAGACCTGCTCGAGCAGGATGTCGCGGGACAGCACCCGGCCGCGGTGCTGCAGCAGATACTCGAGCAGCAGGAATTCCTTGGCCGTCAGCGTCACGTTCCCGCCGTCGAGCGAGACGGTGTGCCGGTCGGTGTCGAGGACGATTGTTCCGTAGGTGAGCGGGACGGGCCGAGGGGGACTCCTGGCGCTGGGCGCGGCGAAGCAGCGCCCGCACGCGGGCGACGAGCTCGTTGGGGCTGAAGGGCTTGGCGAGGTAGTCGTCTGCGCCCATCTCGAGGCCGACGATGCGTTCGGATTCGTCGGCGCGCGCGGTCAGCATGATGATCGGAATCGCCGCGGTTTTTTCGTCGGCGCGCAGCAACCGGCAGACTTCGAGCCCGTCGATGTGCGGCAGCATCAAGTCCAGCACGATCAGATCCGGAGGCTTGCTGCGGACGGCGTCGAGCGCGTCCCGCCCGGATGCGACACGCGTGGTCGAGTATCCCGGCTTTGTCGAGATACCGGGCCACGAGCTCCGAGATGTCGGGATCGTCCTCGACCACCAGGACGCGGGTGGACATTGGCGCTAATTCTAGTGTGGAACCAGAGTGAACCCGGATGGGGACAGCTCGACCGCAGAGGCGCGCAAAAGGCCAGCAAATCGGCCCTCGCGTCATGGCACCACCCTTGGTTCCAACATGGTAGCGCATCGAAATCCCGCGAGCCGAGGAGGAGCCATGAAAGCGTTTCTAGCAACCGTGCTTGGTGTGATTGCCGTCGGCGTCCTGTTGATCGCGTACGGTCTGCTGGCTCCGCGCGCGTCAGCCGCCTCGCAGGTGGTCTACGACCCGCAGAGCGGGATGTACCAGCTCGTGCAACCGGAGCCCACTGGGCGTGTTGCTCTTCCTGACTCGCGCGGTTACGGGTATCAGGCCGTGCCGGTCGGCTACAACACATCGGCGCCGCCCAACGCGACCGCGACCTACCGACCCGCGGTCTACACCCAGCCGGCGGTCTACGAGGAGCCTCAGGCTCCGGTACGTGAGGACAGCGCCCGCGGCTGCGGCCCCGCAACGGTCCGTTGCGCGTGTTGAACAGAAGCCCGGACGCAACTGGAAGAAGACCGCGCTGGTGATTGGCGGATCGACGGCCGCCGGTGCTGGCGTCGGCGCGCTTGTCGGCGGCAAGAAAGGCGCGCTCATCGGGGCCGCGATCGGCGGCGGCGCGAGCACGCTTTACGAAGTCAGGAAGTAGGGCGGGTCCTTTGGACCCGCCGGTGAGAAGCCGGGTCCCACAGGACCCGGCCTACACAGGAGCCGGAGGTTGCAGGCCGGATAGCCTGGACTTCCGGTCTCCTGCTTGTATGTAGAGTGGTCTCCGGACCCGCCAGTTAAAAGGCCAGGCGCATCCCGACCTGCATCTCGCGTGGATTCTTGGCGCTGAAAATGCGGCCGAAATTATCGTTTCCGAAAATGCGGTTCGGCAGGTCGAAGTTTGCCCGGTTCAGCAGGTTGAAGATCTCCCATCGGAACTCGAGCTCCGACGTGCCGCGCAGCCTCCAGGTTTTCGCCACCGAGAAATCCACGTTCGCGTAGCCCGGTCCGAGGACGCTGTTTCGCGGTGCGCTCCCGAACGTGTAGAGGTCCGGCATTGCGAACGCCGTCGTGTCGAACCACCGCTCCGGGGTCTGCTCGCCTCCGGGCAGGTTTGGATCGCGAAGCTGATTGGGACGCTGCGCCGGTCCGGCGCCGATGTTGGCCCGGTCAACGCTGAGATTGACCGTGAAGGGCGCACCCGTCTGCGCGATGAAGATGACGTTGGCCCGCCACCCGCCGAGCAGCGCCTCGGCCGCCCCGCCCGCTCCGTTGAAGAAGGGCAGCTGGAGGATGCCGCTCGCGATGAACTGATGCCGATGGTCGAAGCTGGAGAGCGCCCATTCGCCGGTCTCGTCGAAGATGTTGTTGACGTTCTGCGGCAGGTTCGTTTCCGATTCCGTTGCGCCAGGACTCGACGCATCGTCCTTGGAATGCGAGAGCGTGTAGCTGACGTTGTAGCCGAAGTTGTTCGCCAGCCGGCGCTCGGTCTTGAACGTGACGCCGTGATAGATCGACTTGCCGTCGAACCGAATCGCGCTGATCCGGCTCAGCTGCGGGATCGGCCGGCGCGGCTGAATCGGCCCTGCGCCCGGCTCCGGCACGTTCCGGACGGTCCCGTTGTCGGCGCCGAGCGTCCACGTCCCCATGTAGGAGACTTCCATCATCGTGCTGGGGCGCAGCTCGTACTGCAGACCGCCGCTCCACGTCTGGCTGTACTCGACGCTGTAATCAAAGTCCATGATGGTCGGAGCAATGGTGCCGGTCGCGTCTGTCACGAGGATGTTCTTGGTCTCGAGCGTCGGCACGCGGACCGTGGCCGGGACGTCCACTTGCTTCGTGAAGAAGAAGGGCAGGTTACGGGCGAACGCCGTCTGCACGCTGTACGCCCACTGGTTCAGGAAGATGCCGTATCCGCCCCGGATGACGGCGCGGGAGTTGTCCAGCGCGAGTGCGAAGCCCACTCGCGGGGCCAGGCGGACGGCGCTCGGATCGAGCAGTCCGCGCCCCCAGCCGGCGTCCTCGGATGTCACGTACGGGATCGGAATCTGCGGCAGGAGATCCTCCGCCCCTGGATTGATGGTGCCGTTCTCGTCGCTCGCGATCACGAAACGGCCGCCCGGCACCGACAGATCAACCGATGACAGGCGATTGCTCTCGTCGTACATGTGCTGGTTGTACTCGTAGCGCAGGCCGAGGTTGAAGGTCAGGTTGTCGCGCGCCTGCCAGTCGTCCTGCGCATAGAGGTGGAGCCAGTTGGAACGACCGCGCTCGTCGCTGCGGCCGATGCCCGACGTGGCCGACGTCGGGTACCCGAGCAGAAAGTCGGCGAACGCATTCCCGCTGAACTGTCCGGTGTAGGTGAAGGCGCCCCGGGCGGCATCGGGCTGTTCGGGATTGAGCTGCAGGTGGAAGAAGTAGGCGCCAAACTTGATCCGGTGGGCGCCGCGATCGAGCGTGACGTTGTCGAAGAGCTCGAAGTGCTGATTCTCGCGCGTCGTGAAGACGGTCGGATCGCCCATCGTGTTGTAGAGCCCGCCGGTGGAGATCTGCGGGAAGCCCATGTCACGGGGGTCGGTCGTCACGCCCTGCAACCCCACGGGGCCGGCGAAGTCGGTGCCGCGATTTGCGCTCAGCTGTCCTCCTTCGACCGTCATCCAGCCGAAGCGCACCTCGTTGAACAGCGAGCTCCCCATGACGCGCGTGTGGCTGGCCACGAGGTTCCGCGTCCTGGTCGTCAACGACCGGCCGAACCCGGGCACGAGCGTTTCCTGGAGCACGCTCGTCCCGAACGGTTGAGTCTCGTCCGCGTCGAATGTGCTGAATCGGGCAAGCAGCTGGTCGGCATCCGTCAGCCGGTGATCGAGCCGAACACTGAACTGGTCGAGCTGCCGGTCCTGTTCCTCGACGGACGTGAGATTCTGGAGCAGGGCGGCTGAGGTCGGAGGTGCGACGTTCTGCAGGAACGACGCGGCGATCGGGTCGATGCGGCCGGCCGGGATCTGATTGTCGGGAAACGGCGTGCACACGCCGGTGGCCGGGATCGTCAGCGGGTCGCAAACGGTGGCGATAGCCCGCGAAATTGCCGGCGCGAACGGCCGCCGGAGGTACCGAGAACGTGCGTGTCAGCGACCGTTTCATTCGCTGCCCTTCGTAGCTGGCGAAGAAGAACGTCCGGTTCTGCACGGCCGGCCCGCCGAGGGAGCCTCCGAACTGGTTCTGGCGTAACGGCGGAATGGACTGGCCCGCCGCCTGGAAATAGTTCGGCGAGTCGAAGGCGTCGTTGCGGTGAAACTCGAACAGGCTGCCGCGGAACCTGTTCGAGCCCGCCTTCGTCGCGACGTTGATCAGCGCCGACGCCTTGCCCCCGAATTCAGCCGGGTACATCGATTTCTGGATCTTGAACTCCTCGATCGAATCGACCGACGGATTGACGACCAGGTTGTTGAAGAGCTCGTCGGTGACCTTGGTGCCGTCGAGCAGGTAGATGTTGTGCCCCGATCGCTGTCCCCCGACATTCGGGAGAGGGCCAGCCTGCCCGAGCGCCTCGCCCCGCGTCCCGCCCGGCGGTAAAACGACACCGTCGCTGAGCTGGGCGAGGCCCATGAAGTTGCGCCCGTTCAGCGGCATCTGGACGACTTCCAGGTTCCCGATGACGTCGCTGATCTCCGCGTTGCCTGTCTGCAGAAGCGGTGCGGTCGCCTCGACGGTGACTTGCTGGGAGAGACCTTCAAGACCGAGCGAGAACTCCAGAGTGAGCGTGCGCCCGATCTCGAGAACGATCGCCCTCGTTTCAGGCGCGAAGCCGCTCAGCGTCGCGGTGACCTCCCACTGCCCGATGCGAAGCGCCGGGAGGAAGAACCGTCCTTCACCGTCGGTGACGCGCTCGACCACCGTGCCGCTGGCGGGGTGTGTTGCTGCAACGGTGGCACCTGCCAGCACGCCGCCGGAGGTGTCTCGTACGACACCACCGATTTCACCCGAGTTTGTCTGGGCGGCGGCGGTGGACACCGTCGCGAGCAGGATAAGACTCAGGACCGCGGCAATCATGGTTCAACTCTCGATGCAGAAGCAGGCTACACTGCACGACCCGCATCGAGATGTTAGAATCCTGTAAAAATTGCCCGTCCGTCGCGGCCGACGTCGTGGGCCGCCGGAGGATTGCAACCGTGGGAACCGCTAGCCGGGCTGCGCAGTGCGGGCGGGGAACTCGAGCCCGGCCCGGGGCGCTTGATCGGCACAGGGCAGATGCAGGGTGAACGTGCTGCCGCGTCCCGGTTCGCTGGTCACGGTGAGCTGCGCTTTCATGGCTTCGGCCATTCGCCTTGCGAGCGTCAGCCCCAGTCCGGTGCCGTGAATCTGCGCAGCTGCCACTGAGGGACTGCGATAGAACGGTTCGAAGATGCGGGGCAGATCGGTGTCGCCGATCCCGATGCCCCGGTCCGAGATGCTGATCTGAACCTCGTTCCCCGTCAGCCCCTGATCGACGCTCGTCGCGCGAATGCGGAGCCAGCGTTGCTCTCCGCTGTACTTCAGCGCGTTGGTCACGAGGTTCTGCAGCAATTGCGAGAGTGCCAGCAGATCGCCCGTCACAGGGGGCAGATCTCGCGCGACGTCGAGCTCGACGGTGAACTGAGCAGCGCGGATCAACCCTTCGGTGCTCGAAAGAGTGGCGTCGACGATTTGGGAGACTTCGAGCGTCCGCTGGGTCAGCCTTGGCTGGGCGTGGTTGGTCGACGCAAAGAGGAGCACCTGCTCGACGAGGGCAGACAATTGGCGCACGTGGTTACCGATGACCGACCCGTATTGCATGTATTGCTCTTGACCGTGCACGACGCCTTGAGCAATGTTGTCGGCCGCCGAGCTGATGACGGTCAGCGGCGTGCGCAGCTCATGGGATACGGCCGTGACGAAATCGAGCTGCAGCCGCGCCAGGCGCTGCGCGCGACTGCTGGCGGCGACGAGCATTCCCATGCTGACCACGAGCAGCAGCAGTGCCCCGAAGCTCACCGCCAGATCGCGCTGCTGCATGTCGGCCACGAACGCCCCCAGCGGTCCACCCCGCCGGTGCCGGACGACGAGCTGCCAGTCGTCCTCTGCCGAGGCGTCGCGAAGACGCGGAAACCACGGAAGGGCCGTCAGAGCGCCCGGTGCCAGATTGTCCGAGGTCTTGTGAAACACCTTCAACGGTGATGGCGACGCCGCGCTCAATGCCCGCCCGAATACGTTGAGGGTCCCATCCGCGTCGGTGACCTGTTCCTGCCCAAAGCCGGAGTCGGAGGTATACAGCACCTCGCGCGGCGACGAGCCGGCGACCACGGCGACCAGATAGTCCAATCCGTCCGTCCCCTGGAAGTAGCGATGCGCCAGGTCCGGCAGAATCCTGTTTCGAATCACCTCGCCGTTCAACGCGACGACGATCCAATCCTTCCCCGCCGGGTGGAGCAGGGCCGGCGGCTCGGGTTCGAAGCGCCACCCCCGAACGGCGTCGCCCATGAAGGTGCTGGACACCGGAGCCGCCACAACCGCCGACGCCGGCTTGGACAGAGCGTCCGTCCACGGGAGGAGGCGTTCAGGCCACTCGACTGGTTCGAATTCCCGGCTGGAGGCATTCAAGCGGCGAGCCTGAAGGCGCGCGGATTCGCCGGCTGTCATCAGGTACACGTGGGAGACCAGGTCGGGATATCGTGCGACGGCCTTCCAATCGGCGACCCGCCTGGCGTACTGACTGAGATCGCCAATGGCTCCCTGTTCCGGATCGACGCGCATCGTCAGAGAGACCTCCGCGAAGTTGCGGAGGAAGTCGAGATGCCAGTTGATCATCGAAAGCTGGAGGGTGTCGGCAAGCCGCACGCCTGTCGCTTCGCTCACTTCGGTGCTCCAGCGGTATTGCAGGGCTGCGAGCATGATCACGCCGACCGTCGTCACGACGACAGCCGCGGGCAGGACACGGGCCTTGAAATGAAGCTTCATCTGGGACCGGCTAGGGCTTGAACTTGTAACCGAGGCCCTGAATCGTGAGAAAAAACTTCGGCTGCCGCGGCTCGTCTTCGAGCTTCTGCCGCAGGCTTGCGACGTGAACGTCCACGGTACGCGTAAACGTCTGCTGGCTGGTAGCCCCAAACCTGCGTCAACAGCTCTTCGCGGGACAGCGTCTTGCCCGGATGCTCGAGGAAGTAACGAAGGAGCTGGAACTCCCGTGCGGAGAGGTTCACCGGCCCGCCGTCGCGTGTGACCTCCGTGCCGCGGAGATCGACGCGAACCGACCCGAACTGGTGAGGACGCTCTTGCAGCAAGGGCCTGCTGGGCGCGCGGCGGAGCAGCGCCTCGACCCGGGCCATCAGTTCCTGCATGTTGAACGGCTTGGTGACGTAATCGTCGGCGCCGATCTTCAGGCCACGTACTTTGTCCGCCGTCTGTCCCAATGCGGTCAACATCAGGATGGGCGTGATGAGGCCGGCTTCGCGAATGTCCTGACAGACAGCGAAACCGTTCCGGCGAGGCAGCAGGACGTCGAGCAGTATCAGGTCGAAGGGGAGGGCCGTGGCCTTGTCGAACCCCTCGTCGCCGTTGGCCGCATAGTCGACGACATAACCCTCGTTGCGCAGCCGGTCGCCCATCGTCATTCGAAGCGCCGTTTCGTCTTCGACCAGGAGAATGTTGGCGGGCATCCTGCTTGACCCAGGCTCAGGCTCTACATCAGGCGGAACATCAGCGGGTAGCCCCAGATCAGACCAAGTCCGATCGACACGCACCCGACGGCCAGCGAAATGCCGCGCGCGATTGCCTGATGCGATCCCAGGCGGGCGAGGGGCCAGCCCAGAAGCCCTGACAGCGCGGCCATCCCCAGCGTCGATCCCAGTCCGAACAGCGAGATGTAGGTGATCCTGGCGGCGGTCGTCGGCAGCGTGGTCAGCACGAGCGCGGTCAGCGCGCCGCTGCCGGCGAGGCCGTGAATGGCGCCGACCAGGAGCGGCCGGCGTGCAAGCGTCCATCGGCCGACGTGGACGTGCGCCGGCACCCCCGGGTGGGTGTGCACGAGGTGCCGGTGCTGATGGACGTGCGCCGGGCCGGCCGTGCCCTGACGCGCCGCCTGATGGACGGCGCGCCATCCGAGGCCGATCAGCATCAGCGCCACGCAAAGCTCGAACGCGTCCGAGACGCGCGGCGTCATCTCGGCGCGCAGGACGAGGAGCACGGCGCCGACCACGAGCAGCGACAGCGTGTGGCCCAGCCCCCACCACGCGCCGACGAGGGCCGCCTTGTAGCCGTTCGGCTCGCGCGTCACCAGCGTGGAGACGGCCGCGAGGTGATCCGGCTCGAACGCGTGGCGCATCCCGAGGAGCGAGCCGAGCCCGGAGCTGGTGACTAGTTCGAATACTGGCATCATGTCGCGGTCGTTCGTTATCTTACGTGAATCCCTCAGGCGTGTCTCACCTCGGGGCTGCGGGCGAGGAAATAGAGGGCCACGACGACCAGCAGCACGCCGTTGATCGCGATCACGCGTCTGCGCGCCAATCAGCGTCGCGAGGTAGCCGCTGACCAGGCTGCCGAGCGGCATGCCGCCGCGGAACGCCACCATGTAGATGCTCATCACGCGGCCGCGCATCTCGTTGGGCGCGATGAGCTGAATGAGCGACGTCACGGTGGAGAAGACGACCATCAGCGCGGCGCCGGTCAGGAACAGCAGCACCTCGCTCAGCCACAGCACGTGCGACGAGGCGAACGCGAGAATCAGCAGGCCGTAGACCACCTGCACGACGAGCGCCGTCAGCCCCATCCGCGGGAACTTCCCGAGCCACGCGACGACGAGCGCGCCGACCACCGAGCCGGCGCCCGAGAACGCCAGCAGGTGGCTGTAGGTTTGCGCGCCTTCGTTGAAGACCGTCTGCGTGAAGAGCGGCAGGAACGTCAGCACCGCAAACCCCAGGAACGTCGTCGCCGCCGCGAGCACGATGAGCGCCACCAGGCTGCCGTGATTGCCGGACGTACGAGAGGCCGGTGCGCAGCTCGTCGCGCATGCTGCCGCCGCCGGTCGGCGGAATGTGCTTCACGTGCAGCGACATCAGCGCGTAGATGACGACCAGGAACGACAGCGCGTTCAGGGCGAAGCAGGCGGCCATGGCCTGCGGTTCGTCGAAGCCCCATCTCGCGAAGACGGCAATCGTCGCGCCGAAGGCGAGCGGGCCGAGCACGCGCGCGATGTTGAACTGAATCGAGTTGAGCGCGACCGCGTTCGGCAGATCTTTCTTGTCGACGAGCGACGGGATGAGCGCCTGATAGGCCGGGCCGCCGAATGCCTGGGCGAGGCCGGTCGTGAACGAGAGCAGCAGGATGTGCCAGATCTCGACGACGTCGAAGTAGACGAGGGCCGCCAGGGAGGCTGCCGTCGCCATCTGGATGTACTGCGAGGCCAGCAGCGTCCGCCGGCGATCGTGGCGATCGGCCAGCACGCCGCCGATGAGCGTGAAGAGCATGATCGGCAGCTGCTGCAGGAAGGCATCGAGGCCGAGGAAGAACGCCGACCCGGTCAGCGACAGGACCATCCAGTTCTGCGCGGTGAGCTGCATCCACGTGCCGATGCTCGAGCTGCAGGCGCCGAACCACTGCACGCGGAAATCGCGATAGGTGAACGCCGCCAGCATGCGGCGCAGCGCCCGCGAGCCGAATGACGTGGTCGGCGAAGCGACGGTGTCGGCCGGTGTGGAAACCTCGGCGGGGCCGGTATCAGCCAATCGGGGTCCTGATGTGTCCTAAATGAATGAAGGGTATGACTTTAGCCTTAAAAACGCCGCAGAAGAACGTCGAGTCATCTTACCTTACGTCGCGGCCCGCTTGATGGCCCGGCCCGGCGTGCGCTATAGTTCGCGCGAAGGCGAAGATAAAGCGAAAACAAGTCTCTCCCATCCTATGTCACTTGCACGCGCCGATCTCGAAGCCCTTCTGCGCGACCAGAAGCTGGATCGCACGCTCACGACAGACCTTCCAGGGCTTCCAGCGCTTTCGTCTGGCGGCACTGATGAATACGCCACGGCTCCGACCGGTGTTACGGCATTGGACGCGCGGCTGGGAGGCGGGTTTCCGCGCGGCCAGATCTCGGAGGTGGTCGGTGCGCGATCGACGGGCCGCGCGAGCGTGCTGCTGCAGATGCTCGCGGCGGCTACCGCACGGCGCGAGATCGTCGCGCTCGTCGATGTGCTCGACATGCTCGACGTGGCGTCGGCGGCCGCGGCCGGCGTCGATCTCGCACGGCTGCTGTGGGTGCGCGGCCAGGTCGTGCCCAATCCGGGCTTGTGCCGCGAGCTGAATCAGCGCGCGCTCGATCGAGCCGTCAAGGCGCTCACGCTCGTCCTGCAGGCCGGAAACTTCGGCCTGGTGGTGTTCGACGCCGCCGAGGCGCCGCCCCACAGCCTCCAGCGATTGCCGTTCACGACGTGGCGGCGGCTGCAACGCATCATCGAAGGGAGCCAGACGGCCTGCGTGCTGGTCGGCGACGCGCCGATGGCGCGCAGCTCGGCGGGCTCACGGTGCGGTTGAGCCGGGCAGGAGGGGAGCGCCTGCGGCCACGCCGAGCCGAGGACGAGCAAATCCGAGGCGAGGCGTCAGCGTCAGTCGCGCTGGAGCGGGGCCCCAGCGCCAGTGGCAGAGGGATCAGAGTTGACGGGCGGTTGTTCAAAGGGCTCGACATCGAGGTTGAAGTCATTCGCGCTCGTGCGCGGTTTCAGGAAGATGTACGCCTGCCTGTATCGACCACCTGCTGTTGACAAGACGATCGAACGCAGAGCTCGCAGAGCACGCAGAGAATTTGGATCCAAAGAACTCTGCGAGCTCTGCGGGTTCTGCGTTGAATGTCGTGGACCCGCTCGTCGGCCGTCGCGCGGGAATTTTCGCCGCGCTACGAGCAGCATCGCGACGACCTCGTGTCGATCGACGTCAGCGGGCTCGACCGTCTCATCGGGCCGCCGCGGACGATCGGCGAAGAGCTGCGGCGCGAGGCCGCCGCGCGGGGGATGCACGTGCATGTCGCGGTCGCGGCGACACGCTCGGCCGCCCTCGTGCTCGCGCTGGCGCGTCCCGGCCTCACGGTGGTCGAACCCGGCAGAGAACGCGAGACGCTTGCCCCGCTGCCCGATCAGCGATTCTCGAAAAGATTCACGACTATGGAACGCAGAGCACGCAGAGCACGCAGAGACTCTGAATCCTAAGACTCTGCAGTCTCTGCGGTCTCTGCGTTGCAAACGCTGGGGGATCAGAACGCTTGGTGAGTTTGCGGCGCTGCCGCCCGGCGATCTGTCGTCGCGTCTCGGGCAGCACGCCCTGGCATGGCAGGCGATGGCGCGCGGCGAGGACACGGCGCCGCTCGTGCCGACGCTGCCCGAGGAGCGCTTCGAATCGTCGCTGGATCTCGAATGGCCGATCGACGGCCTCGAGCCGCTGTCGTTCGTGCTGACGCGGCTGCTCGAGCCGCTGTCGGCGCGCCTCGAGCGGCGCGACCGCGGCGCCGCGATCCTGCACCTCGATCTTCGCCTGATCACGCCGCTCAGGACAGGCGTCGACGCCGCCCGGCACGAACGCCATCTGCAGCTGCCGTCGCCCATCCGCGACGTGCGGACGCTCCGCACGCTCCTGCTGCTGGATCTCGACGCGCACCCGCCGCCCGCCGCCGTCGATCGCGTGACGATCGTCATCGATCCGACGCCGGGCCGGGTCGTGCAGCACACGCTGTTCACGCGCGCGCATCCGACGCCCGAGCAGCTCTCGACGCTGCTCGCGCGTCTGGCCGCGCTGATGGGGCAGGACCGCATCGGCGCGCCGGCCACGGTCGATTCGTACCGTCCCGGGGCGTTCGCGATGGAGCCGTTCGCGACCGATCACGACATCACGACGATCAACGCAGAGACCGCAGAGCACGCAGAGAACATATTCAGAAAACTCTGCGAACTCTGCGAGCTCTGCGTTCGATCGTGTCGAGCTCCGCCCCAGCCTCAGTCCCTGCTTCCGCCCTTCGTCGATGCCGCCAGCCGGTTCCCGCGCGCGCGGTCGTCGAGCACGGGCGGCCCACGCGTGTCACGACCGACCGCCGCGGCTTCGCCGGCGGAGCGGTGCGCATCGCGGCCGGCCCGTGGCGCACGTCGGGACATTGGTGGGCGGGACGGGCGGGAAGGGCAGGAAGGGCAGGGACAGAGCATCGCGAAGAGGATCGGTCCCGACTATCCAGCCTGTCCAGCCTTTCCTGCCCTCGTGGGACCGCGACGAATGGGATGTCGCGCTCGCCGACGGCGCGGTGTATCGCGTGTTCCAGGATCGGGAGACCGACGGGTGGTTCGTCGATGCGATTGTGGACTGATAAATATGAACCACGGAGGACACGGAGGACACGGAGGAACAAACCTGCGATTTTGACCTCCGTGTCCTCTGTGTCCTCTGTGGTGGCGAGCGTGTCGTTGTGTCTTCATACATCGAGCTCCACACCGCCTCCGCCTTCAGCTTTCTCCAAGGCGCGTCGCTCCCTGAAGCGATCGTCGAGCGCGCGGCCGATCTCGGCTACCGGGCGGTGGCGCTGCTCGATCGCGACGGCGTGTACGGCGCGCCCCGGTTTCACAAGGCCGCGACGGCCGCCGGCCTCCGCCCGATCATCGGCGCAGAGCTCACGATCACGAAGGCGCAGGAGGCAGGAAGGCAGGAAGGGCAGGAACGGAACGCCGGAAGAAGGATCGGTCCCGCCAGTCCAGCCCTTCCAGCCTTCCAGCCCTGTACGTTGCCCGTCCTCTGCGAAAGCCAGGAGGGCTATCGAAACCTCTGCCGGCTGATCACCCGCATGAAGCTGCGCGCGCCCAAAGGCGAAGGCGCGCTCACGCTCGAGGATCTGGACGGCTGCACCCGCGGCCTCGTCGCGCTCGCCGGCCGCGCGGCGCTCGACGGCGGCCGCGACGGCGTCGGCGGCCTGCTCGATCGTCTCGTCGGCCTGTTCGGCCGCGACGGCGTGTACGTCGAGCTGCAGCGGCACTTCCGCCGCGACGAAGAGGCGGACAACCAGGCGCTCGTCGATCTCGCGTCGGCGTTCCACGTGCCGATCGTCGCGACCAACGGCGTCCGGTTCGCGACGCTGGCGGAGCGGCCGCTGTTCGACGTCCTCACCTGCATCCACCATCACACCACGCTGGCGCAGGCGGGGCGGCGGCTCGCGCCGAACGCCGAGCGGTATCTCAAAGCCCCCGCCGACATGGCGGCGCTCTTCAGCGATCGGCCGGACGCGATCGGGCGGACGCGGGAGCTCGCCGATCGCCTGCAGTACACGATGGCCGATCTCGGCTACCGGTTTCCCGACTACCCGGTCCCGCCCGGCGAGACGCAGGCGACGTTCCTGCGGCAGATCGTCGAGGTCGGCGCGCGCGAGCGGTACCGCCCGTATCACGATCGGGCGCGCGCGCAGATCGCGCGCGAGCTCGATCTCATCGAGAAGCTGCACCTCGCCGGCTACTTCCTGATCGTCTGGGACATCGTCAATTTCTGCCGGCAGCACGACATCCTGGTGCAGGGGCGCGGCAGCGCCGCCAACAGCGCCGTCTGCTACAGCCTCGGGATCACCGCGGTCGATCCGGTCGGCGATGGATCTGCTGTTCGAGCGGTTCCTGTCGGAAGAGCGCGGCGAGTGGCCCGACATCGATCTGGATCTGCCGAGCGGCGATCGCCGCGAGCGGGTGATCCAGCACGTCTACGAAAAATACGGCCGCCTGGGCGCGGCGATGACGGCCAACGTCATCACCTATCGCGGCCGGAGCGCCGCGCGCGAAGTGGGGAAGGCGCTCGGCTTCGACGCCGAGCAGGTCGATCGCCTCGCGAAGGTGATGAACAACTTCGAGTTCACCGATCCGGCCGACACGCTGCCGCGCCACCTGGCGTCGGTCGGCCTGGATCTGAATTCCGATCGCGTGCGGCTGTTCGCGCGGCTCTGGGGCGAGATGCAGGATCTGCCCCGGCATCTCGGCCAGCATTCCGGCGGGATGGTGATCTGCCAGGGGCAGCTCGACGCCGTCGTCCCGCTCGAGAACGCCAGCATGCCCGGCCGGGTCGTCGTGCAGTGGGACAAGGACGACTGCGCCGACATGGGGATCGTCAAGGTCGATCTTCTCGGCCTGGGCATGATGGCGGTGATCCAGGACTCGCTCGCGCTCGTGAACGGTGAAACCACAACGATGAACGCAGAGATCGCAGAGACCGCAGAGAATTCTTTTAAAACAAGTTTCTCTGCGAACTCTGCGAGCTCTGCGGTTCAAACCGTCGTGTCGTCGATCTGGCGCATCTGCCGCAGGACGATCCGGCCGTCTACCGGATGCTGTGCGAGGCCGACACGATCGGCGTCTTTCAGGTCGAGTCGCGCGCGCAGATGGCGACGCTGCCGCGTCTCAAGCCGGCCTGCTTCTACGACATCGTCGTGCAGGTCGCGATTATCCGGCCCGGGGCCGATCGTGGGGCAGATGGTCCATCCGTATCTGAACCGGCGCGCCGGGCGGGAGCCGGTGCGCCTATGCGCATCCGTCGCTCGAGCCGATTCTGGCGCGGACGCTCGGCGTGCCGCTCTTCCAGGAGCAGTTGCTGCGCATGGCGATGGTGGCGGCCGGTTTTACCGGCGGGCAGGCCGAAGAGCTGCGGCGCGCCTTCGGGTTCAAGCGATCCGAGCGGCGGATGAAGCAGATCGAAGTCCAGTTGCGCGACGGCATGGCGCGGCAGGGCATCACCGGCGACGCCGCGGAGCAGATCGTCACGTCGATCGCGTCGTTTGCGCTGTACGGATTTCCCGAGTCGCACGCCGCCAGCTTCGCGCTGCTGGCGTATGCGAGCGCGTATCTGAAAGTCCATTACCCGGCGGCGTTCTATACGGCGCTCCTCAACAATCAGCCGATGGGGTTCTATCACCCGTCGACGCTCGTGAAAGACGCGCAGCGCCGCGGCGTCCGGTTCCATCCCATCGACGTGCAGGTGTCGGACTGGGACTGCACGGTCGAAGCCGACGGCGCGATTCGGCTCGGTCTGCGGTATGTCAGCGGCTTGCGCGAGCAGATCGGCAAGGCGATCGCGAGCGCTCCGACAGTCCAGACCGCGCTCGAACGCCTGCAGCCCACGACCCGTCCTGCTTGTCCCAAATGCGGTTGCGACGACGAGTCGATGCTCGAGCGCGTGGATGCCCGCCGGTGGTTCTGCAACACCTGCTCGCACGACTGGGCCCGGCCGGCGCCCTGTAGCCCGTCGCTTCGCGTCGCTCGATGACCTCGTGGCGCGCACCGGCCTGCGCCGCGACGAAGTCGTCACGCTCGCCGACATCGGCGCGCTGAACGCCTTCGGCTACGACCGCCGCTCCGCGCTCTGGCAGGCCGAGCGCGCCGTCCGGCCGGCGGGCGAGCTGTTCACATCGAACGCAGAGCACGCAGAGACACGCAGAGGACGCAGAGGTTTTAGGATCCAGATACTCTGCGATCTCTGCGGTCTCTGCGTTCGATCCCCTGGAGCTCGCAGAGCAGGATTGTGACAACCCTAGCCTCCGACCTCGAACCTCCAACCTCCAGCCTCCAACCTCTGCCCCTGCCCTTTGAAGCCGATGACCGAAGCCGAGCGCATCGTCGCCGACTACGCCGGCACGGGCCTGACCGTCGGCCGCCATCCGATGGCGCTCCGGCGCGAAGAGCTGGCGATGCGGGGCGTGCTGCGCGCCTCCGATCTGCGCGTCGCGCGGCAGGGCCGCCGCGTGCGCGTGGCCGGCATGGTCATCACGCGGCAGCGGCCCGGCACGGCCAAAGGGTTCGTGTTCCTCACGCTCGAGGACGAGACCGGCGTCGCGAACATCATCGTGCGGCCGGATCTGTTCGCGCGCGACCGTCTGACGATCGTCGAGGAGCCGTTTCTGATCGTGGACGGCGTGCTCCAGAACCAGGACGGGGTCACCTCGGTGCGCGCCGAACAGGTGCTCGGCATGCGCGGCGTCGACGTCGACTTCGACGCGCACGATTTCTACTGAGTCAGGGTCCGGCTAAGCCGGACACTCATAGTCGAAGATGACGGACCTCGGTTATGACTGCACGTTCTGCGTTGAATTTGCGCGCTCTTACTGCTGAGCTGGTGTCTAACCTGAACTGGCCAGCAATTTGCTGATGACGTCGCATCCGGCCGATAGGGCCGGTTATGACGTATGAAACTCATCATTCAGCCCGACGCCGGCGTCGCTCCTGTTGTCACGGCCATCAAGCAGGCGAAAAAGTCCATCGACATCCTCATTTTTCGCTTCGACCGGGAGGAGATTACCCGGGCCCTCGAAGCGGCCGTCGGGCGCGGCGTCGCCGTGCGCGCCCTCATCGCCCACACCCATACCGGCAGCGACAAGGTCCTGCGAAACCTCGAGCTGCGGCTGCTGGCGGCCGGGGTGACCGTGTCCCGGACCGACGACGATCTGATTCGCTATCACGGCAAGATGATGATCGTCGACGGCCGCGTCCTGCACGTCTACGGCTTCAACCTCACCAGGCTCGACATCGCCAAGAGCCGAAGCCTCGGCGTCATCACCAAGAATCCGAAGCTGGTGCAGGAGGCGCTCAAGCTGTTCAAAGCCGACGACACGCGTCAGCCCTACACGGCCGGATGCGATCGCTTCGTCGTCAGCCCGGAGAATGCCCGGGAGCGGCTCGCCGCGTTCATCAGCGGCGCGCGCAAGCAGCTGCTCATTTACGACCCCCAGGTGACCGACGATGCCATGCTGCGCCTGATCACGCAGCGGATCAACGCGGGCGTCGACGTGCGCATCATCGGGAAGGTCGAAGCGAAGTGGAAGATCAAGGGCGAAAAATATCCGGGCAGACGGCTTCACGTGCGCGCCATCATCCGTGACGGCCGCCGGGCGTTCATCGGCAGCCAGAGCCTCCGGCGTCTTCAACTCGAAAAGCGCCGCGAGATCGGCGTCATCGTCAACGACAAGCGCGTCGTCAAGCAGATGATGGAGGTGTTCGAGCAGGACTGGGCGCAGACGGAGAGCGGGAAGAAGCGGGAAAAGAAGGAAGAGAAGGCAGAGAAAGAAGAAGCCCGCGGGCTGCCGCCTCGCCGCGGCTTCTTAGCGGAGTTCAGGCGAGCCTCCGGCCAGCCTGGCGTCCCGAGCCTAGAGCCCGAGCCGGGAGCCAAGGACCGGCCGGCTCTGCGCCACGTCCTGCGGACTTCGCCAGAAGTCCATCGTCGACACGCGATGGACGCAGCCGACCGTGCAGTACGGCGCGCAGGCCTTTTTCGTGCCGAACTCGCGCCGGATATCGGCGATGGAGTAGGACTCGAGCGGCACGCCCGGATACCCGCGCTGCTGCGAGCAGTAGTGGACCAGGCCCTCTTCGCAGATGTAGAGATATCGCGCGCCCGCGCGGCATCGCCACTCGTTCGGCTTCCCGTCGGCGAGGTTGTCCTGGAAGCCCCGAATCCCGGAATAGAGATTCTTGACGACCTGCCAGGGGCTGCTGATGGCCGCGGACACGTCGTCGTAGACCTTGCGTTCCGAGCCGCCAAGCGGCTTGAGGCGGCCGGAGCCGTCGTGAATGATGCCGATCGAGGTCGAGAAGCCGAGATCGCGCGCGCGGGTGTTGATGGTGCGCGCGTCCTCGGGGTTCTTGATCCCTCCGCCCACGACGGAGTTGATGTTCACGTCGAAGGTCGCGTACCTCCTGAGATCCTGCAGCTTCCTGTCGAGCACGCGGAGGCTCTTCTTCGAGACTTCGTCCGGGTCGACGTTGTCGATGCTGATCTGCAGAAAGTCGAGCCCGGCCCGGTTCAGCGCCGTCGATTCGCTTCGGCACCAGAAAATAGCCGTTGGTAATCAGGCCGGCCATCATGCCGCGGCCGCGGATGTATCGAACCAGCTCGTCGAGATCCGGGTGCAGCATCGGCTCGCCGCCGCTGAACGCGACGACCGACGTGCCGAGCGCCGCCAGCCGGTCGATGCGCCGCTTCATCACCGCGGTCGGCACCGGCTCCGACACCTTGTCGTATTCGTTGCAGTAGCCGCAGTCGATGTTGCAGCGCCGGATGGGGATGATCTGGACGAGCAGCGGATGGGCGGTGTGCGTCAGCCCCCGGAGGAATTCCCGCGCCGATCGGACCTTCCGGCTCGCGGTCGTGAAAATGGCCAAGAGCCTCGAAATTATAGCATCAGGCCTGCGACTCGGCCGGACGGAGACGTCGCATCATGCTCGCCGACTTTGATCGAGCCGTTCAGCAGCGATCCCACCGGAATCACGCCGAACACGCGATGCCGCGAGATGGCCTCGAGCCCGGCCGATGCCATGCACCCGCAGTTGCTGCAGTCGGGCGTCGCCGCCGAACTGGCACGGCGTGATCTTCGTGTTCAGGTCGGCCGAAATCGTCATCGTCGTGCGGGCGAAGACGCATGCGTCCGGCGATTGTGGAGGCGTCGACGAAGGCGGCGATGAGCTCCTTCGGCAGCGCCAGCTTCGGGTACCGTAGCCGCAGCGCCAGCAGATCGTTGACGACGCGCTCGCGATCGGCCGGCAGCAGCCGCTCGGCCGACACCTCGCCGAGCTGCGGCGTGTACAGGCTGATCAGGATCTTCCGGACTTCCGGACGCCCGGACCAGAAGGCGAGGAACTCGTCGATGTATCCCGGCCGGTTCACCTGCTGGCGCGTGATCGTGCAGTGGATCTCGAGCGAGTGGCCGGCGATGTGCTTGAGGATGCGATCGTAGGTGGCCGGCGTCCGCCGCGCGTCGTGTTCCGGCTGGAGGCCGTCGATGGAGACGACGATCGTTCAGGCGTGGAATGTCGCGCCACTCGAGCGGTATCTCGCGCACGGCGCTCGTGACGAGCTGCACGTGAATCCCGCGTTTCGACAGCAGCGGAAGCAGCGTGTTCAGCTCGCGGTAGCGGACGAGCGGCTCGCCGCCGACGATCGACAGATGAAGCGGCCGGTGGCGATCGACGAGCGCGAGGACGCCGTCAACCAGCTCCTGGCCCTTGAAGTCGCGGACCTGCGCGCAGCGTCAGCTCCCCGCCGAGGTGGTCCTCGCCGTACGCATAGCAGCCCGGACACTGCAGCGGACACTCGCGCGTGATCTCGATGGAAAGCGCGGGCGCGTATCCCGTCAGCACGCGGCCCCACGAGGGCAGAATCCAATCCATCGCGGTCAACTATAGCAGTGATGCTATGGTTATGGCTCATGATTGAACGGCGGAAATCCCGGATCCATGGGTGGGGCGTGTATGCGACGGCGGCGATCCCGAAGAACAAGCGCATCATCCACTATGCAGGCGAGAAGATTTCGAACCAGGAGAGCCTGAAGCGCGAGCGGCGCTACATCCGGCACGGCCACATCTGGTGCTTCAAGCTGACGAACCGGACGGTCATCGACGCCGGGGTCGGCGGCAACGTCGCGCGGTACATCAACCATTCCTGCCGGCCGAACGGCTACATCGACATCAAGGACGGGGTCATCTGGATCCGCGCCTCGCGGACGATCCGCAAAGGCGAGGAGATCACCTACCACTACAACACCGACGGCGAAGGGCTGATCAAGTGCCGGTGCCGCGCGGGGTGCCAGACGCTGCTCTGATGGCGCCGTCCGATCGTTCTACCTCCACGGATTCGCATCCTCGGCACAGTCGACCAAGGCGTCGTACCTCGGCGAGCGGCTGCGGCCGCACGGCATCGTCGCTCCGTTGCCCGGACTTCAACCAGCCGGATTTCACGACGCTGACCCTGACGCGAATGCTCGATCAGCTCGATCGCGAGATGTCCGCCGCACGGGCAGGAGCCGGCCGTCCTCATCGGCTCGAGCCTGGGAGGCACCCTGGCGATCCTCGCCGCGGCGGCCTTCGGCCCGCGCGTCGACCGGCTGGTGCTGCTCGCCCCGGCCGTGATGTTCGCCAAGGAAGGCCACCATCTGCTGCCGCCGGAGCGCATCGCCGAATGGCGGCGCCTCGGCCGGCTGCCGTTCTTCCACTACGCGGACAACGCCGAGCGGATGCTGAACTTCGCCTTCTACGAGGACAGCTTCCGGTACAATCCGTTCGACACGGCGTTCCCGCAGCCGGCGCTCGTGTTTCAGGGGCTGCACGACACGTCGGTCGATCCGCGGACGGTCGAAGCGTTCGCGCGCGCGCGGCCCAACGTGACGCTGTCGCTGCTCGAGGACGATCATCAGTTGACGAAGAGCCTGCCCCGTATCTGGGAGGGCGTCTCGGCGTTTCTGGAGTTGGAGTGAACAACGCACTGCTCCTCGGCGACAAAGGCGGTCTCGAGCGCACGGCGCCCTGCTTTGCGTCTGGTCTGCCTGTTCTGTGTCTCCCTGGCCATGGCCGTCCGCCCTGCAACAGCGCGCGGCGGACGCCGCGCCGATCGAGCTGCGGGTCGGCTTTGCCCGGCCCGGCGGCGGCTACACGGTCCAGACCCTGCCGCTCGAAACCTACATCGCCCGCGTGCTCGCCGGCGAGGCGGCCCGCGAAAGCCCGCCGGCGGCGCTCGAGGCGCTGGCGATCACCATCCGCACGTTCGCGCTGGGCAATCCCGATCGGCATCGCGCCGACGGCTTCGATCTCTGCGACGAGACGCACTGCCAGGTCGTGCGGACGGCCACCGCCGGCGACACCACGTCGGCGGCGCAGGCGACGGCCGGCCAGGTGCTGATGCGGAACGGGGCCATCGCGCCGGTGTTCTACAGCGCGTCGTGCGGCGGGCGCACCGAGATTCCATCGAACGTCTGGCCCGGCGCCGACGATCCGCCCCATCTGCCGTCAGCCGACGACGAGGCGTGCGAGGGCGCGCCGGCGTGGGAAGCGGAGCTCCGGCCGGCGGATCTGCTGCGCGCCTTTCACGCCGCCGGCTTTCGCGGCAACCAGCTTCGCGACATGCGGATCGTGTCGCGCAACAGTTCGGGCCGCGTGGCCCGCTTGCGCCTGGACGGCCTGACCCCGGCCGAAATCTCCGGGCAGGATCTGCGCGTCGTCGTCGGACGGACGCTCGGCTGGCAGCACATCAAGAGCACGACGTTCGAGCTGCGGCTGGCAGGGGAACGGGTACCGATTCGCCGGCCACGGGTTTGGCCACGGCGTCGGCCTGTGCGTCATCGGCTCGACCAACCTCGCCGCGCGCGGGACGAGCGCGACCGCCATCCTTCGGAAGTACTTTCCCGGGGCCGACATCGCGGCTGCCGGGTCGCGCGCGCTTCCGCTCCGCCGTCCGGCGTGCTCGTTTCGCTTCCCGACGACGACGAAGGCGAGGAGCGGGCCGTGATGCGAGGCTCGCCGCCGTGGCCCGCGACGAGCTCGCGGCGACGCTCGGCGTTGCCGCGCCGCCGAGGGTGACGATTCGTTTCCATCCGACCACCGCGGACTTCGAGCGGGCGACGGGACGGCCGTGGTTCACGTCGGGAGCCTGGGTCAGGCAACGAGCTGCACCTGCTGCCGCTGGCGGTGCTGCGCGAACGCGGCCTGCTGGACCGGACGATCCGTCACGAGCTCGTGCACGCGATGACCGACGGGTGCTCGACGAACGCCCGGCGTGGGTGCGTGAAGGCGCGGCGATCTACTTTGCCGAGGAGAGCCGATCCCGGGAGGGACGGGCGGTCCCGGCCGGCGCCCGGCGCCTCGCGCAGCCTGCCCACGGGACAACGAGTTGCTGCAGCCGGTCTCGGCCGGGGCGCTGACGGACGCGTACGCGCGGGCACGGTCGTGCTTCGCCCGCCAGATCGCCGCCGGCAGGAGCTGGCGGGACGTCCGGTGAGAGGAAACCTCAGTTCTGATCCGAGGCCCGCACGCCGCTGCGCCAGTTGACGACGGGATGCGCCAGCGCCTGTCGTTTCAACGAGTCAGCATCGATCGCGTCAGTGGGATAACAGGCGGCGCCGACCGCGATCCGCAGGATGGTCGGGAACTCGTAGTTGTCGATACGCGAAACCAGCCGGTCGATGACGTGGGTGGAATGGTCGAAGTCGGCATCGACCAGGACGAGTGACAGGACGCCCTGCTCGGTGAGACCGATCAGATCCGTTTCGCGGACCTCCTTCCCGATGACCTCCGCGACCTGCTGCACCGTTCCGTCGTCGGCGGTGACCCTCATCCCTTCCCACTCCCGCGCTTGTTTCCAGCACGATCAGCGTCAGGAAGTTCTGGGATCGAACGGCGCGCCTGAGCTCTATACCGAGCACGAACTCGAACGCGCAGGCGGTGAGGAGTTTGCCATCCCTCCTCGTAGAACGAATGGCTCGTCATGAGTTTATGAGACCTTGCCGAGGCCGTTTTCTTTCATCTTGTAGAGGAGCGCCTTGTAGCTGATCCCGAGGATGCCGGCGGCCTCCTTGCGGTTCCAGCGCGTCCGTTCCAGCATCCTGAGGATGAGCTCCCGCTCGGCGCCGCGGGCCGCTGTCCTTGAAACGTCCTTGAGCGAGTAATTGCCGGCCTCGATCGCTGCCGCGGCCAGTTCGGCGGGCGTCGGCCATGCGGGCTACGTCGGGGGAGACGGGGGTGGGGGCCGCGCGAGAGGCGGAACGGACCGTCTGCTTGCGCTCAGCCGACACCGCGATGGAGTGGCTCAGTTCCCGTCGAATAGGGGCGTCGTCGCCGAGCACGACGGCGCGCTTAATCAGGTTCTCGAGCTCGCGCACGTTGCCGGGCCAGTCGTAGTCCATGAACAGGCCGATCAGATCCTTCGAGAGCCCGGCGTGCGGCCTGTTGTATTGAACGGAGTACTTCTTCAGGAAGTAGTCCGACAGGATGGGAATCTCTTCCCGCCGGTCGCGCAGCGGCGGCATGGTGATCGAAACGACGTTGAGCCGGAAGAAGAGGTCTTCACGAAACTGGCCATCGGCGACCGCCTGTTCGACGGAGCGGTTGGTCGCCGCGATGATGCGGACGTCCACCCGTATGTCGTGCTTACCGCCGAGCCGGGAGAACTCGCCGTCCTGGAGCACCTGCAGCAGCTTGGCCTGGAGCGGCGGCGCCATCTCGCCGATCTCGTCAAGAAACATGGTGCCGTGGTTGGCGAACTCGAACTTGCCGGGCTTCTGGTGGATCGCCCCGGTAAAGGCGCCGCGCTCGAAGCCGAACAGCTCCGACTCGAGCAGTTCGGTCGGCAGCGCTGCGCAGTTCACCTTGACGAACGGCTTGTCGCGCCGGAGCGAGGACGCGAACAGCGCCCGCGCCACCAGCTCCTTGCCGGTGCCGCTCTCGCCGCGAATGAGGACGGTGAACGTCGATGTCGGCGACGCGATTGATGAGGTTCTGGACTTCCGCCATGCGCTCGCCCGGGCCGAAGAGCATCTGGTAGCGGCTCTGGGACTGGAGCTGTTCACGAAGCGATGCCACCTCCTGGCTGAGTTGGCGCTGTTTGACCGCGTGGGCGAGAGGGATCTCGAGCTCGGTGTCGGCGAACGGCTTGCTGACGAAGTCCGACGCACCGAGCTTCATCGCCTGAACCACCGTCGGCGTCCGGCCCTGACCGGACACCACGATAATCGGCACCTCTCGATCGATTTTCTTGAAGGCCGCGAGCGCGTCCAGCCCGCCCATCGCGCCGGGGATCACGAGATCGAGAATCACGGCCGCGGGGCGCTCGGAGGTGTAGTGCCTGACGGCCTCCTCGGCAGTCCCGAGCACCACAGCCTGGTATCCGCGCTCGGCGAGGAAGGACTGAAGGAAGTCACGCGTCGCAAGATCGTGGTCGACGACCATGACTTGAGGAGACGCCACGCCCGCCCTGTCGAGCAATGGCAGTGCCACGACGGAAATTCTGTGCATATTTGGAAAGTGTGATGCTCAAGGGAGGGAAAAACGCAGCCGAATGGAAAAAAAGTTCCTAGAAGTGGTCCGCCGCTAATGTTGGGAGGGCTTGTCGACGAAAGCGCGACGGTACTACTTCGGGCTGATGCCGCACTCCTTGATCTTGTTGAGCAGCGTCTTGTAGCTGACCCCAAGCTGTTCGGCGGCCTTGCGCCGGTTCCATCGGACCTGCTGCAGCGTCTCTTCGATGATCGCGCGCTCGGCTTTGGTCGCCGCGGCTTTCGAAATATCGGCCAGCCGGGATCCGCTGGCGGGCACCTCATCGGTGGCGGCGGCCGGCTCCTCGTCATCGATCTCGAGCTCGTCGGGTGGCTCTGCGGCGATCGGACCGTGCGGCACCGCGGCGCCGGCCGCGGCGAACGAGGCGAGCGGCTTCGCCGTCCGGGCGATCTCGCGGATGACCAGCTGCTCGTCCTGGAGAATGACCAGGCGCTTCATCATGTTCTCCAGCTCGCGGATGTTGCCGGGCCATTCGTACGTCAGGAACAGCTGCGTGGAGCTCCGGAGAAAGCTGGCGCACGGGCCGGTTGTAGCGCCGCGCGTACCGGTCCATGAAGAAGTCGGTCAGGTGTTGAATCTCGTGCGCGCCGCTCGCGCAGCGGCGGCACCGTCACCTCGATGACCTTGAGCCGGTAATACAGGTCTTCGCGGAACTCCCCGCGAGTCATCATGCCTTCGAGATCGCGGTTGGTGGCCGCAACGACGCGCACGTCGACGTTGATCGCCCTGTTGCTGCCGAGCTTGGTGAACTGTGCGTCCTGCAGGACGTGGAGCAGCTTGGCCTGGAGCGCCGGCTTCATCTCGCCGATTTCGTCCAGGAAGATCGTGCCGGTGTCGGCCTGCTCGAACTTGCCGATGCGCGTCGTCGCGGCGCCGGTGAACGCGCCTTTCTCGTGGCCGAACAGCTCGCTCTCGAGCAGCTCGGCGGGGAGCGCCGCGCAGTTGACCTTCACGAACGGCCGGTCGCGGCGCGACGAGCGCTGGTGAATGGCCCGCGCGACCAGCTCCTTGCCGACGCCGCTCTCGCCGCGGATCAGCACGGTGACGTCGCTGTCGGACACCTGCTCGATGACCGTGGCGATCGCCTGCATGTCGGGACTGTCGCCCCAGAACAGGAACGCGCGATCCTGATCGTCGTTCAACTGCCGCCGCAGCTCGGTGATCTCCGTCACCAGCCGGGTCTTCTCGATCGCGTTCTTGATCGCGGCGTCGAGCGCAATCTCGCCGAGCCCTTCGGGGTCGTCGGGCTTGATCACGTAGTCGGCGGCGCCGAGCCTGACCGCTTCGACGATGGTCGACGCATGCTCGCGGCCCGACAGCATCACGACCTGCAGGTCCGGCTTCGCCGTCTTCAGGGCACGGAGCGTCTCGATGCCGTTCATCCCCGGCATCATGACGTCGAGCAGGACGATGTCGGGCGGATCGCCCTGCTTGACCGCGGCGATCATTTCGTCGCCGCGCGAGTACGAGCGGGTTTCGTAGCCGCGCAGCGAGAGGAACGTCCGCAGGTAATTGGCAAACGCGGAGTCGTCGTCAACGATGGCGACGTACGGTTTTTTCAACGAATTCAATCCTTCAACGGAAAAGCGATGACGGCGGCGCTTCGGGCCGCGCGCTCGTCGATCGCGCCGGGCCCTGCCGCGCCGGAGTCCCTGGCGACGGCCGGCGACCAGAGCCGCCCGCCGTGCGCCTCGATGACGCGCCGGGCGATCGGAAGCGACAAGCCCACCCCTCCGCGCTTCTCGTCGAACGCTCCGGCGTGGGCATCGTATGCTGCCTGCACGCTGTCTTCCTCGGCGACGATGATAACAGCGGAGCTTTGGCCGTCGTTCCGGACCAGGCGCCGCTCGGCGACCATCACGCACGGCCCGGGCATTTCGCGCAGCAGCGCAGTGGAAAATTGCGCCAAATGCCACGCGGAGACGAGCCGCTGTCGCCGGTCATCTTTGCGCCGTCGCGCTGGCCTCGGACCTCCAAGCTTACCCCGCGTTCGCTCGCCTCGTGCACACTCCCGGCCACCTCGAGCATGAGCGGGAAAAGGTCCATCCCGGTCTCGGACAGCGCGACCAGGCCGTCGTCGATTTTGCCGATTTCGCTCAGCTCGGCGATGAGCGCCACCAGGCGCGCGCACGACTTCTCCGCTTCCGTGACCATCTTCTGATGACGCTCGCTGAGCGGCGCCTCCGCGATCGCGCTGGAGCATGCGGAGATAGCCGCCGACCACGCTGACTGGCGATCGCAGTTCGTGCACGGCGAGGGAAATCAGCTTGGGATAGGACTCTTCGGTGGTCATGGACTTCGATCGAGGGTAGCACGGCTTCGGCCTCGCCGCCCTCGTCCGTAAGTCCGTCTGACTTCTCCATCCGAGCGGCCTATAATGGGCTTGAAAGGTGACCCATGCTCATCAAGCGCCCGGACGACATTCCGAGTTCCGAAATCACAGATAAGAGCACCTATCTGAACCGGCGGACGTTCATCCGCGCGGCCACAGGAACGGCGGCGATCGCCGCGGCCGGCGCCCTCGGCGCGGAGGCGATCCTCAACGCGCAGCCCGCGGCCCCCCACGGCGCCAAGCTGCCCAACGTCAAGCCGAGCGCGTTCAGCACGACCGAGAAGGCCAATACGTGGGAACAGATCACCACCTACAACAACTACTACGAGTTCGGCACCGCCAAAGACGAGCCTGCGTTCAATGCGCGAGCGGCTCAAGCCGGCGCCGTGGTCGGTGGCGGTCGAAGGCGAGGTGGCCAAGCCGGCGATCTGGACCATTGAAGACATCCTCAAGGGACAGACGCTCGAGGATCGCATCTACCGGCTCCGCTGCGTCGAGGCGTGGTCGATGGTGATTCCCTGGGTCGGTTTTCCGCTCGCGCGACTTCATCAAGCGCGTTCAGCCGACGTCGAAAGCCAAGCTTCATCGAATTCATCGACGCTCGCCGACGCCTCGCAGATGCCCGGCCTGCGCGTGCCGAGCCTTCGCTGGCCCTACATCGAAGGGCTGCGCATGGACGAGGCGATGCATCCGCTGACGATTCTCGGCGTGGGGCTCTACGGCGAGGTGCTGCCGAACCAGAACGGCGCGCCCATCCGGCTCGTGGTTCCGTGGAAGTACGGGTTCAAGAGCGCCAAGTCGATCGTCAAGATCCGGTTCGTCGAGCAGCAGCCGGTCAACAGCTGGCAGCGCGCCCAGCCCAGCGAGTACGGCTTCTACTCGAACGTGAATCCGACGGTCGACCACCCGCGCTGGAGCCAGGCGAGGGAAGTCCGGCTGCCCGGGCTGTTCAAGAACACGCCGACGCAGATGTTCAACGGCTACGGCGACCAGGTGGCCAAACTCTACGCCGGGATGGACCTGAGAAAAAACTACTAGCCTGGCATGCTGATTCAGCGCGCAGCGGACATTCCGAGCTCGGAGATCACCGACAGGAAGGTCTACGTCAATCGACGGGACTTCATCCGCGCCGCGACAGGCACGGCGGCGATGGCGGCCGCCGGAGCTGTTGGGCGCGCAGGCGGTCCTGCACGCGCAGCCTCCCGCCCCGCACGGCGCGAAGCTGCCGAACGTCAAGCCGAGCGCCTTCAGCACCACCGAAGCGCGCAACACGTGGGAACAGATCACCACCTACAACAACTACTACGAGTTCGGCACGGGTAAGGACGAGCCGGCCTACTATGCGAAGGCGCTCAAGACGGCGCCGTGGTCGGTGGCGGTCGAAGGCGAAGTAGCCAGGCCGGCGGTCTGGACGCTCGAAGACATCCTCAAGGGCCAGACGCTCGAAGATCGCATCTACCGGCTTCGGTGTGTCGAAGGCTGGTCGATGGTGATCCCCTGGGTCGGGTTTCCGCTCGCCGACTTCATCAAGCGGGTGCAGCCGACGTCAAAAGCCCGGTTCGTCGAGTTCACGACGCTCCGGGATTTCGACACGATGCCCGGGCTGCGCCTCGCGCAGCTCCGCTTTCCGTACGTCGAAGGGCTTCGGATGGACGAGGCGATGCATCCGCTGACGATTCTTTCCGTCGGACTCTACGGCGAGGTGCTGCCGAACCAGAACGGCGCGCCGATTCGTCTGGTGGTTCCGTGGAAATACGGCTTCAAGAGCGCGAAGTCGATCGTGAAGATCCGGTTCGTCGAGCAGCAGCCGGTCAACAGCTGGCAGCTCGAATGGCCCCAGGCTTACGGCTTCTACGCCAACGTGAACCCGACCGTGGAGCACCCGCGCTGGGATCAGGAGAAGGAAATCCGGCTCCCCGGGCTGTTCCGGAATCGCACCACCCTCATGTTCAACGGATACGGCGATCAGGTGGCAAGCCTCTACGCCGGGCATGGATCTGAGGAAGAACTACTGCAGACTCGCGCACGTGACCCAGAACCAGTTCCTGCGCTGGCTGCTGAAGCCGGCCGTGTTCATCGCCGCCCTGGTGCCCGCCGTCGGCCTGATCTACCTGACGTGGGCCGCGTACAACGGGCAGACGAGCGCGTGGCCCGCGCTGACCGGCAATTTCAGCGCGAACCCCCTCGAAGACATCACGCACGAAACCGGCGACTGGGCGCTGCGTTTTCTGTGCTTCACGCTCGCGATTACGCCGCTGCGGCGGCTGGCCGGATGGAACGGCGCCATCCGCTTCCGACGCATGCTGGGTCTGTTCGCATTTTTTTACGCCGTGCTTCACTTCCTGACCTACGCGCTCCTCGACAGGTATGCCAGCCTCGATTTCGCCGGCGGGATGTTGTCATGGGCGGCCGTCCGTGCGTTGGCGGCGTGGATCGTCGGACGACATCTACAAGCGGCCGTTCATCACCGTCGGGTTCGCCGCCTTCGTGGCCCTGGTGCCGCTGGCCCTCACCTCGACCGCCGGGATGATTCGCCGCCTCGGCGGACGCCGCTGGCAGATGCTGCACTGGCTGATTTATCCGGCCGCGGTCGCCGGCGTGATCCACTACTGGATGCTCGTCAAGTCGGACATTCGTCTGCCGGCCTATTACGGCCTCGTGGTGGGCGTTCTGCTGGCGTTTCGCGTGTACTGGGCGCGCCTCAGGAAATTGCGAAGCGCCCGGCAAACGGCTGCATAGTCATGTGCATTCTCTCGTGGCGCAGGACTTCAGTCCGTGCCGTTGAGTGCCGGTCGCACGGCTGGAGCCCAGAGCCTGGCGCCCAGAGCCTACCGTTCCACGCCGACCGTCTCCCACCCGGCGTTCCCTCCGCTGGCGGCGCGCCGGAAATAGAACGTGGCAGGCCTGGCCCATCCGGGCTGCTGGGGATGCGTTGCCGTGATGGTGACGCCGGCATAATCGGGGCGGCTGCTGAGCAACTCGGCCGGCGCGTCCGCGCGGAGTCCCCGTGACGGACATCACCTCACCGACGTCGCTCCTGGTATCGGTGGCGTTATCGAAGCGGAACCAGCGCAGCGAGTAGCTTTCGGCCGCTGTTGCCGCCTTCGCGTCGACAGCGGCGTTCCTGAACGTCAGCGTGCCCGTCGCATCGAGCGTGACGTCGACCACGGGATTGACCTGATTCAACCAGGTTGCGAGCACCTTGTCGCGGCGCTTGATCAGCGTCGCCGAGATGTATTCGGTTGCCCCGGGATCGCTGTACCGCGCCTTCTCGACGATGGCCCGCACCGCGCGTCGCTGAACTTCGACACGATCCTCGCCGCCCAGAACGCATCGTCGGGCCGCATGTTGTCGAACGCGGTATTCGGATATTCAGGCTTCCATTTTTCAGGATCGAAGGCGTCTCCCTCGAAGCGTCCGACCGCCGGCGGGACGTCGGGGTAATCGATCAGCATCCAGGGGCGGACGTAGAGGCCGAGCGTCGCCAGCGTGAGCCAGCCCGGCTTCCACTCGAGGATGTATTCGTTTCCCGGCCGATGGCGCTGCGCAAAAATCGTCCCGCTGCCCATGATCGATCCGAAATCGAACATGTAGTGCTTGACGTACGACTTTCCGTCGGCCTGCTCGAGCATGTCGAGGCTGTTGATGCCGCGCGAGTCGTCGTGGTTGAGCCAGGCGGCAAACACCCGCGCACCGCGCAGCTCGCGCCGGTGCTCGTGAGGGAAGATGTCGTTCGGATCGTCGGGCCGCGTGCCGTAGTAGCGGAAGTTCCCGAGCGGCTTCCCGTCAGCGAATCGGCTGACGATCACGCGATACCGGCCGTTCGGCTGCCGCGCCGACCTCGCTTGAACACCTCGTTCAAATCCCGGCGCGTCAACCTGCGCCGCTTGCCGTTCAGCGGATCCCGAATCGTCGCCTGCTCGGAGATGACGAGTCGATCGGCGTCGATCTCCGCGGTGTAAACGTCGACGGTGTGGTAGCCGAACGCATGGTAAAAGGCTGTCCCGATGGTTTCCGCCCCGCTCGTCAGCTCGGGATTCGACGGCGGGTCGACCTCGATTTGGTAGAGGTGGCCAGACGGATCGGTCATCCGGAAGCCGGGCTGGAGCCCCGAGGACTTGCCTCCTGAGACAACCCAGCCTTCGAGCTCGATGCCGCCGGCGAGCTCGCTGCGGTCGGGTCCCCGCACGATCTCGGCAATCGACATCTCGCGGCGGCCGATCCGGTTCGCGAACCAGGCCGAATCGGGCACCTCGTCGAGCGAATTGACGTTCATCGCGCGCACGTCGCGTCTTCTCGCCCGGTTTGACGAAGGTATTCACGACGAAGTCGAAGGCGTTCAGGTCCTCGACGGGCGTCACACTCGCGGCGTCGAACGCCTTGTCGTCGTCGACCCACAGCGGGTCGTCTGGATAGAAGCGCGGGCCGGCGCCCCGTGCCGACGCTGACGCCCACGCCTGCGATGAGGAGCGCGGCGCCCGAGGACTCGCAGCGCGCGGCGCCTAGAAGACGCCGCCGAACGTGATGTAGAGATGTTTGCCATCACTGCTTCCAAATCCGGCGTCGACGCGGACGACGACGCCGTTGTCCGTGTTGAAACGGAACCCGAACCCATAGTCCGTTTCGAGGTTCTTCAGGTCGAGATCCGACCGCTGGAGCGCGACCTTGCCCGCGTCGTAGAAGAGCGCGCCCTCGAGGCCCGACCAGATTTCGTACCGGTATTCCCCCTGGAGCAGCAGCGCATGCGGACCGCGGAATCGATACTCGCGGAACCCGCGCAGCGTATCGTGGCCGCCGAGGTACGGCATCAGGTAGAACGGCATGGCCTGGCCGGCATCCGCATCGGATGTCGAGACGTAGGCGCGGCCGGCAATCACGCGACGCTCGGCCAGAAAGGGCACGTACTGCCGCAGGTCGACGTCGACGCGATTGAACGAATACGCATCGAGGTCGCGGTCGTCGTAGCGGCTGAACTCGATGCGATACCATCCGCCCCTTCGCGCATTGAGCGGCTGCCGGTAGTCCACCTCGACGAAGCGTCGAGGCGACGCAGGTACGTCGGTTGCTGGACGAGGCCGGCGCCGCGATCTCGTTGAACATCGCCTCGATTGACGGAATCCGCGTGTTCCTTCCGCGCCCGACGACCGGCTCGATGTATTGCACGCTGCCGCCGACACGAACCGGCCGGACGGGCCGCACGCCCCCGCGGGCCCCGAATACCGTTTCGCGAAGGGCGTAGCTCACCTGAGCGTCCCGGCGCGCATCAGGTCCAACCCCGAAGAAATCCTCCTGCGGGTACTCGCGCCGCGTCGCCCAGCCTTCAGCGAAGAGGTAGCCATTCGCGAGCTCGGGGAAGGTCGCGCGCGTTTCGATCGCCCAGTACTTCTTGAAGGAACCGGCGGCCCACACATCGAGCGTGCCGTGATGCCTGAAGACGGGACTGTTGCGAAAGCCGGCGCCGAACGCGAAGCCGCTGCCGGTGATGAGGCTTCCGAGCTTCGGGATAGAGGCCCTCGCGTCCCAACGTGGCGATCGCCTTGTCCTCGACGATCGTCATCGCCGCTTCGAGGCCGCCAGGCTTGTAAGGCGTAAGCGACTGCCGCCTTTTCCGCGCGCTGCTGCCGGAGGGCCTCCGCGCGGGATTCCGGCTCCTGCGCAAATCCCGGCAAGGCCAGCGGCGAGCATGGCCAGCGTGGCAAGGGGTTGCAGGAATCGCCGCTCAGGCCGCATCTTTGACGGCTTCGGCCGGGACCAGTTTCTTGTGTTCGCGCGCGATGGCAACGACGATCACCAGCCAGACGGCCACGAGCACCAGGTTGATCAGGGCGTAGCCTCTGACGCTCAACGCCAGCTGCACGCCGACGAACACCACCACGGCCTGCAGCAGATCCCCCGCGCGCACAGAAGAACGAATCGATCGCCTGCTTGGCCTTGTACTTGGCGGCACGGCTGGTCGGCAGGAAGAGCGCGTGCCGTGTCGTGTTGTTCACTCGAGTAGTCGGTGCCGTTCTCGAGCACTTTCGTCCAGCGCATGACGGCGAACATCGGCAATAGCGCGAGCAGCGGTGTATCCGCCCAGCGCGATGATCGGCAGAATGAACAGCGCGCCCCGAACACCGATGTATTTGAATAGTCGCGATACGACGAAGGCCTGCAGCAGGAACGCGAGCAGGTTGACCCACGTCTGCACCGTGCCGGCCATGGTGCCGATCAACGCCCGCTGCATCGAGACCCGCCGGCCGTGCCTGCCGCGACACGCGCTCGCGGCTTCCTGCGTGATGAGCGTGTTGAGCATGAAGCCGCCGAGTGTGTTCACCAGGCTGAAGACGAGGACGAGAAGGGCGATCAGGAGAAGATACCGATCCCTTCGAACCAGCTGGAACCCGCCGGGTCCGCCGACGGGCTGCTCGGCCTCCCCACGTGGCACGTCGTTGCTGACCCTCTGCTCGCGGCGACTGACCCAGATGGTCAGGCCGACCGGGACGAGAAGACCGGCGGCCGCGAGGAGCATCAGCGAATACGCCCCGAACCCGCCGAACACCACCGACGCGAATGCCGCGCCGACGAAGGCGCCGAGATTGGCGCCCATGCCGAGGATCGGAAAGAGCCGCTTGCCGCGATCGGCGCTGTACAGATCGTTTGCGAACGCCCAGAACTGGGCGACGATGGCCATGCTGAACACGCCGATCCAGAGGTAAAAGGCGATACCGATGCGGACACCGGACAGGCCGATCACGGCGAAGAGCAGGAAGGTCGAGGCAAAAAACAGGGTGACGCCGCAGACCAGCCATACACGGTTCACCCGCGAAGCGAACACGCTGTATGCCGGGACGAACACCAGCATCAGCAGCGCCTGGCCTGCCGAGGCATAACTCGCGGCGACGGCGCCCGACTCGCTCAGGATGAGCGCATCGCGCACGATCTTCAGCACCGAGTAGAACGCCAGCAGGTAGAAGACATTTGCGGCGAGCAGCAGCGCGCTGCACGCCTTCGCCCGCCCTGACCTCGGTGAACACGGACAGGCTCCGATCGAGCCAGCTCTTCTCGGCCACCGCAGCTTGGATGCTCATAACATTGCCGCCGTTTCGCGATTCGGATCGCTTGCGAGATCCTCGACCGACAGGGGGCCGGTCAGATCGGGCAAGTGTGTCTGCCACCAGAGGCTGGCCGCCTCCTGGCTCCAGGTTTCGCAGGACGTGCACCCGCACGCCAGCCGGAACAGCTCCTCGGCATTCTGCGGCCGCTTGTTGGGATCCTTCTCCAGGCACGACAGGACGAGCTCGTCGAGCTCGCGCGGGATCCGCAGCTCGGTCCGTTGCGACGGCGGCACGGGCCGCGACTGCACGTGGTGCATCAGCATTTTCATCGGCGTGTCGGCCTCGAAGACGAGCTGTCCGGTGAGCAGATAATACGCGACGCACCCGAGCGCATACACATCGGCGCGGCGGTCGACGTCGGTGTCGCCGAGGATGACCTCGGGCGCCATGTAGGCGGGTGTCCCGCTCGTGTGCTGCTCCGCCGTCAACAGGCTGTCGCCGGCCGCGCCACCGCCCTTGAACTTCACCAGCCCGAAATCGAGCACCTTCGCGAAGTCGTAGTCGAGGCCCATGCGGCAGACGTAGATGTTGGCCGGCTTGATGTCGCGGTGGACGAGGCCGCGGGCGTGCGCGTCGGCCAGCGAGTGGCACACCTGGCGGAGCAGGAACATCGCGCGTTCGGCGGGCAGCGGACCGAATTCCCGGACCAGCGTTTCGAGGTCGCGCCCGGTCAGGAGCTCCATCACGTAGTAGAACGTGCCATCGTCGGTCAGGCCGTAGTCGAACAGCTGAATGGTGTGCGGGGAGCTGAGCGCCGCGGTCGCCCGGGCCTCGCGCTCGAACCGGCGCATCAGGTGGCTTGGCTTCGTCGGCGCTGCCCGCGCCGAGCACTTCGGGCCGTATGAGCTTGATGGCCGCGTGCCGGGCGAGCAGCCGGTGCTGCGCCCGCCAGACCTCGCCCATGCCGCCGTGGCCGAGCCGCTCCATCAGCCGGTAGCTGCCGAGATCCTCCGCCTCGCGCAGCCGCCGGCCCATGCGCTGCAGAAACCGCGCCGGGACGACGGCGACGACGGCGCACGAATAGTTGGGCAGGCAGAGGACGAGCGTGTCGAGCAGCGACGGCACCGGGAAGCCGCGCAGGTGGGCGATCCAGACGCCGAGCGGATCCATCGAGGCCGCCGCCAGCGACGCCGCCAGCATCTTCTTCGGCGTGCTCGGCATGATCATCGAGGTGATGAGGATGACGATCGTGTTCCACGACAGACGCCTCAGGGTCTCTATTGTCGGAACGATCACCCAGGTGTTGAGCAGGGCGATCACCGCCGCGTTGACCAGCATGTACGCGAGACCGAGGTCGATCTTCCCCTGCGGCGTCCTCTTGCAGTAGCGCACGTACAGAAACATGAAGACCGAGAAGGCGATGCCCGCGACTTCGATGACGACGGCCGGCCCTTGGGACAGTGATCCCGATCGTCAACGGGGACAGCACCGAGTCCACCAGGAGACCCACCGTCCACAGCCCGCCGCCCACGGCGGTGAACAGCGCGAAGCGCCGCACCTGCTCCGCCAGGACATCGTCGGGCAGCCGGTCCGTCAGCCTGCCCGTGTCCCGCGCGCGGGACGAGGGTGTCGGCTGGCGGGGCGCGATGATTCGTTTCTGTTCCGTCATGGTCGGATGGTCAGGAGCTCGCAGCTTCCGATCGGCGTCTGCGGCCTTCGCGCGCTGTTTCAGTTCCTCCAGGTTCAACAGAATCGACTGGTGCGAGCGCAGCAGGTCGTCGAGAATCTGCTCGCGCGGCCGCGTCTTCGCCGGAGCGGTGCGCGGATCTTCGAGATACGGCCACAGGCTCGCGCGAATCGGCGGCGGCAGGACCCCCTCCAGGTACTCCAGCGCCGTCCCGCGCAAGTGCTGATTGTCGGTTTGCAGACCGCGAAAAGCAATCAGCAGCGGCTCGGCCGGCAGGACCAGCGCCAGCAGCGTGAAGACGTGCGCCAGGCTCCGGCTCGCCCTGTCCTTCACGACATCGTCGAAGAGGTTCGGGCGGAGATCGTCGACCTGATGAAGCAGCCGCTGGCTGTCCCACACCGGCCGGCCGACGGCCGCCTCCCGCTGGACCACCTCGAAAATCCGCTCCCGGTCGATGCGAATGCGGGGATTCTTCTCGAGCAGCTCCGTCAGCGAGCGTGCGCAGTGGTACCGCACCTCGAAGCGCAGGTCGTCGAGGCCGAGCAGCAGGCCGTCGGCCGCCCGCTGGGACGTGCAGACCGAGAACACGCGGGCCAGTCGCCGCCGGACGACGAACGGCTGGTTCGGGTTGACGAGCGCGTCGGTCAGCTCGCCGATCCGTTCTTCCGCCACCTTCCGCAGCGCGATCATCGCCTGCTGCGCCACGGCGTCCCACGCGAGCAGCGGAATCAGGTGTGGCACGAGCGAGGCCGGCACGCCGTCGTGGGCGCGAAGCACCTTGAGAACCCGCTCCGGATCGCGCGAACGGAGAGCGGCAATCTGTGCGACGTCGGAGTCCAGGTCGGCGGGTGGGGCGCCGCGAGGGCCGTCGACATGGGCTCCGCCCCTGGGCGGACCTGACCGGTCGATGTAGCGTCCTTTCGGCGGACCACTCGGCCCTTCCGTGCCGCCAAGTCTGGCTGAACCCGGACGCTGACCCTGCCAGCGTGAGCGTATTGAACATCGCCGTCCGCGTCGTCAGGTCTTCGACCTCCGACAGCTCGAGCTCCACCGCGCCGATTCAACAGGCTGCGCTCCAGCGTGTGCATGTATCCGCGATTGAGGCGGCTCGCGACCACCAGGGCGAGAAGAGAAAACAGGACGGAGCCAGAGAGATGGCCGGCAGCTGTTGTGCGGCCGGCAGGACGGCGAGCAGCAGTCGAATGACGCCACCGCCCACCGCATCGCCGAGGCGGTCCATGCCAACGTCGATGATCGACTTGGCGGCGCGCTTCTCCGCGGCCGCGATCGGCGTATAGAAGAGCTCGTAGCCCGAGCGGAAGAGCGAGCCGCGGAAGATCGATTCGCCGCCGCGGGCGACCATCGTGCTCTGGAGGCCGGGAGCGACCAGGCCGGCGATGCCCGTGAGGAGCAGGGCGAGCGACGGCGTCCCGGTCGTGACCGCGAGCCCCAGCTTCTCGAGCGCGATGCGGCTGCCGGACGTTTGCACCGCAAAGGTGATCAGGCTGATCGCCGCGTAGTACACGGCGAAAAAGCGGAGCAGTGCGTCGCCGCGCCCAAACGTGGACACCGCCTGCACCTTGAAGACGTAGTCGACGAGCGCCGCGGCAATCGTGCCGAGGACGACGAGCGCGGCGAGGCTCCGCAGGTAAGGCGCGTCGCGAAGCACGCGAAGTCCCGACCGTGTCGGCGGCGCTTCGAAGTCGAGCGCGCTGGCGGGTATGGCCCGGGCGACGGGCAGTGCCCGCGCCAGGCTGCCGGATCTGCCACGCGCACAGGAGGTTCATGACGGCGAGCGCCGGAAGCATGGCCGCCGCGCCGGAGATGGCGCCCACCCGCTCGGCGAACAGCCCGCCGAGCAGGCCGCCGAACGTGCCCGCGCCGGCGATTTCCCCGAAGCGCCGTTTCGCGGTGCGCGGGTCGAAACACTCGGTGACGATGAGCCAGAAGCCCGATCCGAGCAGCGGCCCGATGCCGGAGATCTGCAGATAGATGGCGACTGCGCCGGCGCGCGGAGCGGCGTACCACAAGCCCCACCCGAGGAGGAGCAGCACGGCGCTGCTCAGGAAGGCGAGCGGCACGAATGTCGCGGGCGACACGGCCCCGAGCAGCTTGCGACGCGACCGCCACCATCGCAATCGAAAAGATGGACGTCGCGACGATCATCATCGGCAACGAGGTGACGTCGAGATTGGCGAGATAGAGCGCGTCGCGCGTGGCTTTGCCGCCGACGAACTGCGCGGTGACCGCGGCGGCGCAGATCATCGCGGTGAGGACAGGCGTGCGGGACGGCGAAGGGCGCGGTCTCATAATCGCTGCGCCAGGATCCCCGCAGATCGCTGGGGCATGTTCGCGAACCGGACGCTAAACCTGGCGGTGAAGTAACAATCGTATCATTCCGGCGGGCGGGGGACCTGTGGCAACTCGACATTTCCGCCCGTGAGGATGACGCCCACGCGGGCTCCGGCAATCGGCAGGCTCCCGGCAAGGGCGGCGGCTGCCCCGAGCGCACCGGTCGGCTCGACCACCACCTTCAGCCGCTCCCACAGGAGGAGCATCGTCTGCAGAAGGGCGGGATCCTCGATGGTGGTCATGTCGTGGACGTACTCGAGGACGAGCGGGAACGTGAGCGTTCCGAGCGACGGCGTGCGGGCGCCGTCGGCCACCGTCTGCGGGTTGTCCACGGTGTGCAGCTGCCTGGTCCGGAACGATCGCGTCGCGTCGTCGCCGGCTGCCGGTTCGACGCCGATGACGCGGCAGTGCCGGGCCAGCGCGCGCGCGGCGATGGCGCTGCCCGACAGCAGCCCGCCGCCGCCGCAGGGAACGAGCAGGAAATCGAGCGGGCCGGCCTCTTCGAGCAGCTCGACGGCCGCCGTGCCCTGACCGGCGATGACGTCGGCGTGATCGTAGGGCGGAATCACGACCAGGCCGCGCTCTTCCGCGATGCGGCGGCCCAGCGCTTCGCGATCGTCGCGCTCGCGATCGTAGAGGATGACCTCGCCGCCGTATCCTTCGGTTGCCTGGCGCTTGATCGCCGGGGCATCGGCCGGCATGACGATGACGCGCGGGATGTCGAGCAGATGACCTGCGAGCGCGACCGCCTGGGCGTGGTTGCCGGAGGAAAAGGTGAGCACGCCGCGCTGCCGCTCGGCGGGGGAGAGCCGGGAGAGCGCGTTGAAGGCGCCGCGGAACTTGAATGCGCCGGCGCGCTGAAAATTTTCGCACTTGAAGAACAGGTGCGCATGGGCGCGGGCATTCAGCGTTCGCGAGGTCACGACCGGCGTGCGATGGGCGACGCCGAAGATCTGGCGCGCGGCGTCCTGGATGTCGGCGAAGGTGGGACGGAGCGCCAGCGGCGTGGACGGCGCGGTCGATGATGGCTGCGATGACATGGTCCGGACGGCTATGCTATCATCAGGATCCTCTCAGTGACGCGGGGTGGAGCAGTCCGGTAGCTCGTTGGGCTCATAACCCAAAGGTCGCGGGTTCAAATCCCGCCCCCGCAACCAAAGTTCTCAACGGGTTACAGCGGTTTGCTGTAACTCTTTTTCGTTTCACCTAACAGGCATCTAACGGTTCGCCAGTGAGCTTGTGGCCCTTTGGGCAAGCTTAGCGGTAAAGACACCACGGTGAGTGCGACCGTGAATCGATTCCGCAACGCTCTCGAATGGCGGATTGCCGCCCTTCAGTCGAGAGTCCGCGAAGTTCGGCGGGACGGCCTGACCGATTACTTCCGCTGTCGTATGCAGCTGGGGTTTCCCTTACCCGCGCTCGACACGATGCAGAACTACCAGCGCATGAAGTTCCTCTACGACTGCATCATGCGCTTTGCGCCACCGAACGGTGTGGCCTTGGAAGTGGGCTGCTACAAATGCAGTTCCACGGTGTTCATCGCGAAGGCGTGCGCGCAGGCAGGCATCCAGAACGTCTACGCAATCGATCTATTCACCGGCACGCCCTCGTGGGGCTCATCGGTTGATTACTTGGTCGAGGCAGAGCAAAAACTAGCAACATATGGCCTCAGGGATCGCGTGATGCTGATTCGCTCCAATTCGCTGGAGTACCCCTGGCGACAGCCCGTCGCGGCGCTCCACATCGACGCAGACCACGCGTATGAGGCGGTTCGGGCGGATATCCACAAGTACACGCCGTTCCTAGTGGAAGGCGGCATCGTCGTGTTCGACGACTACGATATCGAACATCCCGGCGTGACGAAAGCCGTCCATGGATGGCTCGCGGGCGATCATCGCTTCGAAGTGGTGGCGGCGAACTACCAAGGGCGCGAGTTTGGTAGCCTCTGCGTTCGACGCGTGCGACCATAACCTGCGCGCCACGCACTCAACCGAATTGCGACATTACCTTGGCCACGGCTTGGGTCATCCTTGCGTGGGCGCGCCATCCGGCACAGGGCTATCTGGCTCACGATCCGCTCTTCGGGCTCAAGCGCCTGCCACGTTCGAAGGTCGAGCGCGCGTTTCTGGAGCCGGGGGAGATTACTGCGCTGCTCACCGCCGCTGACGACGGTAGGACGACACGCCGAGCTATGAGCGCCTGCGACAAAATCGGCCATTCCTCAGCGTGAATTGTGGCCGTTGGGGTGAACAATTCAACAGGCAACCGGAGCTGCGCGCCGACACGTTCAATGGCGGCCCGGACCTCGGGCTGCTTGTGGAGGACGAGATTGTCGCCTGCCGGGTCAAGCGTGGGTCAGTTCACGGCTCACGCGTGGACTCCGGCCCGCCATTGAGCCGGGTCCAGAAGGACCCGGCCTACGAATCTAATTGACCTTGATCGCGAGGGGCTGACCCTTTGCCCGCACCCTAGGGTCGGCGTCCCGACTGCGGCCCCGGTGGTGCTGAGGCGTCGCATCTTGCGGTCCTTTAGCCGCTGAGGCGCTCGCATCTTGCGGTCCCTGGTCTCGGCTGTCCACTCGCTTCGCTCGCTGCTCGACCACCCGTGGTTGCCGAGGCGTCGCGCGTCCTGAGGTCCTGTGGTGCCGAGCCTTGCGTCACCCGACT
>CAVVNL010000014.1:0-144860 GCA_963749565.1 uncultured Acidobacteriota bacterium | reverse complement strand
GCCGCGGCGCAGGCAAAATTCGTTGAAGAGGGCGGCGACCTTCCCGACGGCACGGAATACCTGATCAGAATGCCGACGAACTGGAACGGCACGCTCATCAGGGATCTCGACTATGCGTCTGGTGCGAACAACCCGCGCTGGGCGGCGCTCCTCGAAAAGGGTTACGCCCTGTCGGGAACCGGCCGGCATCGGCTCCGGCTATACCAGTACGATCCGGTGCGGGAGATTGCGAACCTGGACCGCGTGCTCGGATTGTTCGACCAGCGCTTCGGCCGGCCCAAACGCGTCATCCAGTATGGGTGTTCAGGAGGCGGCGCCGTCGGGCTGTTCATTGCCGAGGACTTCTCCAACAGAATCGACGGCGTGATTGCCTCGGCTGCACATATTCCCGTGTTGCAGATGAACACCTTTCTCGACGGATGGTTCGTCCTGAAGGCCCTGATTGCTCCGGACCTGTCGATCGTGGGTCTTCCCATTCAAGCATCGGGAGGCGCGGACCACGGAACCGAAGGGGACCTGCCCGAGGCGTGGCGGAGGGCGATCAATGCTGCGCAGCAGACGCCGGAGGGACGCGCACGAATCGCGCTGGCCTTTACCATTGGGCAGTGGCCCGCCTGGGCGGGGCACCGCCTGACTCCCAAACCGGAGCTCGAGGATACCGCTGCGCTCCAGCACAGCATGTATCACACGCTCTTCCACAATGCCGACAACCCTGGAGGCGAAGCCCGGATCAAGAAAGAGCTGGCCGCCAGCGGCCAGCAGTTGTCGTGGAACACAGGCGTCGATTACCGGGAGTTCTATAACAACGGCAACGACTCCTTCATGCGCGCGGTTCGGCAGTTGTATCAGGAGGCCGGTCTGGACCTCGACGCCGACCTTGGGCGAATCAACGCCTTTCCGCGAGTCTCCGCGTCCCCCTACGCGCTCGAGTGGTGGAACACGCCTGGCCGGACAGCCAAAGGCACTCCGAAGATTCCACTCCTTCGGATGCACGAGATCGGCGATCAACAGGTGCCGCTCAGCCTGGTGCAGGGCTATGGCGATCTGGTTCGCGCAAACGGCAAGGACGACCTGTATCGCCTCGCCGTCGTGAACTCGCCCGCTCACTGCAATTACACCGCTGGGGAAACGCTGGCCGCGGTCGAGACATTGATGCGCGCCTGGACACCGGCAATGGGGGAACAAGGTCCGGAGCAGTTGAACACGCTGGCGAAGTCGCTGCACGCCGGCGACGCCCGCTTTACGCGCATCTATCCGTACGCTCAGAAGGAATACAACCGGACGTGGTCCCCCGGGCTCCCCGGGGCTCTCCTCCGTCAGATCGAGCGGTCGCTGCGTCGGTTCAGGAAGAGCGCGTTTCCGTCCCCGTGCCACCGGCGCGGTCCGCCGCAACTGCGGCACCAGGCAACTTTCGGAGCAGGGGGGAAAGCTTCGGATGGCACTGAGTTTATATGAGGGTTCCTCCTAGCTGGAACGGCACGGTGATCCGCGATCTGGATTACGCATCGAACGCCGGCAGCCGCGACAGCTGGAGAAACTATTCGTATCTGCTCGCGAAGGGCTACGCCCTCATCGGCACAGGCCGCCATCCGCTCCGGGCGCTTCGTTACGATCCCGCTGTGGAGATTGCGAACCTCGACAGGGTGCTGGACATGTTCGACAGGCGCTTTCGCCGGCCCGATCGGGTCATCCAGTTGGGATGCTCCGGCGGGGGAGGTCACCCTCGGCGTCGCGGAGGATTTTTCAGCGAATCGATGGCGCCGTCGCCATGGCCGCGCACATTCCCGTGTGGCAGATGAATACCTTCCTTGATGGATGGTTTACGCTGAAAGCGCTGATTGCCCAGATCTGCCGGTTATCACCTCCCTTTCGAAGCCTCTGGCGAGATCCGGCCTGACGTTGTCGACGCGTGGCGACAGGCGATCAACGCCGCGCAACAGACTCCCGAGGGCCGCGCGCGAATCGCGCTGGCCTTCACGCTCGGCCAATGGCCGGCATGGGTGAATGGCCTGGCCCCGCAGCCGCGCCTCGAGAACGCGGCCGAGTTGCAGCACAGCATGTACCACGCTGTTTTCCAGAATGCTACCGACCCCGGCGGCAACAGCCGGATCGGAAGGAGCTGGCTGCCCTTGGGCAGCAGTTGTCGTGGAACACGGGGATCGACTACCGGGAGTTCTTCGAGAACGGCAACGACTCCCTCCGGCACGCTGTTCGGCAGCTGTATCAGGAAGCCGGCCTGTCAGTCGAGGCTGACCTTGAACGGGTCAACGCGTTTCCTCGCGTCTCGGCTTCTCCGTATGCGCTCGAGTGGTGGAATGCACCAGGACGAACGGCGAAGGGTGCTCCCAGGATTCCCCTCCTTCGGATACACGAGATCGGCGACCCGAGCATTCCTCCCAGCCTGGTGCAGGGCTACGACGATCTGGTCCGTGCGAACGGCAGGGACGATCTCTATCGGACCGCGTACGTCCACTCGCCGAGCCATTGCGGGTTCACTGCCGCAGAGACCATGGCGGCGATTGAGACCTTGATGGGTCGCCTGGACACCGGGCGCTGGGGGAGCACCGACCCGGAGGGGATGAACACGCTGGCGAAATCGCTGCACGGCAGCGCCGCGCGCTTTACCCGCATCGATCGGTACGCGCAGAAGAAATACAACCGGACGTGGGCTCCAGTGGCGCCGGTGGCTCCGGCCTTGAGGACCTCTACGACGCCTTAGCAGTCGGCAGTTGGCAGTTGGCAGTTCGGCAGTCGGCAGTCTTTATCCCGGCGACGAGCCCTGGGTGTTGGTGTACACCGCGTAGATCGACTGGCCGGCGGCCATGAACAACCGGTTCCGCTTGGGCCCCCCAAAGCAGACGTTGGCGCAGACTTCCGGCAAACGGATACGGCCGAGCAGCCTGCCGTCGGGCGACCAGGCTGTTGCGCCGCTGTAGCCCACGTTGTTGCCGGCATTGCTGCTGCACCAGAGGTTGCCGTGCACATCGGTGCGGATCCCGTCGGGGCCGCAGCGGATGCCGTCCACCATGAAATCGGCGAACTGTTTCTGGTTCGCGACCTTGTTGCCGGCGGCCACGTCGAACACCTGCACACCGCGGCTGACGACGTAGAGTTTCTTGTAGTCGGGCGAGAAGGTGATGCCGTTGCCGCCCCCGCCGAATGCCTTTTCATCGATGACCAGATCGACGCGTCCGCTCGGATCGACCCGGTAGATATTGGAACTGAGCTCGCGCTTGAGGACGCCAGACCCCGCGGGCTGCCCCGCTTTGGCGTTCAACAGCCCCTGCGGATTGCCCGGGCCGCCCGGAGCATCGGGCATCCCTTCGTACAACGAGCCGCCGAAGGGCGGATCGGTAAACCAGTAGCTGCCGTCCGGGTGCGCGGCGATGTCGTTCGGCGAGTTCAGCCGCTTGCCGTCGAACGAATCGGCGATGACGGTGATCGACCCGTCGTGCTCGTAACGCACGACCCGGCGGCCGGAATGCTCGCACGAGAGCTGCCGCCCCTGATGGTCGAACGAATTGCCGTTGCTGTTGCCCGACGGCTCGCGAAACACCGTCACGCGGCCATCGTCTTCGAGCCATCGCAGTTGCCGGTTGTTCGGTATGTCGCTCCACACGAGATAGCGCCCCTGGCTGGACCACGCGGGCCCCTCGCACCACAACCCGCCGGTCCACAACCGCTGAATCGGCGTGTTGCCGACGCGAAGCGCGTTGAACGCCGGGTCGATCGTGATGATGTCGGGATCCGGATACGTGACAGGCTGAGCGCCTGGAGTGAAATCCCGCGGCGGATTCGAAATCACCGAGGGCGGGCTGGTCCGCGCCGGCTGGGGCGGTGTCTGAGGCGTCTGCGCCGCAGCCTGAGCGCTGACGATCCGGGGAACGAAGGCCGCCACCCCCGCAGCCGTCCCGAGCCTGTGAATCGCATCGCGTCGTGAAATCATGGCCGCGATTATAGCCAAACGCGCGGTGCTCGCCTCTCCCAATGACCGATGGACGTTCCGGCCGAAGTTCCGGTAGACTGGCGCCATGAAATACCGGCCATTGGCAGATACCGGCGTGTTCGTCTCGGAGCTTCCTCGGCGCGATGACCTTCGACCAGGCGGCTGTTGGAAGTCATCGGCAGGCCTCGATAGAAGCTTCGACTGGAATCACGCTCTACGTCGATCGACGCGGCATTAACTTCATCGACACCGTAACGTCGCATGGTCGAGTCGGATCGTCTGCTCGGCAAGGTGCTGCGACGGACGCCGTCACGACACGTCCTCCGACCTTGGTTCGCAGCGCGCTTGTGCAGTCGTCCGAACCACGTCCAGCAGGAATTCACTGGGCTGCAGGTCATCCTTGCGGCCGCCGGCCGCCTTTCCGTAATACGAACTGCTGCAACTGTGACATGTCAAATTGAGGTAAATCTGCGCGACGAACTCGAAGATCTCCCTCAGCCCGCTCTTCCCACCGCCGTTGAAGAACCGCCGCGGGTTGTTGACGATCTGAGAAATCCCATCCCAGAGTCCGCTTTGGTGTTTCTCGACCGGATCGACTCGCTCGCCAACATCGTCAGCGTCGATCTTCTCTCGATCGTTGGTCGTAATCGACGAGTTCGCAACCAGAAGGTTCAGCAAGTAGAGGCCGAGCACACATCCAGGTAATACTTTGCCGGAACGATCCGACTGGGTCAGCTCGCAACACCTTCCGGGGCGCGTCCTCGGACGGCTCGATCATGGCGGCACAAACGGCAGCGGTTCGTCATCCTTGAGTTCCGAGCCACCTCGTAGGAAACTGCGCACATGCCAAAGTTCCTCATCGAGGTTCCACACGAGTCTGAAGTGGTGGCGTGCGCCCGCGCCGTCAAAGTGCTCCTGGAGAGCGGTTCACATTTCCTGACGCACGCGGATTTCGGTTGTTGTGACGGCGTACACAAGTCGTGGATCGCGGTTGACGTGGACAGCAAGGACGAAGCCCGGCATATCCTGCCGCCGGCTTTTCGCCGACAGGCGACCATCGTGCAGTTGTGCAAATTCGGGATTAGTGAACTGGACGATCTGATCACGCGTCACGAGGGCCGACCCTCGTCGTGAAGCGAGCCGGACCTCTATCGGCCGTGATGACTGGCGGTGACGGATTGCTCCGTCAGTCTTTCGGGTTGGTGGCAAAGACGGTCAGCTCGGTCATGAACCCGCGGTCGTCCATTTCGAGCGCCGATTGGACGGCGTGCGCGATTTCGTCGCCGCGCAGTTTCGTCGGGTTCTCTTTGTTTTGCGCGAGTCCGGCCGTCGCGTAGAAGTCGGTGAGCACCTCGCTCGGATTCACGAGCATCACGCGAATGTTGTACTGCCGCAGCTCGGCGCGCCAGCACTCCGTCATCCCGCGCAGCGCAAACTTGCTGCCGTAGTAGGCGGTGCCGTTTGCGGCGCCGCGAAGTGCCGCCGTCGAACCGATGTTGATGATGTTGCCGCTCCTCCGCGTGACGAAATGCTTTGCGGCCTCCCGCGCCATCAGCATGGCGCCGGTCACATTCGTCGCGAATACCTGTTCAAAGCTGGCGAGATCCATCTCGACGAGCGGCTTGAGCACGCCGAAGCCGGCGTTGTTCACCAGAATGTCGAGATGATCGAATATCTGAAACAGTTCCTGATAGGTCCGAAGGACGTCCTTCTCCTTTGCCACGTCCGCGTGGATGGGATGGGCACCTGTCGCCTTGCCGGCGGCGGCCAGCCGCTTCTCGTTGCGGCCCGTTATCGCGACCTTCGCGCCGGCCTCGATTAATGTCTTCGCAATGGCAAGACCGATGCCGTTCGATCCCCCTGTGACTAACGCTGTCGCGCCCTTCAGAATCATGGTTCAGTCCCCGGATGATGTTGTGTGCTCGTATGTTTTACGCGCAGTCGCAAGCCGGATCAACCGATCATGCTGCGCCGCCGGGCGCGTCCGTCGTGCGCAATGGACCTTCAAGTCGCCGATCGGAGATAGTAGATAACCATGTCTGCAAACGCGAAGGGCATCAGCATCGGCCGACGGAAATCCTTGTCGCGCCGCCAGCTGCTCGGTGCAGGCGCTTCGGCCGCCGTCGCGGCGGCCCTCGGCTGCGCCAGTCGCACGGCCACCGGGACGGCCGCTCCTGGCGCGACCGGGCAGGCCCCCACCGGCGTCGCGCGGGACGACCGAGGAGCTCGTCTTCGTCAACGGCAGGATCCACACGATCGACCGCAACAACACCATCGCGACGATGGTGTCGATGAGGAACGGACGCTTCGTCGCGGTAGGCACCGGCGCGCCTGTGCCCGGGCCCGGCGTACGGATCGTCGATCTGAAGGGGCGCACCGTGGTGCCCGGCATCATCGACAACCACAACCACATCGTGTTGATGGGGAATCGTCCCGGCTACCACACGCCGCTCGAGAACGCCTCCTCGATTCGCGACGTCCAGGAAATTCTTGCCGCCCGTGCCGCCGGCATTCCGCGCGGCGCGTGGATTACGACGATCGGCGGTTTTCACCGGAACCAGCTGTTTCCGGCGGCGGGGACCCCTCGTCTGCCGACGCTGGCGGAGCTCGACGAGGCGGTCCCGAACAATCCCGTGTACATCTCGGAGTCGTTCAACGGTCCCTCGGCCACGAACACTCCGGGCCGGAAGTTCTTCGAAAGCCAGGCCCCTCCCATACCAGTCGAGAGCGACGGATCGATCGCCACTGGGGCGCAGGGCACGGGCCGCGCGACGCTGGCGCTGCGGCAGACACAGCTGACGCCCGATCAACGGAAGCGAGGCGCCATCGACGCGCTGGCCTACGGCCTCGGCCTCGGCGTGACCACGCACCTGGACCAGGGGGCCTTCCAGGCTGCCAATGCCCCGAGCGACGGTGCGGCGCACGAGGACAACTACGCGATGAACCTGCCGTTCCTCGCCCTGCGCGACGAGGGCAGGCTGCCCGCGCGCCTGCGGATCAACTTCCTGCATCAGGACGCGACGCCCGATCTGCCGACGCTTCGAGAGCGCATCAATAATTCGTTCCCGTTCTTCGGCGACGACATGGTGCGAACCGGCGGCATCGGGGAGTTCATCGCGGGAGGGAAGGCGTTCGCCGAGGCCGCCAGGCTGCTGGCCCGGGCCGGGTGGCGGGCCGAGGTCCACTCGCTCAGCCGAACCGATTTCCAGCAGGAGATCCAGGATTACGAGGCGGCCCACAAGGAAGCTTCGATCGCCAGCCTGCGCTGGGTCGTCGCGCACGTGCCGTTCATCACCGAGGATTGGGTGAACCGGCTCAAGGCGCTCGGCGGCGGACTTTCCCTGACAAGCTGGCGCTATCTGGCCGGGACGCCCGAGCAGAACGGGCCGCCCTTCCGGATGATCGTCGACAACGGCATCAACGCCGGCATGAGCTCCGACGGGATGCAAATCGCGCCGATGAACCCGTGGCTGCACATGTACGATGCGACCACCGGCCTGAACGCGCGGCAGGTCCTCATCAACGGCGGGCAGCAGATCACCCGCCAGGAGGTCCTGAAGCTTTACACGGCCAACAATGGCTGGTTCCTCCGGGAGGAGGACCGGATCGGAACCATCGAGCCCGGGAAGCTGGCGGACCTGGTCGTGCTCAGCGACGACTACTTCACCGCCCCCGACGAGACGCTCAAGAAAATTCGATCGGTGCTCACCGTGGTGGGCGGCCGGATTGTCCACGACGCACAGGTTCTCTAGTACGCTCCGGACATGGCAGTGAAGAACCAGTCGCCAGGCTCCGACGACGCCGCGAAGTCCCCGAAGGGGGACCTGGGGCCCCTCTCGGCGGAATCAACCGTCGAGTTGCTGCAGCTCGCCAAAGACGGTAACCAGGAAGCGCTGGACCGGCTGTTTCAGCGGTGTATTCCGGCGTTGCGGCGATGGGCTCGCGGGCGCCTTCCCCAGTCGGCGAGGGGCATGCTCGAAACTTCCGACGTGGTGCAGGACGCCGTCGTTTCCGCGATGCGCCATCTCGACGCGTTCGAGTCGCGGCACCAGGGGGCCTTGCTGGCGTACCTCCGCGAGGCGGTCATGAACCGCATTCGCGACGTAATCCGGCAGCACCAGCGTCGTCCGGCGAGCGCGGACCTGCCAGATGACCTGAAAGACGAAGCGACGTCCGCGCTCGAGCGCGCGATCGGCGCCGAGGAGATGGCGCGCTACGAAACGGCGCTTCAGCGGCTGAAAGCATCGGATCGCGAGGCCATCATCGGACGGTTGGAGATGCAGTACAGCTACGAGGAGCTGGCGGTCGCGCTCAACAAGCCGACGCCCGACGCCGCCCGCGTGGCGGTGACGCGGGCGATGAAGCGCCTGGCGGAAGTGATGCAGGATGCCTGAAGACGTCCTCTATCTGGCCATCGAGGGCATTACCTGGCCCCGGTTTTCGCCGCTTCTTCGGCGGCCTTGTCGCGAGCACGGCCGCCGGCAAGAATGTTGCCTACCGCGCTGTTTCCTTCGTGGCAGGCGTACTCGAAGATCACGTACGACGGATCCCGGTTCAGCGGGATGGCCACTTTCCAGGGCCTCGTGTAGACGTTTGGATCGTCGATGGTCACTTCGTAATCAATCGTGTCGGCATCGACGCGCGTGAACCGCTCGACGACGTGCAATGCAGTGCTCTGAGGAATGCCTTTGACGCGTCCCGCAGCCGCACTTGTCGCGATCCAGCCTTTTCCGTTGAAGTTGGTCGTGTCGACCACCAGCGTATTCCCGTCCCATCGACCGACCGAGTCGCCATTCCACAGGCCGACACCGGCGGGAGGATGCGGACGTCCGTCCAGGGGAATCACACGCGCCTCGTGAATCATCTCGTAGAGAATCACGACGTATCCGGGAATCTGGACGATCTGATACGCGTTGTTGTAGCCCGCGGGGAACATGCCGCCTGGCACCCCCCGCGTGATGCAGCGGTCCCACACGCTCATGTGCTCGTACGAGTCGGCGCTATGCTCGAGGTCGTAGTCTCTTTTCGCCTCGGCTTCCGGTCTCAACGGCACTCTGCCATCCGGAGGATCCACGACGAGCGACGTACGTCTCGTTCCGACGACCTTCGTCCCGCGATCGAACCAGAACTGGTTGTACGTCCCCGTGTCGCCTTCTCTCGGAGGACGATCGACGGACGTCTCCGCCGTTCGCGCTTCCAGGTCGGCCGCTTCTTTTTCGGTAAGGAACTCTTTACCGGCCAGCTCGCCGGGACGTTCGAAGGGAGTAATGGTGGCGTTCGTCCACATGCCCTGCAGGTCCGGTTGACCGTCAACCCTGCTGGCAGGCGTCCACGCCACGGCCGTCGACGCCGGCGTCCGGCCGGCCTGCCCGGTGACGATGATCGGCGCCAGCAACACGACGGCAGCCGAAGCGACCAGCACTCTGCTCATGACGCCCTCTCCAAAGATGATATCTACGATCGACGATTGGAGGATCTGAAGATCTATCAATAGAGCTTCACATCGCGACATCGTAGATCGTAGATAACCGCCCCGTCGTATTATTTCGGCCGGCCGCTGAAACCCTCGGCCAGCATCGGAATCTTGTAGATCGTCATCGCGGTGTTTCTGACCCCCTCGGGCGTGGTCCACGGCTTTCCGTCAGGACCCACTGCGCCAAGCTGCGGTACATATAGCGTCTTCTTGTCGGGCCCGGAGAACGCCAGCGTAATCGCACGGCGCGGCGTTGGAATGAGGCCGAGGTGCTTCCCTTCCGGCGACAGGACATGAACGCCGGTGTTGGCGGTGACGTACAGGCGGCCCGTCGAGTCGATCGCCATGCCGTCGCCGCCACTGTCGCCATTCAGGGCGCCGAAATCCCGCCGGTTTCTCGTCGTGCCATCAACTTGAATGTCGAAGGCGAGGACCGCGGTGTTGTTGGTCACGTACAGCGTCCGGCCGTCCGGGCTCAACATGATGCCATTCGAGCGGATGTCCTGGTCGGCCACCGTGCTCACGACACCCTGAGGATTGACGTAGTAAGCGCCCCCCACGGTGAAATAGGCGCCGCCCTTGCCGTCGGCCATGACGTCGTTGACGCGCCCCAACGGTTTGCCGTCAGCGAAGCTGTTCGCGAGCATTTTGCGCTCCGGCGCGAGCATCGAGACCATCGGAAGCTCCTGGCAGCTCTGATAGAACGGCCGGGCTGAATCGGTGCACGTGCGCTGGACCGCGAAGAGCCGACCCTGGGCGTCGAGCGAGACCGCGCCCGCGCCGTGGGTGTCAGTGAGGTAGATGAACTCCTTGCCGTTGACGTCGAGCTTGCGGATGCTGTCGCTCTGTTCCTGAGCGAACAGGATGCCGCCATCGGGTGTGCCGACGATCCCGTCGGCGGTCTGGAATCCCGCCCAGATCAACTCCCATTTCGCATCGGCGGCGATGACGCCAGGAATGGCCGTCACCGCTGCCGCCCGTTCTCCGGGCAGCAACTGCTGGGCGGCGAGTTGGCCGGGCATGAGCGTGGCGGCGGCCAGCAAGGCGAGGAACCGCGTTCGCCGTTTCGCGGCCGCGGCGGGCCAGGGCGCACGTGTTGGCTTCGGGTTCATAAGGCTCTCCAGGACCGCCGTTCATGGGCGCCGACCGCCGATTATGCCTCGCTTCAATGCGGTTTGGATCCCGGAGTTGGCCACAGGTCCTGTGAGGCAAACCAACCCTCGCTTCGCTCGGGTTGGTTTGCCCTGAATTGTGACGCTATCTAACGCTTGGTCCTTCGAGACGCGAAACACAGCGAAACCCGATATGACTCATGCTGGTGTCGATCATCTGCGGCTGTCGTGCCGCGGGACGGTACCGCAGACAATAGTTGGGCGCACAGAGATGCGACCCGCCCTTGACTACCCGACGCGGGATCCGGAACTGCGGTTGCGCCGGATCATAACTGCCATCTGACGATGTGATGCGAGGATTACTGGGAGGGCCGCAGCATGAGCCCTTGACCGCGTCCGCATGCTTCACGACCCACCAGTCGGAGGTCCACTCCCAGGTGTTGCCGGCCATGTCGAATAGGCCATAGCCGTTCGGTGGAAACGAACCGACTGGCGACGTGCCCTCGTACGCATCCTCCAGCAAATTCTGCCAGGGAAACGCGCCTTGCCAGGTGTTGGCCATCACCCGGCCATTCGGACGCGGTTCGTCACCCCAGGTGAACGTCGCGCCCTCGAGCCCGCCGCGCGCGGCGTACTCCCATTCGGGTTCCGACGGCAGCTCTTTACCCGCCCACTTGGCGTACGCCTCAGCATCCTCGAACGCCACGTGGACGACAGGATGCTGCTCGAGGTCCTTCAGCGAGCTCTTTGGACCGAGCGGATGGCGCCAATCGGCACCGGGGACCCAGGCCCACCAGTTCGCATAGTTGCGAAGATCGACAGGCTTGGCAGACTTGCGGAACACCATCGACCCAGGAACAAGGTTCTCAAGGGGCGCACCCGGAAAGTCTTTGGGATCGGGCCGACGCTCCGCCACCGTGACGTAGCCCGTCGCGCTGACGAACCTGGCGAATCGTTCATTTGTCAGCGCGAACCGATCGATCCAGAAGCCGTCAACCGCGACCTCGTGGACGGGACGCTCCTCTGGGTAGAAGCCTTCCGAACCCATGCGGAACGTGCCGGCCGGGATCCAGATCATGTTGGCGTTAGCCGGCAGCTCGCATGGCAGGTTACTGCTGGAAGCAGCGTCGTCGATCATGGTCAGCTCTCGCGACTGCGTGATGATCGGCGCGATCCGTCGAACACGACCTGGTCGTGCCACCACAGCCGCTCAAACAGGATGCGTGACACATCGCGTTGCCCGTCGCAAGCCATTTCGCCAATGCTCCGATCCCCATCGATGGCGTCAACCAGGCATTTCTCCCGCGCGTCGATCGCCAGGAAGATATCCGTGCTTGTGTGCGCTCGGTTGATCAGGACCGCCGCTGCCCCAGGCGGTAGCCGCTCTTGAACGCAGAGCGTATCCGGCACCCGAACGGGCACGTAATCCAGCCAGGCATCACCGGAAAAGTCAATAGCCTGTGAGCTACCACCGCGATCGTCGCGGCGGACGATGACACTGTGGCTCGTCATCGTGCCACGAAACAGTTCAGCCGCGGCATATTGCTGCTCTGGGTCGAGCGCTGCGATTCTCGACGTGTGGGGAAGCTGCGCCATCACGCCGCAACGATGGCTATACGGCGCTTGCCTTACCCAGCGGCTGAACGTGAGCCCGGCGCCACTGATGAAGTCGAAGAACTGCGGCACTGAATACGCGCGATCCTGCGGGTGCAGTAACGCGTCGGCCAGCGCCGCCTCATGCCGGAAGTCAGGGGCCTCGCGCAACAGACGTGCAAGGGGATGCCCGGAAGGCAAAGCGGCGAGCGCGACGACGAGATCGCGAATCTCGTCGTCTGAGGCCTGGATGCCGATGCGTCGGCAGAACTCCTGCAGCATGTAAATGCCCGCCCGTCCGTACGGCGCATACACCATGAGATGCATGGCCCCGTCCGGGTCGAGCACGTCCCGCAGCGCCCGGAGCGCGGGCTCAGGCTTCGCGAGATGATGCAGCACGCCGGTGCACACGATCTCGTCGAAGTTCATTTTCAGGTCGCCGATACAGTCTATCGGCAACTGATGGACGTCGAGATTGGTCAGGTCGTATTTGCGCTTGAGATCCTCGGTATGCCGGATGCTCGTGGCACTGAAGTCGATGCCGATGACGCGGGCCGCGGGACAGCGCGCGGCGTGCTTCGCCGCCTGCGATGTGCCGCAGCCGGCGACGAGGATCGTGCGCTCTTCCGTGTATGGCTTCTCCGGCCGGAAGAGATGGAAATCCCCGCGACGCCTGTTGCGGTCTTGCCAGCGACGTCGATACGTGTCGAGATCGTCGATCGGGCCGCGGATACGGATACCGTTCGTAGAAATCCTTGACCGCCGCCGTCACGTCTCGGCCGGCAGCCGATTCTGGCTGCCGGCCGTCGAGTGCATGCGCTGTCACGCGAGCGTCCTTCCTACTTCCCGCTGGTGCTCGCCGCCGTCAGCCTCTCCAGAACCTGATCGAGCGAGAAGCTGCCCACCTTCTGGCTCGGCGGGAAGTCCTTGAACGTGCTGATGTACTGCCCGATGAATTGCTGCGCCGGCACGAGCAGGAACGCACGGTCAACACGCCACTTCGAGTAACCCATGCCGATCGCTTCGGCCCGCTCGAAGGGATCGGAACGCAGGTTGATGAGTTTCGGGAAGCGCAGCGCGACGAACGGATCCTGCCAGACGGCTAATCCTTCACTGCGCTGCTCCTGGAACACAATCTTCCAGTTGTCGTAGCGCAGCCCCACCAGCGAGCCGTCGTCATTCCAATAGAAGAACTCCTTGCGCGGATTGGCTCCCTTGCCCGCCAGCCGATCGGTGATGTTGTAGCCGTCGAGATGCACCTTGAAGGTCTTCTTACCGACCTTCATGCCCTTGTACAACTGCTCCTTGATGTCCGGTACCCCGACGGCAGCCAGGAGCGTGGGCAGCATGTCCTCATGCGAAAACAGATCGTTGTTGATGGTGCCGGGCTTGATGACGCCGGGCCAGCGCATCAAACAGGGCACGCGATAGCCGCCTTCCCAGTTTTCGTTCTTCTCGCCACGGAATGGCGTGGTGCCGCCATCGGGCCAGCTGAACGTCTCGGCGCCGTTGTCGGTCGAGTACATGATGATGGTGTTGTCGTCGAGGCCAAGTTCCTTGAGCTTGTCGAGGATCTGCCCTACATGAGCGTCGTGTTCGACCATGCCGTCCGGATAGGTCCCGAGGCCAGTCTTGCCCTGGCTCTCCGCCTTCAGGTGCGTAAAGATGTGCATGCGCGTCGAGTTCCACCAGAGGAAAAACGGTTTGTCCGCCTTCTTCGCCTTCTCGAGATAGTCGAGCGTGGCGTTGGTGACTTCGTCGTCGATGGTCTCCATGCGCTTCTTGCCCAGCGGACCCGTGCTTTCGATCTTCTGGCTGCCGTCCGGATTGGCCCAGCAGTGGATCACGCCGCGAGTCTTGTACTTCTCGATCATCGCCGGATCCTTGAAGTAGTCCTCGTTCTCGAACTCTTCCTCGGCGTTGAGGTGGTAGAGCGAGCCGAAGAACTCGTCGAACCCGTGCGCGGTCGGCAGCGTCTCGTCCGCGTCGCCCAGATGGTTCTTGCCGAACTGCGCGGTCATGTAGCCCTGCTCCTTGAGCAGTTCGGCGATCGTCACGTCACGTGCCTGCAGCCCTTCCTTCGCGCCGGGCAGGCCGACCTTCAGCATGCCCGTCCTGAAGCCCGATTGGCCGGTGATGAAACACGCGCGGCCGGCCGTGCAGCTCTGCTGGCCGTACCAGTCGGTGAACAGAGCGCCTTCCTTCGCGATGCGGTCGATATTAGGGGTCCTGTAGCCCATCTGGCCGAGGTTGTACGCGCTGATGTTCCAGTAGCCGATGTCGTCGCCCCAGAGAATCAGGATGTTCGGTTTCTTCGTCGCCATCAACGTTACTCCTCTCAAGTCGGTTAAATCCGTTTCTCATCCACCGAACGGCGGTACGCGTCCCGCGGCACTCCAACACGCTCCACCGATTTCCACGATCCCGGCTGACCGGATCGCACAGGAGTCGGTCGATGTTGCGCTGCACCTCGCGGACATGGTCGAGGCCACACGTGGCATGTTGGAGCTCGAAGGCGCTCTTAGGGCCTGAGCGATCGCTGTGACGTTCATGAGTTGCTGAAACCGTGGGAGCTGTACCTGAAGCCGCAAGGCCGCTTGATTCGACGACTCGCCTATGTGTTGGAGGCGCCATCCATCGTCAGTTCTTACGTAACGACAGGCTCGGTCGGCGGAATTTAGCGTCCGGATCCTTCGCGTCCTACGTCGGGGAAGCAAGAAGCGGCCCAGTTGGCGAGGATCCGTGAACACGTCAGAAACGGGGGAAATCGTGGTTCCTAATGCCGCGCGCCGTCGGAGAGTCACGAAATGCGGTGAGGCCGATGACGACCGATTGTCGCGCGCCCGCCCGATAGGCACTTCCCGTGGCCGAGTCGAATGGGCTCGCGCCGCGGACCACGCCAGGTATTTTGCAAGCGGTGCGGTTGCCGCGGTTCGATTGGCGACTCTCAAGGTCGAGGTAGGAATGCCCACCCAGTCACGAGATTCGGCGACGCGCTATATGAACTCCCTTTTGCGTTATCGAACGCGTGGTCCTTCGGGACGCGACACACACAGGGAAAAGCCGGCGGTGTTCTGATTTGAGTCTCGCCCGATATCGGCGTTCGTCCTACTGTGCTGTTTTGGACAGTCCGCCTCGTCGCTCCTACTTATGCTTAGCGCTATGAAGAACGTCCCGCTCCATGAGTTCATCGCGCTGAATCGCGAAGAGATCATCCGGCGATGCAGGGCGAAGGTGGCGACGAGGTGCATGCCGCCGCCGACCGAAGAGGAGATCGACTACGGCGTGCCGCTGTTCCTGGATCAACTGGTCGATGCGTTGCGCCTCGGTCTGTCGTCGAGTCCTCAGATCGAACGGACCGCGGGCCGGCACGGGCAGGAGCTGCTCCTCAAGGGATTCACCGTCTCGCAGGTCGTCCAGGATTATGGCGACGTCTGCCAGTCCGTCACCGGCCTGGCCGTGGAGCTCGATGCTCCCATCAGCACGGATGACTTTCGCACGCTGAACCGATGCCTCGACGATGCGATCGCGGGCGCCGTTACCGAGTTCGGGCTCGCACGCAATCAGTCCATGCTCGACGACGAGTCGGCGCGTGGGAACGAGCGCCTCGGGTTTCTGGCGCATGAAGTGCAGGCGCTGACCAACACCGCGATCATCGCCTTCGAGGTGCTCAAGACGGGGAACGTCGGCAACGCCGGGAGCACCGCCGCTGTGCTCGATGGCTGCCTGATGGGCATACAAGGTTTGCTCGGTCGATCGCTGGCCGAGGTGCGCCTCCCGCAGCGCGTCCAGAATCGGCGGCGGTTCCTGGTGGCAGGATTCATCGAAGAGCTCGCGGCGGCGGCAACCGTGGAAGCCGAGGCCAAAGGCATCGTGCTCAGGGTGCTGCCCGTCGAGGATGGCGTGGTGATTGACGCGGATCGTCAGGTCCTGGCGGGCGTCGTGCGAGACCTCCTGCAGAATGCCTTCAAGTTCACCAGGCCTTCGACCACCGTCACGCTGCGGGTCGGCGCCAGCAACGAGCGCGTGCTGATCGAGATTCTGGACGAATGCGACGGCCTGCCCGAAGAGAAGGGTCACGATTTGTTCCGATCGTTCCACGATCTGCCGCCGGATGGAGCCGGCCCGGGTCTTGGCCTCGCCTTCAGTCGATGGGGCGTCGAAGCGAACGACGGCCGGATCTCTGCACGCAACCTGCCCAACACCGGCTGCGTCTTTACCGTGGACTTGCCGCGGGTCCCGATGCTGGTCTAGTCTCAACGGTCGAGCGCGATGCCGGCTGTGACAGGTCAATTTTTCTGGTTGTTCGTCCTCGCAATGCCGATTGCGTCAATCGCCTGGACGGTGACGCATGAAGAGCTGTTCGCCGAGCCGCGTGACTGGTTCGTCGCGAAGAGCAAGTCGAGCCGCCACCTGCTTGCGCGGAAGGCGTTCTACCTGTTCACCTGCGAGTACTGTTTCAGTCACTACGTCACCGCCTTCCTTCTCTGGATTACCCGTTACAAGCTGCTGTTCGACGACTGGCGGGGCTACCTGATTGCGGGCTTCTCACTGGTGTGGGTGGCGAATGTGTATATGAGCCTGTACGGCCGGCTGCGACTGGACATCAAAGGAGAGCGGCTGGAAATCTCACAGGCTGAGGCAGCAAAGGGTCGCGCCCGCCAGTAACCCCGTCAGCGCCTTCGGCGTTCCCGAAGCGTTTGGCCAACCGGTCCCACAGAGGCGCGTGACGCACAGACTGATACGCGACGTCGCGCGACGGCCCCTCCGAAACGGCTGATGTTCGCGGACGAACTTGCAATGGCCCGCTCGCCGGGTACGCTATGGGCCTCGCTACGCCGTAAGGAGCAGGCGAAACGGCAGGGTGTGCCGCGTGGTTTCTGCGCGGTAACCACACCTGGAAATCGCGACAAATGGACACGCCAAAATTTCCGCACCATCGCGACTGCGAAGCGCTGACCGGCATTACGCTGGACCATCTCCCCCGGGACGGGTCACTGGGGCGCGTCAGGCGTTTCGCCAAGGGCGCATACGTGTGGGAAGCAGACGCTGCCGCCGACCGCATTTACTTCCTGCGCAAGGGCCGAGTGGTGATCATGACCGCCAGGCCCCACGAACGGCCGATTGCCCTCCAGACGATCGAGCCGAGCGGGCCCTTCGGCGAGTTGTGCGTCTGCAGCGTTCGAACGGGTATTCGCGGAAGCACGGCCTGTGCTCTGGTCGCGAGCGAAGTGTTCGAAATCAAGCTAAGCGTCTTCCTTACCTACTTGAAGCAGAACCGATCGGTGCTCGAGGCGTTGATGTTCACCTTATGCCTGCGCCTGACAGACGCCGAGCATCGAATCGAAGTGATGGCGCATCGCGGGGCGGAACAGCGGTTGGGCCGCCTGCTGCTTCGTCTTGCCGCCTCGCCCGGGCGCAAGGGCAGCGTTAGCCACAAGGACGCAGTCACGGTGTCGGTGAGTCAAAACGAGCTCGCCCAGCTCGCCGGCATGAGCCGCCCGCACGTCACGGTCACGATGGGCCGGCTTCGTCGTCGCAATCTCGTTCAGTACCAGCGTGAAGGCCTGGTTCGTGTCGAAGTCCCGCCGCTCACCACATATCTTGGTCGCATCGTTCGCGGCGAACGAGCGTAAGCGCGGGTGGTAGCGATAACCCGTTTGGCCTGTATTCATTGGGCCAGCATGCTGAATGCGTCAGTGATTGCCACATGCCCAAGAATCCAGGAAGTGGAAAGCGTTCCGCGGCCGTCCCGACTGGGAAGCTCGAGAAATCCGGGGGGCATCCAGATGCCAAGAGCCCGGCAGCCGTTCAATTGGGCAGAAAGGGCGGACAGGCGCGGGCCTTGAAGCTCGGGGCCAGACGCCGCACGGAGATCGCTCGGAAGGCCGCCAAGGCGAGGTGGAAAAAGCAGAAAAACTGACCGTGGGTCAGATGGAACCCCGGATGCTTGCGAGACTCACGCGCGGAGGTCGTAGCAGACCAGCCGCGGGCCGGCGCCGGTCACGATGTCCCGCGTGTTCTGCGCGACGTACAGCAGGCCGCGGCTCAGCACGGGCAGCGTCCACGACTCGCGCGCCGCGAACAGCCACGCGCGCGACACCTCCGTGTATCCCTTCGGCGTGAGGTCCATCCAAAGAAGGTGGCCAAGCTCGCCGAGCGCCAGGAATTGCCCATCGACGGCCAGCAGCGATCCCCGATAGGTCCCGACCAGTTGCCGCTGGCGTTGAGCGCCGGCCCCGATCACTTCTCCCCATTCGGGTGTCTTGCGCCACACGACTTTGCCGCTGGAGGCATCGACGCACGCCAGCGACGCATCGGGCTCGTTCCGTCCATCGAACCCGTACAGATAGCCATCCTTGTAAATGGGTGTGTTGAAATGCAGCGCAAACCCCTGCGTCGTCCACACCTGCTTGTGACTGAAGTCCGGCAGAATCTCGACCAGCGCGCCTCCTGCTCGATAGCTCGCGGAGACGAACACCTTGTTGTCGAAGACGACGGGGCAGGAGGCGTTGACGGATTCGTACGTGCGGCTTCGCCATGGAAACGCGAAATCGACGCGACCGTTCGATGGATCGATCGACATCAAACCGCCTGCCGGCGGCTTTGATTCGCCTCCGGCGAACACCAGGACGCGCCGCTGTCCGTGAACCACGGCCGGAACCGGCGAAGCGTAGCCCGCGCCCCACTCCTTGCCGGCCCTCCATACTTCGCTGCCGGTTGTCTTATCGAACCCGACGACGCAGGGACCGCCCGGCGCGCCGACACTCACGATTAACAGCGGGCCCTCGATCAGGGGCGTCGAACCTCTCCCGAAGAAATCCTGAGGGACGCGATACTCCTTGTCCAGGTCGCGCTTCCAGATCACTTTTCCGGTTTCGACGTCGAGGCAATGCAGTTGCCCTTGCGCGCCCACGGTGTACGCGCGTGCGCCGTCGATGACCGGGCTCGATCGCGGGCCGTTGTTGTATCCGTAGCGATCTTCGAAGTCGGTCGGGTAGCGGAACTGCCAGTTTCGCGCGCCCGTCTCGGCGTGCAGGCACTCGACGATCTCCTCCCCGGCCAGTCGATGGAGGAACAAGAGCCGCTGGCCGGCGATCGCCGGCGACACATAGCCGGTCCCCTTCGCGAACTCCCATATCAGGGGAGGTGGCAGCGCTCGGCTCAATCTCGTCTCGGTCGATATCGCGTTGTGGGTCGGCCCGAGAAAGGCGGTCCAGTCGTGCGTAACGGCGTCTTTTGCGAGCGGTTTGGGTTTCGAGAGGATGCGTGTTTGCGCAGAGAGGAAGCGCGTGGCGAGCACGTTGCCCACCAGGCCTGTCAAGATGGCGCGGCGCGAAATGACCATCCGTTTCATCGTATCTCAACCTAGTCCAGGTACTTGACGAAGACGACCTCGTTGCGCGCCTCGTTGTAGATCAGTTCGTCGACGAGCTCGCGCGTGATCGCGAGCCCCAGTCCGCCTGGACGCAGCCCCTTCTCCTCCCGCACGAAATGGTGCTGCAGCGGATCATCGTCAGGGTTGTTGATCGCCGCATGCGTCAGGCGCTCGATGTCGAATCCCTCGCCCGGGTCGGCGATGCGGTACAACAGCATCCGGCGCGCGCGAAGGCACGAGATGCGCACTGTGCGTGCCGGGTCCAGCTTGCCGCCCCATTCGACGGCGTTCGAGAGTAGTTCCCGAAATGCCCGGCCCACCGATTCACGGACCGCCTCCGGCAGATCGGCTTCGAGCCGCATCATGTAGCTCTGGATGCGATCGGCCACTCGAAGCGAGCACGGCGCCACCAGTTCGACCCATTCCGGCCTGGCCGACACGACCTCGATCGGCAACGCCGCCGCCGGCGGCGCCCTGAGGACGTCGTCGACGACGTCCAGGATTGCGCCCGGCTCGAACGGCTTGGTGATGTATCGATCCGCCTGGCCGCGCACCGCCTTCAGGAGCGTTTCCGGGGCGTCGTCGGCCGTGATCATCACCACGCGCGGAGGAACCGCGATGGTTTGCACGACCGCCAGCACCTCGAGGCCGCTCATGCCGGGCAACCCCACATCGAGCAGCATCACGTCGAACGCCCCGCCGGCCAGTTCACGGAGCGCCGCCGGTCCGTCGGCGGCCTGCACCACGACGTGGCCCTTGCCCTCGAGGAGCACGCTCATCAGATGGCGAAACCCGCGATCGTCGTCGACCACGAGAATTCGGCTGAACATAGTGTGACTCCCGACGAGACCGATGCGGGGCTGACGCTCCGGAAACCGGAGCGTAGTGTAATACTGGTCGGCATCTTCCGGTGAGGTGTTCCTTATGGACGCGGGGCCCCAGAGCGAGACGCAGGAGCGCACACGCACACAGCGGACGCGGGTCATTTACGAGACGGCGTGCGCGCTCGCGGAGTCGACGACGCTCGTAGAGGCGGCGCCTCGGATGCTCGAGGCCATCTGCGAGGCGCTCGGCTGGGAATATGGCGCGCTCTGGCGGGTCGACCGCGCGGCCGCCCGCCTTCGCTGTGTCGCGACGTGGCACCCGCGTCTGTTGCCGTTCGACGACTTCGCCGCTGCCAGCCGGCAAACCGTGTTCGCCGGCGGTGAGGGTCTGCCAGGGCGCGTGTGGGCGAGCCGCGCACCAGCCTGGATTCCCGACGTGGTCCACGATTCGAACTTCCCGCGGGCGTCACTCGCCGACCGCGTCGGCCTGCATGCGGCGTTCGGCTTCCCGGTGTTCGGCGGCGCCGAGGTGATCGCGGTGATGGAGTTCTTCAGCCGGGACATCCGCGAGCCCGACCAGGACCTGCTCGCGATGTTGGCGACGGTCGGCAGCCAGATCGGCCTGTTCGTCGAGCGGAAGCGGGCCGAGGAGGAGCTGGACCGGTTTTTCACGCTGTCGCCGGACCTGCTGTGCATCGCGAACTTCGACGGGTACTTCCTCCGCCTGAATCCGTCATGGGAGCGCACGCTGGGCTTCACGCGCGAGGAGCTGCTCGCGAAGCCGTGGCTGGACTTCGTCCACCCCGCCGACCGCGAGGCCACAGTCGGCGCGAAGTCGACGATCGTGAACGACGCGCTGCTCACCAATTTCGAGAATCGGTACCGGTGCGCGGATGGCACCTACAAGTGGCTGCAGTGGACGGCCGTCTCATACCAGGACCTCGGCCTGATCTACGCGGTGGCGCGCGACGTGACCGACAGAAAGCGGGCCGACCTGGAGCTGGAGATCGCCAAGCGGCGGGCCGAGGAAGCGACCGTCGCGAAGGGCGAGTTCCTCGCCAACATGAGCCACGAGATCCGCACGCCGATGAACGCCATCATCGGGATGACCGATCTGGCCCTCCGCACCAAGCTCATGCCGGACCAGCGCGACTACCTGCGCACGGTCAAGGACTCGAGCGAGGCGCTGCTGGCGATCGTCAACGACATCCTCGACTTCTCGAAGATCGACGCGCGGCAGCTGTCCCTCGAACGTGTCCCCTTCGGCTTCCGCGACGTCGTCGAAGACGCCGTCCGGCTGCTGGCCTCGCGCGCGGACGAAAAGGGCCTGGAGCTCGCCTGCCGCATCGCACCGGACATCCCCGAAACGCTCGTCGGCGATCCCGGACGCCTGCGACAGGTCCTCGTCAACCTGGTCGGCAACGCGATCAAGTTCACGGAGCGGGGCGAAGTGATCGTCGACGTGGCGCTCGACCCTCGCGAGGACGTCGATGGCGGGGAGGGCGACAACGCGCGGGTCCGGTTCACTGTGTCGGACACCGGCATCGGCATTTCGCGGGACAAGCAATGGCAGATCTTCGGACCGTTCGTGCAGGCCGATGCCTCCACGACGCGCCGCTACGGCGGCACCGGTCTGGGCCTGGCGATCTCCGCGCAGCTCGTCGAGCTGATGGGCGGACGGATCTGGATTGAGAGCGAGCCCGGCGAAGGGAGCCGGTTCCACTTCGTCGTGTACTTCGGCGCGGCGCGCGGGGCCGGCGCGCAGCCGGCGCCGGCAGCCGCCGAACTGGAGGACCTGCGGGTGCTGGTCGTTGACGACAACGCGACCAATCGCCGGATCCTCGACGAGATGCTGACGAGCTGGCGGATGAAGCCCCGGTCGGTCGACGGCGCTCGAGCCGCTCTGGCCGCGCTCGTGGAAGCCGCCGGTGCCGGGCAGCCGTTTCGGCTCGTCCTGTCCGACGCGCTGATGCCCGAGGTCGACGGCTTCGCGCTCGCGCGCGCCATCAAGGCCGACCCGCGACTCTCCGGCACCAGGCTGATCATGCTGAGCTCGGCTGGTCTGCCGCTCGGTCGATCGCGCGCGCGCGACGCCGGCTTCTCGGCGTGCCTGAGCAAGCCGATCAAGCACTCCGATCTGCTCGATGCGATCGTGACGGTGTTCGGCGCAGCCGCCCCCACCAAACGCGCTCCGAGGCGCCGGCCGCGGCGATCGTCTTCGTCCCGCGTGGGGACACGTCCGCTCCATGTCCTGGTGGCCGAAGACAATGCGACGAATCAGAAACTGGTGGTGACGCTCCTCGAACAGCGACGGGCACACCGTCGTTGTCGTCCCGGACGGCCGCCAGGCCGTTCAACGAGCGGGAGAAGAGACCTTCGACGTCATTCTCATGGACGTGCAGATGCCGGAAATGGGCGGCCTCGAAGCGACCGCCGCGATTCGGGAACGAGAGCGATCGAGCGGTGGACATGTTCCCCACATTCCCATCGTGGCCATGACGGCACACGCGATGACCGGCGACCGCGAGCGATGCCTCGATGCCGGGATGGACGCCTATGTCTCGAAGCCATTGCGGCCGGACGAGCTTCTTGCCGCGATCGACGGCCAGCTCGTCCCGCATGGCAGCAGCCCCCTGGACGGTGGTTCATCGGGGCCGGAGCTTCCGATTGACGCTCCCATCCTGATCGCCCGCTTCGGCGGGAACCGCAAACTGCTGCGCGAGGTCATCGACGTGTTTCTTGTGGACAGTCCGCTTCTGATGGCCGCTATCCAGCAGGCGAGGGCCGGCCGCGAAGGAGAAGCGCTCGCGTCCGCCGCACACGCGCTCAAAGGATCGGTCGGGCTGTTCGTTCAGCGGGGCGCTTACGAGACCGCCCGGCGTCTGGAGCAGGCGGGCAGGAGCGGCGACCTGACCGGCGTCGACGAGGCGTTCGCTGCGCTCGAAGACGAGATGGCGGAGCTGAGCACGGCGCTCGGCGATCTTCGCCAGCTGCTCGGCGACGCTGGTTAGGCGTGTTGCGCTTGCATGTAGCGCAGGACTTTAGTCCTGCCGGTGAACGGCATGCTTGCAGGTCTAAAGACCTGCGCTACTTTCTACTCGGCCCTAAGCCCAGAGCCCAAAGCCTAGAGCCAGGCCTATCGCACCGTCGGCCCGCCGCCAACCTCGTAGACGATTCTCCCTCCGACCATCGTCATCACGGACCTGATGTCCTTGATCTGATCCGCAGGCACGGTGAGGTAATCGCGATCGAGGGCGACCGAGATCCGCGAGCTTGCCCGGCTGGATCGAACCGAGGTTGCTCTCCTGCAGGATCAGGAAGGCATTCCGCCTGGTGTGGGCGATCAACGCGTCTTCGCGGCCGATCGGCTGCCGGTTCACCACCGTGCCGCCGACCATCTTGCCGGTGACGGCGAAATAGAGCGTCGTAAACGGCCGGTACTGGTTCACCTCGAAGGCATCGGTGCCCAGGCCCCAGATCACGCCGCTGTCCTGAATCGTCTTCAAGGCGGGCATGTCGTACGAGCGGTCGCCGTGCACCCGGTTGAAGATCCCGCCCATGATGGTGGCCCGAGGCTGCACGCCGGCGGACACGCCCAGGTTCCTCATCCGCTCGAGGTGCGACGCGTTCACCTGCTCGTCGTGAATCAGCGTCCAGCGCAGGTTGCGGACCGGGAAGTCCTTGTTGATTTGCTCGATCTGGTCGAGGAAGCCGTTGGCGGTGTTTTCGAGCGTGGTGTGCGAGTGCATCGGGAGCCCGGCCTTCGCCACCTCGCGGGCGATGCGGCCCCACTGCGTGAAGTCCTCGGGCCGCTGCGTGCCCTTGACGGCCACCATGTTGTCGCTCGCCGGCCCGTAGTTGCCCTCGCCGTAGGCGAAGTGATCGACCCAGTTGTCGCCCTGGAACAGTTTGATCTCCGCGATGCGCGGCAGGTTCTTCGTCACCGTCTCCGCGTTGTTGCCCATCGCCACCGACACGAGGCAGAAGAACCGCTTGTTCAGCCGTCCCTCGCGCGCCATGTTGCGGAAGATGGGCACGAATTCGTCCGGGCACGTGCCGCCCGACGCCGTCAGCCCCGCCGAGTTCAGTTCCCGGATCATGGCGAGGCTGTTCCGCTCGACGGCATCCTTCGCCGGCGGCGGAATCGCGCTGGACACGCGGCCGGCGCCGGCGGCGTCGACGATGCCCGTCGATCGTCCGTTCGCGTCGCGCTTGATCCAGGCGTCGGTCATCTTCTCGAGGCCGATCGCCTCGATCGCGCGGCTGTTCAGGTACGTTTCCGCGCGCGTGAACTGCAGCAGGACCGGGTGATTCGGCGCGATCTTGTCGAGCTCTTCGCGCGTGAACGGCCGCTTGTCATCGGTGAACTGATCGGGCGACCAGCCGCCCAGGGTGTACACCCACTGGCCGGGCGGGAGCGAATCGGCCTTCGCGCGTATCATCGCGGTCGCCTGCTTGCGCGTCTCGATGCCGTCCAGGCGCAGCTCGACGGTCCAGAGGACCCCTTCCTCCATGTAGTGCGCGTGGTTGTCGATCAAGCCCGGGACCACCGCGCGTCCGGCCAGGTCGATCCGCCGCGTGTTCGGGCCCGCGAGGCGCGCGATGTCCTGATTGGTCCCGACCGCGATGATACGGTCGCCACGAACCGCAACCGCCTGCGCGATGCTGAAGCGATCGTCGACGGTGATGATTTTCCCGTTGGACAGGATGATGTCTGGCGGACCCTGCTGGGCGGAAACACCGGTGGCCACCAGCACAACGGCGGCTACTCTCGACAATGACAAAATCGATCGGGTCATCGGGTCCTCCGCAGTTTGCTGACCACCCCGGTACGAGACCATACCAGATCCGCCGCCACGTTCGCCGCCACGTTCGTGCCGCTGGTCTTCATGGAGATGCTGCTCGCTAGGGCGGAGCCTCTGCTAGACTGGGCCATTCCGATCGGTCCGCCCTCTTCCCGAGCGAAGGAGAAACGACATGACGCGACGGTTCCTCGTGATACTCCCGTTACTCGCGCTTCTCGTTTGGATGCTTCCGGTCGAAGCCCAGCAAGGTTCGACCAACGCGCTGAGTCCCGCCGAGGCAAAGGCCGGCTGGACACTCCTGTTCGACGGCCGCACGCTGTCAGGGTTGTCGCCGAACGGGGAAGCGGACTGGAGGGTGGAGGACGGGACGATCACGGCGACGAAGGGCACAGGGTTTCTCGTGACGGCCAAACCGTACGGAAACTTCGAGCTCAAGGCCGATTTCTGGGCCGACAAGGCCGTCAACAGCGGGATCTTCGTTCGCTGTGGCGAGGGGACCCCCGGGGCCGTGATCTGTTACGAGATCAATATCTTCGACGCCCACGCCGAGTGGCCGACGGGCAGCGTCAACAACGTCAAGACAGTCCTGCCGGACAGGCCCAACACGACCGAGAGATGGAACACGTTCGAGATCACCGCCGATGGTACCCATCTGGTCGTGAAAGTGAATGGCAAAACGACAGTGGACGTACGGGATGACCGGCGGGCGAACGGAACGATCGCGCTGCAGGAGGGCGGAGGCAACGCGAGCGGCTTGATCAGATTCCGGAACGTCAAGATTCGGCCGCTCTAGAGACGGCCGTTATTCGACCTTCAGGCCGCGCTCTTCCATCAGGCGGCGAAGCAGCGCGGCCGTTTGCGGCTGGGCGAGCACGGCATCTTCGAAGACGGCGCCCTCGGCGATCCGCCACGGCGTCTGATCCTTCTTGTTCTTCACGTCGAGCCTGGCGCCGGCAGCAACCAGCATCTCCACCGCCGCATTCGATCCCCAGATGGCGACTCCATGCAGGGCGGTATTCCCCTCGTCGTCCACCGTCGTGGCATCGGCGCCGAGGTCGAGGCAGAATTTGATCGCCGCAGCGACTTCGTCCGGAGAGCCGGGGCTTTCTCCGGGCTTCTCGATGACGAGTCCCGATGCAGCCAGTAACGGCGTATCGCCAGTGCTGTTGGGAAGCAATGGATCGGCCCTGTGCTCGACCAGGAGCCGCATGTACGGCAGATCGAGCGTCTGTGCCGCCACCCAGAAGGGCGTCGCGCCCACCTCGGTCAGGCGCTTCCGTCCAACATTCACGGTGTCGGGATTCTTCGTCGCCTGCAGGTTGGGATTCGCTCCACGCGCCAGCAGTTTTCGGGCGAGCGTGAGGCTGTCCAGCTTGTCCTTCGGGACCAGGCCGGGGTTGTTGACGCCCGTATTGGGTCTTCGCGTGTATGCGATCTGATGAAGCGGCGTCCATCCCTGGCCTGCGGCATTCGGATCGGCGCCCCGCTCGAGGAGGAGGTCGGCGAGTTCGTAATGCGTGCTGGCAATCGCCAGAATCAGAACACCTGTGCCATCCGACGAGGTGTCCCGCACGGTTGCACCGGCCTTGAGGAGCACGTTGACCGCATCGGTGGCGCCGGCCCGCACGGCGAAGTGCAGCGCGGTAAACCCGGCTTGTTTGGTGACGTCGGAGTTGCGCTCTGCCTGGCGGCCGATTCCACCGGTTCGAGCCAGCGGCGGGGCTGTGTATTTCGTGCGGGCCTGAATATCAGCGCCGGCTTGAATCAATGTCTCGACGGTCGCCGCGTTGTTGCTGGCCGCCGCCCACATGAGCGCCGTCTGCCCCTTCCAGTTCTCTCGTGCATCGACGATCGCTCCACGACGCAGCAGCGCCTTCACGGCGCCCACGTTTCCGGTTCGCGCCGCGGTCATGAGCGCGGTATCGCCTTCCGGCATCGTGGTGTTTGGATCCGCGCCTGCGCCGAGGAGCTTCTCGACCATTGCTTCGCTGCCGTTGATGCACGCCAGCCAGAGCGGCGTCGCGCCATAGCGATTCGCCGCTTGGACACGAGCGCCAGCTCGAATCAACAGGTCTGCGGCGGCAAGGTTGTCGAAGTGCGCGGCCCAGTGGAGCGCCGTCGTGCCATCAGCCTCGGCGGCGTTGACGTCGACGCGCTTGGCCACCAGCGCGCGCACGGTGTCGATGTCACCGGTTTTGACCGCGTCGATGAGCGGCACGCCGGCAAGCAACGCGGCCGTGAGAACTGTAACCAGCATCTGTCTACTTTTTTTCCACTGGCGGCGGGGCCCCACCCCCGCCGCGAACTAACGCTGACGCCTCGCCTCGGATTTCCATGTCCTCGGCTCGGCCACGGCGCGACACCGAGCGCGGACTGCCGCGGCCTCGGATCTGCCTCCGTACCCCGGCTCGGCATGGCCGCAGGCGCTGCACCCTAGTCCCTAATCCCCAACCCCTAATCCCTAACCCCCTACTCCCTAGATTCCCGTCAACCCCCCAGTGCTGTCGCCGAGCTTGTCCACCCTGACGCCTGCCTTGTCGAGCAGGCTCACGAGCAGGTTCGTCATCGGCACATGGTCGCCCGGCGTGAACGCGAGGTGGCGTCCGCCCTTGAGCCGGCCGGCGCCGCCACCCGCGACAACCAGCGGCAGGTTGACGTGCAGGTGCACGTTCGGGTTGCTCATCGCGCCGCCGTAAAGAAGGATGCTGTTGTCGAGCAGGTTGCCGTCGCCGTCCGGCGTGGCGCGCAGCTTCTCGAGAAAATAGGCGAACAGCTCGGCGTGCCAGGTGTTGAGGCGCGCATATTTTTCGAGCTGTTCCGGCCTGTCGCCGTGATGGGACAAGCCGTGGTGCGGCTCCGAGATCCCGATTTCGGGATAGGGCCGGCTGTTCAACTCGCGCCCGTACATCAACGTGAACACCCGGGTGAGGTCCGACTGGAACGCGAGCCACTGCAGATCGAACAGCAGCTTCAGATGCTCGTCGAACCTGGACGGGACTCCAACCGGCCGCTCCGGCACCGGCAGCGTCCCGGCCGCATTCTGCGCTTCCGCCGACTGGATGCGGCGCTCCACCTCTCGCACGGCGTCCAGGTATTCCGAGACTCTCGTGCGGTCGCCCGGACCGAGGCTTTGCTGCAGCCGCGCGAGATCCTGGTTCACGCGATCGAGCAGGCTGCGCTTCCGCTTCATCCGGTCGATCCGCTCTTCGGTTGTGCCGCCTTCGCCGAACAGCCGTTCGAACACGACGCTCGGGTTGTTCTCGTTCGGCAGGGGAGTGGTGGGCGACTGCCACGATACGGTGTTCATATACGCGCAGCTGTAGCCCGACTCGCACTGGCCGCCCAGGATGTGGTCGATTTCCGACGAGATCAGCTCCATCGAAGGCAGAAGCGTTTCCCTGCCGAATTGGGCGGCCGCAATCTGGTCCGCCGTTGTGCCGAGGCGGATGTCCGCGCCTTCGGTTTTCTTGGGATGCACGCCGTTCAGCCATGTCGCACAGGCACGCGAGTGTTCCCCGTTGCCGTCGCCGAGCGACTCCCCCTGCTTCTGTGCCAGGCCGCTGACGATGGTCAGGCGATCCCGGTACGGTGCGAACGGCGTCAGGATGGGGGAAAAGGTGAAATCCGTACCGGTCCCTTTCGGCGTCCAGTGGTTGATGGCGTCGTTCATCGCGACGCCGTTGGGAACATATACGAATCCCATGCGACATTTCGCACTGGCGGCCGTTTGCGCCGCGGAGGCAAACGCCGGCAGCATGGCGTCGAGCACGGGCAGGGCGATGGTCGCCCCAAGCCCGCGGAGGATTGTTCGCCGGGGCAACGCCATCCTGGTAATGAACATACTTCTACCTCTCCACCACAGAGGACACGGGGGACACGGAGGAAAAGTCTTGTACGACTCGACCTCCCTGTCCTCTGTGTCCTCCGTGGTAGCTAGTTAACATCGGCGGCGGCTTTCCTCATCCTGAAACGGCACGCTGTTGACGACGCCCAGCACGATCGAAGAGGTGCGGTACTCGTTACGCGCCGCATCGCGCGTGATCTTCCGCACCGCCGGCATGTCGTAGTACTCGACCCCGCGACCTAACGCATACGTCAGGAGTTTCTCCGTGAACGTCCGCACGAAGCGTTCGGGATGGCTGACCAGAAGGTTGCGCAAGCCGGCCGGGCCGGCGAAGGTCGTTCCATCCGGCAGCGCCACCGACGCGTCAATCGGAATCAACGCCTCGTCCACCGTCCGCCACCGCCCGACGAAGTCGAAATTCTCGAGCGACAGGCCCACCGGATCCATCATCGCGTGGCAGCTGGCGCATGTCGGGTTGGCCCGATGCTGCGCGATCCGCTCGCGCATCGACAACTCCTCCTCGGCGGGGTTGGGTTTCTCCTTCAGGGCGGGCACGTCCGGCGGCGGGTCCGCAAGCTCGGTGCCGATCAGATTTTCGAGGATCCACTTGCCTCGCACGACCGGGGACGTGCGATTGGGGAAAGAAGTGACCGACAGAATGCTGCCGTGGCCCAGCAGCCCGCGGCGGTTGTCGTCGTTGCGCTCCACGCGGCGGAAATGCGTGCCGCGGATATTGGGAATGCCGTAGTGCCTGGCGAGGCGTTCGTTCACATACGTGAAGTTGGCGGTCAGCAGGTCGAGAACGCTTCGATTCTCCCGGAAGATGCTTCCGGCAAACAGCTCCGTCTCGCGCCGGAATCCCTGCCGCAGGTCTTCGTCGAAATCGGGGTCTTTCCGGGGATCGGGCAACACCGCCGGGAGGTTGCGGAGGAACAGCCATTGCCCGACGAAGTTGCTCACCAGCGCGTCGGCGCGAGGGTCGGCGAGCATGCGCCGCACATGCTGCTCGACGACTGCGGGCTCCCGCAGCTTCCCGGAGCTCGCCGCGTCGAGCAGCGCCTCGTCCGGGATGCTGCTCCAGAGGAAGAACGACAGGCGGGATGCCAGTTCCAGATCGCTGATGCGATAAGTTCGATTCGATGGCGTGCCCGCAGGCTCCCGTTCGACGCGGAACAGGAACTCGGGGCTTACCAGAAGACCCTCGACGGCGCGCTCGATTCCTGCCTCGAAATTCCCGCCCCGGCTTCCTTCCGTGCTTCGGTCCTGTCGCCCCTCCTCATAGAAGGCGAGCAGCGAGCGCAGGTCCGAATCGGTGACCGGCCGCCTGAACCCTCGTCGGGCCAGCGCCGAGAGAATCTTCTTCGCGCACGCCGCTTCGTCTGACGCTTGCGAGCGTATGGCAGGACCAAGGTCCTGCGCTACGACTGCGCCAGGCCGGCAGATGAAGATCCGCTGACGGCTCGGCGTGTCTCCGGCACCAGCGGCGTCGAACGGTCCCGTGATTTCGACCGTTCGGAGATAGGCCCCCTTCTGTGTCGTGTAGTAACCGTTCGGGCCTCCCGGAACGGGCTTCTGGAACGGCTCCAGAAGGTTCTCGAGCAGCGCCGGCGTCCTGTTGAGGAACGTCAGTGCAACGGTTCGCGGCCCGGCCTTTGCGGGAAATCGGACCTGCCACTCGGCATCGAGCGCTCGCCGGTTTGGTGGTGGTCCATCGCCACCCGCGTCCGGACGGAGCTCGAAGACGTGCAGCGGCTGGCCATCGACGCTGAGCTCGAGCCTTTGCGACTCGTCGAAGACCGGAATGTCGTCGAAGCTGGCGCCGGCGTACCGCGTCAGCTGCACGCGAACGGCGTATTCGCCGTCCCGAGGGAATGTATAGCGCAGGCTGGTTCCGCCGCGAGTGCCGAAGGGCAGCCCGTCGACGCGATCGTCCTGACGAAGCTCGGGCGGAACGGGAAACGTGTCGGCCGTGGCCGCCCGCGACGATGCTCCGACGGCCAGGCTGCTGATCTTCTGCGCGGCCGCGATGTATCGCTCCATCAGCGTCGGCGACATCCGCTGCACGCCGGCGATATTGTCGAACCCATAGCTCACATCGTCGGCCGGCAGCATCGAGCCGACGTCGATGTCGAGCGCCAGCAGATCGCGAACCGCGTTGCGATACTCCACCCGGTTGAGGCGATGGAGCGCTTCGGTGCGGCCGGGATTCGGCTCTGCCCTGTCGAGCTTGTCGAGCGAGGTCTCGAGATACGACAGGAATCGAGTGCGCGTGGCGGCGTCGGGGCGCGGCAACCCCGGCGGCGGCATCAGGTTGCCGTGAAGCTTCTCGACGACCTTCTCCCAGAGCTCCGGATTTTCGTCAACGTTCGCGACGTCGGCGTTGTCGAGCGTCAGGCCGCCCGTCTTCAGGCGTTGGTTGTGGCAGGTGACGCAGTAGGTGTCGATCAGCGCCCGCTCGGAGGGTGGCGCTTGTGGAGGACTGACGGCGCGCAGGTACACGCCGGCACTCAACGTGACCACTCCGACGCCAACCAGCACGGCGAACAGACGCCCTCGCATGATTGCTCGCTTGCCCGACGAAGCCCGGAGGGCGACGCGGGTGTCGCCCATGGTATGTAGTACCTCCTTGCCAGTCAACAATTTAGCGCTCATCTCGAATGAACCCCGGTACCGCAGTCGACCGTGACTAAATGCAACCACGAAGGCACGAAGACACGAAGAAAACCAACTAGTCCTTTTGTTGACAGGTTGCCTTTGTTGGAGTTGACCGTGAACTGGCGGAGGCGTAGCTTACGTGACGCAGGAGGACCCATGTCGATGCGAAGCCGCTTCCGTTGGATCAATTCCTTCGTGGGTTGCGTTGTGCTGTTGTCCTTCTCCGCTGGCCCGCTTTCCGCGCAGGATGGCCCAACTCTGTACAAGGGGCTTTGCGCCTCCTGCCACGACGGGGGACTCGAGCGCGCCCCGGATCGCGACGCGTTGCGCGCGATGTCGCCGGAGCGAGTGCTCGCGGCGCTCGAAAGCGGACCCATGCTCTCCATGGCCTCGAACCGTACCGGGGTAGAGCGCCGCGCCATCGCCGAATTCGTCACGGGCAAGTCGTTCGCGCAGGCGCTCAGCACAACTCCATCGCCGCAGGCGATGTGCCGCGCGACGGAAGGCGGCTTTGCAGATCCGCTGGCTGGACCGCGCTGGAACGGGTGGGGCGTGACCACGGCCAACACGCGCTATCAGGATGGTCCGATGGCCGGATTCACGGCGGCGGAGGTGCCTCGTCTTCGGCTCAAATGGGCCTTCGGCTTTCCGGGCGAGCTCAGCTCCGACTCGCAGCCCACGGTTGCCGGCGGCCGCGTCTACGTCGGTACCCAGAACGGCACCGTCTATTCACTCAGCGCTTCGACAGGCTGCGTGCACTGGATTTTTCAAGCCGCGTCGGCGGTGCGCGCGGCCATCAGCCTGGGCCGTATCGACACTGGCTCCGGACCACGCTACGCCGCATTCATTGGCGACCGCGCCGCCAATATGTATGCCGTCGATGCCGCAACCGGGGAGCGACTGTGGACAAGGAAAGTGGACGATTTCCCGCTCGCCCGGGTGACCGGCGCCCCGGTGTTGCATAACGGGCGGCTCTATGTCGGCATCGCCTCCGGCGAAGAGACGGCCGGCGCCACCGCTGATTACGAGTGCTGCCGATTCCGCGGCAGCCTGGTCGCGTTGAACAGTGCGACGGGAGAACAGATCTGGAAGACGTACACGATCGCAGACGAGGCCCGGCCGACGAAGAAGAACAGAATCGGCACGCAGTTATGGGGGCCGTCGGGCGTGCCCATCTGGACCAGCCCCGCGATCGATGTGGTACGGAACGCCGTCTACGTCACCACTGGAAACAACTACAGCGATCCGGCCACCGGCAACAGCGATGCGTTCGTGGCGTTCGATCTCGATTCCGGCAAGATTCTCTGGTCCCGTCAGGTGCTTGCTGAAGACGCCTGGAACACCTCCTGCCGGCTGCCGGACAGGATCAACTGCACCGAGGCCGACGGTCCCGATTTCGATTTCGGCTCTCCGCCGATTCTGGTCACGCTCGCCAACGGCCGGCGCGCGCTCGTTGCCGGACAGAAATCCGGGGTCGTCCACGCCATCGATCCGGATCGGAACGGCGAAATCCTGTGGCAGGAGCGCGTCGGCAAGGGCGGGATCAACGGCGGCGTGCAATGGGGATCTGCCGCCGATCAGTCCAATGTCTACGTCGCGCTATCCGACATCGGGCGGATCCCGGTCCCGAACAGTCAGGCCACGGTGCCGGATCCTGAAGCTGGGGGCGGGATGTTCGCTCTCCGCCTCGATAACGGCCAACGGGTCTGGCACACCCCGCCAGCCAAATGCGGCCAAAGGGAACGCTGCAGTCCCGCGCAATCAGCGGCGGTGAGTGCCATTCCAGGCGCTGTTTTCTCCGGCTCGGTCGACGGACATCTGCGCGCCTATTCCGCTGCCAACGGCGCCGTGCTGTGGGATTTCGATACGGTCCGCACCTACGAAACGGTGAACGGCGTTCCCGCGCGGGGCGGATCGCTGAACGTGGGAGGGCCGGCGATCAGCGGCGGCATGCTCTTCGTCAATTCGGGATATGTCCAGAACGGAATACCGGGCAATGTCCTGCTGGGGTTCTCGGTGGACGGAAAGTAGGTGGTACTGAAATCTACGATCGACGATTTAAGGATCTGAAGATGTATCGACAGATCTAGATCTTGCGGATCTTCAAGTCGCCAAATCGTAGGTCGTAGATCAGAGGGATTTCTCAGCGCCCCACCTCGCGAACGAGCTGCGCGATCGCCCCGGCGTAGACAGCTTTGTCGATGCGAAAGGCGTCCTCGTGCCCGCCCTTGACGTCCACCAGGCGCTTGGGATGGTGCGCCGCTTCGAACAGCCGCCGTCCATGCGCATAGGGGATCACCCCGTCGTCAGGGGAGTGCAGGAACAGCTTGGGGATGGTGACGGATGCGATCCGCTCGAGCGACGGAAATCGCTGAGTGGCGATAAAGGCGACGGGGAAGTAGGGGAAGAGCTCCTGCCCACGCTCGACCACTGAGGTATAGGCGCCCTCCACGATCAGGCCCGCGGCCGGTACGCGCGTCGCCAGCTCGATCGCCACCCCGCTGCCTAGCGAATGTCCAAAGATGACGAGACGCTCTGGTGGCACGCCGAGCGTACGGATCAGGTATTCGTATGAGGCCGTCGCATCGTCGTACAGCCCGCGCTCGTCCGGGGTGCCGGTGCTCTCGCCGAAGCCGCGATAGTCGAACGCCAGGAGGTTGATCCCGAGGTCGCGGATGAGCGCGTAAAACTCCGGACGCTGCCTGTAGCCGATGTTCCCCAGATTGCCGTGGCAGACGAGCAGCCACATGTTCGACGCGGGTGCGGCCGATGGAGCGGGTACGATCCACGCGGAGAGCGTGACGCCGCCGGTGGACGGATAGGTCACCCGTTGCTCGGCCAGCGCAAACCTCGACGCCGGCGCCCCGACGTGCCGGTCGGCCGGCTCGAAGACGAACGCCTTTTCGTTGATCCGGAGGTAACCGACTCCGCCCAGGTACGCCAGGACGGCGAGGCCGGCCAATCCCTTGAAGATGCGATTAATCGCCATCAGCCGAAACCCATCATAGTTCGATGCGCCTCGCGCATTCTTCGCTTGACCGCCGAACCGGTCGGCGGTAGGTTCCAACGCGATGCTCTAAGGCACGGAGTGATGACTATGAAAGCCCGAACGACACTTCTCGTTTCCGCCGCCCTTGTGCTGCTGGTTGCCGTGCCGTTGCTGGCACACCACTCGTTTTCTGCGCAGTTCGATCGGAACCAGCCGGTCAAGTTCGCAGGAACGGTCACGAAGGTCGAATGGATGAATCCGCACGTCTGGTTTTATGTGGATGCGAAGGATTCAACTGGAAAAATCACACATTGGGAATGCGAAGCGACCAACCCCAATCTATTGGCGCGAGCCGGCTGGACCAAGGATGCGATGAAGGCTGGAGACCAGGTCACGGTTGAAGGGTCTCGTGCGCACTGCTGCGAGAACGTGATGAATGCGCAGGTGATCCTGCTGGCCGGCGGCAAGCGGATATTTTCCGGAGATGCCAATCAGCGGTAATGGCGCCAACGGGCAGGTCTCGAAAAGACAAGGGAGCTTCGTGTGGGAAAGAAACGATCGTTCCTGATCGTTGCGGTCATGGCTCTGGCGGTGACGTTCCCTTCCACGCAGCCATGGGCCGCGGGGCAAGCCGGGTCGAATGCCCAGTTGCCGTTGCCGCCGCGAGTTTCATCGCTGGGGAGCGGTATTCCAGACCTGAACGGGGTGTGGGACGGACCCTCGATTCTCAACAACGCGATAGAGTACCTGGGCGGTTTGCCTCCTTTTACACCCTTGGGATTGGAGAGATGGAACAACCGGGTGCTGGGGGACGACCCGACAGGGTTTTGCCAGCCAACGGGTCCGGGACGAGTCTGGCATTCTCCCTTCCCCTTCCAGATCATCCAGACCCCTGGGATGGTGACGTTCCTGTTCGAGATGCACCACACGTTTCACCGCGTGTTCACGGACGGACGGAAACACCCCGAACCATTGGATGTCACCTGGTGGGGAAGCTCGATCGGCAGATACGAAGGGAACAAGCTGATTGTCGAAACCGTGGGCATCAGCGACCGGAGCTGGCTGTTCACGGCGGGCCTGCAGCATAGCGACCAGCTGAAGCTGACCTGGGTTTTCGAGAAAACGGCTCCTGATACGATCAAGTTTTCGGAGACGTTCGATGATCCTGTCTATTTCACCAGGCCCTGGTCGATCGCCTACGATTTCAAGCCGGAGCAGTACGACATGATGGAAATGATTTGCACGGACAACAACAGGGATGTCCAGCATTTCATCACATCGGAGAAATCGCGAGAGCAGCGGCAGCAGTAATCGAATGTCGTCCAACGAGCGCGGCGAAAACCGGGAGGCGATGATGACACGGGCGACGATCTACGCGTTGATGGCATTCGTGCTCGCTCTGTCGCCGTCCCTTGCGGCGCAGTGGCCGAAGTATCCGACGCCCGGCGTTCCTCGAACGGCGAGCGGAGAGCCGATTCTGGACGCTCCGGCGCCGAGGACGGCCGACGGCAAACCGGATCTGTCCGGCATCTGGATGAGGCTCGCGGGACAGGGTGGCGGGGCTAATGCCAAACCGATTCCGGCGCCGCCGGGCACACCCCCAATCGCCACGTTCTTCGACGTCGGCGCCGGATTCCCCGAGGGCCTGCCGTTCCAGCCATGGGCGGCGGAGTTGAAGAAAACACGGAACGACGCGAACAGCAAAGACAATCCCGACGCGCACTGCCTGCCGATGGGCCACATGCAGTTCCACATGCACCCGCAGCCGAGGAGGATGATCCAGTCGCCGGGACTGTTGACGATCCTCTACGAGGCGAACTTCGGCCTTCGCTACATCTTCACCGACGGCCGGCCGCTGCCGCCCCTCGGCGAGCCGCAGCCCTTCTGGTATGGCTACTCGGTAGGGAGGTGGGACGGCGATACGCTGGTGGTGGAGACGAACAACCTGAGAGACGAAGGATGGCTCGACGTGCGCGGCAGCCCGGTGACCGATCAGGCGAAACTCACCGAGAGGTTCCGGCGCGTCAACTTCGGCAAGCTGGAGATCGACATCACGATCGACGATCCGAAGGCCTACACGAAGCCGTTCACCGTCCGGGTCAACCAGGAGATCATGGTCGACGCCGAGATGATCGAGTTCATCTGCAACGAGAACAATCAGTTCCTGAACTACCTGGAGCGCGCGCAGATCAAGTAGCGCATGAGAAGGCGGACATGAGAACACTGCTTCAACTCGCGATCATCACGCTGATCTCGTCGCCGGCGTTCGCGCAGTGGACGAAGGTCCCTCCCGCGGCCATTCCGCGCACGACGGACGGGAAGCCGAATCTGTCGGCGCCGGCGCCACGGCTGCCCGATGGCAAGCCGGATCTATCGGGAATCTGGAACCCGCCGTTGGGGTATCTGAGGAACCTCGCGCTCGACTTGAAGGAGGAGGTTCCGTTCCAGCCCTGGGCGAAGACCGTGTACGACGAACGAGCAGCCGGATTGCATTGGACCGACGAACCAGATGCGAACTGCCTGCCCCAGGGTGTGCCGAAGGTCCTCCTGGCTCCGGCGCCGTGGCGGATCGTCCAGACGCCGGGCATCGTTTTCTTCGTCCACGAGGCCTTCAATCTCTGGTGGCAGGTGTTCCTCGATGGCCGCGAGTTCGTTCCACACCCCGATGTCAGCCCGACGTGGCACGGCTATTCGACCGGTAAGTGGGAAGGGGACACGCTGGTGGTCGAGACCGGTGGTTTCAACGGAAAGGTCTGGCTCGATCAGCTGGGGAAGCCGACGACCGAGGCGCTCCGCGTGTCCACGCGTTTCCGGCGGAAAGACTTCGGGCACATGGATATTCAGATCACGATCGACGACCCGAAGGCGTATACCAGGCCCTGGGGCACAACGGTCGAAGTGACGCTGCAGCCTGACACCGAGCTGATGGAGTTCATCTGCCTCGAAAACGAGAAAGACACACGGGGGAAATGATGAAGACGAGTCGCCGCCGATTCCTGATTACTTCTTCCGGCGCCGTCTGGGTTGTCGGGGGATTTCTGCCACAGATCGGCTGCGGCGGTGGAACGACTGAGACGCCGGCGCCGCGGCACGCCCCGGCCACCGCACCTGCGGCTCCGCCGCCGGATCCGATCGCGGAGATGCGAGCAGGTCTCGGTGCGACGCCAATCGAAACCGTGAAGCTGTCGGACAACCTCGTCATGCTCTCCGGTCCTGGCGGCAACCTGGTGGTCCTGCACGGCCCCGACGGCAAGGTGGTCGTCGATTCGTTCGTGCAGACGGCGTGGACCAGGCTGAAGGCGACCCTCGATGGCATGGGCAACACGCCGATCAGTGTCCTGATCGACACCCACTGGCACTTCGACCACACCGACAACAACGAAAACTTCCGTCAGGCCGGCGCCGAAATCGTGGCGCACGACAACACCAGGAAGCGGATGTCTGAATCGCACAGCCTGCTCGGCATGCAGTTCCAGCCGTCGCCCGCGGGGGCGCTGCCGACCCAGACGTTTGCCGCCAACCACAAGATCGCGGCCAACGGCGAAGCGCTCGAGCTTGCGTATATTCCGCCGGCCCATACCGACACCGACATCTACGTTCGCTACACGAAGGCGAACGTGCTGCACCTGGGCGACGTGTTCTTCAACGGCATGTACCCGTTCATCGATGCCGGAACCGGTGGATCGATCGGCGGCACGGTCGCAGGCGCCGAACTGGGGCTCAAGCTGGCGGATAACAGCACCAGGATCGTCCCCGGGCACGGCCCGCTTTCCGACAAGGCGGCGCTCACAAAGTATCGCGACATGCTCGCGACCGTGCGAGATCGTGTGCAGAAACTGAAGACGGCCGGCCGATCGCTCGAGGACATGCTTGCGGCGAAGCCGACCGCCGATCTCGACGAAGTGTGGGGCAAAGGCTTCATGATGCCCAACGACTTCCTGACGATCGTCTACAACACGCTCTGAAAGTTCATCAAGGTGTTCGTCTCAGATACAGTATCGTGTCCGGCTTTTAGCCGGACTGGCGAGTGGTCCGCCTGAAGGCGGACACTACGTATGTGGAAAGCGCTGCTAGCGATACGCGGCCGCCTGGATGCCGTAGAGCTCCGAGTACTGCCCGCCCCTGGCGATCAGCTCGTCGTGCGTGCCGATCTCCACGAGGCGCGCGCCGTCGAGCACGACGATGAGGCTGGCCATCCGCACCGTCGAGAACCGGTGCGACACCAGAAGCGTGATGCGCCCGGCGTCAGCGCCGGCATTGTCCCGTCCCTCGACGCCCGGAGCGTTTCGAGCGATCGTCGAAAGGCGCGCCGCGGCGGCGTAGCGCTCGAACAGCGCGTGCTCGGTCTCGGCGTCGAGCGCCGCGGTCGGCTCGTCGAGCACCAGTAGCAGCGGATCGTCGCGCATGAAGCCGCGCGCCAGCGCCAGCTTCTGCCACTGGCCGAAAGAAACCTCGACCCCTCCGGGCCACGTCGGGCCGAGCTGCGTCTCGAGCCCCTGCGTCAGGCGTGAGACGACGTCGTCGGCGCCGGCACGTCCGGCGGCCGTCATCACCGCAGGTTCGTCATCCAGCCGAGGCACGTCGCCCAGACCGATGGTGTGCCGGGCGATGAACTCGAAGCGGAAGAAGTCCTGGAACGCACCCGCCATCCGCGCGCGCCACTGGTCGGCATGGATGCGGGCGAGCGGCGTGCCGTCGACCAGAATGGCGCCCGACGAGGGCTCGTACATCCTGGCGAGCAGCTTGACCAGCGTGGTCTTGCCGGCCCCGTTCTCGCCGACGATCGCCACGACGGAACCTGCCGGCAGGAACAACGATACGTCGTCGAGCACCAGGCGCGAGGTGCCGGGATAGGCGAACGAGACGTGCTCGAAGCGGATGCCCTCCGCAAGCCGCGAGGGCGCGGGCATGTCCGCGCTCGAAACGAGCGAGGCGGCGTAGTCCTCGAGCCACGCGAGACGCCGCGAGCTGTCCATCCAGACGCCGCGCAGGAAGCCGATCTCGCCCACCGTCCCCCCGACGTACGCGGACAGCCTCGCCCCGGCCGCGAGCGTCAGCAGGACGTCGCCCGCGGATGCGTTGAGCCCGGACGAGACGAACACGATAGCGCCGACGTATGCCAGGCCGAATACCGTCCACGCCACCGTGTGCCAGGCTGCCGAGCCCCAGCGCGCGCGCGCGATCGGTTCGTACCAGAATTCCCAGGCCTGACGTCGATCCCTGACGAGGCGGTCGCCGATGCCCGTGACGCGCACCTCCTTGCCCGGCGCCGCCGTGGTCGCCACATCGAACAGGTGGCGCGCAAGCCGGCCCGCCCAGGCGCGGCGTTCATAGGCGCTTCGCTCCACGCTGGGGCGCCAGGTGGATGTCAGCACGGTCGGCACGGCAAACACCGCCAGCAACCCGAGCGCCGGATGGATGGACATCAACAACGCGATCGTCACGCCCAGCCGCAGAATCCATCCGCAGGTGGAGAACAGCGACATGTACATGTGGTCGAGCATGAACACCTGGTCGCGGAGCACGGCAAGCCGATCGAGGTATTCCGGCCGCTCCTGGTGCGCGATGGTCGCGATCGAGGCAAGCAGCCGCGCGACGTGCGACTCGAGCGCGATCGTCACCTTGTCGCGAAAGCGGCGCTGCACGCGCGCGCCGACGGTGCGGAGAAACCACGTGCCCGTGGCCGATACGGCGAGCGCCACAGCCGCGATCCGGACGAGGCGCCAGTCGGCTTGGAGCACGCCGTCGCCGAGCAGCTTGAACCAGAACGCAAGGAGCGCGTCGGGCAGCGCCGAGAGCAGTGCGAGCGAGAACGCCGCCACGAGCAAACCTGGTTCGTGGCTGTAGCCCAGCTTGCACAGACGCCACATCGACGCGAGCGCGGGCGGCAGGCCGTCGTTCCGCTCAGGCGAGGACGTCATAGGCCGTGCCCTCCCCGTCTTCTTCGCTCTCTGGGCCGCCAAAGCGCTGCGCCTGCAGGTCGAACATGGTGCGGTAGCGGCCGCCCTTCGCCATCAGCTCGTCGTGCGTGCCCAGCTCGACGACCTTGCCCTGCTCGAGCACGCAGATCCGTTCCGCCTGTCGAACGGTCGAGAAACGGTGCGAGATCAGGATCGTCGTGCAGGCGCGGGTGGCCTCGAGAATGCGCTCGAAGATCGCAGCTTCTCCGCGGACGTCGAGCTGCGCCGTCGGCTCGTCGAGCAGCACCACGCCCGCCCCGAGCCGCACGGCGCAAAGCGCCCGCGCGAGCGCGACGCGCTGCCATTGCCCGCCGGAGAGATCGGTGCCGCCTTCGTAGCCGCGGGCGAGCACCGTGTCGAGGCGGCGGAGGTTCGACGCGCCCGCCGACTCGAGCGCCGCGCGGACGATTTCATCCGGCGCTCCTGCGGGAGCCACGTTGTCGCGCAGCGGCAGCTCGAAGCGGACGAAGTCCTGAAAGACCGCGGTGAGACGCGAACGCCACGACCGCAGATCCAGCTCACGCAGGTCCACGCCGTCGATCTCGATCGCACCGGCCTGCGGGTCGTACAACCGGCACAGGAGCTTGGCGAGCGTCGTCTTTCCCGCGCCGTTCTGTCCGACGATGGCGAGGGAGGAGCCGGCAGGGATGGTGAGGTCGAAACCTTCGAGGACGGCCGCACCGCCCGGGTACGCAAAGGTCACATCGCGGAAACGGATCTCGCGCGCGGGAAGGCCCGCGGCCGGACGGCGGCCGGACGCCAATGCGCCGGCGGGCGCCATGGCCGGCTCGAGACGCAGCACGGCTGCCACCGGCGCAGCCGCGCCGTCCATCGCCCAGTTCAATCCGCCGAACGCGATGAGCGAGGTCCCGACCGCGCATTGCGCGTAGATGACGAGGCGGCCAAGGTCCAGGCTGCCGCTTGCGGCGGCGTCTGCCAGGGACCAGAAGACGATCACGTTGGAACCGGCGACCAGAAGAAGGCTCCAGACCAGCGGCCGCTCGCGCAGGCGCGTGGCGTGGTACTGGAGCCGGTGAAGCTTCGTCCGGCGGGCGATGAAGCGATCGATCGCCCAGCCGGCCAGGCCGAACAGCCTCAGCTCCTTGCTGCCGGGTGGATCCACGGCCAGCCGGTAGGCGTAGTCGGCGTCGCGCTGCGCGCTGCGCACCTCGTCGGTATTGCGATCGTGCCAGACCGCGCTCTCGCGCAGGAGCCAGTGCGTGGCGAGCCAGCCGCCGGCGAGCACGATCGGCGCCCACCACGCGTAGCCGAAGAGCACAGCGGCGGCGGAGAGACCGCCGATCATCTCCACGAGGCCGCCGGCGATGAAGTCCAAACCGTACGCCAGCGGCGGGCCGGTCATGCCGAGATCGAAGTCGCGCGCCACCGTGAGGTCCGCGGTCAGCTCGGGATCCTCGAGATGTCCCATCCCGGGCGGCCCCACGCACGCACGGGTGAGGCGGTCGTAGAGCCACGCCGCGGTCCGATCGCCAAGGTTCTGGCTGATCGCGGTCTGGAGCGGGGCCAGCACCTGCAGAAGGACGAACACGACACCGGTTAACGCGAGAGGGCCGACGAGGCTGTCGCCCCGTTGCACCGCGCCGACGAGCACACCCATGGCGATGGCGAACGCCGCCGGCAGCACGCCGCGAAGGATGACAACGATCCACCACGCGATGGCGAGCGCGCGATCGGCCTTCGGCAACGCGCCGAAGAACTTCCACTCACTGCGTTCGCGAAGCCGCTTCAACATAGGTCACTCTACGGCGGGTCCAAAAGGACCCGCCCTACAATTTGCAGTAGGCCGGGTCCTTTTGGACCCGGCTACTTCTTACGGCAAAATGCGAGTCGTTTCGCGCGCTTTGCCGGCGGATCGACGGCGGAGATCTTCGCGTCGCCGAGCTGCGCCCGAATGAAACGTGCCGTCTCGGCCGCCGCGTCAGCGACGCGCCGGCGGAGTCGCGCATCGGCGTCCCAGAGCCGCGTGACCACGGCCCCGACCTCCGAATCGTACTCCCACACCCCGACGATCTCTCCGGACACGATCGTATGGTGATGCAGGCGACTCACGTCGGCGATGCGCGCCCGTTTCAGCATCCCGTCCAGCACTGGCGCGCCGGCATTGCGGGCGAGGACCGCCGGGCTGTGGCGCATGTGGACGAACGGATCGCGGAAGGGCAGCAGCACAACGTGGCCGCCGTCTTCTCCCTTGAACGATCGCCATGCCGGCATGTCGCCGGGCAGCAGCCACGCCTCCTTCGCCCAGCCCGGAACCGCCAACGGCTCGGCGCCAAGCGTGACCAGCGCCTTGCGCGCCGCACGCCTCGTCACGTCGCCCCACACAGCGAGCTCCTCCAGCGTGGCGGGGCCGTGGCGCCGGAGAAAAAGCTCCGCCGCTTTTGCCACGACCGCCGCCTCGTCCCCTTCGGCGTCGAGGTCCGGTCGATCATCGGGATGTCGGAGCTCGTACATGTACTTCGAGGAATCGAGGCGGCCATCGACCGGGAAAGCGGCGGACGATGCCTCGAACGGCAAGATCGACCAGGGCGCCTATGAACAGCTCCCCCGCATCGGGATGCGAGAGGGACTTGCGAATCTCCGAGCTCGAAAGCGGTCCCTCGTCGAGCAGGCGACAGACCTGCGCCTCGACGCCACGCAGCGTGGCCTCGCTGATTCCTTCGCGCTCGAAGTAGGAGGCGGCGTGTTTCTGGTAGCTGGCCCGGTGCAGTCGAAGCGCAAGGGCCATCTCGGTGCGAGGGACGAGGACTGGCGGTCTGGCATGGGCGCCGGGCACATCGACGAGCGGTACACCGTCGATGGCGGCGCGATCGATCGCCTCGCGCGAGGCGCCCGGCATGCGCGCGCGAATGGACAGATAGACGCCGGTCGAGCCAGCCGTCGGGAGCCAGCCGGCCTGTCGAACGCAGGCCTCGATCGTTTTTGGCGCGGTCGCGGGGGTCAGACCCTGGCGGTGCAGCCACCAGGTGCGAAGGCGGGCAAGCGGATCAGGAGGCCGCCGGGAGATCGCCATCTGAGATGCCGCAGAACAAAGCGCGCTACCGGAAATGCAACCACGAAGACACGAAGGCACGAAAAAGCGGTTGGCTTCAGATCGAGCTTCTAGCGGACGAAAACGTAGACTCCGCCCGGGGCTGAATCGGCGCTGCCGGCCTGCTCGTCGAAACGCGCGCCGAGCGCCAGGGTCCTGCCATCGCTGCTCAAAGCGATCGAGCTTCCGAGCTCATCGAACTGATCGGTGTTCGTGCCCTTGAGGTCCACCTGATGGCTCCAGGCGCCGGCGCTCCGGGAGTACACGTAAACGGCGCCCGCTTCCGGCGCCCCGTCGTTGGCGCCGTCTTCGTTGGGGGCGCTCACGGCCACGGTGTTTCCGTCGCCGCTCAACGCCACGCGAACGCCGAACCAGTCTTCCTTCCCCGTATTCGAGGCTTTGATGAAGGCCTGCTGGGACCATGCGATCCCGGTACGAGTGAAGACGTAAGCGGCGCCTGCCGAGGTATCCGTTGACTGGTCCGTCGCTCCCTGATCGCCACTGTTGACGTTTGTGAGGAGGCTGTCCTCGTCGAGCGCGCCCGCGGCCAGCGTATTGCCGTCATCACTGATAGCCACCCACGCGCCGAACGAGTCTGCCCGCTCCGCGTTCGATGACTGAAGTCGCGCCTGCTCAGTCCACTCGCTCCCTTTGCGCATGAAGACGTGCACGGCGCCCTTGCCTCCGTCCTCGTCGAACGCGCCAACGGCCAATGTGTCGCCGTTGCCGCTCAGCGCGACCGAGTATCCAAAGAGGGAATTTGCGCGGTTGTTGGGGCTCTTGACGTAGGCCTGCTGCGACCACGACGCCCCGGCCCGTGTGAACACGTAGACGGCGCCCGCACCGACGGCCGAATCGTCCCCCTGGTTGGCATTGTTGCTGGCGGACGAACTGTCTTCGCTCGGCGCGCCGACGGCCAGCGTCGCGCCGTCGTCGCTCAAAGCGATGGTGTATCCGAACGTGTCGCCGTCATCCCGCCCGCCTGTATTGGATGCCTTGACGTAGGCCTGCTGCGTCCAGGTAGTCCCCGTTCGCGTGTAGACGTAGACCGCGCCGGACTCCTCGACGGAATTGTCGGCCTGGTTTCCGTTGATGCCCGTTGCGCCGCTATCCTCGAACACGGCGGATACCGCAAGCGTGTTGCCGTCCGCGCTGAGGGCGACGGCATTCCCGAACTGGTCGTTCGAGCCGGTGTTGGATGCCTTGAGATAGGCCTGCTGGGCCCAGCCCGTGCCGCTTCGCGCGTACACGTACACGGCGCCCGAACTGTAGGCAGAGTCGTCGTCTCCCTTGCCGTTGATGCCGGTGCCGCGGCTTGCTTCCATCGGGGCGCCGGCGGCCAGCGTGTTGCCGTCGCCGCTCAGTGCGATGGCAAAGCCCAGTTGATCGCCGTCTCCGGCGTTCGCCGCCGTGAGGTAGGCCGACTGCTTCCATGCCGCCGGGCCTTGCGCTCGTATGAAGACGCCCGCAGCGAGCAGCAGGACCAGGAGCTGCAGGGCGGGTCGACCCGGCCTACTCGTCCGGGGGATCATCGTGCACCGGCGCATGGGCCTGGCGGGTCCGACTGGCCCGGCTCGTTGCCGCGGAAGATCTCCTTTCCCGCAGCATCGATCACGCGGGCCTTCTCGGACAATGTCATGTAGGGCTGGCCGTTCTTGAGCCGACGGCCGACGATCGTCACCTTTTCTCCGGCTTTGACGACATCCCTCGTCCAGCACCAGCCCCGCAGCGAGAGAGGCGAGCCGAGCTCTCCGCGCCAGATGACAACCTTGCCACTCGCGTCCTTGACCTCGACCACGATGATCGAATGCGGATTGACCAGCTGCAGCTCGACGACCGTTCCGGAAACGGTCGTCAGGCCGTCCTCGTACCGCCCGGCATCCCCATGATGTCCGGCGATCGCCCGCGGCATCAGGACCAGGACAGCGGCAAGAGCTGTGGCAGCAAAAGATGACAGGTGAGGCGAACGGTTTTTCATCGTGTCAAACCCGCGATGTCATCCGAACAGAGGGCCTCATTGTAGTCTCACGATTGCCTTTTCCCTCTGAATATGTGTGGAGCTCGGTGCCTGAACCCCCCGCACGACGATGGTACAATCCGTGCTCGTGGAAGACTGGGCGGTGCCGAAACATTCCTCGACCAGGCTCACCTACGACGACTACCTGCAGTTCCCGGACGATGGTCTGCGGCACGAGATCATCGAAGGGGAGCACTACGTGACGCCGTCGCCTTCGACGCGGCATCAGCGTATCCTGCTGAAGCTCAGTTACTTGCTCCAGAGTTATCTCGAAACTGACCCTGTCGGCGAGATTTTTTTCGCGCCGTTCGACGTGCTGCTATCCGAGTTCAATGTGTTCGAGCCCGATCTGGTCTACATTTCGAAGGAGCGCGCCCATCAGTTGAATGAGAAGAATCTGCAAGGCGCACCGGATCTCGCTGTTGAAATTCTTTCACCAAGCACCCGGTCCAGGGACGAGCGCCTGAAGCGCAATGTGTACGAGCGGACCGGCGTGCAGGAGTACTGGCTGGTCGATCCGGACGGCGACGCGATCGAAGTCTTCATCCGTGCTGGTGATGGATTCGCCCAGCCGCGCCGGTTCAGCAGGGGAGAAATGCTGACAACCCGTTTGCTACCCGGGCTCGAGCTTCCGCTCGACAGGATTCTGGGATAACGGCAGGTCTAAAAGACCTGCACTACACACGTCAACAGAGATATGCGTGGAGCTTCGGCAGGCCTGGAGCCTGAAGCCCATAGCCTGAAGCCTACTTTTTCTGGTACAGCGGGTCGGTCTTGAGGATCTGTTCGAACCGGATCAGGTCCTCGTTGTTTTCGATGCACTCGTACTCGCGAATGCGCTCACCCGGCGCGAGCCGCAGCGTGTAGTACAGCTTCCCCGGCCTGGTCAATGCCCCGGGATCTTCGATCGTCGCTTCGATCACCACCGTCTGCGGGTCGACGAAACGGAAGCGCTCGATCACATGCAACTTGTCGGTGTGGATCGTGCCGACGCCCGAGATCCACGTCACGGTGTTGAACCCGATCACGTCCACCACCAGCGTGTCGCCCTCCCAGTGCGCCACCGAATCGCCCATGAAGCTCGGCTCGATGTCGTCGGGATGCCTGGCGTCGAACGGGATCACGCGGAACGCGTGATAGGCCTCGTACAGAATGATGAACTGCTTCGGATTCTGCACGAACTGGATCGGCATCGGCATCCCGGTCGTGCGCGGCACGCCCGGCATCATGCACCGTCCGATCGGGTCGTCGATCCCGCGCCGCGCCAGATATTTCTGCCGCTCGGCCTCGGCCCACGGCTGGTAGGAGAGCGGCTCGGGCTTGGGCAGGTTCGGCGCGCTCGTGAACCGCGGCGGCCCGCCGCCCAGGTCGCCGAGCCGTTCGGCGCCTCCGCTCGACCACACGCCGCTGAAGTCCGGCTTGCCGTCCGCGGTGCGCGGGATCTTGGCGTCCGCTTTCTCCTGCGCCGCGGCGTACGGAACCGCGAGCGAGAGCGTTGCGAGCGTCGCCGCAACCAGGGCTTTCATTCGATGCCTCCTACCGCGGCTGTGGTTGCGGCTGCGTGGCGGCGGCCCCGCCGCCGGTTCCGGCCGGCGGCCCGGACACGATTCGGTGTCCATCCTCAAACGTGATGTGCCGTGAGTGCGCCAGGTTCGATCCGTCGCGCGCCAGCCAGCCGAAAACCGTGATCTTCATTCCGGGCTGCAGGGTGCTGTCCTTTTTCCAACCGTTCCGGACGAGCATGTTCGGCGGGAACGCCTCGAACTTCCACTTCTCGATGGCGCCGTCCGGCCTGGTCACATCGAGGTAGAAGTGGGCATGGGGATTCCGCCAGTCGATCTCGGTCACGACGCCGGCGATGGTCACCTGCTTCTCGCCGTCGGTACTCGGCCAGGAACGAATGATGCGCGAGCGACGGGACTCCGCCGAGGAACAAGCAGCCGGCGACGAGGAAGGCTCGCTTCATGGTGCACTCCCGCAAGAAGTTCTCCGAATGCAACTTACTGCGTGGGTATACGGATGTCAACGCTCTCGGCATCCTCGAACCCTCACGCGAGGAACTCGATCCTCCTCGCCATCCCGCGTTCCGTCGCTGCCCGGTAGATCTGCCAGGCCACAATGGTGTCCTGAAACGCCAGGCCAACACCTCCGTAGATGGTGATCTCGTGTTTCGAAGTTCGACCTGGGTGCACGCCCGCCAGCACGTCGCCCAGTTCTATAGCGACACTGCCGGGCCCGGAAGCAAGGCCGTGCAGGGCACCGAGCTCGATGGCGAGAGCGCGGTCGTCGCATACGAAGAGCGACGTTTCGATCAGCTTCGGATCGACTTCCGCTTTGCCCGGCTCGTCGACGCCAAGCGTGGTGACATGCGCGCCATCAGCCAGCATTCCCGGCAGAATGAACGGCGTCCGCGACCAGGTTGCGACGAGGGAGACGCCGGCGTCACGAACCGCGTCCGCTGCGGAGGCCGCCACTGTCACCGGCAATCCCAAGGCGTCCATGGTCGCTCGAGCAAAGGCTTCGGCTCGCGCTGAGACGACGTCGTACACGTGCACGCGGCTGAGCGAGCGCAGGGTGGCCAGCGATCGCAGCTGATGTGTGCCCTGTACGCCGGCGCCGATCACGGCGACGACATCGGCATCGGGCCGGGCGAGCACATGTGCCGCGAGTGCGCCGGCGAGCCCGGTGCGGACGGCGGTCAGATATGTCGAGTCCATGACGGCGAGCAGCTCCCCGCTCGTGAGGTCGTGGAGACACAAGACGCCACGGATGGCTGGAGTCTGGGCTGGGAATTTTGCGTGCACCTTGACGGTGTAAGCGGGCACTCCAGGCGCGGTTCCCGGAAAGAGCACGGTGGCCGTTCCGGGGCCAGGCAGGTTCGAGCGCACGCGCCGCGCCCTTCCCTCCGCATTCGAGGAGTAATGAATGAAGCCGGCGCGAAGCGGTTCAACGAGTGCCGTCAGGTCTATGAGCGCCTCAATTTCGGAGCGCGTCAATAGCAAGGTCGTCATACGTTGGCCCTGGGGACGACGTGCATAGCGGGCTTTGACAGAGAAGTTATTGACTCACGGCCGAGGGGCGTGGCGGCAGCCGGACAAGATCGGTCTCCATCGTCGAGTGAACGACGCTGCCATTCCCGGCCAGGAATTTTCGGACGCTCCCGTCCGGCAATGACTTCGGCACGACAACCAGTCTGGCGCCGGCCTCCCACGCTGTGCGGAGGGCGCCGTCGTCTTCTGCGGACGGCAGCAGCCAGCCCCTGCGGTCGATGCAGAACAACAGCTTCGGATCGCTCGACCCGAGCACGACCACCCGATCGTCCGGCGCCGAAAGCCCGCCGATCGAGCGACAGAGCTCCACGTCGCTCGCCGGGTACTCGTACCAGGAGTGTGCGCTCGCCGAACGGATGAACGTCGACAGCGCTGCCACGCCCAGCGCCGCCGCAAGAACGCCCCTGCGGCGTTCGGGACTGTGTGCCAGCTTGCTGACCAGCCGCACCAACCCGAACGAAACCAGCGACGGCGCGATCGGGATCAACGCCAGCTGATAGTAGTCGTGGATGTAGTTGCCACCGGCGACCAGCACGAGGTACGCGGCGAACCCCGCGACGCCGAGCGCCTCGCACCAGCGCCGCTCGCGCACGCCGTACCAGAGTCCCGCAAGGGCGCCGGCGACGCCGACAGGCCCGAGGATGTCCTTGAAGATCCGTGAGGCGATCACGCGGACGAACGACGCCGAGAATACGACGTCAGGGTCGAACAGCTTGTCGGTCATGCCGAAGCTCAGTCCGGTGACGGCGGCGAGCTGATGGGCATGTAGGTACCACGCGGCTGCGACGATGACGTTCACCAGCATCATCAGTCCGAGCGGCCACCGCCACGCCCGCGAGCCGTCGGCTTCCAGAAACAGTCCGACGATCGGCGCCCACACAATCAAGTACGGCAACTTGATCGCGCCGACGAGCGCCGTGGTGAGGACGAGCAGCGCCAGATCCCGTCCGCGTCTGAGCTCGAGATACCGCTGCGCAAGCAGGAGCGCGCCGATCGACAGACAGATCAGGAGCGCCTCGTTCATGAACGACCGCTCCGCCCACAGCAGCAGCGGAAAACCGAAGGCGTAGAGAAACGCCGCAACGATCCCGCACTCCTCGCCATATCGGCGGCTGACGAAGAGCCAGACCATCCGACAGGAGCAGATGAACAGCAGCGCGCTCAGGAGGCGTCCAATCTCGGGGGTGAAACCGACAAGCTTCGCCAGCAGCGCGACCACGAAGGCGAACAGTTCGAGGCCGGTCTCGACGTAGCCGAGCTCCTGGCTGCCGCGCTGGTCGATCTGCGGATAGAGGATGTTCAACCGGTCGCGGTAGAAGTTTCTCGCAATCGACGCCGTGTCGGCCTGCCGCCACGCGTGATGATCGAGCAGCGGGCTCTTGTAGGTCGCGGCGCGCGCGCAGAAGCCGAACAGCAACACGAAGCCGAGAACGATCCGCGCGACTTGATCTGTCAATAGATCTTCAAATCGCCAAATCAGCGATCGTAGACAACCATGCCTCTATTGAGGCGCTTTGGCATCGAGCGCGTACACGTACAACCGTGGTGAAACCACTGGCGCAGGTGGAGGTGTCGCCGCAGGGGGAGGCGCCGCCGCAGGAGGAGCGGGAACCGCCACTCCGGGGGGAGGCCCCCCGCGTCCGATGACTCTGCCCTGGCCGCCTAACAACGCGACGTACTGCCTGCCGTCGAGCATGTAGGTCATTGGCGGTCCCATCCCGCTCGACTGGCCGGTCGCGATCTCGAGAAGCTTCTCGCCCTTGTCAGCGCTGTAGGCCACGAGGCGTCCGTCATTGAGGGCTTGAAACACGAGATTGCCAGCCGTCGCGAGCGCTCCGCCTCCGTTCGAGCCGCCACCAGGCGCAAACCAATGTTCCTTCTGCGTCACCGGATTCCACGCCGACAACATTCCCCGGCCTCGCCCCTCCGGCATTTGTCGAACCGGGCCGATCGTCGCCGGTGGAACCGCAAGCGGCGCCGCGCCACGAGCCATGTTCAGCCCAAAGGTCTGATTCCCCGGCGTGAACTTGAAGTCGGCGTCGGCGGTGAAGCTGAAGGTGCTGTTCGCGTTTCCCGGGAAGTAGACCAGGCCCGTGATCGGGCTGAACGCCATCGGTGAGGCGCCATGGCCTTGAACCGGTGCCACGGTCACGCCCTGCGTCGACGTGTAGTACGCCTCCGGAACCACGTTCGGACGCCCCGTTTTCATATCGATGCCCGTCGCCCAGCTCACGGGTACGAAAGCCTCGGCCGAGATCAGCTCGCCGGTGACCCGGTCGAGGACGTAAAAGAAGCCGTTCTTGTTGGCCTGCATGACGACCTTGCGGTCGCGGCCCCTGGAATCGATCGTAGCGGAGGTCGGCCAGCATCAAGTGCTGGGTCGCGTCGTAGTCCCATTCGTCGGCTGGCGTGAACTGGTAGTGCCACTTCAGCTCGCCGTTGTCCGGATTCACGGCGAGGATCGAGCAGATATAGAGATTGTCCAGGTGCGGGTCGTGCCCCTTCCCCTGGCGGACCTCGTACAGACCATGGTGTGCCGTTGCCGGTGCCGACATAGATCAGATTGGCGTCCGGGTCGTACGCCATGCCATCCCAGACCGAGCCGCCGCCGCCGAATCTCCACCATTCACCGGTCCAGGTTTTGGCGGCCTTCTCGAGCGCTGGATTCTCGAACCCCTTTGACGGATCGCCCGGGACGACGTAGAAGCGCCACAGTTCCTTGCCGTCCTTCACGTCGAACGCGGAGAAATATCCGCGGTACGGTGGGAACTCCGCGCCGGCATTGCCGATGATGATCTTGCCCTTTACGATTCTGGGCGCCATCGTCAACGAGTACGCGATGTCGCCCGGCGGCGTCGCCTGGACGGACCACAGGCGCTTTCCGGTCGCCGCGTCGAGGGCGATCAGCCTTCCGTCGTTGACGGGAAGGATCACCTTGCCTTCGTAGACGGCGACCCCGCGATTCTGAACGCCGCAACAGAGCCGATCGCTTCCGGGCGAATTGATCGTCCGGTCGACCTCCGGATCCGGATCGTAGCGCCACAGCTCCTTGCCGGTGCGTGCATCGAGAGCAAACGCGATACTCCAGTTGGTGACGGCGTACATCACGCCGTTCACGACAAGGGGAGTCGCCGACTGCTGTCCGCCGCCGACTCCGAGGTCGTACGACCATGCCAGGCCCACGCGGCCGACGTTGGTCGTGTCGATCTGCTTGAGCGGGCTGAACCGCTGCTCCGCGTAGTTGATGCCGTTGGCGAGCCATTCCTCGCCGGTCTTCCCGGCGTTTCTCAAGTCCCCGTCATCGATGTCAGCGGCACGCCGGTTCTGCGCCGCAGGGAACAAGCCTGCCAGCAGAATTCCCAGAATCGAGAGCGACAGCCAATACTTGTTGGATGCACGCATGGAAGATGCTCTCCTGGTAAAGCGAGTCCAAGGTTTCTGCCAGTCGAAAAAAGGGAACGACTTATCATAGTGAAACAGGCCAGGAGTTCAAAGGCATGCGAGCATCAATCGTTTTCCCTCTTGTGTGTGCCGCGCTTGTCGCCGGCTCCCTCGTCGGACTGGCGGGTCAGGGTGCGCAGCCATCCTCAGATGCGCTTGCCCGTCGGATACAGGCGCTCGAGGATCGCGACGCCATCCGTGGCCTCCTCCTGAGCTATGCGACGACGTTGGACAACCGCGACTTTGCCGGTTTCGAGCGGCTGTGGGCCCGGGATGCCGAGTTTGTCGGCAGCGGCGTCAACTCGGCCAAGGGGGCTGCCGCCATCCGCGCTCTCCTGCAGGGGCTGCTCAAAGCCAATGCGGCGCCCGAGCCGGGACGCGATTTCCATCTCGTCATGAACCAGACGGTGGATGTGGCGGGCGATACCGCCACCGGGCTCAGTCGTGGTACCTGGGTTGTCACCGACGCGGAGAAGCGGCTTCAGATTTCCACCATCGCGAATTATTACGACCAGTTTGTCCGCGAAGACGGCCGCTGGAAGTTCAAGCGACGGCAGATAGGTGGGACGCCCCCGGCGTCCGTGACCACGTCACGTGAAACCGCGTTAGACATTGACGCGTGCGGTTCGCCCTTCACATAGGAAGACCCAGCCGTCGGACCAGGGCCTGGAACCGCGGATGGCTGCGCACGGCGTCGTACTCCTTGTAACCGGCGTTGAGATACGGCAGGGCGGGGTCCCGCGCCTGGTACGACCGTTCCAGCCAGTCGAGCGCCAGGTCGTTTCGTCCCGCACGCAGGTACGAGCGTGTGACGCTCCATGGTGGCCCACCTCCAGGCTGACTCGGCCGCGCGCGCCCAGGATCTCGGCGGCGCGGCGCATGGCGCTTTGGTAGCCCGCTTCTACACGACCGCGCCCGCCAAGTGCATCGCCGAGCTCGCTGATCGCCTCGCGCCGTCCAGAGCCATGTCTCTCCGCATTCAGCGCGTCGTCGTAGCGATTCCCCAGCATGGTAAAGGGCGTTTGCGACACCAATCTAGCGCAAGTGGTGAGTCAGGGGTTGACCGTGAGCGCGTTGCGATACTGCGTCGAGCGCCTCGTCGAAACGGCGAACCATCAAGAAGTGACCCTCCGTAGAGCCCCTGGATCAACGGATTCCAAGGGGTCCAACTCGATGGCTCTCTCGATTTCGATCATCGCCTCGTCCGGACGTTTCATGATCTGCAGGTAGTGACGCAGTAGACGCCGGCGCATGCGCTTAGTTTGGGTTGAGCTCGATTGCTCGGTGGAAGCTCGGCTCCGCAGCCGCCCAGTTCCAGTCCGTCCATGTGGTTTGCGTCGCCAGCTGCGTAATGCGCCTCGCGGGAGCGTGTCATCCAGTTCGAGGGCCTTTGCCGTGCGCCGCCTGCATTTTCATGCGCGGTCGTGCCTCGGCCGGTCGGAAGAATCCCATGCCTGCTGCCGCTGCCCAGACTCCGACGGATGCCCAGATACGCGAGGGCGTACGATCGGATCCTTCGCCAGCGCCATGCTCGAAGTAGCGCAGCGCAGTGTCCGAGATCCGTTCGGCGTCAGCCTTCTCCAGGTGGCTGTGACCCCTCAGATAGGCCTCGTATGCCTCGGGGTTGACCGGGCGGGCGCTCGTCCAGGCGCGCCTGTTCGGCGGGGAGCAGCGTCAGCGCCAGCGAACTCGGCGACGCCTCGCGCCACGTCGCTCTGCAGCGCCAAGATGCCGGCGAGCTCGCGGTCGAAGCTGTCGGCCCAGCGCTGCGTCTGATTGCGCACCTGAATCAGCGTGGCGCTGATGCGGACACGGCTCCCCTCCCGGCGCGCGCTCCCTTCCAGCACGTAATCCACGCCCAGCTCGCGACCAATCTGCATCGAGCGGGGTATCGCGGTTCTTGTAATGCATCGACGAAGTCCGCGCGATCACGCTGAGGCGCTGCGGGTGCAGGCGGCCAAGCTGCGTGATCATCTCCTCGGTCAAGCCATCGCTGAAGTACTCCTGATCCGGATCGCCCGTCAGGTTTTCGAAGGGAAGCACGGCCAGCTTGATCGGCGCGCAGCGGGTGCGTTGCCCACTGAGCCGGTCCCGCATGCCGCCGACGTTGAAGCCTCTACCAGCAGCCGCGACGATGAGCGAGCGCGCGCGGCCGCTGCCATCCAGTGGCGTCGCCTCAGCGTGATAGCGCCAGGCGGCCCACAGCGGCATCATGCCCGGTCTGGATCGCCTCGAGTGCCGCGCGCACCTCGCGCGCGTGCTGGTAGCGACGCGCAGGCTCCTTCTCCAGGCACCGCTCGATCACCGGCTTGCATATCGACGGCGCACGCCGTCCGGCCAGCGGCGCTGGGCGCATCTCTCAGGATCGATGAGAACAGCTCCGGGACTCGTCGGGGCTGCTGAACGGCTTGCGCGCCGCTCACCATCTCGTACAGCAGCACCCCGAGGGCCCAGATGTCGGTGCGCGCATCCGTGGCGCTCGCCGCGCATCTGTTCCGGCGCCATCGCGTACGGCGTGCCCGCCGCCGCACCGGCCGGCACCAGCGATGCCATCGTCGTCGCGTTCGGCGAGCAGCGCGTCGCTCACGCCGGGCCAGACCGAAATCGACGATCTTCAATCGGCCGCGCCGTGCGTGACCATCGCGTTGGCGGCCTTGAAGTCGCGGTGAACGACGCCGTGGTCGTGCGCGTACGCGAGCGCGTCGGCCGCCTCGATCCCGTACCGCACAGCCTCCTCCAGCGGCAGCGCGCGCCTCCGTCGAGCCGATCGCTCAGCGGTCGGCCCTCGACGTACTCCATCGCGATGAACGCCGAGCCGTTCGCTTCGCCGACTTCGTAGACGGTGCAGATGTTCGGGTGATTGAGTGCCGCAGCGTTGCGGGCTTCGCGCAGCAGCCGGGCGTGCGCCGTCCCGCCGACGTCCCGCGAGCCCAGCACCTTGAGCGCCACCTGACGATGCAGGGTCGTGTCGTGTGCGAGGTACACAACACCCATGCCCCCGCGACCGAGAGGTCGGTCGAGCTGATAGCTACCCAGCTTGATCCCCGGCTCGAGTCCGTCGGTGTTCATGACGTGGGATGACTGCTTCTGATTCTCTGATGTGCGCTGATTCTACGCCGAAGAGCTCGACCGTTAGTGTGTTCTTCGCAAGCGCAAGCCCTATAGCGCTTTTCACATTCGATGTAGCGCGGTATTCGGTTACGTACGCGGGGTCCGCCTTCAGGCGGACCAGCTCTGTCCGGCTTTCGCTAGGCTAAAGCCGGACCCCACGTATTACAGACATATCAAAACCGCCCTAACGAGGCCCGTTTCCCTTCCCAATCGAACTGGCCGGGAGAGAATTCCGAAAGGAGTTGGTGCGTGATGTCTCTCCATTCGCGACTGTTCGTGACGGCCGCGGCGGGAAAAGTAAGCAGCTCTTATCTCGTGGGCGGCTTCCAGTTGAGGATGACGGTGATGGGGCTGGCCTCCGACACCACCGCGGTGACCAGAAACCGCTGGCCGTCGGGTGAGGGCTCGTAGCTCGACGTGGTCGACAGCGTGAACAAGGCGCGCGGAGGACCGGTCTCGAGACGCGAGCCGCGTCTGCGACACGGACACCGCCATCAGGCGTCTGTCAGGCGCGAGGTAGAACAGCTCGCTTCCGTCGCGCCGCCAGCGCGGCAGCGTGCCTCCGCCCACGGAAACCTGCACCTTCGGTCCCGGGCCCGGGAAGGGCTGAACGTAAATCTCGAGCCGTCCTGTCTCGTTCGATTCGTAGGCAACCCAGCGCTGTCTGGCGAGAACCGCGCGTTGATTCTGCAAACGGTGTCCGCGCGACGTCGAACGGTGCCGTTCGCCAGAGAGGGGCAGCGCCCGCAGATCCAGGCCCGTCGTCGTTGTGACGGCATAGACGATGTAACGCCCGTCGGCAGACCAGTCCTGCGGGTGATGCCATTCGTTGACGGATTCCTCGAGCAGTTGGATCTCTCCTCCCGTGCCATCCGAACGCCGTTCGTAGACGACTGACCCGTCACGTGGCCCATTCGCCTGGTGCACGACGCGAGTGCCGTCTGGTGAAAGGATCACGCGATCGTTGTCGTTCACATCGAATGTCAGTCGGCGCGGCACTCCCCGTTCGGTATCGAGAAGCCAGACATTCGTGTTTCCTGCGATCGTGCGCGTGACAGCGGCGACGCGCCCATCACGCGACAAGTGGTACAGAGTACATTTGGGCATCGTCAGCCTGTCCCACGGTGCCGACAGGGCGGCCAGTCCGATCGAGCCAGACGAGCTGCGTTTCGCCGGCCGACGCGCGGTAGGCGATGGACCCGGTCGATGACGAGGAGAACGCGCCGTAGCCGAAGAATCCCCGGTGACACCAGAACCTTCGGGGCAACCGGCACCAGCTCACCCTCGAGAGTCGTGAAATCGCTGCTCAGTCTCCGCGCCCACAGCGCCCCTTGCCGGGCGAACAGCACGTGAGCGGGCGACATGAACCGGTAGCCGGATTCTCTATCCGATATCCGTTGCACGTTCGCGTCGGACATGGACCCGAGATACACGCCGCGGACGTCAGGAGGTCCCAAGCGTGAAGAACAGGAACGCCGGCCATCCGGCAGAAACTGCGGCCAGCGGTGACTGTTCTGCCCTTCCAGCAGGTTGGTCGCTTGCTTGACGGTGCCACCGTCTGCCTGGACGCTGTAGAGCGGTCCGATGACGCTGCCGATGAGGATCGTTCCATCGACGTTCCATGTCCCCCCGGCGAAGGAGTGCGCTCGCCAGCGTGCGCACGAGGCCGCTGGCGAGATCGATCCGCTTCAACACACCACCTGCGGTGAACCCGACCGACCGGCTGTCCGGCGACCAGAACGGATACAGCCGCGCCCTCGGTGCCCGCCAGTGGCCGCGCCTCCTGCGAGTCGAGCGGGCGAAGCCAGAGCTGCGGCGGATCCTGTCCGGCCTGGAAGACCACGCTGCGGCCATCGGGAGAGATCGCGAGCGACAGCGGATCGGCGGCCGGAGGGGTCACGATCTCCAGGCGAGTCTCGGGCACTTCCGCAGGGCGCACGAGGGGCGAAGGCGACGATGGCAAACGCGGCGGCAATCGCCACGAGCGCGATCGCCCAGCCGGCATAGGCGAGTCGCGCGTAAGACGGTCTGCCGCGTTGACTCGATCGCCGCTGTCGTCGGCAGGTTGCTCGAAGGCGCCCTCCATCGCGAGGCGCACGTCGGCGATATCGTGGAAGCGCTGCCGGAGATCCTTCTGCAGACAACGCCGCAGGCACAGCCGCAGCGCCGCGGGCGTGTCGGCCGGGAGCAGCCGTCCAATCGGGCTCCGTCTTGATCACGTTGGCGAGCACCTCGGCGACGCTGTCGCCCGCGAACGCCGGCGCGCCGGTCAGCATCTCGTAGAGCACGCAGCCGAACGCCCAGATATCGGTGCGCTTGTCGACCGTCCGTCCGCGCGCCTGTTCGGGGCTCATGTACGGCGCGGTACCGAGCAGCACGCCGTCCTGCGTGCCACCGACGGTCACCGTCGGTGAATTCGCGGTCTGGGGGCCGCTGCCGGTGCCACCCATGGCCCGGGCGAGGCCGAAGTCGAGCACCTTCACGCGCCCCTCGGCGTGATCTTGATGTTGGCCGGCTTGAGGTCCCGGTGCACGATGCCGCGCTCGTGTGCCGCTTCGAGCGCCTCGATCACCTGACTCGCGATGCTCACGACCTCGTCGATGGGCAATCCGCGCCGGGACTCGACGGCTGGGCCTGGAGCGCGATGCGGTCGGCGAGCGTCTCGCCCTCGACCAGTTCCAGGACGAGCGCCTTGACCGCCAGCCCTGAGCTCGTCGAAGGGTCGCTCTCGTGGACGCCGTAAATCGACCCGATGTTGGGATGGTTGAGCGTCGGCCAGGAGTCGCGCCTCGCGCTCGAAGCGGGCGCGTCGATCGGGGTCGGCCAGCCAGAGATCCGGCAGGATCTTGAGGGCGACGTCGCGACCGAGCGTCGTGTCGCGGGCGCGATAGACGCGGCCCATGCCGCCGGCCCCGAGGAATCCGGTGATCTCGTAGGCTCCGAGGCGATCGCCCGGCGTGAGTGCGTGGGTCCGCGTCGTCGAGGACGTCTGCGACCGCGCCGAACACGCGTCCGCGCAGGACGCGATCGACGGGCGGCTCGAAGACGCTATCCGATGCCGGCATCGGCGGCCAGCAGCGATTCGACGTCGGCCTGCAGCGCGAGGTCATCACCGCACATGTCACGGACGAGTGCCGCGCGGTCTTCGACGCGACCGGCCACCGCCGCATCGAAGATCTCCTTTACGCGCTTCCAGCGCTCGGCCTCGCTCACGTCGATTCCTGGGGACGGCCCGACGTCATGCGGCGGTAGAGCCACGCCTTCGCGCTTCTCAGCTCTCTCGCCACCGTCGATCGTGAGACCGACATGGCGCCGCGCAACTTCGTCTTCAGTGAGGCCGCCGAAATAACACAGCTCGACGATGCTGCCTTGCCGCTGGTCGAGGTGAGCAAGCTCGGACAGTGCCTGATCCAGCAGGAGGAGATCGCACCCGCGGGGGTCGACGCTCGCGAGGTCGTCGTCGAGCATGACCCGCAGCGTTCCGTCCGGACGTTTCGCCGCCGCGCGGGCGCGGGCATGGTCCACGAGAATGCGGCGCATCATTCGCGACGCCAGCGCGAAGAAATGCATGCGGCACTGCCAGTCGACCTCTCGCTGGCCCAGCAGGCGCAGATAGGCTTCGTGCACCAGCGCGGTCGGCTGGAGTGTGTGGCCCTTGCGGTCACGACGAAGATGGCCTGCGGCGCGCTGCCGGAGCTCGCTGTAGACGAGCGGCAGCAGCTCCTCCTGCGCGTCCTGGATTCCCAGCCGACCACGCCCGGAGCAGACGTGTCACCACTCCCGTTGACGCCGATTGCATGCCTGCGCGCTCCCTCGGTGCGGGCCCGTGACACAACTGAGCCGAATCTTCCGCGTTAAGCAGTAGGCACTAAGTGATGAGTAGTCAAAGGCCGGCCTCCCCAGGAGGTCCGGACCCAGTGGCGTGCTGGCTCAGACGGAGCTGGACCGGCTCGCCCGAACTCTGCCACCCCAGCCATTATCTTGAGTCAAGGCGATTAAGGGGGAGTGGCGCCTATCGATTCCCGGCTTGTCCTTGGATTGCTTGTGCTCGATCTCATCACAGCGTAACAACCATGGCCGCGCACGCGCAGGGGCGACGGTGGCCGGCACCGTCGACTGACTCGGCCGGCCGCGAACTGCCGGGAGCAACCGTAACCGCGGATATACGAGGCAACGGGAAACACCTTTACGACGGTGACCGATGCGCGCGGAACATTCCGGCTTCCCGCGCGATCGGGTGTGCTGCGGGTCGTGCGGAATTATCGGGTTGCGCCGAGCCCGAGCCGAAGGGTCGAGGTCCTCTTCGCCCGGGCGGCCGTTGTTAATCTCCGCATCGCGCCATCGACTGAAGGAGCGCCGGCAGACTCCGGCTACCGAGCCGCCGGCGGTCGAAGGCATGCGATCGAACCTCATAGGCAACATCGATCCACGCCAGATGCAGGAACTGCCGATCAACGGCCAGAACTGGATGGCGCTGACGCTGCTGACGCCGGGGAGCCGGTTGAATGCAATCGTCGAGACATCCTCGTACTGGCCGACGGTGCATCTGGGAGCTTTCAATCAACGTTGACGGTCAGCAGGTGACGCAAACGCTGGGTTATGGTTTCGGGCAGCCACGCTACAGCCGGGAGGCCGTTGCCGAGCTCGAGCTCTCGGGCCGGTTCGACGCGTCGCAGGGTCGCGCGAGCGGCGCGCAGCTCAACGCCATCACGAAATCGGGCACCAACGTCCTGTCGGGCGTCGTCTCCGGCTTCATGCGCGACGATCGCCTCAATGCCCCCGACCCGGTTGTGGGGATTGTTCTCCCTTACTCTAATCAGCAGCTTGGGCTGAGCGCGGGCGGTCCCATCCGGGTGGACAGGATTCACGTTTACGGCAGCTACGAATACGAGCGCGAGCCGCAGACATTCGTCTACACGACGCCGTACCCAAGATTCAACGACAAAGTCTTGGCCAGTACACGCCGGGAGGACAAGGCGCTCGCGCAGCTCGACGCTCAGTTGTCGCCGCAAACGCGTTCTTGACGGCGCGCGTCTCCCGCTACGTCAATCATCTGCCATACCATCCCGCGAACGCCGGGGGGTCCACCAGAACACCGGCCTCGGCGATCGGCGTGGACCTCTCCCGCCGACTCAGCTCTGGTGACGGTCACGCAGGTCCTTGGCACCCGCACACTGAACGAAATCAGGGCCGGTCATGAGTTCTTCCAGCGGAATGCCTTCGCGCACGTCAACAATCCCAATACGCTTCCCGGTATGACGCCGGGCGAGGGGCGCCGCAGATCATGCTGCGGGGGGTGACCATCGGTCAGATCGCGCCAGCTCCCGTCGAACAGCTTCACGACGGATGATCTGTTCGAGATGATCTCTTCATCTCGTTCGCCAAAGGCGGACATCACTATCTCAAGCTGGGAGGTGAATACCTCTTTCAGTTGCACGCGGCGACCAATTGCGGTGCGTGCAACGGCATCCTGGACGCGAACGGCGGGCCGGCGCCAGGAAACTCTCGAGAGTCTGTATTTCTCCGACATCATGGACGTCTCGACCTGGAATCTGCTGCCGCTCTCGCCGCTCTCGAGAACCTACCAGCAAAGCATCGTCTCGGACGTGTCCTTTCTATCCCGGCCGTCTGGTGGCTCGGGCTTTCGGGAGTACGCGGCCCTCACGTGTACTCCGCCTGGGGTCCAGGACGACTGGGGGATGACGCCGCGCCTGACGCTGTAAAGTCCTCGGGCTTCGCTACGACCTCGCCGCGGGAATGTTTGCGAGACTGGGCCGGCTTCCCGCCTATTTCTCGGCGCCGACCGTCCGAATGACGTGAACAATCTGGCACCACCAACAGGTTTCGCCTTCGGCCTCACGGACCGGACGGTTATCCGCGGAGGATACGGACTGTATTTCGGCGAAATAAGCGGTGGGCCGGCATCGGTACCATCCGCTTCGGCCAGCGCGTTCAGCCGCAGGTGCTCTACGACGGCCGCGCCGACTTTGCGATCAACCCATTCAAGGGGCCAGCACCGCGCCCGTATCGAGGAAGCGGCACAACTGCAATGCTCGGTGACACCAGGCCCGCAGTGCCTGCGTCCAAATCTCACCGGCCAGCTGGATCCCGAGGCGGTCGTTTCGTATGCACACCAGTCGTCAGGAATGGGTGTACAGCGCCTGCTCAGGAACAACATGACACTTGAGGTCGATTACTCCTACCTGGGTGATCGAATCTGTGTGCACTCCGCGAAACATCAATCTTGGCCTTCGACCCGACGACCGGCGCCAACTATCCGTTCACGATGATCGCCAAGCGGCCGTATCCCGAGTGGGGCATTGTTACAGCCAATCGTCCGGACGGGCGGAGCAACTATCACACGCTGCAGACGACGCTCACCAGGCGTATGAGCAACCGATGGCAAGCTTCCGCGACCTATGCGCTGGACGGCTTCTGGATCTTCGACACCTTGCCGCTGAACCCCGGGTGCGCAGTACCCGGTTACATCAAGCAGCCACCGGGCAGCCCGTGTGCGACATGCCGATCACGCTGGCGCCTGATGTATCCCAGAACAAGTACTACCTGAGCGGTGTGCAGCGTCATAGAGCAACCGCTAACGGCATCTGGCAGGTCGGTCACGGCTTCCAATTGAGCGGGGCGTATCTGTTCGGCGATCAGGGAAAGCGACGCCGACGTCCGGGGTGGACGTGCGGCAGACGCTCGGTGGCCCCGGCCGCCTGCGGGCGGATGGCACGGTGATCGAGCGCAACAGCTTCGATATCCCCTCGATCCACCGGCTGGATCTCCGGCTGCAGCGGCGGTTCACGTTCGGCCGTGTGGGTATCGACGGCATTCTGGACGTGTTCAACGTGTCCAACCGTGCGAACTACGGCCCGATCGTGCTGAACGAAAGCAACAGCAACTACGGAAAGCCGTCCGCCACCACGAACGTGGCGTATGCGCCGCGCATGCTGCAGTTGGGGTTCAGGGCGTTTTTGATTCAGTTGACGAGCCGCTTCAACTCCTCGGACAGTTGAGCACGAGGTGATCGCAGCGGTCTCCAAGGGAGAGCGCGGCGTGGTTCAGGCTTCGGGCTTCGGCTGCGGGCGTGCAGGTTCGTAGCGGGGCCAGAGCCTGGAGCCCGGAGCCAGTCCGGAGCCGGCGAGAATCTCCTGGCCCGCAACACGCGAGTGTCAGTTGCCGGCTTGCGGTCCGTCGCTCTGCAGAATCGTGCCGCGATCGACCGTCATGCCGGTGCGGCTGATCGCCTGGAACGTCATTTCCTTATCGGCGATCTCGACGATCATGAACGATCGGTCGGTATCGAAGCCCACGGCCGTCAGGTCCGATCGCCGGATGTCGCCGCGACGCAGCTGGCCGCCCGCTCCGGAGACGAAGTGCGTAATGCCGTTTTGCGGCTTGATCCGCTGGTAGAAGTGCTCGTGGCCGGCGAACACGACGTTCACGCCGTACTTCACGAATAGCGGCTCGAGCACGGTGCGCAGGTCGGTCTGCGAGCCGTGCTTGCCCGTGGCGTAGAGCGGATGATGGAAGTAGGGGATCTTCCAGTCCGATCCCGAGCTCTTCAACTCCTGCTCGAGCCACCCGAGCTGCACGGGATCCATGTAGTTGCTGTCGAGGACGAAGAACCGGACGTTGCCCTTCTTGAACGTGTGATACCTGTTGCCGCCCATGTTGAACGGCTCGTAGAAACGCTGGTTCGGATTGTCGTGGTTCCCGAGCGATGCGAAGAAATCCACCTTCGCGTCGAGCAGCGCCTTGTACGGCGCCTCGAACTTCCTGACGAAGTCCTGCGGCCGTTGGCCTCCGTACAGGTTGTCGCCGAGCGTGATGACGAAGGTGAACTGCGTCTTCTGTTGAAACGCCGCCATCTGCTTCCCGACTTCGTACTGCGCCGTGCTCCCGTTCCCGAAGTCGCCGATGACGCCAAAGCGCACCGAGTCGGGCTTCAGGGGGAGCGCGACGTCCTGAGCGGCGGGAGCAATCGGGGCAGCCAGCCATAACCCGGCAGCTGCAACCAGCGCAAGCAATCCCCGGTTGATAGTCGTCGGCAGCATCGTCGTCGCCATTAGTACACGTCGAGCATGAAGTCGACGACGATGTTCGCCGTGACGTCGCGCAGGATCAGCGACTCGCTCAGCAGGCGGTACTCGAGCGCTTCCGGAAGCGCCGGCATCACCTGGAGGAGCGAGGCAGGGAACGTCGCCAGCGGCCAGAAGCTCGGGTACGGCTGGTTCACCCTCGGCCGGAAATTCGGAATGTCGTCCAGCATCACGAACCGATCTGCGCGGGACCGGCTCCGGAAATCACTCTTGATGACCCGCCGGAACACTCGCGCGGCTTCCGAGGCGAAGATATCACCGCGGCGCGCCCCCGCGCGCGCTGTGCGAATCGCGGTGCCGAGCGCAACTTCCCGGGCGGCGATGTCGGAAGGGGCGACCGTTCCCTCCAGCGGGGGCAGGGTGTCCGCCACCTTGTTGTGCAACTCGACGTAGGCGGCGACACGTTTCTGGTAGTCCGCGATGGCGGCGGCCTCGCGGTTCGCAGGCGCCTGCGCCGCGCCTTCCACAGCGAAAGCGAGGACGGCGGCGGCGACCCCGAACAGCCTCAGAGTGAACGCGGGTTCTCGTCTCATATGTAGGCCGGGTCCTTTGGACCCGGCGGTCCCGCATATGTAGGGCGGGTCCTTTCGGACCCGCCGATCGCCGGGTCCAAAGGACCCGGCCTACAGTGTGCCATGGAGCACAGTGACTCTTCCATACGTGCCAGTCGCGGCATGTAACGTGCAATCTTGCGCGCAGTAACGGTCGTATGGCCCGTTATCAAGCTCAACAGGAGAGGCACCATGTGGAACAAAGATGAAGTAGACGGCAAGATCGATCAGGCGAAGGGCAAGGCCAAGCAAGCGGTCGGCGACGTGACGAACGATCCGGATCTGCAGGCCGAAGGCGAGGCTGACGAGATTTCCGGCAAGGTTCAAGAAACCGTGGGTCGCGGCACCCGCAAGGTGGGTGAGGCGATCGAGGACGTCGGCAAGGCCATCAAGCGGTAAGGTACGCCCGCGGCCGTCCGGCCTGCCGCTTTCAGGGGCCGGACGGCTTCACCCGCCGCTGCGGGTAGAATCTCCGCATGCCAAAACTCACAGTTGAAGACGCCGGAACCGTCGAAGTGGCGGACGGGCGCCGGCTCGTGCTCGCGATCGAGCAGGACGCCCATGTGGACATCATGCACGCCTGCGGCGGCTTCGCGCGCTGTACCACATGCCGCGTGGAGTTCGTCGAGGGAGAACCGTCCAGGATGACGAACGCCGAGAAGGAGCGCCTGGCCGCGAAGGGGCTCACGGGTGTCCGTCTGTCGTGCCAGATTTTGTGCGACCACGACATGAAAGTACGGGTCGTCAATCATCTGGCGGGCTCGGGCCGCCCCGATCCGGGGGCGACCCCCGAAGAGACAATCACGCCGCCGGCGGAATGGACATAACAACGCTCAAGTCTGAACTCTCAAGTCTCACCTTGAGGTTTCAGTGAGACTTGAGACTTGAGACTTGACAGTTGAGAGTTGTCCAACGCCGCGAGGATGCTCGACGCGGGCGGATGATCGCCCGCTTCACGGCTGATGAACCGGTAGAGCTCCACGCCGGTGGGCGCCACGATCACAACCCCGCCCTGCTGCAACGCATCGCCGGCGACGTCCGTCTGCCGGAATCCCTGCCGCCACGCCCTGACGACGTGTTTCAGCAGGCGAAGCGTGAGCACCGAGCGGCGGCCCCGCCGCATGCCCATCGCGCAGTATGCCTGACCCGTGGGATCCGTGAAGAGGGGAAACGGGCCGGTCCCCTGCGGATCGTCGCGGAATGCACGCGCCTGTTCGACCGTGCCATTGCCGATCACGACCAGCTCGGCGCCGAGCGACCGGACGCGGCCCCGCAAGGGACCGAGCGTCGCGATCTGCTCCTTGCAGAACAGGCATCCGAAATGCCGGACGAACACGAGGACGGCCGTCCGCTCGGCCCATAACTGTCCGAGCCGGATCGCCTGGCCGTCGGGATCGAAGACGGTTATCTCGTCGAGAACGTGCGCCACGACACACGAAGACTACATTACTTGGGCTACAGGGACTTGCCGAACCGTTCCTGGAAGCCCTCGCGGTAGCCGCGGCTGAGGGTCAGTTTCGTGCCGCCGCGCAGGAAGACCGTGCACTCGCCGCCGAACGAGGATCGCAGCTCCTCGATCCGCTCGACGTTGACGATCGTCGAGCGGTGGATGCGGGCGAAGTGACGAGGGTCGAGCTTCGATTCCAGCCCGTTCATCGTCTCGCGAAACAGGTGCGACTCGTCGTGAAGGTGCAGCCGGACGTAATTCCCGGCCGCTTCACACCAGTCGATTTCCGAGGTGCGGACGAAGTGGACCCGTCCCGTCGATCGCACCAGCAGGCGCTCGGGGAACCGCGCCGGATTTGGCGTGTCCGACAGCGTCGGCGCCAGCGCGAGCAGCTTCCGTCCGAGATCGCCGGCGCGATGGCGATCGAGCTGATCGCGGGCGTGCGCGAGCGTCGCCTTGAAGCGGACGCTGCTGAACGGCTTCAACAGGTAATCGAGCGCGTGCACCTCGAATGCGCGCAGCGCATACTCGTCGTACGCCGTGACGAAGACCACCGCGGGGACATGGCCGGCCTCGAGCGCGCGCACGACATCGAATCCATTCATTTCCGGCATCTGCACGTCGAGGAAGACCAGATCCGGCAGAAGCTGCTCGATGGCCGTGACCGTCTCGAGACCGTTCGAGCACTCGCCCACGAGCTCGATGTCGGATTGCTCCTGCAGGAGCCGCACGATCCGGTCGCGAGCCACCGGCTCGTCGTCCACAACGAGCGCCCGGATTTTTCCTCCCGGGGTCATGCGACCTCTGCACGCGGGGCCTCGACAGCGGCCGGTCCCGTGTGGAAGGGAATGCCGATCGACACCTGGAAGCCGCCCCCGGTGAGGTTCTCGAAGGCGAAGCGGTGGTCCGTGCCGTACAAGTGGCCCAGCCGGGCGCGCGTGTTGCTGAGCCCCACTCCGTCGTTCAGGGCGAGGAGCTTGTCCGGCGGCAGGCCGTCGCCGCTGTCCTGAACCTCGAGCCGCAGCTGTTCGCCGTGCCGGAAGACACGAACGTCGATCCGCCCCGGACGCGCCCGCGGCGCAATCCCGTGGCGGACGGCATTTTCGACGAGCGGCTGAAGGAGGAGGTGCGGGACCCGCGCGTCCAGCACGCCGGGGTCCACGTCCATCGTCACGCTGAGCCGATCGCGGAACCGTGTCTGTTCGATCGCCAGATACGACTGCAGGATCTCGATCTCCTGCTTGACGCTCACTTCCTGCGCGGTCGACCGGAGGCTCATCCTCAGCAACTCGCTCAACCGGTCGATCATTTCATCAGCCGCTTCGACGTCGCTGCGCATCAGGCTCGAAATCGTGTGCAGCGTGTTGAAGAGGAAATGCGGCTGCAGCTGGCGCTGCAGCGCCTGGAGCTGCGCTTCGGCCAGGCGCGTCTGCAGACGCGCAGCGCTGATCGCCCGCTCTTCGGCCTCGCGCCAGTAGGCAATGGCGTGACCGAGGGCGACAAGGCAGAAGTACGTCGCCAGCATCCAGTCGAGTTGCGTGAGGTACTGCCGCTGCGCGTAGGTCCACCAGGGGTTGATCGGGTTCTCGCCGCGCCCGCCGTTGGCGAACAGCAATGCCCGCGTCATCAGCATGAACGTCGTGTGAACGATGGAGTACGCGAACGCTGACGCAAGGTGGACCGAAAGCGTCCGGCTCCATTTCGCGTAACCCAGCCGATACCGTTGTGTGATCGCGACAATCGTCGGCGTCAGCAGCGCGGGGACGTACCAGTACACGGTGTTGAGCACCATCAACTGGGCCATCAGCTGCAGGGTAAGCGCCCAGGTTTGATCGGCGCTGAGCGCCTGGAGCCGCCACGACTGGATCGTGGACGATAACGCCAGGACGGTCGCAACCGTGAACAGCAGACGCGGACGAAGGGGCGTCTTCGACGCCTCGGTATCGTCAGGTCCGCTGCGTGAGGGCATGCATGCACTATGCGACGCGGCGCAGGACCAGTCAACACCCTGAAGGCGTCCCACGTTCCCACCTGCCGTTCGTCACGCCTGGCATGACGTTCGTCACAGCGAGTTCCTCGCCTCGGGCCTGGAGCCCGAAGCCTGAAGCCCGAAGCCCAGAGCCTATAATCTCCATCGCGATGGCTTCACGCCGAAAGGCCAGGAAAGGCGCGCACGGGGCTTCCTCGACGCAGCGAGCTGCGCCGCCGGCGTACGAACCTGCGCCGGTCGCCGGCCCGGGGCGTGCGGCCGTGTGGCTGCGCGCCGCGCTGATCGTGCTCGCCGGCGCCCTCACGTACGCGAACGCCCTGTCGGGGCCCTTCGTCCTCGACGATCAGGACACCATCGTCCTGAACGAACAGATCCGGCAGCTGTCGCCCTCGGTCGTGCTCTTTCCCGCCGTCGAGCTTCCCGTCGCCGGCCGCCCCGTCGTCAACCTGTCGTTCGCGCTGAACTATGCGTTCGGCGGGCTCGACGTACGCGGCTACCACGTCGTGAACGTGGCGATCCACATCGCCTGCGCGCTGCTGCTGTTCGGTATCGTCCGGCGGACGCTCGGCCTGCCGGCCCTCCGCGATCGATTCGCGACCCGGTCGGCCGATCTCGCCGTTGCCGCCGCCCTCATCTGGATGGTCCATCCGCTGCAAACCGACGCGGTCGATTACGTCACGCAGCGAACCGAGCTGATGCTCGGCCTGTTCTACTTGCTCACGTTTTACGCGAGCATCCGGGCAGTCCGGCGTCAAGCCGGACAGTCACGTACAGGGCGAGACACAGGACGTGGCTCATCGTGGCGGTCGTTTCGTGTGTGCTCGGGATGGCGTCGAAGGAATCGATGGTCACGGCGCCGTTCATGATTCTCGTGTACGACCGCGTCTTCGTCTTCGGCACCTTCAAAGAGGCGTGGCGCCGGCGCTGGCCGTTGTATGTCTCGCTGGCCGCCACGTGGGTCGTGCTGGCGGCCTTGATATGGCAGGGTCCCCGGTTCCGTTCCGCGGGGTTTTCGTCGGGCGTCAGCCCGTGGACGTATCTCCTGAACCAGGCGGTGATGATCGTTCGCTATCTGCGCCTCGCAGTCTGGCCGAGCGGGTTGGTCGTCGATTACGGCGTGCCCCGCACGTTGACCGTGGCCGATGTCGCACCGTACGGCGCGCTGGTGCTGACACTCGCGGTCTTGACGGTCTGGGCGCTCGCCCGCTGGCCGAAAGTTGGATTCCTCGGCCTCTGGTTCTTCACGACGCTCTCGCCGACGTCGAGCATCGTGCCGATCGCGACGGAAGTGGGCGCCGAGCGGCGAATGTACTTGCCGCTCGCGGCGATCATGGTCCTCGCGGTTGTCGGCCTTGCATGGGCGCTGGAGCGATGGGCCCGAGGGAAGGACCCCGCGTCCGGCGAGGCCACCGCGGGTTCGGAGCGATGGCAGCGCGCGCATATGGCAGGCGTCGCGCTAATCGCCGGCGTCGTGCTCGCGCTGGCGGCCGGCACCGTGGTGCGGAATCGCGAGTACGCGTCAGCCGTGTCCCTGGCGCGGACGACGCTCGACCGGTGGCCCAACGCTCGTGCGCGGCATTCCCTCGGTGTCGCGCTGCTCGCCGAAGGGCAGCGCGAAGCGGGTATCACGGAGCTCCGGCAGGCCGTGTCCGAGGATCCGGCCGCGCAGTACACGCTGGGCGTCGCGCTGTATCAGGATGGGAAGCTCGACGAGGCGATGCAACAGCTGCGCGAGTTCCTGGCGCGCGAGTCGCTTCGGATCGAGGTGCCGATCGCGCACGAGCTGGTCGGGCGCATCCTGAAAACGCAGGGAAGGTTCGCGGAAGCCGCCGACACGTTCCAGCAGGTGCTCGGAATGACGCCGTCCAACACGGCTCTGCACGGCCTCCTGGCCGAGAGCTTGTTCCGGCAGGAAAAGTTCGACGAAGCGATCCCCCACTACCAGCAGTTCCTCGCCTATCGCCCGGCCGACGTCGCGGCCCAGGTCCAGCTGGGAATCGCGTACGCCGCGCTTGGCCGCCAGGACGATGCGATCGCGCAGTTCCGTCGCGTCGTGGATCTCAACCCGCAGGACGCGGTGGCCCACCGGAATCTCGCCCGTGCCCTGCTGGAGACAGGCAACCTGGACGAGGCCGCCCTCGCGCTGCGCCGGGCGGTGGAGCTCGAATCCGGCCGACGCCCAGGTCCGGGCGGAGCTCGAAGCCGTATTGCGCGCAAGAACCGGTGCCGGACGGAGATCGTCTGGCGGACTCAAGTCCGGCGCGACGCCGCGGAAAGGATATCATTCCGTATGAAACGTTACACCCTGGCCGCGGTCGCCATCCTGCTGTGCCTCGTGACGGGGCCAGCCACCCGGCTCCAGGGCGCTGACGCTCCGGCCTTCGCGATTCTCCAGTCCGAGCTGCAGCGAAACTTCGAGGTTCTCAGCAAGCAGGACGCGCCCGCGTACTTCATCAGCTACACGCTCCACGATACGCGAAGCGCGGTCATCCAGGCGTCTGCCGGCGCACTGCACCGCAGCGACGAATCCCGGAGCCGGTTCGCCACCGTGGAAGTGCGCGTCGGGGACTACTCGCTCGACAACACGCATCCGATCCGCGGCGACACCAGGGCGGCCGGTCCGCGTGTCAGCCAGATCTCCCTGCCGCTCACCGACGACGAGAAGCCGATCCGGCTGGCGCTCTGGCGCGCGACCGACCGCACGTTCAAGCAGGCCAGCGAAGCCCTCACTCGCGTCAGGACCAACGTCGCCGCGAAGGTCAAGGAAGAGGACCCGGCGCCGGACTTTTCGCGCGAGGACCCGGAGGCGCACACAGGCGATACGGCCAGCTACTCGCTCGATACCAGGGAATGGGAGGCGCGGCTCCGTCGAATTTCCGCGCCGTTTGCCGACGACCCGCTCGTCTTCCGCAGCGACGTCTCGCTGTCGGTCGAGTCCGGCAACCGCTACTACGTCAACAGCGAAGGGGCGCGCGTCGCGACCGGTGAAGTAGCCTGCCGGCTGTTCATCCAGGCGGTCACCAAGGCCGACGACGGGATGGAGCTGCCGCTCTACACGAGCTACTTCGCGACCTCACCCGCCGGGCTGCCGGACGAGAAGGAGCTGATCGCGGAAGTCCGCAAGATGATCGATCTGCTCGCCCGCCTGCGAACGGCGCCGCTCGTCGATCCCTACTCCGGCCCCGCGATTCTGTCGGGCCGCGCCGCCGGCGTCTTCTTCCATGAGATCTTCGGGCACCGCGTCGAAGCGAACCGCCAGCGCAGCGCCGACGACGGGCAGACGTTCGCCAGCCGCGTGGGCCAGCCGGTGCTGCCGGCGTTCCTGAGCGTCTTCTTCGATCCGACGCTGAAGAAGGTCGGCGACGTCGAGCTGATGGGGCATTACCTCTACGACGATCAGGGCGTCAAGGCGCGGCGCGTGACGGTGGTCGACCACGGCATCCTGCAGACCTTTCTCGTCGATCGCGCGCCGCTCCGCGATTTCGAGCGCTCGAACGGCCACGGCCGCGCGCAGCCCGGCTTTCTGCCGGTTTCGCGCCAGTCGAACCTGATCGTGGACTCGAGCCGCACCGTGTCGAGCGACGAGCTGCTCGACATGCTCCGGGACGAGGCGCGCAAGCAGGGGAAGCCGTTCGGCCTGCTGTTCGACAACATCGAAGGCGGCTTCACGAACACCGGCCGCGGGTCGGCCAACGCCTTCAACGTGCTGCCGAACGTCGTGTACAAGATCTACACCGACGAATCGCGGGCGCCCGAGCTCGTGCGCGGCGTCGATCTCATCGGCACGCCGCTGTCGGCGTTCGGCAAGATCGTCGCGACGGGCGACGAAGTGGACATCTTCAACGGCGTCTGCGGAGCCGAAAGCGGCGGCGTTCCGGTGTCTGCCTCGTCGCCGCCGCTGCTCGTCAGCGAAGTCGAAGTGCAGAAGAAAGCCCAGTCGCTCGAAACGCTGCCGATTCTGCCGGCCCCCGTGCCGGCCCGGACAGTCCTGACATGACAGCCGTGCGGCATGGAATCCTCATCGCTCGAAGGCGAGCCTGGGTCGCGGTCGCCGCGGGCCTGACGCTCGTCTGGTCGCCGGCCTCCACTCCGCTGCGCGCAGGATGCGCCGCTGTTCTCCGCGATGCAGGACGAGATGCAGCGGTCGATGGCGGAGCTGCGCATGGACGGGGAGCCGGCGCCGTACCTACATCCAGTACAGAATCGACGATCTCGCGTCGATGCGTGCCGTCGCGCGGCTCGGCGGGATCGTGGACGATCTCGCGGACCGCAGCCGGACGCTGCGAGGTTCAGGTGCGGGTCGGCGATTACATGTTCGACAGCTCGCGCTTCGTCACGCAGGATCGCGGCGGCGGGCGTGGTTCCATCGCAGTCCGAGCTGCCTGCCTCGCTCGACGACAACTACGACGCCATCCGGCGGCAGATCTGGCTGACGACGGATGCGGCGTACAAGCGCGCGGTCAGCATCTTCGCCAAGAAGAAGGCCACCTTCCAGAACCGTGCGGAGGCCGCCGACGTCCTTCCGGATTTCTCGCGTGAGACGCCGGTCGACGACGCTGCAGCCCGGCGCGGCCGATGTCGCCCTCAGGAAGCGCGTGGGTCGACCGCGTGAAGCAGCTCTCGGCGGTGTTCGCGTCGAGCTCGGAGCTCGACGGTTCGGAGGTGTGGCTCGGCGAGACGCACGGGACGACTCATTACCTGAACAGCGAGGGATTCAGGACGGTCACGCCGATCGGGTCGGTCTACCTCCGGGTGACCGCCGAAGCGCAGGCCGACGACGGGTCGACGGTGCGGGACGTGTTCACCATCGTCGAGAGCCGGCTCGAGGATCTGCCGCCGATGGCGGAACTGATGTCCCGGGCCGCCGCGCTGGCCAGACGAACGGAGGCGCGGCGCTCGGCGCCGGTCGGCGAAGAGTTCACCGGCCCGGTGCTGGTCGAAGGGCAGGCGAGCGGCGAGCTGCTGCGGCAAACGCTCGTGCCGCTCGTGCTGGCGCGCCGCGCGCCGGACGGCGACGCGCCGCGGTTTGCGCAGAACCAGGGCCCGACGACACCGTTCCTCGCGCGCATCGGGTTGCGCGTCCTGTCCGACTCGTTTTCCGTCACCGACACGCCGTCGCTCAAGGAGTTCGACGGCCGTCCGGTCGCCGGCGCGTACGTCGCGGACGATGAAGGAGTGCCGGCGAAAGACGTGACGCTCGTCGAGAAGGGGCGTCTGCTGACGCTGCTGACGAGCCGGACGCCACTGAAGAACCTGCCGCAGTCGAACGGGCACGGCCGGAACGGCAGCGTGCAGCCCGGCGTGTTGCAGGTGCGCAGCACGCAGGCGATCCCGGCCTCGGAGCTCAAGACGAAGTACCTCGAGCTGCTCAAGGCGCAGGAGAAGCCGTTCGGCTACATCGTGCGCGCGATCGCCGGTCCCGGCGAGGTGGCGGGCGGCCAGGGCGGGCCGATCATTCTCGATGTCGTGAAGGTGACGCCGGATGGAAAGGAGGAGCCCGTTCGCGGCCTCCGCTTCGGCGACGTGCCGTCCACGGCGTTCAGAGATATTCTCGAGGCGTCCGAGGAGCTGCACGCTGCACAACTACCGGATCAACGTGATCGCCTCCGCGTCGGTGATCGCGCCCAGCCTGATTTTCGAGGAGCTCGAGATTCAGCGCACGAGGGAGATCGTCCAGAAGCCGCCGGTGGTGCCTTCTCCTCTGACTCCGTAGGCTCTGGGCTTCGGGCTCTGGGCTTCAGGCTCGGCTAAAGGCCGGACACACGTACGACATCGAACGCAGAGCTCGCTGAGCACGCAGAGCAGGTTTTCTCTGCGGGTTCTGCGGTCTCTGCGTTGATCGTCTGTCACTGCAGCGGAGCGGGCAGGTCCGACTTGCCCATCAGGAACGCGTCGACGCCGCGCGCCGCGCTCCGGCCCTCGGCAATCGCCCAGACGATCAGCGACTGGCCGCGCTGCATGTCGCCGGCGGTGAACACGCCCGGCACGCTGGTCATCCACGTCGCGTCCCGCCACACGTTGCCGCGGTCGGTCATCCGCACGCCCAGTTGATCGAGCATGCCGTTGCGCTCGGGCCCGAGGAATCCCATCGCGAGCAGCACCAGATCCGCCTTCAGCTCGAACTCGCTGCCGGGCACCGGATCGAAGCTCATGCGGCCGTCCTTGTTGACGATCTCGACCTGCACGGCGTGGAGGGTCGTGACGCGTCCCTGCGCGTCGCCGGTGAAGCGTTGAGTGGAGATCGAGTAGAGCCGCTCGCCGCCCTCTTCGTGCGCCGAGGACACGCGGAAGATGTTGGGCCACAGCGGCCACGGATTGGTGGCCGCCCGGGTGTCCGGCGGCCGGGACAGCAGCTCGAGCTGATGAACACCGCGCGCCCCCTGGCGGTGCGCCGTGCCCGAGGCAATCGGCGCCGGTGTCGCCGCCGCCGATGATGATGACGTGCTTGTCCCTGGCCGTGATCGCACGCGGATCGTCGAGCGCGGCCACCGCGTCGCCCTCGCACCGCCGGTTCGACTCGGTCAGGTACTCCATCGCGAAATGGATGCCCTGGAGCTCGCGGCCGGGAACCTTCAGATCGCGCGGCGCCGTCGCGCCGCCGGCGAGCACCACCGCGTCGTAATCGCGCCGCAGCTCGTCGACCGGGATGTTGACGCCGACGTTGGCGCCGGTCCGGAACTCGACGCCTTCCTCGCGCATCACCGCGAGCCGGCGCTCGAGAACCCGCTTCTCCATCTTGAACTCGGGAATCCCGTACCGCAGCAGGCCGCCGATGCGGTCAGCCCGCTCGAGCACGGTAACGAGGTGCCCCGCGCGGTTCAGCTGATCCGCGGCGGCGAGGCCGGCCGGACCCGATCCGACGACGGCGACGCGCTTGCCGGTGCGGACGACGGGCGGACGCGCGGTCACCCAGCCTTCGTCGAACGCGCGGTCGGCGATCGACACCTCGATCGCCTTGATCGTCACCGGATCGCTCACGATGCCGAGCACGCACGAGCCCTCGCACGGCGCGGGACAGAGCCTGCCGGTGAACTCGGGAAAATTGTTCGTGGCGTGCAGGCGTTCGCTGGCCGCCTGCCAGCGATCGCGATAGACGAAATCGTTCCAGTCCGGAATCAGGTTTCCGAGCGGGCACCCCTGATGGCAGAACGGGATGCCGCAGTCCATGCAGCGCGCCGCCTGATCCTTGAGCGCCGGCTCCGGGTACGGAAGATAGACCTCGCGCCAGTCGTGGAGGCGATCGGGAACGGGCCGCGTCGGCGGCTTCTTCCGCGCGATCTCGATGAATCCGGTCGGTTTACCCATATATACAGAACACACGAATCTGGTCATCTGGTCATCTGGTTATCTAGTCATTGATTGGTAGATTGATCAATCAATGACCAGATAACTAGATGACTCAGATGACCAGATTCTGATTTGCTACCCGGCCCCCACCAGCTCGGCGAACTCGACCGGCCGCCCTTCGGCGGCCGCCACCGCCTGCGCGGCGAGCACGCGCTTGTAATCGCGCGGCATGACCTTCACGAAGAGCGCCGACATGGTGCGCCACGCCTCCAGAATCCTCGCCGCGTGGTCGCTGCCGGTATGGCTGATGTGCCGCCGCATCAGATCGCGCACCAGCTCGACGTCCTCGATCAGCTCGAGCGGCTCGAGATCGACCATCTCCCGGTTGCAGCGCGCGCTGAACGTGCCGGTCACGTCGAGCACGTAGGCGATGCCGCCTGACATGCCCGCGGCGAAGTTCCGGCCGGTCCTGCCGAGCACGACGACGCGGCCGCCGGTCATGTACTCGCAGCCGTGGTCGCCGATGCCTTCGACGACGGCGAAGGCGCCGCTGTTGCGCACCGCAAAGCGCTCGCCGGCGACGCCGCGGAAATACGCCTCGCCGCTCGTCGCGCCGTACAGCGCGACGTTCCCGATGACGATGTTCTCTTCGGGCACGAACGTCGCCTGCTTCGGCGGATACACGATCACCTTGCCGCCCGAGAGGCCCTTGCCGACGTAGTCGTTCGCGTCGCCCTCGAGCTCGAGCGTGATGCCGCGCGGCACGAACGCGCCAAAGCTCTGGCCGGCCGAGCCGGTGAACCGCAGCGAGATCGTGTTGTCCGGCAGGCCCGGCGGCGCCGTACCGGCGCGTCACCTCGTAGCCGAGCATCGTGCCGACGGTGCGGTTCACGTTCCGGATGGGCAGCCGCAGCGATACGGGCGTCCCGCGTTCGAGCGCGTTCGCGCACTGCGCGATCAGCTCGTTGTCGAGCGCGTCCTTGAGGCCGTGATCCTGCGCGGTCACGCAGCGGCGAGGCGCGTCGGCCGGGCACGTCGGGCTGATACAGGATGGCCGAGTAATCGAGGCCCTTCGCCTTCCAGTGATCGACCGCCGGACGGAAGTTCAGCCGCTCGACGCGTCCGATCATCTCGGCCATGGTCCGGAAGCCGAGCGCGGCCATGTACTCGCGCACTTCCTGGGCGACGAACCGGAAGAAGTTCTCGACGAACTCCGGCTTGCCGGTGAAGTTCTTGCGCAGCTCGGGATCCTGCGTCGCGACGCCCACCGGACACGTATTCAGATGGCACACGCGCATCATCACGCACCCGGAGACGACGAGCGGAGCGGTCGCGAACCCGAACTCCTCGGCGCCCAGCAGCGCCGCAATGGCGACGTCGCGGCCGGTCTTGATCTGGCCGTCGACCTGCACGACGATCCGGTCGCGCAGCCTGTTCATCATCAGCACCTGCTGCGTCTCGGCGAGGCCGAGCTCCCAGGGAATGCCGCCGTGCTTGATGCTGGTGAGCGGCGATGCGCCGGTGCCGCCGTCGTGTCCGGAGATCAGCACGACGTCGGCGTGCGCCTTCGACACGCCGGCGGCGACCGTGCCGACGCCGGCCGTGGCCACCAGCTTCACGTGGATGCGCGCCTTCGGGTTCGAGTTCTTCAGGTCGTGAATCAGCTGCGCGAGATCCTCGATCGAGTAGATGTCGTGATGCGGCGGCGGCGAGATCAGGCCGACGCCCGGCGTCGCGTAGCGGACCTTGGCGATCCAGGGGTAGACCTTGTGGCCGGGCAGCTGGCCGCCTTCGCCGGGCTTGGCGCCCTGCGCCATCTTGATCTGCAGATCCTGGGCGTTGACGAGGTACTCGCTGGTCACGCCGAAGCGCGCCGACGCCACCTGCTTGATGGCGCTGTTCCGCGAGTCGCCGTTCGGGTCGGGCTGGTACCGCGCCGGATCTTCGCCGCCTTCGCCGGTGTTCGACTTGCCGCCGAGGCGGTTCATCGCGATCGCCAGCGTCTCGTGCGCTTCCTGGCTGATCGACCCGTAGGACATCGCGCCGGTCGCGAAGCGCTTGACGATCGCCTCGACCGGCTCGACTTCGTCGATCGGGATCGGCTCGGCGGCCGGCTTCATCTCGAGCAGGCCGCGCAGCGTCGCGCGGCGGCGGCTCTGATCGTCGACGAGCTTCGAGTACTCCTTGAAGATCGAGTACTGGCCGGTCCTCGTCGAGTGCTGCAGCTTGAAGACCGTATCGGGGTTGAAGAGGTGATACTCCCCGTCGCGGCGCCACTGGTACTCGCCGCCCGAGTCGAGCTCGGTCAGCGCGACCGGCGAGGTTCTGGAAGGCGCGGCGATGCCGTTCGACCGCTTCCGCCGCGATGACCTCGATGCCGACGCCGCCGATGCGCGACGCGGTCCAGGTGAAGTACTTGTCGACGAACGGGCGATCGAGGCCGACCGCTTCGAAGATCTGCGCGCCGCAATAGCTCTGCAGCGTCGAGATCCCCATCTTCGACATCACCTTGAGGATGCCCTTGTTGAGCGCCTTGATGTAGTTGGTGACCGCCTGCTCGTGCGTGACGCCCTTCAGGATCCCCTGATTGATCATGTCGTAGAGCGTCTCGAACGCCAGGTACGGGTTGACCACGCCGGCGCCGTAGCCGAGCAGCAGCGCGCAGTGATGCACTTCGCGCGCATCGCCCGATTCGACGACCAGCGCGCAGCGCGTCCGGGTGCCTTCGCGGACGAGATGATGGTGCACGCCGGCCGTCGCGAGAAGGCTCGGGATCGGCGCCAGCTCCCGGGTCGGTGCCGCGATCCGACAGGATCAGGATGTTGTAGCCGGCCGCGACCGCCTCGCTGGCGCGGTGCTTCAGGCTCTCCATCGCCCGCTCGAGGCTCGGGCCGTCGCCGCGCGGGTCGAACACCATCGGCAGCGTGATCGATCGGAACCCGGGGTAATAGAGGTGCCGCACCTTCGCGAGCTGGTCGTTGTCGATCACCGGATACTTGATCGCGATCTGGTGGCACGACTCGGGACGCGGATCGAGCAGGTTGCCCTCCGGGCCGATCGTCGATCCCATGGCGGTCACCAGCTGCTCGCGGATGGCGTCGAGCGGCGGATTGGTGACCTGCGCGAACACCTGCGTGAAGTAGTCGTACAGCAGGCGCGGGTGATCCGAGAGCACCGCGAGCGACGCGTCGCTGCCCATCGAGCCGATCGCTTCTTCGCCCTTCCCGGCCATCGGCGCGAGCAGCAGCCGCAGATCCTCGTCGGTGTAGCCGAAGGTCTGCTGCCGCTGCAGCACGGTCTCGTGGCTGGGAGGCGGCAGGTACGGCGCCGCCGGCAGATCCTCGATGTCGACCAGGTTTCCCTCGAGCCATGCCGCGTACGGCTGCGCGCGCGCCAGGTCGCTTCTTGATCTCCTCGTCGGAGACGATGCGGCCCTGGACCGTGTCGATGAGAAAAATGCGGCCCGGGTGCAGCCGCTCCTTGATCAGGATGTTCTCGGGCGGAATGTCGAGCACGCCGACCTCGGACGCCATGATCACGAGGTCGTCCTTCGTCACGTAGTAGCGGGACGGACGGAGGCCGTTGCGGTCGAGGACCGCGCCGATGACGGAGCCGTCGGTGAACGCGATCGAGGCCGGGCCGTCCCACGGCTCCATCAGCGACGAGTGGTACTCGTAAAAGGCCTTGAGCTCGGCGGACATCGATTCGTGCCCGGCCCAGGGCTCGGGGATCATCATCAGGATCGCGTGCGGCAGCGATCGGCCGGTCATGACGAGGAACTCGAGCACGTTGTCGAACGTCGCCGTGTCGCTGCCGCCCTCGCGGATGATCGGCAGGATCTTCTTCAGATCCTCGCCGAGGAGCGGCGACGTGAGCAGCCCTTCGCGCGCCCGCATCCAGTTGATGTTGCCGCGCAGCGTGTTGATCTCGCCGTTGTGCGCGATGTACCGATACGGATGCGCGAGCGGCCACGAGGGGAACGTGTTGGTGCTGAACCGCTGGTGGACGAGCGCGAGCGCCGACTCGAAGTCGGGATCGGCCAGATCGGGGAACATCGGGATGATCTGGTCGGCGATCAGCATCCCTTTGTAGATCAGCGTGTTCGCCGAGAGGCTCGGGATGTAGAACGCGCTGGCGCTCCGATCCGGGCAGCCGATCGACCGCGTGTTCGATGCGCTTGCGGATGACGTACAGCTTGCGCTCGAACCGCGCCCGCGCGTCTCCGGCATCGTCCACGGCGTCCCCGGTGTCGGCGCCGCTGCCGGCGCCGATGAAAATCTGCTCGAACCGCGGCTCGACCGCGACGGCAGACGCGCCGAGCACGCGATCGTCGGTCGGCACCAGTCCGCCAGCCGAGCACCTGCTGGCCCTCTTCGCGGACGATCGACTCGAACAGCGCGCGAATCTCCTCGCGGGCCGCTTCCGCATGCGGGAGAAAAACGAACCCGGCGCCGTAGCCGCCGGCGGCCGGCAGCGTGAAGCCGAGGGGCGCCGTCACCTTGCGCAGAAACCGGTCCGGCATCTGCACGAGGATGCCGGCGCCGTCGCCGGTCGCCGCCTCGCAGCCGCAGGCGCCGCGATGCAGGAGGTTGACCAGGATGCGCAGCCCCTGCTCGACAATGGTGTGCGAACGGCGGCCCTTGATGTCGACGACGAAGCCGACGCCGCAGGCATCGTGCTCGTGCGCCGGGTCGTACAGGCCGGCGGCCGCGGGGCCATTCCAGCGGGATGCCGGCCCGGCGACCCCGGCGCCGCGAGCGGGCCGTTTTTGAGAAAAGCCGGGTTCAGGCCCCTCACTGAGGGGCGTGGAATCAGTGGTCGTCATGGCTTCACGGGCCCCGGGAGCGCCTCGGCGGAGAAAACCGAGGAGACGTATTTATGCCCCAGCCGGACCCAGAAGTAAAATGCAATATTAACATCCGTATCATCAGTAAAAGAGATGTATCGAGCAATTGACCGACAGGCCGGTCGGGAGTGGCGGATAAGATGACAATTATGTCGCGTCGCGCGGGCCTCCGTTAGACTGCTGCCATATGAGAAGCCGCGGGCTCGAGCCTATCGAACCGGAAAGTGACCTGAGACGTGCCGGAACTGTTCGCTGCACGTAACGTTCTTGCCGTCACGATTCTCCTGTCGGCCGCATGTGCCCTGGTGTATCTGCCCGTCGCCACCAGGGTCTCCAGAGGACTGGTTTCGCCCTACGCCAAAGCGGACATGGGGAGGCGCCTCGGCGCCGCGACAGTGGACGGCCTCCTCTTGACGACCTGCCTGCTTTCCTACAGAAGCCTCGATTCCGTCCTATTCTTGTTCGCCGCCGCGATCTACGTGCTGTTGCGGGACGCGCTCTTTGTCCGGGGCCAGAGCGTTGGAAAGTTCTTCTTCAGCCTGCTCGTCATCAGCCTGGTGACCGGCCGCCCTTGCAGCCGCGCGGAATCTGTCCGGCGCAACCTTCTCTTTTTGGTTCCCGGATTGAACGTCGTGGCCGTGATTCTGGAAACGGTCACAACGGTTCGCGATCCACAAGGCCTGCGCCTCGGCGACCGGCTGGCGCAAACCCAGGTCGTCGAGGGATTGGGGGCGCGGGAGCTGGTCAAGCTTCTTCAGAAGGAGCTGCTCGAGATTCGCCTGCTCAGGGCGGCGGAGGATCCCGTTGAAGTGGAGCGCCGCGAGAGATGTTGACGATCGAACCGGGAGGGTCCGTGCACCGCGCGATCGAGTTGCTCGCCTGCATCCAGTTCCTGATCGTCGGGCGCTCCCATCTGGTGCAGCCCCGGGCCTTGGGTGCATGATCCATTATCGGGCTCAGCGGATTGATGGCCTACCTGGTCGCACGCACGTGACGGCTGAATCACGTCAGTTCGGGGTGGGGATGGCCGGTACTGTCGTTTCGGAGTGGTCGAACAAGAGAGGAGGTCAAGATGCCGAAGTTCATGGTCAGAGCGTCGTACACCGCGGAAGGGGCTCGCGGGCTCATGAAGGAAGGCGGGACTGGAAGGCGCGCCGCCGTGCAGAAGCTGATCGAAAGCCTCGGCGGCAAAGTCGAGTCGTTCTATTTCGCCTATGGCGAGCACGACGCGTACGTCATCACCGACTTTCCGGATGCCGCCTCCGGGCTGGCAGTCAGCCTTGCGGTCAACGCCTCGGGTGCGGTTCGCCTCTCCACGATTCCTCTGATCACGCCGGAGGAAGTCGATGCGGCAAGCAAGAAGTCCGTTGCTTACCGTGCGCCGGGTGCTTAGAAGTAAAGGCGGCAAGGCGCCGCTTGGAGAACAATCATGAAGATCGGAGTTCTGGGCTCGGGGGATGTCGCCAAATCGCTGGCCCGCGGCTTCCTTGCCCATGGGCACGAACCGATGCTGGGCACGCGCGACCGGGCCAAGCTGGAGGGATGGGTGGCCCAGAATTCCGGTGCCGCCGTCGGGAGCGTTGCGGATGCCGCCAGATTCGGCGAGCTGCTCGTGCTGGCGGTCAAGGGGTCGGTGGCTGCGGATGCGTTGCGGGCGGCCGGCATCCCGAATCTCACGGGCAAGGCAATCATCGACACCACCAACCCGATCGCCGATGCGCCCCCTACGAACGGCGTTCTGAAGTTTTTCACGAACCTCGACGAGTCGCTGATGGAGCGGCTACAGGGGGAGTTCGCGGGCGCGCATTTCGTCAAAGCCTTCAACTCCGTCGGCAGCGCCAGCATGGTGGATCCGAAGTTCAAAGGCGGCAAGCCGACGATGTTCATCTGCGGCAATGACGAGGCGGCGAAGAGGACCGTGACCGCGCTTCTCGAAGAGTTCGGATGGGAAACCGCGGACATGGGAGCGGTCGAGGCGGCGCGCGCGATCGAGCCATTGTGCATGCTCTGGTGCATCCCCGGCTTCCTGCGCCAGGACTGGACCCACGCGTTCAAGTTGTTGAGCTGACGTCCATGATCGACAGGCCGGGCGACACGGAATTTGCACCGTTCTTCGCGGGCTACGTCTCGCTCGTTCCCGAAACCGACGTCGTCGCCGTGCTCCAGGATCAAGCCGCGGAGGTTCATCGGCACGCCCGCGCGTTTTCCCCGGATCGGGAGTCGTTCCGCTACGCGCCGGGGAAGTGGAGTGTGCGGGAGCTGTTCGGTCACCTTGGTGACGCCGAGCGCGTCTTTGGATACCGCGCCTTCTGCATCAGCCGCGGCGAGCGAGCCAACCTCCCGGGCTTCGACGAAGTGCCGTACGTGGCCCATTCCAGCTTCGCCGAATGCAGCCTCGCCGATCTCGTCGAGGAGTTCGGACGGCTGCGGGAATCCAATCTCGTCGTGTTGCGCCGGCTCGACGAGATGGCGTGGAAGCGGCTCGGCTCGGCAAACGGCAGCCCGGTTTCCGTGCGCGCCCTGGCGTTCATCATGGCGGGCCATGTCAGGCATCATCTTCAGGTCCTGAGCACGCGATATGCTGCGCGGGACGAGGCCTGACATGGACACACTGCCGCCGATGACGAGCGTGCCGGAGGCGTTTCTGTTGAAGTCGCGCAGCCTGCTCGTCTCGGATTACCTGCCGAAGATCGAGCGCAGCCTGGAGCGCCTGAGTGACGACGATGTGTGGTGGCGCGCGAACGAGGCGTCCAACAGCATCGGCAACCTTGTGCTGCACCTCTGTGGCAACGTCACTCAGTGGATCATCGGAGGCGTCGGCGGAAGACCATTCGAGCGGCATCGACAACGAGAGTTCGACGAGCGGACCCACATCGCCCCAGGGGAGCTCCTGCGACGGCTACGGGCGGTTGTCGAGGAAGCCGCGCAGGTGATCGACGGGCTGGACGCCGACGCGCTGCTGACCAGCCGTCAGATACAGGGCTACGACGTCACGGTACTGGAGGCTGTGTATCACGTCGTCGAACACTTCGGCATGCACACCGGCCAGATCATCCTGTTGAGCAAGGCGCGGACCGGAGCGGACCTGAGGTTGTGGGAGCCGCCCGGCGCCGCCTCGGCGTGACGTTACTCGCCGCGGACGACTGCCAACTGCCAACTGCTGACTGCCGACTGCCGACTGCCGACTGCACGACTGCCGACTGCACGACTGCCACCTGACTCACCCGAACGTCAGCCAGCTGCGCGTCAGGTAGTCGCTCATTGTCAGGACGAGCAAAATACCCAGCCAGAACGTGCTGGCGATGACGATCACCCAGATCAGGGGCGAGCTGTACTTGACGTGCATGAAAAAGAGGACGACGAGTGTCGCCTTGAAGACGGCGATGACGAGCGCGGCGACGGCGTTGAAGGCCCCGAGATCGATGAACGCCATCTGCACGGTGAGGTACGTGCACAACATCAGCACGCCGAAGATCGTGTAGTAGACGCGCGTCGGGAGGATGTGCTCAGACATGGTGGTTGACCCCTCCCTGGTCTCCGCGGTTTCTGCGGGTTCTGCGTTGTACGTTGTCCCAGGCATATCTGGCGTTACGCATGGCGTCCGATCAGATACAGCAGCGGAAACAGGAAAATCCACACGATGTCGACGAAGTGCCAGTAGAGCCCGCTGATCTCGATCGGGTTGTAGTACTCGGACGAGATCGTGCCGCGCCATGACAGCCAGAGCATGACCGCCATGACGGCCAGGCCGACGATCATGTGCACCGCGTGCAGGCCGGTCATGATGAAGTACAGCGAGAAGAAGATCTGCGCGTGCTGGAAATGCTCGGGCTCGAACTGGAAGTCCGCGCCAGGCACGTGGTGCTCGACGAAGCCCGAATAGTATTCGTAGCCCTTGATGCCCAGAAACGCGGAGCCGAGGATCATCGTCAGCACCAGGAACATCAGCAGCCGCCGGCGCTCGCCGGTCTGCGCGGCGTGCACGGCCAGCGCCATCGTGAGGCTGCTCGCGATCAGCACGGCGGTATTGATGGTGCCCAGCCAGATGTGAAGCTCGTGGCTGGCGGCCGCGAACGCGTCGGGGTACCACGCCCGGTAAATCGCGTAGGTCGCGAAGAGCACGCCGAAGAACAACACTTCCGTGGTCAGGAACACCCACATGCCGAGCGTTGCGGCCTCGCGCTGCTCGTCCAGATTGTCGAAATGGTGTGCGAGCGCCCTGTGATGAGAGACATGAGAGGCATGAGAGGCATGAGAGACATGAGCGACGTGTTGGCTGTGCTCCACGCCGTGCGCGCCGGCATCGACAGCGCCGTCAGGCGACATGGGTTTCCACGCGTTCGGGATACTCGTACGCTTCCCAGGTGACGATCGGCGTTTCCGCGAAGTTCTCCGTCGGCGGCGGCGACGATATCGTCCACTCGAGGCCGACGGCGCCCCACGGATTGGACCCGGCCAGCGGACCGTAGCGCAGCGACCACGTCAGATAGAGCATTGGAATCAGATAGCCGACGCCGAGAATCGACGCGCCGGCCGACGACAGCACGTTGAGGACCTGGAACTCCTCCGGATAGGCGTGGTAGCGCCGCGGCATGCCCAGATACCCGAGGACGAACTGGGGGAAGAACGTCAGGTTGAAGCCGACGAAGATGATCAGCGCGGAGAACTTCGCGAGGCTTTCGTTATAGCGCCGCCCGGAGATCTTCGGCCACCAATAGTGCAGCCCGCCGAGATACCCCATGATCGTGCCGCCGACCATGATGTAGTGAAAGTGCGCGACGATGAAGTAGGTGTCGGTGACGTGGACGTCGAGGCCCACCGCCGCGAGAAACAGCCCGGTCAGGCCTCCGATCGTGAAGAGCCCGATGAATCCGTAGGCGTAGAGCATCGGCGTCTCCCACGACACCGCACCCTTGTACATGGTGGCCGTCCAGTTGAAGACCTTGACCGCCGACGGAATGGCGACGAGGAAGCTCAGAAACGAAAAGACCAGCGCGGCGTACACCGACTCGCCCGCGACGAACATGTGGTGGCCCCACACGAGGAAACCGAGCACTGCGATCGCGAGGCTGGCAAAGGCGACGAACGTGTAGCCGAAGATCGGCTTGCGGCACCCCGCCGCGACGAGCTCGCTGACCACGCCCATTGCCGGGCAGCACCATGATGTAGACCGCCGGGTGCGAATAGAACCAGAACAGGTGCTGGAACAGCACCGGATCGCCGCCCCTGGCCGGATCGAAGAAGCCGAACTGGAACAGGCGCTCCGCGGCGACGAGCAGGACGGTGATGGCGATGACCGGCGTGCCGAGGACGTTGATCAGGCTGGTGGCGTAGGTGGACCAGATGAACAGCGGCAGCCGGAACCAGGTCATGCCTGGGGCGCGCATGCGGTGAATCGTGACGATGAAATTGAGGCCGGTCAGAATCGACGAAAAGCCGGTGATGAAGATCCCGAGCGCCGTCGGAATGACGTTGGTCGTCGACGAGACGGTGCTGAACGGAGTGTAGAAGGTCCAGCCGGTGTCGACGCCGCCACTGACGAGCGCGTACAGGGTGAACAGCCCGCCGAGCATGTAGATGTACCAGCTGGCGAGGTTCAGCTTTGGAAAGGCCAGATCCTTTGCGCCGATCATGATCGGCACCAGGAAGTTGCCGAGCACGGACGGGATGACGGGAATCAGGAAGAAGAACACCATCATCACGCCGTGCATGGTGAACAGCTTGTTGTAGGTCTCGTCGGAGACGAGATCCCCGGCCGGCGTCGCCAGGTCGAGACGGATCATCACCGCGAACGCGCCGCCGACGAAGAAGAACACCGTCGCGGCCGCCAGGTACAGCAGCGCGATGCGCTTGTGGTCGCGCGTCAACAGCCACGATTTGATGCCGTAACCGTCGTTCAGGTAGTGATGCGGGGGAACCAGGAGCGTCGGCATGGTTATCTCGCCCCGGACGTCGCCTCGAGCGACTTCACGTGCTCGACGAGCTGGAGCAGCCCTTCTTCGTTTACCACGCCCTGGAACGTCGGCATGATCGGCTGATAGCCGGCCTGGACCTTCGCGCTCGGATTCAGAATCGATTCGCGGATATACGCCTCGTCAACCAGGATCGTCTCTCCGGACTGGGTGGTGATGGTCGTACCGAAGAGCCCGTTGAGCACCGGGCCCCGGCCGCCTGATTCGGGGCGGTGACACGTGTTGCATGCGAGTTCGGAGAACAGCCGCTCGCCTGCGGACGCGAGCGATCCCGCCGCCGCGCCGCCGCTCAGCCAGTCCTGGAACTCGTTCGCTTCCATCACGACGACTTCGCCGATCATCCCCGAGTGGCGCGTGCCGCAATACTCGGCGCAGAACAGATGATAGCGGCCCGGCTTGGTCGCGTTGAACCAGATGTTCACGTATCGCCCCGGTATGACGTCCGCCTTCACCCTGAACGCGGGAAAGAACAGATCGTGAATGACGTCCTCCGACGTCATGATCAGCTTGACGTTGCGGCCGACGGGCACGTGCAGCTCGTTGATTTCGCTCTGGCCGTCGAGATGCTGGAACTTCCACATCCACTGCTTGCCGACGACGTAGACGTTCAGCGTCTCGGCGGGCGGGCTGGCCATCGCGAAATAGACGCTGGCGCCCCACACGAAAATCACCATCGTGATGGCGAACGGGATCACCGATCCACGCCAGCTCCAGCAGCAGGCCGCCGTGAATTCTGACGCCGACCGCCTCCGGCGAGCGGCGGCGATACTTCACGGCATAGAACACGATCAGCCCGGCGATGAGCAGCGAGAAGAAGACGGTAATCGCCAGGAGGAAGAAGTACAACGCATCGACGCGGGACGCGATCGTCGAGGCGTTGACGGGGAAGAGCGGGCTACCGGGCACGGCGTTCCCTGCGCACCATGACGATGATGAACGAGCCGAGCGCGAGCACGGTTGCCGCGCCGGCAAGGCGGATCGCCCGCATGATGACGAGGCCGTAGCGCCCGGTCATCGGGTCGTAATGAAAGCAGTACAGCAGAAGGGCATCGACCGGCGAGCCGACCTTCCCCGAAGACGCCTCCACCAGCCCCAGCCGTAGATCGCGCGGCGAGTATTCGATGCCGAACAGGTACCGGGCGAGCCGGCCGTCAGGCGTCAGGACGATCACGCCGGACGGGTGCGCGAACTGTTGTGTCTGCTCGTCCCAGACGTAGCGGAAGCCGGCGGCCCCGGTCAGCCGCTCGATCGACGCCGCGTCGCCCTGGCGAAATGTCAGAAAGTGCCACGCAGCCTCCGCACCCGGCCGCTTGTAGCGCTGCATGTATGAGGCTTTCTTCGCGGTCGCCGTCGCCGGCGTATCGCGCGGATCGAAGCTGATCGTGACGATTTCGAAATCCTTCCCCGGCTCGAGCGAGAGCACGCCAAGCGCGCTCGCGAGGCCGTTGATGACCTGCGTGCACAGCATCGGGCACTCGTAATACGCGAACAGCAGGACGACTGGACGATCGCCGAAATAGTCGCCAAGCCGGACGGTGCGGCCCGCCTCGTCGACGAGCGGCGTATCGAGCGGCACGCGCTCGTCGAGATTCTGATCGAAGCCGACTTCGCGCAGCGCGGCCGGCCGGGTGGACGCCGGGATGCCGGACTCGCGTTTGTAGCCCGCCGCGGGGGCGCCGGTTGTCTGGGCGAAGGCTGGTGCGGCGATGAAGCAAGACGCCGCGCAGCACAAAATACCCACCACGGAGGACACGGAGGACTAGGAGGGCAAGGACCCGTTTGATCCTCCGTGTCCTCCGCGTCCTCTGTGGTCGATAGCGTTCGGTCATTTCTGCGCCGCCTGCCGTGCCGGCAGCCCGCGCTCGAGCGTCAGTCTCATCGCTTCCTCGATCGGGATGCGGACGATGCCCGCGTTCTTGTCCACCCATCCGTAGGATCCGAGAATCGCGTCCTCGCGCCTGCGCAAATCGGCGAGGTCCTGCCGCGGGTTGATTTGCAGCCGTGGTTCCGGGGGCAGCCGGTTCTGCTGATCGGCCGCGAGCGGAAATTCACGGGCGGCCAGCTGTGACTCCCGGCTCGCGAAGTACGCGAACAGCAGCCACACCAGCAAGTGAATGATGACAGCCAGGACCAGCAGTCCGGCCCCGAAGGCCAGAATGCCCCTTGTGTTGACGTCATTGTCGTCATTGACGTCATTGACCACAGGGGTCTCCCTGACGCCGCCTGCTTCCTGGTACTGGTTCGTCATCGTCATCACCCTCAGTGGGCCGGCCCCGGTTCCTCGCCGCCGCGCTCGATGATGTCCCCGAGCGCCTCGTCGAACTGCGGGTCGTGAATCGGCAGAATCGCGCGGCCCCGCAGCTGCCAGACGAAGCATCCGAGCCAGAGTGCGCCCATCGACAACGGCAGCAGCACGTCGAGCCAGCTGACGCTGATTCCCTCGTGGTGAAAGTCCGGAGCGATGAGCCACCACAGGTCGGCGAGCCGGGCGGCCAACACGAGGACCGCGACCCTGAGGAGGGTGCTGGCCTGCCGCTTCACGCGACGGGAGAGCAGGAGCACGAACGGGACGCCGAAGTGAAACACGACCAGCCCGAGCCCCACGAAACGCCAGTTCGTCGGCACCCTGTGGAGATACCAGCCGATCTCGTGCGGCAGGTTGCCGGACCAGATGATCAGGTACTGCGAGATACGAGAAGTACGCCCACAGCATCACGAAGGCGAGCATCAGGTTGCCGAGATCGTGAAAATGCGACGAGACCACGATGCGATCGAGCGGCGGGCGGCGGCTCAGCCAGACGGCGACGGCGATCAGGAAAGCCAGGGCCGAGAGGCCCTGCCCGCCGATGACCAGCACGCCGTAGATGGTCGAGAACCAGTGCGGGTCGATCGACATCAGCCAGTCGAACGACGCGAACGTGATGGTGATGCCATATGCGACCAGACCGCCGCCGCTGATCATCTGCATCCTGCGGGAGAGGCGCGGATCGCCCGTGCGGTCCTGCTCGAGCGACCAGGTGTTGAGAAAATAGGACAGACCGTTCCAGACCAGAAAATAGACCGCGGCACGGATCAGAAAGAACGTCGTGTTGAGGTAGATCTGCTTGTGCTGCAGAAGCTCGTCGCCGGCGACCACCTCCGGACGCGTCCAGCTGTAGAGATGTCCCATGCCGAACGCAATCGGCAGGAAGAGCACCGTCATCACCGGCAGCACCCGCGACGCCGCCCCGATCGGCCGGCGGATGACGACGCCCCAGGCGCCGCCCGACAGCTGGTGCACCATGCCGAGCGCAAGGCAGCCCAGGGTGACGCCGAGGCACCACATGTACGCCAGCAGGTACGACTGCAGGAACTGGGTGAGGTCGAGCACGATGCCCGCGAGCGATACCAGCGCGCCGATGCCGCCCGCCACGAGCAGCTTCTTCTGAAGGGGAGCGAGCTCGGGGATCGCGGTTCCCGCGGTTTCTCCGAGGGGGGTCACTGAAGTGCTCCCCGCTGGGCCGGCGGGACGTCCGCCAGGGCGGCGTGGCCGCTCAACTGCAGCGCGCGGATATACGCGACGATGGCCCAGCGATCCTCCGCCTTGATCTGGGAGGCGTAATCGGGCATGGCGCCGAAGCCGTTGGTGATCGCGTCGAAAAAGTGGCCGACCGGCGCATTGCGCAGCCGGTCGTCGTGAAATGTCGGCGGCCGCCGGTAGCCCCGGAGCACCACGAGCCCGTCGCCGACGCCGGTCCGCGCGTGGCACGGCGAACAGAAGATGTCGTAACGCTCCCGGCCGCGGGCCATCACGGCCTCGTCCACCTGGAACGGAAACATCGTCGCGTCCTCGCCGCCGGCCTTGCCCGTGTACAGCAGCGTGTCGTCGCGAAGCTGCCCGCGCGCGACCGTACCCTCGACCGGCGCCCGGGCCGACTGGCTGTCGGCAAAGAAGGTGGACTCGCGGAGCGGGGTGTACTTCGGCTGGTCGTGCATGTCCTGCCGGCAAGCCGATCAGTGCCAACAAGCGCGGTCACGATGATCAACGCAGAGACCGCAGAGTTCGCAGAGACCGGATTAGGCTCTGCGGGCTCAGCGAGCTCTGCGTTCGACACGTTGTGATCCCGCGTTCAGTCCGCAACGGTCGACACCTCCCGCGGGTTGAGAGTCTGAAGGAAGTGCCGCGTCGCTTCGAGGTCGAACCGCGGGTCGCGGGCCTCGATGCAGAGGAAAAACCGATTGCGGCTGGCGAGCGCGAACCGCGACACGTTGAACACCGGGTGATACGGCATCGGCAGCCCGTTCAAGGCCAGCATGCCGAGCACCGCCGACAGCGCGGCGACGAGGATCGTCGTCTCGAACGTGATGGGGATGAATGCGGGCCAGCTGTGCAGCGGCTTGCCGCCGACGTTCAATGGATTCTCGAACACCGACACCCAGTACTGCAGCGAGTAACCGGCGATCGCGCCGACGAGCCCCCCGATGAGCACGATGAGCGGCAGCCGCGTGGGCGGCAGGCCAAGCGCGTCGTGCAGCTCCTCGATCGGAAACGGCGAATAGGCGTCCATGCGCCGGTAGCCCTCGGCTCGCGCCTGCTGCACCGCCGAGACGAGGGCATTCGGATCCTCGAACTCGGCCATCAGGCCATACAGATGGGACTTCGGTGATTTCTGCATCTGGTTATCTAGTCATCTGGTTATCTGGTCATTGATTGGTCGATTGACTGTTCAATTCAACAATCAATGACCAGATAACCAGATGACCAGATGAACAAATTCTCATATCGCCCGCGGGTTCTCCAGGGCGTCGTCATCCACTTTCGCCTCGGGCAGGCTCGCCCGCATCTCGGCGATCGAAATCATCGGCAGGAAGCGCACGAACAGGAACAGCAGCGTCAGGAACAACCCGATGGTCCCGATGAACGTCCCCCAGTCCCAGACCGTCGGCGCGTAATTGCCCCACGACGAGGGAAGAAAATCGCGATGCAGGCTCGTCACGACGATCACGAAGCGCTCGAGCCACATGCCGATGTTCACCACGATGGCGATGACGAACAGCGCGTAGACGTTGGTGCGCACGCGCTTCAGCCACAGCGCCTGCGGGATGATGACGTTCAAGAGGATCAGCGCCCAGTACGCGACGCCGTAGGGGCCCGTCATCCTGTTCCACGGCACGAAGAGCTCGTACCTGTCGCCGCTGTACCACGCGATGAAGAGCTCCGTCGTGTAGCCGTAGGCGACAATCAGCCCGGTGACGAGCATCACCTTCGCCATGTTCTGGAGGTGGCGCATGGTGATGAAGTCTTCGAGCCCGTAGATCGCCCGGATGGGAATCGACAGCGTCAGGACCATTGCGAAGCCCGAATAGATCGCGCCGGCGACAAAGTAGGGCGGAAAGATCGTCGTGTGCCAGCCGGGAACGATGGCGACGGCGAAGTCGAAGCTGACGACGGTATGGACGGAGACGACCAGCGGCGTGGCGAGTCCCGCCAGCAGCAGGTACGCCGTCTCGTATTGGTACCAGTGCCGCGCCGACCCGCGCCACCCCATCGCGAGCATCCCGTAGACGACCCGGCCCGTGGGGGACTGCGACCGATCGCGCAGCGTCGCCAGGTCGGGGATGAGGCCGACGAACCAGAAGAGCAGCGAGACGGTCGCGTACGTCGACACCGCGAACACGTCCCACATGATCGGGCTGCGGAACTGCGGCCACACCCCCATCGTGTTCGGGTAGGGCAGCAGCCAGTAGTCGAGCCACGGGCGGCCGGTGTGAATCGCCGGGAAGAGCCCGGCGCAGATGACGGCGAACAGCGTCATCGCTTCGGCGAACCGGTTGATCGATGTCCGCCAGGCCTGCTTGAGCAGCAGCAGGATCGCCGAGATGAGCGTGCCGGCGTGGCCGATGCCGATCCACCAGACGAAGTTCGTGATCTCGAACGCCCATCCGACCGGAACGTTGTTGCCCCAGATCCCGATCCCCTCGACGAGGAGGTAGGTGAGCGAGAGGAAGAGGAGCAGCGTGAGCAGGAGCGAGAAGGCGAAGCCGGCATACCAGCCAGCCGACGTCTTCCGCGTCAGCACGATCGAGCTGATCTTGTCGGTCACCGTGCCGAAGGTATGGCCCGGCGCGATGACCGCGGGTGCGGCGCTGCCCTCGTCCATCATTCACCCAGTTCCGGGTTCACGTTGCGCACCGCCGCCAGATACGTGGTGCGCGGCCGGGTGTTCAGCTCGCCGAGCAGCGAGTAGTTCCGCGCCTCGGCCTGCAGCGCAGCGACGCGGCTGGCGGGATCGTTGAGGTTGCCGAACACGATCGCGTTCGTGGGACACGCCTGCTGGCAGGCGGTGACGATCTCGCCGTCGCGAATCCCTCGGTCCTCCTTCTCGGTCTCGATCTTCGCGGCGTTGATCCGCTGCACGCAGTACGTGCACTTTTCCATTACGCCGCGGCTTCTGACCGTGACGTCGGGATTGCGGCCGAGCTTCAGGCTCGGCGTCTCCCAGTCCTGGTAGAGGAGAAAATTGAACCGGCGGACCTTGTACGGGCAGTTGTTCGAGCAGTAGCGCGTGCCGACACAGCGGTTGTACACCATGTCGTTCAGCCCCTCGTGGCTGTGCACCGTGGCGCCGACCGGACAAACAGCCTCGCAGGGCGCGTTCTCGCAGTGCATGCACGGCACCGGCTGGAAGTACGTCTCCGGATTGTCCGCCGGGCCGCGATAGTAGCTGTCGACGCGTATCCAGTGCATCTCGCGCCCGCGCAGCACCTGCTCCTTGCCGACGACCGGAATGTTGTTCTCGGCTTGACAGCCCACCACGCAGGCGTTGCAGCCGATGCAGGAGTTGACGTCGATCGCCATCCCCCACTTGTAGCCCTCGTACTTGACCTCCGGGTACAGCGTGATGATGCGGGGCGGGGTTTCGTCCCCCTCACGCACCGAGCCCGGGTCGCGAACGTACTCGTCCCGCGTGACGGCGCGCACCAGGCTGCGGCCCTCCATGAGGTGGTGCTCCTGCGTGCAGGCGAGCGAAAACGCTGGCCGGTTCCGACGATCTCCACGCCTCTGCCGAACGTCGGAGCGTCGGCCGTCCGGATCGCGTGGCCGTTGAAGCCCGCCCCGTTGGCCAGGCGTCCGCCGCGGGTGCGGCCGTAGCCGAGATGGACGGTGGCGCACTCGTCGGGATGCCCGACGACGGGGAAAAGCGGACCGCGGACGACCCGGCCGCGGTACCGAATCTCCACCAGGCTGCTCGTGAGCTCTCCGCCTCTGTATGACGGGGTGGCGCCCGCATTCAGGCGCTGCGCGGTCGCCGGGCTGACCATGACCGCGTTGTCCCACGCCAGCTTGGTGATCGGTTTCGGCAGCTCCTGCAGCCAGCCGTTGTTGGCGAAGCGTCCGTCGAGCACCGAAGGGTCGTTCTTGAAATTGATCTCGAGTCCTTCGCCCGCTGCGGCCGCAGCCGGGAAACCGGACGCCGCTGCCGCGGCGGACACCGTGACCGTTCGCGGCGCAAACGCGGTGTCCGGCACCACGCCGTCATGAAGCCAGCGCCGCCAGGTTGCCTCGAACTCCTCCGATTGCACGGTCCGGCTGAAGCCGGACCGCTGGCTCCAGTACTCGCGGACGATCTCGTACGACGAACGCTCGGGCCGATCGCTCATCGCCGCGAGCAGTTCGTGCGCCGACTTCCCGCTGTAGAGGGGCGCGACGAGCGGCTGTACGATCGAGACGGTCCCGTCGTACCCGCGTGCATCGCTCCAGGCCTCGAGGAAGTGCGCCTCGGGAATCTGCCAATGACAGAGCGCCGACGTCTCATCGTCGTAAAGACTGAGATGCGCGCGGAACGGGACGTTGTTCATCGCGTCGGCGAACTGAAGATCCGCCGGCGCGGTGTAAACGGGATTGCCGCCGAGGATGACGAGGGCGTCGACGCGGCCCGCACTCATGTCTGCGGCAAGGTCGCGCATCGACTGAAGCTCGTCGGTCGGTTCGGCCTCCACCGGGTCGGTGTACACGACGGTCGTGCCTGCGTTGCCGAGGGCGGCGTTCATCGCGTGCGCGAGGGCGTGGACCGTCGCCGGCTGGCTTTCACCCGCGATCACGAGGCTCGCTCCGCGATGGTCGAGAAGATCCTTCGCGACCGCCGCGATCCAGAGCCGTGTCGGTTCGCCCCGCGGCAGGGCGACCGCGGGATCCGAAACGACGCCGGCCACGCCGACGGCCGCCGCAATCTGCCGCGCGACCGCGGCGATGTCGCCCGGCCGCATCGGCAGGCGGTGATCCGCCCGGGAACCGGTCGAGGTCGGCATCCCCTCGAGCGCATACAACCGGTTCATGCGCGCGGCGTCCTCCGGGCGGCGGCGTGCCACGAAGTCGCGGGCGTAGCGGAGGCAGCCCGGGGCCGGAGCCGAGAAAATCGGCGTCGAGCGAGAGGACGACGTCGGCGCGGTCGAAGCGGTACTGCGTGTCGACGTATTCGCCGAATGCGAGCCGTGCGCCCGCGCGGGCGTTGTCGCGGCTGGCGGGATCCCATTGATGCCACCTGGCCGACGGGTAGCGCGCCAGCAGATCGCGGATCTGCGCCGCGAGCGTGGGAGAGCTGATGGTTTCCGTCAGCAGCCGCAGCCCGCGTCCCTGCACCGGCTGCTGGGCGGTGAGCACCGCACGGATCGCGCCGAGAAAGCGCGGCCAGGGACGAATCTCGCCGAGGCTCAACAGCGTCTGCGCACGGTCGGGATCGTATAAGCCGAGCACGGCCGCCTGCGCAAACACGTCGGTCGCGCCCAGGCTGCCTGGATGCTGCGGGTTGCCCTCGATCTTGGTGGGCCGTCCTTCGTGGCTTTCGACCAGCAGGCCGGTCGCGACGCCGCCGAGCGTCATGGCGGTCGCAAAAAACAACGGGCGGCCGGGCACGATTTCTTCGGGCTGGCGGACGTAGGGGACGATTCTCTCCGGCGGCTGCCGGGTGCAGGCGGTGACGCCGGCGAGGGCGAGCGACGCGCCCATGACTTTCAGGAAGGAACGGCGCTGGACAGGGTCGGAAGCTGTCTCCACGCCGGGAAGTAGCGTCGGGAACTCGTTGTGAAGGCGCTCGCCGAACGACGGATCGCCGGAGCGTTCCTCGAGCGTTCGCCACCACTGGCGCCTGTCGGCTTCGGGCTCCAGGCTTCCGGCTTGCGGCCTCATCGGTGACACGTCGAGCAGCTCGTGAGCTTCTGGATCTGGTATTGCGCGACGAGACTCTCGCCGAGCTCGAGTTGGTTGGCCGGCGGCTCGTAGTCGACGCGGAAGACGTCCGCCCGGGGCCGCACGTACCGCTCCGGCTCGCGGTGGCAGTCGACGCACCAGTCCATCTGCAGCGATTGCTCCTGATACATCAGCGGCATCCGATCGACCGGCCCGTGGCACGTCGTGCAGCCGACCCCCTTGTGGATGTGGATGCTGTGATCGAAGTAGACGAAATCGGGCAGGTCGTGCACGCGCGTCCACTGGATGGATCGGTTCGAGCGAAAGCTTTCGCGAACCGGTTCGAGAAACGGGCTGGTGGAGAAGATCTGCGAATGGCAGTTCATGCAGGTCTTGGTCGGGGGGATGCCGGCAAACGCGGAGTCTTCGACGGACGAGTGGCAGTAGCGGCAGTCGATGCCGTTGCCGGCGACGTGCCGCTCGTGGCTGAACTGGATGGGCTGCGCGCGCGCGACGCGCGCCCCCGTCATCCACGACGAGCGGTTCACTTTGTCGAAGAGACCGAGCAGTCCGGCAACGAAAAAGACGGCGCCAAAGATGCTGACCTTTGCGATGGTGTTGGCGCTGCGATGAAAGATTTGAGACATCGGTCGATGGAAGGCGCCTGGACACCTATTGTGTGAAGGACTTCACCAGTGAGTCAATCCGCGCCCGGAATGAGAGCCGATGCGATGGATGAGGTTGGAGGTTTGAGGTCAGGGTCCGTCGTCCGCAAACTATTGAAAGGATTGGCTCCCTAGGCTGGATTCGAAAAAGCTACATGAGAGTCATCCATTTTTCCATTGTGCGAACGGAACTTCCTTATACTGTGGTCCGTGTCGCACCCCGCCCGAGCCATGACGTTGGTGCTCGTGGAACTCCTGGCGATCATGGCCTGTGGGTCCGCATGTCGGACGCGTCCCGCGCCCCCGCTCAACCTTCTCCTCGTGACGCTCGACACCACGCGGGCCGACGCGCTTGGAGCGTACGGCGGCAGGGCGGTCACCCCTTCACTCGATTACCTCGCCACAGAAGGTGTGGTGTTCGAGCAGGCTTCGACCGTCGCGCCGCTCACCCTGCCGGCCCACTCCAGCCTGTTCACCGGCCTCTTTCCGCCACGCCATGGAATCCATGGCAACGGTCAGAATGCACTTGGTCAGCGAATCGATCACCCTGGCCGAGGAGTTGAAGGCGCACGGCTTCCGCACTGGCGCGTTCGTCTCCAGCTTCGTGCTCGATCACCAATGGGGACTCGATCAGGGATTCGACGTCTATCACGACGGCGGCATCCGTCCTGGAGACCAACGCGATCGCGAATCGATTCGCCGGTCCGCCGACAGCGTCGTCGACGACGCGCTCGATTGGATGCAGCAGCTCGACGGCAGCCGCTTTTTCGCGTGGCTGCACTTCTACGATGCGCACGCGCCCGCGCGCCCACCTGCCGAATTCGCCCCGATCGCCGCCGAAGACGACTACTTTGCGGCGATCGGCTTCGTCGATTTCCAGCTTTCACGGGTCACGACATTTCTCGCTGAACATCAGTTGGCCGACCGCACGATTGTGGTCGTCATCGGCGATCACGGTGAGAGCTTCGGCGAGCACGGAGAACCGACGCACGGGCTGTTCGTCTATGAGGCCGTGGTGCATGTGCCGTTCATCATCAGCGCCCCGTTCGCGAACATGCAGGGACGCCGCGTGTCCGAGCCGGTCCGCATCGTGGACGTGATGCCCACGGTTCTTGACCTGCTGGGACAGCCCGCAGCTCCTGTTATTGATGGGGAGACGCTCGTGCCGCTGATGACCGGCGCTGCGCGAGCGTCGAGACTGGACGTGTACTCGCAGTCGCGGTACGGCCTCGATCGGTTCGGGTGGAGCCCGCTCACCGCCCTGCGCGAGGGACGGTTCAAGGTGATTCTCGCGCCGCGGCCGGAGCTGTATGATCTCGAAGCCGATCCGAGCGAGTCAGTCAATCTCTACGAACAGCGTGCCGATCTGGCGGCATCGATGACGAAACGATTGCGGACGCTGGCACAGCCCGCGCAGGCATCCCCTGCCTCGGTTCCAATTGATGCGGGAACGCGAGCGCGCCTGGCCGCGCTCGGATACGTCGCCGCCTCGGCACCCGCTTCCGGCAATCTGGCGGCGACTCTCGCTGATCCCAAGGATCGTATCGACCTCTACAAGCAGCTGACTCGGTTTTCGCAACGCCAGGGAGGACTGCCGTGAAACGTGCCTCGCTCATCGCGGTGTCCTTTCTCCTCGACGTTGGCCTGCGACGGCGACAAGGCACCAACCACGCCACAGCCGCCATTTGTTCCTCCTCCGACTACCGTGAGCTTTGCAGTCTCGCCATCCATTCAGACGATCCCGCCCGGACAAACCGCGCGACTGACAGCCACGGCCCATTACAGCGACGGATCGACCAGGGATGTGACGAGCCAGGCCTTATGGACTTCCTCTCAAGTGAGGGTGGCCACCGTCTCGGCCGGCGCCGTAACGGGCGTCGCGCTGGGGCGGACGATGATTCGGGTCAACTTCGAGAGGTTTTCCACCTCCATGACCATCGTCATCCAACCGGACGGGACATTCGTCTTGAAAGGGAAGGTCACCGAACCCGGTGGGGTCGTCGTCGCAAGTGCCGCAGTTGAAGTGATCAGTGGGCCACCGAGTCAGGCGACCACGAACAGCACTGGTGATTACGAGCTCTTCGGCATGGCAGGAACGTTCATCCTGCGGGTGGGCAAGACAGGCTACTTCGATGAAAGGCGAACGGTGACGATGTCCGGGATCAATCGCTGAATGTGGAGATCACACCGCGCTCCGCACCGGCAGGCGTGGCCGGCACCTACCGCGTGACATTCACGGCGTCCCCTTCGTGCACGACCCTGCCGGCCGAACTGAAGACCCGAACCTACACCGCCAGAATCGATCAGGATGCCGCCCGGCTGGTCACCACGCTGAGCGATGCTCCGTTTGTTACTGATAGGTTCTTCGGTTTGCGGAACACATTCCCGGGGAAGGTCTTTGGCGACTCGGTGACATTCGATATGGGCGGCTTTTCTTTTTACTATTTCTATTCCTATGGAGCGGCCGTAGAAGAGCTGTTGCCAACTGGTCGAATCCTCACCATCTGGGGCACAATGACCGCTCCCGTCACGCCGCAATCCATCTCCGGCACACTTGACGGCGGGTTCAGTGTGACGACCGGCACCCCCAGACCTACGTCATGCTTCGCCCGTGATAATCGCGTGGTGTTCAGCCGGCAGTAACGCCCCGTGGTGATGGGTGCTCACTGCTGGTTCGCGCCTCGGCCCGCACGCCGGTGAGGTAGACTCACAACCGAGCGCTGCGCTGTGTTCGGCCCCCTCGTCGGTACTCCTTGTCGTCGCTCTGGTGTTGGCCGTGCCGGCACCCGCGCAGGCCTACATCGGACCCGGAGCCGGATTCGCTGTCCTCTCGTCCTTTCTCGTGGTGTTCACCACCATTGTGGTGGCTATTGCGTCAGTATTGATATGGCCGTTGCGGGCGCTCTGGCGGCTGATCCGGCGGCATGGACCGCCCCCTGCGGCGATCCGCCGGCTGGTCATCGTCGGGTTCGACGGGCAGGACCCGACGCTGACCGATCGATTCATGAAGGAAGGCGAGTTGCCGAACTTCTCGCGGCTCGCGCACACCGGCAGCTACCACCGACTCCGCACGACGTTCCCGTCGGTGTCGCCGGTCGCATGGTCGTCGTTCAGCACGGGCACGCATCCGGCGCGCCATAACATCTTCGACTTTCTCGATCGCGATCGCCGCACATACTTACCCCTGCTCTCGTCCACTCGCATCGGCAGAGTGGAGCGCTCCTTCAAGATCGGCAAGTACCTGATCCCCCGTCACCGTCCCGAGCTGCGCCTGATGCGCAAATCGAAGCCATTCTGGACGATTCTGGGCGAGCACCGCATCTGGAGCACGATCCTGCGAGTGCCGGTGACATTTCCGCCCGACCGGTTCTACGGAGCCGAGCTGAGCGCGATGGGCGTACCCGACCTGCTGGGCACTCAGGGCACGTTTTTTCTGCTGACGACGCGTCCCTTCTGACGCCCGCTTCAAACAAGGAGGAATTCGGATCCCTGTCGAAGTGCGCGACGGGCGCATCGAAACGACGATCGAAGGGCCGCCGAATACGCTCGTCGCCGGTCACCCGCCACTCAGACTCCCCATCACGATCGTACTGGACCGAGACGCGATGCGGGCGCAGCTCACGATCGGCGCTCTCGCAGCCGACCTCCCTCTCGGGCATTTGAGCGACTGGCTCACGCTGACCTTTCGCGCCGCGCCGGGCGTCCATGTGTCGGGTATGACTCGCGTCCAGCTACTCGAGATGGACGATCACTTCTCACTTTACATGTCGCCGCTCAACCTCGATCCTGAGCAACCGGTCATGCCCATCTCTCATCGCCGTCGTACTACGCGACTTATCTCGCGAAGCGCATCGGCACCTACGCGACTCTTGGCTTGGCCGAAGATACCTGGGCGCTCAATGAAGGCGTCACGAGCGAAGGCACGTTCCTCCAACAGACCTACGACATCGATGGCGAGCGGCGTGCGATGTTCTTCGCCGCCCTCGATCGACTCCGCAGCGGATCGCTCGTGTGCGTGTTCGATGCGACCGATCGCATCCAGCACATGTTCTGGCGATATCTCGACGCGCCCCATCCGGCGGTGGCCGCTGGGAAGCCTTCCGAGCATCGAAACGCCATCCGTGAGCTCTACCAGAAGAACGACGCCCTCGTCGGCGAGATCATCCGCCGCGCTCGGCGAAGGCGACTTGTTGATGGTCATCTCGGATCACGGGTTCAGCTCGTTCCGCCGCGGCGTCAATCTGAACGCGTGGCTTCGGCGCGAAGGGTATCTCACGCTCGCCGATGGCGCGTCCGGCGCGTCCGAATGGCTGCGCGATGTCGACTGGTCGCAGCACGCGCGCCTACTGTCTTGGGCTCACCGGCCTGTTCCTGAACATCGACGGACGCGAACAATCCGGCATCGTCACGCCCGGGTGCCGAGGCTGAGGCGTTGAAGGCGGAGATCCGATCGCAAGCTCGAGGGACTGCTCGATCCCGACACGGCGAGATTGGAATCCGCGAGGCGTTCGACACCTCGCGCGCTGTACTCCGGTCCCTATCTCGAGAACGGTCCCGACCTGTTGATCGGCTACAACGCCGGCTATCGCGTCTCGTGGAACTGCGCGAGCGGCATCGTGGCCGAACCTGTATTCACCGACAATACAAAACCCTGGAGCGGCGACCACTGTATCGATCCCCGGCTGGTGCCGGGCGTATTGTTCTGCAACCGTCCGATCGCGACCGATGATCCGGCGCTCGTCGACATCGCGCCGACGGCGCTTCAGCTTCTTTGGCATTCAGCCGCCCCCGTGGATGGACGGCCGCCCGTTTGAAGGTGGCTGTCGCATGACCCGCCGCATGTGGACGTTGATCGTGGGCGTCGCCGCCCTGACCGCCGGTGTGTTGCGCTGCGTACCGCGGTACGTGCAAGACAGGGCGGCGCGTCATCGTGCTCGGCGTCGATGGGATGGATTACGACCTCGTCCGCGATCTGATGGCGCGCGGACGCATGCCGCACTTCCTGCAACTGGCTCAGTCCGGCGCGTTCGGGCCGCTTCGAACGACGGTCCCTCCCCAAAGTCCGGTCGCGTGGTCCTCGTTCACCACAGGCCTCGATCCCGGAAGGCACGGCATTTTCGACTTCATTCATCGAGACCCGAAGACGATGGAGCCGTTTCTGTCGACGTCGAGAACCGAGAGCGGTGGCCGGCGCATCACGCTCGGTCCGTGGCAGTTTCCGCTCGAATCCGGCCGCGTGACGCTCCTGCGTGAGGGGAGGCCCTTCTGGGACGTGGCCGAGGAGCACGGCATCGAAACCACGATCGTCCGCATGCCGGCCAATTTTCCGCCGTCGGGAACGGCGACTCGCGAGCTGAGCGGGATGGGAACGCCCGATCATGCTGGGCACTTACGGCACGTTTTCCTTCTTCAGTTCGGAGCCGCTCGCGTTCGATCCCAACGCGTTGTCAGGCGGCGTGAGGGTCCCTGTCAGTGTGGCGGACGGCCAGGTGCACGCGACGATCGAAGGCCCCGACAACATCTATCGTCGTCGAGCCACAGAAGACGCGCGTTCGACTTCACCGCGTACATCGACAGCACCAACCAATACGCGATGTTGCTCGTGGGCACAGAACGCCGGCTCGTACGTGTCGGTGAGTGGACCGATTGGGTGCCCGTCGAGTTGCCGTTGCTGCCCTTCCGGCATCTTTCAGGCATCGTGCCGTTTCTACCTCAAGGCTGCTCGACCCGTATTTCGAGCTGTACGTCAGCCCGATTAACTTCGATCCTACTGAAACCGGAGCTGCCCATCTCGACGCCGCCCGACTACGCCGCCGAACTGGCCCGCGCCACCGGCCGCTTTTACACGCAGGGAATGCCAGAAGACACCAAAAGCCTGAAGACCGGCGTACTCTCTCCGAACGAGTTTCTCGCGCAGGCACGAATCACCGAGGACGAGAACCTACGTCAGTATCGGTATGTCCTCGATCGGTTCGACGATGGGCTCGTTGTTCTACTACTTCGGCCACATCGATCAAGTGTCGCACATGATGTGGCGCGCCATGGATCCCGGACATCCAGCGTACACCGCCGCGGATCTCCCCTACCGATCGGTCGTGGAAAATCTATACATCGAAATCGACCGGATCGTCGGAGAAACGGCGTCGCGTCTTCAGCCCGAGGATCTCCTCGTTGTCATGTCCGATCATGGATTCTCCTCGTGGCGGCGCTCGTTCTCGTTGAATTCCTGGCTGCGCGACCACGGATATCTTGTCGTGCGCGACCCGGCAGCCACGGTCGACGCCGGCTTGTTCACCAACGTCGACTGGACACGAACGCGCGCCTACGCCCTTGGCCTGAACGGTTTGTACATCAACGTCCGCGGCCGCGAAGCCCACGGGATTGTCGATGCGGCCGAGCGCGTCACGCTGGCGGACGAAATTGCGCGCAGTTTGACCGACACGATTGATCCGAAAGACGGCGGCCATCCGGTCCGCCGCGCGTTTCGCCGCGAGGATGTCTTCCACGTCGCTGGTCATGAAGACATCGCGCCGGACCTCATCGTCGGCTACGCGAAGGGCACGCGCAGCTCCGATGACTCGGCGCTCGGGATGGTGCCCCGCGATGTGCTGACGGACAACACCGCCGCATGGAGCGGCGATCACGGAATGGATCCAGAGGTGGTGCCGGGAATCCTGCTCACCAGCCGGCCCCTTCGGCAGGAAGCGCCGAGCCTCGAGCGGCTGGCGTCCGCTCTGCTCGCGGAGTTCGGCATCAACAACTTTCCAGTGATTCGGGAGGGAACGTGATGTTCGGCTCGCGAATCAAACTCGATAAGGCGCTCGTCGCCAGGGCGAAGCGATCCGCAGATCTCGCCGGCTATTCGTCCGTCGAGGAGTTCATCACCCACGCGCTCGAAAAGGAGCTCGCCCAGATCGAGGACGCGGCCTCGGAACAAGAGCTCAAGAACAAGCTGAAGGGTCTCGGATACATTTCCTGAGGCCGATGCTGCTCGTCAACCGGCTGCTGAATTCAGTCTTCGACCTACTGATGCGGCCATTGGAGCGAGTCGGCGTGGTGACGGGGCTCGCTGTCGTGTCGCTATTCACGGCGATTGCGATCCTGGTGGTTGTGCGCATCACGTCCGATCAGCGGGCGATCGCGGCGGTGAAGCGGCAGATCCACGCCGATCTGTTCGAGATCCGGCTGTTCAACGACGATCTGCGGGCGATTCTGCGGGCGGAGCTCCAGCTCTTACGCCACAACGCGACGTATCTCCGCTTGTCGATCGTGCCGATGCTGTGGATGCTCGTTCCGGCCGCGCTCGTGATTGCGCAGCTTCAGTGTTTTTTCGCCTATTCAGGTGTTGAGATCGGCGAGCCCATTGTCATCACCGCCCAGCTCAAATCCGGCCGTCAACTCGCCGCGCTCGAGGTGCCGCCCGCAATCCGGGTCGAGACACCTGCGATCTGGGTGCCCGCACTCAACCAGATCATGTGGCGGATCGTTCCCGCTGCGCCGGGGATCACCAGTTGCGGCTGCGGATTGCAGATGACACGTACGACAAGAGCGTTCACGTGTCGGACGGACTTACACGCCGGTCACCCGCGCGACTCGAGCCGCGGCTGTTCACCGAGATCGTCAATCCATCGGAGGCGCCGCTGCCAGACAGCGCCCCGATCTCGGCGATCCGCATCGACTATCCGAAGAGCGATATCCAGATCTTCGGCCGGCCGTGCACTGGACGGTGTTGTATGCCGTCCTTACCCTCGCGTTCGCATCCTTCTTGAGGCGTCCCTTGCGCGTCGAGGTTTAGATGGTGTGGTACTGCACCACACTCATCAATGACCCTCGTCAACCATTGGTCAGGACGCCTTCGCTACGGCCGTCCCATCATCGTCATATCCGGCCTGCCGCGATCGGGCACGTCCATGGCGATGAAGATGCTCGGGGCCGGCGGCCTGCCGCTTCTCACTGATGGCGCCCGCGCCGCGGACGACAGTAATCCCGACGGCTATTTCGAGTTCGAGCCGGTCAAGGAGCTGCATAAGAACGGCGACGTCTCGTGGCTGCGGCGCGCGGGGCAAGGGGGTCAAGGTGATTTCCTGGCTCGTGACATGGCTGCCCGAGGGGTACGACTACCAGGTGGTCTTCATGCAGCGAGACCTCGACGAAGTGATTCTGTCCCAGAATGCGATGTGGTTGCGTCGCGGCGAACCCGAGCGAATCGAGGATGTCACCAGCATGCGGCAGATCTACGTCCGCCACATTGAGCAGGTGCACCGCTTTCTCGATCACCGCCGGTGCTTCACGACCCTGCCCGTCAACTACCGGGACGTGATCGAGCGGCCATCTATCGAAGCGGGCGTCTCGCCGAATTTCTCCACCGACCGCTGGATATCGAGCGCATGACTGCTGCCGTTGATCCGCGGCTCTACCGAAACCGTCGCGAGCCGGTATGAACCTGGGCTTTACGTTGCGGCTGACCCGCTTGCCCGCCGCCTGGAAGATTGGCTCCGCAGGCTGGATTCGGACCACCAAACCTCCGGTTACAGCCGGATTGGTCCGCTTGAAAGGCGGACCCCACAGATGGTTATGAAACCCAGCCTACTCCCTTCACAATAAGGACAACATGAGCGACAGCGACCGGAAGTACCGGCAGCGGGGGTATCAGGACACGCCGCGGGAGCGCGGGCCGAAGCGCGGCAGCCGGCGGAGCAGACGCCGCGCGCACCGGGGCGTCCCCTTCAGGATGCGGCCGGGCCGCGCACGCCGAACCTGATGGGATCGCACGAGGTGTTCCGCTGCGCGCGTTGCGGCAATTTTCTCTCGCTCCCGGTCGCGAGCGACGGCCGGTGCGGGCGTTGCGGCGTCGACCTGCACAGTTGCGTCCAGTGCACGTCGTTCGACACCAGCGCCCGCTTCGAGTGCTCGCAAGCGGCGTTGACCGCGCGGGTATCACCCAAGGACGCGCGGAACGACTGCGCGCTCTTCACGCCCCGGACGACGATCGAGCGCCAGACCGGCACGAAGGGCCCGACGAGCGCCCGCCAGGCATTTGACGATCTGTTCAAGTAGTAGAGGTTGGAGGACAGAGGTTGGAGGTTAGGGACCAGGGCTGGGCTCACATCCCCAACCTCTAACCTCTAGCCTCTAACCTCCAGTCCCTACATAATCCTCGTATGCCTCTCGTGTCGACCGCAGACCAGGAACGCCTCCGCGAATCGTTTGCGGATCTGAAACGGCCCGTGCGGCTGCTGTTTTTCACCCAGGCGCTCGGCTGTGAGACCTGTCTCGAGGCGCGGCAGATCCTCGACGAGCTGCCGCCGCTGTCCGACAAGATCACCATCGACGAAGTCAATTTCGTCCTCGATGGCGACCGTGTGGCGCAGTACGGGATCGACCGGGTGCCGGCGATTGCCGTCGCTTATGAAGAGGAGGGGAGCGTCAAGGATTCCCGGATCAGGTTCCTCGGCACGCCGGGCGGATACGAGTTCATCTCGCTCGTGCAGGCGGTCCTGCTGGTCGGCGGCGCCGGGTCGATCCTGTCCGCCGATAACCGCGCAAAGGTCGAGGCCGTCGGGCCATCCGATCGTCATGCGCGTCTTCACGACACCGACGTGACCGCACTGCCCCCGGGCCGTGAGCCTGGCGCACGAAATGGCGTTCGCGAACCCGAATATCACCGCCTATGCCGTCGAAGCGACGGAATATCCCGACCTGGCGCGGAAGTACATGGTGACCGGCGTGCCGAAGACGGTCATCAACGATACGATCGAGATCATGGGAGCCGTGCCCCAGGACGAATTCGTCGAGCAGGCGCTCGCGATTCCGCCCGGCAGCGAACCGTGAAACGCTGGCTGCTCGCGCTCGCGTTCGTTGCCGCGGCGGCGGCCGCCGCGCCTGTCGTTCCCTCCAGGGCGGAGGAGCCTGTCCGCTACCGGTTCAGTTTTCCCGCGCCGGCAGATCGCTGGATGCAGGTGGACGCGACGTTCACCGGGCTGCAGACGGCGCCTCTCGAATTGCGGATGAGCCGATCGTCCCCGGGCCGTTATGGGGAGCACGACTTCGCCAAGGAGGTCTACGACGTCCGCGCGTATGCGCCGGACGGCCGGCGAGCTGCGGACGGATCGGCCGGATGATTCGGGATGGCGCGTGCCGGCGCACGAGGGCACCGTCACGCTGAAATACAAGGTCCGCGGCGATCGGCTCGATGGAACGTATCTGGCCATCGATTCGAGCCATGCGCACATCAACATGCCGGCGGCGATCATGTGGGGGCGCGGCCTCGACGATCGGCCGGCGACGCTGACCTTCGATCCTCCTGCCGGCGCGCCCTGGCAAGTGGCGACGCAGTTGTTCGGGGCATACGGGGACGGGTCTCCGTACGACCCGCGGACATCCGACGGGTCTCCGTCCGACCCGCGGAGACCCGTCCCCAATCCCGTTCCCGACGTCTACGAGTTCACCGCGCCGAACCTGCAGTACCTGATGGACAGCCCGGTCGAGCTCGGTCCCCTCACAATCGAGACCTTCACCGTGGGCCCACGGACGTTTCGTCTTGCCGTGCACCACACGGGGACGGCGAATGAGGTTAAGGCGGTCGTCGGGGATGTGGCGAAGATCGTCGAGCAGCAGGGCGCCATCTACGGCGAGTTTCCGTCGTTCGAGACTGGCGCGTACACGTTTCTGGTGGACTACCTGCCGCAGGCGAGCTACGACGCCATGGAGCACCGCAACAGCACGGTGATCACCGCGCCCGGGTCGATCACGCACGTCGCGCATCGATCTGCTCGACTCGGTGGCGCACGAGTTCTTCCACGCATGGAACGTCGAGCGTATCCGTCCGCGAAGCCTCGAGCCCTTCGACCTCGATCGCGCGAACGCGTCTGGCGGAGCTGTGGCTTGCCGAAGGCTTCACCCAGTATTACGGGCCGCTCGTGCTGCAGCGGGCCGGCATCGTCGATCTCCGGTACACGGCGGGCGTGTTCACGTCGCTGCTGGACACGATCGGCGCGGCAAGGGGCCGCCTGACGCGATCGGCGGAAGAGATCAGCCGCATGGCCGTCGTCACCGACAGCGGCGGCGCCGATCGCAGCTCGGGGATCGGCGACGTTTCCTATTACCACCTCGGCGCGGCGATAGCCCTCGCGCTCGACCTCTCGATACGCCAGCGGTCGAACGGCCAATCTGAGCCTCGACGATTTCATGGAAGAGATGTGGAGCCGCTACGGAAAGCCCGGCGGCGCGCGTCAGGGATACGTCGATCGGCCGTATACGATGGCGGACGTGGAAGCGACGCTGGCCGTGATCACCGATGCGCGTTTCGCGCGGGATTTCTTCGATCGCTATATCGAGGGGCGCGAGCTGGCCGACTACCGGCAGCTCCTGACGCCGGCTGGTTTTCTCGTCCGGCGCGCGCAGGGCGGGAGCCTGGAGGTGGTGCCGGTCGAATCGGCTGGCGGCACCCTGACCGGCGCTCAGCGGGCCTTCCGGGACAGTTGGCTCGGTCCCAAGTAATCCCCATGCCAATCCCCTGGCTCGTCGTCATCGACTACGCTCATCGACGTCACCAATCTCGCGCGCAGTCGAACGGCTCAGCGTCCGGCTGAGGAGCTCGAAGCGTCCGGCGGGCCGGGCCGCGCGCTCGGCCAGGTCGAAGCGCGCCTGGCTGGCGTGGTCGTGGCGGCGCTGAAGGAAGCGTTCGATCGGGATTCGAACCGGCTCGAGCTCGAGCGCGATCAGCTCGAGCGCGAGCGAGTCCGTGCCGAGCGCATGCTCAAGATCGAGCTCCTGCGACAGGCGGGCGATCGCGAGATTGGGCAGCTGCGCCTGATGGCGGTCGTCGCCGTCGGCAGCTGGATCGGGACGTTGCTCCTCTCGACGCGCCTCATCGGCGGTCCGCCCGGCGCGCGCATCATGCTGGGCGCCGGCTGGCTGCTGCTCCTCGCCGCGCTGTCTCTCTCGTTCGCGGCGCAGACGCGTATCGGCGGCGCGCTGGCCCGCATCGACGAGCCGGCGGCGCGTCACGACGATCTCGCCGCGGGCACCGCCGGCGCGCTCGTGCTCGGGCTGATCGTCTGTGGACTCGCTGTGATTGGGCTGGCGGTGCTGATCGTCTAGCCCAGGAGTGCCTCAGTTATGCCCTGATTCAGACCGGACGCCAGGCGCCCGGGGCGACGCCCTCTGTCACCGAAGTCACCCACCAGTTTTCATCGTCGTCGTCAATCAGGAGCCGTCCGGCGACGGCGTAGAGGCCATCGTCGTACCCGGCTGCACGCGCTTCGACGAGCAGCGGTACCGCGTCACCGGGAATGACGCCTGGACCGTAACCCGGCGTCGAGCCGGTCAGACGCCGGCGATTGATTTCTTCGGCCTGTTCCTCGGTCAGCGAATAGAGGACGACCTGTCCAATATCCGGCAACGTACACATAGTCCTCAGCCTGTACCTCGGATGGTACCAGCACTGTCGCCGTCGTACAACAACATCATCTTCACCCCGGCGGAAACAGCACGCCGGATGCGAGCGTCCACCGCGGATCGAGCGCGCGCTTGACCGCGCGCATCTCCTCGATGCCCTCGCGTCCATAGAGCTCTTCGAGCAACTGCTGCTTGACACGGTTCCTGCCCGACGCCGTGTTCGGCGAGCGGCGATCCTCCGAGCCGAATCGCCTCGCGGCCCGCTTCGAGAATCGCCGCGCGGCCCGCCTCGACGTCCGCGAACGAACGGGCCAGCACGTTCGGGTGAAGATTGCCGTCGGAAACATGGCCCCAGACGGCCACATCAAGGTGACGCCGTTCGAACTCCCGCTCGTAGCAGGCCAGCAGCTCGCCGAGATGTTCGAACGGGACGATCATGTCGCCGGCGGTCTTCTCGATCCGACCGTCGACATCCTGCTTCGCGCGCCCGATCCGGCGGTTGACCGACGCAGGCACTTCCTCGCGCAGCGCCATCAGCTGCGTGATGCGTGCGAGATCGCCCTGGCACCGCGACCTCGACGGCATCGATGACGCCGGCTTCGTCGAGCGCCCGGCAGAATCTGACGATCGGTGTGTCACGTCCCCCTGCGGCGCGCGGTTCGCGGGCGCGGCCGATTTCCTCGAACGCCTGTTCAGCCGTCACGTTCGGTGGAAGCTCGAGCGTCACGAACAGCGCGATCGACGTGCCGTCCGGCCATGTCACGCCGGTGCGCCTGTCGACTCCATCCTCGCGCGCCAGCTCGAGGCAGCGGGCATCCACGTGCTCGATAGCAGATACGTTCAGGCCGGCGGGATCGCCGGTGCGCCATGTTTCCTTTGCCGCGTCGCGCAGCGCCCCGGCGAACGCCATGCCGGCATCGCGATCGGCGAACGGAACAAACGCAAGGCACCAGGCAGGCCTCGGAGCGAGAACGCGCAAGGTGACGTCCACGACGACGCCCAGAGTGCCCTCGGCGCCGATGAAGAGGTCGATGAGATCCATGCCGGGCGCGGCAAAGTAACCGGCCGACAGCTTGGGAACGTCGGGCATCCGGTACCGGGGCACCGGCACGCGCACCGTACCAGTGCGGCCGACGACGTCGAAGTAGCCGTCGGGATGCGCTCGAACGTTGCCCCGTTCGATATCGAGCACGTCACCGGTCGGCAGGACGACGGTGAGGCCCTCGACCCAGTGCCGTGTGGTGCCGTACTTGAACGTCGCGGCGCCGGCGGCGTTGGTGGCGACGGTGCCGCCCACGAAGGCTCCCGTGAAGGTCGGCGCCGGCGGGTAGTACGCTCCGGCGAGTGCGAGCGCCGCGTCGAGATCCGCGAGGGTGACGCCAGCCTCGACGCGAGCGCGATTGCTGCCGATACTGAGGATTCGATTGAGACGGGCCGTGCTCAGCACGACGTCGCCGCGCGGCGTGGCGCCGCCAGTCAGCGAGGATTGCGCCCCAATTGGCAGGACGGCCGCCGACGACTGCAGCACCTCGGCGATTTCGGCTTCCGTTGTCGGCACGACAAGCGCCGAAGCGTAACCGGCCACATGGGCAGCATCCTCCATCACCGATCGCAGGCGATCGGGATCGGTCACGCGAATCGGCGCCGGCGGCGCGCCGCGCGGCGCCCGCGCCTCGATGCGGTGATTGGGCATCACGCTTATAGTAGACGCGTGGAGGCGGCCGACCCTGACTTCATCACCGTCGCGCGCGTGAGCGAGCTTCCACCGAAGACGGGACGGCAGGTGACCGTCGACGGCCGGTGGGTCGCCATTTTCAACGTCGACGGCGCCTACTACGCGATCGATGCGATCTGCCTGCACCGCGGCGGCCCGCTCGCCGAAGGCACGGTGAGCCGCCAGTGCATCGTGACATGCCCGTGGCACGGCTGGCAGTTCGACCTCACGACCGGTGCCCTGGTGCAGGATCCGAGCGTCGGTGTCACGCGGCACGATACGCGCATCGTCGGCGACGAGATTCAGGTGAGGCTCACGGACTAGGTTCCAAGGTTCCGAGTTCCAAGGTTCCAGAGTTCCAAGGTTCCAAAGGTTCCAGAGTTCAGGGTTCGAAAGTTCGAAAAACTCCTAGTTCAGCTTTCAGGTTTGCGTCGGCGGCGGCGTGGTGGTTCGGCGCACCCGTCGAGATAGTTCACGAGGTTCACTGATGCGCCGATAGCACGATTCGTCAAGGCGACGAGCTCAACCAGAAGTTGTTCAGTCATGAACCCCTTCTCTCGGCCGGAAGCCAGATGGTCTCTGGTTTCGTTGAGAGACCCCAATGCAATTCGCGTGAATCGGGCAAAGTCACCAGGCAGATAGCGACCGAATCCTTCGGCCAGATTGCGCGCGGCCGACGAACTCGATCGACGGACCTGTCGGCAATAATCGAAATCACTTGCGACCGGTGGTATAGCAGTAAATGCAACCACGCGACGCTCAAGCTCGCGCGCAAGCTGCCAGGCAATCAGATCTTCATAGCGCCGTATTCCCACCGCGGGAACGCGAGCAGTCTCCGTGCCAGAACTTTGGAACCCTGAAACCCCGAACCCCGAACCCGAACCGAACCCGGAACCCGGAACCCGGAACCCGGAACCGATATACTGGCGATCGTTCGCCATGACATCCACCTACGTGAAGGTGCTGCTCGCTGCAGCTCGTCGTGCTGGCGGCGCTCTGGTGGCTCGAGCGCGCGTTCATCTAATCCCACTCATGCATCCTGTCGACTGGTCTGTCCTCATCGCGTTCTTCGCCTGGATCGTCTATGACGGCCTGAAGCGCACGAAAGACAGCCACACGCTCGACGGGTATTTCCTCGCCAAGCGCAGCATTCCCTGGTGGGCGGCCGGCCTGTCGGTCATGGCGACGCAGCTCAGCGCGATCACCATGATCGGCACGACCGGACAGGGCTACACCGACGGGATGCGGTTCATCCAGTTCTATTTCGGCCTGCCGCTCGCGATGATCATCCTGTCGCTGACGCTGGTGCCGTTTTTCTACCGGTCCGGCGTCTACACGGCCTACGAGTACCTGGAACGGCGCTTCGACGCGAAGACGCGGACGTTCACGAGCCTGCTGTTCCTCATTTCGCGCGGCATGTCCTGCGGGGCCGTCGTGTCGGCGCCGGCGGTGGTGCTGTCGCTGATTCTCGGCTGGGACCTGACGCTCACGGCGCTCGCCATCACGGTGCCGGCCGTGATCTACACGATGTGGGGCGGCGTCCAGGCGGTGACCTGGACCGACGTGAAGATCATGGGCCTGATCGTCTTCGGCCTTTTTGCCGTCATCATCACCGCGATTGTCGGGTATCCCGACGATGTCGGCATGCTCGGCGGGTTGCGGATTGCCGCGGTCGCCGGACGGCTCCGCACATTCGATTTCTCCTTCGATCTCACCAATCAGTACACCTTCTGGTCGGGCACGATTGCGGCGCTCTTTCTCTTCTGCTCGTACTTCGGAACCGATCAGAGTCAGGTCCAGCGCTTTCTGACCGCGCGCTCGGTGGACGAAGCGCGGCATTCGCTGCTGATGAGCGCGTACTGGAAGATTCCGCTGCAGGCGCTGGTTCTCCTGCTCGGCATCTTCGTCTTCGTGTTCTACATCTTCAATCAGCCGCCGCTGCTGTTCAGCAGCGTGCAGCAGGAGCGATTGCGCGAGAGCCCGCGGGCGGCCGAGTACGCCGCGTTGCAGGCCGAGTTCGAGGGCGTCTTTGCCGGACGGCGGCTGGCGGCGGGCGAGGTGGCGGCGGCCCGGGGAGGCGACGACGGCGCACGGACCGCGGCGGCCGAGGCGGTCGTTCCGCGAGAGCGAAGCGTCGATGCAGCGGCTGCGCGGCCAGGCCGCGGCACTGGTGAAGGAAACCACCGGAGACGGCTCGTTCACCGACGTCAACTACATCATTCCGACGTTCATCCTGACCCAGCTGCCGATCGGCCTCGTCGGGCTTGCTGATCGTCGCGATCCTGATGGCCGCCACCGACACCATCGCCGGCGAGCTCAACTCCCTGGCGACCGCCACGGTGATGGATTTCTACAAGCGGTGGTTCCGGACCGCCGCGCCTGATGCCCACTACCTCGCGATCTCCCGCGCGGCCACCGGCTTCTGGGGGCTCTTTGCCTGCGGGGTCGCTGTCTGGGCGGCCGAGCTCGGCTCGCTGATCGAGGTCGTCAACCGCTTCGGATCGTTCTTCTATGGGTCGATTCTCGGCGTGTTCATCCTCGCCATCGGATTCCGCTCGGCCACCGGCAACGGCGCCTTCATCGGCCTCATCGCCGGCATGGCGTCGGTGGCCTGGTTCGCGAGCTTCACCAGTGTCGCATTCCTGTGGCACAACGTCATCGGCGCCGTGGTCGTGGTCGTCGTGGGGCTGATCGTGAGCGCGATTGATCCCCGGCGGCCGCGTGGCGGACGTCAAGGCCGCCACTTGCGTGACTGCCATGCCGTCATCTCACACCAGGCACGCACCAGAGCAGCGGTTCGGCCACTGGTTTTTCGAGGGCAGGATCCTTCAGCCGGTCGGCCCGCACGCGCGGCCGGCGCACACCTCCGAGTGGTGGAAGGTCATGTGCCTGACGGGTGTCGATTACTTCTCGACCCTTGCCTATCAGCCCGAGCATCGCGTTTCTCGCCGCCGGCACGCTCGCGCCAATCGCGACGCTCGTGCTCGATCATCGTGACCCTCTTCGGCGCGCTGCCCATGTACCACCGCGTGGCGGAGATGAGCCCGTTCGGGCAGGGCAGCATCCTGATGCTCGAAAAGCTGTTTCCGCGGTGGAAGGGAAAGGCCCTGGTGCTCTCCCTGCTTGGTTTCGCGGCGACGAGCTTCGTCATCACGATGACGCTGTCCGCTGCGGACGCGACGGCGCACCTGATAGAAAACCCTCTGGCGCCTGAATGGCTGCAAGCATCCGGAGCTCGTCACCATCGTGCTGCTGCTTCTACTGGGTGCCGTTTTTCTCAGGGGATTTCAGGAAGCGATCTCGCTGGCGGTCGTGATCGTTCTCGCGTACCTGGCGCTCAACCCCATCGTGCTGATCGTCGCGGCGCGCGAGATCGTGCGGCATCCCGACGTCATCGCCAACTGGCGCGCGTCGCTGTTCGCCCAGCATGGCAACCCGGCGATGATGGCGCGTGATGGCGCTCATTCTGTTCCCGAAACTGGCGCTCGGGCTGTCGGGCTTCGAGACGGGCGTGGCCGTCATGCCGCTCGTCCGCGGAGACGCGTCCGATACGGAGGAGAACCCGGCGGGAAGAATCCGCAACACCAAGAAGCTCCTGTCGGCGGCCGCTCTCATCATGAGCGTGTTCCTGCTGGCCAGCAGCGTCGTGTCCGTCCTTCTCATTCCCGCGGAAGCGTTTCAGCCCGGCCAGCCGGCCGATGGACGTGCGCTGGCCTATCTGGCGCACCTGTACCTCGGTTCCGGCTTTGGCACGCTGTACGACGCTGGTGACGATTGCCATTCTGTGGTTCGCCGGCGCCTCGGCGATGGCCGGGCTGCTCAACCTCGTCCCGCTGTACCTGCCCCGCTACGGCATGGCGCCCGAATGGGCGCGGGCGACCCGTCCGCTGGTCGTCATCTTCACCGGCATCGGCATCGTCGTGACGCTGATCTTCAGCGCCGACGTCGAGGCTCAGGCCGGCGCGTACGCGACGGGCGTCCTCGTGCTGATCACATCGGGCGCCGTCGCCGTGGCGATTGCGGCGTGGCGCCAGAACAACCGGTGGCCGCTGTTTGCGTCGATCACGCTTGTATTCGTGTACACGAGCGTCACGAACATGATCGAGCGGCCCGAGGGGATCAAGATCGCGTCGGTCTTCATCCTCAGCATCATCATCACTTCGCTCGTGTCACGCACGCTGCGATCCACCGAGCTGCGCGTGCTCGGCATCCAGCCGGATCCGCTGGCCGAGCAGTTCATCGACGACGCGAGCCGTGGGGGAGAGATCAACATCATCGCCAATCGGCCCGGAGCGGGAGACCGGAAGGAGTACGAAGACAAGCTGCGCGAGGCGAGGGAAACGCATCACCTGACGCCCGACGATCCCGTCCTCTTCCTCGAAGTCGAGCGTGGCGACGCGTCGGAGTTCAGCGAGGTGCTCCTCGTGAGGGGCGCACGCGTGCACGGCTTCTGCGTCCTGCGGTGCAAGAGCCCCGCGATCCCCAATACCATCGCGGCGCTGCTGCTCCACATCCGCGATCGCACCAACAAGATTCCGCACGTCTATTTCGGATGGACGGAAGGCAACCCGGTTCTCTACCTGCTGAAGTTCCTGGCGTTCGGCGAGGGAGACACCGCCCCGGTGACGCGCGAGGTCCTGCGTCAGGCCGAAGCCGATCCCCTCCGCCGGCCGCGAGTGCATGTGGGGTAGATGCTACTCGGGCCCAAAGACAACGTTGACGAATCCGAACATCCAGTCGTTCAGGAAATGTACGCGGTTCATGCAAATCACCAGGTAGCGGCCCGGCGTGAGGAAGCGATACGTAATCAGCTGGCCGTTTGAAGTCGGACCGGCCGGGATGGTTCCCGGATTGAGAAACTGGTGGCCACCAGCCGACATGAGCCTGCCCGGTACATACCACACCCGGTTGTCCGGATGAGGGACTGGGGTGGGAGGAGGTGGGGGGACGACGGCCGAGGCGACGATGACGATGTGACCGTCGCCATCCGCGACCACGTGACCTGCGTTGGCGTTGGTGGCGCTGAGGTTACACGGATGAAGCGCCGGGTCTTCGATGGTGCCAGGGTCCTCGCCGGGGCAAAGGAATTGTCCGACCTGATCGCGCGTCGTATCCCTGCTGACTTTGTAGAGAGCCATCGCATGGCCACCGCCGTGGACCTGAAACGAAACCTCTCCACCCCTGACAATCGTCACTTCTTCAGGCGTGAGATGGTGAATTTTGTAGGAGCACGGGTCCGCGGGGCCGCCGATAGCACCTGTCTGAAGGCACGGCTCCGGGCCCAGGGGACCAGTGGGCAGCACACCGAAGTCGACGGCTGCGTCCGGCAACGCCGGATGACGGTGGGCGAGGTCGCCGTTCTGCGCCCGGCCCGTGACGGGCATCATCACAGCGGTTGTCCAGACGGTGGCAATGAGGGCGTACCTGATCTTGGACTTCATTCATTCTCCTTTGCGAAGCGTGATCATGTCCGCGCGGGAGAGCAAGCCGAAGACCACCTCCAGTCCGCCAAAGGCAAATAAAACCGCCCGGAATTTCGAGGTGAGCGGTCGCAGCGGTTACGCGTCTCGTAAGTACTTACCTCCGGTGAAGCGCACGCACGTCAGACAGCTCTACAGGGTGAGAACCGATCGGACGGCCAAATACACGAACAACAGCAGCGCCGCGCCGAGCACGACGTTGGCGGGCGCGCCGGTGCGGGCGCCGGCCGGCATGAACGTGGCGTTGTTCAACCAGAGGAGCGTGGCGATCACGAACGGAAAAAACAGCGAGCCGACGATCGTGTATGCGAACACGAGCCACAGCGGCCGCTGAATCAGCAGCGCCGACACGGCCGCCAGGGTGAGATAGGCCGCCCAACCTCGGTAGGCGCCGCCCTGCTGGCCGGTAGGTGGCCGTCGCTTCCACAGGTGAAACCAGTCGTCGAACAGAAACGGCACGCCATGCCAGACCCCGAGCACCGAGGAGAACGAGGCGCCCCAGAACCCGGCAAGAAAGATTGTCCGGCCGATCGGGCCCGTCTCCTCGGCAATCCGATCGGCAAGCAGCAGGCACAGCCGCGGTCCCTCGTCGAGGATCGCCCCGGCCCACTCGATCTGCGAGGACAGGAAGATCATCGCGAGCGAAAACAGGAATACCAGTGAGAACGAAGCGGTGAGATCCGTACGGGCCGACGGGACACGTCGAGGTCCGGACCAGCCCTGCTCGCGCATCCAGTAACCGTAGGACAGCAGCGTGACCGTGCCGCCGACGCCGCCGATGAGCGAGAGCGTATAGGCGACCGAGAACTCCGACCGGCTTGCCGTCGCGGACCAGTTGGTGCCTGACCAGAAGAGGATGAGCAGCGTGGTGGCGATGACGGCGGCGAACTTGAGACCGATGAACCACTTCATCACAGCGAGAAACCGTTCGTAGCGCCCGAAGTACACCATCACGAATGCCGCTACCGCGTGCACCAAGCCCCACACGGGCAACGGCACCGAGGGGATGACCGCAGCCGGTACCAGCGCGCTCGCCGTCACCAGCGCGCTCGAGACCATATAGCTCCAGATGACGAAATAGATGAAGAAGGCAAATACGGCCGCGCGCGGCAGGTGGTTGCGCCAACCCTCGACCAGCGTCGTGCCGGTCGCCAGCTGCCAGCGAGCCACGCCTTCGGTGATCGCGAATTTGACGAGGACACCGGCGGCGAGCGCCCAGATCAACGTCAGGCCGTACTCGGCGCCGGCGATCGTCGCCGACACCATGTCACCGGCGCCGATGCCGGTGGCGGCGAGGATGAGGCCCGGGCCGAGGTCGCCGAGCCTGGCAGCGATTCGTCGTGGCAGGTTGGTCAAAGTGAGAAGAAGGATAGATTATAGAAGTATGAAAGTCCTGATTGTCGCTCTGGCCATCGTCGCCGCCGTCGGAGGTCTTGGGGCACAACAGCAAGTGGTGCCTCCAGGCGAGATTCGCACCCTGGCCTCCAATGGTGTGAAAGCAGTGTTGGACGAGGTCCTCCCGCAATTCGAGCGCGCGAACCGGCTCAGGCTTGCGACCGAATTCGGCACAGCGGCTTCGATAAAACAGCGGATCGAAAAGGGTGAAGCGTTCGATGTCGTGATCGTGACGTCCGAAGCCGTTGACGACCTTATCAAGGCGGGCAAAGTCGCCCGCGTGACCCGAACCGATCTCGCCCGATCAGGCATCGGCGTCGGCATTCGCAAAGGCGCGCCAAGACCCGACATCCGTACTCCTGAAGCGCTGAAACGAACGCTGTTGAGCTCGAGCTCGCTGACTTATGCGGGGGACGGCGCCAGCCGGGTTCACATCGAGAAGATGATCGAACGTCTGGAGATCGCCGAGAGTATGAGACTCAAGATTGCGCTCACGCAGGGCTCGGCGCAAGGGCTTGCCAACGTCGCGGCAGGCAAGGGCGACCTCGCCATGACGCTGATCAGCGAAATACTGCCGGTTGATGGTGTCGAGCTGCTCGGCCCGCTCCCGGCAGAGTTTCAGAGCTACGTGAGCTTCGCGGCGGCCGTGAGCGTTGACGCCAGGAATGCAGAAGCGGGAAAGGCCCTTATTGAATTTCTTGCAGGGCCCTCAGTGGCGCCAACCTACAAGGCCAAGGGGATGGAGCCTCGTTGACGCCCGTTTCATGAGCCTCGGTCGTTTCCTCGCGCGCGAGACCGCCGGGTTACATGAGTTCCAGCGCGATGGAGCACGACCGGAAGCCCTGACGCCCCGTCAGCGTTCCCTTGCCATCGATCAAACGGCCTTCGTAGCGCACCATGATTTCGCGGCCCCGGTTCCGACCGCTGCCGACGATCCGGCCCTGGAGCACCAGAGTGCCGTCCGCTGAGGGCCGACCGCGGAGATTGAATCTGGCTGGGTCCCCCACGAGGGCCGGTCGCGATGACGACTTCGCCGCTCACGACCCTGACTGGAGCCCGCGCCGTGAATCCGGGCTCATCACCTTCGGGCTCACAGTTCGCTTGCGCAATTCCTCGTGTGAACACGCGCGGTTCGGACGGCTGGACAACGTCGAATTGGGGGGCGGGTTGGGGGGCGGGCTGGGAAGCGGGCGTCGGAGCCGGTTCCACATTCGCGACCAGGGGCGCGGCGTTTGTCGATGCTGCTTCCACCGGCGCGGCGGTGGCACGCTGCCTGAGCGCCTCCGCTCGTACTCGTGCCAACTCCGCTTCCGACTTGGCGCGTTCGGCCTCTGCGATCTGCAACCTGAGTCGTGTGTCTTCGCTTGGCGGTGTTGTTGCGGGCTGAGCGGCGACAGGCGCGGGCTCGGGCGCATTGCTGCCGCGCATGCCCAAGGCGTACGCGCCGAGTAGTGCCGCAGCCACCGTCGCGACCGCACCGGCGGTCCGACCGAGGGAACGCGGCCGCGAGGCTCGCGCGGGAAGCTTCGTGGACGGTACTTCGCTGGCGTGTGCGAACCGGTACGCGCGGACGGGTCGGGCGATGTTCTTGAGCGACTGCTCGCCCAGGTCGACGAATCCGAGATTCAGCTTTCCCGAGATCTGGTCGAACACCGAAGAGGCGACACAAATCCCACCGGGCTCGGCGATACCCTCGAGCCGCGCGGCCACGTTGACGCCGTCGCCGAGAATGTCTGCTCCATCGACAATGACGTCGCCCAGGTTGACGCCGATCCTGAAACTCAGCCGCTCCGGTTCGGGCAGCGAGTCGTTGCGTGTCGCCAGCGCTTCCTGAATTTCGACGGCGCATCGCACCGCCTCCACCGAGCTGCCGAATTCGGCGAGCATCCCGTCGCCGGCCGTTGCGACGATGCGGCCGTCGTGCGCTGCGATGAGGCCGTCGATCACCTTGCGGTGGCCGGTGAGCGTTCGAAGCGTGCGCTCCTCATCCTCGCCCATGCGCGACGAGTAGCCGACCGCGTCGGCGGCGAGAATCGCCGCCAGTCTGCGCTTGATCGGACCCCTCCATACGACAGCTATGCTCTGACCGTTATTCAGGGCGCCGGCGCCGGGCCGAACACCTCGTCGACCGTCATCACCTTGATCGGCCCGAGCTTCAGCGCTCGAATCCCCGGCTCGATCACCTTCCGGTCCCCCGTGATGACCACCGCGAAGCGAGCGGGGGTGACGTACTTCTGCGCGACGCGCTGCACGTCCGCGGCCGTGACGGCCTCGATGTTGGGGACGTACTTCGCGAAGTAGTCGTCCGGCAGGCGATAGACGATCGCGTCCTCGAGCCGCCGCGAGATGTCCACCGTCGTTTCGAACTGCGACGGATAGCGCAGCGACACGTAGTTCTTCGCGCGCCGCAGCTCGTCGTCCGGCACCGTTTTCAGGATCGCGTTCAGCTCGTTGAAAAACTCCGTGAGCGCCTCGGAGGTCTTGTCGGTCTGCACGCCGGCTGCCGCAACAAACGGTCCGGCCGACGCGCGCATGTCGAAACCGGAGCTCGCGCCGTAGGTATAGCCGTTCCTCTCGCGCAGGTTCAGGTTCAGCCGCGACGAGAACGAGCCGCCGAGAATGGTGTTCATCACCTGGATCGGAAAGTAGTCCGGCGTCGACCGGGCGGCGCCGATCCAGCCGATGCGGATCTGCGACTGCGGCGCTCCGGGCTTGTCGACGACATAGATGGTCCGCTCGGCGAGCGCCGGAGCGGCAGGGAGCGCGGCCGGTGTGCGCTGCCGGCCCGGGCGCTTTCCATCCGCCGAAGCTCGATTCGAGCAGCGGCAGCGCCTTCTCCATGGTCACGTCGCCGACGACGAGCAGCGCCGCGTTCGACGGTTGAAACGCCGAGGCGTAGAAGGCGCGCAGGTCGTCCGTGGTGAACGACCGGATCGTCTCCGCGGTGCCGATTGCCGGCGTGCCGTACCGGTGAGAGGCGCCGTACAGCACGCGGTTGAACGCCGTCGCGTTGATGGTGGCCGGGTTGTCGCGCGCCTGGAGGATGCCGGTCAGACGCTCCTGCCGCAGCCGATCGAGCTCGCTCGGTGGGGAAGGTCGGCCTGAGCGCGACGTCGGCCATCAACGGCAGCGCATCGGCCAGCCGCGCGACCGGCACGTGAAGGCGGACGGCCGACGAGTCGATGCCGGCCGTCGCGGTCAGGTCGGCGCCGAGGAAATCAACCGCGTCGGCCAGCTCGAGCGACGAGCGCGTGCCGGCGCCCTCGAGGAGCATCGACGCCGTCAGCGTCGCCACGCCGAACTTGCCCGCCGGATCGTCTGCGCTGCCGCGCAGCACCACGAGATTGACCTGGGCGACCGGCACTTCGTGCGCTTCGACGAGCCAGACCGGCAGGCCGTTGGACAGCTGGCGTTTCTGGATCGTCGGGAGCTGCACGGCCGGCGGCGGGCCTGCCTGCGGCGGCCGCGTGCGGTCGGGCGCCTGGGCGCCGAGCGTCGCTGTCAAGACCGACAGGGCGGTGAACATGGCGAGGCGAGTCATCATCAGTTGCTCCGCTCACAAATCTGGTCATCTGGTCATTTGATCATCTAGTCATTGATTGATCAGATTGGTCAATCAATGACCAGATAACCAGATGACCAGATGACCAAATGTTTCTACTGTTTCTCCGGCTGCACGATCAGCTCCACGCGTCGGTCGAGCGGCAGGAATGCCGCCGCGGCGGCGCGGATGTCGGACGGCGACAGCGCGCGATAGCGGCCGAGATCCTCGTTGAAGTAGTCGGGATCGCCGGTCTTCGAGAAGTAGCCGTTGATCTGATCGGCCTTGCCGCCGAACCCGCCGACCCGCTCCATCCGGTTGTAGAACGACGCTTCGATCTGGTTCAGCGATCGCTCGAACTCGCGCGCCGACGGCTCCTCCTGCTGCAGCTTCGCGATCTCCTCGTCGATCACCTTCTGGAGCTCCTCGACCGTATGGCCGGGCCGCGGCGTGGCCACGATCTGGAAGGTGGAGGACAGATCCATCGACGCCTGGAACGCCGAGACGTCCTGCGCGATCTGCATGTCGTAGACGAGCCGCTTGTACAGCCGCGAGTTCTTGCCGCCGGCCAGCACGTCGGCGACGATGTCGAGCGCCGAGTCGCCGGGCTCGAAATGTCGCGGCGTCAGCCAGGCCAGGGTCAGGCGCGGCAGCTGCACGCGATCGGTGATCGTCTTCTTCTGCACGCCGGTCAGCGCGACGCCCGGAATCGACATCGGCTTCGGCGCCGGGCCCGGCTTCACGTCGCTGAACCACTTCTCGACGAGCTGACGCGTCCGGACCGGATCGATGTCGCCCGCCACCACGAGGCTGGCGTTCGAGGGCGAGTAATAGGTCTTGAAGAAGTTGACGACGTCTTCGTAGGTGGCGGCGGTCAGGTCCTCCATGTAGCCGATGACCGGCCAGTGATACGGATGGCCTTCCGGATACAGCATTTCGTTGAGCGTGATGTCGGCCATGCCGTACGGCCGGTTCTCGTAGCTCTGGCGCCGCTCGTTCTTCACGACGTCGCGCTGCGGGTCCACGGTCTTCGGCGTCATCGTGTCGAGCAGGTAGCCCATGCGGTCCGATTCGAGGAAGAGCGCGAGCTCGAGCGCGTTCGACGGCACGTCGATGTAGTAGTTGGTCCGGTCGTTGGCGGTCGAGGCGTTGTTCCCGCCGCCGACCGACTCGAGCGCGGTGTCGAACTCCCCGTACGGCACGTGTCCGGACCCCATGAACATCAGGTGCTCGAACAGATGCGCGAAGCCCGTGCGGCCCGGCAGTTCGTTCGCCGACCCGACGCGGTACCACGTGTTCACGGTGACGATCGGCACGCTGTGATCCTCGTGCAGGATCACGCGCAGGCCGTTCGGCAGCGTGAACTGCGTGTATTTCACGGCGATGTTCGATGCCGGTGGAGCGGCCGGCGCCTGGGCGGCCGCAGGCGCGGCGAGGGACAGCGCGAGCAGAGCAGCAGCGGGTTTCATAACGTCGATCTCATCACAAAGGACACCAAGGACACAAAGCACAAAGGTCGTCATTTGCATGTTGAAATAGCCGCATGCCAGAGCCGGCCCCCATCGTGGGCATCATCATGGGCAGCAAGTCGGACTGGGACACGATGCGGCATGCGGCCGACATCCTCGTGCAGTTCGACGTGCCCCACGAGGCGAAAGTCGTGTCCGCGCACCGCACGCCGGCGCTGATGGCCGAGTACGCGTCGACGGCGGCGGGCCGCGGGCTCGCGGTGATCATTGCCGGCGCCGGTGGCGCCGCCCATCTGCCCGGCATGGTCGCGGCACACACCGTCGCTCCCGGTCATCGGCGTGCCCGTGCAGAGCGCGGCGCTGAGCGGACTCGATTCGCTGCTGTCGATCGTCCAGATGCCGAAAGGCGTGCCGGTCGCGACCGTCGCCATCGGGCCGACGGGCGCCGCCAACGCCGGCCTGCTCGCGGTCGCCATCCTCGCCACGTCCCGGCCGGAGCTCCGCGCGAAGCTGCAGGCGTATCGCGACGAGATGGCCGCCGACGTCGGCCGCGCGTCGCTGACGTGACGATCACGATCAACGCAGAGACCGCCAGAGCACGCAGAGCCGCATTCTTGCGCCGTGCGTTCCCGGCCACCTTCGAATCTGCAATCCGCAATCAATCAGCAATCAGCAATCAGCAATCAGCAATGTCCTCCGTGATTCCCCCGGGCGCCACCATCGGCGTCCTCGGCGGCGGCCAGCTCGGCCGGATGTTCGCGATCGCCGCGCGGCGCCTCGGCTATCGCGTCCACACGCTCGCCCCCGAGGACGACACGCCCACCGGCCAGATCGCCGACGTCGAGATCAACGCCTCGTACGACGATCTCGACGCGGTCCGCGCGTTCGCCAGGGGCGTTGACGTCGTCACCTTCGAGTTCGAGAACGTGCCGGCGGCGGCCACGGCGGCGGCCGAGGAATTCGCGATCGTGCGGCCCGGCGGGCACGCGCTGTTCGTCACGCAGCACCGCATCCGCGAGAAGAGCTTTCTCGCGGAGCGCGGGCTGCCGGTCACGCCGTTCGCGCCGGTTCGGTCCGGAAGACGAGCTGCGCGCTGGCCATCGCGCAGGTCGGCTGCCCCGCGGTGCTGAAAACGGCGAGCTTCGGCTACGACGGCAAGGGGCAGGTGCCGGTCGCGCAGGCGGCTGACGCGCTGCCCGCCTGGGAGACGCTCGGGCGCCAGGAAGCGATCCTCGAGGCGTTCATCGATCTCGATCGCGAGATCTCGGTCGTCGCCGCGCGCGGAGTGGACGGCGATCGATCGCACTTCGCGCCGATCGAAAACGCCCACCGCCATCACATCCTCGACGTGTCGATGGCGCCGGCGAACGTGCCCGCCGGAAACGGCACGCGAAGCGGTCGAAGTGACGCGAGCGATCCTCGAGGCGCTCGACTACGTCGGCGTCCTGTGCGTCGAGTTTTTCGTCGCGCGCGACGGCCGGCTGCTGATCAACGAGCTGGCGCCGCGTCCGCACAACTCGGGGCACCTGACGTTCGATGCCTGCCGCACGAGCCAGTTCGAACAGCAGCTGCGCGCCATCTGCGGTCTGCCGCTGGGGTCGTCCGAGCTGCTGCAGCCGGCCGCGATGGCCAACCTGCTGGGCGACCTGTGGAACGGCGGTGGCGAGCTGAACTGGGCCGTCGGCTCTCGCCATCGGGGAGGTCAAGCTCCACCTGTACGGTAAGGCGACGCCACGCCCGGGGCGAAAGATGGGACACCTGACGGCCATGGCATCGTCGGCCGAACAGGCTAAGGCGCTCGTTGTCCGCGCGCGGGACGCCCTGTGGATGTAAAGCGCGCTTCCTGAATGTAGCGCAGGACTTCAGTCCTGCCTTGTCCCGGCATCGGAGCAGGTCTAAAGACCTGCGCTACGCGCTTAACAAAAGGGCGCGACACTTGCTACAGAACAGGCATGACGCGCGGGCTCATCCGCAGCCTCCTGATTGCCCTGATGGCCCTCGTGGCCGCACCGGTCCTCCTCCTCGGAGGCGCCGACCCCGACAGCGCAACGCCGGTCCTCCAGCGCTTTCTATCCCTCGACAGCCCGCGCGCGACTACTTTTCGGGCACTCCGGCACCTCGAGGCATTCAACGGGCGCATGGAGAAGACGGCCTGGATGGATGTGTGGACCGAGGCGGACCGCGAAGGCGGGTTCAAGTACACCGTCGTGGCCGAGGGCGGGTCAGAGTCCATTCGCTCGAAAGTATTTCTAGCAACCCTCGAGAAAGAGCGGGAGACGTACGCGTCGGGCGATGCGAGTCGTGCGGCGCTCACGCACGCCAATTACGTCTTCGACGATGAAGAGGTGGCGCTTGATGGACTCTCGTCGCTTGCCATCACGCCGCGCCGGAAAGACGTTCTTCTGGTCGACGGGTCGATCTTCCTCAACCCGAAGAACGGGGATCTGGTGCGAATCGAGGGCCGGCTCGCCAAGGCGCCATCGTTCTGGGTCCGGCAGGTTCAGATTGTTCGCGCTTATCAGCGCATCGCCGGCGCGAGAATGGCGGTTGCCACCGAAGCCGTCGCGAATATCCGCCTGATGGGCCGCGCGACGTTCCGCATGACCTACGAGTACGAAATGGTCAACGGCCAGCAGGTAGGCACGCCCGAGCTGCGCCTCGCCAAAGCCGACTCGCCTTCCCAGAACCGCTGACGCGCGGCCGTCTGCTGGGCGGGTGCAGAGCCACCAGTTTCGTTCCACGCCAATTTTCTATCCGAGGCGCGCGGCTGAGGTTCGTGGCTTCGCCCGACTAATGGGACTGTGCAGGGGATCGATAGTTGGGGACACTCTGGGCGTCCCACAGAGGAGCTTGGTGAAACGTTCATTGACCATAGCAAGGAATCGCTACGAAGGAGTGTGTGCGGGATCGCCATAGTGCCCCCTTTCCTTTGCTAGCCCGACACAAAGGGGTGGCTTTGGGAGTGCTTCGCGTCGTCGCATGTTTCTTTGAGTTTCAGGAACTAGAAGCTGCCTCGTGGCTCCCCAGATAGGTGCTCGCGGCTCGTTCTCCGAAGTCGGTCTCGGCCTCCTCTGGCCTGGTCTGGTCGCATTTGTTTTTTTCATGCTGGTGCCAGATCCCCCAAGAACGTGACGGTGCTCGTCTGGGCTGTCGTGCAAGTCTGGATTTATCAGCTCGCGTTCACAATCGTCGGATTCGTAGCCCTCTGGCTCGTGTGTTTGTTCTTGGTTGCAAGGGCCGGGTTTCCATCGACACGCGGAGCGCGACTGTTTTTATGGACGAGCCTAGTGGTGTCGCCCTTGGCTCTGATATTTCTCGTTCTATCATCCTACTTGTAGAACAGGGCGAACGACCGACTGGGATCGGCCCAGCAGTTGAGGCTCTCGCGTGATTCGTCCCAACTGGGGATCTCACCGCATAGGCGTCTCCGCCAAGTAGCCACAGAGCCTGGCCGGCCAGGAGGCGGGACATCGTAGATCCGCGCTGAGGCTCTGCGTGCTCAGCGAGCTCTGCGTTGATCGTACGAGCCGGTGAGTCAACGACCAACGACTAGGGCTCGGGCGCCCCCTTCAAGTACTTCTCGAACCAACCTGTGACGCGATTCATGAAATCTTCCTGATGGGCGCGTTCCGTCACGCCATGTCCCTCGCGCGGATAGGTCACGAACTCCACGGGCACGCCCTTCCACTTCAACGCGGTATACATTTCCTGCGATTGCCCGATTGGCACGCGCGGGTCGGCGGCGCCGTGAATGATCAGCGTCGGGGTGTTCGCTTTCTTGATGTGCGCGAGCGGGGAGCGGTCCCAGTAGAGCGCGAAGTTGTCGTACATCATCGCGCTCCAGTGGACGGTTGAATTCTCGAAGAAGATGTCCGAGGTGCCGGTCATGCTGTACCAGTTCGAGATACCCATCCACATGATCGCCGCCTTGAAGCGCTCGCTGCCGTACGTGGCCGCCCACGCGCTCGTGTACCCGCCGTAGCTGCCACCTCCGACCCCGATGCGGCCCGGATCGGCGATACCGATCGTCACCAGGTGATCGAGCCCGGCGAGCATGTCCTGAAACTCCTTACCCATGAGGTCGCGATGATCGGCCATGGAGTAGGCCGCGCCTCGACCGATGCTGCCGCGGTAGTTCGGATAGAACGTCACGAAACCACGGCCGGCCAGCATCTGCCCCCAGCGCGAGTAGGTGCCGTACCAGCCGTTGAGATCTGCGCTTTCCGGCCCTCCGTGCGGCTGCAGGACGACGGGGTAGCGCTGACCGGCTCGATAGCCGACCGGCTTCACCATGACGCCTTCGACCTCGAGGCCGTCGATCGACTTCCACCTGACGATTTCCTGCTCGCCCAGCTTCACGCCGTCGAGCGAGGGATTCAACGTCGTCAACCGTCGCGGCGTCGCCGCCGCCGTGTCGGTGACGAAGACCTCGAAGGGATGCGTGGGAGTGCTGGCCGCGAACGCGGTGCGCGCACCGTTCCCGCTGAAGCTCAAGCCGCCGAGAAGCGAGGCACTTCCCGTCGCGATCGGGGCTCGTGTTTTCGCCGGAAGGGCAATGGTGTAAGCCGGGGTGTTCTGCCGCTCGATCGCCACCAGCGCGAGCGTGCTGGGCGCGCCCGGCAGCCACGAGAGCCATGTCGCCGTGCCATCGTAGCCCGGTGTCAGATTGTCGGCGGCTCCGCCCCCTGCGGGTGCGACGAAAACAGTGCCCGCGTACGGATCGTTGAGCGCGGTGGCGCCGAGCCACGCGATCCACTTGCCATCGGGCGACCAGCGCGGCTGCGTCACCTTGCCGACCGTTTCGGACACGACCGTCGCCGGGCCGCCGCCCGCCGGCACCCGCTGGATCTTCAGCTTCATGTACGAGTCGTCAACCAACGGCGTGTCGGCCGCCGCGAGGACGATCTGCCGGCTATCCGGCGACCAGTCGAAGTCGTGCACCGTCAAGTCGGTCGTCGTGACCACGTGGCTCTTTTTCGAGCTGACCTCGATCGCGTGGAGGCGCGCGTGCTTGTAATTGGTGTCGGCCACGGTCCAGTCCCGACCCTTGCTCTCGGCGTCTCTTTCTTCCCTGGTCTTCGGGTCGTTCACCGTGAAGGCGATGAACGTGCCGTCGGGCGACCACTTGAACGCGCCGACGGAGTTCTCGGCGCTCGTCAGCCGGCGCGCCTCGCCGCCGTCGACCGGCACCAGATAGACCTGCGTGAATTCATTCCCGGGCCGCCGGGACAAAAAGGCGATCGTCCGGCCGTCGGGCGACCATCGCGGCGCGCGATCTCCCTCGTCGTTCGTCGTGAAGCGCACCGGCGCTCCTCCGGCTGACGGAACGAGCCACAACTCCGGGAACGACGCGGCGCCCGGCTTCTCGTCAGCGGTTCTGGGGCGCGAGATCTGGACGACGACTCGCGAGCCGTCGGGCGAGATCTGCGCCTCGGTCGCCTGGCGGATCGTCAGGATCAGCTCCGGGGTGAGGACGTTGTCCTGCGCCGCGGCTGGCAGCGCCAGGACGTATATGACCAGCCATGTCGCCAGGACGGCGAATCTCGAGTGGGGATGTTTCATCGCAGAACCTCCGGCGCTCGTGGCGCGGGCCCAACAGGCGGTCAGCTGATCTACGCGTTCAATCCTTGAGGTTGTTGTCGGCCTTGATATTCTCGTCGGTCGACACGTCGAAGCGCCGGAACCGATCGTAGGTCGCCACCGCGGCGACCTTGGTGCCGTTGTCGAACCGGTACTCTTCCTGCATTTCGAACGGCACGGCGATGCCGAACCGGTCGTCGAAGCGAAACGACGTCGTGATCCGGGCGCGAAGCGTGGGTTGTTCGAGGAGCACCTCGGTCTTCATGACTCGTCCCGTTTCGGCTTCAATCCAGATGCGGCCGTGCGCGAACAGGTCGAGATCCGATCGGCCCCTGATGAAGGCCGGGCGGGCTTCCTCGTGGTACTCGACAATCCAGACGCCCGGGCCGACTTTCGGGTCCATCTTCCCGAGCGAATACCGGAAGCGGTTTTGAAACTCGGCCTGCACGACGACCATGGCGAGCACCGGGTTGTTGATGGTGCGCCGCATGTTTCCGAGGTTGTACCGCGCGCTTTCGTCCTGGATTCGATAGGCCTGTTCCAGCGAATTCTCCGACGGCTTCAGAAACAGCCTGGCCAGCCGCTGCTCCCGGTCGCGAATGGGCTGTGCGTCGACTTCGAAGACGTCACGGAACGGTATCCAATCCTGGGCGCTGCTGACCGACACCAGCAGGAAATCCGACTTGAGGATGCGATTGCGCGCCGCCGAGCCGGCCCGGCCGATGAGAGCGGCGCTCTGCATCGGCACGCTGGAATCCTGAATGTAGGTTTCCTCGGAAACGACGTTCGAGAACTTCTCCATGAAGTCCTGGACGTACCAGCCGGCGCGTCCAAGCAGGAGCTCTTTCGAGATGCGGTCGGCATCAGGGTCCTGTGCCGTAAGTGCGGCTCCGCCGGCACACAGGCAAACAACCAGGACGGCAAGGCGACGCATGCCAGTCCATCCTAGCAGGGGCGGGGCTGCGAGGACAGGTACTATGGCTTTAGGCTTTAGGCTTCAGGCTGCGGACTTGGCTTCCGGCTTCGGGCTGCCGGCCTGAAGCCCAGAGCCAGAGCCCAGAGCCCGAAGCCCGCGTCACCCCCCCACCGTCTCGCCACCCAGCACCGGGAGCACCACCCCGGTGATGAAGCTCGCATCCGCGTCCGATGCGAAGAATACATACGCGGGCGCCACCTCTTCGGGCTGCGCGGGCCGTCCGAGCGGGGTCTTCTTTCCGAAGACCGCGACTTTCTGCGGCGACTGCCCCTTGTCGGCGGCGTTGAGCGGCGTCCAGACGGGTCCCGGTGCGACGCAGTTCACCCGGATTCCACGCTTGACGAGATTCTGGGCGAGCGTCTTGGTCAGCGTATGGACGGCGCCTTTGGTGGCCGAGTAGTCGGGCAGCTCCGGCGAACCCTGGAAGCCGACGATCGATCCGGTCGCGATGATGGACGCCCCGGGCTTCAGGTGCGGCAGCGCGGCCCTGGCCAGCCAGAAGTACGCGTAGATGTTCGTCTTGAACGTCCGATCCCATTCCCTGTCGGAGACGTCCTCGAGCGTCTTCTTGCGGTTCTGATGCGCGGCGTTGATGACGAGAATGTCGAGGCATCCGAATTTTTTCACCGTCCGCGCGACGACGCCGCGGCAGGCGCGTGCGGTCGTGAGATCGCCAACCAGGACCAGGCACGTGCGGCCCTCGAGCTCGACCGCGCGGCGCGTTTCGTCCGCGTCGCGTCGTTCGGCCGGCAATGCCGTGATGGCGACATCGGCGCCCTCTCGCGCGTACAGGACGGCGACGGCGCGGCCGATGCCGGAGTCGCCGCCGGTGATGAGGGCGACCTTGCCTTCCAGCTTGCCGGCGGCCTTGTACCGCGGCGCGAGATATTTCGGCCGCGGCTCGAGATCGGATTCGAGGCCGGGCTTTGGAAGCTTCTGCTTCGGAAAAGGCGGTTTCGGTTCGGCTTTCATCTGCGGTCGTGTCATGCAGACGCGATAGCAACTTCCGATCCCTAATCCCTAACCCCATTCCCTAACCCTATTCCCTAACCTCCTAACCTCCAACCTCTAACCTCCAACCTCTAACCTCCAACCCCGTCCACATGCGGCTTGAGTACCGTCGCGATGAATCGGTGGATGGGCGTGGCGACCCCGAGCGCCTCACCCATGCGCACCACCGCGCCGCTCAGCCAGGGCAGTTCCAGCCGCCGATGCCGTTCGAGATCCTGGAGCATCGACGATCCCGACTGGGCGGGCAACTGCTCGACGAACGTCCTCACATCGTCAAAGAGGCGCCGGGGCAGGTCGATGCCGCTGGCCCGAGCCACCGAAACAGTCTCGACGATGGCCGCCTGCCACATGGCGGACAGATCCGGATCGTCACGCAGCGGTCCGACCGGCGACCTCGTCACGGCCGTCATCCCGCTCAGCGCGGAGAGGTGTACGAACTTGGACCAGATCTCGACGTCGATCTGCTCGCTGAGTGTCGGGCTGACGCCGGCGTCGCGGCACGTCTCGAACAGGCGCTCGAGCCTCGGAGTACGTGTGCCGTCGAGCTCGCCGAACACGATACGGTCGAGCGCGAGGTGACGGATGACGCCGGGCTGTTCGAGGGCCGCCTGAATGTACGATGCTCCGCCCGCCACGTGCCGGCGGTCGACCGCGCGCGACAGCATGTCCGCGCTCTCCACGCCGTTTTGCAACGGGATGATCACAGTGTCGGGGCCGACGAGCGGCGGCAACAGTGGAAGCGCCGACTCCGTGTCGTACAACTTCACGGCGAAGAGGGCCACGTCCACCGGCCCCACCGCCGACGCATCGCTTGTCGCCGTCACGCGCGGGAGATGAAGGTTGCCGTTCGGGCTCTCGATGCGGAGGCCGTTCGATTGGAGCGCGGCGAGGTGCGCGCCGCGTGCCAGGAAGGCGACGTCGGCGCCCGCGGCCGCGAGGCGTCCGCCGAAATAGCCGCCGAGGCCGCCGCTGCCGACGATCGCGATGCGCATGCGGGCATTCTACAGTCCCGGGGCGACTCAGCCGGGCCCGCGCCGCGACATGGTGCTGGCTTCTTACCGGTCACTGCACCGGATACGTGACGCTGACGACCGTGTTGGTGCTGGTCGTACCTGCGGGTGCCAGGGGAAAGAAAACCCCCACGCCCGCTATGCCGGTGCTTGGCAATGTAATCGACTGGGACAATGTCGCCTGACCACTGCCCTTGGTGATCGTGGCGGTGGGCTGAGGCGTGCCGACCGGTTGCAAGGGTTGATTCGCGAGGTCCTGGATGACCAGCACGATCACTCCGGTGTCGGCGCTCAGCAGGGAATAGGCCACCGTTCCGGTGAACGTAACGGTCTGGCCGGGCGAAAGGCTTGTTCCGGGCGCCGGGGCCATGTTGACGAGGCTGATGGAGTCCGAGGTTGGCGGACTCGGAGCCGGTGCAGCCGGGGAACCGCCGATCACCGGGTACGTGACGCTGACGACGACGTCGGTCCTGGTCGCACCCGCGGGTGTCAACGAAAAGAAGACGCGCACGCTCGTGATGCCAGTACTGGGCAGCGTAATCGACTGGGAGAATGCAGCCTGACCACTGCCTTTGGCGACCGTGGTGCTGGGCTGAGGGCCGATCGGCTGCAATCGTTGATTCGCCTGATCCTGGATGCCCAGCACGATCGCTGCGGAGTCGGTGCTCAGCAGCGAATAGGCCACCGTGGCCGAGAACGTGACGGTCTGGCCGGGCAAGAGGTTTGTTCCGGGCGCCGGGGCAATGTTGGCGAGGCTAATCGAATCCGAGGTTGACGCGGTGGGAGTGGGAGTCGGAGGGGGATCGGGTGCCGTCGGGGAACTGCCGCAGCCGGCAACGTGGACCGACAGAGCCACGGCCGTCATGATCGCGACGATGGCACAGCGATTCTTCATCATCGGTCTCGCGCGGCTAGGACTCGCGAGAGATCATCGTTCCTGCCGGGCGTCGATTCTATTACGGTCGCGGTCTCAGTGAGCGACCATGCGGAGGTTCGTTGGCGGGGCGCCCGCCGTCGATCCGGCGCGGTGCGAGGCCGGGTAGATTCTGTCGCCGATTCTTGCAGATCCGATATCCCGCTATGTGACGTCCTATGTGATGTCGTCCTCGAGTCGGAACGCACCGGCCTCGGCAGACGCGAGGAGCGCACGAGCGCGCTCTTCGTCCGCGGCGGCGACAACGATCCTGACCATTCCCAATCCGTCGAGTGTCAGCCCGTGCGTGTTTCTCAGCGACTCGCCGTGTAACGCGCTCGAAATGCCCGCCGCTTCGAGGAAGGCGCGAACCTGCTGCGCGTGAATCTCGCCGCTGGCGATGAAGACGCTTCTTTGATCCTGATTCATTGCCGCACTCCTCGTCATGGGCGATGGTTCCGTCTCGCTACTTGACCGGGCTGTCCTCTCGCAAACCGATCCGCTTCGCGAACTCGGCAACCGCCAGCTGGTCGGCCTCGGTGAGCTCGATCGGGAAGCCCAGAACCTCACCCCGCACGGCTCGCGCGGTGATCAGCGACCGCAGGATGGACGGCTCCAACTCGGCTTCGACTGCGTACGGGGTGCAACCATCTGTCGCAACAAGACACGGGAGGTTTCGGTATCGGTTGTCGGGTCCAGCCAGATCGACCGTCCTCCCGTCGATCACCAGTCGCAGCGAGAGCTCGCGAACGATGGTCAGCGGCAGCGGCTGAGCCTTGAGGACGAGTCGGGCTGGGGGACCCTTTGGCTCCCGCAGGAGCCCCGAGTAGGGATTCCGCTCGGCGCGTCCGGGGAAGAACGCCTGAAAGACGAGGTTCACCAACGGCGGCTTTCCGTCCGGATCCTCTGGAATGAGATGAAGCCACACCTCGGTTGTCTGAAACAACTCCCAGTAGACGCTCTTGAGTTCACGCGGTGGCGTCTGGACAAAGGCCCAGCCGTCCCCTGGCCCCTGCAGTAACAAAACCGCCAGCGATAACGACCACAGAGCCAAGCGGCACCACCTTCATAGACAGAGTAACCGATGGCCGGCACACCAGGGTTGGTCGATCGGATCGAAGTAGAATGCGCGTGGCATGACGAAATACGGTCGATCGCCGTGGCTCGACACGGTTTCCAAACCTCGTGTGCCCGCCTATCCCAGCCAGCGCGGCGCGCAGCAATCGTCGGTGGTGATCGTCGGCGGCGGGCTCACCGGATGCGCAACCGCGTACGCTTTTGCGGCGAGCGGTGTGAAGGTCGTGCTCGTCGAAGCCGGGCAGGTGGGACGCGGCAGCACCGGGTCGGCCACAGGCTGGGTGGGCGGCGATCCCGGCCCCGCCTTCGTCGATGTCGAGAAGGCGCTCGGCCGGCCGGCCGCCAGGCAGGTGTTCCAGGCGTGGCACCGGGCGGCGCTCGATTTTGCGGCGCTCCTTCGCCGCCTCGACATCAAGTGCGGGTTCATCCCGCAGGGCGCCGCCATCGTCGCCACCACGCCCGATCAGGCCGTTCGGTTGAAGCGCGATTACAAAGCGCGGCGCGACGCCGGCCTCGACGCGCCGTTGCTCGGCGCCCGCGTCGTGAAGAACGAGCTCGGCCTCGATGCGGCCGCCGCGATCCGCGACACCGCCGGCGGCGTGCTGAATCCGTATCGCGCCTGCCTGGGCCTTGCCGCCGCAGCCGCCGACCGGGGCGCGACGATCTTCGAGCGATCGCCAGTGCGGAAGATCAAGTTCGGCCGCCGGAAGGCCGACGTCATCACGGCTGCCGGGTCGATTCGCGCCGATCGCGTCGTCATCGCCACCGGTCTGCCGACGCCGCTCTTCAAGTCGCTCGTGCGCCATTTCTGGTTTCGCACCACCTATCTGGCGATGACGGAACGGGTCCCCGCGAGGATCCGCCAGCAGCTTGGAGGCCGCGCCGCCGTCGTGCGGGATCTGGCCGAGCCCTGGCATCTCGTCCGATGGGTCGACGAGGAGCGACTGGTGGTCGCCGGAGCCGACATGCCATCGCCACCGGCGGTTCAACGCGACAAGCTCGCCGTGCAGCGGACAGGCCAGCTGATGTACGAGCTGTCGACGCTCTATCCCGACATTTCGGGCCTGCTTCCCGAGTACGGATGGGACGAGTCCTACGCGCGCACCTCCGATGGACTGCCCTACATCGGACCCCACCGGAACTTCCCGCATCATCTCTTTGCTTTCGGCGATTCGAGCCACGGCGTGGCCGGGGCCTATCTCGCGAGCCGCATGCTGCTGCGCCATCATCTCGACGAGATCGAGCCGGCCGACCGCCACTTTGGCTTCACGCGCCATGGCGGTTGACCTCCTGGTCTTCGGCCCGCATCCCGATGATCTGGAAATAGGCGTTGGCGGCATCGTCGCGCGCCATGCCGCGCTCGGGTTCAGCGTCGGCCTCTGCGATCTCACCGCCGGCGAGATGGGCAGCAACGGGACGGTGGAGGAGCGGTTGAAGGAGTCCGAGGCCGCGTGCACGGTGCTCGGGGCGGCCTGGCGCGAGAACCTCCGCTGGCCCGATCGCCGGATCGGCGGCGATCCGGCGCATCTGGACGAGGCCGTTCGGTTCATTCGCCGGCATCGCCCGCGCGTGGTCGTGGCCCCGTACTGGGCCGATCGGCACCCCGATCATGGGGTTGCCAGCAACCTGCTCACCGAGGCGGTGTTCAACAGCGGGCTGCGCAAGTACCCCGCCGACGGGGAGCCGTGGAAGGTCGAGTGGATGTGCTACTACTTCATCAACGACAGCGTCCCGCCCTCGTTCGTCGTGGACGTCACCGACTACTACGCGCAGAAGCGCCAGGCGCTCGACTGCCACTCCAGCCAGTTCAATCCGGGACCAAACGCCGTCGGCACACGTCTTAATAGTCCGTTGTTCAGACAACTCGTCGAAAGCCGCGACGCCCAGTTCGGCGCGCAGGCCGGCGTCACGTGGGCCGAAGGCATCGTGGTACGGGAGCCGCTGCTGCGGCCGACGCTTTTCAGGGAAGAGAAAATAGAGAAGTGATTCTTAGAGAAGCGGCGCCGCGATGAGGATCGGGATCGTGTGCTATGCCTCGGTCGGCGGCAGCGGCATCATCGCGACCGAGCTCGGGAAAACGCTGGCCGCGCGCGGCCACGACGTCCACATCCTCAGCAGCGACACGCCGTTCCGGCTGGGCGGCTACCAGCCGGGGCTGACATTCCATCGCGTCGAGACGCCCGCATATCCGCTGTTTCGCGAGCCGCAATACGTGCTGTCGCTCGCCAACAAGATCGTGCAGGTGGCGAGGCACGAGCAACTGGACATTGTCCACGCCCATTACGCCATCCCGCACGCGACCGCGGCGTACCTGGCGCGCCAGATTCTGGCGGCGACCCTGCACGGCCGCGTGCCCGCGGTCATCACGACGCTGCACGGCACCGACATCACGCTGCTCGGGAGCGATCGTTCGTATTCGGAAACGGTGGCGTTCTGCATCGAGCAATCCGACGGCGTCACCGCCGTGTCGAAGAGCCTGAAGGCCGACACCTGCCGCGAGCTCGCCCTGAAGACCGACATCCGCGTCATCCCGAATTTTCTCAACTGCGCCGTGCACCGGCGCGTCGAAGCGTCGGCGGTCCGCGAACGGCTGATTGGCGACGAACGGGCAAAGGTGCTGATCCACGTGTCCAATTTCCGGCCGGTCAAGCGTGTGCAGGCGGTCATCGAGATCTTCGATCGCATCTGCCGCAGCGTGCCCGCGCACCTTCTCATGGTTGGCGACGGCCCGGAGATGGACGGCGCTACCCGGCTCGCGCACGAGCTCGGACTTGACGACCGCGTTCATTTTCTCGGCGAGCAGGATCAGGTGCTGCCGCTGCTGTCGATTGCCGACGTGTTTCTGCTGCCGTCGGCGCAGGAAAGCTTCGGCCTCGCGGCGCTCGAGGCGATGGCGTGCGGGGTACCGGTCGTCGCGTCGAATGTGGGCGGGCTGCCCGAGGTCATCGACCACGGCCGCACCGGCTTTCTGCACCCCCTCGACGATCTCGACGGCATGGCTCGCTCCTCGGTCGCGCTGCTGACCGACGAGCAATTGCATGGCAAGGTCGCGGCCGCCGCGCTCCAGAAGGTCCACCGGGAATTCTGCGAGGAGAAGATCGTGCCGTTGTACGAGGCGTTTTACGAGGAGATCCTGGCGGGCATGGCGGGACAGGGGCAGGTCAGCTGAGAAAGGCAGTCCTCCATATGAAAAGCCTCCTGCGGATAGGTGTAATAGGAGTAGTGGCGCTCGCAGGTGGCGCTGCATTCGGCGACGTGCAGAATATTGAGCCGGCCGGTTTCCAAGGCCATCGCTCATCGTTGTGCGCCACCGTGACACTCGCCAATGGTACTGTCCAAACAGTCACCCTTCAGGGTATCGGGTGTACGGCTGCCATGTGCTCGCGGGTCCGCGCCCTGGATTCAAACGCCGAAAGCGTGTGGTTGGATGGGCTGACTTCAGTGCATGACATCTCCCGGGAGGCCGATGGCGTGACAGCGGTCTTCACGTTCAAGAATGGCTTTGAACGCCGCTCGACCATCCGGGCGGGGAATCGCGTCCTGTACCTCGCCGGGGACTTCGGACGGACGGAGCAGTTGGATCTGGCGGACGTGACCCTGATCGAGTTCGAATAACACAACCCGTTCTAACCACTCCAGCCTGTTCGGCCCTCCGCCCTACCGCTCCACTGCACCCTCCAGCCTGTCCCGCCCCTCCCATCTTTCCAGTCCTCCTGCCTTTCCCGCCCGTCCTGCCGTAAGATTACCCGTATGAACCGTCACCTCCTTCTGGCCGCTGCCTGCCTGACGGCGCTTGCTACGGTCCCGCACGCTCAGATGCGCGTCATCCCGGTCGAAGAGGAGCAGGGCCACGTCGCTCTCGGCCTGGCGCTCCGCCACCTGGCGAACACCGGCATCTACATGATGGCGACCGCGCATCCCGACGATGAAAACAACGGGCTGCTGGTGCTGCTCAATCGGGGCGCAGGGATATCGCACCGCGCTCGCGACGGCAACCCGGGGCAATGGCGGCCAGAACGAGATCGGTCCGGAGCTGTTCGAGTCGCTCGGCGTGCTGAGGACGGAGGAGCTGGCCGCGATGCACCGGTTCGACGGCGCGGAGCAGTACTTCACGCGCGCAGTGGATTTCGGCTACACGATCGACCTCGACGAAACGATCGCCAAGTGGGGGAGAGACGAAATCATCGGCGACTACGTGCGCCTGATTCGTACCGGTCCGCCCCGACGTCATCACCGCGCAGAATCCCGCGGCAACGGGCCCCGGCCAGCATGCGCATCACGCGCTCGCGGCCATCCTGTCGCACGAAGCGTACAAAGTGGCGGGGGACGCCACGAAGTACCCGGAACAGATCAAAGAGGGCCTGCGCCCCTGGCAGCCGAGGAAGTTCTACTTCTCCGCGGGCGGCCCGGGCGGCGGCAACCAGCCTCCGCCGGCGCGCGCGTGCCGGGTAGAGCTGGCCGGGTACGATTCACTGCTCGGCAGGACGTATGCGGAGATTGGCACCGAGGCGCGCAGCATGCACAAGTGCCAGGGACAGGCGCAGCTGCTCGCGCTGCCCGGACCGTCGGCCGCCACGTTCCAGCTCGCGGCGTCCACGATTCCCGGCCAGATGGACCTGATCGAGCGGTCGCTGTTCGACGGCGTCGACACGAGCATCGCGGGCCTCGCCAAGTTTGCGGGCGCCCGTCCGCCGAGGGATCTGGTGGCGGGCCTCGCCGTGATCGCTTCGTCGGTGCAGGCCGCGCACAAGAAGTTCGACACCGAAAGCGATGGCGCGACGGTGCAGCCGCTGCTCGCGGGTCTGTACGCGCTGCGCGTGCTGCGAGGCGAGCTTCGCACGATGGCCATCGCCGACGAGGCCGAAGAATGAGATCGAGTTCCGCCTGCGCCAGAAGGAGCGTGAGTTCCAGCAGGCGCTCGTTGCCGCCAACGGCGTGCGAGTCGAAGCGCTCGCCGACGACGGCGTGGTCGTTCCCGGTCAGCCGGTGCGGGTGACGGTGATTGTCGCCAATCACGGCGATGCGGCGATGACTGTCAAGCAGGTGAAGTTCGACGGCTTCGAGAGGCCCCGACGGGAGACGGCGCGTGCACGTTGACGGCGGTGGCTGCCGGCGGCGGCCCCGGCGGTGGAGGCGGTGGCGGTGCGCCGGCGCCGGCCGCGGCGCCAATCTCGAGCCTGAGGAGCGGTCAGGTTGGACGCTGCACGCCGACGCTGAGAGTCCCTGCGAACGCGCGAGTCACCGAGCCGTACTGGCATCGCGCAGGCGAGGCGGGCCGGTACACCTTCGACGCCGACGCGCCGTTCGGCCTGCCGTTCCGCCCGACGCCGTTCTACCTGCAGGTGGCGCTGACGTTTCCCGGCGGCGACGAAGTGATCCATGGCTTGCCCGTGCAGTACCGGTACGAAGGAAATATCTTCAGCGGCGAGAAGCGGATGGATCTGCTCGTCGCGCCGGCGTTTTCCGTGAGGATCTCGCCGGAGATCGCGATCATCCCGGCCGCGTCGGTGCGTGCGACGCCTGCTGCGCCGCCGGCGGCACCTGCGCGAGCGCCCGCTCCTGCGCCGCGGGCGGCAGCGCCGCGTGCGCCTGCAGCGCCGGCTGCGCCAGCACACCGACAGTGCCGGCCGTGACCCCGCGCGAGATCCGCGTGACCGTCGTGAACGACACGCCCGGCGCGGCCGAGAGCGCCGTGAAGCTCGATCTCCCTCAGGGCTGGACGGCCATGCCGGCGGAGCAGACGGTGAAGTTCACGCGTCAGGACGAATCGCAGACCGTCCGGTTCCAGATCAGCCCAGCGGCCAATACCGCGCCCGGCGACTTCCGGGTGCGAGCGCTCGTGACGTCAACAGCGCCGACGGGAGGAGCACAGCGGGAACGACATCCGGCGCCGCCCAGACGTTCGATCGCGGCTTCGAGGTGATCGAATACCCGCATATCCGCCGCCAGCACATCTACGAGGCGGCGGCGCGACGCTGAAGGTGCTCGACGTCAGGACCGCGCCGAACCTCGCCGTCGGCTACGTGATGGGCTCGGGCGACGAGGTGGCGCCCTTCATCGAACAGCTCGGCGCCAAGGTCGAGATGCTCGGCCCCGATGCGCTCGCGTGGGGCGATCTGTCGCGGTACAACACCATCGTGCTCGGCGTCCGGGCGTACGAGACCCGTGACGATCTTCGCGCCAACAACAGCCGGCTGCTCGAGTATGTGCAGAACGGCGGGACGCTGATCGTCCAGTACAACCGCGCGATGATTCGACGACGCGTATGGCCCGTACCCGGCTCAAATCAGCAACAATCGCGTGACCGACGAGCGTGCGCCGGTGCAGATCCTCGAGCCGGCGCATCCGGTGTTCACCACGCCGAACACGCTGACGGACGCGGCGTGGAACGGCTGGGTCCAGGAACGGGGCCTGAACTTCCTGGGCGAGAAGGATTCCCGCTATCGCGATCTCGTGCAGCTCGACCGATTCGTTCCCGAACAACCCGGGACCGAAGCGCGGCGCGCTCGTCGAGGGGCGCTTACGGGAAGGGACGGTGGATTTACGTCGCGCTCGGCCTCTGGCGCGAGCTGCCTGCCGGCGTGGACGGCGCGTATCCGATCCTGGCGAACCTGATCAGCCTCGGCCAGCCGCCGCCCGCCGCCGCCGGCGCCGGCGCAGGCAAAGCCGGCCGCACCGGCGAGGCCCGCCGCACCGGCAAGGCCGCCGGCCAAACCGCCCGCAAGAGGCGTTCCCCCCGCACCCACGGCGCCACGGTAATCGCCGCGTCGCGATCAGCGTCGCTTTCCCCGCGAAGCGATCGGTGCCCGCTTCTTGCTCTTCGCGCGGCTGCCACCGCCAGACTTCGCCTTGGGAACCTTCGCGCTCCACACGGTCGCACGCGTCACGTCTTCACCGCGGCATCCGGTGCTCGGGCAGACGAGCGAGACGTTGCAGTCGCCGCTGCTGACGAAATCCGTCTCGCCTCGGACAAGGATGCCTTCCACCTGGTTGTTCTGCGCGTTGAATACCGGCGATCCGGAGTTGCCGCCATACGTGTCGAGGTTGGCGACAAAGAACGGAGCGGGCCCGTTGTCGCGGACCTGCGCGCCAGGCGCGGTACTTCTGGGCAATTCGCAGGGGTGACCGATCACGTAGAGGGCCTGGCTGTTGTTGATTTTGCCCGAGGTGCGGACGGCTACGGGTTCCCGCCCGACCACAGCCCGATCCAGACGCACGAGCGCCCAATCAGTCCCATCATTCGACAGCTGTCGTCCCAGGAGCTGTTTCCCGGCGTAAACATCGTCTGCGGCGAACTTCGTCCGCGGCGTGGTGGCGTTCGTCATGTGGAAGCCGAAGACGAACCGCATCGTGGCAAGATCCGCCGCGTTCTTCACGCAGTGCCCCGCCGTGGCAACGACATCCGGGGCGACGAGGGAACCCGAGCAGAAGCAGCCGGTTGGCTGCTCGACGAACGGCTCGCCGCTGCAGAGATCGAAGGCGTCCTTGTACGACTCCGTCGCCAGGTCGAACGTTCCGTCGGCGTTCTCGTTGAGGTCGGCTGCCTTGACGAGCGCCACCACCGCGTCCGCGGAGCGGCGCACCGTCGGCTTGGAGACCTGGTAGATGTCTTGACGGTTGTCGGAGCCGTATATGACACGCTGGCGTCCCTTCGCGGCGCGCACCAGCTCCCCGGTCGGCACGCCGGCGAGATCGCGGGCGCGGCCGGCTGGGGCAGCGGCCGCCCGCGTGCGGTCTCCCGATCCTGCGCGACGCTCGCGCCGCCGGATCTCGCGAAGCAGTTCGTCGTCGGTCCAATCCTTGCTCAATCGTTCCATGACCTGCCCCCTTCATCCACTGTTCGTCCTTGCAGCGCGACTGCCGAGACCGACACATTAGACGATTTTTTGGCCGTGGGGTAATTGAGTAGAATCCTTGGCGATGGCGACAGATGCCGACGATCAAACGCACGAAGTTCAAGCTGTCGCCCGAGCAGCTGCTCGAGATGTTCTATTGGCTCAAGCTGATCCGCGCGTTCGACGAGCGGCTCAGCATTCTGGTGAAGCAGGGCAAGGTGCGGAGCGGCGTCTACACGGGCATCGGCCAGGAAGCGATCATCGTCGGCACCTGCTTCGGGCTGCGGAAGGAAGACTTCATCTGCCCGCTGCATCGCGACCTCGGGTCGTTCCTGATGAAAGGCGTCGAGCCGCGCGCGATGATGTCGCAGATGTTCGCCAAGACCACCGGCCTGTCCAAGGGCCGCGACTCGGCGCTGCACAGCGGCGTCAACGAGCTGGGGATCTTCGGCAACACGAGCATGCTCGGCGCGAACCTGCCGGTCGCCGCCGGCCTCGGCCTCACCTTCAAGATGGAGAAGACCGACAACGTCGTCGTCGCCTACTTCGGCGAGGGCGCGAGCAACACCGGCGATTTCCACGAGGCGCTGAACTTCGCCGGCGTCCAGCGGCTGCCGATCGTCTTCGTCTGCGAGAACAATCTCTACGCCTATTCGGTGCCGGTCGAAAAGAGCATGGCGATCGACGACGTGGCGGACCGGGCGGAGAGCTACGGCTTCGAAGGCGTCTCGATCAACGGCAACGACGTGCTGGCGGTCTACCAGTCCACCCAGGGCGCGCTCGCGCGGGCGCGCAACGGCGAGGGGCCGACGCTGATCGAGTGCAAGACCTACCGATGGCACGGCCACTCCGAGCACGACAAGGCGTTCTATCGGACCGACGAAGAGCTGGCGATGTGGAAGAGCCGCGATCCGATTCCGACGTTCACGACCTATCTCCAGGCCCGCAACGTGCTGACCGAGGACAAGCTGAAGGAAATCGAGGACCGCGTGACGTCGACGATCGACGATGCGGTGGAGTTTGCGATGAACGCGCCCGACCCGAAGCCGGAGGACGCCGTGACGGATCTGTATGCCTAAGGAGCTCTCTTACCTCGAAGCCATCCGCGAAGCGCTCGTCGAAGAAATGCGGCGCGATCCGAAGGTGTTCGTGCTCGGCGAGGACGTCGGCGAGTATGGCGGCGCGTTCGGCGTCACGCAGGGCCTGTACGAGGAGTTCGGCGAAATGCGGGTGGTCGACACGCCGATCTCGGAATCGGCGATCGTCGGCATCAGCATCGGCGCGTCGCAGCGCGGCTACCGGCCGGTGGCGGAGATGCAGTTCGCCGACTTCATCTCCTGCGGCTTCGATCAGATCGTCAACCAGGCCGCGACGCTGCGCTACCGGTACGGCGGCCGGGCGAGCGTGCCGATCGTCGTGCGGGCGCCGAGCGGCGGCAACGTCGGCGGCGGGCTGTATCACTCGCAGAATCCGGAAGCGCTGGTTCATCCACCGGCCCGGCCTGAAGGTGGTGGCGCCGTCGACGGCGTACGACGCGAAGGGCCTGCTCAAGGCCGCCATCCGCGACGACAATCCGGTCATCTACTTCGAGCACAAGTATCTCTACCGCCGGGCGAAGGGACCGGTGCCCGAAGGCGACGAGATCGTGCCGATCGGCGTCGCGGCGACGCGACGGGAGGGCGGCGACATCACGCTGCTGACGTACGGCGCGATGGTCCAGCCGTCGCTCGAGGCGGCCGACCGGCTTGCGAAGGACGGCGTCGAGGTGGAGGTGATCGACCTGCGGACGCTGCTGCCGTTCGACAAGGAGGCGATCCTGCGGTCGGTCGAGAAGACGAGCCGGGCGCTGATCGTGCACGAAGACGTGAAGACGCTGGGCATCGGCGCCGAGCTGTCGGCCGTGATCATGGAAGAGCGGTTCGATGCGCTCGACGCGCCGGTCATGCGCGTCACCTATCCGGACACGCACTGCCCGTTCTCGCAGTCCTCGAGGCGTTCAACCTGCCGAACGCCGACAAGATCACCGACGCCCTGCGCAAGCTCGCGGCGTATTAGGCGACGATGTAGGGCGGGTCCTGTGGACCCGCCGGTCGACAATGCGATCGAGCCGGGTCCGAAAGTGACCCGGCTACGCCCGACGATCCCGGCGGATCCGAAGATCGCGCCGAGCGCATCGTCGAGCCGGGCGTACCTGAAGGTGAAGCCGAGCGCTTCGGCTTTCGCCGGCACCGCGCGCTGGCCCGACAGGAGCAGCGCGTCCGCCATCTCGCCGAGCATCAGCCGCAGCGCGAACGCCGGCGCGGGCATGAAAGCGGGCCGACGGAGCGCGCGGCCGAGCGCGCGCGCGAACTCGGCGTTCGTCACCGGATTCGGCGCGGTGGCGTTCAGCGGCCCGCTGACGGCTGCGGTCTCGATCGACCACCGGACGAGATCGATCCAATCGGCGCGATGAATCCAGGGCCAGTACTGGCGGCCCGAACCCGACCGGCCCGCCGACGCCGAACTAGAACGGCGGCAGCATCTGCGGCAGCGCGCCGCCGTCGCGTTCGAGCACCAGTCCGGTTCGCACGCAGACGACGCGGGTCCGCGGACCGGCCGCGCGATTGGCTTCGTCTTCCCACTGCACGCACACCCGCGCGAGGAAGTCGCGGCCGGGTGGCGTGGCCTCCGTGACCACTTCGTCCCCGCGCGGACCGTAATAGCCGACCGCCGATCCGCTGACGAATACAGACGGAGGGTCGTGACGCGCGTGCGATCGCCGCGACGAGGCTGCGCGTCGCGAGGACCCGGCTGTCGAGAATCGCGCTGCTTGTGCGCCGCCGACCAGCGCCTGCCGGCGATCGACTCGCCGGCAAGGTTGACGACCGCGTCCGCACCGTCGAGCTCTGCCGCCCACGGGCCCGCGCGTGCCGTCAGGCGTCCAGACGACGGTGCGCGCCCCGGCGCCGGATGCCGGCGCGCGCGTGTGAGGATCGACGACATCGTGGCCCTCGGACGCGAGGCGTGCCGTGAGCGGACGGCCGAGAAAGCCGGTGCCGCCGGCGATGACGATCTTCACGGCACGATTCTATACGAGCGTAGCGGTGTCCTTCTGGACTCGCCGAGTGAGCGTCGTCAGCTCAGAAGGTCCGCCGCGCGACCCATTCGCGGAGCAGCGAGTCGACCACGATGTAGCGGTCGCCTTCGCGGCTGATGACATCGTCGCGGAGCAGCGCGGCGAGCGCGTACTGCACGGTCGACGCGCCGCCGAGCCGGTGGCGCTCGCGCGACTTCGGCCGACAGCAGCTCGCGGCCTTCTTCGAGCACCACCGCGCGCAGCACGCTCCGCTGCGGCAGCGTCAGCCGCTGCCACGACGCTTCGAACATCGTCTGCTGCTCGGCCAGCAGCCGGCGCAGCGCCTGGTGCAGATCGTCGAGCGTCGCGCGCCGCCGGCCGCCCATCCGCACCTCGTCCCACGTTTCGTGCGCCAGCCGCTGCACGTCGTAGGGCAGGTTCCCGGCGAGCTCGACGATCGCGGCGCCCAGACCCGCCTCCGGCTTGACGCCCGATCGCTGAAAACGGCCGTCGATGAAGGCGGCGAATTCGTCCGCCGGAATCCTCTCGAGGCGCATGACCGGGCCGGCCTTGTAGAACGGCCGCTTCGGGCCGAGCATCCGCTCCATCAGGCTCGGCTCCGAGCCGGCGAACACGTAGCCGACGTCGCGCTGATGCTGGACGGCGGCGCGCAGCGCGTGCTCGACCGAGCCGCCGTTGAAGCCGCCGATCGCCTGAAACTCGTCGAGGGCGACGACCACCGCCCGGCCGCGCGCTTCGGCGAGCCGCGCGGGAAGCGCGAAGACCTCCTGCGCGAGGCGCGAGACGTCGCGATCCGATCGGACGCCGGGAAAGGAGACGCTGAGCGCGCCGAGAGGGCCGGCGTTCACGCTGTAGCGGACCTCGGCGCGCGCCGAACGGATCATCTCGCGCAGCCAGGTGCGCGCGCGATCGCCCTTGGTCTCGGCGGCGACGCAGCGGCCCGGGCGTACCCCTCGAGAAAGGCGACGTAGGAGCTGAAGCTGCTGACCGTCACCTCGATCGTCAGCGCGCCGCGCCGCGCCATGGCCGCGAGCGCGTGGCGGATGAGCGACGACTTGCCGTATCGCCGCGGCGAGATCAGGAAGACCTTCTGGCCGGCGGCGAGATCGGCGACCAGCCGATCCAGCTCGACGACGCGGTCGACGAACGCCGCCGCCGGCACGACCTCGCCGTAGACGAAGGGGTTCTGCATTACGGTAATTCCTATAACGGTTACATGATACCCCGTAATGGAGAATCCTGGAAATCTAAGGATTTGAGGATGTGAGGATTTGAGGATCGGCGCGTTCGCGCCGCACGCCGTTTGACTGACCGTGCCATGACACGATATCGTATAAATATACGTATATGGCCAAACAGGCAATCTCCGTCACTCTCGACCCCGACAATCTCACCTGGCTGAGAGGACGCGCCGGTGCGGCCGGCCTCCGGAGCGTCAGCGAGCTGCTCGATCGGCTTGTGGCCGCCGCGCGGGCATCGGGCCGGGCGGGACCGTCCCGGTCGGTCGCCGGGACGATCGACATCGATGCCGGCGATCCTCTCCTGGAAGGCGCCGACGAGGCCGTCCGGCGCATCTACGCGATGTCTCTGGGCGGCCGCTGCCGGTCAAGGATTCGCCCGTCGAACGCCGCGCCGCGAGGCGAAAGAAAGGGCGGCGTGGCTGACCAGCGGGCCGCCGTCACGGATACGCACGCGCTCGTCTTCCACGCAGCCGGCGGTGGGAGGCTCGGTCCCCGCGCCGCCGCATTTTACGCGCGCTGCGAGCGGCGCGACGCCATTCTCTACGTGCCCACGGCGGTCGTCTGGGAATGCAGCCTGCTCGCGCGGGTGTCCCGCATCAACCTTCGCCGGACCGTGCGCGCGTTCTTCGAGGATCTGTTCAGCAATCCGGCGTACCAGCCACTCGATCTGACGCCCGACACCGTGTTCATCGCCGACGAGTTGCGCTTCACGCGCGATCCGTTCGACGCGCTCATCTGCGCCTCGGCGCAGGTCATCGGTCTCCCGCTCATCACACGCGACGCCGAAATCCGCGGCTCCGGAACCGTTCCGGTGATCTGGTGAGATGGCTTGACGAAGTGAACGCTTACCGCGGCGCGGCCGCCACG